>CAVXQE010000006.1:0-543112 GCA_963763755.1 uncultured Gaiellaceae bacterium
GGGTCGGCGCGGGCGAAGTGCCCCAACGTGTCGAAGGTGAGGATGCGGTCGAACCAGGCCTGGCTCGTGGCGGCCGGGAGCAGCAGGTCGGGCACCACGAGCCAGCCGGCGGCATCCGAGGTGCGAACGAGCGCGACGGAAGGGAGCCAGCCGGTCACCTCCGTCACGTAGCCCACCGGCATCGGCACCTCGAAGCCGCTCACGTAGGTGACGTTCGGCGGCGTCGCGAACAGCGCCGCGTCGAAGCCGGCCGAACGGAGGCACTCGGCCGCCCGGAGAAGCTGCTCGGCCGGCTCCGCGCTCACCAGTCGGCGACCGATCCGTCTTCGTGCCAGAACTGCGGCAGGTCGACGGGCCGGTACGGATGCGCGGCGCAGACCTCGAGGTCGAGCTCGATCCCGAGGCCCGGCGCGTCGGAAAGCTCGAGCCATCCGTCTCGCATAGCAAGCGGCGTGCTGAGAACGTCGTTCGTCCACGGAGGGTTGTCGAACACCCACTCGAGCGCGACGAAGTTCGGCGACGCCATCGCGACGTGCGCGGAGGCGACGCCGTTGACGGGGCTCAGCGGGTTGTGCGGAGCGAGCCCCGCGTAGGCGACCTCGCCCATCGCCGCGATCAGGCGCGCCTCGAGGATGCCGCCGCAATGAGAGACGTCCGGCTGGAGGAGCGACGCGGCGCGGCAGCTCGAGGATCTCGCGGAAGCCCCACTTCGTGAAGAGACGCTCGCCCGGTCGCGATCGGGATGCTCGTCGCGCGCGCCACGTCGGCCATCGCGGCCGCGTTCTCGGGCAGGACGGGCTCCTCGAGGAACCAGATGTCGAGCGCCTCCACCGCGCGCGCGAAGCTGATCGACATCGCCGGGGAGAGACGCCCGTGGATGTCGATGCCGATCGCCATGTCCGGCCCGACCGCGTCCCGGATGGCGGCGACCACGTCGACCGCCGCGCGGTTCGTCGCCGAGGAGTCGACCGGCAGCGTCGCGTCGTGCGGGGCGACCTTGAGCGCCGTGAAGCCGGCGTCGGCGATCGCGGCGCGCGCTCTCGGCGTACTCGTCGGGCGACGTTCCGCGCGGTCCGTTCGCGTAGAGGCGGATCCGGTCGCGGCACGCGCCGCCGAGCAGCGCGTACACGGGAAGCCCGGCGGCCTTCCCCGTGATGTCCCAGAGCGCCTGCTCGATGCCGCTGATCGCGGACATCAGCACCGGGCCGCCGCGCCAGAACGAGTGCCGGTACATGATCTGCCAGAGATGCTGGATCCGGCGAGGGTCCTGACCGTCGATCAGACGGGTGAGCTCCGCCACCGCCGCCACGATCGTCTCCGCCTTGCCCTCGAGCGTCGCCTCGCCCAGGCCGGAGATCCCCTCGTCGGTCCGCACCTGGACCAGCACCCAGTTGCGCATGCCGCCGTCGACGACGACCGTCTCGACCCCGGTGATCCTCATCCCTTCACGCTTCCGGCCGTCATGCCCGCGATGAAGCGCCGCGTCATCAGCAGGTACAGCGCGACGACCGGGAGAGCCGAGAGCACGACGCTCGCGAAGATGAGGCCCCACTCGGTGGAGTAGACGCCGAAGAAGTTGAGGATCCCGAGTGGCAGCGTCTCGACCGACGGCTTCGTGGAGAGCACGAGCGCGATGAAGAAGTCGTTCCAGATCCAGACGCCGTTCAGGATCATCACGGTCAGGATCGGAGCCATCGAGAGCGGCAGGATCACCCGCATGAACGTCTGGAAGTCGGTCGCGCCGTCGATCGTCGCCGCCTCGCTCAGCTCCTTCGGCAGCGCCTGGAAGAAGCCGACCAGCACGAGGACGCCCAGCGGGATCCCGAAGGTCGAGTAGACGAGGATCAGCGACCCGATCGACCCGAGCAGCCCGATCCAGCGCATGATGATGAAGATCGCGACCATGATCAGCTGGACGGGAACGATCAGGCCGCCGACGAAGAGGAGCCGCAGGAACAGGCTGCCCCTGAACGGGAGCCGGGCGATCGCGTAGCTCGCGAGGCACGAGACGACCGTGCTGATGAGGACGGCCGACACGGTCACGATGGCGCTGTTCTTGACCGTCGTCGAGATGGACGCCTCGGTCCAGGCGCGGCGGTAGTTGTCAAGCTGAAATGCTGCGGCAGCCCGAACGGGCGGCGAAGAACTCCTCGACCGACTTGAACGAGCCGAGGACGAGGAAGTAGATCGGCGCGATCACGAGGACGCACGCGAGGATCAGGACGCTGTGCGACCCGAACCACGCCACGAAGGCGCGCCGGCGCCTCAGGCCGCGCGGGCTAGTAGACGCGACGCTCACGTCTGCTGAGGTAGACGAGCAGGACGGCGGCCACGACGCCGAGGAAGACGAAGAGGACGATCCCCTGCGCCATCGCGTAGCTCATCTGGGTCGTGTCGACGTACGAGCCCTTGCCGAAGGCGTTGCCGTAGATCACCGTCCCCATCACGAGCGTCGCGCCGTTCGGCGCGCCGATCGCGCCGCCGATCACGTAGACGAGGTCGAACGCCCGGAAGGCGAAGATCGCGAGCAGGACGTTGACGACGGTGAAGGCGGGGGCGAGGTACGGCAGGGTGACGTGGCGGAAGACGTTGAGCGTCGTCGCGCCGTCGGTGACGGCCGCCTCCTTCATCTCCGGAGGGACGTTCTGCAGCCCCGCCATGAAGATCACCGTCGCGAGGGCGTTCCACTGCCAGGCGAGCGCGACGGTGATCGCGCCAGGGCGGTGCTCGGGTCGGCGAGCCACGTGTGCTGCAGGGAGCCGAGGCCGACCGCCTCGAGCCCGGGGTTGACGACGCCGATGTTCGGGCTGAGCAGCACCTCGAAGATGAAGCCCGTGACGACCGGCGAGAGGATGTACGGGAGGAAGATGATCGCCCGGTAGGGGCCGCGCATCCACGACTTGCGGTCGAGCAGGACCGCGAGGAACAGCGAGAGCGTGTTCGTCATCACGAACAGCGCGATGAAGATCCAGACGTTGTGGAGGGCAGCGCTGCGGAACTCGCCGTCCTCGAAGACGCGCTTGAAGTTGTCGAGGCCGATGAAGTCGCCGATCGGCCCGAGGCCGCTCCAGTCGTACAGGGCGAGCCAGTACGAGGCGAGCGTGGGAAGGATGAAGAACGCGAGGTAGAGCGCGACCGCCGGCAGGAGGAACCACACGTGAGGCCGGGGGCGGCGGATCGCCTTCGCGACCCGCCGCCCCCGCGGCACCGTTGCCGGCACGTCGGGCGTCAAGTCCAACGAGTGGCCTTACGCCTTCTTGTTGGGCTTGATGCTGGCCTGCACCTTCTGGGCGAACTCGGCCGCGGTGAGGTCGCCCGTGAAGATCCCACCGGCGCTCGTGACGGCCCCGAACGTGCCCCCGGTCTCCGGCTGCGAGTACCAGACCGGGATGTCCGGCGCGCCCGCGAGCACCATCTCGCGACCGACCCGGTTGCTGCGGCTCGGCACGACGCCGACGGCGATCGGCCGGGCCAGCTCGTTGGCGACCACCTGCTGGGCGCCCTTCGACGAGAGCCAGTTCACGAGCGTCGTCGCCTCCGGCTTGTGGCTCGACTTCGCGTTGACCGTGTAGAGCAGCTCCATGCCGGTGACGGTCACGTGGCTCCTGCCGCTTCGGGGACGGGAACCCGAAGACGCCGACGTCGACCTTCGGGTTCACCTGCTTGTAGCCCGTGTAGTCGGCCGAGCCTCCGATCAGCATCGCGGTCCGTCCCTGCGCGAACAGCGCCTTCCCTTCGGCGTACGAGACCGCCTGGAAGCCGTCGTTGTAGTACTCCTGCAGGTCGATCATCAGCTGCGCGGCCCTCACGACCTGCTTCTCGGTGACCTTACGGGTGCCGCGGCGCAGCCCTCGGTACCCGTCCTGGCCGAGGATCGACGAGGCGGCCATGATGTAGAAGAAGTACGGGATGATCATGTCCTTGGCGGGCATCGACCACGGCGTCACCCCCTCGTCGCTTCAGCTTCTTCGTCACGGCCAGCAGCTGAGGCCAGTTCGTCGGGGGCTTCAGCCCGTACTTCTTGAAGATCGGCCGCTGGTAGAAGATCCCCACGGTGTAGGCCGCCAGCGGCGAGCCGTACACGTGATCGTTGAAGGCGACCTGCGCCCGCGCCGCCGGGATCAGCCTGCCGAGCGGAATCTTCCCGTCCAGCGGGATGATCTGCTTGGCCTTCGCGCCGACGCGGATCGCATCGCCCTCGATCCAGCCGATCACGTCGGGTGCGGCGCCACCCGCGAGCGCGGTGTTGAGCGCGGCCGTGTACTGCGGTCCCGGCTTGTAGCTGAGCTCGACCTCGATGCCCGGGTGGGTCTTCTCGAAGGCTGCGATGAGCCGGTCGAGGACGGGCTTCCACTCCGGGTGGTTGCCCCACATGGAGATCTTCGTCGTCGTGCGGTGCGTCGGGCGGGCGCGGTGCTACCTGCGAAGGCAGGCGTCGCGCCGGCGAGCCCGCCGACTGCGCCGGCGGCCAGGATGCCGCCGAACCCCTTGAGTGCACCCGCCCGCGTGAGGCCGCCTCCCACCTCTCCGGACTCGACCTGCGGGCCCTTGCGCTCTTGCGTCATGCCACTTCCCTTTCTCGATAAGGGCTGCTCGGACACGGTCGTTGCGCGGTCTGGCTGCCTGCTCACCTCCTCGATCAGGTGACGATGGGTCGGCAACGCCGGCTGATCATGTAACGCATCGGCCAGGTTGTTGCACCTCCAAACGACAGGGGGCTAGACTAGGCTCGGCCGTGGCAGATTGTCAACCATCGCCCGATTGTCGACGATCGCTGCCCGCCGGAGCTGCTGCGCGACACGACCCTCCAGGGACTCGCCCGGGGGTAGCGACTTGGCATCGGTCACGTTCGACGGAGTCGCGAAGGTCTTCCCCGACGGCACGCGCGCCGTTGACGGGTTGAGCCTCGAGGTACGCGACGGCGAGTTCATGGTCTTCGTCGGACCGTCCGGATGTGGGAAGACGACGGCGCTCCGGATGGTCGCGGGCCTCGAGGACGTGACCGAGGGGACCATCCGCATCGGCGACACGGTCGCCAACGACGTGCTGCCGCGGGAGCGGGACATCGCGATGGTGTTCCAGAACTACGCGCTCTATCCGCACATGTCCGTGGCCGACAACATCGCCTTCGGTCTGAGGATGCGGAAGGTCCCGAAGGCTCAGATCGAGGAGCGCGTCGAGGAGATCGCGGGTGTGCTCCGCCTGACGGAGCTCATGGCGCGACGGCCGAGAGCGCTCTCGGGCGGTCAGCGCCAGCGGGTCGCGATGGGCCGCGCGATCATTCGCAATCCACGGGTCCTGCTGATGGACGAGCCGCTCTCGAACCTCGACGCCAAGCTGCGCGTCCAGATGCGGGCCGAGATCGCCCGCATCCAGGGCGAGATCGGCACGACGACCATCTACGTCACCCACGATCAGGTCGAGGCGATGACGATGGGCGATCGAGTCGTCGTTCTGAGGAAAGGGCAGCTGCAGCAGGTCGACATCCCCCAGCACCTCTACGAGCGACCCGTCAACCTCTTCGTCGCGAGCTTCATGGGCAGCCCGTCGATGAACTTCATGCGGGCGACGCTCGAGCGTGACGGCGCGGGCCTCGTCTGCCTGATCGGCGAGCAGCGACTCACGGTCTCGCCCGAGACCGCGGCGTCACGTCCGCAGCTCGAGCGCTACGTCGGCGGGACACTCGGCGTGGGCATCCGCTCCGAGCACGTGCAGGATGCCGCTGTCGCGACGGCCACGGCGACCGTCTGCACGACGAGCAGGAGCTCGGGGCTCGGCCAGAGCCACCAGAGAGGTGTCAGCAGCACGAGCAATGGGTCGAAGTGCGCCCCCAGACGCGAGATCTGCTCGCCGTGTACGTCCGTCACCGACAGCAGGTCGCCGTGCGCCGTCGACCAGAGCGCCTGCGTCATGTTGCCGAGGTCGAAGCGACCGCTCTCGAAGGCGCGGTGGCGAAGCACAGCGAGCGTGCCGACGCCTGCGAAGGCCGAGGCTGCCAACCAGACGACAAGCCGTTCTCTCATGCGCCGATCAGGTTCTCGAGCAGCCCCCGCCAGCGCTGCCCGAGTACGTCTTCGCTCGCCTGGCTCCGGTAAGCCTCGAGCCCGCCCTTACCGAGCCGCTGCGACAGAACGCCTGGTCGGCGGCGAGCCGACGGACGGCGTCCGCGAGCGCGGCAGGGTCGCCCGGCGGGACGAGTAACGCGCTCTCCCCGTCGCGCAGGAGCTCGCGGGCCGCGGGCGTGTCGGCGGTGACAAGACGGCGTTCCGCACGCGAGTGCCTGGAACGCCTTGTTCGGGATCACGCGCGCGGCCTTGGCGGACGTGCCGAAGACGCCCAGCGCACAGCCCGCCTGGTGGAGCGCCGCAGGCAGCTGCTCGTACTCGATCCAGTCAATCCACCCGACGTTCGGCGGTCGCTCCTGCAGGAGATGGTCGAGCTGGCCGCTCCCGACGATCCGGAACGGAAGGTCCGGAGCGAGCCGCGCCGCCGCGAGGATCGTCTCGATGCCGTGCAGCGGGATCAGCTTGCCGACGAAGAGTGCGCGGAAGAGGTCGGGCGCGCTCCAGGCCGGGCGTGAAGAGCCGTTCCTCGGCGCCCACGAAGCAGACGGTGACACGGTCGGCCGGGAGACCGCCAAGGGCAGCGAGCGAGCGAGCGTTCTGCTCTGTGTCGGCGACGACGAGGTCGGCGCGGCGGAGGGCGAACCTGTCGAGTCCGCGCAGCACGCGCGCTGCGGGCGAGCCCGTCGCGAAGCGCCGGCGGTCCTCGACAAGCGTCTCGCGGAGGGACACAGCGGGTTGAAGACAAGCGGGCGACCGCGCGCGAGCAGCCGTGCGGCGGGTAGGTCGAACTGGCCCGGATAGCCGACGATCGCGACGTCGGGACTGCCTCGCACGCTGCGCCCGCCTGCGAGCAGCCGCGCCTGCGCGGCGAGGAGTCGCACCACTGCGGACGGCCCGAGCGACCATTTGTGCCGCCGCCCCTCCCACACGCTTACGTGGTGCTCGAGCACCTCGACGCCGGCTCGCCGCAGGCACGGAGATCCACCTGCGCGTTGCGTGGGGTGGCTCCCCGCTCGTACGTCCCGACCGTAGAGGACGCGCTTTACCTAGCGCAGGATCCCTCGTCCACGTGCAGCTGCGAGGTGCGCCCGCCCGCCAAGCCGTTCCTCGTGGTGGCTGGCGGACAGCTCGCTCACGAGGCCGAGCAACACGAGCTGGACGCCGACGACGAGGAGCAGCTCCAAGGGTCAGCAATGGCCGGTGGCCGATCGCCTCGCCGGTGAGCTTCAGCACGGTCAGGTAGACGAGCAGGAGCATCCCGAGCGCACCGAGGGCGAGCCCGAGCCCGCCGAGGAGGTGCAGCGGCCGCTGGCCGAAGCGGGTCAGGAACTTGACCGTCAGCAGGTCGAGGAACCCCTTGACGAACCGCGCGACGCCGTACTTGCGACGGCCGAACTTGCGCGGCCGGTGGTTGACCACGATCTCGCCGACGCGGAAGCCGCGGGCGTGCGCCAGGACCGGGACGAACCGGTGCAGCTCGCCGTAGATGCCGACCTCGCGCGAGCACCTCGCGGCGGTAGAGCCTTGAAGCCGCAGTTGTGGTCGTGGAGCCGGCAGCCGGTCAGGCCGGCTGACCATCCAGTTGAAGACGCGGCTGGGACAGACCTTGTGCCAGGGGTCGTGCCGGGTCTTCTTCCAGCCGCTGACGACGTCGAAGCCCTCGTCGAGCTGTCTCGAGGAAGCGGGGGATCTCGGCCGGGTCGTCCTGGAGGTCGGCGTCGAGCGTGAAGACGACGTCGCCCCGGGCCGCCTGGAACCCGGCCGGGAGCGCCGCCGCCTTGCCGAAGTTGCGGCGGAACCGGACGCCGCGGACGCTCTCGTGCGCAGCGTGGAGCCGGGTGAGCTCGTCCCACGAGCCGTCGGTCTGCCGTCGTCCACGAAGACCGCCTCCCACGGTGTCCCGAGCGGATCGAGCGCCGCTCCGAGCTCGTCGTGGAGGAGCGCGACACTGCGTTCCTCGTCGTGCACGGGGATGACCACCGAGATCACGGCCGTTAGCGTATGTGCCTGATGGCCGGGCTGCTGACGATCGAAGAGGCGCTCGCGGCGGTGCTGGCGCGCGTCCGGCCGCTTCCGTCCGAGCCGGTCGCGCTCGAGACGGCGGTGGGGCGGGTGCTCGCGGAGGACACGGTCGCCCGGGTCGACCTGCCGCCGTTTCGGAGCTCCGCGATGGACGGGTTCGCCGTCCGCGCCGCCGACCTCCCTGGCTCGCTGCCGGTCGTCTTCCGGATTGCGGCAGGCCGGCCCGCGGGTCGCGCGCTGGAGCCCGGCGAGGCGATGGGCATCGCCACGGGGGGCACCGTTCCCGACGGTGCCGATTCCGTCGTCCCGATCGAACTTGTTGTCGATAAAGACAACAGAATCGAGGTCGTGGACCCGATCGAGAGTGGCGCGCACGTCCGCCCGGTCGGCGGAGACGTGCGCGCAGGCGATGCGCTGCTTCCGGCAGGCACGCGGCTGGGCGCTTCGCAGGTCGGCGCACTCGCTGCGGGCGGTATTGCGGAGGTCGTCTGCGCGCGAAGGCCGACGGTCGCGGTGCTGAGCACGGGTACCGAGCTCCGTCGTCCCGGCGAGACGCTCGGCCCGGGTGAGATCTACGAGTCGAACTCGGTGATGCTCGCAGCCGCCTTTGCAGCGGCCGGCGCCGTGGTCGAGCGGCTCGAGGCAGTGGCGGACGATGCGGAGGCCCACCGGGATGCGCTCGAGCGAGGTCTGCAGGCCGACGTTCTCGTCAGCTCGGGGGGAGTCTCGGTCGGCCCACACGATCTCGTCCGGCGCGTGTCGGCCGAGCTCGGAGTCGAGGAGGTCTTCTGGGGCGTCGCCGTCAAACCGGGGAAGCCGCTCGCCTTCGGCGTACGGGACGGAACGCTCGTGTTCGGACTCCCCGGCAACCCCGTCTCGTCACTCGTCTCCGTCGAGCTGTTCGTGCGTCCGGCGCTGGCGGCTCTCCAGGGCGCCGAGCCAGGCCCGCACTACGAGCGGGCGGTGCTGACGACCCCGCTGCGCCGGAACGGGGCGCGCGACGAGTTCGTCCGTGCGCGAACCTCGTACGACGGGGACGAGACGAACGTCACGCCGCTCTCCGGCCAGGAGTCGCACATGATCGTCCGGGCGGCAACCGCCGACGCGCTCGTCCACGTGCCTGCGGGCGAGGGTGAGCTCGCGACTGGCACGCGCGTCCGGATCCTCCGCCTGGGCTAACGATCGTCAGCGTTCCATCACGTCTACGTCGTCCTTGTCGACCCGTCTGCGCCGAACTGCAGCACCCGTCCGCCGCAGCACGCTGCGAACCGGCGCGCGCCGAGTGCGCTCCTCGGCGTCGGGGTACGGCATGTAGCGACCGCCGGTGAGTGCCGCGAATTGAGCGGCCACGGCGAGCCAGCCGAGCCCCAGCAAGACCACCGTCGCGGGGACGTAGCCGACCGCGATCAGGGAGAGGAGATACGAGGGAGAGTCGTAGCCGAGCCCCAGGCGTTCCGCGAGCGAGACGAGGAGGACGAGCGGCCCTGCAAGCCCGAGCGTGAACAGGGCGCCGCGCACGGCCGGTGGCGCCGACTGCGCCTGCGGCAGCCAGAGCCACGCGTAGAGGGACGGCAGCAGGTAGATGAGCGAAAACGGGTTGATCGAGACGACCACGAGCGCGATCAGCCCGAGGCCGAGCAGCGCCACCGCGTGTCCCGCCACTGTTTCCTCGAACGTCACGGGCCGGCGCGGGATCAGCCGTTCGCGGCTCACGAGCCAGCCCGCGAGGAGCAGCGTGCCGAGCAGGCCTGCCGCGACCGCGGACGGGGCGCCTAGCCCCGGCGCATCCGGAGGCAGCGGGCGCGGTTCGCCCTCGCCGAACACGCCGAGCTTGGCGGCGGCAAAGAGCACTACACCGACGTATCCCCAGAAGAGCAGCCGGCTGCGGAGGCTGCGGAGCGCCGGCGCGAGCGGAATCCTTCTGCGCCGGCAGCGGGCGAAGAGGTCGATCGCTCCGATCGCGAAGGGCAGCAGCGCAGCCAGCAGCACGAGCTCGATCGCCCAGCCGCGGACGAAGCGGGTTCCGATGTAGACGTAGCTCGACGCACCCTGGGCGAGTTCGACGCCTGCGTCGAGCGAACCGACCAGGCTCTGCGCCGCCCGGCCGAGCTCGTCCAGCCGTTGCGGGTGCAGACGGGCGTCGGCGAACGCCCGGGCGGGCCGCTCGGTGACCGTCGTCAGCGTGAGCGCCGGAATTCCGCGGGCGACGAACGGCCCCTGTTCGCCGAGCGTGAACGGAAAACCGAGGTCCAGCAGCTGTCGTAAGGCCCCGGCGACGGCGGGCGGCTCCCCGCTCTCCTCGAGAACCCGCTCCGTCGCGGTGCGAACGAGCGACGCGGCCGGCGAGCGGGCGGTGTCGCCGCCGATCAGGAGTCGCGGCCGCCCGGGCCCCGCGATCGCGTCGAGGCTGATCACCGCGACCGCGGCCTTGGCGTAGGGCGAGGTCTCTGCGAACCGGGCTGCGCCAAGCGCCCCGAACTCGCCGCCGTCGGTCGAGACGAAGACGAGCGTGTGCGTGGGTCGTGTCTGAACGGTCGTCGTCCCCGAAGCCGGCGCGTAGGCTCGCGCGAGCTCGATCAGCGCCCCTGTGCCGGAGGCATTGTCGTTGGCGCCGTGTCCCTCTCCGCTGTTGTCGCGGTGTGCCGTCACGACGATCGTGCGCTGCGTCGAGCCGCGGACGATCGCGACGATGTTGGCGAGCTCGACCTGGCCACGGCCGGGAATCAGCGCGGTGAAGCGCTCGATCTGCGGCTTGAAGCCGTACAGCGCGAACTGCTGTCGTACCCAGTCGGTCGCGGCCAAGGCGCCCGAGGAGCCCGGCGAGCGGTCCGGGTAGTCGCCGGCGAGCTCCCGCGCGAGCTGGCCGGCCGTGGTCGCATCGAAGGCCGGTGGAAGCGCGGGCGGCGACAGCGGTTGCGGCCGGCCGACAGTGAACGCCGCGAGCAGCAGGGGCATCGCGACGAGCAGCCAGGTGCCGCGTACCAGCCGGGCATTGATCGGCCGTTCGACCGATCCGCGGCGAGGCCGCGCCCCGGCCACAGGGGCTCGTCTGGGCGGCGCCATCGCTCGGCCAGTGTAGGCAACAACACGGCCGTCGCTATTTCTCACAACTAGCATCTGTCCATGCCCGACGGCGCGACCATTCTGCTCGTCGACGACGAGGATGCGGTTCAGAAGCTGCTCACGTACCCGCTGGAGCGTGACGGCTTCCGGGTCGTCGCGGCGCGGGATGGCGAAGAGGCGCTGGCGCGGTTCCGGGAGGGCTCGTTCGACCTCGTGGTGCTCGATCTGATGCTCCCGAAGCTCGACGGGCTCGAGGTCTGCAAGCGGCTGCGCGCCGAGAGCACCGTGCCGATCATCATGCTCACCGCCCGCGACGACGAGCTCGACAAGGTGCTCGGGCTCGAGCTCGGCGCGGACGACTACATCACCAAGCCATTCTCGATCCGCGAGTTTCGCAGCCGTGTGCGGGCTCTTCTCCGCCGGGCTGCGACGGCTCGCTCCGGCGAAACGGCGGCAGACGAGGTGATTCAGTCGGGCGAGCTCCGGATCGACGTTCCCCGCCGCACCGTCGAGGTTCGCGGCCGTGAGGTGCAGCTGACCTTCGTCGAGTTCGAGCTGCTGCGCACGCTCGCCGCCGCCCCCGGCCGTGTCTTCTCGCGTCGCCAGCTGCTCGAGCGGCTGCGCGGCGGCGCCGACTACCGTGAGCCGCGGACGATCGACGTCCACGTCCGCCATCTGCGCGAGAAAATCGAGCAGAACCCGCACGCGCCGGAGCTGATCCTGACCGTGCGCGGCGTCGGCTACCGCTTCCGCGAGCGATGATCCGGGGGATCAGGCTCCGACTTGCCCTGGCGCTGCTGCTCGTCGTCGCCGGCGCGCTCGGCGTCGTCTACCTGATCGTCGTCCCGTCGCTCGAGGACAGGCTGGTCGACGCGAAGCTGAGTCAACTCGAGGAGGACGCGCACACCGTCGCGGCCAATCTGGGGTCGGACACGACGACGTACCAGTCGTGGGCGGAGGTTTCTGCGTCGGTCGTGAACTCTCGCGTCGTGATCTACGGCGTGATCGAGACGACGCCGCCGCTGCTGACCATCTTTGGAGACTCGAACACCTCCTCGTCGCTCGACGTCGAGCGCGACCAGGTCGCGCGGCGGGCCGCTGAGACCGGGCGGCCGGAGCGCGCGACGGTGGAGCGGAACGGACGCCGGTTCGCCGAGGTCGCCGTGCCGTTGCCCTCGCTCGATGCGGTCGTGCTCCTCAACGACTCGCTCGTCGACCCCCTCTCGAGCCTTCATCTCGTCGAGCGGCGGCTGCTCGTGGCGGGCCTGATCGGGCTCGCCTTCGCGCTGGTCGTCGGGTACGGAGCCGCAGCGATCCATGCACGGCGGATCCGCCGGCTCGAGCGGGCCGTCGAGCGCATCGCGGCTGGTGGCTTCGACGAGCCGGTCGTCGACGAAGGCCGCGACGAGCTCGGCGAGCTCGCCGCCGCGGTCGACCGCATGCGCAAACGGCTCGAGAACCTCGACCGCGCCAGACGGGAGTTCATCGCGAACGCGTCGCATGAGCTGCGCACGCCGCTGTTCTCGCTCGGCGGCTTCCTCGAGCTGATGGCCGACGAAGATCTGGACGAGGCGACGCGCCTGGAGTTCCTCGACACGATGCGCGAGCAGGTGGCGAGGCTCGCGAAGCTGGCCACCGACCTGCTCGACCTCTCACGGCTCGATGCCGGCCGGATGCGGATCGAGCACGCCCCGGTCGATCTCGGCAACGTCGCCCAGCTGCTCGAGGAGGAGTTCAGCGTCCTCGCGTTGCGCAGCGGCCACCGGATCGAGGTGATCGCCGAGGGCCGCCCGATCGCGCGTGCGGACGAGCTCCGCGTCCTCCAGATCGGCCGCGCGCTGGTCGACAACGCGCTCGTCCACAGCCCGTCCGGCACGCGCGTGATCCTGCGCGCGCGCGCTGACCGCGAGCATGCCTACCTCGAAATCGAGGACGAGGGGCCGGGCGTCGCACCCGACCACGCACCGCACGTGTTCGAGCGCTTCTACCGTGGGGACGGCGACCGAGCCTCCGGCAGCGGGCTCGGACTCGCGATCGCGCGCGAGCTCGCGACCGCGATGGATGGCGAGGTGACGCTCGATTCGCGGCCGGGACGGACGGTTGTCCGCGTCGTGCTCGGCGCGGCGCCGACGTCGGCTCCCGCCTCAGCCGAGCCTGCGTTTTCACGTGAAAACGCATGAGTGACGCAAACGCATGAACGACACAGGGCCGCCGCTACAGTGAGGGGATGCGGACCGGAGCACTCGCCGTCATAGCGCTGCTCGCGGCGATGCTCGGAGCGACGCTGGCGCTGGTCGTGGCGAACGTCGGAGGCTGGATCGACGACGACGACGACGGCGGCGTCGTGCGAACGGTCGTCTTGCCACGACTCGCGACCGACACGTCGGGCGGCACGAGCACGGCCTCGGGCGCGACGGCGACCCCGCTCGTCGGCAACGGCTTCGATCCGGCGCGAATCTACGCAGCGCGCTCGAGCGGTGTCGTCACGCTCTACTCGTACTTCTCCGGTGGCGAGCGTGCGCAGGGCTCCGGCTTCGTCGTCTCCCGTCAGGGTCACGTGCTGACCAATTCGCACGTCGTGACGAACGCGGGCGACGGCTCCGACGTCCACGGTGCGACTCGCGTCTACGTCGTCTTCGCCGACGGGGATCGGATTCCCGCGTCGATCGTCGGCTGGGACCTCTTCAACGATTCCGGTCTCGTCAGGTTCGATCCCAGGCTGCACGCGGTTTCACCCGTTGCCGCTCGGCGACTCGAGCCGCGTCGTCGTCGGCGAGCCGGTCGCGGCGATCGGGAGCCCGTTCGGGAACCAGAATTCGCTGTCCGTGGGAGTCGTCTCGGCGACGCAGCGCTCGATCGAGTCGCTCACGTCCGCGTACGACGTCTCCGGCGCGATCCAGGTCGACGCGCCGATCAACCACGGCAATTCCGGTGGGCCTCTGCTCGACGCCCGCGGGCGCGTGATCGGGATCAACGCGCAGATCCGCTCGACGTCCGGGAATGCCGAGGGAGTCGGCTTCGCAATCCCGATCAACTCGGCCGTGCGCTCGATGCAGCAGCTGATCGCCAACGGCAAGGTTGCCTATGCCTATGTCGGGATCACGACGCAGGATGTGACGCCGGCGCTCGCCCGCCGGTACGGGCTGAAGGCCTCGCGCGGTGCGCTGATCCAGTCCGTCGTCCACGATGCCCCCGCCGAGAAGGCGGGCCTGCACGGCTCGACGAGGCCCCAGGTCTTCAACGGCGTCGAGATCAACCTGGGCGGCGACCTGATCGTCGCGCTCGCGGGTCAGTCGGTCGAGCGTGCCGCCGACGTCGCGCGGATCGTCACCGAGCGACTCTTGCCCGGTCAGACGGTTGCGGTGACGGTCGTGCGAGGCGGCACGGGCAAGCGCGAGATCGTGCGCGTGCGCCTGGCCCAACGGCCGGTCAACCCCGTCCGCTGACGGACTCCGACCGCGGGTTTAGACAGCGCGCCTTTTGGGGAGACTAAGGAAACAAACACCGTAGGCTTTAGGAGCTTTCGGTAGACTCAGAGGCAGGTTGGAGCGCGTGAACGGACTTTCTGCGGCCAATGGACAGACCGCCAACGAAGAGACTGGCGGCGACAGTCGTACCGTTCGCTTGACGATGCCCGCCAAGGCGGAGTACATCACGCTGTCGCGGCTCGCCCTCTCCGGCCTGTCGCGGGTTCGGCCCCTGCCCGACGCGACGATCGCAGACCTCAAGCTCGCCCTCACCGAGGCGTGCTCGAACTCGGTCCGGCACGCGTACGCGAACGGGGACGGACACGTGGAGATCTCGTTCGAGCTGCAGCGCGACCGGCTCGTGATCGAGGTCTCGGACGACGGCCGCGGCTTCGAGCTCGACGAGTCCGCCAAGGACACCGACGCCGAGCTCACCGAAGGCGGTCTCGGGATCGCGATCATCCGCTCGATCGCGGACGAGGTCGAGCTCGGCGGCGGCGCGGACGGCCGTGGCTCGACGCTTCGCTTCGTGAAGCTGCTCTAAGCGCTCCTTCGCCGTCTCAGCGCATCTAGGCTGCCGTGATGGCTGCGTCAACGACCGGGGCAGCGAACGGGCGCCGCAAGCTGATCGTCGTCTCGAATCGCGGTCCGATCGTCTACGGACGGGACGATGACGGGAACCAGGTCGCCCGGCGAGGAGCCGGCGGCCTCGTCACTGCGCTCGCGCCGCTCGTCTCGCACCACGACGTCACCTGGATCGCGAGTGCGATCTCGCCGGAGGATCGGGAGGTTGCCCAGACGGGGCCGCAGCAGGAGACTGCCGCCGACGGCTCCCGCTATCGGCTGCGGCTCGTCGCGCACCTCGCGGTCTCATACGACCTCTTCTACAACGTGGTCGCCAATCCCGTGCTCTGGTTTCTCCAGCACGGCCTCTGGGAGCACCTGCGTCAGCCCGGACGACGACCTCGGCCGCGCGTGGGAAGAGGGTTACGTGGCCGTCAACCGCCGGTTCGCGGACGCCGTCCTCGAGGAGCTCGAGCGCGAGCCGGAGGCGGCTGTCTTCTTCCACGACTACCACCTCTACCTCGCGCCCCGGTTCGTCCGCGAGAGGAGGCCGGCGGTCGCCCTGGCGCACTTCACGCACGTTCCCTGGGTCGGGCTCGAGGCCTGGTCGGTTCTCCCGCCCGCGATCGTGCAGGCGATTCACGACGGACTGCTTGCGAACGACGTCGTCGGCTTCCATACCGAGCGCTGGCGGAGCGCCTTTCTCTCCGTCTGTGCCGAGTTGGACCTCGACTCGAGCGCGTCGCTCGTGACCTCCCACCCGATCTCGATCGACCCGGACGGCTTCGCGGAGCTGGCGGCGAGCGACGCCGTCCTCGAGCAGGAGCGCGAGCTGCGCTCGTCACGGCCGGAGTCGCTGATCGTGCGCGTCGATCGCACCGACCCGTCGAAGAACGTCGTTCGCGGGCTCGAGGCCTTCGCGCTCCTGCTCGAGCGCCGGCCCGACCTGCTCGGTCGCATCGGCATGCTCGCCCTCCTCGACCCGTCGCGTCAGGAGATTCCGGAGTACGTCGACGAGCTCGAGCGGATCAAGGCCGCAGCGGCGGCGGTCGAGGCGCGCTTCCCGGGCTCGCTGGTGCTGGAGATCGCCGACGACTTTCCTCGCTCGATCGCCGCCTACAAGCAGTTCGACGTCCTGCTCGTGAACTCGGTCATGGACGGTCTCAACCTCGTCGCGAAGGAGGCGCCGCTCGTGAACACGCGTGACGGTGTTGTTGTCCTATCGGAAAACACAGGCGCGTACGAGGAGATCGGCGACTGGACGATCCCGGTCGACCCGTTCGACGTCGAGCAGACGGCGGACGGCACTCGAGCTGGCGCTCGCATTGCCGGCCGACGAGCGCCGGGCGAGAGTCGATGCGCTCCGCGCTCACGTGCGCAGCTCACGACCTGCGCGCGTGGATCGACGCTCAGCTGGCCGACCTCGACCGCGCGACTACGATGCTCCGGCGATGAGCGATCTCTCGCACGTCGACGAGTCCGGCGCGGTGCGCATGGTCGACGTCGGCGACAAGCCGGTCTCCCGGCGGCGGGCGGTTGCGCGTGCCACCGTGCGCATGGCGCCGGAGACGGCGCGCCGGCTCGGGTCGCTGCCGAAGGGGGACGCGCTGGCGGTCGCACAGGTCGCCGGGATCATGGCCGCGAAGCGGACGAGCGAGCTGATCCCGCTCTGCCATCCGCTGCCGCTCTCGGTCGTCGAGGTGGCGCTCGAGGTCGTCGAGGGCGGCGTCGAGATCACCGCGGCCGCCGAGACGACGGCCCAGACGGGCGTCGAGATGGAGGCGCTCGTCGCCGCCTCGGTCGCCGCGCTCGACCGTGTACGACATGGCCAAGGCGATCGACAAGCAGATGGTCGTCTCCGAGGTCTCGCTCGTCGAGAAGACGAAGGAGGAGGCGTGAAGGCGGCTGTCCTGACGGTCTCGGACGGCGTCGTCGCCGGCACGCGCGAGGACGCGAGCGGCGACCTCCTGGCGGCGCTGCTCGAGGCGGACGGGTACGAGGTCGAGCGGCGGGTCGTGCCGGACGAGGCGGGCGAGATCGCGACGGCGATCGCCGAGCTCGCCGAGGACGCCGCGCGTCGTCCTGACCACCGGCGGAACGGGCGTCGCGCCCGCGCGACGTCACGCCGGAGGCGACGCGCTCGGTGATCGACCGCGAGGCACCGGGCATCGCCGAGGCGATCCGCGCCGACTGCGCTCGGCGAAGACGCCGCACGCGCTGCTCTCGCGCGGGGTCGCCGGCGTGCGCGGCCGGACGCTCGTCGTCAACCTGCCGGGCTCGCCGGGCGGCTGTCGCGACGGCTTCGCGGTGCTGAGGCCCGCGCTCGCGCACGCGGTCGCGCTCCTCGCCGGCGAGGAGACGGCGCACCGCCAGACATGAGCGAGGTCGCCGCCCTTCCGCGCAGGTTCGCGTCGCTCGTCAAGCTCGAGCACACCGTCTTCGCGCTGCCGTTCGCGTACGTCGGCGCGTTCCTCGCCTGGGACGGACGTGCCGCGCGCCCATGACCTCGTCTGGATCACGGTCGCGATGGTCGGCGCGCGCACGGTCGCGATGGGGCTCAACCGGCTGATCGACGCCGAGCTCGACGCGCGCAATCCGCGCACGGCCGGGCGCGAGCTTCCCGTCGGCGCGCTGAGCCGCGACGCAGGTCGTCGGTCTGTGCGTCGTCGCGCTCGCCGTGTTCCTCGTCGCCGTCTTCCAGCTCGACCCGCTCGTGCGCTGGCTCTGGCCGATCCCCGTCGCGCTCTTCGTCGTCTACCCGTACCTCAAGCGGTTCACGTGGCTCTCCCACGAGTGGCTCGGCGCCTCGCTCGGGCTCGCACCGGTCGGCGCGTGGGCGGCGATCACCGGCGAGCTGCCGTGGCAGGCGTGGGCGCTCGGCGGCGCCGTGGCGCTCTGGGTCGCCGGGCTTCGATCTCTTCTACTCGCTGTTCGACCTCGAGCACGACCGGCAGGAGGGCCTGCACTCGTGGGCCGTGCGCTTCGGCGAGCGCGGCGTCTTCGTGGGCGCGCGCGCTGCACCATGCGGGACCGTCGTGCTGCTCGCGCTTGCCGGCGCTCGGGCTCGACGTCGGCTTCTTCTACTGGGTCGGCGTCGTCGCGGTCGCGGCGCTGCTCGCGTACGAGCACTCGCTCGTTCGACCGGGCGACCTGCGCCGCCTCGACGCGGCGTTCTTCACCGTCAACGGCGTGATCAGCATCGTCTTCTTCGCGTTCGTGGCGCTCGACGCGCTCGTCGGCTGAGCGAGCGGACACGGCGGTCCGGCGCTCGAGCCGCCCGCAGATCGTCACACTCCGGTGACGATGCTGGCACACACCTGTGCAGAGATCCTCGATAGCGTGACTGCAGGGACCTCGGGGGTCCCCTGGGGGCACGTTGGGCGGAGTTTCCGGCGTGTGGGGCGGCGGTTCCTGGTGATCCGGGCGCGGGCGCTCGAGAAGCGGTACGGGCGACGGCGGGCGCTGCGGCCGCTCGATCTCGAGCTCGGCGAGGGCGGCTTCCTCGTCGTCACCGGGCCGAACGGATCCGGCAAGACGACGCTGCTGCGCCTCGTCGCCGGGCTCGCTCGCGCCGACGCGCGGGACGCTCGAGGTCGAGGTCGAGCGCGGCCGGCTCGGCTACCTCGGCCACGAGCCGCTCGTCTACCGCGAGCTGACCGCGCTCGAGAACCTCGACCTCTACGGCCGGCTCTACCGCGTGCCGCGAGCGGCGCGAGCGGATCGGGATGCTGCTCGAGCGCTTCGGGCTCTGGGAGGCGCGCGGCGAGCGCGTCGGCTCGTTCTCGCGCGGGATGACGCAGCGGCTCGCGCTCTGCCGCGCGCTGCTGCACGAGCCCGACCTGCTCGATCCTCGACGAGCCGTTCACGGCGCTCGACGCGGAGGGCGCCGAGCTGCTCGACCGCCAGCTCGCCGAGCTCGCCGGCGAGGCGACGCTCCTCGTCTCGACGCACGACCCGCGCGGCTCGAGCCGCTCGCGACCGCCAGGCTCGCGCTCGCATGACCTACCTCGCCGACGTCGGCGCGCTCGCGCGCAAGGACCTGCGGCTGGAGCTGCGTGCGCGCGACACGCTGCCGGCGATGGTGCTCTTCGTCGTCTCGACGCTCGTCGTCTTCCACTTCGCGCTGCCTGCCGGCGCGGACGAGCGTCGCGGCGCACGGGCCTGCTCTGGGTGGCGCTCGTCTTCACGGCGCTTGCTCGGCCTCGCGCGCGCCTGGGCGCCGGAGCGGGAGAGCGGCGTGCTCGACGGGCTCGTGCTCGCGCCGTGCGACCGGAGCGCGATCTGGCTCGGCAAGTCGGTCGCCGTCTTCGTCTTCCTCGGCGCGATCGAGCTCGTCGCGCTGCCCGCGTTCGCGCTCTTCTTCTCGCCGCTCGACGCCGGCGCGGTGCTCGGCGTCGCTGCTCGCGAACATCGGGATCTGCGCCGTCGGGACGCTGCTCGCCGCGATGGCCGCCGCCAGCCGCACGCGCGAGCTGGTGCTGCCGCTCCTCTTCCTGCCGCTCGCGATCCCGCTCGTCGTCGGCGGCGTCGGCGCGAGCGTCTCGGACGATCCGGGCCGCTACCTGGCCTTCCTCGGTCTGTACGACGCGCTCTTCGCGATACTGTGCTGGGCGTCCTTTGAGTACGTCGTCTCGGAATAACCCCGCCCTGCTCGCGGCGCTCGCCGCCGCCCTCGTCGGCATCTCGATCGTCCTCATCTTCTTCGTCGCCCCCGAGGACGCCGACCAGGGCTTCTCGCAGAAGATCTTCTACTTCCACGTCCCGATCGCCCTGACCGCGTACGCGGCGTTCGGCTGGGGCGCGCTGAAAGCGCTGCTCCTTCTCTGGCGCGGCGACGAGCGCTACGACCTCGAGAGCTACGTGGCCATCCACCAGGGGACGATCTTCGGCGCGCTCACGCTCGCCACCGGCTCGATCTGGGCGAAGGCGTCGTGGGGGCGTCTGGTGGCTCTGGAGCGAGGACCAGCTCGTCCTCTTCCTCGTCCTCTTCCTCTTCTACTCGGCCTACTTCATGCTCCGCTTCTCGATCGACGAGGGTCCGCGGCGCGCGAACATCTCGGCGGTCTACGCGCTCTTCGGCGTCGTGCTGATCCCGGTCAGCTTCCTCGCGATCCGGCTGGCCGAGAACGTCATCCACCCGACCGTCTTCACCCGCGACGGGCCGCAGATGACGCGGGACGATGTTCTTCACGTTCTGCGTCGCCTGGCTCGCGATGACCGTGCTCGCGTACGCGCTCTACCGGCTCGAGCTCGCTCGGCAAGCGGCTCGACTCGAACCTGCGCGAGCTGCGGGAGATACTGACCGCATGAGCTCGGGCGAGAAGTACGTCGCGGCCGCCTACGGCGTCGTGTTCGTGGCCGTGCTCGTCTACGTCGCGATCATCGCGGCGAAGCTCGCGCGCCTCGAGCGGGAGATCGCCGAGCTCGCGGAGCTCGCCAGGAACGCGGCCTTCGTGGCTGAGCTGCTCTTCGTGCCGGCGCTCCTCGCCTACGGCGAGGCCGCCTTCGCCTACGCCGGTGAGCTTCGCGGTCCGGGTCTCGCCGGTCGGCTCGCGACCTGGGGCGTGCGGCTCGGCTGGCTCGCCCAGACGGCGCTGCTCGCCGGCCAGGCGGCGTCGGCGGACGGCTTCCCGTGGGGAACGTGGGCCGGCTCGCTCAACCTCTTCGTCTGGCTCGTCGTCGGCGCGTACCTGATCTGGGGCTGCACGCCGCGCTACCGCCTGCTCGGTCTCACCGTGATGCCGGTCGCGGCCGCGCTCCTGGTCCTCGCCTGGGCCGGCGGGGGCACTGGGCTCGACGAGGGCGAGCACTCCAGCGCCGTGCTCGCCGTCCACGTCGGTCTCATGCTGGCGGGCTTCGCCGGCCTGACGCTCGCCGCCGGGCTGGCGGCGCTCTACCTCTGGCAGGAGCGGCGCCTGAAGCGGCACGAGCGCGCGCGTCCTGCGCGTCCGCGTCCCTCCGCTCGACGCGCTCGACCGGCTCGCCGCGCGCAGCGTGCTGGTCTCGCTCGCCCTGCTGACGCTCGGGATCGGCGTCGGCGCGTCGCGGTTCCAGCGCGACGACCTCGACGCGGCGATGGTCGTGACGATCGGGATCTGGGCGCCGTACGCGTCCCTACTCGTTCTGCGGCACGAGGGCTGGCGCGGCCGCCGCGCCGCGCTTCTGACCCTCGCCGGCTTCGCGCTCGTCGCGCTCGTCCTCCCGCTCACCCACTTCGCCCGATGAAGCTGACGCTCGTCGGCGTCTCGCACCACCGCGCTCCGATCGAGCTGCGGGAGCGCGTCGCGCTCGACGGCGACGCGTGCCGGCGGCTGGCCGCCGAGCTCGGCGCCGAGGCGGTCGTGCTCTCCACGTGCAACCGCACCGAGCTCTACCTCGTGCGCGAGGAGCACGCCGACGAAGAGGCCGTCGCAACGCTGGCGCGCATCGCGGGCGATCGCGCCGACGAGCTCGCGGCCGCGCTCTACCGGCTGCACGACGAGTCGGCGGCGCTCCACCTCTTCCGCGTCGCCGCCGGGCTCGACTCGCTCGTGCCCGGCGAGGGCGAGATCCTCGGCCAGGTGCGCGCCGCCTTCGAGGCCGGCACGACCGGGCCGTTGCTCGACCGGCTCTTCCGCCAGGCGCTGCACGTCGGCCGGCAAGTGCGCGTCGAGACCGCGATCGGCGAGAGCCCGGCCTCGGTCCCGTCGGCCGCGGCCGCGCTCGCGCAGCAGGTCTTCGGCGAGCTCGCCGGCCGCCGCGTGCTGCTGCTCGGCGCCGGGAAGATGAGCGAGGCGACGGCCCGCAACCTCGTCTCGCGCGGCGCGGAGATCGCCGTCGTCGCCAACCGCACGCTCGAGCACGGCGAGGAGCTGGCGCAGAAGCTCGGCGCCCAGCGCGCTCGCGCTCGACGACGTCGGCGTCCGAGCTCGAGCACGCCGACGTCGTCGTCTCGTCGACGAGCTCGCCCGACCTCGTGCTCGGCCGCGAGGTCGTCGCAGCGGCGCTTCGCGCGCGCAAGGGCCGGCCGCTCCTGCTCATCGACCTGGCCGTGCCGCGCGACCTCGATCCCGCGATCAACGAGCTCGAGAGCTGCTTCCTCTACGACGTCGACGACCTCGAGGCAGTCGTCGCGGAGACGCTCGCCGGCCGGCGCGGCGAGGCCGCGCGCGCCGAGGGGCTCGTCGCCGCCGAGGCCGAGCGCTTCCGCGACTGGCAGGCGTCGCTCGACGTCGTCCCGACGATCGCGTCGCTGCGCGCGCGCGCCGAGGAGATCCGCGACAGCGAGCTCGCGCGCGTCGGCTCGAGGCCTCTCGGAGCCGAGCGCCGGCGGTCGAGTCGGTCACCGTCGCAGATCGTCAAGAAGCTCCTCCACCTGCCGACGGTCCGCATGAAGGAGGCGGCCGCGGCAGCCGACGGCGTGGTCTATGCTGACGCGTGCGGCACCTGTTCGGGCTGGGCGAGGAGGAGGGGCGCGGATGAGGACTCGGTTGCGTCGACCCGGCCGCTGCCGCTCCAGACGCCGACCGCCTTCGTGCGCGTCCGGCCGAGCTCCGGGCTCCCGGCCGCGCGCGCGGCTGCGGCGAGCGACACTCTCTGCGCGGCGATGCTGTGCTCATCCGCGTCGGCTCCCGCGGCAGTAGGCTCGCGCTCACCCAGGCCGAGCAGGCCGCCGAGCGGCTGCGCGGGCCGGGGATCGAGATCGCGCTCGTCCCGATCACGACGGCGGGCGACCGCGACCGGACGAAGCCGTTCGGCGAGATCGGCGCGCGCGGCGTCTTCGTGAAGGAGCTCGAGGAGGCGCTGCTCGCCGGCCGGATCGACGTCGCCGTGCACTCGGCGAAGGACATGACCTCGACGGACACGCGACGGACTCGCCGTCGGCGCCTACCCGCCGCGCGAGGATCCGCGCGACGCGCTCTGCGGCGCCGACGGGCTCCGGCCCGGGCATGCGGATCGGGACCGCGTCCGTGCGCCGGCGCGCGCAGCTGCTCGCGCTCGAGCCGTCGCTCTCGATCGAGCCGCTGCGCGGCAACATCGACACGCGCCTGCGCAAGCGCGGCGAGCGCGGGCTCGACGCGATCGTGCTGGCGGCGTGCGGGCTCGACCGGCTCGGGCTCGAGCGCGAGATCGGCCACCGCTTCGACCCGGAGCGAGCTGCTGCCCGAGGCCGGCCAGGGCGCGCTCGCGCTGCAGGTGCGCGCCGGCGAGGAGGAGCTCGTCGCCGCGCGCCGACGACGCCGAGACGCGCCGCCGCGTCGAGGCCGAGCGCGCGCTGCGTCGCGCTCGATCGGCGGCGGCTGCCTCGCGCCGGTCGCGGCGCATCACGACGGCGAGACGCTGACCGCGCTCGTCGCCGACGAGGACGGCGCCTGGATCGAGCGCCGCAGCGGCGACGATCCCGAGGCGGTTGCGCGCGAGCTGCTCGCGTTCGTCTCGCGTGAGGGTCGTCGTCACGCGCCCGCGCGGGCAGGACGCGGGAGCTCGTCGCGCGGCTCGAGGCGCTCGGCCACGAGGTCGTGCACTGCCCGCTCGTCGAGGTCGAGCCGCTCGGCGACGAGCCGGTCGACGTCTCCGGCTACGACTGGGTCGTCGTGACGAGCGTGAACGGCGCGCGCGAGCTGCGGCGCCGCATGGCCGGCCGAGCCGAGCCGGCGTCGCTGCGATCGGCGCGGCGACCGCCGAGGCGCTCGGCGGCGCCGACCTCGTCCCCGCCGTCTCGACGCAGGAGGGGCTGCTCGCGCGAGCTGCCGCGCCCGGCCGGCCGCGTGCTGTTCGCGGGCGCCGAGGGCGCGCGGCGGCTGCTCGTCGACGAGCTCGGCGCGGACTTCGTCCCGCTCTACCGCACGCGCGAGCTCGAGCCCGGCCGGCGCCGCCGGAGGGCGACCTCGTCCTGCTCGCCTCGGCCTCGGCCGCGCGCGCCTTCGCCCGGCTCGGCACGTCGACCTGCCGGCGATCGCATCGGGCCGCAGACGACCGCCGCGGCGCTCGGGCGGCCGGCATCAGCGTGCTCGCCGAGGCCGAGACGCACGACGTCGACGGCGCTCGTGGCGGCGGCTAACCTCCCGCGCGTGTTCGTCACCTTCCTGAGCGACTTCGGGCTCCAGGACGACTTCGTCGGCACCTGCCACGGCGTGATCAAGCGGATCGCGCCCGAGATGCAGATCATCGACATCACGCACGGGATCCCGGCGCAGCAGGTCCTCCAGGGCGCGCTCGTGCTCGCGAACACGCTCCCGTACATGCCGGACGGCGTCCACCTCGCCGTCGTCGACCCGGGCGTCGGCAGCTCCACGGCGCGCGCTCGCGCTGCGCGACGGCGACGGCCGGCTCTACGTCGGCCCGGACAACGGGCTGCTCGTCCCGGCGGCCGAGCGGGCCGGCGATCGACGCCGCGTCACGAGCTGACGAACCCGCGACTACGCGCTCGAGACGGTCTCGCGCACGTTCCACGGACGCGACCTCTTCGCGCCGGCGGCCGCGCACCTCTCGCTCGGCGTGCCGACTCGAGGAGCTCGGCCCGCCGCTCGCGCTCGACGTCCTCGTCCGGCTCGACCTGCCGGAGCCCGAGATCGCGCCGACGACGGATCGTCGCGACCGTGCTCTACGTCGACCGCTTCGGCAACGTCGCAGCTCAACCTGACCCGCGAGCACCTCGAGCGAGGTCGGCATCGAGCCGGGCACGCAGGTCGAGCTCGAGCTCGGCGGCGACCGCTACTACGCGGTCGCGGCGCGCACGTTCGCCGACGCGCGGCCGGGCGACATCATGCTCTACGAGGACAGCTACCGGAACATGTCGATCGCGATCAGCGGCGGCAACGCGGCCGAGATGTTGCACGTGCGCGTGGGCCAGTCGATCAGGATCCACGTCGATGACGCCTGATTCGCTGAGTTGCGAATAGGCCGCTCGTCTGTCAGGGTTCGAGCTACAAGGGCGTTCGCGGAGCGGTATCACCGTCCCGGACGTCCTTCCTTCGTGCGTGCCTCTAGGAGTGCGGCGGTCGCCGATCCGCCCACGGCCGTGCGGCCTCGAGCTGCGCGGCGACACGTAGCAGGAGCGCGTCGCCGAGCGGCGGGCCGACGAGCTGAGCCCCGATCGGAAGGCCGTCCGCCGTCCAGTGCAGCGGCACCGACACGGCCGGCTGCCCGGTCACGTTGAACGCCGCGGTGAACGGCGTGAAGCGGGCCGCGCGATCGAACTGCTCCCACGGATCCTCGGGCTCCGACTCCCAGCCGACGGGCACCGGCGGAAGCGCGAGCGTCGGGGTGAGGAGCAGGTCGAAGCGCGCCCAGAGCGAGACGATCTTGCGCGCCCGCAGCTGAAGGCGGGCGATCGAGCCCGCGTAGACCGCGCTCGAGGTCTCCAGCGCACCCTCGAGGAACGCGCGGTTCAGCGGCATCAGCACCGCCGGGTCGGAGACCGGATACATGGCGGGAGCGGTCTGCCAGACGGCGGCGAACTCGTCCATCAGGCCCGGCCCGCCCCAGTCCGGCGCCGCCTCCTCGACCTCGTGGCCGAGTGAGCTGAGCAGCTCGGCGGCGTCGCGCGCGGCCGCGACGCAGGCGGGGTCGACCTCCGCGTCGATCGGCGCGCTCGGTCGTCACCGCGACCCGGAGCCGGCCAGGCTCGACGCCGACCTCTTCCGCGAACGGCCGCTCGGGCGGCGGCGCCGGGAACGGGTCGCCCCACTCGTAGCCGCAGGCGACGTCGAGGTACGCGGCGGCGTCGGCGGTCGTGCGGGCGAGCGGCCCGGTCGTTCCGAGGCCGATCCCGGGCACGAACGGCGCCGCCGAGATCCGGCCGCGTGAGGCCTTGAAGCCGAGCACGCCGCAGCAGGAGGCGGGGATCCTGATCGAGCCGCCGCCGTCGGAGCCCTGCGCGATCCCGCACAGCCCGGCTGCGAGCGCCGCCGCCGCGCCGCCGCTCGAGCCGCCCGCGTTTCGCGCGAGATCCCACGGCGTGCGGCACGGGCCGTTCAGCTTCGAGTCGGTGAAGGCGGTCGTGCCGAACTCGGGCGTGTTCGTCTTCCCGAGCACGATGAACGCCCGCGGTCTTCAGCCGCGTGACGTGCGCGAGGTCGAAGTCGGGAACGTTCGACGCGAAGGCCAGCGACGAGAAGGTCGTTCGCGTGCCGGCGGTCGTGTCGAGGTCCTTGAGCGAGATCGGCACGCCGTGGAACGGCGCGTCGGCGGGCTCGTCGGCCTTCGCGCGCGCCTCGGCGAGCGCCTCGTCGCCGCGAACGGTGACGTAGGCGCCGAGCTCCGGATCGAGTCGCTCGATCCGCTCGAGGTAGAGCTGCGACGAGCTCGACGGGCGAGACCTCCCCCTCGCGGACGAGCCGCGCCTGCTCGGTGGCGGGAACGAAGGCGAGCTCGTCCATCGCGCCACCCTACCCGCGCCGCTGAGAGGGACGTGTCCGGGGTCAGACCCCGGCACGTCCGCCGCGGACGGCTCTAGATCCAGTCGAAGGTGTCCTGCAGGAACGGGACGAGGAAGTAGAGGAGGAACGCCGCCGAGGCGATCCACATGAACGGGTGGACGTCGCGCGCAGCGCCCCTTCGCGCCGCACGCACCGACGACGTAGGCGAGGAAGCCCATCCCGATCCCGTCCGTGATCGAGAACGTGAACGGCATGATCATGATCGTCAGCGCGGCCGCGATGCCGATCCCGAGATCGCTGAAGTCGATCCCCGCGAGCTTGCGCGGCGGGTGACCGGGGCGATGCCGATCGCGGCGTCGGTCCCTTCCGCGAGCTGCTCGACCTCCGCCTCCTCCTCCATCTCGGTCAGCGCCGACATCATCAGGTAGCCGACGATGATCAGCGCCGGCGCCGTCGCCTGCGGCGGCACCATCCCGATGATCGGGGCGAAGAACATGAACGGGAAGAAGAGCGCGCCGCAGACGACGGCGACCCAGCCCGTCCGGCCGCCGACGCCGACGCCGGACGCCGACTCGATGTACGTCGTCGCCGACGAGGTCGACGCCGCGCCGCCCGCAACGGCCGCGAGCGAGTCGACGAGCAGCGGCTTGCGGATCTCCGGCAGCCTGCCCTCGGCGTCGAGATAGCCGGCCGGCTTGCCGACGCCGACGAGCGTCCCCATCGTGTCGAAGAAGTCCGACAGGAAGAGCGAGAACGCCCAGACGATCGCCGAGATGAACGCCGAGCTCGGTGAACGCGTCGAAGTTGAAGTTGCCGAGCAGCGAGAGGTCGGGCGTCTCGTAGACGTCGCCGGGCCAGCTCGCGGTGCCCGGCAGCGAACCCGGCGTCGTTGTCGGAGAGCCTCGTTGATGACCGTCGCGAGGATCGTCGTCACGATGATCCCGATCAGCAGGTCGCCTCGCGACACCGCGCGCGCGCAGCGCGATCGTGAAGACGAGCCCGAAGAACGTGACGAAGAGCGGCCACGTCGTGAGCCGGGCGAGGTCGACGACCGGCGTCGCCCCGCACGACGACGCCGGAGTTGACGAGCCCGATGAACGCGATGAAGAGGCCGATCCCGATCGCGATCGCCTTCTTCAGGTCGAGCGGGATCGCGTCCATGATCTTCTCGCGCATGCCGGTCAGGACGAGGATCGTCACGGCGATGCCCTCGACCACGATCAGGCCCATCGCCGCCGGGAACGAGAGCCCCTCGTTCGCGACGAGGCTGGAACGCGACCACCGCGTTGAGTCCCGAGCCCGGGCGCGATCGCGTAGGCCCGGTTCGTGTAGAGGCCCATCAGGATCGTCATCACCGCCGGCGACGACGCAGGTCGCGGCGAGCACCTGTCGAACGGGAGCCCGATGTCCTCGCAGCCCCTCGATGCCCGAGAAGCTGAGGATCTGCGGGTTCACGAAGATGATGTACGACATGACGATGAAGGTCGTCACGCCGGCCATCGTGTCGCGCGCGAGCGTCGTGCCGTTCGCGGCGAACTTGAAGCGGCGTTCGAGGAAGTCGGGCTCCTCGTAACGAGCCGCGGTCTCTGACATCGCCCTCTCCTTGGCCTCGGGGGACCCCTGCGGCGAGAGAATCTAGACGGGCGTCGGACGGATTCAACGCTCGAAGCGGCGAAAAAGTTCGCTCGGAGCGTGAGAGAGACGATGGCGAGGGCCGGACTTGAACCGGCGACACCACGGTTTTCAGCCGTGTGCTCTACCAACTGAGCTACCTCGCCCGGAAGCGGGTCTCAGGGTATCGAACGCGCCGCTCCCATCGTCGCGCGGCTCGCTACGGTTCCGCGCATGCGACTTCTGAGCCTGACGGCGCCGGTGCTCTTGGTCGTCCTGCGGGCCGGCTGCGGCTCGGACTCGGATGATCGGCTCTGGCTCCGGCGAGTCGGCACCCAGCTCGAGATCACCTTCTGGCCCAGGGGCCGATGGCGAACGGCGGACAGCCCGAGACGCTGACGCTGAGCTGCGACCCGCCGGGCGGCACGCACCAGGACCCGGCAGCCGCGTGCGAGCACTCGACGCGCTCGACGATCCGTTCGCGCCGCCGCCGGCCGATGAGATGTGCACCGAGCAGTACGGCGGCCCGGAGCAGGCGTTGATCACGCGGCACCTATCGCGGCGAGCCGGTCTCGTACACGCTGGCGCGCACCAACGGGTGCGAGATCGACCGGTACGAGAAGCTCAGCTTCCTCCTGCCGCTCGGCAGCCACGCGTAAGCGGAGCAGTCCTGCCCACCGAGTAGGGTCACGGCCGTGGCGGCAGGACGAGAGGTTGCGATCATCGGCGCCGCCCTCGACCTCGGGGCGGGGCGCCGCGGCGTCGACATGGGCCCCTCGGCGATCCGCTATGCGGGGCTCGAGGAGCGGCTGACCGGTCTCGGGCTACCGCTGCGTCGACTGGGGCAACGTCGAGACGGCGGTGCTCGAGGCGACGGAGGAGCAGGACGAGCGCGCCCGCTACCTGCCGCAGATCCTCGCGGCCTGCGGGCAGGTCGCCGGTCTCGTCGGCCGGGCGCTCGAGCAGGGAGCGATGCCGCTCGTGCTCGGCGGCGACCACTCCGTCGCGCTCGGCACGCTCGGCGGCCTCGCGCGCGAGAACGGGGTCTGGCGGTGTGCTCTGGATCGACGCGCACGGCGACCTCAACACACCGGAGACGTCGCCGACCGGCAACGTCCACGGGATGCCGCTCGCCGCTGCGCTCGGCCTTGACCGACGGCCGGTTCGAGAGCGAGGCGTTGACGCTTCCGGCGCTCGATCCGGCGCGGGTCGCGCTCGTCGGGCTGCGGGCGGTCGACGCGCGGGAGCGCGACCGGATCCGCGAGATCGGGATCGCCGCGTACACGATGAGCGACATCGACCGGGTCGGGATCGAGCGCGTGATCCGCGAGTCGCTGGCGCGGATCGCAGGGCCCGGCTTCGTGCACGTCTCGCTCGACATGGACGCGCTCGATCCCGAGGTCGCGCCGGGCGTGGGCACGCCCGTGCGGGGCGGCCTGTCCTATCGCGAGGCGCACCTCGCGCTCGAGCTCGTCGCCGAGTCGGGCCTCGTGGGCTCGCTCGAGGTGGTCGAGGTGAACCCGATCCTCGATCGCGAGAACGCGACCGGAGAGCTCGCCGTCGAGCTTCGTCGCGAGCGCGCTCGGCAAGACGATCCTCTAGCGTCGCGCTCGTTACGAGCGACGACGCCCGGCAGGACGTACTCGCCGTCGCGCCGGTACTGCTCGAAGCGCTCGCGGGCGGCCTCGTCCACCTCGGCGCGCGTGTCGGTCGTCGAGGTCGCCGAGCGTCTGTCGCAGGCTGGCCGCGAGCCCCGTCACGAGGCGGCGGTACTCGCTCCCAGCCCGGCGTACGGAGCTCGAGCTCGACCTCCTCGATGCCGACGGTCTCGAAGCCGGCGCCGCGGACGAGCTCCTCGATCCGGTCCGGCTCGCCGAGCGCGAACTGGCCGGGCTCGCCCGGCTGCGGCGGCTCCATCAGGCCGCGCTCGAGCAGCACCGGTCCGAAGATGGTCGCCCACGGGTTCCGCTGCGCGGTCGCCCAGGTCGCGAAGGCGAGCCGCCCTCCGGGCCGGAGGACGCGACGCGTCTCGCGGAAGCGCGAGCGCCGGATCCGGGGCGAGCATGTAGCCGAAGCGGCAGATGACGGCGTCGACGCTCGCGTCCGGCAGGTCGATCGCCTGCATGTCCATCACGCGGATGCTCGACACCCTCGAGCTCCGCGGCGGCGCGTCGCCTCGACCATCGCCGGCGAGAAGTCGGTCGTCGATCAGCCGCGCGACGCGAGGCGCGAGCAGCTCGGCGAGCTCGCCCGTGCCGCCGGCGAGCTCGAGCACCGATGTCCTGCGGGCCCGGCGCGAGCGCCGCGAGCAGCGCCTCGGTCACCGGCGCGTTGACGCGTCGCGACCGCGTCGCGCTGCTCCTCCCAGCCGCCGGCCGCCGCGTCCCAGCGCGCGCCGGCTCTCGGTATCGCCGTCTATGCCGTCACCTGGGAGAACCGCGGCAGGATCTCGCGGCCGTAGGCCTGCAGCACCTCTTCCTGCCCGTGCGTCATCAGGTAGATGTTGAACTGGTCGACGCCGATCGACTCGAGCTCCTCGAGCTTCGCGGTCGCCTGCGCGGTCGTGCCGAGCACGCAGAAGCGGTCGCAGATCTCGTCGGTGACGAACTCGCCGTGCTTCGCGCCGACGCGCGAGTGCTCGTTGTAGTCGTAGAACTTCCGCGCCTCGACGTAGTCGGTCAGCACCTTCGGGACGACCGAGCCGTCGGTGCCGTAGCGGTCGATCAGGTCCTGGACGTGGTTCGAGACCATCGCCGGGAACCAGCGCACCTGGTCGCGCGCGTCGGCGAGGTCGTCGGAGATGTGGCTCGGCGCGCTGACGATGCACTTGAGCGCCGCCGGGTCGCGTCCTGCCTCCTCGGCGGCCTTCCGGGCGGTGTCCATGATCCACTGGATGATGTCCGGGTCGGCGAGCTGGATGATCACGCCGTCGCCCTGCCGGCCCGCGACGGCGAGCGCCTTCGGGCCGTAGCCGGCGACGTGCATCTCGATCTCGGGCAGCTCCGGCCGCACCCACTTGAGCTGGAGGTCCTTGTCGTTCCAGTGCACCTCCTTGCCGTTCATGAACGGCTTGACCATCTGCAGCGCCTCCTCGAAGTCCGCCACCTTCATCGGCTTGCGGCCGACGTAGCGCACCGCCGAGTCGCCGCGGCCGACGCCCATGATCATGCGGCCGTTCGAGATGTCCTGGAGCGTCGCGTAGGCGCTCGCGAGCACCGTCGGGTCGCGGGTCGCCGGGTTCGTGACCATGTGGCCGAGCTTGATCTTCGACGTCTTGTCGCGCCAGGAGCGCCATCACGGGCATCGACTCCTGCCAGAGCACGTGCGAGTCGTAGGTCCAGCCGTACTCGAAGCCCTGCGTCCTCGGCCAGCTTCGTCAGCTCGATCAGGCGCTGGTAGGGCGGGTCGGGCAGGACGGTGACGCCGAAGCTGAGCATGGAGCCTCCACGTGGTCGCGGCAGGGAAAGAGGCATTCTCGCGCGAATCCGTGCGCGTGGCAACGTGGCCCTACTACCTGTTCGCGGTCGCGCGGGCGCGATGCTGCCGATCCAGTTCGGGATCAACGCGCAGCTCGCGCGGTGGCGTGGGCAGCCCGGTCCGCGCGACGTTCGTCTCCTTCGTCGTCGGCGACGGCTCGTCGCTGCTCGTCGCGGTGCTGGTCTTCGCCGCGGCATGCCGCCGGAGAGAAGCTCGGCGCGCGCCGTGGTGGGTCTGGGTCGGCGGCTTCCTCGGCGCGTTCTACGTGCTCGGCAGCGTCGTGACCGCGCCGAAGCTCGGCGCGGCGACGCTCTTCGCGTTCATCCTCGCCGGCCAGGCGGCCGCCTCGCTCGCCGTCGACCACTTCGGCTGGGTCGGCTTCGAGGAGAACCCGGTCACGCCGGGCCGCCTGCTCGGCATCGCGCTCGTCGCGGCCGGCGTGGCCGCCGTGCGCTTCCTCTAGCCAAGTGACGACCGTAACTAGCCGTTACTGCGGCGACGTGGGCGATCGTCTTCGTCGCCAGGCGGTCGAGCGCCTGCACGGCGAGCTCGAGGTGCTCCGGCTTCGTGTCCTCGAGCTTCGTGTGCGAGAGGCCGCGCAGGCTCTGGACGAAGAGCATCACCGTCGGCACGCCGGCGCGCGAGACCTCGGCGGCGTCGTGCAGCGGGCCGCTCGGCAGCCGGTGCGACTCGCCCGCGACCTCGCGGATCGCCTCCTCGGCGAAGCCGATCAGCGTCTCGTCGAAGAGGATCGGCTGGATCTCCCAGATCCGCTCGTACTCGACCTCGATCCGCTCCTCCTGCGCGAAGCGCTCGCACGCTCTCGCGCACCTGCTCCCACATCGACGCGAGCTTGCCGGCGTCGAGGTGGCGCATGTCGAGCAGCTGCTCGGCGGTCTCGACGACCGAGGTGACGATCCCCGGCTTGCAGACGACGCCGCCGCACGTGCAGCACGGCGCCGTCGCCGACCCGCTGCGGCGATCTCGCGCATCTCGAGCGCGAGCTTCGCGGCGCCCGCGAGCGCGTCGCGGCGCTGGTCCATCGGCGTCGAGCCGGCGTGCGCCGCCTGGCCGCGCCAGGTGATCCGGTGGCGCTCGACGCCGAACGTGCCGAGCACCGCGCCGAGCGGCAGGTCCGATCGACTCGAGCACCGGCCCCTGCTCGATGTGCAGCTCGAGGTAGGCGGCCGCGTTCTCGAGCTGCGAGCGCGCGTCGAGCGCCCGGTCGAGGTCGACGCCGTGCTCGCGCAGCGCGTCCGGCAGCGCGATGCCGTCGCGGTCGGTCAGCGGGCGCAGCTCGTCCTGGTCGGCCATCGAGCCGGCCGCGGCGGACGAGCCGAAGAGGGAGCGGCCGAAGCGCGCGCCCTCCTCGTCGGCCCAGTTGACGAGCCGCACGGTCACGGGCGGCGTGCCCTCCTCCGCGATCCGCCGCAGCACCTCGACGGCCGGCGACGACGTTCAGGCAGCCGTCGAGCCAGCCGCCGTTCGGCACCGAGTCGATGTGGCCGCCGAGCAGCACGCGCGCGCTCCGAGTCGCCGCGCAGCGTCCACCACTGGTTGCCGGCCTCGTCGACCTCGTACTCGAGCGGCAGGCCGTCGAGCTTCGCGCCGAGCCACTCCTTCGCCTGCACCCAGGTCGCCGTCCACGCGACGCGCTGCGCGCCGTTCTCGTCGCCGGTCAGCTCGCGGAGCTCGCGCAGCTCGTCGACGGTGCGGCTGCGGGTCGAGCGGCACGGGCCGAGCTGACGCTAACCAACGGGTGTGGTATCGAATACGCATGGCGCCTCGGCCGCTCTGCGCTCGGCTCTGCGAGCGCGTCGGCGTCACGGCGCTCGTGCTCGTCGCGCTGTGCGCCTTCTGGGAGGGCTTCAGTGGTTCGGGGAGGCGACCGGCTGCACGCTGGCCGTTCGTCGTCGACGACCCGACGATGCCGCACCTGCACGACATCATCGGCCCGCTCTTCGAGCCGTCGCGGCGGAACGGGCCGCTGCTGATCGAGGTGCTCTGGCACGCGGCGCTCTTCACCGCGAAGGAGGCGGTCGTCGGCTTCGCGCTCGGCGCGTCGATCGGCTTCGCGCTCGGCGTCGTGCTCGCGCACTCGCGCTGCTCCAGCGCGGCTTCCTGCCGTACATCGTCGCCTCGCAGACGATGCCGATCCTCGCGATCGCGCCGATGGTCGTCGTCGGGCTCGGCGGACGCGGGCTGCCCGGCTGGTTCTCGGTCTCCGTGATCGCCGCCTACCTGACGTTCTTCCCGGTGACGATCAACACGCTGCGCGGCCTGCACGTCGGCCGACCCGCGCGCGCTCGAGCTGATGCGCTCGTACGCGGCGAGCCGCTGGCGGTGCTCTGGAAGCTGCGCGTCCCCGCCTCGCTGCCGTACCTCTTCGCCGCGCTCAAGATCGCGGCGACGGCGAGCGTCGTCGGCGCGATCATCGGCGAGCTGCCGTCGTCGATCCAGGACGGCCTCGGCGGCGCGATCCTCAACTTCAACCAGTACTACGCGAGCTCGCCCGAGAACCTCTGGGCGACGAACCTCATCGCCGCGCTCGCTCGGGATCGCGTTCTTCCTCGCTCATCGTCGTCGTCGAGAAGCTCGTCGTGCGACGCGCGCCGGAGCACGTCGCATGAGCAGCCGCAGCACGTCGTCGTCGCGCTCAAGGGCGTCACGAAGACGTTCGGCCAGGCCGGCGTCGTCGCGCTGGAGGACATCGACCTCGAGGTCCGCCCGGCGAGTTCGTCTCGCTGATCGGCCCGTCCGGCTGCGGCAAGTCGACGCTGCTGCGGGTCATCGGCGACCTGATCCAGCCGACCGCCGGGCGACGTCCTCGTGAACGGCAAGACCGCCGCGCCAGGCGCGGCTCGACCGCGACTACGGGATCGTCTTCCAGGACGCCGTGCTCTACGACTGGCGCACGGTCGCGACGAACATCGCGCTGCCGCTCGAGCTGCTCGGCTGGGACCGGCGCGCGCCGCGCACGAGCGCGTGCGCGAGATGCTCGAGCTCGTCGAGCTGACCGGGCTTCGAGCAGCACTATCCCGTGGCAGCTCTCGGGCGGCATGCAGCAGCGCGTCTCGATCGCGCGCGCGCTCTCGTTCTCGCCGCGCGCTCCTGCTCATGGACGAGCCGTTCGGCGCGCTCGACGAGATGACGCGCGAGCGGCTGAACCTGCGAGCTGCTGCGGATCTGGGAGCAGCACCGGCTCGACGGTCGTCTTCGTCACGCACTCGATCGCGGAGGCGGTGTTCCTCTCGACGCGGGTCGTCGTCATGTCGCCGCGGCCGGGGCGGATCGCCGGCGATCGTCGACGTCGACCTGCCGCAGCCGCGCGCGCACGGCGACGCGCGAGGACACCGCGCTTCTTCGAGCTGGTCACGCGAGGTGCGCGAGGCACCTGCGGCCGGCGGCGGGCTGGCGGTCGTCGAGGAGGAGCTCGAGACCGTCGACGGCAGCGCGCTGATCGCCGCGCGAGGCGGGCGCGTGAGCCGGCAGGCGCGCGCGCGACTGGGCGCCTGCGCTCGTCGTCTTCGTGCTCGGGATCGCGCCTGGCAGGGCTGCACGCGCGGCCTCGACGTCGAGCGCTTCCTGCTGCCGCCGCTCTCGGACATCCTCGCAGACGTTCTGGGACGGAGCAGGGACCGTGCTCTGGAGCGCCGGCCTGCTTCACGTTCAAGGAGGCGCTCGGCGGCTTCGTGATCGGCTCGGGCTCGGGATCCTGCGTCGCGCTCCTGCTCGCGCGCTTCCGCGCCGCTCGGCCGCGCGCTCATGCCGTACGCGATCGCCGCCAACGCGATCCCGATCATCGCCTTCGCGCCGATCACGAACAACTGGTTCGGGATCCTCAACCCGTTCTCGAAGATGGCGATCGCCGCGGTGCTCTGCTTCTTCCCGGTGCTGGTGAACACGCTGCGCGGGCTGACCTCCGTGCGGCCCGAGGTCGATCGAGCTGATGCGCTCGTACGCCGCCGGCGAGCTCGACGATCTTCCGGCACGTACGGATCCCGAACTCGCTGCCGTTCATCTTCCCGGCCTGAAGGTCGCCACCGTGCTCGCGATGATCGGCGCGATCGTCGGCGACTACTTCGGCGGCTCGACAGGAGGCGCTCGGGATCCAGATCCGGAGATCGGCCGGCAGTCTTCGCACTTCGAGCGGGCGTGGGCCGCGATCGTGCGTCGCGAGCGTGCTCGGGATCGCGTTCTACGGCGCCGTCGCGCTGGCCGAGCGGCTGACGATGAGCTGGCACGCCGTGCGGCGCGAGGCTCGAGGCGAGTGAATCGGAGGGCGAACGGCAACGCACGCGGCCAAATTGGGGCACGAGGCTGAGCGAGGGTCAGTCGCGGCGCAGGCACTCGGTCGCTGGCCGTGCTGCGGCGCTGGCGCTGCGCAGGCTGCGGCGACGACGGCGGAGGCGGCGGCGACCGCGGCGGCGAGCCGGCGCAAGCTCGCGACCAAGGTCACGCTGCAGCTCAAGTGGGTGACGCAGGCGCAGTTCGCCGGCTACTACGCGGCGCTCGAGAAGGGCTACTACAAGGACGAGGGCCTCGACGTGACGATCAAGCTCGGCGGGCCGGACATCATCCCCGAGCAGGTCGTGCTCGGCGAGCAGGCCGAGTTCGGGATCGACTGGCTCGCCAACCTGCTCGCGACGCGCGACAAGGGCGAGCGAGCTCGTCAACATCGCGCAGGTCTTCGCGCGCACCGGGATGACCGAGGTGACGTGGAAGGACAGCGGCATCGACACGATCGCGAAGATGCGAGGGCAAGAAGGTCGGCGTCTGGCTCGGCGGCAACGAGCACGAGCTGTTCGCCGCGCTGCACGAAGAACGGGATCGACCCGAAGAAGGACGTCGACGATCGTCACGCAGCCGTTCGACATGAACCTGTTCCTGAACGGCGAGGTCGACGCCGCCGCGGCGATGACCTACAACGAGCTCGCGCAGGTGCTCGAGTCGAAGAACCCGAACACCGGCAAGCTCTACACGCTCAACGATCTGAACGTGTTCAAGATGTCCGACCTCGGCACCGGCATGCTCGAGGACGGGATCTTCGTCCGCGAGGACTGGATCAAGGACACGGCGAACCAGGACATCGCGAAAGTTCCTGAAGGCGTCGTTCCAGGGCTGGATCTACTGCCGCGACCATTACGAGGACTGCGTGCAGATCGTGCTCAACAACGGCCCGACGCTCGGCGAGGGCCACCAGCGCTGGCAGATGAACGAGATCAACGCGCTGATCTGGCCGAACGACGGCGGGATCGGCGTGATGAACCAGGCCGACTTCGACGAAGACGGCGTAGATCGCGCACGACTACAAGGTCATCAAGAAGGGCGTCCGCGACGCGTACGACGACCGACTACGCCAGGAGGCCGTCGCGAGCTCGAGGGCGGAGGGCGTGGACGTCAACGGCAAGAACTACCAGAAGCAGGACGTCGAGGTCACCGCGGGCGGCACGTAGGCGCAACGCTCGCGCTACACTCACCGAAGAAGGGAGATCCGCATGTCCGTTCTGATCAAGGGCGGCCGCGTCGTGACCGCGGCCGACGACTACGTCGCCGACATCCTCGTCGAGGACGAGCGGATCTCCCTCATCGGCGAGTCACTGGACGTCGCCGCCGACCGCGTCATCGACGCGTCCGGCAAGTACGTGCTGCCGGGCGCGGTCGACCCGCACACGCACCTCGACATGCCGTTCGGCGGCACGATGACGATCGACGACGTCGAGTCCGGCCAGCGGGCGGCGGCGCGCGGCGGCACGACCTGCCACGTCGACTTCTGCATCCAGGCGCCGGGCGCGAGCTTCGGCGACGCGCTCGCCGACTGGAAGTCGAAGGCCGAAGGCAAGCAGGTGATCGACATGGGCTACCACATGGCGGTCACCGACCTGAAGGAGGGCGGCTCGCTCGAGGAGCTCGCGACGCTGCCCGACCAGGGCGTCACCTCGTACAAGCTCTTCATGGCCTACAAGGGCGCGCTGATGGTCGACGACGAGACGCTCTTCAAGACGATGGAGGTCGCCGCCGAGACCGGCGCGCTCGTGATGGTGCACGCCGAGAACGGCGACGCGATCGACGTGCTCGTCAAGCAGGCGCTCGCGGAGGGGAAGACCGAGCCGAAGTACCACGCGCTGACGCGGCCGCCGGAGACCGAGGGCGAGGCGACGAACCGCGCGATCCAGCTCGCGCGCGTCGCCGGCTGCGCCGCTCTACGTCGTCCACGTCTCCTGCAAGGAGTCGGTCGAGCCGATCATGCTCGCGCGCGAGAGGGCTGGGACGTCTGGGGCGAGACGTGCACGCAGTACTTCTTCGTCGACTACACGTTCCTCGAGCGGCCGGACTTCGAGGGCGCGAAGTACGTCTACACGCCGCCGCCGCGCGACAAGGCGAACCAGGACGTGCTCTGGGACGCCGTCCGCCGCGACACGCTCTCGGCGATCTCGACCGACCACTGCGCCTTCCTCTGGGACGGCCAGAAGACGCTCGGCCGCGACGACTTCTCGAAGATCCCGAACGGCGGGCCCGGGCTCGAGAACCGGCTGCACATGATCCACCACTTCGGCGTCGGCGAGGGCCGGATCGGGCTGAACCGGATGGTCGAGCTCCTCTGCACGAACCCGGCGAAGCTGTTCGGGCTCTACCCGCGCAAGGGCACGATCGCGGTCGGCTCGGACGCGGACATCGTCGTCTTCGACCCCGAGAAGCGGCACACGATCACCGCCGCGAACCAGGAGTCGAAGACGGACTACAACCTCTACGAGGGGACCGAGGTCGTCGGCGACGTCGAGACGGTGCTCCTCCGCGGCAACGTGATCGTCGACGGCGGCGAGGTCGTCGCGAAGCCGGGCGTCGGCCAGTTCGTCAGGCGCGCGAAGTTCGGCGAGCAGCTCGCCACGGCCGGAGCGGAGGCCCCGGCGGCGGCATAACGCACCGAGGGCACGGTCGGGCGCGGATCATGCCGCACGCGGCTGGTCGCCGTGCCCGTGGCTGCGGGCACGGCGACATGGCCGGCCTTCGGCTCGGTGCTAGCGAAGCGTCTGCCAGGAGGGGACGAGCTGTGCGCCGGGGCCGCCGCCGACGGGATGGGCGTGCGATCCGTCGGCGTTCATCACGTACACACGCCGCTTGCTCCCGTCCTTGCGGACGAATGCGATCTCCTGGCCGTCGGGAGCCCAGGCCGGCCCGAACTCGATGCTGCGCGAGCGGGTCAGGTTTCGCGGCTGGCTTCCGTCGGCACGGACGACCCAGATGTCGTTGCCCGCTTCGTAGGTCAGGAGGCTCCCGTCGGGGCTCCATTCGACCCTCTCACCTTTCGCAGGCAAGTCTTTCGTGAGTTGGCGCTGGTTGTGGCCGTCGGAGCCGTTCATGAGCCAGAGCTGGGGTGTGCCCTTGCGGGCCGAGATGAAGGCGATCGTCTTGCCGTCGGGCGAGAACGATGGTGAGACGTCGTTGCCCGGTGCTCCGGTGAACCGTCGGGCGACGCCGCCGCGCACCCCGACGACGTAGATGTCGACCTTCGGGGGTCCGTGGTCGTCTGCTTCGTACGCGATTCGCTTCCCGTCGGGCGAGTAGCGCGGGAAGAGCGAGTCGTATGGGCTCGTCGTGAGCCGGTGCTGTCCGCTGCCGTCCTCCTGCATCAGCCAGACCTGGTACTTGCCGGTGCGGTCGCTGCAGAAGGCGATCTGACGCCCGTTCGGCGAGTAGGCCGCGCAGGCGTCGAACGACTTGGCGGTGGTCAAGCGCTGTTGCCCGGAGCCGTCCGGCATGACCGAGTAGATGTCTGTGTTGCTGTCCGCGCCGATCACGCCGAATGCGATCCGACCGACCTTGCCGGCGTGCGTTGCCTGCGCTGCCACCGGACCGAGGACCGCGATGGCGATCGCCGCAGCGAGCGCCACCCAGGTGTGGAGTCTCATCAGCTTCCTCCTTCTGTTGAATTGCCGCCCATCGTCGGAGGCGGCGGTAGACGCGGGGTCGACAGAAGGTCAAGATCGGTCGACAACTTCATGACAGTCCTCATTTCGATCCTCGGTCCGGTGGAGGCGGCGCGCGACGGCAACCGCGTCGACCTCGGTGCGCCTCAGCAGCGGGCCTTGCTCGCACTGCTCGCGACAAGCGGTGGCCCTGTCTCGCTCGACGCGATCATCGACACGCTGTGGCCCGACGATCCGCCCGTCAGCGCGGCGAAGGTCGTCCAGACCTACGTCTCGCGCCTGAGGAAGGCTCTCGGCGAGGACACGATCGAGCGCCGGGCGGAGGCTACGCCCTCACGACGCCTCCCACGTCGATCGACGCCGTCCAGCTTCGAGCAGCTCGCGCGCGAAGGAGAGTTCCACGAGGCGCTTGCGCTGTGGCGAGGCCCCGCGCTCGCCGACCTGGGAAACATGCCGGGCCTCGCGGCGGAAGCCGCGCGTCTCGACGAGGAACACCTCAGCGTCCTGGAGCAGCGAATCGACGCCGACATCGCGGCTGGTCGACACACGGAGGTGGTCGGCGAGCTCCGCAACCTCGTCAGCCGGCATCCGTTGCGCGAGCGCCTCCTGGGGCAGTTGATGATGGCGCTCTACGGCACCGGACGGCAGGCGGAGGCTCTCCAGGTGTACCGCGACGCTCGCCGAAGGTTCGACGATCTCGGGCTCGAACCCGGACCACCGTTGCGAGAGCTCGAGCGGAAGATCCTCGAGCACGACGAGGACTTGCCGGTGGCAAAGGTGCCCGTCGGCATCGCGGCGAAGATCTCCGCGAAGGCGTCACGCGGCCGCTGGGTAGCACTCGGGTTGGCGCTGATCGCCGTGCTCGCCGTGGCAGCGGTCGCCGCCGTTTTCTCCCTCGATGACGGCGCGTCTTTCTCCCTCGATGACGGCGCGTCCGCCATCGTCAGCTCGCCCCCGAACACGATCGTCCGCATCGACGCCAGGACGTCGAAGGTGGTCGAGAGCATCCCGGTGGGACGCAACCCGAGCTCCATCGCCGCCACGGCGGACTACGTGTGGGTCGTCAATGACACCGACGGCACGCTCTCGCGCGTCGACACCGCGACCAAGCACGTGGAAACGATCGGGCGGCTACCCGAGGTCGGAATCGTCACGACGGATGAACGCGGCTACGCCTACGTCTCGGGTTTCGACGACGCGCTCGTCTCACAGGTCGATCCGGAGAGCCTCAGGGTTGTGAAGCGCTACACGGTCACGTCTCGAGCGACGGGGCTTGCCGTTGGAGGCGGTTCGCTGTGGGTCGTGGACAGACTCGTCAACAAGGTGAAGCGGGTCGACCTCGCGACGGGCGAGATCGAAGGCACGTTCACGGTCGGGGCGGATCCGATCTTCGCGGCCTTCGGCTACGGAGCACTGTGGGTCGTGAACACGGACAGCGTCTCCACCTCCGTCATCCGACCCGGGCTCACACGGGTTCAGACGATCCCCGTGCCGGACCGCCCCCTCCAGGTTGCTGTCGGCGAATCCGGTGTCTGGGTCGCGGACTGGAAGTCCGGAGCAGTTACGCGCATCGACCCGGACACGCACCGCGTCGTGGACAAGATCGAAGACCCGAAGTCGTTCGGCTTCCTGGGCGTCGCGGCCGGCGGCGGAGCGGTCTGGCTCGCGATCCCTGAGTTCCCGTCCCAGATCGTCCGCGTCGATCCGAGGACGAATCGCGTACGGGGTACATCCCGATCGACGGCTCACCGCGCTTCATCGCAGCGGCCGGGGATCAGATCTGGGTCTCCGTGTCGGAGTTCGGCGGCGGGAACTAGCGCGTCTGCGGGAAGCCCAGGTCGACCTTCGAGGTCGTGCGGGTCGGGCCAGCGTGAGGTGACGACCTTGCCGCGCGTGTAGAAGTTGATCCCCTCGGGCCCGTAGATGTGCGTGTCGCCGAAGAGCGACGCCTTCCAGCCGCCGAACGAGTAGTAGGCGACCGGCACCGGGATCGGGACGTTGATCCCGACCATGCCCGCCTCGACCTCGAACTGGAACTGGCGGGCGACGCCGCCGTCGCGGGTGAAGATCGCGGTGCCGTTCCCGTACGGGTTCTCGTTCACGAGCCGACCGCCTCGTCGTAGGTGCCGACGCGGGTGACGCCGAGCACCGGGCCGAAGATCTCGTCCTTGTAGGCGTCCATCTCGGGCGTGACGTCGTCGAGCAGCGTCACGCCGAGGAAGAAGCCGTCGCCCTCGGGCGCGGTCTCGCGGCCGTCGACGACGACCGTCGCGCCCTGCTCGGCGCCGCCCTCGATGTACGAGGCGACCTTGTCGCGGTGCTCGCGGGTGACGAGCGGGCCCATCTCGACGCCGTCCTCGAGGCCGTTGCCGACCTTGATCTTCGGCAGCCGCAGCTTGATCGCCTCGACGAGCCGGTCGCCCGCGTCACCGACCGCGACCACCTGCGAGATCGCCATGCAGCGCTCGCCGGCCGAGCCGTAGGCCGCGCTGACGGCCGCGTCCGCGGCCATGTCGATGTCGGCGTCGGGGAGGACGATCATGTGGTTCTTCGCCCCGCCGAGCGCCTGGACGCGCTTGCCGTGCTTCGTGCCGGTCTCGTAGATGTAGCGCGCGATCGGCGTCGAGCCGACGAAGCTGACCGCGGCGACGTCCGGGTGCTCGAGGAGCGCGTCGACCGCGACCTTGTCGCCGTGCACGACGTTGAAGACGCCGTCGGGAAGACCCGCCTCCTTGAGCAGCTCCGCCGTCCAGATCGAGGCCGACGGATCCTTCTCGGACGGCTTCAGCACGAACGTGTTGCCGCACGCGAGCGCCGGGCGCCCACATCCACATGGGCACCATCGCCGGGAAGTTGAACGGCGTGATCCCGGCGACGACGCCGAGCGGCTGCCGGATCGAGTAGACGTCGACCCCGGTCGAGGCCTGCTCGGTCATGCCGCCCTTGAGCAGGTGCGGGATCCCGCAGGCGAACTCGATCACCTCGAGCCCGCGCGTGACCTCGCCCATCGCGTCGGAGAGCACCTTGCCGTGCTCGGCCGTGAGGATCCGCGCGACCTCCTCGCGGCGGTCGTGCACGAGCTCGCGGATGCGGAAGAACAGCTCCGCCCGCTTGGCGAGCGACAGTGGCGCGCCAGGCCGGGAAGGCCGCCTTGGCGGCCGCGACCGCGGCGCCCGACCTCCTCGGTCGTCGCGAGGTCGACCTCGCCGGCCTGCTCGCCGAGTCGCGGGGTTGTAGACCGGGCCGCGTCCGACCGGACGTGCCTGGGACGGACTTGCCGCCGATCCAGTGGCTGATGCGCGTGAGTCCTTCGCGCTGCTCGGTGGGCGGGGTCGCAAGCTCGGTCATGCTTCTCCTCCTGAACGTGATCCGGCAGCGTAGCGCCCGTGCGCGGGAGTCCGGCCACCGGGGCCCGGTCTCTTCCTACGCTGCGCGTACCGCGAGGCCGGTCTCCGCGTCGAAGAAGTGCAAGCGTTCGACGTCGACTGCCAGCTCGAGCTTCTCTTGCTCCTTCGCGCTCGTGGTTCGATCGAGCCGCGCCACGAACTGAGCCCCGCTCCCGCGCGCCTGCTCGGCGGCGAGCCCTCGCCTCCGCGTCCTCGGTGGCCTCGACGACGTGTGCCTCGAGCACTTCCTTCGTCGCGACCGGCTGAGCGGCGACGTTGAAGTGCACGTAGACCTCGGAGCCCATGTCCTCTCGGATGTCGCAGACGACAGACAGCCGACGGCCCGGCGCGCCTTCGCTCACGAGCGACGCATCCTCCATGTCCTCCGGCCGGATCCCCAGCGCGAGCGAGCGTCCTTCGAACCGCTCGAGGCCGGGATTGCGCTCGAGCGTGGCTTCGGCGAGGCGCAGGCGATGCTCGCCGAAGCGCGCCCAGAGCGCGCCGTCCTCGCGGGCGAGCTCGGCGACGACGAGGTTCATCGCCGGCGAGCCGATGAACTCCGCGACGAACAGATTGCGCGGCCTCTCGTAGAGCATCTGTGGCGTGTCCACCTGCTGCAGCAAGCCGTTCCGCATCACCGCGCAGCGATCGCCCATCGTCATCGCCTCGATCTGGTCGTGCGTGACGTAGACGGTCGTCACTCCGAGGTCCCTCTGGATTCGCGCGATCTCCGCCCGCATCTCGACCCGAAGCTTCGCGTCGAGGTTCGAGAGCGGCTCGTCCATGAGAAACGCCTGCGGGTTGCGGACGATCGCGCGCCCCATGGCGACCCGCTGGCGCTGGCCGCCCGAGAGTGTCCGCGGCTTCTTCTGCAACGAGTCGGTGAGACCGAGGATGCGTGCCGCCTCGCGAACGCGACGATCGATCTCGTCCTTGGGGACGCCCTGCATCTTGAGCGCGAAGCCCATGTTCCTCGATGCCGTCATGTGCGGATACAGCGCGTAGTTCTGGAAGACCATGGCGATGTCGCGGTTCTTCGGGGGGAGATCGTTCACGACCTGACCGTCGATCTTCACGTTCCCGGACGTGACCGTCTCGAGGCCGGCGACCATCCGCAGCGCCGTCGTCTTGCCGCAGCCGGACGGGCCGACGAAGACGACGAACTCGCCCGCCCCGACCTCGAGGTCGAGATCGGTGACGGCCTTCGTGCCGTCGGGATAGACCTTCGTCAGCTGCTCGAGGGTGATCTCCGCCATGTGAAAACTCCGGCGGCCAATCTACTAGCATCCGCCCTTCGAATGGAGGCGAAAGCAGTTCGGGCGAGACCGGCTCCAGGCCGCATGCGGCATGCGTTGGAGAGCCGTCGCGTTCTCGCGCCGCTCCTCATCGCCCCGGCCGTCATCTTCATGGCGCTCGTCGTCGCGGTTCCCTTCGTCTGGGCGATCTACCTCAGCTTCACGAACGCCATCGGCGGCTCGCTGAGCGGCGACTGGGTCGGCTTCGACAATTTCACGAACGCCTGGCAGGACGAGAACTTCCGCCGCGCGCTTCGTAACACCTTCATCTTCACGCTGGCGTCGCAGGCGATCGTCCTCGTCGGCGCCGCCGTCCTCTCGAACTTTCTCGTCCGTGACTTCCGTGGCAGGTGGATCGTGCGCTTCCTGGTCGTCCTGCCCTGGGCGGCTCCGGTCGTCCTCTCGACCATCGCCTGGCTGTGGCTTCTCGACTCTCTGTACAGCGTCGTCAACTGGACGTTGGCGAGGCTCCAGCTGGACAACGGCCTCGTCTCGCTTCTCGCCGCCGTCAACATCGAGGAGGACGCGCAGGTGCCGTTGCAGTGGCTCGGCCGCCCCAATCTCGCGCTGCATCGCGATCACGCTCGTGCACGCCTGGCGGATCCTCCCCTTCGCCGTCGTGATCTTCATCGCGGGCCGTGCCTCCATTCCCAACGAGGTCGAGGACGCCGCCAGGATCGACGGCGCGACCGGTCTGAAGAAGCTCTGGTACGTCGACATCCCGCTGCAGCTCCCGATCGCGCTCGTGGCAGTCCTCTTCGGGATCGTGTTCACGGCGGTCGACTTCGCCGTCGTCTACATCCTCACCCGCGGCGGGCCGTTCAACTCGACGCAGGTGTTGCCCACCTGGGCCTACTTCGTCGGCATCGACGGTGGCTCCCTCGGCGAGGGCGCGGCGATCTCGCTGTTCCTGTTCCCGCTGCTCGTGGTCGTCACCGTGGCGATGCTGTTCTTCGCTCGCAGGGCGCAGGTGAGCTGATGACGTGGCGCCAGAAGAGCGTGACCTACGCGGTCGTCGTGCCGTTCGCGATCGTGCTCGCCTTCCCGTTCTACTTCGCGCTCGTGACGATGTTCAAGACGAACCTCGACCTCGCGAACGTGGAGCATTCCCCGTACCTCTACAACGACGTCGAGGGCGGCTTCCACTGGGACTTCTGGAACTACGCGACGACCGAGCACGTCACGTTCCTCTTCCGGGAGACGAACTATCCGACGTGGCTGCTGAACACGCTGCTCGTCGGCGGAGCGGTCGTGGGCATCACGCTGCTCCTGGCCCTGCCGGCGGGCTACGCGCTCGCGCGACTGGCGGGCGGGTGGGGTCAGAGCGCAGGCGTCGCCATCTTCCTCGTCTACCTGATCCCGCCGACGCTGCTCTTCCTCCCGCTTTCGCGGCTGATCACGCAGCTCGACCTCAAGGACTCGCTCTGGTCGCTGATCCTCATCTACCCGTCCTTCACGGTGCCCTTCGCGACGTGGCTCCTGATGGGCTTCTTCAAGACCATTCCGCAGGAGCTCGAGGACGCGGCGCTGATCGACGGAGCGTCGCGACTGAAGGCGCTCTTCCTGATCATCCTTCCGATCTCGCTCCCCGGGATCCTGACGGCGGTCATCTTCGCCTTCTCGCTCTGCGTGAACGAGTTCATCTACGCGTTCACGTTCATCTCGACCTCCGAGCAGCGGACGGTGTCCGCGGGCATCCCGAACGACCTGATCCGGGGGGATGTCTTCTTCTGGCAGTCGCTGATGGCGGCGACGCTGATTCCGGCCATCCCGCTCGCGCTGCTCTACACCGCGTTCCTCGACCGTTTCATCAAGGGCTTTACAGGGGGAGCATTCCGCTAGAGAATCGAGTCGAAAGGAGGTACCCGTGGCAGATTCAGAGGACCAGCTCGTCCGTTCGAGCTCGGAACTGACCCGTGGTGACCTGCTCAAGAGGGGAACCGCCGCCGCTTTCTCGATCAGCATGTTCGGCGGCCTCACCGACCGAGCCCTCGGGTTCTACGGCCCGCTCAAGTACGCGCACAAGCAGCTCGCGGGAGAGCTGAGGATCATGCAGTGGGCCCACTTCGTCCCCGCCTACGACCAGTGGCTCGACAACACCTACGTCAAGCGCTGGGGCGAGGCGAACGACGTCGAGGTCAAGGTCGATCACATCAACAACGCCCTGCTCTACAGCACAGGGGCATCGCAGGTCGCGGCCCAGAGCGGTCACGACCTGTTCTGGTTCATCTCGCCGCCGTCGACGTTCCAGAAGCAGGTCGTTCCCGTGACCGACATCGTCCAGGAGGTCAGCAGGAAGCTCGGGCCGATGTCGAGGGTCGCGAGGAAGAGCACCTACAACCCGAAGACGAAGCAGTTCTACGGCTTCCCGGACGACTATGCGCCCGATCCGGTGCAGTACCGCCGCAGCTACCTGCAGGAGGCGGGAGTCAGCCTCAACACCTGGGAGGACCTTCGGCAAGGGAGCCCCGAAGCTCAAGGCGATCGGCCATCCCGTCGGCCTCGGCATGTCGAACGAGATCGACTCCAACATGATGCTGACGTCCCTCCTCTACTGCTACGGCGGGTTCATCCAGAACGAGGAGAACCGGATCGTCATCGGCCAGGGCGCGAACAGGAAGGGCGCGATCGAGGCGCTGACCGTCATGCGCGACATCTATCGCAACGGCATGTCCGACGAGGTCTTCGCGTGGACCGCCGCGTCGAACAACCAGGCGTTCCTCGCCGGCCGGTTGTCGGTGGCGCTGAACGCGATCTCGATCGCGCGCTCGGCCGAGAACTCCGGGAATACATCCCTCTCGGACGACACCTGGCTGTCGTCGATCCCGCGCGGTCCGCACATGCGCATGGGCAACGAGCACGTCATGGGCGTCTTCGTGATCTGGAAGTTCGCGAAGAACAAGGCGGCCGCGAAGAAGTACCTGATCGACCAGCAGCTCGGCTACCGCGAGCACTTCATTCGCAGCCAGTACTACAACTTCCCTGCCTGGACGGGCGCGATCAAGGGCGGGTTCAAGGAGATCCGCAAGCTGTCCGCGCAGGACACGCACAAGCCGAGAGGCAAGTACACCGTCCTGACGACGATCGCCGAGAAGTACACGACGAACCCGGGCCATCCGGGCAACACGACGCCGGTGATGGACGAGATCTACAACACCTTCCTGATCCCGCAGATGTTCGCCGAGGTCGCGCAGGGGAAGTCCACCCCTGCCGAGGCCGTCTCGGCCTTCTCGAGCAAGGCGCAGAGCATCTACCGGAAGTGGAGGAACCAGGGGCTCGTGTAACGCTGGACAGTGATCTGGTCGGGCCGCCCAAGAGCGGTCCGACCGGAGACTTTCCGGGCACGGCATCCGCCGCCATCTCTGAGTAGGCTTTCGGCGATGGCCACGATCGAGACGAACCCGCAGCTGGGCGCGCAGATCAAGGCGGACGCGAAGGAGTTCGTCCTCCACTCCTGGTCGGTGCAGAACGCGATCGACCCGATCCCGGTCGCCGGCGCTGAGGGCCGCCACTTCTGGGACTACGACGGCAAGCGCTACCTCGACTTCGCCTCGCAGCTCGTCAACGTCTCGATCGGCTACGGGCATCCCGAAGCTGATCGCGGCGATCAAGGAGCAGGCCGAGAAGCTCTGCACGATCGGCCCGCCGATGGCGACGGAGCCACGCTCACAGCTCGGGCGCCTGCTCGCCGAGGTCACGCCCGGGAACCTGAAGATGTCGTTCTTCACGAACGGCGGCGCCGAGGCGAACGAGAACGCGATCAAGGTCGCCCGCTGGGTGACCGGCCGCCACAAGGTCATCGCCCGCTACCGCAGCTACCACGGCGCGACCGGCGGAGCGATCACGCTCACCGGCGACCCGCGCCGCTGGCACGCCGAGCCGGGACTGCCGGGCGTCGTTCGCATGCTCGACCCCTACACGTACCGCTGCCCGGCCGGCCATCCCGATCCGTGCCCGGTCTGCACGGGCGCGCCGCACCTCGAGGAGATCCTCCAGTACGAAGGCGCGCACACCGTCGCCGCCGTGATCCTGGAGACGGTCGTCGGCACGAACGGGATCATCGTCCCGCCCGACGGCTACCTGCAGTCGATCAGGGAGACCTGCGACAAGCACGGAATCCTGCTCATCCTGCGACGAGGTGATGGCCGGGTTCGGGCGCACCGGCAAGTGGTTCGCCTGCGACAACTGGGACGTCGTACCGGACATCCTCACGGTCGCGAAGGGCATCAACTCCGGGTACGTGCCGCTCGGCGCGATGATCGTCTCCGAGCCGATCGCCGAGCGCGCTGCGCGACCGCTTCCTCGCCGGCGGGCTCACCTACTCCGGCCACCCACTCGCTTGCGCTTCGGCTGTAGCCTCGATCGAGGCCTTCCAGGAAGAGGGGATCGTCGAGAACGCGGCCGACCACGGCGCGTACCTCGCCGAGGCGCTGCCGGCCCTCGCCGCGAAGCATCCTTCGATCGGCGACGTGCGCGGGCTCGGCCTCTTCTGGGGCCTCGAGCTGGTGAAGAACCGCGAGACGAAGGAGATGCTCGTCCCCTTCAACGCGGGCGGAGAGGCCGCCGCGCCCGTGGCGCGGATGCAGAAAGCGGCCCTCGAGTCAGGCCTCTATCTGATGACGCACTGGAACATGGTCATGATCTGCCCGCCGCTGACGATCACGCGCGAGGAGCTCGACGAGGGCCTTGCCGTCCTCGACGACGCGCTCGCGATCGCCGACGAGTACGTCGTCTAGCTAACCGACGCAGGAACCGGCATCGACGCCGGGGATGCGCGCGAGCAACTCGGTCAGAGGCGGCGACCTCGTCATCGCTGAGCGTCTCGCGGAAGAGGCGGCGCAGGCTCTCGGCGTGGTTGACGCCGACGCACTCGAGCGTCTCGACTGCCGGTCGGCGTCAACCGGGCCCACGTGACCCGTGCGTCGGATGCGCAGTGCACGTTTTCGATCAACCCGGTCTCGACCAATCCGTCGAGCAGCCGTGTGACGCCGGAGGGGGACAGCATCAGCAGCTCGGCGAGATCGATCCGGCGCAGGCGGTTGTCCTCTGCGCGGGACAGGTGGTAGAGCGCCTCGAAGTCGTTGAGCGTTAGACCGCGCGGCCTCAGGACCTCCGCCAGCTCCCGCTGCAGCACGGAATGCGCTCGCATCAGCCGCGCGAAAGCGGAGAGCTCGATTGGTTGCGTGATCAATACTTGACTGCTCAATGGTTTTCCTCTACATTGGTTGCGCACACAAGCTTACCCGATGAAAGGAAGAAGAGCAATGAGCACAGCAGAGCAGCAGACGAGCACGACCGCAATCCCCACCGGCGCGTGGAACCTGGACCCGGTCCACTCCAGCATCGGCTTCGCCGTGCAGTACGCCGGCGTCGGCACGTTCCGCGGCACGTTCGACGAGTTCGGCGCAACGCTCGTCGACGGTCGCCTCGAAGGTGTCGCGAAGGTCGCCAGCGTTAGAGTCGACGACCCGAACCTGGCTGGCCACCTGCAGAGCCCCGACTTCTTCGACGCAGAGCAGTACCCCGAGCTCCGCTTCGTCTCGAAGTCGATCGAGCGCGACGGAGACAAGGTCTCGATCCAGGGCGACCTGACGATTCGCGGCATCACACATCCGGTCGAGATCGCGGGCACGGTCGTAGGCGCGCTGACCGACGCTTTCGGGCGGGAGCGGATCGCTTTCGACGTCGAGACGACGGTCACCCGCCAGGACTACGGGCTCACCTGGAACATGGAGCTCCCGAGCGGCGGCCAGGCGCTCGGCGATGACGTTACGCTGACGGCCACCCTCGCGTTTCTGCAGGCGTAATCGATGAAGATCCTCGCGATCAGCGGCAGCCTCCGGCAGGGGTCCCACAACACGGACCTGCTCCGGGGCGCTGCCGCGGCCGCGCCGGACGGCGTCGACGTCGAGCTGTACCACGGGCTCAAGGAGATCCCGCCGTACGACGCCGACGACGACATCCCGGGCAATCCCCCGGCTGCCGTCCAGGACTTCAAGGCCGCGCTCGACGAGGCCGACGCCGTGTTGATCTCGACCCCCGAGTACAACTCGTCGATTCCCGGCGTGCTCAAGAACGCCCTCGACTGGGCGTCCCGGCCGCTGCTGGAGTCGCCGGTCCGCAACAAGCCGGTGGCGGTGATGTCCTCGAGCACGGGCATGTTCGGCGGTGTCTGGGCTGCTGCCGAGACCCGCAAGGTCCTCGGCGCACTCGGAGCTCGGACGCTCGAGGACACGGTCGCCGTGGCGAAGGCCGATGAGCGCCTGGCCGACGGCGTCGATGCCGCGTTGCTGAGGGAGCTTCGCTCGGTCGTCGACGCGCTCGCCGACGCTGTCGAGTCCCGCGCCCACGCGGCAGCGGCCTAGAGCAGGAAGCGCTCGATTGCGCCGGCCGTGTCGGCGAATGCGTCCCAGAGAACGGTATGACCGGCAGGTATGCGGGCGACCTCGAGCAGGTCGCCGAGTGCAGCGGTGTGGTCGTCGAGCAACGCGTCGTACGGGAGGTACGACGTCTCGCCGAGCAGCAGCAGCGTCGGGATTCGAACCTGCGTGAACGCCGGCTGCTCGCGCGTCATCTCCCCGTAGGCGGCAACCACGGCGCTCTGGCAGTACCGGTAGCGCCAGCGGCCGTCGTCGTCGGGGAGCAGGTGCTCTCGCAACTCCGTCTCGACGAGCTCTCGGGGCGCCGTCGTCAGCACGCTCTCTTCATAGCGGCGGTCGATCCCCTCGTCGAAGGAGGCATACGAGCGGTCGCGCCGCGCATTCTCCGCGCTGAAGAGGCCCACGTATGTGGGAAGGCGGATCGCGGGGTCGAGCAGAACGAGCCGCTCGACGCGATCCGGCGCCGCTGCCGCGGCCTGGTACGCAATGCGGCCGCCGAAGGAGTGGCCGAGCCAGGCGCAGCTGCCCTCCGGGGCGGCATCGAGCACATCGGCGACGTGCTGCTCGAGGTTCCACGGCGGCTCCCAGGTCGAGTCACCGTGGCCGCGCAGGTCGAGCGCGACGACGTGGAAGCGGTCGGCGAGACGCTCTGCGAGCGGGCGGAAGTGCCGGCCGTGGCTCGTGACGCCGTGCAGGCAAACGAGCGCGGGCAGACTCTCGTCGCCCCACTCGTAGCGGGCGAGGGTCACTCGGCCGCTGCTGCGAGCGGGGCCGAGGTCAGCTCGCTGCGCCGCGTGCCGGCTTCGTTCACGAGGCTCCAGACCACGACCCCGTCCTTGCCGATCAGAAATGTGCCGCGGACGGGCGCGCCGGTGCTCTCGTCGAAGACACCGTAGGCGCGCGCGGCCTCACCGTGCGGCCAGAAGTCCGACGGCAGCAAGTAGGTGAGCCCCAGCTTCTCCTTCCAGGCCTGCCGAGCCGGAGCCGGGTCGCAGGAGACGAGCAGCACATCGGTCTCCGCACTCTCGAACGCCGGCAGGTTCTCCTGCAAGTCGAGCGCCTCCTCCTCGCAGACGGCCGTGAACGCGAACGGATGGAAGACGAGCAGAACGTTGCGACGGCCGCGGAAGTCGGAGAGGCGCACGCGCGTGGAGCTGTCGACCTTGAGGTCGAAGTCCGGTGCGTCACTCCCGGTCTCGATCATCCCGTTCCTCCTCGCCGTTGCCCGAAGGCCGATAGTACCGCCGTCCCTTCAACTCATCCGGGAGGTAGTCGACCTCGGACCCGCGCGGATCGGTGTGAGGGTCGATGTATCCCTGGCCGTGGCCGAGCTTCTTGGCACCGGCGTAATGGGCGTCGCGAAGCATCGCCGGCGGGCGGAGGTTTCCGCCCTTCTGCACCTCTTCGCGCGCCGACCAGATCGCGTTGGCGCTGGCCTTGGACTTGGGAGCGTTCGCCAGGTAGATCGCGGCCTGCGAAAGGTTGAGCTGCGCCTCGGGCAGGCCGACGTGCTCGAGCGCGTGAGCAGCCGCGACGGCGACCTGAAGCGCGCGCGGGTCGGCGTTGCCGACGTCCTCCGAGGCGAAGATCACCATTCGCCGGACGATGAACCGCGGGTCCTCACCGCCCTCGAGCATCGACGCGAGGTAGTACACAGCGGCGTCGGGATCGGAGCCGCGCATCGACTTGATGAAGGCCGAGACGAAGTCGTAGTGCTGGTCGGCGCCCTTGTCGTAGCGGAGCGGGCGCTTGCGGGCGGCGTCATCGATGTGACGCTCCTCGAGCGGAACGCCCTCGGCCTGAGCGGTCTCCCACGCCAGCTCGACCGTGCTCAGCGCCGTGCGGGCGTCGCCGCCGGCGCGGCGGGCGATCACCTCGACGAGGTCGGGCGGAATCTCGGCGCCGATCGCCGCCGCTCCACGCCTGACGACCTCGCCCAGATCCTCCTCGGACAACGACTGCAGCTCGACGACCTGGCAGCGGGAGAGGAGCGCCGAATTGACCTCGAAGTACGGATTCTCGGTCGTCGCTCCGATCAGCGTCACGAGCCCTTCCTCGACGGCGGGCAGCAGCGCATCCTGCTGCGCCTTGTTGAAGCGGTGGATCTCGTCGAGAAAGAGAATCGTCCGCTGGCCGTTCCCGCCGAGGCGGTCACGCGCCCGCTGCATGACCCCGCGCACGTCGTCGACGCGGGCCGACACGGCTGAGAGCTCCTCGAACGCGGCGCCCGTCTCGACGGCGACGATTCTCGCCAGCGTCGTCTTTCCCACGCCGGGCGGCCCGTAGAGGATCAGCGAGCGAAGCCTGTCCTCCTCGATCGCGCGACGCAGCGCGGAGCCTTCCCCGAGCACGTGCTGCTGGCCGACGAGCTCCCCGAGCGTGCGCGGCCGCAGGCGCACTGCCAGCGGTGCGTGCTCGGCTGCGCGCTCCCGCGCGGCATCGGCGAAGAGGTCGCTCATAAGGTCAGTATGCTCAGGCCGTGGCGACGCACGAGGATTTTTCGGAGCCCGTACTCGAGGGTGAGGGTGAGAGCGACTACGAGCGCTACCTGAACACGGTCAGCCTGCTCGCGCTCCAGAAGACGGCCGACGAGTGGGTGCACCGGGACGAACTGCTGTTCCAGACCGTGCACCAGTCGTCGGAGCTGTGGCTGAAGCTGATGTGGAACGACGTCGAGGCGGCGGCCGCGCACGTGAGCGCGGGCGAGATCGCGGCGGCATTGCGGCTGCTGCGGCGCAGCACGCTCTGCCTCGAATACGCGACCTCGCAGCTCGACATGCTCGAGCACATGTCGCCCTGGGAGTACCAGGAGATCCGGAAGGTGCTCGGCCACGGGAGCGGCTTCGACTCGCCGGGCTGGCGGGAGATCCGCCGCGTCGTGCCGCCGCTCGGGCAGGCGTTCCACGCGCTCCGCGAGCAGGCCGGCCTGTCGCTTCGTCGACGTGTACGTGCAGGGCCGGGAGCACGAGGAGCTCTACCAGCTCGCCGAGGCGCTCATCGAGCTCGACGAGCGCATCAACTTCTGGCGCATCCGGCACTACAAGGTCGTCGCGCGCGTGATCGGCGACTCGGTGGTCGGCACGCAGGGGACGCCCGTCGAGGTGCTCGGCCGCTTGATCCATCACGTCTTCTTCCCGGAGCTCTGGCGCGTCCGCAACGAGCTGACCGCGCTCTCGCAGGAGCAGCAGAAGGCGTGAGCCTGCAGGACGAGGCGGTCGGACTGCTCCAGCAGCTCCTGCGGCTGAACACGGTCAACCCGCCTGGAAACGAGACGATCGCCGCGGAGCTTCTGCGGGACTACCTCCAGGCGAACGGCGTCGAGGTGGAGCTGTACGCGCGCACGCCGGAGCGTGCGAATCTCGTCGCGCGCCTCAAGGGCGGGGATGGCCCGTCGCTGTGCTTCCTCTCGCACACGGACACGGTCGTCGCCGATCCCGACGAATGGTCGCGCGACCCGTGGTCCGGCGATCTCGCCGACGACCACGTCTGGGGGCGTGGTGCGCTCGACATGAAGAACCAGGTCGCCGCGAGCGCCGTCGCGATCGCGTCACTCGCGCGCGAAGGGTTCAAGCCTGCGGGCGATCTCGTCTTCGTCGCCTCTGCGGACGAGGAGGTGGGAAAGAACTTCGGACTCCAGTGGCTCTGCGACGAGCACCCGGACGCGGTTCGCGTGGACTATGCGATCAACGAGGGTGGCGGCGAGCGTGTGGAACTGGGAGGCAACGCGTATTACCTCTGCGCCGCCGCGGAGAAGATGACCGCTCCCTTCCGGCTCGTCGTCCACGGCCGCAGCGGCCACGGCTCGATGCCCGGGATCGCGGACAACGCACTCGTCAAGACGGCACCGCTGATCGAGAAGCTCGCGGCCTACCGTCCTGAGCCCTCGATCGGGCCCGAGGTGGCCGGGTTCCTCGAAGCCGTGCTGGGCGAGCAGCCCGCGCCCGCCGACGTGCTCAGCCGCCTCGCCGCCGTCGACCAGCTCGCGGTCGAGACGATCGAGCCGCTGCTCTCCTTCACCCTCTCCCCGACGATGATCGAGGCCTCCGAGCGCCGAAACGTGATCCCCGGCACCTGCGAGCTCGTCGTCGACCGCCGCCTCCTGCCCGGGCAGACGCCGGAGGAGGTCGAGCCGATCATGCGCCAGATCCTCGGCGACGGCGAGTACGAGCTGGAGACGATCGAGCGCTGGGGCGGAACTCGCTCCGCACTCGACACGCCGCTCTGGACGGCGATCTCGGACTGGGTCGGCGAGACGGAGCCGGGAGCGAAGCTGGCGCCACTGTGCTGCGCCGGCTTCACCGACTCGCACTGGCTCCGCGAGGCCTTCGGCACCGTCGCGTACGGCTTCTTCCCGCTGCGGACAATGGACGTCGACCTGGCCTCCCGCCTGATCCACTCTGCCGACGAGCGGACGCACGTCGACGATCTGGGGCTCGGCGTCGAGTTCCTGCGCGCCGCCGCCCGTTCGCTGGCCTAGCCGTGCTCGAGCTTCGCTCGCCGGAAGGTGCGTTCGAGCTGATCGAGGCCTACCTGCGCGAGCACGGTTTTTTCGCTCCCCGGTGGCGAGGAGCTGGAAGCCGACCTCTATCTCGGCTACGGACTCTCCGAGCCGCTCCGCCGCACCCAGACGCCGGCCCCACCGGAGCCGTGCCCCCTGCCCCTCGCAGCCGTGTCCGTCCGGCACACGACGGGGTCTGACCCCGGACATGTCCGCAGCGGCAGTGCCGATCGGCCCGTGGGAGAGGAGCTGGAACGACGCGGAGTATGCGGAGGCGGTGGAGGCCGTGCGGGCCGCGATCGGGCGCGGCGATGTCTACCAGGTGAATCTGGTGCAGCACCTCTCGGCACCGTTTTCCGGCGACCACGGTGGGCTGGGAGCGCTGCTTGCGGGGTTCGGGCCGCGCACCATGGCCGGCGACGGCTGGGCGATCGTCTCGGCCTCGCCGGAGCTCTTCCTCGCTCGACGCGGCCGGCGGGTGTGGACCTGCCCGATCAAGGGAACGCGGCCGCTCGGCGAGCACGTGGAGGGTGAGAAGGACTCGGCAGAGCACGTGATGATCGTCGACCTCGAGCGGAACGACCTCTCCCGGGTCTGCGAGCCGGGCTCGGTCCGCTGGCCGGAGCTGATGGCCGAGCGCGAGCTGGCGGGGGTCACACATCTCGTCTCGACGGTCGAGGGAACGCTCCGAAGCGGCATTGGCCTGGCCGAGCTCCTCGCAGCCACCTTCCCCGGCGGCTCCGTGACCGGCGCCCCGAAGATCGCCGCCCTCGACCTGATCGCAGCACTCGAGCCGGTCGGCCGCGGTGCCTCGATGGGCGCGCTCGGGACTGTGTACGGGAACGGCGACCTCGAGCTCGCGCTCACGATCCGCACCTTCGCGGTCGCCGACGAGCGAATCCACCTGTGGGTCGGCGGCGGGATCGTCTGGGACTCCGAGCCCGAGGCCGAGATCGAAGAGTCGTGGACGAAGGCGCGGCCGCTGCTCGCCGCCGTCGGCGCACCGATCGAGGCGGAGGCACGGTGACGCTGCTCGCCGTTGCGGTCAACGGACGCGGCGTTGTCGATCCGGAAGAGCCGGTGCTGCGTGCCGACGACGAGGCGCTCCTCCGGGGCCGGGCGGCGTTCGAGACGATCCGGGTGTACGCAGGAGCGCCGTTCAAGCTCGCCGAGCACCTCGAGCGGCTCGCGGCGTCGGCCGACCGCATCGGGCTGCCGGCGGTGAACAGGCTCGAGCTCGACGAGCTCGCACGGCAGGCGCTCGACGCCGCCGGCGCACCGGACGCAGTGCTGCGCCTCATCTGGACACCGACGCCCGCCGCGCTCGCACTCGTCAGCGCACTCCCCGACCACTACGACGACCTGCGCGCGCGCGGGCAGGCACTGATCTCGCTCCGGGGTGTCCGGGCCGAGGAGCCCTGGATGCTGCCGGGCGTCAAATCGACGAGCTACGCGGTGAACATGGCAGCCGAAGCCGAGGCGAGGCGCCGGGGCGCCGACGACGCCCTCTTCGTCGACGCCGCCGGGATCGTGCTCGAGGGGCCGACGACGAACGTCTGGTGGCGGCGCGAGCGCATGCTCTTCACACCCTCGCTCGAGCTCGGCATCCTCGCCGGCGTGACGCGGGCGACGGTGATCGAGCTAGCCGCCGAGACGGGTTACGACGTCGAGGAGGGCGCGTACCCCCTGAGCGACCTTCAGACCGCCGACGAGGCCTTCACGTCCTCGTCCGTGCGCGAGGTGATGCCCGTCACGTCGCTCGACGACGGCCCGATCGCCCGCGGCAAGGCCGCCGACGAACTGCAAGCCGCTCTGAGAAGGGCTGCTGGGGCTACGCTGGCGTCATGAGCAAGATTCGTCTTGGTGGCATGGCGCTCTCGAACGGGGTGCTGGTGCACGGCCCGACCGCGTGGGCCTGTGCGATCCGCACGTCGTCCGGTGAGATCAAGGTTGCGTCGGCACCCAAGCGCCTGTTCGCGCCAGGGGTCCAGACGCCGTTCCTGCGCGGCCCGCTGCGACTCGCGGAGTCGTTCGCCATGATCCCGGATCTCCGCCGCAAGCTGCCCGAAGCACGGCTTCCGTTCGAGCGACCCGGTGTGATCGCGGCGACACTGGGGAGCGCCGTCATGGTTCGTGCCCTGCGACAGTCGACCAGGCTCAGCGCCGTAGCTCGCGAGCTCGCCTCGGGGATGCTGTCCCTCGCCCCGGCCCTCCTTGCACTCCGCGGCGGCGAGCTCGCCGCCTATCACGGAGCCGAGCACGTCTCGATCGGCACCTACGAGCACGGTGAGAAGCGCGCGAAGGAGCACGAACGCTGCGGTTCACACCTGATCGGGCCGCTGATCATCGCCTCCGCAGCCGGCAACGTCCTGGCCGCCCGCGCGCCCGCCCACCTGCGGGGCACGGCGCGGACCGTCAGCTCCATCGGCGCTGTCGGCGCCGCGGTCGAGGTCTTTGCGTGGATGACGCGACATCCCGGCCACCCGGTCGCGAAAGCGCTCGCGTTCCCCGGCCACGAGCTGCAGCACCGGATTGCGACCGCCGAGCCGTCGCCCGAGCAGCTCGAGGTCGCCGAAGTCGCCCTGGCGGCCTGTCTGGAGCTCGAGAATGGCGACAGCGCCGCGCACTAGACCCGGCCGCCTTCCGCCGGAGATCTTCGATCTCCCGGTCGAGAAGATGCGCGAGGGCTACTACACCGACGCGTACTTCAACCACACGCGCGAGACGCTTGTCCAGGACGGTCGCCGTCCGCGCGTCGTGATGCAGGTGTTCCAGCGCAACCACGCGATGCTCGGCGGCACCGACGAGGCGATCGCCGTGCTGAAGCTCTGCTCGGACGACTGGGACGCGCTCACCGTCCACGCGCTCCACGACGGCGACCGGATCGAGCCCTGGGAGACGGCGATGACGATCGAGGGCGACTACACGCTCTTTGCGCATCTGGAGACCGTCTATCTCGGCGTTCTGACGCGGCGGACGCTGATCACGACCAACACCGCCCGCGTCGTCGAGGCGGCGAACGGCAAGCCGATCATCTTCATGCCGGCCCGGCACGACCACCATCGCGTTCAGACCGGCGACGGCTACGCGGCCTACGTCGCGGGCGCGATGATCGGCGCCGAGATCGGAGTCACCTCTGACGCCCAGGCATCCTGGTGGGGCGGCCGCGGCGTCGGCACCGTGCCGCACGCACTGATCGCCTCGTACGGCGGGAACACCGTTCTCGCAGCGACGAAATTCGCCGAGTGGGCCAACGAGGACATGAACATCGTCGTCCTCGTCGACTTCGAGAACGACTCCGTGCGCACTGCGCTCGAAGTGGCTCGAGCACTCGGGCCACGGCTCTGGGGCGTCAGGCTCGACACCTCCGCCCAACTGGTCGACCGCTCACTCTGGGGCGAGCTGGGCGACTTCGACCCGCGCGGCGTCAACGAGCGCCTCGTTCGCAAGGTGCGGGACGCTCTGGACGCCGACGGCTTCGAGGGCGTCCGGATCGTCGTCTCCGGCGGTTTCACGGTCGACAAGATCGAGGATTTCGAGCGAAAGGGCGTCCCGGTCGACGCCTACGGCATCGGCTCGTCGCTGATCCGCGGGCAGAACGACTTCACGGCCGACATCGTGATGACGGACGGACGGCCCTCGGCGAAGGTCGGACGCCGCTACCGCCCGAACCCGCAACTCGAGCTCGTCACCTAGGCGAGAGCTTCGCCCACCACGCCCGGCCACTCCGGCATCGGCGTCTCGGAGCGGACGAGGTGAGCGCCCGACTCGGCGAAGCGCTGGAAAGCCTCGTCGGCCTGGTCCGTGAAGTCGACAGACCCTGGCACGACCACCGGCGAGGTGCAGTCCTCGAGCAGGTAGACCTTCGACTGGAGGCTCCGCTCGGTCACGTTCGGGTCCGAGAGCAGGTCCTGGATCGTCCAGGCGACGCAGTGGCTCTTCGCCTGTCCGGCGATGACGACCGCGTCATACCGAAGGAGCCGCTCGACGAGTGGGTGGTTTCGCTTCCCGAGCGGCTCGCCCTCGCGGTCGAACTCGACCTCCGGTCCGAGCATCGAGTAGTGCTCCGTGAGGGGGTTGTCGCCCTTCGGCTGGAAGTCCAGCGGCGCCCAGCGGGCGATCGAGTGGAAGAAGAGCGCCTCCTCGACCGCCGAGACGAGCGCGTAGCCGACCCCGCCGAGCATGGCGTGGAAGGGCCAGACGGTGAGGCTGTACTTGCCGCCCTCCTCCAGCGTCTGTGTGTAGTAGCGCAGGTGCTCCTCGGCGTAGTCGGCGTCGAGCCCAAGGCCCTCGGCGGCAGGAGGGCTGATCCGCCAGCGCCCCGCCTCGACGTCCGCGGCCGTCACCGTCGTGAACGGCTCGGGATGACGACCCTCCTCGTCGATGAGCATGATCGGATGGAAGATCTGGAGCGCCTGGTGTGTGTCGAGCGTCGGCACGATCTGCGTCAGCCGGTGCAGGTTGCGGTAGACGAACTCGCACAACCGGCGCGAGTCGTCCAGCGCACCGGTGCCCGACCGTCCGGCGACGAAGAGCTCGAAGCCCGGCGTGCAGAACGTGTTCTGGACATCGACGACCACGAGCGCGATGCGGAACCGGTCAGCCGCGGCGGGCACGAGACCGCTCTGGTCGCGCCAGCGCTCCGCCTCCTCGAACCGCGCCGCGTAGTCCACGCGCCAGACCTCGGCCACGCGGTCTGGATCCCAGTGCGGGGGCAACGGGAGCGGGTCGGCCACGGAAGTAGTGTAGGAACGTGACTCCACAGCTCGTCGAGAAGGCGCTCGCCGAGGCTGCTCGCACGGGCTTCACGCGGTCCTGCAGCGCCGAGACCGGGCGGCTGCTGCAGGTGCTGGCGGGCGCCCGCGGGCTCGAGCGTGTCGCCGAGATCGGTACCGGCTGCGGCGTCGGCGCAGCGTGGATCCTCTCCGCCCTCGACCCGGCCGTGACCTTCTTCACGGTCGAGCTCGACGAGGGACGGGCGGCCGCCGCTGCCGAGCTGTTCGCCGACGATCCAGCAGCCACCGTGCTCCACGGGGACTGGCAGGAGGTGCTCGCCGCGGAGGCGCCGTTCGACCTGCTCTTCGCCGACGGCGGCAGGGCGAAGTACCACGAAGAGCTCGTCGGACTGCTGGCACCGGGCGGGATCCTCGTGCTCGACGATCTGACGCCGGGCTACGTGGACCCCGATCCGGTCCGGGAGCTCTGGCTCGCCCATCCTCGCCTCGTCGCCGTCGAGCTCCAGGTTTCCTCGCGCGAAGCGGTAATCGTCGGCACACTTCAGCCTCGCTGAGGTTCTGCCGATAGGAGGCTGGATGTCGGACGTGGGGGAATTCTTCAACCAGTTGCCGGGCTACGCCCTGACGTGGCTGCCGCTCGTCTTCTTCGGCGCGATCATCTACCTCCTCTGGCGGACGCTGCAGTACATGCCGCGCGTGAAGGCGCCGAAGCTCGAGGCCAGCGATGGGGGCTCGGTCAGCTGGGCGGACGTCGCCGGCGTCGACGAGGCGAAGAGCGAGCTGCGGGAGGTCGTCGACTTCCTCCGCCATCCCAAGCGCTTTCAGCAGCTGGGCGCGCGAGTGCCGAAGGGCATCCTGCTCTACGGGCCGCCAGGCACGGGCAAGACGCTGCTCGCCAAAGCCGTTGCGAAGGAGTCCGGCGCCAAGTTCTACTCCCAGAGCGCCTCTGCCTTCGTCGAGATGTTCGCCGGCCTCGGCGCCGCCCGGATCCGCAAGCTCTTCGAAGAGGCGCGGAGGAACGCGCCCGCGATCGTCTTCATCGACGAGCTCGACGCCGTGGGCACGGCTCGCGCCGGCGGCGGCTTCAACCGCGAGCACGACCAGACTCTCAACCAGCTGCTCGTCGAGCTGGACGGCTTCGACGAGTCGGCCCAGGTGATCGTGATGGGCGCCTCGAACCGCCTCCAGGATCTCGACCCCGCGCTTCTCCGTCCCGGCCGCTTCGACCGGCAGGTGGTCGTCGCGCCGCCCGACCTCGCCGGCCGCGAGGAGATCCTGCGCGTCCACACGCGGGGTAAGCCGCTGGCCGAGGACGTCGACCTGAACACCGTGGCACGCCACACCTCCGGGCTCACGGGCGCCGACCTCGCGAACCTGTGCAACGAGGCAGCGATCTTCGCCGGCCGCCAGGAGCGCATGACGATCCTCGCGGAGGACTTCGAAGGCGCCATGGAGCGCGTCGTCGCCGGCCTCCAGCAGCGGCGCGTCGTCACCGAGAAGGAGAAGCGGATCCTCGCCTACCACGAGGGCGGGCACGCACTCCTGGCGCATCTGATGGGCGACCTGCTCCCGATCCAGAAGGTGACGATCATCGGGCGCGGTGACGCGCTCGGCTACGCGTACTACCTGCCGCTCGAGGAGCGCTACCTGCACACGAAGGAAGAGTTCCTGGACGTGATGAAGGTCGCGCTGGCCGGCCGCGCCGCCGAGCAGATCGTCTTCGGACGCGTGACCAACGGCGCGTCGAACGACCTCGAGAAGGTGACCGAGATCGCCCGGGCGATGGTCTTCGAGTACGGCATGTCCGAGGCCTCGCCCTCGCGGACGATGCGCGCCGACAACTACGCCCTCTCCGAGGAGACGAAGCGGCTGCGCGACTCCGAGCAGGCACGCCTGACCGATCACGCCTACGAGGAAGCGCAGCGCCTGCTGATCAAGCATCGCGCGTCGCTCGACCGGCTGGCGCAGCAGCTGCTCGAGCGCGAGACGCTGAATCGCGAGGAGCTGCAGGAGATGCTCGGCGACATCGGCCCGGAGTCACGGTCGTCCGAGACGATCGGCACCGTGCGCGCGCTCCCGGAGTAAGACCCTCCAGTAGCATCGAGCCGTGGGCGTCCGCGGCATCCATCATCTCGGCGTCGCCGTCCACGACCTCGACGACGCACTCGACACGTACGGGCGTCTCTTCGGCGCCGAGCTCGAGCACCGAGCCCGCGTCGAGGAGCAGGGCGTCGAAGCCGCGGCCGTGCTCGTCGGCTCGAGCCGCGTCGAGCTGCTCGCCGCGCTCGGCGAGGAGACTCCGGTCGGCAGGTTCCTCGCAGACCGCGGGCCGGGGATGCACCATGTCGCCTATGAGGTCGACGATGTCCTCGTGGAGCTCGGGCGGCTCTCGGCCGAAGGCGCCGAGCTGATCGACGAGGAGCCGCGGCAGGGCCTCTTCGGGCTCCAGGTCGCATTCGTCCATCCCGACGCCGTTCACGGCGTCCTGACAGAGGTGGTGTCCGTTGGCTGAAACCGATTCCGTCCGCGTCGAGCTCGCGTTCGACGGCGGCCCGGGCCTCTCAGCGCTCGTGACCGTCCAGGGAGCCGACGAGCTCGAGCGCGCGCTCGCAACCGAGGCGGGCGGCACGCTCATGCTCGACTCGAACGACGGCCGCTACACGATCGTCCTGGCACGCGTGGTCTACATGAAGCGCTACGCCACCCAGTCGCAGGTCGGGTTCGGGATCTAGGGCGCAGGGCACCCTTCTTGGGATGACCGAGACCACGCAGAAGGGGCCCTCGGCCGCCGAGATCCGGAAGCTCGTCGAGCGGGGACAGCAGGGCGACCGCGCCGCGCTCGAGGAGCTGTACCTGATCCATTTCGACCGGATCTACAGCTACCTGCACATGACGGTCGGGAACAGGCACGACGCCGAGGATCTGACCACGCAGACCTTTCTGCGCATGCTCGAGTCGATCCGGAAGTTCCGCTTTCAGTCGGCGCCGTTCTCGGCCTGGCTCTTTCGGATCGCGCACAACCTCTCGATGGATCACTTCCGCGCCAACCGCCGCTGGCACCCGGAGGAGGAAGTGCCCGAGCCGCTCGACTCCGCCGAACGGTCCGCCGAGGACGAGGCCTTCCAGTCGATCGGACGCCAGTCGATGCTCGGGCTGATCGAGTCGCTCTCGCAGGAGCAGCAGCAGGTGCTGACGCTGAAGTTCGTCTTCAGCTTCTCGAACGCCGAGGCGGCGACGATCCTCGACAAGACCGAAGGCGCAGTGAAGTCGCTGCAGCATCGAGCGCTCGTCTCGCTCCAGAAGCAGATCGCCGACGCGGCTCCCGACGAGCCTTCCGACCAGCCTTCCGACCGGGAGGAGTAGTGGCCCTGGAAGTCGGGATCGTCGGCCTCCCGGGCGCGGGCAAGACGACGCTGTTCACGGCGCTGACGCGAACCGGCGGCGCCGGCTTCGGCAAGGAGAACGTCGGCATGGCCTCGATCGCCGACGACCGCCTCGACAAGCTTGCGCAGCTCGTCGGCGCGCGCAAGATCACGCCGGCGACGATCAGGGTCGTGGACGTCCCCGGCACCGGCCCGCAGCTCCTCGGCGGCCTCAGGCAGGTCGACGCGATCCTGGCGGTGGCGGATGGGCACTCCCCGGATGCCACGCCCGCAGACGACTTCGAGACACTCGAGCTCGAGCTCCTGGTCGCCGACCGCGACCACGTGGAGCGCCGGCTCGAGCGGGTCGAGAAGCAGGCGAAGTCGGGCGACGCGAGCCTGCGCAAGGAGGTCGACCAGCTGCACGCGCTCCTCGCGTACCTCGAAGCGGGGAACAACCTCCGCGACTACGAGGGCGAGCTGCCACCCGAGCTCGAGCCGCTGACCACGAAGCCGCTGATCGCGGTCGAGAACGGACCCGGCGGGATCGACCTGAAGCTGGAAGCCGAGCTGGCGGAGATGACCGACGAGGAGGCGGCCGAGTTCCGTGACGGCCCCTCCGCGCTCGACGAGGTCGTGCGGCGGCTCCGTGACGCCCTCGATCTGATCACCTTCTTCACCGCCGGCGACAAGGAGACTCGGGCCTGGACGCTCCGCCGCGGCCAGACCGCGCTCGAGGCGGCGGCGTCGATCCACTCCGACATCGCGCGCGGTTTCATCCGCTGCGAGACGATCTCGACCGACGATCTCCTGGAAGCCGGCTCACATGCCGAGGCGGCGAAGCGCGGCACGCAGCGGCTCGAGGGCAAGACGTACGAGGTCCAGGACGGCGACGTCCTGAACATCCGCTTCAACATCTAGCCGCGGTCATCTCGGCAAGAGCCTCGCGCAGCTCCTCGAAGGTCATCGGTTCACGCGGCTGACGTAGTGCCACCGGGCGAAAGTGTCCGTTTCGGCCACCCGCTCAGCGTCACCGCGGGCTCACCCGGCAACGATCATCGCTGCGCCGGCGAGGGCGCCCACGACGCCGAACCGCTGCGTCCTTGCGACTCGCTCGTGGAGGACGATCGCCGCGAGGGCGACCGTCACGACCGGGTAGAGCGCTGCGAGGACGGAGACGATGCTGAGATACCCCCGCGTCGTCGCGAGCGAGAACAGCATGTTCGCGCCGACGTCGCAGAGCCCCACCACCGCCAGCACCGGGAGCGACGCTCGACCAGGGCGCAGGGACGCGCCGACGACGAGAGCCGCTGCGAGCGCGAGCAGCAGCGAGATGCCGCGAGCCGTGGCAACCGCATACGGGACGCTCTCGTCGGCGGCACGGTCCGCGAACACGAAGTAGAGGCCGAATCCGAGCGCGGCCGTCAGCGCCAGGCCGAACCCGGCGGCCCGGCCACCGCCCTGCTCACGCGGCTCGCGCGATGCGACGGCGACGCCGACGAACGCCAGGAGGATGCCGGTGATCTGAAGCGCGCTCGGTCGCTCGCCGGACGCGATCCCGACCGCGAACGGAATCACCGCCGAAACCCCGGAGATCGGGGCGACGATTCCCATCGCGCCGATCGCCATCCCGCGGTAGAGCGTCGCGATCCCGAGACAGCCGCTCGCACCTGCAGCCATGGCCAGCGCCACCGAAGACCAGCCGGGAACGCTGTCGCCGGACGCGGCAACCCAGACCAGCGCCGCAGCCAGGCCGAAGACCTGGGAGACCACGAGCACCGTCAGGACGTGCATCCGCCTCGACGTCAGGCCGCCGAGGAAGTCGCCGAGCCCCCACGAGAGGCTCGCGCCAAGGGCCAGCGCGATCGCCAGCACTAGTCGCCGACTGGTCGAGTCGCCGCGACGGCGTCGAGCTGGTTCGCGTGGTAGAGGACAGCCGCCTCGGCGGTGCGCGCGGCGTTGCGATCGTGGTGCGAGGCGACCGCGTGCAGGAGCTCGGCAAGCGCGTCCCGGTCGAGCCCGGCCGCGCGCTCCTCGATCAGCCGCAGCCCGAGGTGGACGTGGCCGAGCAGGCGCCCTTCCTCGGTCGCGCGAAACGAGGGGCCCCGGCTCAGCTCGCGCACCCTGCCGACGTCGTGTAGGAGCGCGGCCGCGAGCAGGAGGTCGGCACGCAGCCGCGGATGGAGCTGGGAGGTCTCGCGTGCCAGCGTGGCCACGCCGACGGTGTGCTCGAGCAGGCCGCCGGCGTAGGTGTGGTGGGACTCGGCGGCCGGAAGCTCGCGCATCGCCTTGCGGATCTCCGCGTCACCCAGGAGCTTCGCGACGAGGGCGGAGAGCCCGGGATGAGACACCTCGCCGCCGAGGAACTCGAGGAAGCCGTCGAGCTCGTCTGCATCTCTGCGCATGCGCGGCGCAAGCCCGGCCGGATCGGCATCCGTCGCCTCGACCGAGCGGATCTCGAGCTGCAGGCGGTTGTCGAAGCTCTCGACGCGTCCGAGGACGCGCACCGCATCCCCTTCGGCGAAGCGGCCGTCGAGCAGCTCGACGTCGTTCCAGATCCGGCCTTCGATCCTCCCCGTCGGATCGACGAGCTCGAGGACGAGGTACGGAGCGCCCTTCCGTGTCGTGCGCCGCTGCTTGCGGGCGACGGCGTACACGCCCTCGACCGTCCGGTCCGCTGTCAGCTCGGCGATGGTGCTCACGGGCTGAGTCTAGGGCGTTGGTAGGCTCGGTCGATGGCCGTCGTCAAGCCCTTCCGCGCCCTCCGCTACGACGAGACGGTCGCGGGACCGATCGAAGATCTCGTCGCGCCGCCGTACGACGTGATCTCGGACGAGCTGCGCACGGAGCTGCGGGAGCGGAGCCCGTACAACGTCGTCCACCTCACTCTGCCCGACTCCGAGGAGGACGCAGCGCGCGAGCTGGAGGACTGGCGCACGAGCGGTGTCCTCGTCGAGGAGCCGCCGGCGGTCTGGGCGCTCGAGCAGGACTACGTCGGCCCGGACGGCATCGCCCGCAAGCGCTTCGGGCTCGTCGGCTCGCTCAAGGTCGAGCCGTACGCGACGGGCACGGTGCTACCGCACGAGCGCACCCACGCCGGCCCGAAGGAGGCGCGACTCCGCCTGCTGCGGGCAACGCGCGTTCAGCTGGAGCCGATCTTCCTGCTCTACGACGGCCCCGCCCCGGTTGAGCGCCCCGAGCGAGAGCCAGATCTCGAGGTCGAGGGGGCGAAGCTCTGGCGGATCGACGACCCGATGCTCGTCCGCTACTTCGACGACAAGCAGCTCCTGATCGCCGACGGGCACCACCGCTACGAGACGGCGGTCGCCTTCAGCGAGGAGGAGGGATTCCCGGCCAGCGCGCAGATGCCCGTCGTTCTCGTCTCGACCGAGGACCCGGGGCTCGAGATCTTCCCCACGCACCGGCTCTTCGCCGAGCCGAAGCACCTGGAAGGAGGGCAGAACGGTGGTGGGTCGATCGTCGAGATCACGTCCGCGGGGTCGCGTGATGTGCACGTCCCGCAGGGGATGCTCGACGTCCAGCTCGTCGATACGCTCGGCCACGAAGGGCTCTCCTACACAGCAAGCGCCGATGACGCGCGGAACGCGGTCGCGACCGGCCAGGCCGCAACTGCCTACCTGCTGCGGCCAACACGGATCGAGGACGTGTTCGCCTACGCGCGGCGCGGCGAGGTGTTGCCGCAGAAGACGACGTACTTCTTCCCCAAGCTCATCAGCGGCTTACTCTTCCACCCGCTTTGACACTCGGTCGATGACCCCGTGGCTCGAGGTGTGCCGCGATGCGGTCGGGGATATCCGCGGCGTGCTCGCCGAGCTGCCCACGCGCGTCGAACGCGAGCCCGTGCTCGCCCGGGGAGAGGGTGGCGACGACACGACGGCGATCGACGCGGCCGCCGAGACCGCTGTCGTGCACCGGCTCGAGCAACTCGACCAGGACTTCACGCTCGTCTCGGAAGAGCTCGGCGAGCGCGTCTTCGGAACCGGCACTCCATGGCGCGTCGTCTGCGACCCGATCGACGGCTCGCTGAATGCGAAGCGCAACATCCCGTTCTACTCCCTCTCGCTCGCGGTCGCAGACGGAGCCACGATGGGAGACGTCGTGTTCGGCTACGTCTACGACTTCGGCAACGGCGAGGAGTGGACGGCCGAACGAGGCCGGGGCGCGTTCCTGAACGGCGCTCGGCTGGGCGCGGTGCGGCCGAAGGACTCGATCGAGATCCTCTCGTTCGAGGCGACGACGACCGCTCAGGTCGCGGACAAGGCGGCGGCGATGGTCGGAACCGCGCACCGCCTCCGGATCATGGGCTCGCTCGCGATCTCGCTCTGCCACCTCGCCGCGGGGCGCGTCGACGCGGTTTGCTCCCTCAAGCCCGCGCGCTCGGTCGACATCGCGGCCGGCCAGCTGCTCGTGCGCGAGTGCGGCCTCGCGATCGAGCTGTTCGAGGACCCGCCGTTCGAGTCGGCACCGCTCGACCTCGTCGGACGTTCACGAGTCGTGGCCGCGGGTACCACCGAGCTGTGCCACACGTTGGAAGCCGCCCTTACCTCATAGGCTGCTCGGCGGCTACCCTCGTCGACGACCCGGGAGGCGTTCGTCTCCTTCAACAAACGACTGGGAAGGATTTGGCGCCCAGGAACGCGCTCCGGCTTCGCGAACTGCTGCATGAGGGCGTCACCCTAATAAGATTGACAATCCCGGCGCCCACCGCCTCTCCCACACACGGTGGACCGAGCACCTCAGCCCACACCCGACCCTGACGCCGCGACGATTCTCGTCTGCGACGACGACCCGAGCCTGCGGGAGCTCGTCCGAGCCGTGCTCGGGCCGCGCTACCGCTTCATCGAGGCCGCGGACGGAACCGAGGCGCTCGTCGCCGCGCGGGAGCTCGACCCCGACCTGATCGTCCTCGATGTCATGCTCCCGGGCCTCAGCGGGATCGAGGTGCTGGAGACGATCCGCAACGACGAGAACCTGAAGGACATGCTCGTGGTCGTGATCACGGCCTGGAGCCACGCCGAGCTCGATGCACGGGTCGCAGGAGCCGACCGCTTCGTCTCGAAGCCGTTCGACCCCGACGAGTTGAGCGGCGCGGTCGAGGAGTTGCTCGGGTGACGCTTGCCCGCCGGATGTGGCTCGCGAGCGTCGCTCTGGCGTTCATCGTCGTCGCTGCCTTCGCCGCACTGATCGTCGCCATCTCCGCGCAGCGCGAGGCGACGGCGCGCGAGGCGCGCTCACGCGACGTGACTGCGGCTTCACTCCGGCTCGAGAAGCTCGTGGTCGACATGGAGACAGGCATCCGCGGCCTGACGCTGACGAACGACCGCAGCTTCCTCCAGCCGTATACGGATGCCCTCAGGGCGCTGCCCAAGCAACGAGCCGCCTTGCAGGCGCTCGTCGTCAACGACCCGGTGCAGCGCCGGCGGGCCCAGGAGGTCGAGGAGAGGATCCGGGAGTACGTCGAGTTCGCAACACCGCTCGTCGCGCTCGTCAAGGAGACGCCCGAGATCGGGCGGGACCCACTCGTCGCGGAGGAGGGAAAACGGCTGACCGACGCGATCCAGGGCGTGTTCGATCAGTTCCTGACTGCCGAGGACGCACTGGCCGCCGACGCGGGCCGCGACGCCGAGAGACGGTCCAACCTCGCGGTGATCGTCGGCGCGGTCGGCATCGGCGCCTCCGCAGCGTTGATCATCCTCTTCGGCGTCTTCCTTGCTCGCTCGATCGGGCGGCCGGTGCGAGCCGTCGCCTCGGGGGCCACTCGGCTCGCGTCCGGGGAGTGGTCGCTGCGCCTACCGCCACAGGGGCCTGGCGAGATCGGCGAGCTCACCCACGCGTTCAACGACATGGCGGAGCGGATCGAGCAGAACCACGCGGCGCTCGAGGCGCAGAACGCCGAGCTGCGCGAGAGCGAGCGGATGAAGACGGAGCTCGTCAGCATCGTCTCCCACGAGCTTCGGACGCCGCTCGCGAGCGTGCTCGGCTTCACTGCCCTTCTCCTCAAGCGTGAATTCGACCCCCCGATCCGCAGGCACTACCTCGGGATCATCGACGCTCAGGCGCGTCGGCTCGCCGCGCTGCTCGAGGACTTCCTCGACGTCCAGCGGATCGAGCACGAGGGTCTCGAGCTGGCGACGGAGAGAGTCGATCTCGCTGCGCTCTTGGACGAGCAGGCGGAGCTCTACGCCGAACAGAGCCCGAAGCACACGGTCGAAGTCGACCTCGAGGAGCGCCCGCTCTCGGTCCGCGGCGATCCTGACCGACTGGCGCAGGTCGTCGGTAACCTGCTCTCGAACGCGATCAAGTACTCACCGGACGGCGGCACGGTCCAGCTCGCAGCCGAGCGGAGCGGTTCGGGGGTGCGGGTGATCGTGCGGGACGAGGGGCTCGGAATCCCCGAGGACCAGCAGGAACGGATTTTCACGAAGTTCTTCCGCGGTGATGCCGGCGCAACCGGGATCACCGGCACGGGCCTCGGCCTCGCGGTCTCGCGAGAGATCGTCGAGGCGCACGGCGGCAGCATCGGCTTCGACAGCGATCCCTCGACGGGATCCACGTTCTGGGTCGAGCTGCCAGAGGAACCCGGTGAGGTAAGCGCGAACAATGTCAAGGAGACGCCCAGATGAAAACTAAAACCGTTTATCTGCTCGCGGGTGTGCTCGTGGGCCTTGTGGTCGTGAGCCCCTGGGAGGGAGATTCGGAGGCTGCGACCGGCCCGGCGACGATCCGGATCACGAATGTGCAGGACACCGTCGTCCGTGTCGATGTGGGCGCGAAGGGCAAGTCGCCCGGAGACATGGAGATCGTTCGGCAGCGTCTCTACAACCAGCGCGTGACCAGCCGCTCGATCGGCCGCTCGGAGCTGCTCTGCACGTTCGTCGACCGCCGGCGTTCGCGCGTCTGCCGCGGCACGTACTACCTCCCGAAGGGCAAGATCATCGTCGGCGGGTCGCTCCTCTACCGCCAGTTCTACGAGCTCGCGATCCTGGGAGGCACGGGTCTCTACGACAACGCCCGGGGCTCGCTCGTCGTCACGCGCACGGGCGTACACCCGGTCCGAGACAGCATGGTCTTCCGGCTCGTGGGCTGATCTCCGGCCCGTCGACGAAGCAGCCTCCCGCTAGGCTCCTGGTATGACCCCCGATCGCGACGCGATCCTCAAGGCGCTCGAGCGCGTTATCGACCCCGAGCTGCGCAAGCCGGTGACCGAGCTCGACATGGTTCGCGAGCTGGAGATCGACGGAGGAGCGGTGTCGGTCACGATCGCGCTCACGGTTGCCGGCTGTCCGCTCCGCAACTCCTTCCAGGAGCAGGTCGCGGAGCACGTCGGCAGCGTTCCGGGCGTGGAACGTGTTGAGCTTCGTTTCGGCGTGATGACGCCGGAAGAAAAGTCCGCGCTGACGACGAAGCTCCGCGGCGGCCGGCCCGAGAAGTCGATCTCGCTCGATCCGCGAACGCGTGTGATCGCGATCGCGAGCGGCAAGGGCGGCGTCGGCAAGTCGTCGCTCACGGTCAACCTCGCCGCCGCGCTCGACCGGCTCGGCCAGCAGGTCGGTGTGATCGACGCGGACATCTACGGCCACTCGATCCCGCACATGCTGGGCGTTCATCAGCGCCCGATCGTCGTCGACAAGATGATCGTGCCACCGGTCCGCGGCCGCATGAAGCTGATCTCGATCGGCAACTTCCTCGACGACAACGCTCCGGTGATGTGGCGCGGGCCGATGCTCCACCGCGCGCTCGAGCAGTTTCTCTCGGACGTCCACTGGGGCGAGCTCGACACGATCGTCGTCGACATGCCGCCGGGCACGGGCGACATGGCGATCTCGCTCGGCCAGCTGCTTCCGCGCGCGGAGGTGCTGGTCGTGACGACCCCGCAGCCGCTCGCGCAGGAGGTGGCGGCGCGCGCGGCGATGATGGCGCAGAAGACGGGCCAGAAGCTCCTGGGTGTCGTGGAGAACATGAGCGGCGAGGCCTTCGGGACCGGCGGCGGCGGCAAGCTCGCCGACGATCTCGGTGTCGCGCTGCTCGGAACGGTGCCGCTCGATACGGCGCTGCGCGAGGCCGGCGACGCCGGCGTGCCCGTCGTCGAGGCGGACCCGGAGTCGGAATCCGCCCGAGCGATCGTCGCGATCGCCGAGACCGTTCTCGCGTCACGCCCCGGCACGATCCGCACGCCGTTGACGATTCTCTCCTAGAACGACGAAGGGCGCCCGCAGGCGCCCTCCGCAGCTTCGTCGTCCCTCGTCGAGCTAGTGGCGCTCGCGAACCTTCGCGAGCGTCCAGACGCCGGCGACCTGGACGCAGGACATCTCGACCTGGTCCTTCGCGTCGATGCCCTTGACCTGATCTGCGTTCTTGACGGTGCACGTCTGGTTCGCGGAGCCGTCCTTCGGCTTGACGGTGATCGCGGTCGGGCTGACCGAGTCCACCTCGCCGCGGACGAACAGGAACACGCTGGGGCGCGTCGGCTTCTCGCCGCCGCAGTCGATGCGCTTCGCGATCACGGCGGCGTTCGCGCCGGTGCCGGTTCCGAGCGTGCCGTCGGTCAGGCCGCCGGTCTTCGAGAACGAACCCGCAAGGCTGCCGAACAGCAGGCCGCCGCGGTGACTCGCGGAGCCACGGAGCCAGCCGTCGAGCTTTCCGTCGACGTTGATCGCGGTGAAGCTCGCCCGCGTGCGCTTGTCGGATGCGCGCACCTTGAGCCAACCGTCGACCCAGCCGAGCTTCTTGGTCGTGTTGTACGTGCTCTTCACGAACAGGTCGACCGGGCCGTTGAGCTCGGTCGTCGTGCTCGTCGCCGTGCCGGAGTAGTGGCCGAGCGTGATCTCGATCGTCTGGCCGTCACAGGTGAGCGTGCGCGTCTGGACGTTGGCCGCCGTCGCCGCGGAGAGAGTCGCACTGACCTGGGTGACGTCGCCGGTCTTGAGGTGCGCCACGGCTGCGCTGGCCGCCACGAGGGCGCTGATCGCTGCCGTGATCAGGATGAGTCGCTTCATTGTTGTCCGGCTCCTTTTGTGGACTGTGAGGTCCTAGATGCCCGCGCGGCGCGTTTCCAGCGTGGCAACGCGTAAGGAATTCGTGAGGATTTCGTGAGGGTGCTCGGCGCGTACACTCGACTCGATGACCGCTGCCGCCTTCTTCGACCTCGACCGGACGCTGCTGCGCCGCTCGAGCGCGCTCGCGCTCGCCGGGCCGTTCCGCGAGTACGGCGTGATCGGGCGCGGCCAGCTCGCGAAGGCGGCCGCCTGGCAGCTGCTCTTCGCCGCGCGCGGAGCCGGCGCCGAGACGGTTCGGAAGGCCGCCGAGGACGGCCTGATGGTCCTCAAGGGCTTCCGCGTCGACGACCTTCGCGACCTCGTCGCGGGCGCGATGGAGCCGATCCTGAAGCCGCTCGTCTACCAGGAGCCGCTCAACCTCGTCGCACGCCATCGCGAGCGCGGCGAGCCGGTCTACATCGTCTCGGCCACGCTGCAGGAGATCGTCGAGGAGATCGCGCGGGAGCTCGGCTTCGACGGCGCGCTCGGGTCGACCTGCGAGATCGTGGACGGCGTCTACACCGGCCGCTCGCTCCGCGGCGCGCACGGCGACGGGAAGGCGGCTGCGGTCCGCGAGCTCGCAACGCAGGAAGGCTTCGACCTCGAAGCATCGACCGCCTACTCCGACAGCCACACCGATCTGCCGTTCCTCGACGCGGTTGGGAATCCCGTCGTCGTCAACCCCGACCGGCAGCTACGGCGGATCGCGGAAGACCGCGGGTGGCCGATGCTCGAGTTCAGCGAGCTCGCCTACCCGTCCGTGCCGCGGCTTCGCCCCGCGCTGCTGGGGATCCCGCTCGTGCTCGGCGCCGGCGCCGCGGTCTGGGCAGCCCGTAGGCGTGCTGCCTGAGGAACGCATCGCCGCCCTGGGGTTCTCCGAGGCGGACACCGCGACCCTCGCTGCTCACTTCCTCGACGCCGAGTCGCGCGGCAAGCTCGGACACGGGCTCGCACGGATCGACTGGCTCGAGACGCTGCCCGACCTGAAGCCGGACGCCCGGCCTGTGCGCCTGCACGCCGAGCCCGGCTACGAGCGCTGGGACGGTGCCGGCGCGCTCGGCTACCTGACGCTGACAGCCGTCTGCGACGCGCAGCTCGCGGAGCCGCCGGAACACGCTCGAGTCGTCGTCGCCTCGAACTGCTTCCCGACCGGCGCACTCGGCTGGTACGCGCGGCGGCTGGCGGAGGGTGGTCTCGTGGCTGCCCTGACGGCGACGTCACCCGCCCGGCTCTCCCATCCCGACGGCGGCGAGCCGCTCGCAGGCACCAATCCGCTCGCGATCGCGATCCCGAGCTCGGACGGCAAACCGCTCATCACCGACGTCTCGATGGGCGCCGTCACCCACGGCGACGTCCTTCGCGGCGCAGCGACGCCGGAGGAACTGGTGCCGTTCGGCGGCGAGAAGGCGCACAAGTCGTTCGCGCTCGCGCTCGGGCTCGACCTGCTCGTCGGCGCGCTCGCCGGCGAGGGCTACGGCGCCGTTCTCGTGGTGGCCCGCCCGGAGGCGGATCCGGTTCCCGCGCTCCGGGAACGAGCCGCGGGACTACGTCTGCCGGGCGACTCGTAACGGCTCGAGATCCTCGTCCTCGTCCGCCCACTTCTGAAGCTTGGGATCGAGCTCGAGAGCCCGGTCGAGCGCCACGCCAGCCTCGTCGAGGCGGCCGGCGCGGGTGTAGATGCACGCCAGATGGAAGTACAGCCCCGGGTGATCGGGCTTCTCCGCGAGCCCAGCCTCGATCTCCGCGATCGCGCGGTCGGGGTCCTCGTCGACCACCCCGTACGCGGCGAAGAAGTACTCCCAGGCGGAGACCTCGTGCACGCCCGGCTTGCCGCCGATCGCGAGCACCGTGGTACCCGGCTCCTCCGCGCGCGCGTAGCGCTTCACCTTCGGATCGCGGAGGAAGACGACCGAGCCGGCAGGCACGTCCTGTCTCCTCGCCGTCGAGCACGAACGTCGCCCTGCCGGCGACGACGACGTAGAGCTCCTCGTGGCCGAGGCTCTCCTCGGTGTGCTCCTCGACGACGTCCTGCCCGGCCTCCGCCGCCGTGTACGCGCTGACTCCGAAGGCGGTGATGCCGAAGTGCTTGCGCAGCGGCGTCCAGCGCAGCGTGCCGACCGCCTTCACCGACTCGATCTCCGTCAGGCTTGCGATCTCGTAACCGCTCACTCGCTCCTCCTCAGCTCGTTCAGGACCACCGGGTCGATTTCGTCCGTCGCCGTCGACACGCTCTTCGAGGTTCGCAGCGCCGGCCCAGTCCTCGAGACGCTCGTAGCCGAGCTTTGCCAGTCGCTCGTCGATCTCGATCCGCAGCTCGTCGTCGACGGGCAGCCACTGGTCGCGTGGGGTCTTCCCGAAAAGCTGGTCGTGCAGGCCGTAGAGGCGCCGGAGCTCCTCGATCGGGGTCTCGTGGTCGTCGACGCGCAGATCGACGAGGATGTCGGAGAGCCCTGCGTAGCCCCCGTCCCGCTCGACGACGAGCACCGCCGCGGATTGCTGGCCGCGGCTGTCGCCACCCGCGGCCTGAGCAGCTGCGAGGCTCGCCAGCAGTCGCTCCGCCAGCGAGCCTTCCGTCGCCTCGAAGGTCTCGGCGAGGGCGTCGACCGTCGCGCCGGAGACGAGGATGTTGCCCTGGGCAGCGTAGCCGGGCCCGGTGCGGCCGCCTGCCCACTCGTGGCAGCCGGAGCCGGTGAACGTGGCGCCGCGGCCGGCGGCGTCGACGACCCCGAGCTGCCGCTGGTCGCGGCCCTCGTCGGCCTCGGTCAGGCGCTTGACGACCTCGTCGGCCGAGAGACCCTGCCGCAGGAGCGCCAGCCCATCGGGGCCGTAGCGCGGATTCGCGTACGCCTGCGTCGCGACCGCGCCCACCCCAGGCTCCGCCCACGGGACGACCGACCCGACGGCCAGGAACTTCGACTGCACGGCGACACCCCACTGTCCCGCGTCGAGGTCGCACGCCGCGATCGAATACGTCGAGATCACGCTAGCCGTAGGTCAGCTCCGTCAGGTCGAGAGCCAGAAGCTCCTCGGTCGGCACGAGCACCGACGCGACCTCGGGCCGGGCGAGCGCCGCCTTGACGGCCTCCGGTGTCACCGCCCGCACGACGACCGGCCTGCCCTGGGCATGCGCCTCGCGCAGGGTCGCGTCGTCCTCGACGCCGTCCAGCACGAACGCTTCCTCCAGCTCGAGCGTGCCTTCCAGCGCCAGCTCGGGGACGCGCCGGCCTGTGTTTCCGAACCACCGCTCCCTCACAGCTCGACGGATCCTCCCGGCTCCGGCGCGATGATCTCGACGTCGGGGGCGAGCTCACGCAGCTTCTCGGGGGTGCCGGTGAGGAGCGGGAACGTGCCGTAGTGGGACGGAACGCAGCGCTTCACGCCCAGCAGCTCGAGCGCGACGGCGGCCTCACGCGGGCCCATCGTGTAGTGATCGCCGATCGGCAGCACGGCCACATCCGGCTCGTAGATCCGCGCGATCAGGGCCATGTCGCCGAAGACGTTCGTGTCGCCGGCGAAGTAGAGCTTGAAGCCGTCCTCGACCTCGACCACGAGGCCGCACGGCTCGCCCGCGTACGTCCCGTCGTTCGTGCTGGAGGAGTGCTGCGCGTGCGTGAGCGTCACCTTGACCCCGTCGACCTCGACCGTGCCGCCCTTGTTCGGATCGCGAACCGATTCCACGCCCTGCCCCTGCAGCCAGTCGGCAAGCTCGACCGGCGCGACGACCGTGCAGCCGAACTTCGCGGCCAGCGCGACCGTGTCGCCGTAGTGGTCGCCGTGGCCGTGGGTGATGAAGATCGCGTCGACCCGCTCGGGCTCCACTTCGCTCCGGCGGGCACTTCGGGTTCCCGTTCAGAAACGGGTCGATGTAGATGCGCTTGCCGCCCGGGGTGTCGACGCGGAACGTCGCATGCCCGAGCCAGGTGAGTGTCGTAGCCATACTGGAAATCTAAAGGACCGTCCGGTACGGCGGCGAACATCGAGCGCATGACCATGCGACTCGCCTCCGTCCTGCTCGTCGTCGGCGCCGCGCTCGCGGACGCAGTCGGCAGCCATTCGCTCGCCTACTACGCACTCGTCGTCGCCGTCCCGCTGGTCGCACTCGCAGCACTCTCCGCGCTCGGCGACGTGCTCGACGGGACGGCCGCGGAACCACACGACCGCGGCATGGCCGCGCTGACGGCCCTCGCGCTGCCGCTCGTGCTCCTGGCCGCCGCCGTCCGTGCGCCGCTTCTCGCCGACGGGCCGCCCCCGGCAATCGGAGTCACGGCAGTCGTCGCCTGCCTCGCGGTCTTCGCCGTGCAGGCGCTGCTCGCTGCGACGTGGGCCGTCCCGCACGAGCGCCTCCGCGCCGCCTTCCGCGCCAAGTAACGGTCCGTTGCTTCGCTAGAAGGGCAGGCTCGACGCGGCGTCGCGCGCCAGGTCGATCAACGGCTGCACGAAGATGAACGAGCCGACCGTGACTCCAACGCAGACGAAGACTGCGCTCTGGAGCAGCGGGTCTCGCGGCGGCGAACCGCCCACGACCACCGGCCGCAGGCCGAGCTCGGGCCGCAGGTAGAGGGCGCGAATCACACCGAGGTAGTAGTAGAGGGAGATCGCCGTGGCGATCACGCCCGCGATGATCAGCCACCACAAGTCCGACTCGTACGCCGCGGAGAAGACGTAGAACTTGCCGACGAGGCCCCCCGTGAAGGGCATGCCCATGAAGCCGAGCATGAAGACCCACATCGCAGCGCCGAGGAACGGCCGTTCCCAGCCGAAACCCGCCAGGTTGTCGAGGGTCACCGGAACCCCGAGCTCGCGCTCCCGCGCCGCAACGACGGCGAAGGCGCCGACCGACATCGCCCCGTACGGGATCAGGTAGTACAGGAGCGCGGTAGCACCGAGCTCGCTGTCCGCGGCGATCGCGATCAGCATGAAGCCCGCGTGCGAGACGGACGAGTACGCGAGCAGGCGCTTCAGGTTCCGCTGCACGAGCGCGGCCAGGTTCCCGACCGCGAGCGAGACACACGCGAGCACGGCGATCGCGATCGTCCAGAGGTGCTCCTGCTCCGGGAAGCCGACGACGAGGATCCGGAGCGTCAGGACGAGCGCTGCAACCTTCGTCGCGGCGGCCATGAACGCGGTCACCGAGGTCGGCGCACCTTCGTAGACATCCGGTGTCCACATGTGGAACGGCGCCGCCGAGGCCTTGAACCCGAGGCCGGCGATCAGCATTGCGAGCCCCGCCAGGAGCAGATAGTCGTCGCCGGCCCTCGCGTCCGCGATCGCCCCGAAGCCGAGCTCGCCGGTGGCGCCGTAGACGAGCGCCGAGCCGAAGAGCAGGATCGCCGAGCCGAAGCTGCCGACGATCAGGTACTTCAGCCCGGCCTCGAGCGACGTCTCGCGATGCGTGTCGAGCGCGCAGAGGATGTAGAGCGAGATCGAGAACCACTCGAGGCCGAGGAAGAGCGTCATCAGGTTTCCGGCCGTGACGAAGAACGCCATGCCCGCGCCGGCCGCGGCGAGAAGGGCGTAGTACTCGCCCCCGTGGTCACGGCGATTCTCACCCCAGGAGACGAGCACGGCCAGCGCGCCGGCGCCGGCGATGATGATCGCGGCGAGCGCGCCGAGCCGGTCGCGTGAGAACGACTCCGCGATCAGGCTGCGGCCCTCGGCACTCTCGTCGAAGACGATCGCCGCCAGGACGCCCGCCGTCACGAAGCCGGCGAAGACGACAAACGCTGCGAAGGCGCGGCGCATCCACGAGGGAACGAGCACGCTGCCGAGCAGCGCGATTCCGGCCGCCGCGAGCAGAGCGAGCATCGGCGAGAGCGCGAGCCAGTCGATCGTCGGGGTCGGGATCACAGGCGCTCCGAGATCAGGGCGGGCCAGGCAGACAGGAACAGGAGCAGCCCCACGAGCGGCACGAGCAGCGACAGCTCGAACGGGCGAAGGTCGGGCGCTTCCTCGAGGACGTCGAAGCCGCGGGCCTGGTGCAACACGGCGGAGATCAGTCGCAGCATGTACATCGCCGCGAGCACGATCGCTCCCGCCCCGACCACGGCCCAGCCCCAGCCGACGCCGTAGACCCCCGCGAGGATCAGGAACTCGCCCGCAAACGCGGCCGAGCCGGGGACGGCGAGGGCGATGATCCCCGTCGTCATCAGCAACGTCGCGAGCGCCGGTCTGCCCCGCGCCATTCCGCCGAGCACGGCGAACGTGCTCGTGCCGGTGCGCGTCTCGATCATGCCGGCGAGGAGGAAGAGCGTCGCCGAGACAAGACCGTGCGCGATGGACTGGACGATCGCCCCGCTCACACCGAGGTCGTTCAGCGAGAAGAGACCGAGCACGATCAGGCTCATCTGTGCCATCGAGGAGTACGCGGTGACGGAGCGGATGTCCGGCGCGCGGAACGCGAGCAGCGACCCGTAGACGAGCCCGATCGCGGCGAGCGCGAGAATCGTCGTCTGGAAATTGTCGACCGGCTCCGGGAACTTCGCGATCACGATCCGCAGCAGGCCGTACACCGCAGCCTTGGAGACGACGCCGGAGAGAATCGCGGCGACCTCCGGCGGCGACTCCCGGTACGCGTCGACGAGCCAGCCGTGGAAGGGGAAGATCGGCGCCTTGACTGCGAAGGCCACGAGGAAGCCCAGGAAGACCCACTCGTTCGCCGACGTGCCGGAGTCGACGAGCGAAAACGTCCCCTGTGAGAGACCGAAGACGACGATCGAGGCGAGCATCAGCAGCGAGCCGGCCATCGTGTAGATCACGAAGGTCGCGGTCGCGCGCGCCCGCCCCGGCCCACCCCAGACGCCGATCAGGACGTAGATCGGAATCAGCATGGCCTCGAAGAAGACGTAGAAGAGGAGCAGATCCTGGGCGGTGAAGACGCCGACGATCGACCCCGTCAGGAAGAGGAGCAGACCGTGGTAGGCGCGACCGCGCTCACGGTCGACCCACAGCGCATAGCCGATCGCGGCAGTGCAAACGACCACCGTGAGCCCGGTGAGCCAGAGCGAGAAGCCGTAGAAGCCGACGTCGTAGGAGACGCCGAGATCGCTGAACCAGCTCTGCTGATCCCGGAACTGAAGGCCCCGGTCGAAATCGAAGCCGCCGAGCACGACCGCCCACAGGGCGATCTCGGCGAGCGCGACGAGCAGGGCGAGCGCGCCGGAGACTCGGCCCGGCAGCGGCAGCAGCCAGACGACGAGCGCAGCAGCGAGCGGAAGGAAGATCAGCGCAGTCGTCATTGGACGGTGATGAAGACGACGATGAGCACTGCGACCGCGGCGGCGATCGCGAGGGCGTAGCTGCGCAGGTAGCCAGTCTGGGCCTCACCGACCGCGTCTCCCGCCTCGCTGGGCGCCGAGCGTGACACCCGAGATCGAGCCCCCGATCAACGGCTTCTCGATCCCGTCGCGGAGCAGGCGTGAGAGGAAGACCGCCGGCTTGTAGAAGATCGCGTCGTACAGCTCGTCGAACCAGAGCTTGTGCTCGAGCGTCCGCTGAAGAGCCGGGACCCGCGGGACAGCCCACTTGCGGGAGCCGTAGAGCATCCAGGCGATGCCGATGCCGATCGCCCCGAGCCCGACCGCGATGACGCTCGTGACGTAGTCCTGCCTCACCGTCGGCTCGACGAGCGCCAGATGCTCTCGCCCGAACGCGATCGGGTCGAGCCACTCGCCGAACGGATGCCAGACACCGGCGATACCGATCCAGCCTCCCACCACGGCGAGGACGGCGAGGATCGCGACCGGCACGGTCATCGTCCACGGGCCCTCACCGTGCCCCGGCCCGTGGTCGTGCTCGCGGACGAGCGGCGACGGCTCTCCGAGGAAGACGAGGAAGACCAGGCGGAAGCTGTAGATCCCCGTCAGCAGCGCGCCGACGAGGCCCGCGGCGAACAGCACTTGCCCGTAGGCGCCGGAAGCCAGTGCCGACGCGAGGATGGCGTCCTTCGAGAAGAAGCCCGAGAGCGGCGGGATGCCGACGAGCGCAAGCGAGCCGATCAGGAACGCGACGTACGTCTTCGGCATCGTTCGCCGCAGCCCGCCCATCCTCCGGATGTCCTGCTCGTTCGCCAGATGGTGGATCACGAGCCCCGCAGCGAGAAAGAGCAGCGCCTTGAAGAAGGCGTGCGTCATCAGGTGGAACATGCCGTTCCCGTACGCCCCAAGCCCGGCGCCGAGGAACATGTAGCCGATCTGCGACATCGTGGAATAGGCGATCACGCGCTTGATGTCGGTCTGCACGAGCGCGACGAGCCCGGCAACGAGGAGCGTGATCGCGCCGAGGCCCGCAGCGAGGTCGGAGATCGATGGCGCGAGCTCGAAGATCGGATGCGCACGGACGATCAGATAGACCCCCGCGGTGACCATCGTGGCGGCGTGGATCAGGGCGGAGACCGGAGTGGGGCCCTCCATGGCGTCCGGAAGCCAGGTGTGGATCGGGATCTGGGCCGACTTCGCCACCGCGCCGCCGAGAAGCCCGAGCGCGACGAGGTTGACGAGGGTCTGCGACATGCCGGCCGCGCCCTCGAAGGCGCCGGCGAAGTCGAGCGTCCCCGTCTGCCAGATGAGGATGAAGAGCGCGAGCGCCATCGTCGCGTCGCCGAACGCGTTCATCACGAACGCCTTCTTCGCCGCCGCGACCGCCTGCCGGCCGCTCGTGCCAGAAGCCGATCAGGAGGTAGGAGGCGAGGCCGACGAGTCCCCAGCCGACGAGCAGAAGCAGGAAGTTGGCCGCCTGGACGAGCATCAGCATCGAGAAGACGAAGAGCGACATGTAGGCGAAGTAGCGGCGCTCCTCGGCGTCGCCCTCCATGTAGCCGATCGAGTAGAGAACGATCAGGCCGCCGACCCCCGAGACGATCAGCATCATCGTCACCGAGAGCGGATCGACGAGCAGCGAGAGCCCCGCTTCGAACCTCCCGGCCGCCAACCACGTCCAGGCGGTGGTGACGACCTGGCGGTCCTCGTGGTCGCGGCCGAGCAGCCCGACGAACGAGGCGAGCGCGCCGCCGAAGGCGGTGAACACGGAGATCGTCGAGATCCAGCCGGCGGTCAGCCGCGAGATCGACCCGCCGAGCAAGGTGATCACCAATGCGCCGCAGAGTGGCGCCAGCAAGCACAGCCAGGCGCCGGCGATCATCCGCGCAGCACCCGCAGCCGGTCGACGTCGAGGTCGATGCGCTTGCGCGCGATCGCGACGATCAGGCCGAGGCCGACGACGACCTCGGACGCCGCCACGGCCATCACGCCGAGCGCGAAGACCTGCCCGTCGTGGTTTCCGTGCAGGCGTGCGAACGAGATCAGCGCGAGATTGCCCGCGTTGAGCATGATCTCGAGCGAGAGGAGCACGATCAGCGGACTGCGGCGGAGGAGCACGCCGGCGGTTCCGATCGAGAAGAGGATCGCCGCGACGATCAGGTACCAGGCGATGTCAGGCCCTTGCACGCGCCGCCTCCTCCTCGTCCTCGGCAAGTGAGCGCGTGCCCAGCACGACACCGCCGACAGCGGCGACGAGGAGCACGATCGAGGTGATCTCGAACGCGAGCAGATGATCGGTGAGGAAGAGGCGGCCGATCTCCTCGGGACTTCCGAATGAACGCTGAACCACGGCCTCGTCGGCAAGCCCGTCGCCGATGACGAGCCCGATCACGACCACGATCTCCACCAGCAGCGCGGCGGCAGCGACGATCGCCCCGAGGGAGATCCACGACGGACCGCCCGAGAACGGGCTCTCGGTGGGGCGGTCGCCGAGGTAGGCGATCACGAACAGGAACATCACCATCACCGCACCGGCATAGACGAGTACCTGCGCGGCGGCGACGAACTCCGCGGAGGCGAGCAGGAAGAGGACGGCGAGCGAGCCGAGGTTCCCGATCAGCGCGAGCGCGGAGAAGAAGGGGTTCGTGAACGAGATCACGGCCAGGCCGGAAGCGAGGCACCCCGCAGCCGCCAGGATCCAGATCACCCAGACGAGGAAGTTGCCCATCTACGACCGAGAGCGGTACGCCGGGATCGGGGTGTCGTACAGGTCACGGTCGGCGACCGGGATCTTCTTCATCGGCTCGGCAAGGAGGATGTCCTTCGTGTAGATCAGGTCGTCGCGCGAGTACTCGGAGATCTCGTACTCGTTCCCGAGCGTGATCGCATCGAACGGGCACGCCAGCTCGCAGTAGCCGCAGAAGATGCACCGGCTCATGTTGATCTCGTAGATCCGCGCGTAGCGCTCGCCGGCCGAGACGCGATTGTCCGGCGTGTTCTCCGCCGGGACAACGCGGATGCAGTCGGCGGGGCACGCGGCGGCGCAGAGCGAGCAGCCGACGCACTTCTCGAGCCCGTTCTCGTGCACGTGCAGCCGGTGGCGGCCGCGGAACCGCGGGTAGACCGGCCGCTTGAACTCCGGGTACTCCTGCGTGATCGGCTTGTTGAAGATCTGCCGGAAGGTGACGCCGAAGCCCTTGGCGGTCCCGATCGGCATCAGAGAGCCACCACGAGGATCGCCGTGACGACCGCGTTGATCGTCGCCACCGGCAGCAGGACCTTCCAGCCGAAGCGCATCAGCTGGTCGTAGCGGAGCCGCGGGAGCGTCGTCCGCATCCAGATGAAGATGAAGATCAGGAAGAACAGCTTCAGCACGAACCAGAGCGGGCCGAGGCCCTCGAGCACCGGGAAGTGCCAGCCACCGAGGAAGAGCGTGACGGAGAGAGCGGAGAGCGTGATCAGGTTGATGTACTCGCTCATCGTGAAGAGGCCGAAGCGCATGCCGCCGTACTCGGTGTGGTAGCCGGCGACGAGCTCCTGCTCCGCCTCGGGCAGGTCGAACGGCGCCCGCGCGGTCTCGGCAGTGCCGGCGAACATGAAGACGACGAAGCCGACGAACTGCGGCACGATGTACCACCAGTTGTCCTGGGCGGCGACGATCTGGGTCAGCGAGAGCGACTGGGCCATGATCACGACGCCGAGGACGCTGAGCGCGAGTGAGACCTCGTAGCTCACGAGCTGGGCGCAGGTGCGCATCGAGCCGAGCAGCGCGTACTTCGAGTCGGAGGCCCAGCCGCCGACGATGAAGCCGTAGATGCCGATCGAGCCGATCGCGAAGATCAGGATCAGGGCGATCGGGACGTCGGAGATCTGACCGTCGACCTGAACGCCGAAGATCTCCCAGCCCGGCCCGAACGGGATGACGGCGAACGTCGACAGGGCCGTGAAAGCGGCGACGAACGGCGCCAGGATGTAGAGCGTGTCGACCGCGGAGCCCGGGAAGAAGCTCTCCTTCCGCACGAGCTTCATCAGGTCGGCGATCGGCTGCAGGAGCCCAAACGGGCCGGCACGGTTCGGGCCGTAGCGAAGCTGCATCCGCCCCATCACCTTCCGCTCGGCCAGCGTCAGGTACGCGAAGGCCCCCATCACGAGGTTGATGATGATCACCGACTTGATGACGCTCACCCACCACGGCTCGTTCACGCCTTCACCACCTCGACCTCGCGGTGCAGATCGGCGGCGTACTCCTCGGCGATCCGCGCGGTCCCGGCGGCAAGCGCACGCCTGACGCGGGCCCGCAGCTCGACCGAGGTCCCGTTCGAGCGGACGTTGACGGTGTCTCCGTTCGCGATCTGGCGGCGCTCCGCGTCGTCGGCCGCGAGCTCGATCACGGGCTCGGGCCGCTGGAAGGCGAGCTCTGGGACCCGCTCGACCGCCGGTCCGGCAAAGAGCGGCCGGTAGCGCTGCAGCTTCAGCGTGCCGAGGAAGTGCTCCCCGGGCGGCGGCGGCGCAGGCGGAACGGGCGCGACCGGAGCAGGCGGTGGCGCCTCGTACGGGCTCCGGTCGGGTAGCGGGGCACGTTCCCCCACCGCGCCGAACGGCATGCCGCCGTAGATCAGCCCGGAGAGCTCGGCGAAGACGACCGACGGATGAGGGGAGAGCTCGACTCCGAAGCGCTCGGCCAGCTTCGCGAGCCAGGCGATCTCGTCCGGCACGGGCGGGATCACGGTTCGGCGCAGTCGCTGCAGGCGGCCTTCGAGATTGACGTACGAGCCGTCGCGCTCGAGATAGCTCGTCCCGGGCAGGACGAGGTCCGCCCAGCCGACCGCGAGACCGTGGAACATCGTGATCGCGATCACGCGCTCGGCCTGCTCGGCGAGCGCACGCACAGCCGGGTCGGCCGCAGCCTCGTCGCCGGAGACGATCAGCAGCCCGATCGGCTCCGGGTTCTCCTCCTCGCCCTCGCCGGCCGCCGCCCAGGCATCGGCGACGCCGCGCGCGTTCGGCGTCGACGGCAGGTTGAAGGCGGCGCAGCCGGGCTTCCCGTCGAGCCCGAGCCGGTGCCCGAGCTCCGCCAGCCGCGCCCCGCCGCCGCCGGCGCGGCCGGACCAGATCAGGACCGCGCGGTCGGAGCCGGAGACGCGCTGCTCGAGCTTCTCGCCGAGCTTCGGCTCCGCCACCCTGACGACCTCGGCGCCGTTGCGACGAGCGTGCTTGATCCAGAGGTCGACGATCGGAGCGCGGTCCGCGACCTCCTCGTCGCCGATGACGACGACGATCTCTGCGGCTCGCGATCGTCGAGAGCGGCGCCCGGAAGGCGTCGAGCGCGAAGGAGGTCGCTTCCGGCAGCACGGCCGAGTTCGCGCCGAGCCCCTGGCGCAGCAGCTTGCCGAGCGCGTACGCCTGCTCGACGGTCTCGGAGCCCGAGAGCGCGGTGACGATCCTGCCCTGCGCGCTCGCGCAAGAGCGCCTCGGCGCGATCGAGCGCGTCGTCCCAGGAGAGCTCGCCGAACCCGCGCCGGCGAACGCGCTCGAGCGGGTCCAGGATCCGGTCGTCGGCGTAGAGGTACGGGAAGGCGAAGCGACCCTTGTCGCACAGCCAGCCCTGGTCGACCTCGGGGTGGTTGCGCGAGAGGATCCGCTTGACCTTGCCCTCCCGGGTCGTGGCCGAGATGTTGCAGCCGACGGGGCAGAGGCCGCAGACGGACGGGACGTTCTGGATCTCCCACGGCCGCGACTCGAACCGGTACTGCGTCGAGGTCAGCGCGCCGACGGGGCAGAGCTCGATCACGTTGCCGCTGAACGGCGCGCGATACGCCTCGTCCTCGAAGGTCGTGATCAGCGACTGGGCGCCGCGGTTCCTGGCCACGAGCTGCCCGTCCTCGGCGACGTCCGAGGAGAACCGCGTGCAGCGGTAACAGAGGATGCAGCGCTCGCGGTCGAGCGCGATCGTCGGCGAGATGGGAATCGGCTTGTCGAACGTCCGCTTGGGAAACGACATCCGCGTCGAGCCGGGGCCGTACTTGAACGTCAGATCCTGGAGCGGGCACTCGCCGCCCTTGTCGCAGACCGGGCAGTCGAGCGGGTGGTTGACGAGGATGAACTCGAGCGTCGCCTCCTGTCCCTCCGCGGCCTTCGCGGAGGACTGCGCGGTGTGCACGACCATCCCGTCCTGGGCGGTCAGGGTGCAGCCCGCCTGGAGCTTGGGCATTCCCTCGATCTCGACGAGGCACATCCGGCAGGCGCCGACGGCCGGGCCGAGCCGCGGCTCGTAGCAGAAGACCGGGATCTCGATTCCCGCCGCGGCGGCCGTCTCGACGAGCCCGGTGCCCTTGGCGACCTGCGACCTCGCGGCCGTCGACGGTGACCGTGACGGCTCGTCTTCGGTCGGCGCTCACCGTGACACTCCCGTCGCAGGCGCGACACACATCCGTCGCACGCAGAACTCCCTGCAAATTCCCGTGCTTTCCGAACGGTGTCAGAGACGAGTCTGACACCGTGCCTGAGACGACTGCTGACACCCGGTGCTCACGCGGGCACCTCGGCGACGGGCGCGTGCGTGTGCTGGTCGACAGGCGCGAGGACGTGCTCGAGCGACGACTCGCCGTGCATCGGGCAGCCGCTGTCGATGTGCTCCTGGAACTCGGCTCGGAACTTGTCGATGTAGCTCGCGACCGGCATCGCAGCAGCGTCACCGAGCGGGCAGAGACACTTGCCGAGGATCCGGTCGCAGACGTCGAGCAGCAGATCGAGATCGCCCTGCGCCGCCGTCCCCTCCTCGATCGCACTCGAGGATCTGCACCATCCAGCGCGTGCCCTCGCGGCACGGCGTGCACTTGCCGCAGCTCTCGTGCATGTAGAACTGCGCCACGCGGAGGCCGAGCTGCACCATGCAGCAGCGGTCGTCGATGACGATGATCGCGCCCGAGCCGAGCATCGAGCCGGCCTCGGCCATCGAGTGCGCATCGAGCGACACGTCGATCTGGTCGGCGGTCAGCACGGGCACCGACGAGCCGCCGGGGATGACCGCCTTCAGCTCACGCCCGCCCGAGATGCCGCCGCCGAAGTCGTAGATCAGCTCGCGCAGCGTGACGCCCATCGGCAGCTCGTAGTTGCCGCCGTTGACAACGTTGCCGGAGAGCGAGAAGACGCGGGTGCCGGACGAGTCCGGCGGGACGCCGATCTTCGCGTACTCCTTGGCCCCCAGCTCGATGATCTTCGGAACGGTCGAGATCGTCTCGACGTTGTTGATCAGGCTCGGCGAGGCGTAGAGGCCGGCGATGGCCGGAAAGGGCGGCTTGGTGCGGGGCTGGCCGCGCTTGCCCTCGAGCGACTCCAGCAGCGCGGTCTCCTCGCCGCAGATATAGGCGCCGGCGCCGCGGTGGAGGACGACCGTGACGCCGCCGAGGAGCTTCGCCTTGCGCACCTCCTCGAGGGCGTTGCGGAGGAGCTCGAACTCGTGCAGGTACTCGCCGCGGATGTAGATGAAGACCTGGGTCGCTCTCGATCGCGTGCGCCGTGATCAGACAGCCCTCGATCAGCCGGTGCGGGACCCGGAACATGATCTCGCGGTCCTTGAAGGTGCCCGGCTCCGACTCGTCGGCGTTGACGACCAGGTAGGTCGGCTTGCCCGTCCCTTTCGCGAGGAAGCTCGCCTTGCGGCCCGTCGGGAAGAAGGCGCCGCCACGGCCGCGCAGGCCGGAGTCGAGGATCTCCTGCACGACCTGCGCCGGCTCCATCAGGCGAGCCTGCTCGAGCGCCGCGAAGCCGCCGGCCTCGCGGTAGTCGGCGAGCTTGAGGAGCGCCTTCTCCTCTGCCCCGGCGAGAACGACGTGCTGCTCAGCTGCCACGAAGCTCCTCGACGATCGCCGGCACGTCCTCGACCCGCACGGGCTCGCGATACCGGTGGTCGACCGCGACGACCGTCGCCCAGCCGCAGCCGCCCGCACACTCGACCGTCCGCAGCGTCACCTCGCCGTCCTCGGTCGTCTCGCCCGCGTGGATCCCGAGCTCCGACTGGAAGGCTTCGAGCACCTGCTGTGCGCCGACGAGCGCGCAGGAGACGTTCGTGCAGACCTCGACGAGGTGCCGGCCCACCGGCTTCAGGTGGTACATGTCGTAGAAGGACGCGACCGACATGCAGTACGCGGGCGTCTCGTCGAGCGCGTCCGCGACCTCGCGGAACGCCTCCGGCGAGAGCCAGCCGTAGCGCTCCTGCGCGAGCCGGAGCGCCGGCAGCGTCGCAGAGCGAGAGACGGGATAGAGCGCCCTGAGCTTCTGGATCTCGTCGTACAGCGTCTTCTCCTGGGCGCTCACCGGTCGACGTCTCCCATGACGGCGTCCAGCGAGCCGACGACTGCGATCAGGTCGGCGACGGCCGCGTCCTGCACACAGGCGGCGGTGGCGTGCAGCGCGGCGAACGAGGGGGCGCGGAACTTGACGCGCCACGGCTTCGGGCCGCCGTCGGAGACGAGGTAGCAACCCGACTCGCCGCGCGGCGACTCGACCCCGACGTAGACCTCGCCCTCGGGGACGCGGTAGCCCTCGGTGACGATCTTGAAGTGATGGATCAGCGACTCCATCGAGGTGTGGAGCTCCTCGCGCGGCGGCAGCACGACCTTGCGGTCGTCGGCGATCCACGGCTCACCCTGCATCTCCTCGAGCCGGTCGATGCACTGCGCGATGATCCTCGTCGACTCACGCATCTCGTCGACGCGCACCTTGTAGCGGTCGTAGACGTCGCCGCCGTAGTAGACGGGAACGTTGAAGTCGACCTGGTCGTACGCCAGATAGGGCTCGCGCCGGCGAAGATCCCAGTCGACGCCGGAGGCGCGCAGGTTCGGGCCGGTCTGGCCGAGCGCGATCGCGTCGTCGGCCGAGAGCAGGCCGACTCCCTTCGTCCGCTCGAGCCAGATCTTGTTCGAGTTGAGGATCGTCTCGTACTCGTCGACCGCCTTCGGCATCCGCTCGCAGAACTTCCGCGTCTCCTCGTAGAAGCCGCGCGGAATGTCCTCGGCGAGCCCGCCGACCTGGAAGTAGCGGGTGTGCATCCGCACGCCGGTGACCATCTCGAAGAGGTCGAGCACCAGGTCGCGCTCGCGGAAGCAGTACCAGAACATCGAGATCGCCCCGATCTCGAGCGCGGAGGTGCCGAGGTAGACGAGGTGCGAGTGAATCCGCGAGAGCTCGCCGAGCGCCATCCGCATCCAGGTCGCCTTGCGCGGAACCTCGAGCTGGAGCAGCTTCTCGACCGCGAGCACGTAGACGAGCTCGTTGTACTGGAAGGAGACGTAGTCCACGCGCGCCGGGTAGGTCACGCCCTTCCACCAGGTCTTCTGCTCCATCGTCTTCTCGAAGCCGGTGTGCAGGTACCCGATGACAGCCGCGATGCCGACGACGTGCTCGCCGTGGAGGTCGACGATCAGCCGGAGCACTCCGTGCGTCGAGGGGTGGTTCGGCCCGAAGTTGACGGTGAGGACGTCCTCGAGCTCCGGCGACGGTCTGCAGAACGGTCGGGATCGGGTGCGGAATCCGCGAGCCGGAGTAGATCGCCGGCCTGCGCTCCACGACAGCCATTACTCGGCCTCCGAGAAGCGCACGGGCTCGCCGCCGATCGGATAGTCCTTGCGCAGCGGGTGCCCTTCCCAGTCGTCCTCCATCAGGATCCGGGTCAGGTTCGGGTGCCCGTCGAAGGCGATGCCCATCATGTCCCAGGCCTCCCGCTCGTGCCAGTCCGCGGTCGGCCACACCGGGACGACGGTGGCAACCGTCTCGCCGTCGTCGAGTCGCACCTGGAGCCGCACCCGCGCGGAGTCGTCGGCGAGGCGCAGCAGGTGGTAGTTCAGCGTGAAGCGGGTCGGCTTCGGCTCGGGCGTGCGCGGGTAGCCCTGAGCGGCCGGATCGTTGAGATCGCGGCCGCCGGCCGTGCCGTAGTAGCCCGCGACCGGCGTCTCGCCCCAGCCGAGGTAGTCGGTCGCGGTGATGTCGAGCAGCAGGTTGAAGCCGAGCTCGTCGCGCAGGTACAGCGAGGCCTCGACCACGCGCGCCGGGTCGACGACGAGCGTCGTCTCTCCCAGCGCCTCCTTCGTCTCGACGAGCCCGGGAACCCCCTCGTAGGACACTAGGAGGCCACCCCGCGGATCTGGTACGCCGGCGGCACGCCGGCCAGCACCTTCTCGTGCAGGCGCAGGATGCCGTCCATCAGCGCCTCGGGCCGGGGCGGACAGCCGGGAACGTGGATGTCGACGGGGACGATCTTGTCGACGCCCTGCAGGATCGTGTAGTTGTTGAACATCCCGCCGGAGCTCGCGCAGGCGCCCATGGCGATCACCCACTTCGGCTCGAGCATCTGGTCGTAGACCTGGCGCAGCGGCGCCGCCATCTTGTGCGCGACGCGTCCGGAGACGATCAGCAGGTCGGCCTGGCGCGGCGAGGAGCTGAACTTCTCCATCCCGAAGCGCGCGATGTCGTAGCGCGCGGAGACGATCGACATCATCTCGATCGCGCAGCACGCGAGCCCGAAGGTCGCCGGCCACATCGACCTCGTCTGCGCCCAGGCAACGGCCTTCTCGAGGGTGGACAGCCCGAGGGCGTCCTCGAGGTTCTCGACCTCCTCCTCGAAGACCGCCTTCTTGGTCGGCCACAGCAGCCGCTCGGATTGGAGGCCCGCCTTGGCGAGCGGCCGCTTGGACGCCCGGTTGCGATCGACCGACTTGTCTAGTGCCACTCGAGCGCTCCCTTGCGCCAGATGTAGACGTAGGCCACGGCCAGGATCGCGATGAAGGTGAGGAACTCCATCAGCCCGAACCACCCGAGCCGCTCGAGCACGATCGCGAGCGGATAGAGAAAGACGATCTCGATGTCGAAGAGGATGAAGAGCATCGCCGTCAGGTAGAAGCTCACCGTGAAGCGCTGCTGGGCCGGCGGCCCCTCGGACACGCCGGACTCGAACGGGAGGAAGCGCGCCTTGACCCGGCGCTGCGGTGGCTGGGCGAAAATGAACGTGAAGACGAGCATCGAGGCCGGAATCGCAGCCGCGAGGAACGCGTAGACCAGGAACGGAAAGTAGTCGTCCAGCATCCGAGTCTGGCCTACGCTACCAAGCTTGCTCGCGCCGCACGAAGAGAGGTGCAAGCGCAGGAGTCAAGCGTCACACAGGTGTTACAAAGTCACCCTTCTGGGGACGACTTTCGGCCCTGCTACCATCATCCTATGGAGATCATCGAGCGCCCCGACACTCTCGTTTCCCTGACCTCGAACGCCGCGGACAAGATCCGTGAGCTGATGGCCGAGGATCCCGAGGGTCGAGAGCTCGGTCCTGCGCGTCGCGATTCAGGGCGGCGGGTGCTCCGGCTTCCAGTACGGCCTCGGCTTCGACGCCGGTCCGGTCGACGACGACGAGACGATCGAGCAGCACGGCGTCACGATCGTGATCGACCCGTACAGCGCTCCGTACCTCAAGGGCGCGACGATCGACTTCCTGAACGGCCTCGAGGAGTCCGGGTTCAAGATCGACAACCCGAACGCCTCCGCCTCGTGCGGCTGCGGCCACTCGTTCACCGTCGAGGAGGGCGCTGAAGCTGCGCCCGACGACACCGCGCACGCCGCCGGCGGCTGCGGCAGCGGCTGCTCGCACTAACGCTCTAGCATCGCCCGCATGAGCTTTCGGGTCGCTGTCGTCGGCTCCGGCCCGGCTGGGTTCTACGCTGCCGCGGCTCTGCTCGCAAGCGACCTCGAGCTCGAGGTGGACATGATCGAGCGGCTGCCGACGCCGTGGGGGCTCGTACGGCTCGGCGTCGCACCCGACCACCCGAACATCAAGGCCGTCTCGCGGGCCTTCGAGCGAACCGCCGCGCAGCCGGGCTTCCGCTTCTTCGGCAACGTCGAGGTCGGGAAGGACGTCGAGCACGCCGAGCTCGCGCGCCTCTACGACGCGGTCGTCTACTCCGTCGGCGCGCAGACCGACCGCCAGCTCGGGATCCCCGGCGAGGACCTGCCCGGATCCTGGCCGGCCACGGCGTTCGTCGCCTGGTACAACGGCCATCCCGACTTCCAGGATCTCTCGTTCGACCTCTCCGGCGAGCGGGCGGTGGTGATCGGAAACGGCAACGTCGCCCTCGACGTCGCGCGCATGCTGGCGCTCACCCCCGAGGAGCTCGCCCCCACCGACACGACCGACGCCGCAATCGAGGCGATCAACGCGCTCCGGGATCCGCGAGATCCTCGTCGTCGGCCGCCGCGGGCCGGTGCAGGCGGCCTGGACGCCGGTCGAGGTGGGAGAGCTCGGCGAGCTCGCGGGCGCCGACGTGATCGTCGACCCGGCCGACCTCGAGCTCGACGAGGCCAGCGCGGCCGAGCTCGAGGCGGCAGCGCCGACCGTGCGCCGCAACGTCGAGCACCTGCGCGACTACGCGCAGCGCAAGCCCACCGGCAAGCCGCGAGCGATCCGGCTGCGCTTCTTCTCCTCGCCGGTCGCGATTCACGGCGACAAGAAGGTCGAGGCGATCGAGCTCGTGCGGAACGAGCTCGTGGACGGCCGCGCGGTGGCGACCGAGGAGCGCGAGACGATCACGTGCGGGATCGTCTTCCGGAGTGTCGGGTACCAGGGCGTCGCGCTGCCGGGACTCCCGTTCGACGAGAGGTCCGCGACGATCCCGAACGAGGGCGGCCGCGTCGAGCCGGGCCTCTACGTGGCCGGCTGGATCAAGCGCGGCCCGAGCGGCGTGATCGGGACGAACAAGAAGGACGCGACCGAGACGGTGGCGCTCCTGCTCGACGACGCGCGCGCCGGCCTGCTGCCCGCCCGCAACGAGGGCACGCTCGAGACGTTGCTCGAGGAGCGCGGCGTCGAGGCGGTGCTCTACGCCGGCTGGGAGGCGATCGACTCGGCGGAGCGCGGCGCCGGCGAGCCGCACGGGAGGCCGCGGATCAAGCTCTGTAGCTGGGACGCGCTTCTCGCGGCCGCCCGGGCCACGTAACAGCATCCCCCGTTTCGGGGACGGCAGAGCGGGCGTTCAGACCGACAATGAGAGCGTGGATTCGCTCAAAGTTGAGTGTCTCCGCTGCGGACATGCGAGACAGTTCACCCCCGGCCCGCGGCGGCATGAGGAAGCAGGCGCCTGCCCGCGTTGTGAATACGTGGGCTGGGCCTACTCGACCGACCTGACCGAGAAGACGCGAAGGCTCTTCCGGGATCTTCCGCTCGAGCAGCGGCTGCGACTCCGCCCGGTCTAGCTCCTTTCTCAGCGGCGCCGGTTGCATCCGTCCGCCGCGCCTCTCATTGTCTCCTGCGCAGGAGTCAACCGAGGCCATAAGGAGACGGCAATGTCTGAGCCTGCGGCACACGCCGGGGACACGTTCCTCGAGCGTCGCTTCCGCTTCGCCGCGAACGGGACGACGCTCGCGCGCGACACGATGGCCGGCGTGACGACCTTCATCGTCATGTCGTACATCATCTTCGTGAACCCTCAGATCCTCAGCTTCGCTGGCATCCCCGCCTTGCAGCCCCAGGGGCTTCCCTTCGAGCAGGTGCTCGCGGCCACCTGCCTCGTGGCGGGAGTGATGACGATCCTGATGGGCGTCTACACCAACAGGGCGTACGCGATCGCGCCCGGGCTCGGCCTCAATGCGGTCGTCGCGTTCGGCCTCGTCGCGGGCGAAGGGCTCTCGTTCCCCGCCGCAATGGGCCTCATCGTCGTGGAAGGCATCGCGGTCACGATCCTCGTGCTGACCGGGATGCGCGAGAAGATCATGGACGCGATCCCGCTCGACCTGAAGAAGGCGATCGCGATCGGGATCGGCCTGTTCATCGCGTTCATCGGTCTCGTCAACTCGGGCGTCGTCGTCAAAGGCACACCGGCCGTCGATCTCGCCCGGCTCACCACGTGGCCGATCTTCGTCACGTTCTTTGGTCTGACGTTGACGATCGTGCTGCGCGCCCGAGGTGTGCGGGGCGACCTGTTGATCGGAATCGTCGTGACGACGATCCTCGCCACGATCATCAACGAAGCCGCCGGGAAGGACGTGGGCTTCCCCGCCGGAACGGCGAGCTGGCCGAGCGATGCCTACGAGAAGCCGGATCTCGCGCTGCTCGGCAACTTCAACTTCGATGCCTTCACCGAGCTCGCCTTCATCTCGGCCGTCGTCTGGGCGTTCTCGCTCTTCCTCGCCGACTTCTTCGACACGATGGGCACGCTCGTCGGCGTCGGCAAGCAGGCGGGCTACCTCGACGCGGACGGCCGCATGGAAGACATCCGCAAGCCGCTCCTCGTCGACTCGCTCGCCGCGGTCGCCGGTGGTGCGGCGTCGACTTCCTCCGCGACGACGTATATCGAGTCCGCGTCCGGCGTCGCGGTCGGCGGGCGCACCGGCTGGGTCGCGGTCATTGCCGGGGCGCTGTTCTTCCCGTTCATGTTCTTCGCCCCGATCATCGGCATGGTGCCGCCGCAGGCGACGGCGCCCGCGTTGATCCTCGTCGGCTTCCTGATGATGACCGCCCTGACCGAGGTGGAGGAAGACGCCGAGGGCAGGCCGACCGGCCGCAAGCTCGCAGGCATCGACTTCACCGATCTCGGGATCGGGCTCGCAGCGGCGCTGACGATCATGTTCATGCCGTTCACGTTCTCGATCACACGCGGGATCGGGATCGGCTTCCTGGCCTTCGTGACCGTCCGGGCGGCACAGGGCCGGCCGAGAGAGGTGCATCCGTTCATGTGGATCGCGTCGGCCGCGTTCCTCCTGTACTTCCTCGTCCCGTTCCTCCAGGACACCTTCGACTGGATCTGAGACCGCTTGATACGGTCGCCGGGATGGAGCTCGCGTTCCTCCCGGCGACCGAGCAGGCTCGCCTCGTTCGGGAGCGAGAGGTGACGCCGCTCGAGCTCGTCGAGCTGTACCTCGAGCGGATCGAGCGCCTGGACCCGGAGCTCGGCGCGTACGTCACGGTCTGCGGCGACGAGGCGCTCGCCGACGCACGGGCGAAGACGGACACGCCGGCTGAGGCGCCTTTCCACGGAGTCCCGATCTCGCTCAAGGATCTCGACACGACGGCCGGCATCCGGACGACGTTCTCCTGTCCCGCGTTCGCGGCCAACGTCCCCGACTTCGACCTGGCCCACGTCGCCAGGCTCAGGGCGGCCGGGCTTCGTGATCCTCGGCAAGACGAACACGCCCGAGTTCGGGACGACGGCGTTCACCGATTCGGCTCTGAACGGGCCCTGCCGCACGCCGTGGGATCTCACGCGGAACGCGGGCGGCTCGAGCGGCGGCGCGGCGGCCGCGCTCGCCGCCGGCCTGTGCGCGATCTCGCAGGGCTCCGACGGTGGCGGCTCGCTTCGCATCCCGGGCTCGTGCTGCGGCGTGCTCGGCTTCAAGGCCTCGCGCGGCCGCGTCTCGAACGCGCCGTTCGTCCCCGGGATCGGTCTCGGCACAACCGGGCCGCTCGCGCGCACGACCGCCGACGCAGCCGCCTACCTCGACCTCGTCGTCGGCTACGAGTGGGGCGACCCGTTCCCGCCGCCTCCACCGGAACGGCCCTTCGCGGAGGAGGTCGGAGTCGATCCGGGCCGGTTGCGCGTCGCGCTGACGACGGCGGCTCCGAACGACGGCGACGTGGACGATGCCTGCCTCGCCGCAGCACGAGACGCGGCCGAGCTGCTCGTCTCCCTCGGCCACGATGTCGAGGAGGCAGCACCCGAATGGGGCGGCGCCGAGCTGATGGATGATTTCAAGCCGGTCTGGCAGGTCGCGCCGTCGCTCTACCCGGTCCGGGATCCCTCCGTGCTCAGCCCGCTCAACCAGGCCTTCCTGCGCGGCGCAGCGGAGACGTCGAGCGCGGTGTACGCGGCTGCGGTCAGCCGCTTGCAGCTGCGGGCGCGGAAGATCGCCTCGTTCTGGTCGGACTACGACCTGCTGCTGACTCCGACACTCGCCATGCCGCCCGTGCCCGTCGGCTGGGAGGCCGAGCCGGAGGATCCGTGGGAGCAGTTCGACCGCGCGGTGCAGTTCACGCCGTTCACGGCCGCCTTCAACGTGACGGGCCAGCCCGCGGTCTCGCTGCCGCTCCACTGGACGGACACCGGGCTGCCGATCGGCGTCCAGCTCGTCGGTCCACCGCTCGGCGACGCACTCCTCTTCCGAGTCGTCTCGCAGATCGAGGCCGCGCGGCCCTGGGCCGACAAGAGGCCGCCGCACTCGTAAAAAGGACGTCCGGGACGGTGATACCGCTCCGCGAACGCCCTTATGACACGGAGATTTACAGACGCTGGGCCTTGACGCAAGTCAAAGCCGGCCGACGTTGATCCTGATCGACTGCCCCGCGCGGGCGTGCAGCATCTCGGCCGCGTTCCCGTTGCTGATCGCGACCGACATGTTCCGGTAGCTGTCCTCGTAGAGCATGATGTCGCCCGCCCGCGCATCGGCGAACGTGCGCGCCGCGACGGCGTAGAAGCGCTCGCCCGCGAGCTCGAGCTCGACCTGCGTGCCCGGGACGATGCCCAGTTCGGCCACGTGCTCCCGCGTGACGTTCAAGAGCTACGTTGCCGAACGAGTCAACATAGAGGACCGTGCCCGCGATGCGGTTTCCTCCGATCTCCGGCTGAGGAATGTCGAGGCGCACGAGCGCGTCGGGAGCCAGCGGCGGGCCGAGCTCGTCGACGGGGACGCCGCGGGCAAGATGAGCGGCCGCAGGCGCGAACAGGTCGCGCCCATGGAACGTCCGCGAGATCGTTTCGAGGGCGTACTCGGGGTTCGCGAGCTCGTGGGCTGACTCGATCCCGGCCCGATCTGCCGCAGGGACCAGGAGACCGTTGTCCGGACCGACGAAGTACCGACCTTCTCGATCGCGCAGTGCGAGCGGGCGCCGCGAGCTGCCGACCCCCGGATCGATGACTGCGAGATGCACGCCGACCGGCATGTACGGCAGCGTGCTCGCGAGCACCAGCGCACCCTGCAGCACCTGCTGCGCGGGAATCCCGTGCGTCACGTCGATGATCTGCGCCTCCGGCGCGATCCGCTTGATCACGCCGTGGCAGGTGCCGACGAAGTCGTCCTGAAGCCCGAAGTCGCTCAGGAAGGTGACGAACACGCGCGGGAGGTTACCGCCGCCAGCAGGCCGGCGACGTCGTGCGTCTCCGCCTCGGCAACAACCCGGACGCCCGCGTCGCGCGCCGTGGCGCTCGTCTGCGGCCCGATGCTGACCGCCGGAAGCTCGACACCGAGCCGACCGAAGGCGCGAGCCGTCGAGGCGGACGCGAGCACAACGAGGTCGCCTGTCGGGCAGCTCGTCCGGCTCGAGCTCGCGCGTCCGATAGAGAGGGACGAAGGTCGCCTCGAGCTCGTCGACCAGCAGCGTGCGCGCACCCTCGGCCGCCGCAAAGAGCACGCGTCCGGCGGGACGGGGCAGCTCGGCGAGCAAGCCTTCCTGGGTCGAGACCGCCGGAACGAGGTCGGCCCCGCCGAACGCCGCCGCCGTCGCGGCGCCGATCGCAGCGACTCGCTTCGGCGTTCCCTCGCATCCGCCGCCGCAGCTCGCGCGCCCCGTTCGGGCTGGTGACGATCACCCAGTCGTAACCGCTGACGTCCACCGGGTCGTCGCCCAGCGACTCCGGTTCGATCAGCGGACAGTGGACGACGTCGTGGCCGAGCGCCTCCAGGCCGCGGACGAGCTCCTCCTCCTGGCCCCTGGGCCGGGTCACGATCACCCTCACGAGACGAAGGCGAGCAGCTCGCGCGCGACGGTCTCCGGATCGTCGCCCGTACGCCGCTCGATCCAGGCGCCGTCCTCGTCGGCGACGAGCGCCGTGAGGGAGGAGCCGTCGTGATGCGCCGCCACCGGAGCGAGGCAACCGCCACCCACGAGCGCGACACAGCGGCGCTCGGCCTCGACGCGCCTCCGCGTCTCCGCGTCGTCGGCCGCCTCGACGAGAGCCTCCTCGCCGGCACGCACCTGCAAGGCGAGCGAGCCCTGGCCGGCTTCGGGCAGCATCTCCGCCGGGTCGAAGCGCAACCCGATCTCCGCCTCGAGCCCGAGCCTGTCGAGCCCGCAGGCCGCCAGCACGACGGCATCGAGGCCCCGCTCGCCACGCTTGCGCAACCGGGTGTCGATGTTGCCGCGGAGCGGCTCGATCGAGAGCGTCGGCTCGAGCGCCAGCAGCTGCGCGCGGCGGCGAACCGACGCCGTCCCGATCCGCATTCCCGGCCGGATCGCGTCTGCGCCACACAGCGCGTCGCGGGGATCCTCGCGCGGCGGGTAGGCACCGACGGCGAGTCCTTCGGTGTCGGTGGAGGTCATGTCCTTGGCCGAGTGCACGGCGACGTCGATCCGACCACCGAGCAACGCCTCCTCGAGCTCCTTGACGAAGACGCCGCGGGCGCCGATCTCGCCGAAGGGCGCGTGCGATCGCGGTCGCCCGCTGTGGTGATCGGCACGAGCGCAATCTCGATGCTCTTCCCACCAACCCTGAGCCCGCGCAGCCGCTCGGCGGCCAGCTCAGCCTGGGTGAGAGCGAGCCTACTGCCGCGGGAACCGACGCGGATCAGCACAGCTTCGCCGGGAGACGGGCCTCGACTCGCCGCAGCCCCGCGTCCCGTTCAGCTGGGTGCTCGGCCGGATGCGAACGAATGCCGTCGGCACCTGCAGCGGCAGCGGCCTGCTCGACATGAACCTGGTCGTCATCGCCGCCGCTCCTCCTCTTCCAGCCCGAACAGATGCTTCACGACGTCAGCATAGACCACTCCATCGGCTGCCGCAGCTGCCTCTTTCAGACGGATCGTGGGCAAATGCAGGAGCTTTGCGACGATCTGAGAGGTCACGGATTCGATGTGCTTGCGCTCGCGCTCGGAGAGCCTGCCGCCGGCCTTCAGGAGCTCGCGGTCGCGGATCTCCTCCGCGAGCGCGCGGAGCGACGCGATCGTCGGGACGATGTCGAGCGACGCCTGCCATTCCCGGAAGCGGTCGGCCTCGCCGGCGACGAGCTGCTCGGCGCGGGCCGCTTCGCCACGCCGACCCGAGAGCGTCTCCGTCACGACGGCTTCCAGGTCGTCGACGTCGTAGAGGAAGCAACCGTCGAGCTCGTTGATCGCGGGGTCGAGGTCGCGCGGGACGGCGAGATCGAGCAACAGGAGCGGGCGGCCCTTGCGCGCACGAACCGCCGCGGCGACGGACTCGCGCGAGAGAACGAGCTCGGAGGCACTCGTGGCGGAGACGACCACATCCGCGCGCTCGAGCTCCGTCGAGACCGCGTCGAGCGAAAGCGCCCGCGCCCCGAGCTTCCGCGCCAGATCCTCGCCGTGCGCGAGCGTCCGGTTCGCGACGACGGCGATCTCGGCGCCGCGCGTGCGGAGGTTGCGAGCAGCGGATTCGCTGATCTTCCCGGCGCCGAGCAGGAGGACGCGATGTCCTGAAAGGTCGCCGAACACCTGCTGGGCCAGCGCCGCCGCCGCCGACGGGACCGAGGCCGGGCTCTCATTGATCGCGGTCTCCATCCGAACGCGCTTGCCCGTGTGCAGCGCCTGGCGGAAGAGCCGGTCGAGAAACGGACCCGCGGCGCCGACTTCGAACGCCGCTCGCACCTGGCCGAGGATCTCCCCCTCGCCGGGAACGAGCGAGTCGAGTCCCGCCGCGACTCGGAACAGGTGGAGCGCCGCCGCCTCGTCCCGCAGGCGATACAGCGCGGCGGCGAGATCGTCGGCCCGTTCGCCGGCCAGCTGTGCGAGCGCGTCGACCGCCTCGTCGTCCGCGTGCTCCTCGCGGGCGAGGTAGAGCTCCGTGCGATTGCACGTCGAGAGCACGACGGCCTCGCCGCCCAGCTGCTGCGCGAGCCGCTGGGCAAGCGCGCGGCACGCGTCGAGATCGAGCGCGACACGCTCGCGCAGCTCGATCGGAGCTCGGTGATGCGACACGCCGGCGAGCGTCAGTCTCATGAGGCGAAGTGGGTCAGGGGGAGGACGATCGCGACGAGCGCGAAGCCCGCGAGGCTGAGGAGCGCGCCCCTCCGGCCGCGCCAGCCCTCGTGCCGGAGGACGAGGAGCACCGTGTAGTACGCGAGGATCACGAACGTCACGGCCATCGCGGCGTCGAAGTCACCACGCTGGAAGCGAGCCGCGCCGACGCCGATCCCGAGCGTCAGGAGGACGATGGAACCGAGGACGCTCCGGGCCGAGAGCCGGTCGAGCGCGTCGAGCGGCGGCACGCGCACGCGGAGCACACCCCGCTCGTGGCGCTTCAGCCTCCGCTCCTGCCAGAGGTAGAGCGCGGCCATCCCCGCGGCGAGCGTCAGCCCGGCGAAGGCGGCGAGCATCAGCGCGACGTGAATCGCCAGCACGGCGCCGGAACGCTCGCTCTCGTCCAGTGCCGTCCCGCCGCCTGCCCAGGCGAGCGCGAGCAGCGCTGCTGCGACCGGCATCACGGTGAGGCCGAGCAGCCGGTAGCGAGGGGTGCAGCCCCAGATCAGATAGGCGCCGACGACGAGCCAGACGAACAGGTTGAGCGAGCCGGCCCAGGTCCCCCACGGAAACCCCTCGGCCGACGCCGCCTGCCCGACCAGGAGCGCAGTCTGGGCGAGCCACCCGAGGCGCACGCCCCAGGTCGCGAGCCGGCCGGCGAGACCCGGCCCACGAAGCTCGCCGGCGTAGGCAACCGCGGCTTCGCCGTACGCGAGCAGCGCCGGGACGACGAGAAACTCAGCCATCCGCTCGCCGGCGCGCCAGCTCGGCCAGCTCGGCGGTCTCGCGCTCGAGCCGGGAGAGCTTCGCCGCGATGATCACGACGTAGACGAGCACCGTCACGAAGACGACCCCGTACGCGGCCGCGACGTACTTCTCGCCGCTGCTCATGTCGTCAGCGCCTCGCGCAACTCGCGCAGGTTCGCATCGAGCCGCTTCCCGACGAGCTCGATCCGGTAGAGCGCGTACGCCAGCGACGTGATCGCGAGCCAGCTGACGCAGAAGGTGAAGAACATCGTCCCGGTCATCTGCGGGCCGTCGCGGGTGAAGGTCGTGGGGTGGATGAAGTCATCGGCAAGTCTGATCGCGAGAAAGCTGACCGGAATCAGGGCGACCCCGAACAGCGCGTAGACGGCCGAGACGTTCGCACGCCGCGGCCCTTCCTCGATCGAGAAGCGCAGCATGAAGTACGCGGAGTAGAAGAGGAAGAGGACGAGGAAGAGCACGAGCTGATTCGAGTCCCAGACCCACCAGTGGCCCCATGAGGCCTTCGCCCAGATCGAGCCGGTGGCGAGCGTGAGCGCGCCGAAGATCGTGCCCTGGTGGATGGCGACGTAGCTCTCGAGGTCGTAGCGCTCGTCCCGTCTCCAGAGCAGCAGCAGCGCCTTGTACGCACCCCAGCCGAAGCACGCGTACGCGGTCAGCGCGATCGGAACGTGGAAGTAGAAGATCCGCTGCGAGATCCCCTGGTCTGCGTCTTCGGGCGCGACGAAGAAGGCGAGGACGATCGAGAGCCCGACCAGTCCGGCGGCCACGGCCGCGAGCACTGGAACGGAGATCTTCGGGGCCGAGCTATTCGGAGACGACGTACTCAAAGGACGCCCAGCACAGTATCGCGAAGACGGCGTCGTACAGACCGAGAAACGCCAGGTAGCGGCCCGGTTCGGTCGAGATGCTGGCGCCGACGCCCCCGACGACGAGCGGAATCGCGAGCGGCAGGAACAGAAGCGGCAGGATCAGCTCGCGCGTGCGGCTTGCCGCTGCCATCGCCGCGAGGAGCGTGCCGACGGCGCAGATGCCGACGTTGGCGAGCAGGACGCCCAGAACCGCCGCCGTCCCGAGCGGCGAGAAGAAGAGCGCGAAGGCGGGCAGCGCGACGACCTCGATCGCAGCCAGAAAGACGAAGACCGCGGCCGACTTCCCGAGCCAGATGGCGCTCCGGTCGGAGGGCGCAAGCACGAGCCCCTCGAGCGCTCCCCCCTCGCGCTCCGGCGCCCAGGCCCGCGCCAGGCCCAGCAGCGCAGTGAAGACGAGCGCGACCCAGAGCAATCCCTGCGCCGCCACCTCGTCGGCACCGGTCGGAAGCGCGAAGTGGAAGACGACCAGCGTCGAGAGAACGAAGAGCAGCATCGCCGGCAGCGTGTCCCGCGCCCGCAACTCGAGCCGGAGATCCTTGCGAGCGAGCGTGGCAACGTCAGCGAGATAGGTCATGCCAGCGCAAGCCGGGAGGTCGCGAGCGGCTCGACCCGGCCGGGGTCGTGCGTCGAGAGCAGGATCGTGGCGACGCCGGTGAGCTCGGCGAGCTGACGGTCGAGCAGCTCGGCTCCCTCGCCGTCGAGCGCCGTGAACGGCTCGTCCAGGACCAGGAGCCCGGGCTCGTGCAGAAGCGCGCGGCAGAGGGCGAGCCGCTGCGTCATGCCGCGCGAGTACGAGGCGACGCGCTCGGCGCGGACGTCCCAGAGGCCGAAGCGCTCGAGCAGCATCCCGATCCGCTCTCGCCGCTCCGGCACGCGGTAGAGGCGCCCGTAGAGGTCGAGGTTCTCGAGCGCGGTCAGGTCTCGATAGAGGAGCGGCTCGTGACCGACGAAGCCGAGCTCGCCGCGAGAAGCATCGACCTCGAGCTTTCCACCCGTCGGAGCCGCGAGCCCCGCGACGAGCCGGAGGAGTGTCGTCTTGCCCGACCCGTTCGCGCCGGTGACAACGAGGAAGCTGCCGCGCTCGAGCTCGAGGTCGACCGGCTTCAGCGCGCGGCGGCGGCCGTACCGCTTCTCGAGCGCCCGCGCGCGGATCACAGCAGCACGTCGGCGAAGACGAACGCGAAGAAGACGATGCTGATCACGCCGTTGACCGTGAAGAACGCGGCGTCGAGGCGACGCAGGTCGCCCGGCCGGACGAGCGAGTGCTCGTAGGCGAGCAGTGCGGCGACGGCGACCACTCCGAGCCAGTAGAGGAGCCCGACCTCGAGCCCGAGACCCACCACCACGAGCAGCGCAACCGTGCCGAGGTGGAAGAGCCGCGCGCCGCGGAAGACGCCGGCCTCGCCGAAGCGCGTCGCCCACGACTGGAGCCCCTCGGCCCGATCGTGCTCGAGATCGAAGAGCGAGTAGAAGAAGTCGAAGCCCGCGACCCACAGCGCGACCGCGCCGCCGAGAGCCCAGGCCTGCCAGGGCAGCTCTCCCGTGAGCGCTGCCCACGCACCGACCGGCGCGAGCCCGAGCGAGGCGCCGAGCCAGAGGTGGCAGAGCCACGTGACGCGCTTCAGATACGGATAGACGACGAAGAACGCCACGGGAATGGGCCAGAGCCAGCGCACGAGTGGGTCGAGCTGGAAGACGGCGAACGAGAAAGACGGCGAATGCCAGCGCGCACAGACCCGGCGACCTGGGCGCGAGAGAGTGTCCCGGCCGGAAGCTCCCGCGTCGCGGTGCGCGGATTCCGAGCGTCCACCTCGGCATCGATCAGGCGGTTCAGGCCCATCGCGAGCGTGCGGGCTCCGACCATCGCGACGGTCACCCAGAGCCAGTCGGTCGCCGCAGGCACGTCTCCGACCGCCAGCAGCATCCCGACGTACGCGAACGGGAGCGCGAAGACCGTGTGCTCGAGCTTCACGAGCGACGCGAACCGGCGCGGAAGGGAGATCGCGGTCGCGCTCATGTCTGCTTGTGGGTCGTCTCGGCGCCGGCCAGCAGGCCGAGGGCGTGTGCGAGCGCGGGCTGCAGCACTGCGAAGCCGTCTCGGCAACCGCCGGGCGATCCGGGGAGGTTGACGACGAGCGTCCGCCCGTGCACGCCGGCGACCCCGCGTGAGAGGAGAGCGTGAGGCGTCTTCGCGATCGAGTCGGCGCGGATCGCCTCGGCGATTCCGGGCGCCTCGCGATCGATCACCGAGCGCGTCGCCTCCGGGGTCACATCGCGCGGCGCGACGCCGGTGCCCCCGGTCGTGAGCACGAGCGCGACGTCCTCGGCGAGTGACGCGATCGCGGCGGCGATCTCAGCGGCCTCGTCGGCCACGACTCTCCGCTCGACCTCGTAGCCGTCGGCCTCGAGCAGCTCGGCGAGGACGTCACCGCTCTTGTCCTCGCGCGTGCCGGCGACGACGCCGTCCGAAACCGTCAGAACAGCCGTCCTCATACCTCGACCTTGGTCTTCTCGACGAGCGTGATGTCGGTGACGACCATCCCCTTGTCGATCGCCTTCGCCATGTCGTAGACCGTCAGCGCAGCAACCGATGCCGCGACGAGCGCCTCCATCTCGACGCCGGTCTGTGCAGTGGTCTCGGCTGTGGCCGTGATCTCGACCCCGTCTGCGACGACCGCCAGAGAGACGTCGACGACCGAGAGCGGGAGTGAGTGACAGAGCGGGATCAGATCGCTCGTCTTCTTCGCCGCCATGATTCCGGCGAGCTGCGCCGTCGTGAGCGCATCGCCCTTCGGCAGGTCGCCCAGACGCTGCGAGGTCTCCGGCGCCATCCGGACGGACGCGCGTGCGACGGCCCGGCGGCGGGACACCGGCTTCGAGCCGACGTCGACCATGCGCACTGCACCGGACTCATCGACATGCGAGAGGTCGCTCATCGCTGGCGCATCGTACTGGCGCGGTCGAGGTCGGAAAGCTGGGCGTCGATCCACCGCGAGAGGTCGTGGCTGCGGACGTGCTTCCTGATCGCAGCGAGCCGTGTGCGGCGCTCCTCCTCGGAGAGCGCGAGCGCCGCCTCGAGCGCGTCCGCCTGGCCTTCCACGTCGAACGGATCGACTGGAACGGTCCAGGCCCCGATCTCCTCGTATGCGCCGGTGTTTACAGATAAGACAACAGCGCCGTCGCGCACGTTGATGTACGGCGCCTCCTTCGCGACGAGGTTCAGGCCGTCCAGGACGGCGTTCACGAGCAGCACGTCGAACTGCTTGTAGGCCGCGATGGACTGGTGGAAGTCGTCGGCGATCCGCAGGTGCAGCGCGCCGGGGAAGCGCGCCTCCACCGCCGCAGCCGCCTCCTCGATCCGCCGGCGCTCGTCGATGTACTCCGGGATCTCCTGCCGGGAGGGGTCGAGCAGGGCGAGCATTCCGACGCGTCCGTGCAACTCGGGACGGCGCTCGAGCAGGAGCGCGAACGCCTCCAGGCCGCGCGGGACGTTCTTGGCCGGGTCGGTCCGGTCGACGCGGAGGATCATCGTCTCGGGTCGAGAGTCGAGCAGCTCGCGCTCCCGCTCGAGCACCGGGGGGCTCCCGGCGAGTGCGGTGAACTCGTCCGGATCGATCGAGATCGGATGCGCCGTCACGAGCGTGTCGCCCACGTCGAGGCCCAGTGCGTTGCACGCCGATCGAAACTCCTCCCGCCAGCGATCCGTGTGGAAGCTGACGACGTTGCAGCAGAGCAGGCTTCCGTGGATCGACTCGACGATCTCGTCGGGCAGCACCGACCAGTCTTCAGGCCCGACCCAGGGAATGTGCGTGAAGTGCGCGATCACCGCTTCTGGCAGCCGTTCTCGCACGAGCCTCGGCGCCAGGTACAGGTGGTAGTCGTGGAAGAAGACCGCCGTGCCCGGGTCGCGGTCCAGCTCCTCGACGACCGCCGCGGCGAATGCCGCGTTGACGGCGGCATAGCCCTCGTCCCAGGCCGGGCGGAGGTCGCGCTCCGGCTCGTGCTTGAGCTCCCACAACCCGTGCTGGACGAACCAGAGGGCTGGGTTGGCGACGACGTGGTAGTAGAGGTCGTAGGCGACGGGGTCGTGCGCCACGAGCCTCAGCCGGTAGCGAGAGCCGTCCGGAGCAGTCGCCTCGACCGGCCCTTCGGCTGCGACCACACGGTCCTCGTCCGAGAGCGCGCTTGCGATCCAGGTGACGTCGTGATGCGAGACGAGGGGCGCGAGCGCGGTCACCAGCCCGCCGGCGCCGCGCCGGGCGATGCGCTCTCCGCCCTCGCGGCCGTACCCGATCGGGCCGCGGTTGGAGACCACGATCAGCTTCCGCCGTGCCTGCACGGCTGTGAGCCTAGAGCAGCTTCACGAACCTGAGGCGTGAACCACGGCCGTCGGGGCCGCCGCCGATCTCGACCTCGTCGGCGATCGAGCGGATGATCGCGATCCCGAGACCGCCTTCCGAGAGCTCCTCGTCGCCGTTCGTCGCCGAGTCGCCGAGCTCGAAGCCCGAGCCGTCGTCTGCGACCTCGACGATCAGCCTGTCGTCGAGGAGCTCGAAGCTGATGTCGACATGACCCTCCTCGTCGGCGTAGGCGTGGCGGACCGAGTTCGAGCACGCTTCGGTGAGCGCGAGCTTCAGGTCGGCGAGCGTGTCCTCCGGGAACGTCCGGACGCGCGAGAGCCCTGAGAGAGCGAGACGGGACAGCGTGATGTATTCCGGCTTGGCCGGAATCGTCAGGCGAACCACCCTCCCTCCGTCGGCGCCCTCACCCGGGTCGACCGTGTAGTCGCTCATGCTCCCCACCCTCGCCTCTACCGCAAACAGTGCCTCGACAGACAACGGCGTTCTACCGAAAACTCCCGAACTCTCGCAAGTTCTATGCAGGCTTCATACCCGGGTCACCGGCGTCTAAACGCGGCATTTCGAACGCTAGGAGTTCGGGTTCAGCGGTCGCTCGACCAGGCGGAGACGCACCGTCTCGCGCTTGCCGGTGCCACCGCGGACAACGGTGACGGAGACCGTTTGCCCGGGCCGTAGCCGGTTGGTGACGATTGCTGCAATGTCCGCGGCACGCTCGACCCGCTCGCCGGCGAAGGAGACGATCAGATCGCCGCCCATGCTGATCGAGATGCCGTTGAAGGCCTCGAGGTCGTTCCCACCGTGCAGGCCGGCCGCATCCGCAGGCGCGCCGTCGACGACCGACTGGATCAGGGCACCTCTCTGGGCGCCGAGGTCGAAGCGGCGGGCGACGGCAGGAGTCACATCCTGGGTCGTGACGCCGACGTAGGCGTACTTCACCTTGCCGGTGCTGATCAGCTGCTCCATCGAACGGCGCGCGGCGTTGATGGGAATCGCGAAACCGACTCCCTCTGCGTTCCCGGAGTCGGAGCGAATCTGCGCGTTGATCCCGATCACGCGGCCGCGGGCGTCGAGCAGCGGCCCACCCGAGTTGCCGTGGTTGATCGGCGCATCGATCTGGATCGCGCCGGAAACGTCGTAGTCCGAGGTCAGCGATTGGATCGAGCGCTCGGTCGCCGAGACGACGCCCACGCCGAGTGAGCTGTCCTGGTCGAACGGGCTCCCGATCACGGCGACGGGCTCGCCGACGACGACGCGGCTCGAGTCGCCGAGGGGCAACGGCGTGACCGCGTGGTCACGTGGATCGATCTTGACGACACCGATGTCGCTGAACAGGTCCCAACCGACGATCTCACCGGGGATGCGGTCGCCGTCGGCAAAGAGGACGTAGACGCGGGAAGCGCCGTGAACGGTCTTGCCCTCGCCGGCGTCCGTGACGACATGCGAGTTCGTGAGCACGTGACCGTCGTCCGAGACGACGAACCCGGAGCCCTGCGAGCGCTGGCCGCTACTGAAGAACGAATAGATCGTGACGACGCCGCCCGAGCGGCCGGCGTAGATCTTCGCCGGATCGAAGCCGTTTCCGAGCAGGGGCAACTGCGCCTTGACCGCGCCGGTCTCGGCCGGGGCTGTCTCGACGACCACGGTGCTCACGCCTTCGCCCTCGCCGATCCAGCCGGCGAGGGAGCCGACGAGCAGGACGGCGGTCGCGCCCAGCGCTGCTGCAACGAGGGCAACGGCGGCAAGGGCGGCGGGTCGCATAGGCGCAGGGTAGCGGCGGGACGTTTTCACGTGGAAACGCGCTCGCCGACCGGCGGGGCTGCCACCGATGTCGGCGCGGCGCCGAGCACGACCCGTGCGACGGTGCGACCAGGCTCGGATTCGAGCTCGACCGCGCCGTCCATGAACGTTGCGAGCTCGCGGGCGATCGCGAGCCCGAGCCCGCTGCCCGAGGCGACGCCGCCCTCCGCTCGGTAGAAACGGTCGAAAACGTGGGGAACGTGCTCCGCCGGGACGCCCGGCCCATCGTCTTCGACCTCGAGATAGGCGTGCACGCGGTCGGCGTACGCCCGCAGCGTCACTTTCGACCCCGGTGGCGTGTGCACGAGGGCGTTGTCGACGAGCGCGCGGCACACCTGGAGAACGCGCAGCTCGTCGGCCCGCGCGATCGGACGACCGTCGACGACCACCTCGAGCCGATGCTCCTTCTGCTCGGCCACGGCGGCGAATTCCTCCGCTACCAGCTGCGCAACCGTGCCCAGGTCGACGGGCTCGTGCTCGACCCGCATCCGGCCGGCATCCAGACGAGAGAGATCGAGCAGGTCGGTGGCGAGCTTCGCCAGCCGATCGACCTGGTCCCGCATCGTCTCGAGAAACTCCTGCCGGGTCGCCTCGTCGAGCTCCTCGTCCGCCATCAGCTCCAGAAAGCCGGCGAGCGAGAAGAGCGGCGTGCGCAGCTCGTGGGAGGCGTTGGCGATGAACTCGCGCCGCGCACGATCGAGCATCTCGAGCCGGATGCGCATTTGCTCGAAGGCTGCCGCGAGCTCACCCAGCTCGTCCTGACCCGTGTCCACCACCGGCTCGTCGAAGGCCCCGCCGGCAATCCGCTCGGCTGCGCGCTCGAGCCGCCTGATCCGGCGCGCATGCATCGTTGCCAGGGCGTACCCGGCCACGATCGCGAACAGAAGCCCGATCACGCCCGCGATGAACAGGCGCCGTTCGATCAGATGCAGACTCGAGAGCGGATCTGCGAGCGAGTCGCTGACCAGCACCACGGCGCCCGGGCCGGCCGGGAGCGCGACCTCTGCAAACAGCCGCCCGCCACGCTCGACGGTTCCCCTGTGCAGCTTCCCGTTGGCGGCAGCCTCGAGCACGATCGGGTCGCGCTCGACGTCACGAGAGTCCGTCGTGCTCGAGTCCCCATGAATCAGGACGATGCGCGCGAGCTTCGTGTAGATGACGACACGCGCCGAAAAGAGCGCCCCCGCCTGCGCGGCGAAATCCTGGTCTGCGCTGCGGTTCGTCTGGTAATCCAGAGCGATCTTCCGGGCGTCCTCCTCGAGCTGGTCGAGCTTCGCATTCACGAGCTCCGTCTCGAGCGAGGGCACCACGGTCAGGTAGACGACGGCGAGCACGCCCGCCACGACGAGGACGAGCGCGAGCGAGAGGCGAAGCCGGATGCCCTTGATCACGGGGCGCTGCATCCGTGCCTACTGCTCGCGGAAGCGGTAGCCGACGCCGCGCACGGTCAGGATCAGTTCCGGCTCGTGCGCGTTCTCTTCGATCTTCTCGCGCAGATGGCGCACGTGCACGTCGATCGTGCGGGGCTCGCGGTAGTCGGCGCCACCCCGGAGCCGCTCGAGCAGCTGCCGGCGTGAGAAGACACGGCCCGGCGCGAAAGCAAGGGTGCGCAGCAGCTCGAACTCGACGAACGTCAGCTGCACCTCGTTCCCGCGCACCTCGACGGTGCGGCGGGGAATGTCGATCCTCACCTCGCCGGCCTCGATCACCTCCTCGCTCTCTCGCTCGCCGGGCCGGGGCGCGGCGGCACGGCGCAGGAGCGCGCGAACGCGGCTCCGGAACTCGCGGATCGAGAACGGCTTGGTGATGTAGTCGTCGGCACCGAGCTCGAGGCCGAGCACCTTGTCCAGCTCGTCGTCGCGCGCGGTCAACATGATGATCGGAACCGTGCTCTCGGAGCGCAGCCGCTTGCACACCTCGAGCCCGTCGAGCTTCGGCAGCATCAGGTCGAGCACGACGAGGTCGACGTCCTCCTCGGAGAACTTCGCGAGCGCCTCCTCGCCGTCCCAGGCGTGGACGACCCGGAACCCGTCGCGCTCGAGCGGGTACGTGAGGAGCTTCTGAACGGACTCCTCGTCGTCGACGAGCAGGATCGTGGGTGGATCCGCCATGAGCCTAGGTTAGAGGCGACCGCGTCGTTCCCTACACTGATTCGTGCCATGGCGCCGCCCAGACGAGCGCGCGCGCCCCACGCGCGCCCACGCCGCGGCTCGGTCGAGCGGCCGATCAACGCCCGCCTGGTGCGCGGAACGTGGCTCTTCGTCGCTCTGCCGCTGCTCCTCGCAGCCTTCACCGTCGGCCGGCCCCAGCCGCTGCCGGCGCCGACGCTGCCGGCCGCATTCGACGGCACGACCGCCGAACAGCTGGCGCGCGAGCTCGCCCGGAACTACCCGGATCGTGCTCCCGGATCAGCCGGCAGCCTGGGCGCCGCCGACTGGGTGTCGGACGAATTGACCCTCTACGGCTTCGATCCGCAGACCGACCGGTTCCGAGCCAGCATCCCAGGCCGGGGCCGGGTCGACCTCCAGAACATCGTCGCAGTCGTTCGCGGGGACTCGCAGCGCGCGATCGTGATCACCGCACACCGCGACAACAACGGCGAGGGGCGAGGTGCCAACGACAACGCCTCGGGTACGGCGGCGCTGATCGAGCTCGCCCGCGCATATGCGCCCGTGGCGGGCACGACGCTGCAGGCGCGCCCGTCTCACACGCTCGTGTTCGTGTCCACCGACGGTGGCGCCTTCGGCGCCCTCGGCGCAGCCCGGTTCGCGGAGCACTCGCCCTACCGGAGCAACGCTCTGGCCGTCGTCAGCCTCGACGCGATCGCAGGCGTCGACTCACCGAGGCTGGTGATCGAGGGTGACACGGCCCGTTCGCCGGCTGCTTCGCTCGTGCGCACCGCGGCGGTGCGGGTGCTCGAGCAGGCCGGTACCGAGCCGGTGCGTTCGTCCGGCCTCCGCCAGCTGCTCGACCTCGGCTTTCCGTTCACCTTCGGAGAGCAGGGGCCGTTTGTCGCCCGTGGCATCCCGGCCCTGACACTCACGACGGTCCCGGACGCCCCGTCGCAGGTCTTCGAAGACGACCCGCTCGATGCCGCGCGCCTGGGCGAGCTCGGCCGCGCGACCCAGAACCTCGTCGGCTCGCTCGACGCCGGCCTGGAGCTTGCGCAGGGAACGACCAGCTACATCTATCTCGGAGCGCGATTCGTGCGGGGCTGGACGATCGAGCTCGTCCTCTTGACGGCGCTCCTGCCCTTCATGATCGGAGCGATCGATCTCTTCGCCCGTTGCCGGCGGCGGCGCGTTCGCCTCGGTCCTGCCGTGCGCAGCCTGCGCAGCCGTCTTCTCTTCTGGGGCTACGCGGGTCTGCTGCTCTTCGTCGCCGCCAAGCTCGGAGCCTTCCCGGACGGTGAGCCTCGACCTCTCCCGGTCGACCGCGGTCTGTACCAGCCCGCGCCGGTGGTGCTCGCGGTGCTCGGCCTGCTGCTGCTGGGCGGTTGGCTCGTCGCCCGCGAACGCCTGATTCCGCGCCGGCCGGCCCGAATCGAGGAGGTGATCGCGGGCCACACCGTCGCCCTGCTCGCACTCGGCCTCACGGCACTGGTGGTCGTGGCCACCAACCCGTTCTCGCTGATCTACCTGCTCCCATCGCTCTATGCCTGGCTCTGGCTGCCGCAGACCCACGCCGCTCATCCGATCGTGCGCTTCACGCTCCTCGCGCTGGGCTTCACCGGGCCGCTGATCCTCACGCTCTCCTTCGCGACGCGGTTCGACCTCGGCCTCGAGGCACCGTGGTATCTGCTTGCCCTCGTCTCGGTCGGCTACGTCCCCTGGATCGCAGTGGCGCTCGGCCTCGTCTGGCTTGCCATCGGCGCGCAACTGACGGCGCTCACCGCAGGCCGGTACGGCCCCTATTCGACCGCTCGCGCCGGCGGCCCGCGCGCCCCGTTCGGCGCTCTCTTCTCTCGCAGAGCCACCGCACGAGAGAAGGAGGCGCTGGAGGGTCCCGGCTAGCCCAGCGGCAGGTAACGAACGAGCTCTCCGGCTGCCACTTCGCCCTCGCCCGCCAGCACGAGTACGAGCGCGTCCGCCGCCGCGGCGCGGGCGATCATGTGCGACTCCTGGCCGCTCACGGGCTCCAGGACCGTCTCGTCGGCGTCGCGGGCGGTGCGCGCCCGCACCAGCTCGTCCCGCGCAGCGTTCCGACGAACGGAGGCGGCGAGACGCGCGGTCGCATAGTTCGGACCCGGGCTCGAATCACCCTGGAGCGCGCGTAGTGCGGGCCGGACGAAGAGCTCGACCCCGACCAGCGCCGAGACGGGGTTGCCGGGCAACCCGAAGACGAGGGTCGCGCCGCGCGTCGCGAAGGCCAGCGGCTTGCCGGGCTTCACCGCGACACGCCAGAAGTCCTCCTCGACCCCGAGCTCGCCCAGGATGCGGCGTACGAGGTCGTGCGGTCCCACCGACACGCCTCCCGAGGTCACGAGAACGTCGGCCTCGAGCCCCCACTCGAGCGCGCGCCGATGCTCCTCTTCGTCGTCGGCGACGGGTCCGATCCGGTCGACCAACGCGCCGGCGGCCTCGAACGCGGCCGCCAGCATCGGGCCGTTCGACTCGTAGATCTGCCCCGGACCAAGCGCCTCGCCGGGCGCCCGGAGCTCGGTCCCGGTACTGAGCACGACAACCCTCGGCCGGCGGCTGCACGAGACCTCGGCGACTCCGGCGGCGGCGAGGGCGCCGATCTGAGCAGCGCCGAGCACGGTCCCGGCAGCGAGCAGCGCTTCACCGGCGCGCACATCGCCCCCGGTCGGCCGGATATGGGCTCCCGCGTCGACCGGATTCGGCACTTGCACGCTGTTGTCATTTTCGACAACATTCTCGATCGGCACGACGGCGTTTGCTCCGGCCGGCACCGTGCCGCCCGTGGAGATCTGCATCGCCTCTCCGGCCTCCAGAGGCCGCTCGGCGGGTACCCCGGCGGCGATTCGAAAGACGACCGGCAACTCTCCCGGGACGTCCTCCGCCCTGATCGCGAAGCCGTCCATGGCCGAGCTCGGGAACGGCGGTAGGTCGATCAGCGCCGCGACGTCCTCCGCGAGCACACGGCCCGCGGCTTCGGCGACCGAAACGGGCTCGGACTCGAGCGGCCGGACCTGCGCGAGCACGCGCGCGAGGGCTTCGTCGATCGACAGCAACGGGGGCATCGGGCACATACGCTAACGGGCGTGATCTCGGTGATCGTCCCGGTACACGACGAGGAGCGCAGCGTCGCGCTCCTCTACGACGAGCTCGACTCGGCGCTCGAGCAGCTCGACGCAGCGTGGGAGGTCGTCTTCGTCGACGACGGCTCGACCGACGGGACGTTCTCCGCGCTGACGCGCCTGCACGCCGCACACGACAACGTTCGGGTCGTCCGGCTCCGGCGCAACTTCGGCAAGGCGAGCGCGCTGCAGGCGGGTTTTGCGGAAGCGCAGGGCGACATCGTCGTCACCATCGACGGCGACCTGCAGGACGATCCGGCGGAGATTCCGCGGCTGCTCGCCAAGCTCGAAGAGGGGTTCGACCTCGTCTCCGGCTGGAAGACGAGACGCCGCGATCCTCTGACCCGGCGGATTCCCTCGCGGATCTTCAACGCGGTCACCGGGCGGCTCTCGGGCCTGCGGCTGCACGACCTGAACTGCGGGCTGAAGGCCTACCGCGCAGACGTCGTGAAGGGCATGCCCATCTACGGCGAGCTCCACCGCTTCATCCCGGTTCTCGCGCACTACCGCGGCTATCGGGTCGCAGAGCTGCCGGTGAACCACCGCCCGCGCGAGCACGGCCGCTCCCGCTACGGCATGGAACGGTATGTCCGCGGCTTCCTCGACCTGCTCACGGTGACCTTCATGGGCCGGTACCGGCACCGCCCGCTGCATCTCTTCGGCGGTGTCGGGCTGCTGCTCGGCGCGGTCGGCACGATCGTGCTCGTGTACCTCACAGTGCTCAAGCTGGCGGGCCAGGCAATCGGCCACCGGCCGCTGCTGACGCTCGGCGTGCTCCTCGTCGTCGTCGGCGTGCAACTCCTCTCGCTCGGCCTCGTGAGCGAGCTGATCGCCAGCCACCACGAAGAGCGCACCGGCGGTGGCCGGACGACCGAGCTGCACGTGGACGAGATCCTCCGCTGACTCTGAGGGTTCTCTATTTCGGGACGTACGAGCGCAACTACCCGCGGAACGCGCAGGTGATCTCGTGCCTTCGCGGGGCCGGAGTCGAGGTCGTCGAGCGGCACCTGAGCGTCTGGGAGACGCGGCAGCACAAGTGGGCGCTCGGGCTCGGGGCCGTCGCCAGGATCGCCTTCGCCGAGGTACGCCTCCTGCTGGGAAGCCGGCGTACGCACTTCGACGCCTTGATCGTGGGCTATCCCGGCCATTTCGACCTGACCGCTGCCCGGCGCATCGCACGGGGCAGGCCGGTGATCTTCAATCCACTCGTGTCGCTCCACGAGACCCTCGTCGAGGACCGGCGTCGCTTTGCTGCCGAGTCGGCTCCGGCCCGACTCCTGCGTCGCATCGATCGACATGCGCTTCGGCGCGCAGACCTGGTCGTCGCAGACACGAAGCAAAACGCGCGGCACCTGGCCGCGCTCGGTGCGTTGCCGGACGAACGGCTGGCGGTCTGCTTCGTCGGCGCCGAGGAGCGGCTGTTTCGGCCCGGGGGGCAGCCGGCGGAGACCTTCCACGCGCTCTTCGTCGGCAAGTTGATCCCGCTGCACGGGCTCGAGACGATCCTCGCGGCTGCACGGCTCGCGCCGGAGATTCCGTTCCGGGTCGTCGGCAGCGGACAGCTCGATGCGCTGCTGCTCGACCGGCCGAGAACGTCGAGTGGGTCGAGTGGGTCGACTACGAGCGGCTGCCGGAGGAGATCCAGCACGCAGGGTGTGCGCTCGGCGTCTTCGGGACGTCCACGAAGGCGGGCCGCGTGATCCCGAACAAGGCGTTCCAGGCTCTCGCCTGCGGCACGCCTCTGGTCACCGCCGACACGCCGGCGGCGCGCGAGTTGCTGCGTGACGGCGAGAGCGCGCTGCTCGTCCCGCCCGGCGACCCCGAGGCGCTGGCCGCGGCTGTGCGCCGCCTGGCCCGCGAGCCCGAGCTGGCGCTGAGGATCGGCGCAGGCGGCCTCGCGGCCTATCGGGCGCGGGCGAGCGAGGACGTGCTCGGCGAGCAGTGGCGTGGCCTCGTCGAGCAGCTCGTCGGCGCTTGAGACCCTTCGCCGTCGTCTGGGTCGCGGCCGCCGCGTTCGCGAGCGTCTTCGGCACCGCGTCCGTCCTCCGGCACCGCACGTTCGGCAGCGGTCGCTTCGATCTCGGAAACATGACGCAGGCGGTCTGGTCGACCGCGCACGGCGACTTCCTCTCGGTCACCGATGTCCACGGCGAGCAGATCTCCCGGCTGGGCTCGCACTTCGACCCGATCCTGGCCGCACTCGCCCCACTGTGGTTGGTCTGGCCGGACCCCGAGCTCCTGCTCGTCGTCCAGGCCATCGCCGTCGCGTCCGGCGCGATCCCCGTCTACTGGCTCGCTCGGAAGCACTTCGACGCTGAGTGGCCGGCTGCCGCGCTCGCAGTCGCGTATCTCGCCTATCCGCCGGTGCAGTGGCTGACCATGAGCGACTTCCATCCGGTCGCGCTCGCGTGTCCGCTCCTCATGTACGCCTGGTGGCACCTCGACGAGAGGCGCCTCTGGGCCTTCGCGCTCCTGGCCGCCGCGGCGATCGCGACGAAGGAGCACGTCGGCCTTGCCGTCGCTGCGATGGGCGTCTGGTACGCCGTCCGCTACCGCGCCCCGCGCACGGGAGCGGCGATCGTCCTCCTGGCCGGCGCCGCGGCTCTCGTCGCGACGCTCGTGGTCGTGCCCCACTTCGCGCCGGCCGGATCCTCGGCGTTCGAGAGCCGCTACGACTCGCCGTCGCTCGACAGGCGCGACCTGACCTACCTCGCGTCGCTGCTCTTCCCGCTCGCGTTCCTGCCACTCGTCGCACCCGTGGCGTTGCTCGCAGCGGTGCCCGAGCTCGGGCTCAATCTGCTTTCCTCGACCCTCACCCAGACGTCCGTCAAGACGCACTACGCGGCAGTGGCGATACCCGCTTTCCTCGCGGCGGCGGTCTTCGGTGCCGCGCGGCTGAGCTCGCGGCTTGCGTACGTCGCGGTGCTGACGGCGGTCGCCGGCATGCTCCTGCTCGGGCCGCTCGGCCGCGTGGAGCTTGGCGCCGATGCGCATGACGCAGCAGCCCGGCGCGCGCTCGCCGTCGTCCCCGACGGTGTCCCCGTCAGCGCCACGAATTCCCTGGGCGCGCATCTCTCCGATCGCCGGCGGATCTTCAGCTTCCCACTCCTCCGCGAGGCGAGATGGGTCGTGGTCGACGAGCAGCGGCTGACGTTCCTCGACAGCCTCAAGCCCGGGCGGTCGAAGGCCGCCCTCGCGCAACTGCGGCGCAACCCGCGCTGGACGCGGGTCTTCGCCGAGGACGGCGTGCTCGTCTTCCGGCGAACCTAGATCGGAATCGTCTGCGGGAGGAGGTACGCGCAGAAGCCCAGCGCGATCAGCTGAGCGCGGCGATCGTCCTCGGCGGCTGCGAGCGGAAGCGCCCAGATCACGTACCAGGGTGTGAGGTAGGGCGTGGTCGCCAGCAGCAGGCAGCCGGCCAGACCGAGACGCGTGCGGCCGCGCCACGCCTCACGCGCGAGCCAGGCCAGGCCGGCCGCGAGAGCCGCGACTGCGATTGCGAGCGCGACCGAGTGGGGGACGCCGAGCTGCTCGAGCCGGTGCGGCAGGGCGTAGCTCGTCTGGCTCTCGGCGTTCCGTGCGAGCAGGCGGAATGCGTGCAGCCAGTCGAAGCCGTAGCGCCAGGTCGCGAGCGCGATCACAACGACTGCCGCCGCCGCAAAGCCGGCGTGACTGACACGCCTTCCCGAGGCCCGCGCCTCGATCGCGCGGAGCGCGAAGAAGACGAGTGGGATCCACTTGATCAACACCGCGAACGCCCACGCGGCCCCGGCCAAGCCCCGGCGGCCACCCGCGGCGAGAGCGAGCGCGCCGAGCGTGAGTGCCATCAGGAGCGCGTCGTTGTGGCCACCACCCGCGAAATGGATCGCGAGCAGAGGATTCCAGCCCACGAACGCCGCGGCATACGGCCGGTCTCGCGCCAGCCGGGCCGCGAGCACCACGCAGGCGAGCACCCCGAGCGCAGCCAACACCTTGAAGATCCACGCAGCCGCGGCAGCCGACGAGCCGGACACGAGCGCCACGACCTCCGTGAGCAGGGTGAAGGCCGGTCCGTACACCGACGTCGTCCCGCGCCAGGCGGCGCCGGCGTCGTCGTAGGCGGGGTCGTCCGGGAACTCGCTCGGCGTGTCCACGTAGGGATTGGCGTCGTGGACGGCCGCGATCCGGCCGTACTCCCAGTACGCCCAGGCGTCGGTCGAGAGCAGCAGCGGCCCGGCGAGCGGGAGGAGTTGGATCACGAACGCCGCGACGAGCGTCGCCCGAAGAGCCGGGGCTCGGCGCCGCAGGAGGAGCAGACCGCCGAGATAACAGGCGAACGCCGCGATCAGCAGCACAAGGAACAGAGCGCCGAGCCGGCCGCCGTCGGCGCGGCCCGCGTCGGCCGGGACGATCGGAGCCCGCTCGACCCAGGCAGTGGCGACGCACCCCGCGACGAGAAGCGCGGTCGCACCGGCCGCGACGAGCGCAACCCGGCCCGGCACGCGATCGATCCGCTCGGCTACTCGGCCTCGGCGGGGTCGGTCGTCGACGGGGGCGGAGGCGGAGCGGCCGGCGGCGGGCCTGACGCGGGCGGAGCGAGCGGCGTCGTGTCCTTCTTCGCCGGCGGCTGCTCGGGCGGCGCGGCGGGCGGCGTCTCCTCGGAGCCCGTCGTTGTCGTCTCCTCGGTCGTGGCGGGCGCGACGTAGTTCGGATCCCGGTAGTAGCCGAACGAGCGCCCGTACTGGCCGCGCTCGAAGTCCTTCCACTCCGGCTCGTGCTTCGGCTCGGGGAAGTCGACCGGCTCGAGCTGTCCGATCGCCGAGCTCATGAAGAGGTGCCAGATCTGGGCGGGGAAGCTACCGCCGGTGACCGGGATCCCGTGCACGCTGGTCATCGAGATCTTGCCCTTCGGGTATCCGACCCAGACGGTGGTGCCGAGCCGCGGCGTGTACCCGCAGAACCAGGCGTCGGACCACTCCTCGGTCGTGCCCGTCTTCCCGGCCGCGGGCTGCCCGTAATACGCGGCGGCGCCGGTGCCGTAACGGATGTTCTCCTCGAGGATCCGTGTGACCGTGTCGGCCACACCATCCGAGATCACACGCTTTCGCTTCGGCTTGCCCCAGCCGGCGTTCGTGTCCTCGCCGTCCGGGAGGACGACCTTCCGGATCGCCATCGGCTCGGAGTAGATCCCCCCGGCAGCGAGCGTGGCGTAGGCCGAGGCCATGTCGAGCGGCGAAACGTCCATCGCGCCGAGGCCGATCGACGGGACGTAGGCGCCGTCGGCGTCGAGCCGTGAGCGGACACCGAGCTTGTGCGCCATCTTCGCGACCGCCTCGGGAGTCACGTCGAGGGTCAGCTGGGCGTACACCGTGTTGTCCGATCGGAGCGTGGCCCTCTCGATCGTCGTCCAGCCGGTGTAGCTGTGGTCGTAGGTCTCGGGGCACCACCAGGAGCCGTCCTCGCAGTTTCCGTTCGGATCCGGCCGGTAGAAGAACGGCGCCGAGAGGTACGTCATCGTCGCGGGATTGATCCCCTTTTCGACCGCTGCCGCGAGCACGAAGGTCTTGAAGGTCGAGCCCGACTGACGCCGTGCCTGCGAGAGCAGGTTGAACTGGTTCTTGTTGTTGCCGGGCGTGACGGCCGTCATCGCGCGAATCGCCCCGTTCTTGGGATTGATCGAGATGACGGCTGCGGCCGGGTCGTCGTGCTCGTAGAGCGTCTCCTTGATCGCCTTCCGGGCGGCGCGCTGGAAGCGCGGATCGATCGTCGTATAGACCTTGAGACCGCCGCTGCGCACCGTCGCGGCGCCGTATTCCGTGATCAGCTGATCGCGGACGAAGCTGAAGAAGTACGGCTCGCGGATCGTGGTGTAGAGCTTGCCCGCCTTCAGGCCGAGCGGCCGCTTCACAGCCCAGTCGTACTGGTCGCGCTTGATGTAGCCCTCGTTCAGCATCGCCAGCAGGACGTGGTTTCGGCGGGCGGTGGCGATCTCGGTGCGATTGAAGGGGTCGTATGCGCTCGGGAGCTGCGGCAGCCCCGCGAGCAGAGCCGCTTCGGGGAGGTTCAGCTCGACCGCGTTCTTCGAGTAGTACGTCTGCGCGGCCGCCTCGATCCCATAGGCCAGGTTGCCGTAGTACACCTGGTTCATGTACGTGGCGAGGATGCGGTCCTTCGACCAGGCGTCGTTCAGCTTGATCGCGAGGCACGCCTCCTTCAGCTTCCGCTCGACCGTGCGCTCGCGGCTGATGTAGAGGTTGCGGACGAGCTGTTGCGTGATCGTCGAGCCACCCTCGACGACCTGACCGGCGTTCACGTTCTTCCAGAGCGCCCGCGCGATGCCCTCGACGTCGATGCCGCCGTGCTGGTAGAAGCGCCGGTCCTCGATCGCAACCGTCGCCTGCGGCATCCAGGGGCTGATCTTCGAGAGCGGCACCGGCTGCCGGTTCCGCTCGGCCGGGATGGCGCCGAGGATCGAGTTGTTCGCCGCGTAGATGAAGGAGTTCTGGCCGATCGAGACCGGTCTCAAAGCGTTTAGATCGCAGCTGGAGCCGAAGGTCGCGACGCTCGTGACGGCCGCGCCGGTGACCACGAAGAGGAGTGCGACGACCGCGGCGACGGTGAGTACCACCGCACGGCGGCGATGCTGCTTCCGCACCGTTCGCTTGCGTTTCCTGCGGCGGCGGGCGTAGATCTCGTCGTCGAGCCCGCGGCCTCCGCGAGGGCTCATGCGTAGGTCCCGAGCTCGACCAGCCGGGTGTGCACACGCAGCCGGAGGTCACGTTCGAGCTGCTCGGCCGCGGGTTCGCTCTCGGTCCACGCCCGCAGGGTCAGGGTCGGCGACCCGTCGAGCGAGCTGACGAAGACCTCGTCTCGCTCCCCGGGCACCTCCGCACGAAGGGCCTCGACGAGCGAGCGAATGTCTGCTGAAAGGGGAACCTGCACGTTGACCTCGGCGTACTTTGCTGCGTTGCGAATCGTGGAGTTGCGGATGGTATCCGAGGCCAGCTTCTCGTTCGGAATCACGAGCCTGGCGTTGTCTTCGGTGCGAATGAAGGTGTACATGAGGGTGATTTCCTCGACCGCCCCCTCGAGGCCGCCGACCTCGACCCAGTCGCCGATCCGCAGCGGCTGCGTCATCGCGATCATCAGCCCGGCGACGAAGTTTCCGAGCGTTCGCTGGGCGGCGAACCCGATGATCAGGCCCAGCACCGCCGTGGACGCGAGCAGACCGCCCGCCACCGCGCGCACCTGGGGAATCACGAGCAGCGCCGAGAGCAACCCGACCGTCACGATCCCGGACGAGATCGTCCGGCGCAGGACGCGATAGCGCGTCATCGCCTCCGGCGACTGGTTGGCGCCCATGATCCTTCGATCGATCAGCCGCGCGGCGACGAACGTCGCGACGAGCACGATCACAATCACGAGCAGGCTTTGCCACGGCTCCATGGCTTCGGGATTCGACGGCCGCACGTTCGTCCCTATCATCCGCACCCTGGTGGAGACGCCGTACGCCGAGCAGGGAAAGGAAGGCTGGCGGCTCGCGGCGTGGTCTTCGCTCGTGCTCCTGCTGATCGTCCTCGGCTACGGCGGCCGCCTCGCAGAAGGAGACCCGCCGGCAGATGCCCTCTACCGCTACTCGACGGCGATCGGCTCCATCGTCATCTACGGCATCTTCTTCCTGATTCTGCTCTGGATCGCTCGTGGGCTTCCGGCCAGGGAGTTCTTCGCGCTCCGCCGCCCCGCGTCGTGGCCGAACGCCCTCGGCCTCGCTCTCCTCGCACTGATCGCGATCTTCGTCGGCGCCGGCGTGATCATCTGGGCGCTCGGCGCGGGGGACGAGCAGGGCCTCACGCCCAAGAGCTGGGAATCGAGCCGAGCCGGCGCCTACGCAGCGAACTTCGTCGCGGTCGCGATCGTCGGCCCGATCGTCGAGGAGCTGATGTACCGCGGGGCCGGAATGACGCTGTTGCTGGCGCGATACGGCGCACCGGTGGCGGTGGTCGTGACGGCGCTCGCGTTCGGCCTGGGCCACGGACTGCTGCTGGCGCTCGCCGCCCTCGTCTTCTTCGGTCTCGTGACGGCACTCCTCCGACTGAAGACGGACAGCGTCTATCCGTGCATCCTCGTGCACTTCATGTTCAACGCCTCGAGCCTCGTCCTGGCCGTCACGACCTGACGCAACGCTATTCTCGCCTGGTGCGTGGCGCGATCGTCCTGCTCGCCGGTCTCGCCTTCACGGCTTCTGCCAACGCTGCGCCGCCCGCGGTCACCGCGACCGCGACTCCGGCTGCCGGGGTGGCGCCGTTCCGCGTCACGCTGACAGCAGCCGGGGATGCTGCGTCGTACGCCTGGGCTCTCGGCGACGGCGCGACGGCCGCGGGCCCGGTCGTCACTCACGTCTACTCGACCGGGAGGTTCGTGGCAACCGTGACGGCGACGAACTCCGCCGGTGAGGTCTCGCAGGCACAGGTGATCGTGACCGGCTCCAGACGAACGATCACCCTGGGAGCGCCGACGAGCGCCGGCTACGGAGAGCCCGCGGTGTTGGCCGGGTCGCTGCAACCTGCGGTCCGGGGCGCTCGCGTCCAGATCTACCGCGGCCGCACGTATGTCACCTCCGCCCGCGTCGGCGCGAACGGTCGCTTCCGCGCGCGGCTGCTCCTGCATCTGCCGGGGCCGTACCACGCCCGTTTCGGCGCAGCGCGGTCGACCGAACGCCTCGTGCGCCTCCGCGCGACGATCCAGGCGCCGTTGCTGGGCACGGCAATCGTCGGCTCGACCTTGACGCTGCGCCCGCGCCTCGTGCCCGCCCGGGCTGGATCGCTCTCGGTCCGCGTGTTCCTCGACGGCCACCGCGTTCTCACACGCCGCGGCACCGTGAAGCTTCCGACCGGCAGGCCGGGCTCGCTGCGCGTGGAGTTGGTCTCCAAGCCGCGCGCGGGCTATGCGCCGGTCCGGAAGGTGGTCGCGGCGCAGGTCGTGCTGCCGTCCCTCGCCCCCGGCTCGCGTGGCGCGAGCGTCGTCGCCCTCGAACGCCGGTTGGCCGAGCTCCACTACGCGCTCCAGGGCATCGACGGCTACTACGGAACCGACACGTTCGAAGCGGTGATCGCGTTCCAGAAGGTGAACGGCCTGCCCCGCACCGGCCGCGTCGAGCCGTGGCTCTGGGGTCGGCTTGCACGCGCAAGCGTGCCTCGTGCGACCCGTGGCGGCAACTACATCGACGTCGACAAGACACGCCAGGTGCTGATGGTCGTGCGAAACGGCATCGTGACGAAAGTCGTCCACGTCTCGACCGGCGCCACCGGCAACACGCCGCTCGGCAGCTGGCACGTCTATCGCAAGGTCGGCGGCTGGGACTGGGTGCTCTGGTACCCGATGTACTTCAAGGGCGGCTTTGCCATCCACGGCTACCCGTCGGTCCCTGCTTTCCCGGCATCTCACGGCTGCGTGCGGGTGCCGATGTGGATCGCGCCGTCGCTCTTCGGCGCCAACGACTACGGCGCCACTGTGGTCGTGCACCTATGACCACGGCCGGCGACGACCCACGGATCACGGAGCTGCGGGAACAGTTGACGAACAACGATGTGAAGATCGTCGAGGCGCTGAATGCCCGGCTCGAGCTGGTCGCACGGCTGAAGCGGGTGAAAGAGGAGCTCGGAGTCGACTTCCTCGACCCGGCACGCGAGGAGTGGCTGCTCCAGCACCTCGCAAGCGAGAATCGCGGCCCACTTTCGGACGACGGGTTGCGCGAGTTCTACACGGAGCTCCTCGCGCTGACCAAACGCGAGCTCGGCGGCCGCTAGGAGTCGTCCGGATCGGCCGCGAACTCGTCCGGCGAGACCGAGTCGAGGAACGCGCGGAACTCGTCGGGGTCGAGCTCGGCAAGAGGCGGCACGCCTGCTGCCGCTGCGATCTCATCGTCGGACGCGTCGCCCTCGAACTCCACGCCGGACTCGTCGATCACCTCGTCGGCGACGAAGATCTTTGCGCCGGCCCGTACCGCCAGCGCGATCGCGTCGGAGGGGCGCGAGTCGATCTCGATCTCCGAGCCGTTCTGCTGAATCGTGATCCGTGCGTAGTAGGTGTTCTCGCGCATCTCGGTGACTGCGATCGAGACCACCTCGGCGTCGAGATGCCCGAGCACGTCGTTCAGCAGGTCGTGCGTCATCGGCCGGGCAGACGCGGCGTTCTGGAGCTTGACGAGAATCGCCGCCGCCTCGGGGTGTCCGATCCAGATCGGCAGAAACCGGTTGCCGTCAGCCGTCTTCAACAGCACGATCGGCTGTTTGCCGACCATGTCGAAACTGACTCCGTAGATGACCATCTCGCGCATCGTCAGTGGCCCCTACAACCAGTGTAGCCACGCCTTGCACTCACGAATCTTCAGTCGGCGATGAGGTCGGAGACGGGCACGCGGATCACTTCGCCGGTCTCGATGTCCTCGATGTCGGCGAGCCGGTCCGGAATTCCCATCGGGTCCAGGCCACGCAGGACGTAGCGCCTTCCCTGATAGGTGACTGGGTCTCCGATTCGCATTGCATCCGCAGGCGCCCGCCGCTGGGCGCGTACCCAATGTGTCGTCCTCCGGGGAGGTGTACGAGATCCCTGATTCGGGGATGACCGTATCCTGCGGCCCGATCGAGCCGTTGACTACCCATGATCGACCTCTGGCTCCAGGACATCGAATCGCTCGAAGCCGTCGCCCAGGACGAGCACACGAAGCGGATCTGCCTTCGCATGGCCGCGATGTCGCAGGCCGGCACGCTCCGCCCGTTCATCGCCACCCTGGACCACGACGACGAGCTCGACGAGACGACGAAGAGCACGATCGCCGAGATCGCGTGCGACGCGAACTTTCTCCGCGCGGTCGAGGACTACGTCCGCCGCACGAACTACCTCCACTAGTTCCGTGGCTACAATCGCCGCTGGCTCGGGCGATTAGCTCAGTTGGTTAGAGCGCCGCTCTGATAAGGCGGAGGTCCCTGGTTCGAATCCAGGATCGCCCATCAAACCGCGCCTGTCGCAGCGGCCGCGAACGCGGCCTCCAGACTCAGAGCGACTCGAGGACCTCGACGAGCTCTTCGAGCCGAAGCTCCTCGCCGAAGTGGATCTCGAGCTTCCCCGCACTGACCCGCACGGGCAGACCGGTGAGCCGCTCGGCCGCACCGCGAGCCCGCTCTGCAAGCGCAGGATCCACCTTTGTCGCCGCCCTCGGCTTCCGGGCGGCGCCCCCGTCCTGCGCAGCCTTCTCGGCCGCCCGAACGGACATCCCGTCACGGACGATGCGCTTCGCAAGCCGCTTGCGTGCGTCGTGGTCGGGCACCGCGAGCACGGCGCGGGCGTGACCTTCGGTCAGCTCGCCGCGGGCGACCATCCAGAGAACCTCTTCCGGCAGCTCGAGCAGGCGCAGCCGGTTCGAGACCGACGGCTTCGAGCGGCCGACGCGATTTGCGACCTCACCGAGCGAGAGCTCGAACTCGTCCACGAGCGCGGCATACGCCCGCGCCTCCTCCACCGGCGAGAGCTGCTCACGGGCAACGTTCTCGACCAGGGCGAGCAGCAAGGAGTCGCGATCGTCCGCGTCTCGCACGAGTGCCGGCAGCGTCTCCAGGCCCGCTTCACGCGCAGCGCGCCAGCGCCTTTCGCCCGCGATCAGCTCATAGCCGCCTGCTTGCCGTGGCCGGACGACGACCGGCTGCAGGAGACCTTGCTGCTTGATCGAGCTCGCAAGCCCCGAGGTCGCCTCGGGCTCGAAGCGCCGGCGCGGCTGGCGTGGGTTGGCGTGGATCGCATCGACGGGCAGCTCCGCAAGCTGCGTCGGGCCTGTCTCGGCGCCTCCGATCAGGACTTCGAGACCGCGGCCGAGGCCGCGCCGTGCACTAGCTCCGCTCGACAAGTTCCATCGCCACCTTCCAGTACGCCTCCGCTCCTGAGGAGCGCCGGTCGTACGCGATCGCAGGGAGGCCGTGGCTCGGAGCCTCGGCAAGACGGACCGAGCGCGGCACGGTCGTCGTGAAGACAAGGTCGCCGAAGTGCCGCCGCACCTCGGCCTCGACCTGGGCCGCAAGCCGCGTGCGTCCGTCGACCATCGTGAGCAGGATCCCGGCCAGCCCCAGCTTGGGGTTCAGGCGGGCCTTCACGAGCTCGATCGAGCCGAGCAGCTGCGACAACCCCTCGAGCGCGTAGTACTCGGCCTGCACCGGCACGATCACGCTGTCCGCTGCAGCGAGCGCGTTGACGGTCAGCGTGCCGAACGACGGCGGGCAGTCGAGGAACACGTAGCCGTAGGTCTCACGGGCGCCCGACAGCGAGCTCCGCAGGTAGTGCTCCCCGTCGGCGTGCCGCGAGAGCTCCACTGCCGCGCCGGCGAGGTCGGGCCTGGCAGGGACGAGCTCCAGGTTCCGAAAGCGCGTCGGGCGGGCGATCTCGGCGATCGCGGCGCCGTCGAGCAGGTCGAAGCTCGAGACGCCGTTCGCCTTCTCGCCGAGCCCGGAAGTGGCGTTCGCCTGGGGGTCGAGATCGACGATCAGCGCCCGCTCGCCCGCCTCCGCCAGGCAGGCCGCGAGGTTGATGGCAGTCGTCGTCTTGCCGACGCCGCCCTTCTGGTTCGCGAGTGCGATGATCCTGCCGGCCACGCGTCGAGTCTAGAGAGCGCCTCGGACTATCCTCCGGCCGTGCGCGACGCGGCTCCTCCCCGCCTCCGGGCTAGGCGAGCGGGCGCTTCTTGGCCATCCCGGGTCGCCGTGGGAAGCCGGCCGGGGTGGGCCCGGTCTTCCTGAGGACGAAGAACCCCGGCGGGGACTCCTCGAGCTCCGCGGCGAGCCGCTCTGCGACGCGAGCGACGGCATCCGCGTCCGCCGACGGGCCGACCCAGAGGATGGCGGCGCCACCTTCCTCGACCAGCGGCAGGCACCACTCCGCAGCGACCGGAGGCGGGGCGAGCGCCTTGGCGACTGCGACTCCGTAGGTCTCGAGCGGCTGCTCCTCGGCGCGGCCCCAGAGAACGTCGAGGTTCGGAAGCTCCTCGGTCCACCCTTGCAAGAACTCGCTCTTTCGACGTTCGGCCTCGAGCAGGGTCACCGTCCGGTCCGGCAGCGATGCGGCGAGCGGGATCCCGGGCGTGCCGCCGCCGCTCCCAACGTCGACGATCGGGCCATCGAAACGGCGAACGAGTTCCAGACCGGCAAGCGCATCGTCGAGGAGCACGCGCTTCGCTTCGGCGGGGTTCTTGAGCGCGGTCATGCCGGGCCTCTCGATCACGGCCGCGAGCCAGCGCTCGAGGAGGTCAGACGTCGACGTGGCGGGGGAAGACGACGACGAAGCGGTTGGGCTCGGTCCCCTCGCTGGCGGTCTCGACCTCGGGGTCGTCCTTCAGCTTCTCGTGCACGATCTTCCGCTCGACCGCGGTCATCGGCTCGAGCTCGACTCGCTGTCCGGTCGCGGACGCCTGCTCGGCCATGCGGAGCGCGAGTGCGTCGAGGGTCGCCTGCCGTCGGTCGCGGTAGCCGGCAGCGTCGACGGTCACGGGTTTGCGCTCCTCGTAACGGCCGCGGAAGAGAATCGCGTTGGCGAGGTACTGGATCGCGTCGATCGTCTGGCCGTGGCGGCCGATCAGCATCCCGAGGTCGTGGCCGTTGCAGACGACCCGGATCTCGTCCTCGCTCTCCTCGACCTCGACGGTGCACTGGACGCCGATCTCGTGGGCGATCCTCTCGACGACCTCCCGCAGGCGGGCGGCATCGTCGCTCTCACCGTCGCGAGGCGCTGTCTCCACCTGCTCGCGGGCCGGCGCCGCTTCCTCGTCCACGCTCGCAACAACCCGCGCCGGCTCGTAGCCGACGCCCAGGAGACCGCGCTCACCCTCGGTCACGACCTGAAAGCGGACGGCAGCCTTGTCCAGGCCGGGGCGCATCCGCTCGAGCTCGCGGACCGCGGCCCACTTCGCCTCGCCCACGGTCTCCCCGGTCATCTCGACCGAGATCTCGCTCATCGCCTCGAGCCGCCCTTCTTCCGTTTCACCTTGCGCACCCGCGGCGGCGTGGTGGCGGTGGCCGGCTTGGCGGCGACCGCCTTCGCCGATTCCGGCTCGGGTTCCGGCGCCGGGGCCTCCTTCGGTGGCGTGCGAGAGCTCCGCTTCGGCGGCGGCGCGGGCTTCGGCGTCAGCCTGCGGGTGATCAGCCCCTGCCCGGTCGTCCAGAGGTTCGTGGTCAGCCAGTACAGCATCAGGCCGGACGGGAAGTTGAGCACGAAGGGGATGAACGCGATCGGGAGGATCAGCAGCATGGCTCGCTGCGCCGGCTGCATGTTCTGCGACATCAGATACGACGACGTCAGCTGGCTCGCCGCATAGAGAACGATCAGGAGCGGGCCCCAGCCGACCTTCGTGTCCTGGGTGATCGTGACCAGGCCGAGCCAGTCGAGCCCCGACGCGCCGTGGGCGGCGATCAGATCCTTCTCGAAGTCCTTGAGCACGAAGAAGAGCGAGATGAAGACCGGGAACTGCGCCAGCATCGGCAGGCAGGACGCGGCCGGGTTGATCTGGTTCTCCTTGTAGAAGGCCATCATCTCCTGGTTCATGCGCTGGCGGTCGTGCTTCCAGCGCGTCTGAATGGCCTTCATCTCCGGCGCATGCGCCTGGAGGTTCTGCATCGAGTGGATCTGGCGGACCGTCAGCGGCACGAGCAGCATCCGGACGATGATCGTGAGCGCGACGATCGACCACGACCACGAGCCGGTGATCTCGTGCAGGTGCACGAGTGCCCACGACATCAGGTCTTCGAGCGGCTGGAGGATGCTGGCGACGATCACGCGGGATCGACTCCGCCGTGGCTCCACGGGTTGCAGCGGAGCAGGCGCCAGGCCGCCTTCGCCGAGCCCTTGACGAGCCCGTGCTTCTGCAGTGCGTCGAGTGCGTACTGCGAGCAGCTCGGGTGGTACTTGCAGGTGCCGGCAGGCGTCAGGAGGCCGAACGTGTAGCGCCAGGCGTAGACCAGGCCGATCCCGACGTACTTGGCCACTCCAACGCCGGCAGAGCCGGTGTCTCCGCCCCTGGACGGCTCCGTCGAGCCGACGCCGCTCACGCCGCCGCCTTGTCGAGTACCTCGGTCACGCGTTCGGCGAGCCATTCGTGGCCGCGCGTATCCGCCGGCTCGGCGAGGCCGGGTCGCGCCACGAGCACGTAGTCGTGCCCGGGACGTGCGCGACCCGAGAGCTCGGTCCACGTCTCGCGCAGCTGCCGCTTGATCCGGTTGCGGACGACGGCGTTCCCAACGGACTTCGGAACGGCGAGGCCGAGCCGCGGCTCGTCTGCCTCGCCCTCCTCGCGCGGGAACCAGTACAGGACGAGGAACCTCGTCGAGGCCGAGCGGCCGCTGCGATACACGGCATCGAAGTCCCGAGAACGCGACAGGCGGTTCCGGCGTTGCACGTTCGGAGGATAGACCGCGGGCTCAGGCGGAGAGCCGCTTACGGCCCTTGGCCCTGCGACGCTTCAGGATCGCCTGTCCGGCGCGCGTCGACATGCGCGCACGGAAGCCGTGCTTGCGCTTGCGGCGGCGGACGTTGGGCTGGTAGGTGCGCTTCAAGGAACTCTCCCGACGAAAACGAACCGCCGGACGGCGGGGAGGGCAAGTATAGATGAGCCGTTCAAACCCGGTTATCCACAACGAGGCGCCGATGGCGAAAGGGCCGCAAACCGGCACCCTCGAGAACGTTCTCCCACAGGTTCTCCACACCTGTGGATTGTTGTGTGGACGCTGCAAAAGACCTGCAAAACAGCGCTTTTTCGCATCCGGAGCGCGTGTTGAGGGCACCGCGAGACGCTGCTATGCTCGCCGCTCTCGACAGCAAATGAGGGGGCCGGCCGCAGCGTGGAGCACCAAATCGAGCTGACTGCGGAGAGTCTGTGGGACGAAGTATCGAGTCGGCTCAGGGGGGCGCTCAACGAAGCGACATTCGGCACGTGGTTCGGCGATGCAGCCGGCGCGTCGCTCACCGACGACGCCTTTGCGCTGGCCGTCCCGAATGACTTCACGCGGGAGTGGATCGAGGGCCATTTTCTCGGCCTGATTCGCGCCGCGGTGAAGGATGCGACGGGGCACGAACGCCGCATTTACCTCACGGTTCGCGACGACATGGAGCACTCGGAGCCGGTCTCCGACGGCGCTCCGCTCGAGCAGCCCGTGCGGCGAGCACCCGAGCCCGCCGCAAGCGGCTCGATGAGCCTCAAGTACACGTTCGACCTGTTCGTGATCGGCTCGTCGAACCGCTTCGCCCACGCCGCGGCCCTGGCGGTCGCAGAGGCGCCGGCCCAGGCGTACAACCCGCTCTTCATCTACGGCGGCACCGGGCTCGGCAAGACACACCTGCTGCAGGCGGTCGGCCAGTACGTCGGCGAGCACGGAAACGGTCTGACCGCGCGCTACGTCACGAGCGAGACGTTCATGAACGACTTCATCAACTCGCTCCGCGACAAGCGCATCGAGGGCTTCAAGCAGCGCTACCGCACCTACGACGTGCTCCTCGTGGACGACGTGCAGTTCTTCGAGGGCAAGGAGCGGATCCAGGAGGAGTTCTTTCACACCTTCAACTCGCTCTACGAGGCCGGCCGGCAGATCGTGATCTCGTCCGACCGGCCGCCGAAGGAGATCGCCACGCTGGAGGAACGCCTGCGCTCGCGCTTCGAGTGGGGCCTGATCACCGACATCCAGCCGCCCGACCTCGAGACCCGGATCGCGATCCTGCGCAAGAAGGAGAAGACCGACCGGATCCACGTGCCCGACCCCGACGTCCTGACCTACGTCGCCGAGCGCGTGACGACCAACATCCGCGAGCTCGAAGGCGCGCTCACACGCGTCGTCGCTTTCTCCTCCCTGACGGGCCGGCCGATGACGGTCGAGCTCGCCGAGGACGTGCTCAAGGACGTGTTCCCGCAAGGCCAGCCGGTCGAGATCTCGATCCGCCGGATCCAGGAGACCGTCTCGGAGCGCTTCGGGATGACGGTGAACGAGCTCTGCAGCGCCAAGCGCTCGCAGTCGATCGCCTACCCCCGCCAGGTCGCGATGTACCTCTCGCGCGCGCTCACGGACTCGTCGCTGCCCAAGATCGGCAAGGAGTTCGGCGGCCGCGACCACACGACCGTGATGCACGCGAACGCGAAGATCGAAGGGATGATCCGGGAGGATCGCTCTGTGTACAACCTTGTGCAAGAACTGACTGCACGTATCAAGCAGGCAGGCTGATTCTGTGGATCGTGTCCCGAGCGTACTCCGAGCCTGTTAGCTCCGACCGCGTTCTGCACTGCGTGGACCTACAGGGCAAACGGCGCTCTGATGCGGGATAGTGCTGTCGTCCCCGTTGTCCACACTCCCTATGACTTCTACGAAAGGATTTAAAGAATCATGGAACTAGAAGCAGTGGGAGCCGAGGTGGCAGAGAATGGGGCCGTGGCGGATGTGAGTTCAGGCACCGGGATGAAGCTCAGCGTTGCGCGGGACGAGCTCGTGGCGAAGCTCGGCCTCGTCTCTCGCGCCGTCTCGACGCGGGGCACCGTGCAGGTGCTCTCCGGAATCCTGCTCTCCGCAGAGGGCGGCACGATCACGCTCGCCGCCACCGACATGGAACTCTCGCTGCGAACGACGCTCGAGGCGCAGGTCGACGGTGACGGTGCGGTTGTCATCCCCGGCAAGCCGCTCGTGGAGCTGGCGCGCCTGCTGCCCGAGAGCGACGTGACGATCGAATACCGGCCGGCCGAGGGCACCGTGCAGATCGTCTCCGGCCCCTACAACTCGCGCCTGAACGTCTTCAACGCCGAGGACTTCCCGCGCCTGCCGGCGATCGACGCGCAGCTGCACTCGATCGACCGCGAAGCGCTGCTGGAGACGGTGGACCGCGTCGCCAGATCAGCGTCACGCGACGAGTCGCGCCCTGTGCTCACCGGCATCCTCGTCCGCTTCGAGGCGGGGAAGCTGGTGATGGTCGCCACCGACTCGTACCGGCTGTCGGTCAAGGAGACGGAGCTCGGCGAGGCCGCACCCGAGCTCGAGGCGATCATTCCGGCCCGGGCTCTCACGGAGCTCTCGCGGCTCGCCGGCGGCGACGCGGTCGAGCTCGGCGTGCACGAGAACCACGTGGTGTTCGGCACCGGAGACGCCTGGCTGACGACACGCCGCATCGACGGCCAGTTCCCGAACTACCGGCAGCTGCTCCCGGACGCGTTCGAGGTCGAGCTGACGCTTCCGAAGGCCGAGCTCGCGGACGTGGTCCGCCGCGCGTCCGTCCTCGCGCTCCGGAACTCACCACTGCGGCTGCGCCTGGCCGAGGGCGAGCTGACGGTGTCGGCGCAGACCCAGGACGTCGGCGAGACGCACGAGACGATGCCTGCGGCCTACTCGGGCGAGGAGTTCGTGATCGGCTTCAACGCCGAGTTCCTCCGCGACGGCGTCGACTCGATCGTCGGCGACGACGTCAAGGTGAAACTGATCAACCCACTGCGGCCGGCGATCCTCGAGGACGCGGCCGGCGACTTCACCTACCTGATCATGCCGATCAGGTTGGCCGGCTAACTGATCGTCCGAACGGTCACTCTCCGCGACTTCCGGTCCTACGAACGGCTCGAGCTCGCACTCGAGCCGGGCATCGTCCTCGTCACGGGCGCGAACGGGGCCGGGAAGACGAACCTGCTCGAGTCGCTGCACGTGGGCACGCAGGGCTTCTCGCCGCGCACGCGTGCCGACCAGCAACTCGTCCGGTTCGGCGCTGCGGGGGCGCGGATCGCCCTGGCGGGCGACAGGGGCGGTCGGCCCGTCGAGCTGGAGGTGACGCTGCAGCCGCAGGCCGGGAAGCGGGCGAAGCTGAACGGCGCACCGCTGCGGTCTGCCGAGCAGCTCCGCGGCGAGGTCGCGACGCTCGTCTTCACGCCCGACCGGCTCGCCGTCGTCAAAGGGGGTCCCGCCGCGCGGCGCGCGTACTTCGACCGGACGCTGAGCCGGCTGCTGCCCAGCCGCGCGTCGCTCCCGGTCGAGTACGCGGCCGCAGTCGGGCAGCGGAACGCAGCTCTGCGCCGGGTCGCGTTCGGAGCTTCGACCCGCGATGCGGTTGCGCCGTGGACGGAGCAGGTGGCGACCCTCGGCGCCTCTCTGGTCGCGTCCCGCCGCGAGGCGATCGCACTTCTCGCGCCCGTCTTCGCCGAACGCGCAGAGGAGCTCGGCTTGCCGGCAGCCGCGCTCGACTACAGCGGCGAGCCGCCGACGACGGAGGCGCTCGAGGCGCGGCTGGAGCGCGACCTGGAGCGCGGCGTCACCGGCCTCGGCCCGCATCTCGACGACGTCACCGTTCGCTCCGGAGAGCGGGACCTCCGGAGCTTCGGCTCGCAGGGCGAGCAGCGACTGGCCGTGCTTTCGCTCCTGCTCGCCGAGGCGGAGGTGATCGCCGAGCAGCGGAGCACGCCGCCGCTCGTGCTCCTCGACGATGTGCTCTCGGAGCTCGACGCCGCCCGCCGCCGGGCGCTGGCCGAGAGAATCGGCCGGGTCGGACAGGCGATCGTCACCGCGACGAGCGCCGATGCGCTCCCACTCGACCCCGCGCAGCTGCTCGCAGTGACCCCCGGCGCCGTGAGCGTGGGCTGATGGACCGCCTCGGGAGCCAGGTCAGCCGCGAGCTCCGCCGCATCGGGCCGATGGACGGGGACATGACCGCGATCGTGCGCGTGTGGCCGGCCGCCGTCGGCGAGACGGTCGCTCGAAACGCGTGTCCGGCGCGGCTCGCACGCGACGGCACGCTCCATGTGAACACCGCGTCCGCCACGTGGGCGTTCGAGCTCGGGAGCCTCGCTCCGACGATCCTCGAGCAGCTTCGGCACGAGCTCGGCGAGGCCGCGCCGCCGACGCTCCGCTTCGCGCCGGGACCCATCCCGGAGCCGTTCAGCCGAGGCCTCCGAACAGGGTGCTGCGACGCCGCTCGAGATCGCTCCGGAAGACCGTGCCGAGGCGGCCCGGCTCGCAGCTACGATCGACGACGACGAGCTCCGTGAACTGGTCGCTCGAGCCGCCGCCGCCGGCCTCGCGCGGGCCCGCTCCGACCGCACTTTCTGATACACTACTCCGAGCCCGCAAGGTGCTCATTTGCAGGGCTTTTTTGATGGCTGAAACCGCATATACCGCAAAAGACATCACCGTTCTGGAGGGTCTCGAGCCCGTCCGGCTCCGACCCGGGATGTACATCGGCTCGACCGGCCCGCGCGGCCTCCATCACCTCGTCTACGAGGTCGTCGACAACGCCGTCGACGAGGCGCTCGCGGGACACAACGACTCGGTCGAAGTGACCATCCATCCGGACAACTCGGTCACGGTTGTCGACCGCGGCCGCGGCATCCCCGTGGACCTGATCGAGGAGCAGGGACTCTCGGCGATGACCGTGGTTCTGACCAAGCTGCACGCCGGCGGCAAGTTCGGCGGCGACGGCTACAAGGTGTCCGGCGGCCTGCACGGCGTCGGCCTCTCGGTCGTGAACGCGCTCTCGGCGCGGCTGGTGGCCGAGGTGCGCCGCGACGGCGAGATCTACCGGCAGGAGTTCGAGCGCGGCGTCCCCCTGGCGGACATGGAGATCGTCGGCAAGGCCGAGAAGGGCGACAGCGGCACCAAGATCCACTTCCTGCCCGACGGCGAGATCTTCGAGGAGATCGACTTCTCGATCACCACCCTCGTCCAGCGGCTGCGCGAGACGGCATTCCTGACCCGCGGCCTCCGGATCGTGCTCATCGACGAGCGCGAGGGCGAGGACCGGCACGAGTTCTACGCCGAGGGCGGAATCCGGGACTTCGTCGCGTACGTCAACGACGCGAAGGACCCGGTCCACAAGCACATCGTCTACTTCGAGGGCGAGAGCGAGCACGGCCACGTCGAGGTGGCGATGCAGTGGAACACCTCGTACGTCGACTCCGTCTACTCGTTCGCCAACAACATCAACACGCACGAGGGCGGCACCCATCTCCAGGGCTTCCGCTCGGCTCTCACGCGCACGCTGAACAAGTACGCGCGCGACAAGGGCCTGCTGAAGGAGAAGGAGGACAACCTCGAGGGCGAGGACGTCCGCGAGGGGCTGGCGGCGGTCATCTCCGTCAAGCTCGCGAACCCGCAGTTCGAGGGCCAGACGAAGACGAAGCTCGGGAATCCGCCGATCGCGGGGCTCGTCGAGACGACCGTCAACCAGAAGCTGGCCGAGTTCATGGAGGAGAACCCGCAGGACGCGCGCCAGATGATCATGAAGGCCATCTCGGCCTCGCGCGCCCGGCAGGCGGCGCGGAAGGCGCGCGAGCTGACGCGCCGCAAGAGCGCGCTCGAGAGCATGTCGCTTCCGGGCAAGCTCGCCGACTGCTCGATCAAGGATCCGGAGTCGGCGGAGCTCTTCATCGTCGAGGGCGACTCGGCCGGCGGCTCGGCCAAGATGGGCCGCGACCGCACCTACCAGGCGATCCTGCCGCTGCGCGGAAAGATCATCAACTCGGAGAAGAACCGGATCAACAAGGTGCTCTCCAACAACGAGATCCAGGCCATGATCACGGCCATCGGCACCAGCCTCGGCGACGAGTTCGACATCGCGAAGCTGCGCTATCACCGCGTGATCGTGATGACCGACGCCGACGTCGACGGCTCGCACATCCGGACGCTGATCCTGACGTTCCTCTACCGCCAGATGCCCGAGCTGATCGAGCGCGGCCACATCTACATCGCCGTGCCGCCGCTCTACAAGGTGAAGCTCGGCAACCAGGAGTACTACTTCGAGAAGGACGCACAGCTCGAGGAGCTGCTCGTGCGCGAGCGCGTCGGCGACCTCGAGATCGGCTCGCGCACCGGCGAGGCGCTGAAGCTGACCGAGGCGCGCTGGGGCCGCTTCGTCCGAGCGCTGGCGGAGTTCGAAGGGCTGGCTTGCCCGGCTTCGGGCCGACTTCGGCGCTCCCGCAGCGGATTTCGTGATCACGCACCGGATCGTCGAGAACGACACGTCCTCGATCATCGAGCTCGGCAAGGCGATCGACGCCACCGTCGACAACGGCTACGCGCTCAGCATCCTCGGCCAGGCCGAGGGAACGCTCGAGGTCAAGGTGATCGAGACGGAGACGAGCTCTGCAACGCACGTCACGATTCCGGCTGAGCTGCTCGCATCGCCGGTGTACGCGAACCTGCGCCGGGCGTACGCGAAGCTGATCGACATCGTCGGCTCGCCGCCGTTCACGCTCGCAGCCGGCAAGAAGAAGCGCGACGCGGAGACCTTCGGGGCTCTTCGGCACGAGGCGCTCGAGCTGGCGAAGGAGGGACTCCAGCTCTCGCGCTTCAAGGGGCTCGGCGAGATGAACGAGGAGCAGCTCTGGGAGACGACGATGGATCCGGCCAGGCGGTTGCTGATCCGGGTCGACGTCGAGGACGCCTCCGCCGCCGACCGGATCTTCTCGACCTTGATGGGCGACCAGGTCGAGCCGCGCAGGGCTTTCATCGAAGAAAACGCACGCGATGTGCGCTTCCTGGACGTGTAAGTGACCGACATCATCGAACCACTCGGCGGCGGCCGGATCGAGTCGCGCGAGCTCGAGCAGGAGATGCGCTCGAGCTATCTCGACTACGCGATGAGCGTGATCGTCGGGCGCGCGCTGCCCGACGTCCGTGACGGCCTCAAGCCGGTGCACCGGCGCGTCCTCTTCGGGATGCACGAGGCCGGCCTGCAGCCGAACCGTCCGTACAAGAAGTCCGCCGCCACCGTCGGCGACGTGATGGGCAAGTACCACCCGCACGGCGACGCGTCGATCTACGACACGCTCGTGCGGATGGCGCAGCCCTTCTCGCTGCGCTACCCGCTCGTCGACGGGCAGGGCAACTTCGGCTCGATCGACGACGACCCGCCGGCCGCGATGCGCTACACGGAGGCCCGCCTCTCGAAGATCGCGACCGAGATGCTGCGCGACATCGACGCGGACACGGTCGACTTCGAGCCGAACTACGACGAGTCGCGCAAGCAGCCGTCGGTGCTGCCCTCACGCTTCCCGAACCTGCTCGTGAACGGCTCTGCCGGCATCGCCGTCGGCATGGCAACGAACATGCCGCTGCACCGCCTGAGCGAGATCATCGATGCGATCGTGCAGCTGATCGACGAGCCGGCCTCGAACGTGGACGACCTGGCGAAGCACGTCAAGGGCCCCGACTTCCCGACCGGCGCGATCATCGTCGGCCGGCAGGGGATCCGCGACGCCTACCGCACGGGCCGCGGCCGCATCGTGATGCGCGCACGCGCCCACATCGAGGAGCTGCGCGGCGGCAAGACCGCGATCATCGTCACCGAGCTGCCCTACGGCACCAAGAAGGGCGGCGAGACGGGCGTGATCAAGAAGATCGCCGACCTCGTCCAGGACAAGGTGATCACCGAGGTGTCCGACCTCGCGGACCACTCGGACCGCACCGGCATGCGCATTCAGATCGAGCTCAAGCGCGACGCGATCCCGCAGGTCGTGTTGAACAAGCTCTACAAGCACACCGGACTGCAGGCGACGTTCGGCTACAACGCCGTTGCGCTCGTCGACAACGTGCCGAAGACGCTCTCGCTGCTCGAGCTGATCACGCACTACGTCGACTTCCAGCGCGTGATCGTCACGCGCCGCTCGAAGTACGACCTGCGCAAGGCCGAGGATCGCGCACACGTCCTCGCCGGGTATCTGATCGCCCTCGACAACCTCGACGAGGTGATCCGGGTGATCCGCGGCGCCGACGACACCGACGCGGCGCGCGAGGAGCTGATGTCGCAGTTCTCGCTCTCCGAGATCCAGGCCACGGCGATTCTCGACCTGCGCCTCCGCGCCCTCACCGGCCTCGAGCGCAAGCGCGTCGAGGACGAGTACGCCGACCTGCAGGAGCGCATTGCCGAGCTCCGCTCGATCCTCGGCGATCCCGCACGGATCGACGCGCTGATCCGCGAGGAGCTGCTCGAGATCAAGTCGATCTACGGCAAGTCGGACGACCGGCGCACCGAGATCATCGCGGCCGAGGGCGAGTTCTCGCTCGAGGACATGATCGCCGAGGAGGACATGGTGATCGCGATCACGCGCTCGGGCTACATCAAGCGCCTGCCCGTCACCTCCTACCGCGAGCAGCGCCGCGGCGGCGTCGGCGTGATGGGCATGGATCTCAAGGACGAGGACTACATCGAGCACCTCTTCGTGGCCTCGACGCACGACTACGTCCTCTTCTTCACGAGCGTCGGCAAGGTCTACCGGCTCAAGGTGCACGAGCTGCCGCTCGGATCGCGCCAGTCGAAGGGCCGGGCGATCGTCAACCTCCTTCCGTTCCGCCAGGACGAGTCGGTGCGCGCGGTGATCGCGACCCGCGACTACAAGGAGTCGAAGTACCTGGTCTTCGCGACGAAGAAGGGCGTCGTCAAGAAGACCGAGTTCCTCGCCTACAACACGCCTCTGAAGGCGGACGGGATCATCGCGATCAAGATGCGCGAGGACGACGAGCTCATCGGGGTGCGCCTCTCCGACGGCGACGACGACATCCTGATGGTCTCACGCGGCGGCCAGGCGATCCGTTTCCACGAGTCCGACGTGCGCGCCATGGGCCGCGATGCCTCGGGCGTGCGCGGGATGAACCTGCGCAGCGGCGACGAGGTGATCGAGGTCAACGTGGCGGAGGACGACGCCGACCTGCTCGTGGTGACCGAGAACGGCTACGGCAAGCGGACACCTCTGCACGAGTACCCGGTCAAGGGCCGCGGCGGGCTCGGCGTCAAGACGGTCCAGCTGACCGACGCCAAGGGGAAGCTCGCCGGCGCTCGCGTTGTTCGCGACGGCTACGCGGTGATGCTGATCTCGACGAGCGGCACCGTGATCCGGATGCCCGTCGAGGACGTCAAGCGACTCGGACGCTCGACGCAGGGAGTGATCGTGATGCGCCTTCGTGGCGACGACGAGCGCGTCTCGAGTCTCGCGCCCGTGGTCGAGAGCGAGGGCTCCGACTCGACGGTCGAGGCCGCGGCCGACGCGGCTGTCGAGGCCGGGATCGAGCCGCTGGCCGAGCCGGACTTCGACGAGGACGGCTTCCCGCCGGCCGCGGCGGACGACGACTCCGAGCCCGACGCGTAGCTCCAGAATCCTTACGTTTTCTCCTGCACTCCCTTCCCAAATCGGGAAAAACCGTGTATATCTTTTTCCTGAGGGGTCGTCGCACTCGCCGATAAAGGGATCAGCATGGCTTACAACACGCAATTGAACATTCTCGAGCCGGTGAACCTGTCGGAGCACCTCGACAAGATCGAGCTGTACCTCGGACAGGTCTGCCAGATCGCCGGCATCTCGAAGATGCAGCTCGACTACTGGACGAACAAGGCGCAGATCCCGACCAAGGGCAAGAAGCAGCGGATCTACGACATCGAGGCGCTCGAGACGGTGATGCTCATCAAGCAGGCCAAGGACAAGGGCCTGAATCTCGGTGCTGCGATCGAAGCCGCCCGCCGGTTCCGGAGCGCGAATGCTCCGCTGGGCTAACCCTCCCGCCTAGCTCTCGATCGTTCCGCCGCCCCCGCTACCGCCGCCACCCGCCTGCCTTGCCCATGAAGGCGGTCAGCATGTCGATCGGCGCCGGGAAGACGATCGTCGTCGCGTTCGTGGCGCCGATCTCGAGCAGCGTCTGCAGATAGCGCAGCTGCAGGGCCATCGGCGCCTTGGCCATCACGTCGGCGGCGTCGGCGAGCTTCTGGGAGGCCTGGAACTCGCCTTCGGCGGCGATGATCTTGGCGCGCCGCTCGCGCTCGGCTTCGGCCTGGCGGGCCATCGCGCGCTGCATGCCGGCGGGGATCTCGACGTCCTTCACCTCGACGATGGACACCTTGACGCCCCAGGGCGAGGTTGCCTCGTCGATGATGTTCTGCAGGATCGCGTTGATCTTGTCGCGCTCGGAAAGCAGCTCGTCGAGCATGTGCTGGCCGAGGACGGAGCGGAGGGTCGTCTGCGAGATCTGCGAGGTCGCGACCATGAAGTTCTCGATCTGCACGATCGCGTTCTTCGGCTCGATGATCCGGAAGTACGCGACCGCGTTGACACGTACCGGCACGTTGTCCTTCGTGATCACCTCTTGCGGCGGAACGTTCAGGGTGATCGTGCGGAGGTCGACCTTCACCATCCGGTCGATGATCGGGATCAGCACGAACAGGCCCGGCCCCTTGGGCTCGGGCAGCAGCCGGCCGAGCCGGAAGATCACGCCGCGCTCGTATTCGCGCGCGACCTTGATCGCTGCGAACAGGAACAGGAGCAGCAGGAAGGCGATTGCGGCGATGGCGATCAGTGCTACGGACACTTCAGGTCCTTTCGGCCGGAATGGGCGGAGCGGTTTCAGCTGATCCTACGACCAGGTGCAGGTCCTCGGGATCGACTGCCTCCACGACGACGCGCTCGCCGGGCACGAGGGGAGAGCCATCGCGGCTTTGGCGCCTGCCAGAGCTCGCCGTCGACGAAGACGAACTCTCCGCGGACCTCTCCGGGCTCGCCGACGAGCCTGTGGGCGCCGACCGCGGCCGGCATACGGCGTGCCTGCGCGGCCTTCGTCAGCGCGAACCCGAACAGGAGCGTCAGCGTTCCGGCGATCGCGAGCGCGACCGGAAGGGAGACCTGGTACGCGTCGCCCGCGGGGTCGAAGAGCATCAGCGCCCCGATCACGAAGGTGATCGCGCCCGCGAGCGCGAGCGCGCCGTGCGAGACGATGAACGCCTCGGCCACGAAGAAGCCGGCAGCGAGCAGCATCAGGAGCAGGCCGGCAATCGAGACCGGCAGCACCTGGAGCCCGTAGAGGCCGACGATCAGGGAGATCGCGCCGACGGTTCCCGGGAAGATCAGCCCGGGGTTCCAGAGCTCGACCACGATTCCGATCAGGCCGATGGAGAGCATCAGCGCGATGATGTTCGGGTCGATCAGCAGGTCGAGGAGGCGCTTCCACGTCGACATCTGGATCCGCTCGATGGTCGTGTCGGGCGGGGTCGAGATCGTCAACCCTTTCGGCTCCGTCTTCATGCCGTCGATCTGGCGGAACAGATCCGGATAGTCCTTCGCGAGGACGTCGATCACGTTCTTCTCGAGCGCCTCGCGGGCGCCGAGGTTCGTCGCGACCGTGACCATGCGGCGCGCCACCGCCGCATTCCGGCCGTGCTCGCGCGCGAGCTCGCCGATGTACGCGGCCGCGTCGTTCACGACCTTGCGTCGCAGGTCCTTGGAGATGTCCTCGCCGCCGATCGAGATCGGGGTCGAAGAGCCGATGTTCGTCTGCGGCGCCATCGCGAGCACGTCCGCGGACATGCCGATCACGGCGCCGGCGGAGTCGGCGCTCGCACCCGAGGGTGCGACGTAGACGATCACCGGAATCTTTGCTGCCAGGATCCCCTTGACGATGTCGCGCATCGAGGAACCGAGGCCGCCGGGCGTGTCCATCTCGATCACGACGGCCTCGAAGCCCTCCTCCTCGCCCCGATGGATCGCGTCGAGCAGATACTCCTGCGTCACTGGGTTGACGTCGTTCTCGAACTCGGCGACGAGGACCTTGGGCGCCGTCGCGGCGGCGGCCGGGCCGGAGAACGCAGTGGCCGCGGCGAGCGCCGCGAGGACCATCAGACCCCGCAGGAGGGGAGCGTTCAAGGCACTGGAAAGTCTACGCGCGGCCGCGGTTCTGGAAGGAGTTGTCGAGCGCGGCACGCAGTCCGACCGCGAGCGCCCCGGTGAGAACGGCTGCATCGCCGAGGCTCGAGACCTCGACGCGAGGCGGGTACGGCAGCCAGCGGGAGAGGAGATTCCTGGTCGGGCCGAGGAGGAGGTCGGCGTTCGCGCCGATGCCACCGCCGAGAACGACGAGCGCGATGTCGGTGACCGCTGCGATCGGCGCGAGATGAAGCGCGATCCGGCGCGCCTCCTCGTCGACGACGTTCTGCGCGATCGCATCGCCGGCGCGGGCGGCGGCGAAGATGCTGCGGACGTCGAACGGCGGCTGCAGGGTCGTCGCGGCGCCGTTCTCGCCGACGAGCCGCGCTGCGAGCTCGGAGACCGCGGCCGCGCACGGGTCGATCTCGTCGGTGCGGCCGGCCGCGACCAGGTCGACCTCGCCGGCTGCGCCGTGGCGGCCGCGATGGAGCTCGCCCCGGAGGACGAGCCCGGCGCCGAGGCCGGTCCCGACCGAGAGGAAGACGAAGTCCTCCACCCCGCGCGCGACCCCCTGCCACCGCTCGCCGACGGCCGCGAGGTTGATGTCGTTCTCGACGGCAACGGGAAGATCGAGCCGGTCGCGAATGTCGTCACCCCAGTGTCGTCCCTCGAGGCCGGGGACATTCGTCGCCAGCCGGAGCTGGCCGGTGTCCGCGTCGACGACGCCTGGGACGCCGACGACCGCGCCGTCGATCAGCTCGCGCGGAGAGCCCGCACGACTCGGCGAGCGAGTCCCGGAGCACGCCGATGGCCTCGATCGCAGCGTCGGCGTCGGCTCCGTCGAGCTCGACGTCCTGGCGCGCCCGCACGTCGCCGCGCAGGTCGCAGATCGCGCCGCGGAGGAAGCGGGCGCCGAGGTCGAGGCCGAGGACGAGCGCGGCCTCCGGCACGAGGTCGAAGAAGACGGCGCCGTACGTCGGCCGGCCGGGATCCGGCTTGGTCTCCTGGACGAGCCCGGCTTCGAGGAGCGACTGCAGCGCGAGCGAGACGGTCGGCTTCGAGATGCCGGCTCGGCGGGAGATCTCGGCCCGCGAGATGGGCGCTCCGGCGCGGATCGTCTCGAGCACCGTGCGCTCGTTCAGATCCTTCAGCAGCGGCGGGATGGCGGCGGCTCGGGGCATCTGGTCAAGAACCTTACTCGTTTTGCCTGGACAGTCTGAGCGAACTTGACTTCCTCGCCGCAAGAGTCCAGAGTCGCGTTCGGAAAGTTAACTAACCTGTCTAGGCCGCTGCCTGGGCTGGGAGGGACAGGGACGCGATGACGTCCGGACACTCCAGAGGAGGGCTCAGATGAAACGCATGGCGACGATAGTCGTCCTGCTCGCGGCACTTGCGCTCGTCGCGGTCGCCGCTGCGGCCGTGTCGGAGGATGCGACGTCGACGGCGCCCGCCGCGAAGGGCGGGACGGCCGCCACGACGCTGACGGTGTGGGTCGGCTGGAGCGCCCGTGAGCTGAGCGAGTTCAAGAAGGTCGCGGCCGAGTACGACAAGAGCAACCCGGCCGTCACCGTCAAGGTCGTCGGCGGGATCAACGACGACAAGATCATCGCTGCCCTGCGCGGCGGGAATGCTCCCGACGTCGTCAGCTCGTTCACGTCCGCCAACGTCGGCATCTACTGCCCGTCCGGCGGCTGGATCGACCTCGGGCCGTACCTCAAGCGCGACAAGGTCGACATGAACCAGTTCCCGGCGGCGACCCTCTACTACACGCAGTACAAGGGCAAGCGGTGCGCACTGCCGCTGCTCGCCGACGTCTACGGCTTCTACTACAACAAGGCGCTGTTCGCGGCTGCCGGCCTCAAGGGACCGCCGAAGACGCTTGCGGAGCTGACGACGTACGCGAAGAAGCTGACGAAGAAGAACGCCGACGGGTCGCTGAAGGTCGTCGGCTACAACCCGTTCTTCGGCTTCTACCAGAACACGGCCGGCGCCTATCAGCCGTCCGTGAACGGCAGGTGGTTCGACAACGAGGGCAAGTCCAGCCTCGGCAAGGACCCGGCGTGGCAGAAGCTGCTGCGCTGGCAGAAGAGCCTGGTCGACTACTACGGCCACAAGAACCTGGTGAAGTGGAATGCGGGCGCCGGCGACGAGTTCTCCGCCTCGCACGCGTTCGAGACGGGCAAGCTCGCGATGATGATGGACGGTGAGTGGCGCGTCGCCTTCGTCGCGGCCGAGCACCCGGAGCTCAAGTACGGCACGGCGCCGATGCCGATGGACGCCTCGGTCTCGAGCCGCTACGGCTCGGGCTACATCAACGGCACGATCATCGGCATCCCGAAGAACGGCAAGAACCGCGACGAGGCCTGGAAGTTCATCAAGTACATGACGACGAACGACCATGCGCTCGCGCAGTTCTCGAACGGGATCCGGAACGTGCCCTCGACCCGCTCGTCGGCGACGTCGAAGGAGCTGAAGCCCGACGCGAACTTCGCGACGTTCACGAAGATCTTCGCGAACCCGAAGTCGCAGACGGTGCCGATCACGACGGCGGGCTCGGCCTACCTCGACACGTTCGCGAACTTCCTCGCGAAGTGGCAGGCTGGCAAGGTGAGCAACCTCCAGCAGGGGCTTGGACGAGGTCGACAAGCAGATCGACGCCAAGCTGAAGCAGTCGGGCGGCGGTATTCCGTGACCCAAGCGCCGGTAGCCGGGGCGGACACCGCCCCGGCTAGGCCGGCGGTCGATCGCCGGCGAGCCAGGAGGAAGGCGGCGTGGCGGAGGCGCGGCCTCGTCCTCGCCTTCATGAGCCCCTGGCTCGTCGGCTTCTGCGTCTTCATCGGGTATCCGCTCGTCTACAGCGCCTACCTCTCGCTCCACTCGTACGACCTGCTCAACCCGCCGCGCTGGGTCGGGCTCGCGAACTACCGCTACCTCTTCACGGAGGATCCTGAGGTCGGGACGGCCGTGCGCAACACGCTCTGGCTGGTCGTGATCGCGGTGCCGCTGCAGGTGCTGTTCGCCTTCGGGATCGCCGTGATGGTCACCCGCGCGAAGCGCGGCGCCGGCCTCTTCCGGACGATCTTCTACCTGCCGGCGCTGGCACCCCCGGTGGCCGCGACGCTCGGCTTCGTCTACCTGCTGAACCCCGCGACGGGCCCGGTCAACACCATGCTCGACAAGCTCGGCATCGAAGGGCCGCTCTGGTTCAACGACCCGGGCTGGTCGAAGCCCTCGCTGACGCTGCTCGGCGATGTGGGGTGTCGGCACGATCTTCGTGATCTTCCTCGCCGCGATCCTCGACGTGCCGAAGCACCTGCACGAGTCGGCGGAGCTCGACGGCGCCGGCGCGTTGCGGCGATTGTGGTACGTGACGCTGCCGACGATCAGCCCGGTGATCCTGTTCGCGGTCGTGCTCGGCGTGATCCAGGCGCTGCAGTACTTCACGCAGGCGTACGTCGCCGCTTCGATCGCGGCCGGCCAGGCGTCGCAGGCCGGGACCGTGAGCACGCTCGAGCAGGGCTATCCGGAGGGCTCGACGCTCTTCTATCCGATCCTCCTCTACTACCACGGCTTCCGCTTCTTCAACATGGGCTACGCGTCGGCGATGGCGATGCTGCTGCTCGTGGTCGCCTTCGCGGTGACGTTGATCATCGTCCGCAACTCGCGGCGCTGGGTGCACTACTCGGGAGCGGTTCGGTGAGCGACGCCGCTGTCACCGCACCGTTCGAGCGCCGGAAGGCGCCGCGCCCAGGTGCGCCGGAAGCGCTTCCTGATCTCGGTCGCCGAGCACAGCATCCTGATCGCCGCTGGCGCTCGCGTTCCTCGCGCCGGTCGTCTTCATGACGCTGACGGCGCTGATGACGTCGAAACAGGCGCTCTCGCCGGAGCTCTGGCCGAAGACCTTCGAGTGGGGCAACTTCGTCGAGGTCTTCCACAGGTCGCCGCTGCTGACGTGGACGCTCAACACGACCATCTACGCCGGGCTGGCGACGCTCGGCGTCGTCGTCTCCAGCATCCCGGTCGCGTACGCGCTCTCACGGCTGCGCTGGAAGGGTCGCGACGCGGTCTTCATCGTCGTCCTCGTCGCGCTGATGCTGCCGCCGCAGGTGGCCGTCGTGCCGCTGTACGTGATGTGGGCGAAGATCGGCCTCGTCGGCACGCTCTGGCCGCTGATCATTCCGGTCTGGTTCGGCGACGCGTTCGCGATCTTCCTCCTGCGCCAGTTCTTCCTGACGATTCCCGAGGAGTACCTCGACGCGGCGCGTGTCGACGGCTGCGGCGAGTTCCGCATCCTGACCACCGTCGTCGTCCGGCTCGCGAAGCCGGCGATCGCCGCGGTCGCGCTCTTCTCCGTCCTCTACTGCTTCAACGACTTCTTCCTGCCGCTGCTCTACGTGGGCGAGAACCCGGACAACTGGGTCGATCTCGATCGGGCTCTCCCAGTTCCGCTCGCTGCACCAGGTGCAGTGGAACCTCGTGATGGCGGCGACGATCCTCGTGATGCTGCCGGTGCTCGTCCTCTTCTTCCTCGCGCAGCGCGCGTTCGTCGAGGGCGTCACCCTGACCGGGGTGAAGGGATGAAGGTCGCGGTCATCGGCGGCGGCTCGACGTACACGCCCGAGCTCGTCTCGGGCCTCTCGCGGGAGCGCGAGAAGATCGACGTCCGCGAGCTCGTCCTGCACGACATCGACGAGGAGCGGCGCGATGTGGTCGGCGGCCTCGCCGCGCGGATGCTGGAGCGCCAGGGCTACGCCGGCGAGCTGGAGGTGACCGGCGACCTCGACCGCGCGCTCGACGGCGCCGACTTCGTCCTGATCCAGATCCGCGTCGGCGGGCAGCAGGCGCGCCTCTCGGACGAGACCGTGCCGCTCGCCTGCGGCTGCATCGGTCAGGAGACGACCGGCGCCGGCGGCTTCGCCAAGGCGCTCCGGACGGTCCCGGTCGTGCTCGCAGATCGCCGAGCGCGTGCGGGAGCTCTCGTCGCCGGAGGCGTGGATCGTCGACTTCACGAATCCGGTCGGGATCGTCACGCGCGCGCTGCTCGATGCCGGGCACCGCGCGGTCGGCCTCTGCAACGTCGCGATCGGCTTCCAGCGCTCGTTCGCGCGGCATCTCGGCGTCGCAGCCGGGGCAGGTCGTCGTCGACCAGGTCGGTCTCAACCATCTGACCTGGATCCGGTCGGTCAGCCTCGACGGCCGGCGACGTGCTCCCGCAGCTGATGGCCTCGCACGGCGACGCGGTCGCGGAGCAGGCCGCCCTGCCGCGGCAGCTGCTCGAGGAGCTCGGCGTCGTCCCGTCGCCCTACCTCCAGTACTTCTACCGCCACGACGCGATCCTGGCCGGGCAGCTGGAAGGGACGCCGCGCGCGGAGGTCGTCGCCGAGATCGAGCGAGGCCTGCTCGAGCTCTATCGCGACCCGGCGCTGAACGAGAAGCCGGCGTTGCTCGAGCAACGCGGCGGCGCCTTCTACAGCGAGGCCGCCACGGGCCTCGTGACTTCGCTGGTCACGGGCGACGACGTCGTGCACGAGGTGGATCTGCGGAACGCCGGGACGCTCGCCGGCCTCGCCGACGACGACGTGGTGGAGGTTCCCGCGCGCGTCGAGCACGGGCGGCTCGTCCCGCTCCCGCAGGAGCCGCTCGCACCGGAGCTGCTCGGCCTGGCCCAGCACGTGGCCGCGTACGAGCGGCTCGCCGCGCAGGCCGCCGTCGACCGGCGACCTGGCGATCGCGCGCAAGGCGCTGCTCGCGCATCCGCTGATCGGACAGCATCCGCTGAACGAGGAGCTGGTCGAGAGCCTGCTCGCCGCGGAGGCGGAGCGCCTGCCGCGGTCCGGCAGCGAGGCGCTGGCGTGACGTCGCCGATCGTCCTCGCCGTCGACGGCGGCAACTCGAAGACCGATCTCGCGCTCGTCGGCGTCGACGGGCAGCGTGCTCTCGGTCGTCCGCGGCCCGCTCAGCTCGCCGCACCACCTCGGTCTTGCCGGGCTGCCTCGACGTGCTCCAGGGGCTGTTCGACGAGGCGGTCCAGGAGGCGGGCCTCGACGTCGCGAACGGGCCGGTCGCCGAGGTCGGCGTCCTGCGCATGGCCGGCGTCGACTTCCCGGCCGAGGAGGATGCGCTGCACGCGGTCGTCAGCGAGCGCGGCTGGGCCAACCGTGTCTCCGTCGGCAACGACACCTTCGCCGTCCTCCGCGCCGGCACCGAGCGCGGCTGGGGCGTCGCCGTCGTCTGCGGCGCCGGGATCAACTGCGTCGGCGTCGCGCCCGACGGCCGCCAGGTCCGCTTCCCCGCGCTCGGCGAGATCACGGGCGACTGGGGTGGCGGCTACGACGTCGGCATGGCGGCGGTCTCGGCGGCGGCCCGGAGCGAGGACGGGCGCGGCCCGAGGACGAGCCTCGAGCACTCCGTCCCGGCCCACTTCGGCCTTTCGAGCCCGCTCGAGCTGGCGGAGGCGATCCACAACCAGAAGATCACGCGGCGCCGGGTGATCGAGCTGCCGCGGCTCGTCTTCGCCGAGGCGGCCGACGACGCCGTTGCCGCAGCGATCGTCTCGCGCCTCGCCGACGAGGTCGTCGCTCTCGCCCGGGCCGCGCTCACCCGCCTCGAGCTGACGCAGGAGCCGGTGGAGGTCGTCCTCGGCGGCGGGCTCTTGCAGGCGGCCGACGGCCCGCTCTCCGGCAAGATCGCGGCCGGACTGCAGCGATGTCGGCCCGCACATCACCGTTCGCGCCGCCGCTTCGTCACCCGTCGTCGGTGCGGCGCTTCTGGGGCTCGACGAGCTCGCCGCGACACCCGAGGCGCAGGAGCGGCTTCGGCGCGAGCTCACCGGAACCGACAACACACCGACCATGAGGACGGCTGCAGATGGCTGATGTCCGCTTCGAGCAGGCGACGCGGATCTACCCCGGCACCGTCGTGCCGGCGGTGGACGCGCTCGACCTGGCGATCGCCGACGGCGAGTTCGTCGTCCTCGTCGGTCCCTCCGGCTCCGGCAAGACGACCGCCTTGCGCATGCTCGCCGGCCTCGAGGAGGTCGACTCCGGCTCCGTCCTGATCGGCGGCCGAGACGTCACCGACCTCGCGCCGAAGAAGCGCGACGTCGCGATGGTCTTCCAGAACTACGCGCTCTACCCGTATCTGACGGTGGCGGCGAACATGGCCTTCCCGCTCAAGATCGCGCACGTCAAGAAGTCCGAACGCGAGCGGCGCGTCCGCGACGTCGCGGAGCTGCTCGGGCTGACGGAGTTCCTGGAGCGCAAGCCCGGCCAGCTCTCGGGCGGTCAGCGGCAGCGCGTGGCGATGGGCCGCGCGATCGTGCGCGAGCCGAGCGTCTTTCTGATGGACGAGCCGCTCTCGAACCTCGACGCGAAGCTCCGCGTGCAGATGCGCGCCGACATCGCCGCGCTGCAGGCCCGTCTTGGCACGACGACGGTCTACGTCACGCACGACCAGTCCGAGGCGATGACGCTCGGGCATCGCGTCGCCGTCCTCGGCGGCGGGAAGCTGCAGCAGTGCGCGGCGCCGCGGGAGCTCTACGCCCGACCGGTCAACACCTTCGTCGCGGGCTTCATCGGCTCCCCGGCGATGAATCTCTGCGTGATTCCGGTCGGCGCGAACGGCTCGGTCTCCCTCGGCGGCGTTTCGATCGAGCTACCGAGCGAGGCGGCCGGAGGCGGTTGGCCGAGCGTCGTCGTCGGGCTTCGGCCGGAGTCCCTCGAGCTCGCGGCCGATGGAGTTCCGGCGACGGTCCAGGTGGTCGAGGAGATCGGCGCGGATGCGTACGTGTTCTGCATCGCCGAGGTCGGAGGCTTCGAGACGAAGCTCGTCGCGCGCAGCGACGCTCGCAAGCGTTCCCCGGCAGGGCGAGCGCGTCCATCTGCGGCCGCAGGCCGGCTGAGGCGCATCTTTTCCACCCGGAGTCGCAGGAGCGCGTGAAGCCGCACGAGTGACAGCCTCAGACAGCTGTAAGGATTCGGTCAAACGAGGGTCGCAGCTCTTGTCGGCGAAGGGGGAAGGAGCCACCCTTTCCCTGACGCTGTGCCCAGACGACTCCTCCTTCTCATAGGTCTTGCCCTCGTGCTGCCCGCTCCGGCAGCCGCGGAGGACGCGACGATCGTGTCTCGCGACGTCCCGTTGGGCGCGCAGCGCTCGCTGACGGCCGGGCAGCCGTCGACACGCTTCAACCTCGTCGGGCTGCACTGGCGTGGACCCGGCACCGTCCAGTTCAGGACTCGCTCGCTCGCCGGCCGCTGGAGCGGCTGGGCCGCCGCGGCGCCGGAGGCAGAGGATCAGCCCGACGCCGGCACGGCCGAGCGCGCTCGCCTGAGCTCCTGGCGGCTGGGCAACCCCTGGTGGGTCGGACCGTCCGACCGGATCGAGTACCGCCTGCGCGGCAGGGTGACCCGGCTGCGGGCGTACTTCGTCTGGAGCCCGCCGGCCGGGGTGCCCGCGCGAACGCTCCAGAAGGCCGGCTCGCCGGCGATCGTTCCTCGCAGCGGCTGGAACGCGGACGAGAAGATCAGGCGCAACACCCCGGCCTACGCATCCGCGATCAGGCTCGCGGTCGTCCACCACACGGCCGGCGCCAACGGCTACACCGCGGCCCAGTCACCCGCGATCGTGCGGGCGATCGAGCTGTACCACGTGAAGGGCAACGGCTGGAACGACATCGGCTACAACTTCCTCGTCGACCGCTTCGGCACGGTCTTCGAAGGCCGGTTCGGCGGGATCGAGCGCAATGTGATCGGTGCGCACGCCGAAGGCTTCAACACCGGGTCGGTCGGCGTTGCCGTGGTGGGCGAGTACAGCTCCCTCGCCGTCTCGCCGCAGGTCCGGGACTCCCTCGCGAAGCTGCTCGCGTGGCGACTCGATCTCGCTCACGTCGACCCGTTGTCGACGCTCTCGTTCATCTCCGGCGGCAACGCGCGCTTCCCGGCAGGTCTCCCTGTCTTTCTCCGGACTGTGTCCGGCCACCGGGACACGGGCTTCACGGACTGTCCGGGGACCGCGCTCTACAACCTGCTGAACGGCGATCGCCGGGGACGTGGCGAAGACCGGCCTGCCGAAGCTGTACGCGCCCGTGGTCACCGGAGCAGTGCCCGGCCTCGTCCGGTTCAGGGCGCGCCTCTCCTCGCCGCTGCCGTGGACCGTCGATGTGTACGACGCCGCCGGGAACGCGTTCGCCTCGAGCTCGGGGGTCGGACCGAACGTCGACTGGAGCTGGGATGCCACGCTGGCCGCGCCGGGGAAGTACACGTACCTGATCCGTTCGGACGACAGCGTCACACCCGCGGTCGGGACGATCGGCGGGGGAGGCGCAGCTGCCTTCGCCGTCGCCGGGCTCGTCGCCGATCCTGCAACGGTCTCGCCCAACGAGGACACCGTCGCCGACGAGACGGCGATCACCTACACGCTCACCGAGGCGGCGAACGTGGTCGTGACGTTGCGAGACGCCCTCGGCGCGCGAGGTGGCGACGATCGTCGGCCAAGAGCTGGAGGCGGGCGGGGCAGCACACGGTTCGCTTCGATCCGCTCGAGGTCCCGGACGGCTTGTTCCGCGTCGATCTCCTGGCGGTTGCGAGCGGAGGGCGTCAGGCAACCGCCTCGACGCAGCTCGCCATCAGCCGCACGCTCGGCAGCACCGCCGCCACACGCCTCGCGTTCTCACCGAACGGAGACGGCTTCGCCGATCGGATCGGCTTCAGCTTCGAGCTTGCCGCCCAGGCCGAGATCCGGGTGCGGATCCTGAAACAGGGCAAGTGGGTGGCGACGCCGTTCAAGGGCCCGCTCGAGCTTGGTCCGCACAAGGTCGAGTGGGACGGCGCGAAGCGGATCGGCCGGCTGCTGGACGGGGAGTACGAGGCGGTGGTCGAGGCAACGGACGCGTTCGCGACCACGACCGTGACGATGCCGTTCAGTGCCGACACGCGTGCACCCAAGGTCAAGATCCTCCAGCGCAGCCCGCTGAAGCTCTGGCTCAGCGAGCCGGCGACGGTGACGCATGCGCTTCGGCACGCGGCGGCTTGTCTACAACGCTCCCGCGGCCGGCGAGGCGCGCATCCCGAATGCGCCGAAGCTGGGGATCGTCCGGGTGGTCGCCTGGGACGCTGCAGGCAACAAAAGCACGCCTGCCTCCCGGCGCTAACCGTAAACTCGGCGGGTGCAACCGCCTGCGCTCAGATCCCGTCCAATCAATCAGGACCTTCGGCCCGACCGCCCACTGGTCTACGAGAAATTGAGCGATCCAATTCTGGTGAAGAGAGCGAAGGACGGCGATGCGCGGGCGCTCGACGCGCTCTGCGAGCGGCACGCACCCCGGGTGGAGCGCCTGGCGCATCACGTGCTCCGTGACCCGGAGGACGCACGCGATGCGTCGCAGGAGGCGCTCGCGAAGCTCTGCGTGAAGCTGCCGCAGTTTCGGGGCGAGTCGTCGTTCTCGACCTGGCTCCACCGGTTGACCGTCAACGCCTGCCGGGACGTCGCACAGCGCCAGGTCGCGCGCCGCTGCGAGCCTCTCGAGGAGGACCGCCGCGAGGCACGCGACGGGGACCCGGCACGGGCCGCCGAGGCCTCCGAGCTTCGCGCCGAGCTCGGCGCCTGCCTGGCCGAGATCTCACCCGCACAGGCGAAGGTCGTCGTGCTCAAGGACGCGTTCGAGTTCAGCTTCGAGGAGATCGCGGGGGCCGAGGGAATGCCGGTCGGCACCGCGAAGTGCTACGCCCACCGCGGCCGAAACGGCCTGCGCGAACGGCTCTCGGCATGAAACTGCCGCTGGACAAGGCGGCGATCGAGGCGATCCTCCCGCACCGCGATCCCTTCCTGCTGCTCGACGAGGTGACCGAGCTGAGCCCGGGCGCGCGCGTCGTCGCGCTCAAGCTCGTCACGGAGGAGGACTGTGCCGGCCACTTCCCCGGGAACCCGATCATGCCCGGCGTGAAGATGGTCGAGGCGCTGGCGCAGGCCGGTGCGGTCGCGGTTCTCAGCGAGGAGGAGAACAGGGGCAAGATCGCCCTTTTCGCCGGGATCGACGACGTTCGCTTCAAGCGTGTCGTTCGACCGGGCGACCAGCTGACGCTCGAGTGCGATCTCGAGACCGTGCGCGGCCCGATCGGCCGAGGCAAGGCGCGCGCGACCGTGGACGGCGAGCTCGCCGTGCGCGGCACTCTCACCTTCGCCGTGGATCGGTCCTCGTGATCGGCTCGGCCAACGGCAAGCGGATCGGGATCACGGGCCTCGGCGTGAACGTCCCGGACCGCGTCTTCACGAACAAGGACCTCGAGCAGTACGTCGACACGACGGACGAGTGGATCGTCGAGCGCACCGGAATCCGCGAGCGGCGGTTCGCGACCGAGGACCAGGCGCTCACCGACATTGCCGAGCCTGCTGCGATCGCCGCCCTGGCCGACGCGGGCGTCGACGCTTCGTCGATCGACCTGATCGTGGTGGCGACGGTGACCCCGGACATGATGTTCCCCACCAGCTCTGCGCTGCTCGCCGACTCGCTCGGGATGCCGGACGCGGCCGCCTACGACCTGCTGGCCGGGTGCACGGGCTTCATGTACGCCCTCGCGCAGGCCTACAGCATGATCTCCTCCGGCCTCTCGAAGCGCGCGCTCGTGGTCGGCGGCGACGTGCTCTCGAAGATCCTCGACTGGACCGACCGCTCGACGCTCGTCCTCTTCGGCGACGGCGCCGGCGCTGTCGTCCTCGAGCCGGTCGAAACGGGCGGCTTCCTCGGTTTCGAGCTCGGCGCCGACGGCGGCGGCGGCGACAGTCTCTGGCTGCCGGGCAGCGGCTCGCGCCACTTCGAGAACGCCGACAAGCTCGTGAAGATGAACGGCCGCGAGGTCTTCAAGTTCGCGACACGCGTGATGGTCAGCTCCGCCTCGAAGGTGCTGGACGAGTGCGGGTTGACCGTCGACGACGTCGACGTCTACGTTCCGCACCAGGCGAACAAGCGGATTATCGACCACGCCGCAGGCAAGCTGGGGATTCCGGAGAAGAAGATCGTGGTGAACGTCGACCGCTACGGCAACACGTCGTCGGGCTCGATTCCGCTCGCCCTCGCCGACGCCGCTGCAGACGGACGGCTCCACGAGGGAGAATTGGTGCTGATGACCGGAATGGGGGCGGGCCTCACATGGGGCTCCGCGCTGATCGAGTGGACGCCCAGTCAAATGGACACAGAGAGGAAAAAAGTCGCGTGAGCAAGATCGCCTTCATGTTCCCGGGTCAGGGCTCGTACGAGGCCGGCATGGGACGGGACGTCGCCGAGGCTGTGCCTGAGGCGATGGCCGTCTACGAGGCCGGCAGCGTGGCCTCCGGGCTGGACCTCAAGCAGGTCTGCTTCCACGGGCCGGTCGAGGACCTGCTCGACACCAAGCTGCAGCAGCCGGCGCTCGTCACGACGAGCCTCGCCATCAACGCCGCGATCCGTGCGCATGGGATCGTGCCCGACTACGTGGTCGGCCATTCGGTCGGCGAGTTCGCCGCGCTCGGAGCGGCCGAGTCGCTCAGCGCGGCCGACGCGATCGGGCTCGTGCGGGAGCGCGGGATCGCGATGGCGGAAGCGGCGCACGCGCGTCCCGGCTCGATGGCCGCCATCCTCGGACTGGCGGACGAGGTCGTCGAGGGCCTCTGCCGCAAGATCGCAAACGTCTGGCCGGCGAACTACAACTGCCCGGGCCAGATCGTCATCTCCGGCGAGGACGACGCGGTCGGCGAATGCTGCGTCGAGGCGGAGGAGGCCGGCGCCCGCCGCGCCGTTCGCCTGCGTGTATCGGGGGCCTTCCACTCTCCGCTCGTCGAGAAGGCAGCGGAGAAGCTCCGCCCGGCGGTCGAACGGATCCACTTCGCCGACCCGCGGACTGCGTTCATGTCGACCGTGACGGCGAAGCTCGAGGATGCGGGTCGGTACAGCGAGCTGCTCGTCGAGCAGTTGACTGCGCCGGTCAAGTTCACACAGGCGGCGCGCGAGCTCATCGGCAAGGGCGTGACGGTGTTCGTCGAGGTCGGCCCCGGCAATGTGCTCAGCGGTTTACTGAAGAGGATCGACAGGAGCGTGCGCACCGTCTCCGTCAGCAACATGCAGGAGTTGCGCGAGCTGGAGGAGACGCTTGCCTGACTTCGCGTCTCTGGACGGGAAGACAGCGCTGGTCACAGGAGCATCCCGCGGAATCGGGCGCGCGATCGCGGCCGAGCTCGCTGCCGCTGGAGCGAGCGTCGTCGTCGGCTACCGGTCCGGGCAGGACGAAGCGGAAGCGCTCGCGAGTGAGATCGGCGGCCGAGCGGTCCAGGCGGACGTCTCGAGCCCGGAGGAAGCGCGCCGGCTCGTCGAAGAGGCAGGCGATCTCGACATTCTCGTCAACAACGCCGGCCTCACCCGCGACGGCCTGCTCGCGCGGATGTCGGACGAGGACTGGCGAACGGTGATCGACACCAACCTCTCGTCGGTCTTCTACACCTGCCGTGCCGTCACGAGGCCGATGATGAAGAAGCGCGCCGGCTCGATCGTGAACATCTCCTCCGTCGTCGGCGTGCACGGCAACTGGGGCCAGACGAACTACGGCGCCTCGAAGGCCGGGATCATCGGCTTCACGAAGTCCCTCGCCCGGGAGCTCGGCTCACGCAACGTGCGGGCGAATGTCGTCGCGCCCGGCTACGTCAAGACGCAGCTCACGGACGTCTTGCCGGAGGACGCAACCGCGGCGATGCTGCAGAACACACCGCTCGGCCGCCTCGGCGAGCCGGAGGACGTCGCCGGGGCGGTACGCTTCCTGTGCTCCGAAGCGGCCTCGTTCATTACGGGCGAGGTACTGCTCGTCGACGGTGGACTGGGGATGTAGGTGGCTGACAACGGCAGAAGACGCGTGGTCGTGACCGGGCTGGGAATGGTGACGCCGCTCGGCAACGACGTCGAGACGACCTGGGCGAACCTGATCGCAGGCGAGTCCGGCGCCGATGACATCAAGGGGTTCGACGCGAGCGAGTTTCCCGTCCACTTCGCGTGCGAGCTGAAAGGACTTCGAGCCCACGGAGTGGATGGAGCGCAAGGAGGCCCGCCGCATGGACCGCTTTGCGCAGATGATCGTCGCCGCCTCGCGCCAGGCGGAGTCCGACTCCGGGCTCGACATCGCCAAGGAGGCCGATCGAATCGGCGCGTCGATCGCGACCGGCATCGGCGGCCTCGGCGCCTTCCAGGACTGCTACCAGACGCTGATGGACCGCGGCCCCGACCGCGTCAACCCGTTCTCGATCACCGCGATCATCCCGAACATGGGCGCCGGCTGGGTCTCGATGGAGCTCGGCACCCGCGGCCCGCTCTCGTCCCAGTGCACCGCCTGCGCAGCCTCGAACATGGCGATCGGTGAAGGCGCGGACGCGATCCGGCTTGGCCGTGCCGACGCCATGATCTGCGGCGGCACGGAGGCCGGGATCACGCGGGTCGGCATCGCCGGCTTCGGCGCGATGCGCGCTCTCTCGCGCCGCAACGACGATCCGAAGCGCGCCTCACGGCCGTTCGACGCCGGTCGGGACGGCTTCGTGATGGGCGAGGCCGGCGGCGCCGTCGTGCTCGAAGAGCTCGAGCATGCGAAGGCTCGCGGGGCGAAGATCTATGCGGAGCTGATCGGCTACGGCGTCTCGTCGGACGCGAACCACGTGACCGAGCCGGACCCGGCCGGCACGAACCCGGCGCGCGCCATGACGATGGCCTTCGGCGACGCAGGCATCGACCCGTCCGAGATCGGCTACATCAACGCCCACGGCACCTCGACGCCGCTCGGCGACACGTCGGAGACGCGTGTGATCAAGGTTGCGGTGGGCGAGGAGAACGCCCGCAAGATCCCGATCTCCTCGACGAAGGGCGCGACGGGCCACTGCCTCGGCGCAGCGGGCGCCGTCGAGGCGATCTTCACGATCCTCGCGACGCAACGCGGCACTCTGCCGCCGACGATCAACTACGAGATCGAGGATCCGTCGTGCGATCTCGACTACATCCCGAACGAGTCCCGGAAGGCCGACATCACCGTCGGCGTCTCGAACTCCTTCGGCTTCGGCGGCCACAACGCCTGCATCGTCTTCCGCAAGCTAGAGGCGTAGTTCCAGCAGGACGACGTCGCGCCAGACGCCGCGCGAGCTCGCCGATTCTCTCCCGCCTTCCGACCTCCCGGAACCCGTGCGCTCGGTGCAGCGCGAGGCTTGCCTCGTTCTCCGGGAAGACACCGGCCTGCAGCGTCCACAGCCCGCCGTCACGCGCGCTCGCGATCAGCGTCGAGAGAAGCGCGCTGCCCACACCCGAGCCGCGCGCCCGCTCTGCGACGTAGACGCTCTCTTCGCCGACGCCGCGGTAGACGGCGCGGCTCGAGTACGGGACCACCGCGATCCAGCCGGCGACCTCACCGTCGATCTCGGCCACGAACCTGTGCTCGGGCAGGTGGCGGGCGTCCCAGTCCCTCCACGTCGGCATCGTCGTCTCGAAGGTGGCGTCGCCTGTCGCGATGCCCTCCGCAAAGATCGCGGCGACGGCGGGCCAGTCCGAGGGCAGCAGCGGGCGAACGATCACGACGTGATTCAATCGCGTCGGATGGACGAGGTGAACGTCTACGGCGACGAGTGGCCCGACGGCACGGACGAGCCGGGGTTCCGCAACCGCGAGCGACGGCTCGGGGAGACGCTCGGCGCTCAGAAGATCGGCGGCACGATCTATCTGATCGAGCCCGGCCAGCGCAGCTGTCCCTACCACTGGCACTTCGGCGAGGAGGAGTGGATGCTCGTCCTCGAGGGGACGGTGACGCTCCGGACGCCGAACGGCGAGCGCGAGCTCACCCGCGGCGATGTGGTCGCGTTCCCGACCGGCCCAGGCGGAGCGCACGACGTTCGCTGCAGCGGCGGGGAGGCAGCCCGCGTGCTGATGTTGTCGACGATGTCCGACCCGGAGATCTGCGTCTATCCGGACAGCGAGAAGCTCGGCGCCTCGGCCGGATTCCTGCGGACGGACGGCGCCCGCGCGCGCCTGCTCAACCGGGAGGCGTCGAACCTCGAGTACTTCGACGGGGAGCGCGGCGAATGACCCGCTGGGCCACATTCGACTGTTACGGAACGCTGATCGACTGGAACGGCGGGATCGCCGGCGTCCTCGAACGTCTCTTCGGCGCCGCGCGCACGCCGGACCTGCTCGCTCGCTATCACCGCCTCGAACCGGAGGTCCAGGCCGAGACCTATCGCAGCTACGCGGAGGTGCTGACGCTGACGCTCGAGCGGCTGGTGTCTGAGACCGGCCTGTCGATCCCGGAGGGAGAGTCCGGTGCGCTCGTCCACTCGCTCCCGGAGTGGCCGGTGTTCCCGGAGGTGCCGGGGGCACTCGAGGAGCTTCGCCGCCGCGGCTGGAACCTGGCCATCCTCTCGAACACCGATCACGCGCTGATCTCGGAGTCCGAGAAGTCGCTGGGCGTCCCGTTCGACCTCGTCGTCACGGCAGAGGACGTCGGCTCGTACAAGCCTGCCCACGGACATTGGAATCGCTTCTTCGAGCTGACCACCGCCGATCGCGAGCAGCACGTGCACGTCGGCGCGAGCCTCTTCCACGACGTCGCCCCGGCGCGGGAGCTCGGGCTGAAGATCATCTGGATCAACAGGCTCGGCGAGGAGCCCGAGCCGGAGCCGGACCGCGAGCTTCCCGATCTGTCCGGGCTCCCCGACGCACTCGACGAGCTGGCGCCGGCCCCGGGATGACGCTCCGGCCACCGGAGGACGACGACTTCGACGCGATGCTCGAGCTGATGAACGCCCATCAGCTCGCTGCGTTCGGCGAGGCCGACGTGACGGAGGACGAGCTGCGCACCTGGCTGACCACTCCGTCGGTCGAGATCGAGCGCGACATCCGCGTTCTCGAGCAGGACGGGCGGCTCGTCGGCTATGTCGACGTCGACTCGAACGGCGCCGACCCGCCGCTCTGGTGGTGTGACCTCAAGCTCGCACCCGACGCCGACGAGGATCCGATCGCAGCCGAGCTCGTCGGCTGGCTCGAGGAGCGTCTCGACGCCGGACGCGTGCGCGTGTGGTCGTCCGCCACCGACACCCGGGTGGTCTCGGCGCTCGAGCGGCTCGGCTTCTCGCCTGTCCGTCACTCCTACCGGATGGAGATCGATCTCGCGGAGGACGTCGCGGACCCCGTCTGGCCGAGCGGGATCTCGGTTCGCACGCTCGCCGACCGCGAGGAGCAACTCATCTACGACGCGTTCATGGAGGTCTGGCAGGACACGTCGGACCCGCCTCACGACACGCTCGAGGACTGGAGCCACTGGATGACCCGGGCGGAGACCTTCGAGCCCTCGCTGTGGTTTCTCGCTCTCGCCGGCGACGACCTCGCTGGATTCGCGGTCTGCCGGAAGGACACCAATGACCCGAATGCCGGGCACGTCGAGTTGCTCGGCGTGCGGCGGCCGTGGCGCAAGCAGGGGCTCGGCCACGCGTTGCTCCTGCACTCGTTCCACGCGTTCCGGCTGCGGGGCTGGACACGCGGCACGCTCGGCGTCGACGCGTCGAGCCCGACCGGAGCGACGCGGCTCTACGAGCGGGCCGGGATGTCGATCTACCGTGACACGCTCTTCCTCGAGCGACCGGCGCGGCGTTAGAGTCCCGGCGTGTCGCGCCTTCGCGCCCGCTGCCCCGACTGCCGGACACTCACTGCGGTCGCGCTCGGGCCGGAGTACCAGTGTCACTCGTGCGGCCGCGAGTTCTCGGCCGGCCTCGTTCGCGTTCCGCGGGCCTGGGGCGAGGGAGGCGAGGCGATGGCCGAGGCGGCGTTTCACGAGCTGCCCTACCCCGAGGCGGCCGTGATCGAGGCCGACACGCTCGCCGAGCAGACGCTGTTGCTCGCCTGCGAGCTGCCCGACCGGCCCGTCGTGCTTGGCGGCTGCTGCTGCTCGCACGTGGGCGCGATCGAGGCGCTCTCGAGCGGCGAGGAGCGCCTGGCAGTCGTCTGGATCGATGCGCACGGCGACCTGAACACGCCGGAGACGTCACCCTCGGGAAACGCCTGGGGGATGCCGTTGCGGATGGTGCTCGACGACGGCGCCGTCCTCGCGCAGGACGTGGCGCTGATCGGCGCCCGCAACCTCGACCCGCCCGAGGTCGAGTTCATTGCGGCGGCAGGGATCCACACCGGCGACGACGCGATCGAACGCGCGCTCGAAGGGGCGGACGCGGTGTACGTCGCTCTGGACGCCGACTCGCTCGAGCCGGGCGACCTCGCGGTCTTCATGCCCGAGCCGGACGGGCTACGCCTGACAGAGGTCGAGAAGCTGCTGGCCGAGATCGCTGCGCGGAAGCGAATCGCCGGGCTCGGCTTCACCGGACTGGTGCACGACGCGGCCAACGAGCCCAAGCTCACACAGCTTGCCGCGGCGCTGGGCTTGTGACCTCGCGCCTGTAACCGCCTCGAGCGGGCACGAGTCTAAACTCCCGCAATGGCCGAAACCACCCGGATCGACGTCTCGATCGAGAACAAGCAGGCCCCTGAGCCTGAGGCCAAGAAGCATCCCAACACGTGTCCCCAGTGCGGCTCGCACTACCGCGACGACGAGCTGGCCGCGAATCTCCGGGTCTGCACGCATTGTGGCCATCACTTTCCGGTCAACGCGTACGAACGGATCGCGCAGATCGCGGACGAAGGGAGCTTCTCGGAGGAGGCTACCGACCTTCGCTCGGCCGACCCTCTGAAGTTCTTCGACCTCCGCGCCTACAACGAGCGCCTGGCCGAGGCGGAGATCGCGACGGGGCTCGGCGACGCGCTCGTCATCGGCAGCGCCACGATCGAGGATCTCCGCTGCGAGCTGGCGGTGATGGACTTCTCGTTCATGGGCGGCTCGATGGGCTCGGTCACGGGCGAGAAGTTCGCGCGCGCCTGCGAGAGCGCCGGAAACGCGGGCGTGCCGCTGATCTCGGTCTCGGCTTCGGGCGGTGCTCGCATGCAGGAGGGGATCCTGGCGCTGATGCAGCTGCCGAAGACCGTCGTCGCGGTCGAGGAGCTGCACGAGGCCGGGTGCGCGCTGATCTCCGTCATGGCGCACCCCACGACCGGCGGCCTGCTCGCGAGCTTTGCGAGCCTCGGTGACGTCCTGCTCGCCGAGCCGGGTGCCCTGATGTCGTTCGCGGGGCCGCGTGTCGTGGCGCAGACGACGCGCGAGAAGCTGCCCGACGATTTCGGCCTCGCCGAGTCGAACCTCCGCTTCGGGCACGTCGACGCGATCGTCCCGCGCCCCGAGCTCCGACCCACACTTGCACGCCTGCTTCGCCTCTTCGGAGAGGAGTAGGGTGGCGCGTGATGCAGAGATCAGGCTCCGAGATCGGTTGAGCAAGCTGGGCGGACTCGATCTCCTGCGTGGCGCGCGTCTTTCCGGCGAGCTCGAGCGGCTCAAGCGCCAGCTCGACCGGATCGAGGCCGAGCCGACCGACGAGGAGATCTGGAACAAGGTCGAGTTGGCCCGTCACGAGGACCGGCCGTACACCCTCGACTACGTCGACAGGATCCTGGAGGACTGGTTCGAGCTGCACGGAGACCGGGGACGCGCCGACGACGCCGCGGTCGTCGCCGGCCTCGGCAAGCTCGAGGGGCGCACGATCGCGCTCATCGGCCATCAGAAGGGCCGCGACATCAAGGAGCGCTCGCAGCGGAACTTCGGGATGGCGTACCCGGAGGGCTACCGCAAGGCCATGCGCGTGATGGAGCTCGCCGACCGGCATCGCTTCCCGGTCGTGACCCTCATCGACACGCCCGGTGCGTATCCGGGGATTGCCGCCGAGCAGCACGGTCAGGGCGGCGCGATCGCACGTTCGCAGGCCAGGATGGCGCGTCTCCGGGTGCCGACGGTCGCCTGTGTGATCGGGGAGGGCGGCTCGGGCGGGGCGGTGGCGATCGCGCTCGCCGATCGCGTCCTGATGCAGGAGAACGCGATCTACTCGGTCATCTCGCCGGAAGGCTGCGCGGCGATTCTGTGGCGCGACGCCGGGGAGAAGCGCAAGGCTGCGGCAGCGTTCAAGCCGGACGCTGCGCACTGTCTCGAGCTCGGCGTGATCGACGGGATCATCCCGGAGCCGGTCGGCGGGGCGCAGGAGAGCGCCGACGAAGCGGCCCGCCTGCTCGGCGCTGCGGTCGCGGACGCGCTCGATGAGCTCGAGGATCTTCCCCAGGAGGAGCTGCGGGCGAAACGGCGTGCCAAGTTCCGTTCGATGGGTGTGCTCGCCTGATCGCTCAGGCTTTCCACAGCTTCCACAGGCTTTTCCCCTGTTCTAAATATGAATCACAAGGTGCCCGCACATGTGTTGAGGCCGGCAAATGCCGGCCTCAACTGACCCCCGCTTCGTGGAGAAGGCGATGCGCGCGTTCGTCGTCGCGCCTAGGGTTGCTGCCCGATATGCGCGCTGTTGAAACAACTGTCAACAGGGCGAGAGTCACATGGCCTCGCTGAACGACTACGAGCGCAAGCGGTCGCGGGGGAAGACACCCGAGCCTTTTGGCAAGGGGCGCAAGAGCAAGGAACCGATCTTCGTCATTCAGCGCCACGATGCGCGGAACCTGCACTACGACTTCCGGCTCGAGCGTGACGGTGCGCTTGCCAGCTGGGCGGTGCCGAAAGGCGTGCCGCTGGAGCCTGGTCAGCAGCACCTTGCGGTCCACGTCGAGGACCATCCGCTCACCTACGCCACGTTCGCGGGCGAGATCCCGGCCGGGAACTACGGCGCCGGCACCGTCGAGATCTGGGACCACGGCACGTACGAGCTCGTCGAGGAGAAGCCGAACGGCGGCCTCACGGTCCGGCTGCGCGGCGAACGGCTGGACGGGCTCTGGACGCTCGTGCCGGCGCATCTCGGCGGCAACGCAAAGAACTGGCTGATCGTCAAGAAGAAGGAGGAGGAGGATGCGCCTCCCGGGAAGCGCCGCACCTACGCGCCGATGCTGGCAACGCTCGCGGCCGACGTGCCGACCGGCGAGGGCTGGCTCTTCGAGGTGAAGTGGGACGGCTTCCGGGCGATCGCGACGATCCGAGGCGGCAACGTCGACCTGCGCAGCCGGAACGACAAGTCCTTCGTCGATCGCTTTCCGACGGTCGTCAGGACGCTGGAGCGCGCGCTCCGGACACCCGACTGCGTGCTCGACGGCGAAGTCGTCGCCGTCGGCGAGGATGGCCGGGCGACGTTCTCGGCGATGCAGCAGGGCAAGGAAGGCACGACGTACCTCTACGTCGCCTTCGACCTGCTCGAGGTGGAGGGGACGCCGCTGATCGACCTGCCGCTGACCGAGCGGCACAAGCGGCTCGCGGAGCTCGTGGACACCGGGCAGCGCGGGATCCAGATCTCCGCCACCTTCGACGACGGCCCGGCGTTGTACGCGGCAGCGCAGGAGCAGCGCTTCGAGGGGATCATGGCCAAGCGAGCCGACTCGCCCTACGAGCCCGGCAGGCGTACGCGCAACTGGTTGAAGCTCAAGACCCAGGGTCGGCAGGAGCTCGTGATCGTGGGGTACACGAAGGGGCAGGGCCGACGCGCTGACGCGTTCGGCGCGCTTGTCCTCGGCGTCTACGAGAACGGCGTCCTGCGCTGGGCGGGGAACGTCGGCACCGGCTTCGACGACGCCGAGATCGCACGGCTGCTCTCCCGCTTGAAGCCGCTCCGACGCGACGACTCTCCGTTCGCCGAGGTGCCCAAGATGCCGAAGGTGCGCAAGGGCGACGTCGTCTGGGTCGAGCCCGAGCTCGTGGCGGAGGTGCGCTTCGCCGAGTGGACGCACGACGGCAGGCTGCGGGCGCCGGTGTACCAGGGCCTGCGCGAGGACAAGGAGGCGGATGAGGTGCAGCGGGAGCGACCGTCGATCGAGCCGGAGATCCGGAAGGGCAAGCGTGTCCTCAAGCTCTCGAACCTCGACAAGCCCTTCTGGCCGGACGAGGGGATCACCAAGGGCGACCTGCTGGCGTACTACCGTGACGTCGCGCCGGCGATCCTGCCTCACCTGCGAGGGCCGGCCGTTCACGATGAAGCGCTACCCGGACGGGTGGAACGGGAAGTTCTTCTTCCAGAAGGATGCGCCGAAGCACATGCCCGACTGGATCCCGACCGCGCGCTTCGAGGCCTCGACGCGCGACCGGCCCCCGCAGCGACGCCTGATCGACTTCCCGCTCGTGAACGACGAGCTGGCGCTGCTCTGGGTGGTGAACATGGGCTGCATCGACATGAACACCTGGTACTCACGGGTCGACAAGCCGTCCCGGCCCGACTGGGTGCTGTTCGACCTCGACCCGTCGCCGGACGTCGGCTTCCCCGAGACGATCCAGGTCGCGCTGCTGATCAAGGAGACGCTCGACCTGCTCGAGCTCGAGTCGTTTCCGAAGACGAGCGGCTCGGAGGGCATTCATATCCTCGTCCCGGTCGCCCGGCGGCACACGTACGCCCAGACGCGCGAGTTCTCGGAGATCGTCGCCGGCGCGATTGCGCGTGCCCATCCCGGCCTCGCGACGACCGAGTGGACGAAGGCGAAGCGCCGCGGCGTCCTGATCGACTCGAATCAGAACGGGGAGGGCAAGACGATCGCGTCCGCGTACTCGGTGCGGCCGAAGGCCGGGCGCGCCCGTCTCGACGCCGCTGCGGTGGGACGAGGTGAACGAGTCGCTCGATCCGGCCGCGTTCACGATGGACGCCGTGCTCGAGCGCGTCGCGCGGGAGGGCGACCTCTTCGCGGGCGTGCTGACGACGAAGCAGTCGCTCTCGGAAGCCCTGCGCTCGCTCCGCTAGCGGGCGATGCCCGCCGGTCGTAGCTCCTCGGCCGGTCTGCGGTGAAGGAGCGCCTTGACGCCCACCACCACGAGCCCGCCCGCGAGGCCCGCGATCGCGCCCTGCGCGATCAGCTGTTGGAAGACGTGCCACGAGAACGTCGCGTCGACGGTCCACGCGCACGGCCCGGGGTTGAGCGAGAGCGGCGTCACGCAGCCACCGGCTGCCGGGCCGCCGATGATCCCGAGCCAGCCGAAGCAGCCGGCGACAAACGACGCACCGAGCGCACCGATGAGTCCTCCGTGCCACGCTCCCGCTGCGCCTGCCACGAGCTGAACGAGGATCGCGAGCGCGACCATCGAGACGAAGAAGGAGAGGATCGTGGCATCCAGCGCGCGTGTCTCGGCGCTCACGCCGTAGTGCATGTAGAGACGGACGAGAGCGGCGAGCACGAGGAAGCCGAGTCCGGCCAGCGCCCCGATTGCGAGCGGCAGCAGCGGCCGGACCGCCAGCGGCGGCGTCCGGAGGCGCCCGCCCGGGTCGAGGAAGGCCCACGGGGCGTCGAGTGGGCCGCGGCGGGCGAACACCGCTGCGAAGGGGAAGAGCACGAGCAGCGCGAGCAGGGGGACGAGATACGGCTTGTGCGCGATCACCAGCAACTCGCCGTCCATGACGAACTGCCAGACACGCTCCGGAACGGCCCAGACCTGCGCGTCGACCTGCTGGTGCTCGAGCGAGGACGCTGCGCGCGAGACCGCGAGGCTGGGCCGTAGCTCGCGGACGGTCGAGAAGATGGCCGTGAACGCGGTGAGCGCGATGCCGCCGATGAGCAGGCCCGCCGTTTGCGCGAGCAGCGGCCGGCGGCCGCCGAGCGCGCGAAGCCACCACGACGCGCTCGTCCGGATCCAGGCGACGATGAGCACGAGGCCCGCAACGAGCACCCCGGCCCAGAGGAGGCCGTCGATGCTGTCGAGCTCCCGCAGAAGCGTGCCCTGCGGGGTGACGATCCGCTCGAGTGCGAGATCCGGGCCGAGCGCGAACCCGGCGGCGAGGGCGAGGGCGTCGACCCAGGGCGACGCGGGCTCGCGGCCGTCCGCGTGGGCTGCGAAGGCCTCCCGCCAGATCGCGACGCCCACGGTGCCTGCGGCGAGCGGCACGAGGACGAGTCCGGCGAGGAAGAACAAGTCGAACGGGTCGGACACGAAGCTGGAGAGAAGCTGCTTGACGCTGTCGAACGCAATCGTCGCGGTCAGGCCGGCGGCGAACGCGACGACTGCGCCGAGAGGGAAGAGCGGGCGCGTGTCGTCGAGTGCCGCGAGCCGGCGGGCAGGATCTGGATGCGTGCTCCGGACGCGTGTCAATGGGTCCGTCTTCGGGCGCGGGAGGGCGGCGAGCACGCGTCGCAGGGCACCGCCGGGCCCGTCCGGCACCGAGGCCCGCAAGTCGGCGTAGACCTCGCGTGAACGGAGCACGGCGTTCCGCGTCAGGTAGACGAGGAGCGCGAGTACGGCCAGCCGCCACATGACCCTCGGCAGCAGTGCGTCGCCCAGAAGCGTGACGGTGAAGGGGATGACGGCGACCAGGAGGAACGCGTACCAGACCGCGAGCGTGAAGTACGTGATCCCGACGTCGCGGTTGCGGATGTGCGCGAGCTCGTGCCGGACGACAGCTCTGAACGCGGGCGGGTCTGCGACGTGCTTCACGACGAGCCCCCCGCCAATCGCGACGCTGTACCGGCCCGGATGCCCGAATGCAAGGCCTCCGACAGACGCGTCGAGCGGATTCCAGAAGAGCCGCGGTGGATCGAGTTCCTGCTCGCGGGCGAGTTCCGCAACCTCCTCCAGGACGGCCGGCGCATCCGCCGCCGTCAGCGGCTGCAGCTTGCGGCGTCGCGTGATCCAGAGAGGCGTCGCGACCATGATCGCGGCAGCGGCGAGGAGCAGTGCCGCCGTACCTCCGAGCATCCACCACACCTGGTAGCGGTAGAGCTGCGCGGTACAAGCGGAGAACCTGTCGGTGAGTGCGTTCAGCTGCTCGATGCTCGTGGCGTTGCTCGGAGAAAAGGCGAGGCACTCGCGCGTGCCGGCGACGTGTTCCGCCGGGCTCCGGGATCTCGAGGCGATCCACTGCCAGACGTAGAGGTTTGCCCCGAGCACTGCTGCGACGAGGAGCCCGAACCGGAAGGCGGTGTCGGACGGGAAGGCGAACGGATTGAGGCGGGGACGGCGCTCCGGTGCGGCCGCCCCGGCGCTCATGCCGTCGCCAGGCTCCCGACGAGCGAGTCGGCGAGCAGTGTGGCTCGCTCGTCGGAGAGCTTGAGCGCCCGGCCCTTCTTGATCGCCAGGTCGCGCACCTGCTGGAGCTGCTCGTCCGTGAGCTCCTCCACCGGCTCCGGCTCGCCCTCGCCGCCGTTCCGGTTCACGATCCTCGCGATGACGCGGTCGATCGCACCTTCGCCCTGCTCGCGGGCGCGTTCGCGCAGCTGCTCGCCGAGGAAGCCGATCACGTCCTTCGCCACCTGCAGCACGACCGGGGTCATCAGCACCATCGCGGCGTCGACGCCGAAGCCGAGCATCTCGTCCTTCCCGCCGCCCCGTTCGAGGGACTTTGGGTCTTCGAAGTACGCCTCGCTCGTCGCCCGGAAGAGGGGCAGCTCCTCAGGCGCGGCCTTCTCGACAGTTGCGCGTGCCAGCGCGGCGACGAGCGCGTCGCTCTCAGCCGCGCTCACCGCGCAAGCTCTCTGGCCGCAGCAACGGAATGAGTGCGCATGCGCTTCCCCCCTCGTCGCCTGTCTTCGAAGATAACTCGTCCTGAGACGAAATCAAGCGGCGCCGAAGAGCGGTAGGCAACGCTCGATGCCCTCGACGTCCACGCGGCACGGCGCTCCTCGCCATTGCTCACGCTCGAGCCTCAGCTGCAGATGTGGCAACGGCACGCCTCGAGGGCTCATCGTGTCCTGACCGACGACGCGATAGCCGAGCTTCTCGGAGACGCGCCGCGAGGCCGTGCTGGCCTCGAACGCGGACGATGTCACAGCCGTTGCTCCGAGCTCCCGAAACACGAGCTCCACGACGGCGCCTCGCATCTCGGTGCCCACGCCGAGTCTCTGGAAGCGGTAGCCCAGCCAGGAGCCCGTCCCGATCGTCCGGTTCTCGGCATACGCGGTCGCGCCGATGCCCTGGACACCCGCGAGGACGCCGTCCACCCAGGTCCCGAGGTCGAGCGTCCAGGACTCGGGCGTCCAGGTCTCCCGGCTGGAGTGGTGATGGGCGAGGAAGGACTCCAGCGTCAAGTGGTCGGTCCACGCGAACGCGAACGGCATTTCCTCGGGAGGATGGATGCCTGCGGCCGCCACCTCGTAGAGCTCGACCAGCTCGGCTTCGGTCGGAAGGCGCAGCTCCAGTCGCGGCGTCCGCACGCGAAGCGCATGGAGCGGCGCGAGGTTCATTCCAGGCGGTGTGGATGCCCGAGCCCGGAGAGCTCGGCGATGTCGCGCTTGAAGAAGAGCGAGGTCGTCCAGTCGACGACGACGCGGATTTTTCGCATGACGAGCGGCAGCTGGAAGAGGTGATAGCTGCGGGTGACGAACCAGCCGGGAAAACCACGGATACGTATTCCGAGCACGTCCGCGATCCCCTTGTAGCGACCGAGCGTCGCCACCTGGCCGAGCATTCGGTAGGAGTACGGGCGCGGCTCGCCGGTGAGGTTCTTCGCGAGAGCGCGCGCCTGGCGGAGCGCGTGCTGGCAGGTCGGTGGGTCGACTCGCCCCGGCGTGGCCTGGTTCGGCACGGCAGCCCCGTCGCCGAGCGCCCAGAGTCGCTCGTGTCCCTCGACGCGCAGGAGCGGATCGACGCGGACGCGACCGCGCTCGTCGAGCGGAATCCCGAGCTGGCCGAGGGCCGGGTTCGCCTTCACGCCGGCCGTCCACACGAGCGTGTGCGTCGCGATTCGCTCGCCGTTCGAGAGCAGGGCTTCGCTCGCGGTGACCGACTCGAGCGTCGTCGAGACGTGGATCTCCACCCCGCGCCGTGTGAGCTCCCGTGCCGCGTAGTCACCCAGCCTCGGCGGGATCTCGGGCAGGATCTTCGGCGCCGCGTCGACGAGCACCCAACGCTGTCGCGCTTCGCGGAGGCGTGGGTAGTAGCGCAGCGCGTCGACCACGAGGTCGGAGAGCTCGGCGAGCGCCTCGACCCCTGCGTAGCCGGCGCCGACGAAGACGAAGGTCAGGTGGGCGTCGCGCCGCGCTGAATCGAGCTCCGCGTCGGCCGACTCGAGCTCTCGCAGCACGCGATTGCGCAGGTTGATCGCATCGGGGAGGTCCTTGAACCCGACTGCGTGCTCGGCGAGGCCGGGGATCGGAAGCGTTCGAACGATCGCGCCGAGCGCGAGCACGAGGTGGTCCCAGCTCACCTCGAAGTCACCGGCCTCTGGGGTCTCGACCTGCGCAGTCCGCTGTTCCGCGTCGATCGCCGTCACGCGGCCGAGCAGCAGCTCGGCGTGCGGGCACATCTGTCGCAGCGGCACGACGACGTGCCGCGGCTCGAGCGTGCCGGACGCCGCTTCGGGCAGGAGCGGCGTGTAGAGCATGAAGTTCTCCGGGCTGACGATCGTCGCGCCCCGCCGGCCGAGGAGCCGCGCGACGTAGCCGCCGGCGAAGCCGCCTCCTGCAACCAGCACCCCGCCGCGCGCCCCTCTCATCGCAGTCATCGGACCATTCCTACCACGCCCTGCCGTGTCGAGGCGTCGGTTCAGAATTGACAAGACTTATTTCTGTCATTAGAAATCCAAACTCCACTCAACCGGTAGACAAACTCGAAGAGGAGCAAGAGATGCGTCGTAGATCCATCGCAATGCTCGCCGTTCTCGTCACGGCGGCCGTCGCCTCAGTGGCCGGAGCGTCGACGAAGGACGTCCGGCTGTCGCTCGTGGCGTACTCGACGCCGCGTGAGGCCTACGCCAAGCTGATCCCCGACTTCCAGAAGACTCCGGGTGGGGGCGGCGTCAGCTTCAGCCAGTCGTACGCTGCCTCCGGCGACCAGGCGCGCGCGGTCAAGGCCGGCCTGAATGCGGACATCGTCGCGCTGTCGCTCGCCCCCGACGTCGACGAGCTCGTCGCCGCCGGCCTGGTCGACGCCAACTGGAAGAAGCAGTCGTACAAGGGGATGGTCACCCAGTCCCTCGTCGTCTTCGTCGTCCGCGACGGGAATCCGAAGAAGATCAAGAGCTGGAACGACTTGATCCGCCCGGGCGTGCAGGTCGTGACGCCCAACCCGTTCACGTCCGGCGGCGCCCGCTGGAACGTGATGGCCGCCTACGGTGCGCAGCGGAAGCTGGGGAAGACCGACAAGCAGGCTCAGGACTACCTGCTCAAGCTGTTCAAGAACGTCGTCTCGCAGGACAAGAGCGCGCGCGACTCGCTGCAGACGTTCAACGCCGGCCGCGGCGACGTGCTGCTGGCCTACGAGAACGAGGCGCTCTTCGCCCGCTCGCGCGGCCAGGGCTCGCCGTTCGTGATTCCGCGCTCGACGATCCTGATCGAGAACCCGATCGCGGTCCTGAAGACGAGCGAGCACAAGCAGGAGGCGAACGCGTTCCTGCGCTACCTGCGCACGCCCGACGCCCAGAAGACGTTCGCCGAGAACGGCTACCGGCCGGTCAGCCAGGCGGTCGCCAAGCAGTTCACGTCGAAGTTCCCGGCGCGGCCCGGCCAGTTCACGATCGACCAGCTCGGGCTCGGTGGCTGGGACAAGGTGCAGAAGCGCTTCTTCGACCCGAATACGGGCGTTCTGGCGCGGATCGAGAGGCAGGTCGGAGGTGCCACCGGCTGAGATCGGCCGGGTCAGCTAGATTGACGGCACTTATGCCTTCAATTAGCTTTCCCTATTCATGAGCACGGCTGAAAGCGCATCGCCCAGACCGATCAGGATGCAGGGAGAGAGGGCCACGACGGCCCTCTCTCTCGGCCTGACGACCACCTATCTGTCGCTGATCGTGGCCTTGCCGATCGCCGCGCTCATCTTCGAGTCGACGAACGACGGCGCGCGCGGCTTCTGGGAGGTGGTCTCGAGCCCGGAGGCGCGTCGCAGCTCTCAAGCTGACCCTCTGGACCTCGATCGCGGTCGCTCTGATCAATGCCGTTCTCGGCACGATCACCGCCTGGGTGCTCGTCCGCGACTCGTTCCGGGGGAAGGCGCTCGTGAACGCGCTGATCGACCTTCCCTTCGCGCTGCCGACGATCGTGGCCGGCCTGACGTTGCTCGCGCTCTACGGCCCGCAGTCGCCGGTCGGGATCAACGTTGCCTTCACGACGACGTCGATCGTTCTCGCCATGCTCTTCGTCACGCTGCCCTTCGTCGTGCGGACGGTTCAGCCGGTGCTGATCGAGCTCGACCAGGAGATGGAACAGGCCGCGAAGTCGCTCGGCGCCACCGAGCTGCAGACCTTCAGGCGCGTGGTCTTTCCGAACATCCTTCCCGGGATCCTCTCCGGCGTCGCACTCGCGTTCGCCAAGGCTGTGGGCGAGTTCGGCGCGCTCGTGATCATCACCGGGAACCTGCCGTACAAGACGCAGGTCTCCTCCGTCTTCATCTTCAGCCGGATCGAGAGTGGCGACCAGGCGGGCGCGGCAGCGGTCGCCGTGATCCTGCTGGCGATCTCCTTCGCGCTGCTGCTCGCGATCGGCGTCGTTCGGCACTACACGACGAGGCACGACCGTGGCTAGCGCCGTCCGCCGGTACGGGTTGCGTGGGATTGCGCTCACGTACCTCGCCGCGATCCTGATCGGGCCGCTTCTGGTCGTCTTCTACCGCACCTTCGAGAACGGCTTCGATGCCGCCTGGGCGGCACTTTCGTCGCCCGAGACGATCCACGCCTTCAAGCTGACGCTGATCATCACGGCCATCGCGGTGCCCGCCAACACCGTCTTCGGGATCGCGTGCGGAATCGCGATCGTGCGCCGCAAGTTCCGCGGCAAGGGAATCGTCAACGCGTTCGTCGATCTTCCTCTCGCGCTCTCGCCCGTCGTCGTCGGGCTCTCGCTCTACCTGCTCTACGGCCGTGACGGCTGGTTCGGCGCCTGGCTCTCGGACCATGGAATCCAGGTGCTCTTCGCGCTCCCGTCGATGGTGATTGCCACGATCTTCGTCTCGCTGCCGTTCGTGGCGCGCGAGGTCATCCCGACGCTGCGCGAGATCGGCGACGAGCAGGAGCAGGCGGCACGCACGCTCGGCGCCTCGTCCTGGCAGACGTTTCGCCGCATCACGCTGCCCTCGATTCGCTGGGCGGTCATCTACGGCGTGATCCTGACGACGGCCCGCTGCCTCGGCGAGTTCGGCGCCGTCGCCGTCGTCTCGGGTCACATTCAGGGCGAGACGGAGACCGCCACGCTGCGGGTCGAGGAGCGCTACCAGTCGCTCGACCTCGCCGGCGCCTATGCGATCTCGATCGTGCTCGCCGTGCTCGCCGTGCTCGTGCTCGTCGCCATGACCGTGATCAGACCCAAGGAGGAGGCTGTCTAGTGTCCATCGTCGTCAAGGGCGTCTCGAAGCGCTTCCACGACTTCCCCGCGCTCGAGAACGTCTCGCTCGACGTCGAGACCGGCTCGCTGACCGCGCTCCTCGGCCCGAGCGGTAGCGGCAAGTCCACGCTGCTCCGCGTGATCGCCGGGCTCGAGCAGCCGGACGAGGGCGAGGTCGTGATCTTCGGAGACGACGCGACCGGTGTCGCGCCGCAGAAGCGCGGCGTCGGCTTCGTCTTCCAGCACTACGCGGCCTTCAAGCACATGACGGTGTTCGACAACATCGCCTTCGGCCTGACGATTCGCAAGCGGCCGAAGGACGAGATCAAGGATCGCGTCGCCGAGCTGCTCGAGCTCGTGCAGCTGAAGCCGTTCGCCCACCGCTACCCGGCGCAGCTCTCCGGCGGCCAGCGCCAGCGGATGGCGCTCGCCCGCGCGCTCGCGGTCGAGCCCAGGGTGCTGCTGCTCGACGAGCCGTTCGGCGCGCTCGACGCGCGGGTGCGCTCGGAGCTGCGCGAGTGGCTGCGCCGCCTGCACGAGGAGGTGCACGTGACCACGGTCTTCGTCACGCACGATCAGGAGGAGGCGATGCAGGTCGCCGACCGCATCGCCGTGATGAACAAGGGTGTGATCGAGCAGGTGGGAGGCCCGCGCGACCTCTACGAGAATCCCGAGTCCGAGTTCGTGATGAGCTTCATCGGGCCTGTCAACCGCGTCGGCGACACCTGGGTGCGGCCACACGACCTGGAGCTTCTGTCCTACCCCTCGGACGGCGCCGACGAGGCGATGATCGAGCGGATCGTCCATCTCGGCTTCGAGGTGCGGATCGAGCTCACCCGGGCCGACGGCGAGAAGATGTGGGCGCAGGTGACGAGGGACCGCTGCGAGGAGCTCGAGCTGGAGGAGAACCAGATCGTGTACCTCCGCCCGCAGCACGAGCGGGTCTTCAGCGAGGTGACGTAGACCTCTCGACGAGGTCTGCGAGCGAGATCTCCTCGAGCACGCCGCGCATGCTCGCGCGGAGCTCGATCCAGACGTCCTGGAGCGCTGTTGCCGCGCCGGTGTAGGTGACGTCCTCCGGCCGGCTGCCACGGACGCTGGCGATCGGGCCCTCGACCGCACGGACGACGTCGGCGAGGCTGATCTCCGCCGCGGGCCGGCCGAGCCAGTAGCCGCCGTCGGCGCCGCGGCGGCTGGCGACGAGCTCCGAGCGACGGAGCTCGAGCAGGATGTTCTCGAGGAAGTTGAGCGGGATCTCCTGCGTCGTGGCGAGCTGTTCGCCCTTGACGGGCTGTCCCGGCGGCGCCGCGGCGAGCTCGGCAAGCGCGCGGAGCGCATAGTCCACCTTCGCCGAGACCCGCATGCGCGGATTCTCTACGTTCGGACGGAACCTTCGGCGAGCCAGGCGGTGCAGATCGAGGTGACGTGCCGCTCGTCCGTCCCACAGCAGCCGCCGAGCACGTTCACGCGCGGCAGACGTGTCCGAAGCGCGGCGTGCCGCTCGCCGAGGTCGGCCGGATCGCCCTCGTCCAGCTCGGTTGCCTCGTCGAGCTCGGCGTGGCTCTTGCGTGGAGGCGTTGGCGCGCAGGCCCCGGATCCGGTCGACCCACGGCGCCCCGGACTCGAGGACGTCCTCGAAATGCGTGGGATGGGCGCAATTGATCATGTAGTACGCCGGACCGGCTTGCGTGTCGTCGTCGACCTGCTGGATCGCCCCGCCGAGCGCTTGGCCGCTCGGAAGCCGTCCGTCCGTCTCGAGCGTGAACGAGATCACGACCGGCAACCCGTTCTCCACTGCCGCCCGCGTGACCCCGATCGCCTCCTCCGGGTACGTCATCGTGATCGCGGTGACCATGTCGGCGGCGGTGTCCGCAAAGGTCTCGATCTGCGTCGAGTGGTAGCGATGCGCCTCCTCGGGCGTCAGCATCCTCTCGGGGCTGTAGCCGTCTCCCTGCGGGCCGACACAGCCGCTGATCACGATCGGGTGCTCGGAGGCGTGCTCCTCGCGGATCTCCTCCATCAGCCCGATCGCCTTCCGATTGAGAGCGTCGAGCTCGTCGAGCGAGTACCCGATCTCGGCGGCCCAGTCCGGGTTCGCCCGCCAGGTCGGGCTCTCGAGAATCAGGCCGGCGCCGCGCTCGCGGGCAAGGACGGCGTACGGCGTGTAGTACCGGCGGAGTTGCTCGGTGCCCTCGTCGTCCTTCAGCAGGTCGAAGGCGGCGAAGGCGGGCAAGTCGAGGCCCCGATGGAAGATGAGCGTCGTCTCGAGGCCGCCGTCGGTGATGAAGAGGCCGCCGTCGAGTTGAGGTAGACGCTGCCTGTACATGGGGCGACGCTACCACTGCGCGCCTAGACCGTCACGTCCTCCAGCCGCCGTTCGAGGAAGGCGCGGTCCGCGGCGTTCATCTCGAGCGCGAGTGCGGTGCGGTAGGCGTCCGCCGCTTCGGGGCGCCGGTCGAGCCGGCGGAGCAAGTCGGCGCGCGCGGCGTGAAGCAGGTGGTACTCGGGCAGGTCGATCCGCTCGACGAGCTCGAGGCCGAACTCCGGCCCGTGCGCCATGGCGACGGCCACGGCACGGTTCAGCTCGACAATCGGCGTCGGCTCGAGGCGCGCGAGCTCGTCGTAGAGCGCAGCGATCTGGAACCAGTCCGTCTCGCCCTCCTCGACGTGGAGTGCGGCGATCGCAGCCTGCAGCTGGTAGCTCCCCGGTTGCCGGAGTGAGAGGGCGCGCTCGAGCACGCGGGTGCCCTCGGCGATCCGTTCGGGGCTCCAGCGAGAGCGGTCCTGATCCTCGAGCAGCACGATCGAGCCGTCGGGGGCGGTGCGCGCGTCCCGCCTGGCGTCGTGGAAGAGCATGAGCGAGAGCAAACCGAGTGCCTCCGGCTCGTCGGGCATGAGCACCGCGAGGAGCTTCCCGAGCCGGATCGCCTCGTCGCAGAGCGAGGCGCGGACGGGCTCCTCGCCTCCCGTCGCGGAGTACCCCTCGTTGAAGACCAGGTAGAGGACGGCGAGGACCGAGCGGAGTCGTTCGGGCAGGACGTGATCCGGCGGCACGCGGAAGGGGATGCCGGCGCCTCGCACCTTGCGCTTGGCGCGCACGAGCCGTTGCGCCATCGTCGGCTCGGCCACGAGGAACGCCCTCGCGATCTCCGTCGTCGTCAAGCCTGCGACCTCGCGCAGAGTCAGCGCCACCCGCGCCTCGGCTCCAAGTGCGGGGTGGCAGCACGTGAAGACGAGTGCCAGCCGATCGTCGGGGATCGAGCTCACGTCGTCCTCCTCGGCCGGAAGCGACTCCAGGCGTGCGAGCAGCTCGGCCTTGCGGGCGAACGACTGCTCCCGGCGGAGCCGGTCGATGGCCCGGTTCCGGGCGGTGGTGATGACCCACGCGCCGGGGTTCGTCGGCGTGCCGTCGACGCGGCCACCGTTCGAGCGCGGTCGTGAAGGCATCCTGCACCGCGTCCTCGGCGCGATCGAGATCACCGAGGACGCGGGTGAGGACAGCGACGGCACGGCCCCATTCCTCCCTGAAGACCGCGCCAATTTCCGTCAATGCTCGATCACGGGCCTGAGCTCGACCGACGCGCGGAAGGCGACCGGGATCCGGGCCGCGATCGAGATCGCCTCGTCGAGGTCGTCGGCGTCGAGGACCATGACGCCGCCGATCTGCTCCTTGGTCTCGGCGTAGGGGCCGTCGGTGACGAGCGTCTCGCCGTCACGGACACGCACGGTCTTCGCCGTCTTCGGGGCTTCGAGCTCCGCGCCAAAGCCGAGCTTGCCGGTCGGGCCGAGCTCGTTGAAGAGCGCCTCCCATCTGCGGGACCTCCTGCGCCCGCGCGCTCGCCGCCTCCTCCGGGCTCATCTTCTCCCAGGTGGCGATGTCGTCGGCGTTGCTCGTGAGGATGGCTGCGTACTTCATGCTGCCTCATCTCCGTCGACGTGCACCGGCCGCACCTCGATCGCCCCGTGCCTTGCGGCCGGGATCTTGGCCGCCCACCCGCACGCCTCGTCGATCGTGTCGCACTCGAAGACGTAGTAGCCGCCGAGGACTTCCTTCGACTCGACGAACGGGCCGTCGGTGACGAGCGTCTCGTCGTTGCGGACGCGGACCGTCGTCGCGGTGGCCACCGAGTCGAGCTCGTTGCCGCCCCTGGTCACGTCCGCCTCGGAGAGGGCCATGTACTCGCCCATCTCGCGTTCCCGGTCCTCCGGCGACAGGCTCCCCCAGCGGGACTCGTCGCCGTAGATCAGTGCCAGATACTGCATCCGTTCCTCCTCTCGAACATCGATTTCACCACGTAGACGAACGAGGCGTCAGGAAATCGACAGCCGCCGCAGGAGCGTGAGCGCTCCCTCCTTGTCGAGGTAGTCGTTCAGGTTGCCGCACTTCGGGCTCTGGACGCACGAGGGACACCCCACGGCGCATGGGCAACCCGCGAGCATCTTGACCGTGTCCTCGACCCAGCCCTCGAAGCGCTCGAAGCCACGCTCGGTGATCCCGACGCCGCCGGCGTGACCGTCGTAGACGAAGATCGTCGGCAGCCCGGTCTGATAGTGGATGTTGGTCGAGAGGCCGCCGATGTCCCAGCGGTCGCACATCGCCCAGAGCGGCAGGAGCGCGATCAGGGAGTGCTCGGCGGCATGGAGCGACGACAGGAGCTTCGGCATCTCCTCCAGGTCGCTGAGCTGTGCCGCTGTGGGTGAGAACCAGACCGCCTCCGTCTCGAAGCTCGTCTCCGGCAGGTCGAGCGGGACGGTCTCGAGCGTGTCGCCGCCGCTGATCGACTTGCGCTGGTAGGCGACCACGCGCTCGGTCACCGAGACGCGGCCGAAGAAGAGCTGGAGACCGAGCCGGCTCTCCGAGCGCAGCGGCTCGACGATCGAGGTCTGCGTCTCCTTCTTCGCCTGCGTGTACCAGTCGACGTTGGCGCGGGTGACGAGGGCCGTGCGCGCGTCGACGTCGAGCCGCTTCACGAGGTACTGCTCGCCGAGGTGGAGGTAGACGGCGCCGTCGTGGATCGTGGAGTAGGCGCGCGAGCGCTCGACGATTCCGAGCACCGTTCCCGTCTCTGCGTCCACCACGTTGAACGAGTCGATCTCGCCCGAGCGCAGGAGCACGCGCGCCGCCGGATAGTCCTTTCCGGCCCAGACCCAGCCCGCGTCGGTGTGCTTCAGCTCGGGGAGCGACGCGGCCCGCTCGAGCGCTTCCGGGCCGAGCGTCTCGGGCGTCCGCCTCGTCGATCGGGCCCTCGAACGCGGCTGAGAGGACATGGCCGTCCAGCACGCGCGGGTTCGCGTGGTCGAGGATCGCCGCCTCGACCGTCCGGCCGAGCAGCGTCTCGGGCTCGCGCATGAAGTACTGGTCGAGCGCGTCCTCGCTCGCGACGAGCACTGCGAGGCCGGGGCTGCGACGACCGGCACGGCCCCACTGCTGCCGGAGCGACGACACGGTGCCCGGGAAGCCGACCGAGATCGCGCAGTCGAGGGAGCCGATGTCGATTCCCGAGCTCGAGCGCGTCGGTGGCGGTGACGCCGAGCAGCTCGCCGGACATCAGGCGCTGCTCGATCTCCCGCCGCTGCGACGGCGTGTAGCCGGCGCGGTACGGGGCGAGCCTGGCAGCGGTCTTCGGCGCCACTCGATCGCTCGCGAAGCGGTGGATCAGCTCGACTGCCTTGCGGCTCTTGGCGAAGCAGATCGTGCGCAGGTCGCGCTCGACGAAGCTCGCCAGCAGTCGCGAGGCGTCGCCGAGCGAGCTCGCCCGGACGCCGAGCTCCGCGTCGATCAGCTCCGGGTTCCAGAGCGCGATCGTCCGCTCGGTCCGCGGCGCCGCGTCGCTGTCGATCACGGTCGCCGGCTCGCCGAGGAGCGACTCGGCCAGCTGAGCTGCGTTCGCGATCGTGGCCGAGGCCAGGACGAATTGCGGCTCCGAGTCGTACGCGCGGGCGAGCCGGCGGAGCCGGCGGAGCACGTTGGCGACGTGCGACCCGAAGACGCCGCGGTAGACGTGCGCCTCGTCGACGACCACGTAGCGGAGGTTCGCGAGCACGTCGCCCCAGCGGTCGTGGTGCGGGAGGACGCCCACGTGGAGCATGTCCGGATTCGTCAGCACGACGTTCGCCCACTTGCGGATCTGCCAGCGGCGCTCCGACTCCGTGTCCCCGTCGTAGATCGCCGGCTTGATGCCCTTCACGCCGAACTCGCCGAGCGCGCGCGCCTGGTCCTGCGCGAGTGCCTTCGTCGGGTAGAGGTACAGCGCCCGGCTCTTCGGCTCGCGGGCGAGCAGGTCGAGAACGGGCAGGTTGAAGGCGAGGCTCTTTCCGCTCGCGGTGCTCGTCGTCACGATCGCGTTGCCGCCGGCACGGAGTGCTTCCCACGTCTCGGCCTGATGTGTGTAGAGCCCTGTGATCCCCTGCGCGACGAGAGCCGAGGCGACGCGCGGGTCGAGGTCGTCCGGAAACTGCTCGGTTCGGCCCGGCTCTCGGGGCCTCGACCGAGAGGTGCGCGAGCTCTGCTCCCTCGAGGAGCTCGAGCCAGGGAGACGCGACGACACTCACAAGCCCTACGCTAGCCTTCGACCTACCGGGGTGCCCTGTCGGGCTGAGAACACACCCGTCGAACCTGATCCGGTTAGGACCGGCGAAGGGAGAGCATGAGCGTTCCGCGTGTGTTGACGATTGCGACGTCCGATTCCGGCGGTGGAGCCGGGATCCAGGCCGACCTGAAGGCGTTCGCGGCCGCCGGCTGCCACGGGATGTCCGCGCTCGTCGCGCTCACGGCCCAGAACACGACCGCGGTGACCGCGGTCCACGAGCTGCCGCCTGACTTCATCCGCGCCCAGCTCGACGCGGTCTTCGACGACATCGGCGTCGACGCGGCGAAGACCGGCATGCTCTTCTCGCGCACCGTCATCGAGACGGTCGCCGAGTTCCTCGAACGCCATCCGGTGCCGCTCGTCGTCGACCCGGTGCTGATCGCGAGCTCCGGCGCGCAGCTCCTGCAGCACGACGCCGTCCAGACGTTGATCGACCGGCTCTTCCCGCTCGCAACCGTCGTCACGCCGAACCTGCCCGAGGCGGAGACGCTGACGGGCATTCGAGGCGCGACCCGGTCGCGAGCTCGCGGAGCGGCTCGTCGAGCTCGGCGCCCGCGCGGCTCTCGTCACCGGGGGACACGGGGAGACGGCAGTCGACCACCTCTTCGACGGTGAGGAGCACGTCGAGCTGCCGGTCGAGCGCTACGACGTCCGAGCGACACACGGGGCCGGCTGTACGCATTCGGCGACCCTCGCGGCGCTTCTCGCGCGTGGGCTCTCACTCGAGGACGCGGCGCGAGGCGCATCCGAGGCCGCCTCAGCCGCCGTCCAGAACGGCCTCGTCGAGATCGGGGCGGGCGAGGGCCCGGTCGACGTCCTCAACGTGAAAGGACGAGCGTGACCATCGATCCAGGCACCACACTTGGCGTCATCCGCGAGCGCAGGCCGCTCGTCCACAACATCACGAACTACGTCGTGATGAACGAGACGGCGAACGCGATCCTCGCGCTCGGAGCGCTGCCCGTGATGGCGCACGCCAAGGAAGAGGTACGCGAGATGGTCGGCCTCGCCGGGGCGCTCGTGCTGAACATCGGCACGCTCTCGGAGGACTGGATCGAGGCGATGATCCTCGCCGGCGAGGCCGCGAACGAGCGCAGCATCCCGGTCGTGCTCGATCCTGTCGGCGCCGGCGCGACGGCCTATCGGACGGCAGCGGCGAGACACATCCTCCGCGCCGTCAACGTGACCGTCTTGCGGGGGAACGCGGGCGAGGTGGCGACGCTCGTCGGTGTCGAGGCCGAGGTTCGGGGCGTCGAGTCCGTCGCAGCCGGCCGACGACTCCGCCGAGCTGGCCAGAGAGGCAGCCGGCACGACTCGGCCTCGTCGCCTCCGTCACGGGGCCGGTCGATCACGTTTCCGACGGCGAGCGGTCGGCGGCGGTGGCGAACGGCCACGCGCTGCTCGCGTCGATCACCGGCACGGGCTGCATGTCGACGGCGATCACCGGTTCCTTCCTCGCCGCCAAGGACGATCCCTTCGAGGCGGCGGTCGAGGCTCTCGTCGCCTTCGGCGTCGCCGGGGAAGATGCCGCCGTGGACGCGAAGGGCCCGGGCAGCTTCCACGTGAACCTCTACGACGCGCTCGCCGCGCTCGACCCGGCCACCCTGTCCGAACGAGCCAAGGTGGAGCGTGGGATGAGAGTTTGTGTTTCTGTAACACAAGCTCCTCTCGCCCCCGCAACCATGCGGGTTGGCGAGAGCTTGTGTTTCAGAAACACAAGGGATTCTCGGTCGTGAGGCTGCACGCACTCGTGTCGGACGAGGAGAGCGCGAGGCGGGCTGCCGCCGGCGGCGCGACCGTGATCCAGCTGCGGCTGAAGGGAGCGCCCACCGAGGAGGTCGTCGCGCTCGGCCTGGCGCTCGGCGACCTCGATCTCGAGCTCGTGGTCAACGACGACGTCGACGCCGCGCTCGAGCTGAGCTGCGGCGTCCACCTCGGTCAGGGCGACGCGGGGATCGAGCGGGCGCGCGAGGCGGGAATCATGCTCGGGATCTCGGCGACGAAACGGCGCGAGGCCGCGGTCGCGGAGTTCGCCGGCGCGACCTACGTCGGGGCGGGGCCGATCTGGGAGACGCCATCGAAGCCGGACGCCGCTCCGCCGATCGGGCTCGACGGGCTGCGGGACATCTGTCTCTCGGTCTCGATCCCGGTCGTCGCGATCGGCGGCATCGACGCGTCGAACGCCGCCGAGTGCATCCGGGCCGGAGCTGCCGGCGTTGCCGTCATTCGCGCCGTGGCCGAGATCGAAGCTCTTCGGGCGGCTGTCGATGAAGCTCTCTGAGGCCGGCGAGCTCGGTCTTCTGCGCGAGCTCGAGGCGCGCGGGCTGATCGTCGGGACCGAGCATGACGCCGCGGAGTTTCCCGGGGGGCTCGTCCTCACCCAGGACGCTCTCGTGGAGGGCGTCCACTTCCTGCTCGACCGCATCTCCTGGCACGAGCTGGGCTTCCGGGCGGCCGCCGTGAACATCAGCGATCTCTCGGCCTCCGCGGCTCGGCCCGAGGCCCTCTTCGTGACGCTGGCGCTGAAAGGGGACACGGACGTCGAGCGGGTGGTCGAGCTCTACGAGGGCCTGGCCGAAGCGGGCGTGCCGGTGCGGGGCGGCGACACGACCAGCGCGGATCAGACCATGGTGAGCGTGACGGCGGTCGGCCGCTCTCAGCGCGTTCCCGGCCGGAGCGGCGCCGGCCCCGGAGACGTGATCGTCGTCACCGGCCCGCTCGGCGCAGCGGCTGCGGCGTTCCGCGAGCGACGGTTCGTGCGGCCGCCGGTGCGGACGCTCGAGGGTATGCGGTTGGGTGTCGTCGCGACGGCGATGCTCGACGTCTCCGACGGGATCGCCGTCGACGCGGGTCACCTCGCCCGGCGCTCCGGCTGCCGTGTGGTCATCGACCTCGACGCGGTGCCGCGCGCCGGCGAGCTCGAGGATCTCGGCTTCGGCGAGGACTTCGAGCTGCTCGCGGCAGTCCCGGACGAGGCGCTGTCACTCGGCTTTCCGGTGATCGGCCGCTGTGAGGCGGGCGAGGGTGTCCTCCTGCTGCACAGCGGGGAGCCGTACGAGCTCCCCGGCTACGAGCACTTCAGGCCTCGCTGAGCCAGGCCGCCCACGAACGCTCGTAGTGCGAGCGCGGCCGTGCCCCGACGACGGTCGAGCGCGGCTCGCCGTCCTCGAACAGGATCACGGTCGGAAGCGAGAGGACGCCGTAGCGCGAGGGCACACCGATGTGCTCGTCGATGTTCAGCCGCACGAGTCCGAGCCCGTGGTCGGCCGCGATCGCCTCGAGCACGGGTGCGATCGCGTCGCACGGCTTGCACCACGGCGCCCAGAAGTCGACGATCGTCCGTCCCTCCGCCTCCAGCACCTCGGCCTGGAAGGTGGCGTCCGTTACCTCTCTCACAGCCGGCCTCCGAGTGCGGCCAGGCGAATCAGCGGCACCTTCCAGATCGCCTCGAGCACGATCGTCCGGGACATCTTGGAGCCGCCCACCTGGCGGTCGACGAAGCGGATCGGAATCTCCTGCACCCGGAACCCCTTGCGGAGTGCGCGATAGGTCAGCTCGATCTGGAACGCGTAGCCGCGTGAGTGGATCGCGTCCAGGTCGGTCGCTTCGAGCACGGCGCGCCGGATGCACTTGAAGCCGCCCGTGAGGTCTCGCACGGCGACGCCGAGGATCATTCGCGCGTAGAACGAGCCGCCCGCCGAGATGAAGCGCCGCAACGCATTCCAGTTCTCGACGCCGCCACCGGGGACGTAGCGCGAGCCGAGCACGACGTCGGCCGTCCCCGCCGCCTCGAGCAGTCGCGGCACGTCGTTCGGGTCATGCGAGAAGTCGCAGTCCATCTCGACGATCAACTCCGCGCCCGCGTCCAACGCGTGACGAAATCCGGCGAGATAGGCCGGCCCGAGTCCCTCCTTGCGGTCGCGGTGGAGCACGTCGACGTACCCGAGCTCGAGCGCGAGCTCGTCAGCGCGCTTACCGGTCCCGTCGGGCGAGTTGTCGTCGATCACGAGCACGCGATCATCGGGCCGAGAACCCGGCCGAGCTCGCGCAGCATCGGCTCGATGTTCTCGCGCTCGTTGTAGGTGGGGAGACAGACACATGCCCTCACGTCCGTATCATCGCTTTCGGTGGCTACCACACTGCCGAGGAACGACGAGCTCGCCGACCAGCTCGAGCTGCTGGCGGACCTGAGCGAGCTCGAGGGGGAGGATTCCTTCCGAGTCCTCGCCTACCGCCGTGCGGCAACGCGGATCAGGGAGACCGGCGGGCCGGTCGCACAGCTCGCACTGGACGGGAAGGCCAAGAGCCTCTCCGGGATCGGCAAGACGATCGAGGACAAGATCGTCCAGGTGGTGGAGCTCGGCGAGATGGAAGCGCTGACGAAGCGCAAGAAGCTCGTGCCGGAGGAGGTCGTCAAGTTCATGCGGCTGCCCGGCCTCGGCCCCAAGACGGCGCGACGGATCTGGAAGGAGCTCGGTGTGACGACGCTCGCCGAGCTGAAGGAAGCCGCCGAGCAGGAGCGGCTGCGCTCGCTGGCGGGGCTCGGCGCGAAGAGCGAGGAGAAGATCCTCAAGGCGCTCGCGGAGGAGCCCAAGGACCCTCGTGAGTCGAGGCGGCTGCTCGGCAGCGGGCTGCCCGTGCTCCTCGAGCTCGTCGAAGAGCTGCGGGCGCACCCAGCGGCCGTGAAGGTCTCCGAGGCGGGCTCGGCACGTCGTCGGCGCGAGACATTCCGCGATCTCGACGTGATCGCGACCTCGACGGACGCGCCGGCGCTGATCGAGCACTTCACAACGCGCAAGAACGTCGCGGACGTCGTCGCGAAGGGGGACACGAAGGCGACCGTGATCACGAACGAGGGCTTCCGGCTCGACCTCCGCGTCGTGCCGCCCGAGTCGTACGGCAACCTGCTCCAGCACTTCACGGGCTCCAAGGACCACAACGTCGCGCTGCGGGAGGACGCCGTCCGCCGCGGCTTCTCCGTCTCCGAGTACTCCGTCACGACCACCGAGACCGGCGAGGAGTTCACGGCCGCCGACGAGGAGGAGCTCTATGCGCACCTCGGCTATGCGTACATCCCACCGGAGCTGCGCGAGAACGGCGGCGAGCTCGACGCGGCGAAGAAGGGCGAGCTGCCGAAGCTCGTGGAGCGCTCCGATCTCCGCGGTGACCTGCACTGCCACTCGACCTGGTCGGACGGGAAGGCGACGGTCGCAGAGATGGCTGCCGCTGCCCAGGCGCTCGGCCACGAGTACCTGGCGCTCTGCGACCACTCCCATCGGCTTCGCGACGGCCGGCTTCAGCACCAGTGGGAGGAGATCGACGCGCTGAACGAGAAGCTCGCGCCGTTCCGCATCCTGAAGGGCATCGAGGTGAACATCCGCACCAACGGCGAGGTGGACGTCGACGACGAGCTGATCGCGCCGCTCGACTGGGTGATGGCGTCCGTGCATGCGAGCTTCGACAACGATCCGACCGGACGCGTCGTCGCGGCGATGTACAATCCGCACGTGGACTGCATCGGCCACCCGACCAGCCGCAGGATCGGCGTGCGCTCCCCGTCCGGGATCGAGGTGGAGAAGATCGTCGAGGCCGCGCTGGCGACGGGCACCTTCCTGGAGATCAACTCGCAGCCGGACCGGCTCGATCTCCGCGACGCCAACGCGCGGCTCGCCGGCGAGGCCGGGCTGAAGCTGGTGATCTCCAGCGACGCGCATTCGGCGAATGCGCTCCGCTATGTCGATCTCGGTGTGGCGCAGGCCCGCCGCGCGTGGCTGACGAAGGAGCAGATCGTCAACACGCGGCCCTGGAAGGCGATCGAGAAGCTGCGCAAGTGACCTTCCGCGAGGACGGCTCGGCGACGGTCGAGTGGGTGGCGTCGTATCTCGAGCGGCTGCGCGACTTCCCGGTGCTCGCGCAGGTCGCACCCGGGGAGCTGCGCGAGCGGCTGCCCGCGTCGCCGCCCGAGCATGCCGAGCCCTTCTCCGCGGTGCTGCGCGACCTGGACGAGCTGCTCCTGCCGGCGGTGACTCACTGGCAGAGCCCGCGCTTCTTTGCCTACTTCGCCAACACCGGCTCCGAGCCGGGGATCCTGGCGGAGCTCCTGGTCGCCGGGCTGAACCAGGTCGGGATCCTCTGGCGCACCTCACCGGCGCTGCAGGAGCTCGAGGAGGTGACGCTGGACTGGCTCGCGCAGCTCCTCGGCCTGCCGGACGGCCTGCACGGCCACCTCGAGGACACGGCCTCGACCGGGACGATCGTGGCGCTCGCCGCCGCGCGCCAGGCCAAGCCCGGTGCCCGTGTCGTCGTCTGCTCGGAGCACGCGCACTCGTCCGTCGAGAAGGCGTGCCGGCTGCTCGAGCTGGAGGCGCGTGCGACACCGGCCGACGAGGCCTTCCGGCTTCGCCTGGACCGGCTCGACCTCACCGATGCGTGCGCCGTCGTCGCCACGCTCGGAACGACGTCGACGAGCTCGCTCGACCCGGTCGACGCTGTCGCGAACGCGTGCGAGCGCGAGGGGATCTGGCTGCACGTCGACGCCGCCTACGCGGGCTCGGCGGCAGTCTGTCCCGAGCTGCGCGATGCGTTTGCCGGCTGGGAACGGGCGGACTCGATCGTCGTCAATCCGCACAAGTGGCTGCTCACGCCGATGGGCTGCTCCGTCTTCTGGACCCGGCGGCCGGATGACGTCCGCGCAGCCTTCAGCCTCGTCCCGGAGTTCCTGCGGGTGAGCGAGGACGTGGCGAGCTTCTCCGAGTACAGCCCCGCCCTCGGCCGCCAGTTCCGGGCGCTCAAGCTCTGGGCGGTGCTGCGCTGCTACGGCCGGGAGGGGCTGCAGGAGCGGATTCGCGAGGCGATCCGGCTGGCTGCGCTCTTCGAGAGCTGGGTCCGCGACGAGCCGGGGTGGGAGTTGACGGCGCCGCGTCCGTTCTCGCTCGTCTGCTTCCGGCGCGACGGGTCGGACGAGGAGAACGAGGCGCTTGCTCGAGCGCGTCAACGCCACCGGCGAGATCTTCATCTCGCACACGAAGCTGAACGGTCGCTACACGCTGCGGCTGGCGATCGGCAACGCGCGCACGACGGAGGACGACGTGCGACTCGCCTGGGACGTGCTCAGGCGAGAAGCGGCTCGGGCGTAGCCGGCTTCGGCCCGAACGCGTCGATCAGCCGCTCGAGCACCCCGAAGTCGCCCTCGATCCGCACGCCTTCGGTCTGGCGGTTGACGACGAGGTGGTAGAAGCCGATCGCGTCGCTCTCGACGAAGACGTCGGGATCGTCGACGAGCCCCGGCCGAACGACGCCGTCGACCAGCGAGGCCTCCTCGTCGCCGATGCGGAACGCGAGCCGTCCGGCCGGCGAGATCGGCGACAGCGCCAGATCGAGCGCGTCCACGAGCCAGCCTGGATCGAGCGCGTCGAGCGGGGGCGGCCCCATCAGCCGTGCGCCGAACCGTGCCAGCTCGTGCAGGACGGGACGGAGCTCCTGGCCGGTCGGTGTGAGCTCGTAGACGGTCGAAGCCGCGGGCGGCGGCAGCTTGCGCCGTTCGACGAGCCCCGCGGCCTCGAGCTCCTTCAGCCGCGCGGCGAGGATGTTCGTGCCGATGCCGTTCAGGCCGTCGACGAGGTCGGTGTAGCGCTTGGGCCCGTGCATCAGCTCACGGACGACGAGGAGCGTCCACCGCTCGCCGACGAGGCCGAGGGAGCAGGCGATCGGGCAGTACTGGTCGTAGCGCTTCATCGAAATATCATTCTCCAGGATGACTTCACTTTTGCAAGTATAGCCTGCAGATAGGAAAGCATACCCTGCTGAAAGGAAAGCGCAATGGTCGCAACTCCGCGATTGAAATGGTTCGGACTGGCGCTTCTCGGCGCCGTCCAGTTCATGGTCGTGCTCGACATCGCGATCGTGAACGTTGCTCTTCCCTCGATCCAGGCGGATCTCGGGTTCTCCCAGGGCAACCTGCAGTGGGTGATCTCCGCGTACGCGCTCGTCTTCGGCGGCTTTCTGCTGCTCGGCGGCCGGACGGCTGACCTCCTGGGGCGCCGACGCGTCTTCATGGTCGGCCTGGTCATGTTCGCGATCGGCTCTCTCCTCTGCGGGCTTCGCCTGGTCTGAGACGTCGCTGATCGGCGCCCGCGCCCTCCAGGGTCTCGGCGCTGCCACGATCTCGCCGGCCGCGCTCGCGATCCTGATGACGACCTTCGCCGAAGGCCGCGAGCGGAACATCGCGCTCGGCGTCTGGGGCGCCGTCGGTGGCTTCGGCGCCGCCGCAGGCGTCCTGCTCGGCGGAATTCTCACGGACGCGCTGTCGTGGGAGTGGATCTTCTTCGTCAACATCCCCGTCGCGCTCGGGGCCTTCGTGCTCGCTCCCGTGCTTCTCGGCGAGAGCAAGGACACGCGCGTGAAGACGTTCGACGCACTCGGGGCGATCCTGGTGACCGCCGGCCTGAGCACGCTCGTGCTCGCGATCACGCAGGGCCACGACTGGGGTTGGAGCTCCGCCCGCACGATCGGCGTCTTCGTCCTCTCGGGTGCGTTGCTCGCAGGCTTCGTCGCCTGGGAGAACCGCGTCGCCGAGCCGCTGATGCGCTTCGGGATCCTGCGCACGAAGACCGTCCTCGGGGCCAACGTCGCCGGCTTCATTCTCGGCACGGCCCTCTTCTCGATGTTCCTGATGCTGACGCTGTACATGCAGCAGGTGCTCGGCTACTCGGCGATGAAGACGGGTGTCGCGTACCTCGCGGTGGCCGGCACGTCGATCATCTGGGCCAACGTCGCCGCGGCGCTCGTGAACCGTGTCGGCGTCCGGCCGCTGATCGCCGGTGGCATGGCGCTGCTCGCCGTCGGCATGCTCCTCTTCACGCAGGTCTCGGTCGACGGGACGTACGCCAAGAATCTCCTGCCGGGCTTCCTGATCATCGCGGTCGGGCTCGCGTTCTGCTTCGTCCCGATCTCGATCGCGGCCCTCGCCGGCGTCCAGAAGGCCGAGGCCGGCCTCGCGTCCGGACTGATCAACACGTCGCAGCAGATCGGCGGCGCAGTCGGGATCGCGCTGCTCTCCACGGTCGCGATCTCGCGCACCGAGAACGAGGTTGCGGCCGGCACCGCGGTGCCGCAGGCGATGACCTCGGGCTTCCAGCTGGCCTTCTGGGTCGGCACCGGCGATCGCCCTGGCCGGCGTCGTCGCCGCGCTCGTGCTGATCCGCCAGGAGGAGATCGCGGCAGCACCCGCGCCGGCACTCGCACCCCGAGGTCGCAGCCGCGAGCGACACCGCTCGACGGCCTAGAGCGGCCGCAGCAGCTCGAGCATCGCCGGCGGCCCGTCGACCACGACGTCGGCGGCCTCGCGCAGCTCTGCCGGGCCCTCCGACGAGGCGACCGCGACCGTGACGCCGAGCTCGAGTGCCGCGCAGCGCGTTGAACGCGTCGAGGTCGGTCGTGTCGTCGCCCGCGTAGAGCGCCCGCTCGAGACCACGCTCGCCGAGCAGGTGGGCGACGGCGGTCCCCTTGTGCGCGGCGACCGGCGGGCGCAGCTCCAGCACCTTCCGGCCGAAGCGAGCGACGAGCCCTTCGTGGCGCGCCCGCGCAGCGACCGCCTCGAGCATCCGCAACGCCTCGGTCTCGTCCTCCGCGCGCCGGTAGTGGAAGGTCACCGTCAGCGGCTTGCGCTCGACGTCCTCCCAGTCGATCGTCGTCGCGAAGCTCTGCAGTCGTTCGCTCCAGGCGGCCGCCTCCGGCTCCAGCTCGAGCCCGTGCTCGCCGACGTAGACGAGCTCGTCGAGTCCGACGACGCGACGGGCGTCGGCGCTCGAACGCCCGCTGATGCAGGCCACGAGCACGTAGCGATCGTTGAGGCGGCGAAGCTCCGCCCGCGTCTCCTCCGGCACCGCCGAATCGTGTGGGACGTCGACGATCGGCGCGAGCACCCCGTCGACGTCGAGCAGGATCGCGGTTCGATCCGGGGCCTCGGCGATGCGCGCGAGCAGGGAGTCGCCGTTCACCACCCTAGGATACGAACGGTGTCGCTGAAACTCATCGGGATCGGCCTCGTCGCCGGCCTCTTCAGCGCCCTCTTCGGCGTCGGCGGCGGCATCGTCATCGTGCCGCTGCTGATCCTCCTCGCCGGCTTCGAGGGCCGCGCCGCGACCGGGACGTCGCTCGCGGCGATCGGGATCACTGCTCTCGCGGGCACGATCCTCTACGCGTTCGAGGGTCACGTCCACGTCGGCGTACGCGGCGCTCGTCGGACTTCCGGCCGCCGCGGGCGCGGTCGCGGGGACCGCCGTCCAGCAGCGCGTCTCCGGGCGGTCGCTGACCCTCGCGTTCGCGGCGTTGCTCGCCACGATCGCGATCTGGCTGCTCGTCGGATGAGCGCGACGACGGTCGCCTTCGCGCTCCTGCTCGGCTTCACGGCGGGCGTGCTCGCGGGATTCTTCGGCGTCGGCGGCGGGATCCTGTTCGTTCCGACTCTCGTCGCGCTCGGGCTCTCCCAGCTCGGCGCCGAGGCGACATCCCTCCTCGCGATCCTGCCGACGGTCGCGGCCGGCACCTGGCGTCAACGCCGCTACGGGAACGTCCGCTGGCGGACGGCGCTCGTGCTCGGAATGTCCTCGATCGCCGGTGCTGCCGTCGGCGTCCAGGTCGCAACGGCGCTGCCGGAAGACACCCTGCGGCGGCTCTTCGCGCTCTTCCTGCTGGCCGTCGCCGCACAACTCGCATGGCGGGCGCGGCGGCCAGCCCCGTATCCTTGAGTGATGACCGAGCACGAGGAGATCTGGCTCCCGCTCGTCGACGAGCCGATCGGAGGCATCGTCGCGCAGATTCAGGCCGACGACCCCGAGATCGAGCGCCTCGTGGGCTCGCCGCGGCGCATCCTCGCCTTCAAGACGTTCGCCTACATCAGAGCCGGCGTGAAGCTCGGCGAGCTGCTGGTCGAGAGCGATCTGCCGCCCTATGACGGCACGGAGACCTGGGTCGAGCTGCTCCTTCGCGATCCCGCCAACCGCGCTGCGATCGCGCAGGAGGTGCGGTCGGTCGCCGAGGAGATCGCGGCCGACCCGCGCTACGGCGACGACGAGCCGCTCGGGCCGGACGAGGAAGCCCGGGCGCGCTTTCGCGAGTTCGCCCGGAAGCTCGAGACGTAGGACTTACAACGAAACACACCGTCCCGCGATAACCGGATAATGGGGGCCGTGCCTCTCCGGCTTCTCGCGCTCTTCCTCCTCGCCTGCGGCGTCGCCTCCATCGGGGCGAGCACGGGCACGACGGCGGAAGCGCCCGTCGGTGTCGGCCAGCGCCTACGCGGTGCAGGTGAACATTCCGGGACAACCCGGTGTCGAGCGCAGGTGCCTCAACCGCACCGAGTGACGTCACGACCGCCGCCGCGGACACGTTCGTCTATCCCGCCGACGCGTCCGCGGTCAAGACCGGCGGCCTCTCGTCCAGCGCCTTCGCTGCGGGCACGACGGCGCAGGGCGTGAGCGATGTTCTCGGCGTTTCGCTCTTCAACGGCGAGATCACCGCCGAAAGCGTGGCTGCGCGGGCGAAGGCATCTTCGACCGTGTCGGACGCCGTCGGATCCGCCGTGACGAATCTCGTGCTCCTCGGCCAGGGAGTGACGCCGGTGCCGAATCAACGCTTTCCTCTCGGCGACTGGGGCTACGCCATCACACTGGAGTTGACCGCCGAGGCGCCGGTCGCCGATGACACGCGCAACGCCCGCGCGGCGGTGACGGCGCTCCGCGTCGTCCTGCTCGCAGATCACGGTGGCCTTCCCGTCGGCACCGAGATTCTGATCGGCCACGCCGAGGCCTCGTCGTCGACGCCCCTCTCCGTCCTGGCGCCACCGCCGGCCGAACAGGTCAAGCCCGCGAAGACCGGACGCCCCGCGGGCGTGCCGCCGCAGAAGAAGAAGAAAAAGGCCGCTGCCAAAGCCGCCGGAGCCGGACGCGGGCGGACCGGACTCGCTCTTCAAGCTGCCGCCGACCGACGTCTCGGCGCCGCTCTCGCCCGACGGCTACGTCTTCCCCGTCTACGGCCCCTCCTCGTTCACCGACACGTTCGGCTCGCCGCGCGCGGGTGTCGGCTGGCACCACGGCGAGGACATCTTCGCTCCGCTCGGCGCGCCGCTCCTCGCGGTCGCCGACGGCACGGTCTTCTCCGTCGGCTGGAACGAACTGGGCGGATATCGGCTCTGGCTTCGCGATCACCAGGGAAACCAGTTCTACTACGCGCATCTCTCGGCGTACTCGCCGCTCGCGGTGGACGGACGCGAGGTTCGCGCCGGCGCCGTGCTCGGCTTCGTCGGCAACACGGGCGACGCGCAGAGCACTCCCTACCACCTGCACTTCGAGATCCACCCCGTCGGCCTGCTGCCGATGGGCTACGACGGCGTCGTGAACTCCTTCCCGTATCTCAGCGCGTGGCGGCGGCTCGAGGACATCTCGTTCGCCGCCGGCCGCGGCTGGGCGCCTCCGGTGCCGCCGAGCGCGACGGCGCCGCGGCCGGGAGCATTGCTGCTCGGCTCGACCGATATCTCGAGCGCGAGCGGGCTCGAGCCCGGCTCGCTCGAGCGGGCGCTCGTCGCTCCGGTCTCAGCCGAAGGCGACGGCGCCCTCATCAGATCCGGATAGTTCCGATCCGGCTGGATCTCTCGCTTACGCGGCCGGCTCCGATGCCGGGGGCGTGTACGAGTAGTCGTCGGTGGTCTCACCGGTCACCTTCTGCATCAGCCACTCGCGGGTCTGAGGCCCGGTCATCGGGTTGAACAGGATTCCGATGGCGATGCCGATCAGCAGCAGGAACGTGTTGCGGCCGCTGTGGTCCTGCTTGCCCTGGATCCGGCTTGCAGCCGTGCGGAGCTCCTCGGCCGCCTTCTTGAGGTTGTCCTGGATGTCCTTGTCGGTCGCCGCTCGCATCGCGGTTCCGGTGAGGTTGCGGTTTCCGAGCAGCTCGGAGTAGACGTCCCGGGCAGCGATGAACGCTTCCTTGATGTTGTCGTGGAGCGCGTCGTCGTGCAGCGCACGGTCGACGTACGGCCGCATCGTGTCTGCGGTGTCGTAGAGCTTGTCCTTCGTCTTGACCATTCGGCCCTTCCTTTCGGGTACTTGTGGTCGGCAGCTGATTCTTGCCGTTGAGCGATCCTTGCAAACAGCGTCAGCGTGCGGAAGCGGCGGCGCGCCGTTCGAGCAGCGTATGCCGGGTCCGTCGTGACCGTCCCTTCGGTGTGAAGGCCTCGTCGAGGACCTCTTCGACATGATCGACCAGGACGAACTCGAGCTCGCGCCGCGTCTCGGGCGGGAGGTCGTCGAGGTCGTGCACGTTCTCGGACGGGAGGATCACCCGCTTCAGGCCCGCCCGCTGCGCGGCGAGCACCTTCTCGCGCACGCCTCCGATCGGCAAGACCTGTCCGGTCAGGGTGATCTCTCCGGTCATTCCGACGTCGTCGGCGACCGGGATCCCGCGCACGAGCGAGGCGAGTGCCGTGGCCATCGTCACGCCGGCCGAGGGGCCGTCCTTCGGGACAGCTCCGGCGGGCACGTGGATGTGGACGTCGTGCTCGGCGAACCACTCCGAGGTCAGGCCCAGCTCCTCGGTGTGCGAGCGCACCCAGGAGAGCGCCGCCTGCGCGGACTCCTGCATCACCTCGCCGAGCTGCCCCGTGATCGTGAGCTTCCCCTTGCCGGGGTATGCGGTCGCCTCGATGAAGAGCACGTCGCCGCCGACCGGTCGTGTAGGCGAGCCCGGTTGCGACGCCCGGATCGGACGTCCGCTTGCGCACGTCGCCGGAGAAGTGCCGCGGCCCGAGCCACTCCCGCACCCGCTCCTCGTCGACCTTGAGCTTCTCCTTGTGGCCGGTCGCGACGAGGGTGGCCGCCTTGCGGCAGAGCGTTGCGATCTCCCGCTCCAGACTACGAACGCCGGCCTCGCGCGTGTACTCGGCGATCACGAGCCGGAGCACACGGTCCGGGATGGCCAGCAGCGTGCGCTTCAGCCCGTGCGCCTTCAGCTGCTTCGGCACCAGGTAGCGCTTCGCGATCCCGAGCTTCTCCTCGTGGGTGTAGCCGGAGAGCTGGATCACGTCCATCCGGTCGAGGAGCGGGCCGCGGATCGTGTCCAGCGTGTTCGCGGTGCAGATGAACAGCACCTTCGAGAGGTCGAACGGGAGATCCAGATAGTGGTCTCGGAAGCTCGAGTGCTGCTCGGGATCGAGGACTTCGAGCATCGCGGCCGCCGGATCGCCCCGGAAGTCCGAGCCCATCTTGTCGATCTCGTCGATCAGGAAGACGGGGTTCGCCGACTCGGCGTCACGAATTGCGCGGATGATCGTGCCCGGCATCGCGCCGATGTACGTGCGCCGGTGCCCACGGATCTCCGACTCGTCGCGGACGCCGCCGACCGAGATGCGCGCGAACTTCCTGCCCAGCGCGCGGGCGATCGACTGCCCGAGTGAGGTCTTGCCCACCCCCGGCGGCCCGACGAAGCACAGAACCGGGCCGGAGAGGTCGTTCTTCAGCTTCGAGACCGCGAGGTACTCGACGATTCGATCCTTGACCTTCTCCAGGTCGAAGTGGTCCTCGTCGAGGATCTGGCGCGCGTGCTCGAGGTCGAGGTCGTCGTCGGTGAACTCGCTCCACGGCAGCGAGATGATCCAGTCGAGGTAGGTGCGGATGACGCCGTACTCGGCCGCCGCCGACGGCAGCTTCTCGAGCCGTGAGAGCTCACGGAGGGCGGCCTTCAGCACGTGCTCCGGCAGGTTCTTCTCCTCGAGCTGGCCGCGCAGCTCGTTGATCTCGGCCTGCTGCTCGTCGCCCTCGCCGAGCTCGTCCTGAATGGCCTTCAGCTGCTGGCGGAGGAAGAACTCGCGCTGGCCCTTGTCGATCTCGCTCGCGACCTGCGACTGGATCTTCGAGCCGAGCTCGGACATCTCGACCTCGCGACTCAGAATCAGGGAGATCGCCCGCAGCCGCTCCTCGACGTTGACCAGCTCGAGCAGCTCCTGGCGCTCGTCGGTCTTCAGCCGGAGCGTCGATGCGATCAGGTGACAGAGCGCGCTCGGATCGTCGACGTTGGCGGCCGCGAGCTGGAGCTCCTCGGGCAGATAGGGCGTCATCCCGATGATGTGGGCGAACTGTTGCTGGACGTTCCGCGTCAGCGCCTCGACCTCGGGCGAGCCGGGGACGACGTCAGGCAGCTCCTCGAGCTCTGCGAGGAGATACGGATCCTCCTGCTGCGGTTCGACGAGACGGACCCGCTGGAGGCCCTGAACGAGGATGCGCAACGTCCCGTCCGGGACCTTGATCATCTTGTGGACGACCGCGACCGTGCCGACCGAGTACAGGTCGTCCCAGCCCGGCGGGTCGGCCTCGGTGTTGCGGACGGTGAAGAGCGCGAGCATCCGCTCGCCCGAGACGACGTCGTCGATCAGCTTGACCGAGCGCTCCTGTCCCACGGCGAGCGGCGTCATCGACTCCGGGAAGACGACCGTCTCCTTGAGCGGCAGAACCGGCAGCCGCAGCCGCTCCAGGCCCTTGGTGGGCTTGTCCGCGCTCATCCGTCCCTGCGAACGGCGATCGCCACGGTCCGGCCACGCGGAGCCCGCTTCGCGATCGGCAGCGTGATGCGGAGCATCCCTGCCTCGTACGTCGCCGACGCCGATGCGGCTGCGACATCGTGCCCGAGCGGGATCAGGCGCTCGAAGTGCCCGTACTCGATCTCCGCCTGCTGGTACACCTGCCCGCCGATGCGCGGGCGGGCGCGATCGCCGGAGATCATCAGCGCCTGCTCGTCGACCACGATCTCGATCGACGCGGGCTCGACGCCGGCGAGCTCGATCAGCAGATTCAGCTGGTGCGGGTCCTCCGTGACATAGCAGTCGACTGCCGGCCGGAAGCCGTGTCGAAGACCGGCGAAGCGCGGCACCTGCCAGAGGTCGGCGAAGAGCTCTTCGATCTCCCCTTGCAGGCGATTGATGTCCCGGCGCGCCATTCGCTCAGACTACTGGTACCCGTAGGATCGAAACATGACGGCCGTCCGACGGATCTTCAGGCTCCTGCTCGCCGGGCTCGCGTTCGGAACCTACGTCTGGTTCGCGGCGGTACGCTACGTTCCGCTCGTGAAAGCGCGCAAGCGGCGACGGCGCGCAACGTTTACAGGATCCTGATGTGTCGGAAGGGGGGTCGCGGGGAACCCGCTTCCAATGCGTTTTCTCGTCGCAGCTCTGACACTGTGCGCCCTGATCGGCCTGGCAGCCCCCGGCGCTCAGGCCTCGAGCAGCGTCCGCTTCGGAATCCAGGACGACTCCTGGCTCGTCCACGGCGCCGGCACGCTCGACGAGCGGCTCGACAAGCTCGAGAGCCTCGGGGTGGACGTCGTGCGCTTCAACCTCCACTGGGACCGGATCGAGCCCGTGCGCGGCAAGCAGAACTGGGAGGAGAGCGATCTGGTGCTGGAAGGCCTGCAGGACCGCGGCATCCCCGCTGTGGTGGGCCTCGTCGGCTCACCGCGCTGGGCGAACGGTGGCAGGACGCCCAACTTCGCACCGGGTGCGGCCGCGTTCGCACGAATTCGCGCGCACGGCGGCGAACCGCTACAGCTGGGTCAACCAGTGGCTCGTCTGGAACGAGCCGAACCAGGCGCGATGGCTTCGCCCGACGACACCGGCGGTCTACGTTCGCCAGCTTCTGAATCCCGCCTACAAGGCGATTCACGCAGCGAACCCGCGGGCCAAGGTTGGTGGCGGCGTCACGGCCCCGCGCGGCTCGACGGCCGGCGTGTCGCCGGTGAACTGGATTCGAGGCATGCGCAAGGCCGGTGCCCGTCTGGATGCCTACGCGCACCATCCCTATCCGTCGAACAGCCGCGAGTCGCCGTTCGCCAACGGCAGCTGCAAGTACTGCACCACGATCACGATGGCCACCCTCGAGCGGTTGCTCTCGGAGGTGAAGCGCGCCTTCGGCTCGAAGCGGATCTGGCTGACGGAGTACGGCGTACCAGACGGGCGCGTACGGCGTCACCCAGCAGCGCCAGGCGGAGTTGATCGGCCAGTCCGGGATGCGCGTGCAGAAGGCTCCGCGGGTCGACATGCTGATCCACTACCTCGTGAAGGACGAGCCGGAGGCGGCGCGCTTCCAGAGCGGCCTGTTCCAGAACTCGGGGCGTCCGAAGCTTGCGGCACTCGCGTTCCCGTTCCCGATCGCGCAGGCCGGCCGCAGCGGCGGCAACCTCGTCCTCTGGGGTCAGGTCCGGCCCCGCTCCGGCGCGCAGACGTTCCGCGTGCAGGTCCGCACCACCGGCGCGTGGCGCTTCAGTGGTGGCGTGCGGAAGACGAGCGCGCGCGGCTTCTTCAGCGTCGCCGTTCCCGCCAGGCCGGGCGACCGTGTGAGGATCTACTCGCCGCAGGACCTGGCGTACAGCATCTCGATTCGCGCGCGCTGAACGCCTGCGGCTAGTTTCCAACGGTGCGGGCGCCTCCTGTCTTCCGCGGCGGCCTCGGCGCGCGCAGCCTGGCCCTTGTCTTCGGCCTCTTCCTGTGTGCCGCGGGCATCGTCGGCCTGCTCGAGTCCGAGCTCGGCCTCTCGCCGTGGGATGTGCTCCACCAGGGGCTCGCGGAGCACACAGCGCTGAGCTACGGGACGGCGAACATCGTCGTCGGTCTGCTGGTGCTCGCGGTCTCGTGGGGTCTGGGTGCGCACATCGGTGTGGGGACGATCGCGAACGCGGTCCTGATCGGCCTCTTCATCGAGGTGCTCGTGCGCGTTCCGGCGGTCGAGGCGCTCTCGGAGGAGGGCCTCGCCGTTCGGAGCGTGGTGCTCGCGGTGGGAATCGCGCTCGTCGCCGTCGGCTCGGCCTTCTATCTCGGCGCAGCGCTCGGGGCAGGCCCGCGCGACTCTCTGATGCTCGTGCTCGCCCTTCGCTCGGCCCGGCGGATCGGCGTCGTGCGGACGCTGCTCGAGTCGAGTGTCGTCGTTGTGGGTGCGGCTCCTCGGCGGCACGATCGGGATCGGGACGGTCGCCTTCGCGCTCCTGATCGGGCCGGCGCTCGAGGCGTCGTTCTGGCTGCTGGGGCGTACGCCGCTGGTTGGTCCCGCAGTAGCATCGGCCCCGGCATGAAGGCAAAGGGACTCATTGCGGCCGGCGGCGAGGCGACGCGGCTGGGCGAGCTGACGCGCGTCGTCAACAAGCACCTGCTGCCGGTCGGCGCGTGGCCGATGATCTTCTACCCGCTGCAGCTGCTCCAGCTGGCGGGCGTTCGCGAGGTGATGATCGTCACCGGCCAGGGCCACGCGGGCCAGCTGATCGACCTGCTCGGGAACGGGCGCATGAACAACCGAGGAGCCTCCACCTCTCTCTTCGACCTCGATCTGACCTACAAGGTGCAGGTCGAAGCCGGCGGGATCGCACAGGTCGTCGGCATGGCCGAGAGCTTCGCCGGCGACGACGACCTGATCGTCTGCCTCGGCGACAACATCTTCGAGTACGCGGAGGCGGCTGCGATTCGCTCCTTCGTCGAGGGCGACGACGGGGCGGCGGTCTTCGTGAAGGAGGTTCCCGATCCGGAGCGCTTCGGGGTCGTGGTCTACGGCGAGGACGGGCGGGTGGTGGACGTGGTCGAGAAGGCGGGCGTCGTCGATCTCCGCTACCCCTCGCCGCCGTCGAACGACGCGGTGGTCGGGCTGTACGCCTACTCACCCGACGTCTTCGACGTGATCCGCGGGCTCGCGCCCTCGTCGCGCGGCGAGCTCGAGATCACGGACGTCAACCGCCACTACGCCGAGCAGGGCACGCTGGCGTGCCATCGCGTCCGAGGCTGGTGGGAGGACGCCGGCACGCAGGAGTCGCTGCCCGAGATCGGCGCGCTCATCGGCCGGACCGGCGTGAACAAGGTCGAGCCGTGATCGACGGCCTGCTGCGGATTCCGCTCCAGCGCTTCGAGGACGAACGAGGCTGGTTCATGGAGCTCCGGCGCGAGAGCGCGCTGCCGAAGCCCACGACGCAGACGAACGTCTCCTTCTCGCGTCGCGGTGTGATCCGCGGCCTCCACTACCACGAGCGCGGCCAGGACGACCTCTTCGTCTGCATGCAGGGGACGGCTCGCGTGGTCGTGCTCGACCGGGAGTCCGGCGAGACCTTCACCGAGGACATCGGCGACGAGAACCCGGTCGCGATCTACGTTCCGGGCCGCAACGCCCACGGCTTCGAGGCGCTCACGGATCTCATCTTCTGTTACCACGTGACAGAGGAGTACGACCCTGCGGATCCGGACGAGCAGGGCCTGTGCTGGGCGGATCCACGCGTCAAGCACCTCTGGAGCACGGAGTCGCCGATCCTCTCGCCTCGCGACCTGGCGGCGTGTACCTCTTAACGGGCGCCGGCGGGCAGCTCGGCCGCGCGCTCGCTGAGGAGTTTTCGGGCGACGAGCTCGTCGCTCTCTCGCACGCCGACTGGGACGTCGCGCTGCCGCCGCCCGCAGGCCTCGGCCGCCCGGATCTCGTCCTGCACGCAGCCGCCTGGACTGACGTCGACGGTGCCGAGGACGATCCGCAGGGCGCATCTGCGGTCAACGTCGGCGGGACGGCGAACGCAGCGTCGCTCGGCGCCCCGATCGTCTACTACTCGACCGACTACGTCTTCGACGGCACCAAGCGCGACCCGTACGTCGAGTCCGACGGCCCGAACCCGCAGTCCGCGTACGGCCGCTCGAAGCTCCACGGCGAGGCCGCGGCGGGCGCGAGCGCCTGGATCGTCCGCTCCTCGTGGCTCTTCGGCCCGACGGGCCACAACTTCGTCCGCACGATGCTTCGGCTCGGAGCCGAGCGGGACGAGGTGTCGGTCGTCGACGACCAGCGTGGCTCGCCGACATTCGTCGGCCACCTCGCCGCCGCGACGCGCCAGGTGATCGACCTCCCGGTCGGGACGTATCACGTCGCAGCCGAGGGGGAGGTCACGTGGGCCGAGTTCGCCGAGGCGATCTTCGAGGAGGCCGGCCTCGGCACGCGAGTTCGCCGGATCACGACCGAGGAGCTCGGCCGGCCCGCGCCACGACCCGCGTATTCCGTTCTGCGCAGCGAGAAAGGCGCGCCGACGCTGCCGCACTGGCGTGACGGGTTGCGCGAGACGCTCGCGGCCATCCAGGCGGCCGAGGCGGCCGAATAACAGACGATGTCGGGCTATTCATTCCTGACGACGTGGATCCTCGACGCGCCGCGCGAGGCCGTCTGGGACGCGATCTACGAGATCGAGCGCTGGCCCGACTGGTGGCGGGGCGTCAAGCGGGTCGAGAAGCTCGAGTCGGGGAGCGAAAACGGTGGTGTGGGCGCGCTCTACCGCCACGAGTGGCGCAGCGTCATCCCGTATCCCGTGCGCTTCGAGACCCGGATCACCCGCGTCGAGCTGCCGCACCTGATCGAGGCCGACGCCAACGGTGAGCTCGCGGGCACGGGACGCTGGCGCTTCTTCGAAGGGCGAGAGACGGCGGTGACCTACGAGTGGAACGTCCGCACGACGCGCTCGTGGATGAACGCGATCGGGCCGGTGGCACGGCCGGTCTTCCGCTGGAACCACAACGCGGTCATGCACCGGGGAGGCGAAGGTCTAGCCAATTTGCTGGGGGCGCAGCTCGTCGCCGTGACGTAGCCTTTCCTCGATGCGCGTACTCGTCACAGGCGGAGCCGGGTTCATCGGCTCCCACTTCGCCAAGCGGCTGCTGGCCGCCGGGGACGACGTGCGCGTGCTCGACGCCCTCACGTATTCCGGGAATCCGGCCAATCTGGAGGGGACCGGGATCGAGCTCGTCGAAGGCGACATCTGCGACGCGACCGCGGTTGCCCAGGCCGCCGCTGGCTGGGACGCCATCGTCAACTTCGCGGCCGAGACGCACGTCGACCGCTCGATCCTCGGCGCCACCGACTTCGGCCGGACGGAGTTCTTCGGAACGCAGGTCCTGCTCGAGGAAGTGCGTCGCACAGGTGCCCGCTTCGTCCAGGTCTCGACGGACGAGGTCTACGGCGACCTCGCCGCCGGCGGCTCCTCGGTCGAGACCGACCCGGTCAAGCCGTCGAGCCCGTACAGCGTCGCGAAGGCCGCGGGCGACCTCCACATCCCGGCGTATGCGCGGACGTTCGGTGTCAACGCCTCGATCACTCGCGGCTCGAACACCTACGGGCCGAACCAGTACCCGGAGAAGCTGATCCCGCTGATGACGACCAACGCGATCGAGGGAGAGCCCCTGCCGATCTACGGCGACGGGAAGCAGGTTCGGGACTGGCTCTGGGTCGAGGACCACTGCGCCGGGATCGAGACGGTGCTGCGCGAGGGCGCTCCGGGCGAGGTGTACAACGTCGGCGGCCGCGACGAGCTCGAGAACGTGGAGGTCGTCGGCCACATCCTGCGGCTCACCGGCGCCGACGAGTCGCTGATCCGTCACGTCGAAGACCGCGCAGGACACGACCGCCGCTACTCGCTCGACACGACCAAGCTGCGCGGGCTCGGCTGGGAGCCGCTGAAGCCCTTCGAGGAGGGGATCGCGGAGACGGTCGCCTGGTACCTCGCGAACCGCAGCTGGTGGGAGCCGATCAAGTCCGGCGAGTACAAGGCGTACTACGAGAAACAGTACGCAGCACGCCTCGCGGCCTCCTAGCGCTCGTCGCCGCAGCCCTTCTTCGCCTCGTGGCGTAGCTGCGAGATCTCCTTCCGCTTGCCCTGAATCTGCTCCGAGCGGTCGAGCAGCTCCGCCACCCCGTCGCAGCGGCCGAGTGCGAGCCGCGTGAACGCGAGGTTGTAGCTCGCGTACGCCTCGGCGAGGCTCCCGTCGCCTGACAGCCCGGCGACTGCCTGTTCGAGCAGGGGCAGCGCCTCCTCGTAGTTGCCGGCCTTCATCAGCTCGAAGCCCTGGTTGTTCAGATCGGATGGATTGCCGGCGGGAGCCGCTGTCTCGGGTGCGGTCGTCGGCGGCGCCGCCTCGGTGGTCACGGTCTTGACGACCGTCTGCCCGGGAAGAGTGACCGTCTCCTTCACCGTCTTGGGTGCGGTCGTGACGGCCTCCTTCGGATCGTCGCCGGCGAGCAGCACTGCCGCGAGGACACCGGCGGCCAGCAGCAGGGCGCCGAGGGCGATCAGGGGCACGACCCAGCGGCGTCCCCGGCTCCGCCCGACGGGCGGCAGAGCGGCGACGGTGGTCCCGCCCGCGGCTTCGGCGAGCGCGTCGCGAAGTGCGTGGACGAGGTCGGCAGCCGATTCGTACCGGTGCTCGGGCACCTTCGCGAGCCCGCGGGCGAGGGCGTCGTCCACCTGCGACGGCAGCTCGGGATTGAGGCTCGATGCGGGCGGGATCGGTGCGCTCACGTGCGCCAGCGCCTCTGCGGTCGACGACTCACGCTCGAAGGGCCGCTCACCCGTGAGCAACTCGAAGGCAACCACCGCGAGCGCATAGCGATCGCTTGCCGGCGTCGCCTTCTCGCCTCGCGCCTGCTCCGGTGCGAGGTAGCCGGCCGTGCCGACGACCGTCCCCACCTCTGTGAGCGAGCCGAGGCCGACCGCGCTGGCGACGCCGAAGTCGGCGACCTTGACGCGGTCGTCGCTGTCGAGGAGCAGATTCGCCGGTTTCACGTCGCGGTGGACGACTCCGCTCGCGTGCGCGGCGTCGAGCGCTGCAGCGGCCTGCTGGAGCCAGTCGAGCGAGCGTCCGATCGGTTGCGCCCCGTCGCGGACGAGACGATCGGCGAGCGAGCCCCCTGCGAGGTACTCCATCACGATGTACGGGTGGTCGTCGTGCTCGCCGACGTCGAAGATCGTCACCGTGCTCGGCGCGTTGGAGAGACGCGCCGCGGCCAGGGCCTCACGCGTGAAGCGCGCGCGGATCGCCCCGTCGTTGGCGTACCGGTCGGCCAGCACCTTGATCGCGACGATGCGCGCCAGGTCGGCGTCCTCGGCGCGAAAGATCTCGCCCATGCCGCCGCGGGCGATGCGCTCGGGGTTCCGGTATCTCGGTGGCAGGTGGCTGTCGTTCACTGTGACCGAGTCCCCACGCTACCCCCGCCGGAAACGCCATGCCTGAGTTGAAGGTTCGGTAAAGAGACCGGAAATCGCCAGGTCTTCCGCTAGCCTCAGGCGCGGACGTCAAACGATGCGGCGGCTCCTTCTCGCTTTCACCGGTCTGGTTCTCGCGCTCGCGGCCTCCGCGCTCGCGGGTCCTCGTGCGCCCGTTCCCGCCAAGCCCGCCGCGGTGACCGCGACCACATTCGTCGTCAGCGGCCGCGGGTGGGGGCACGGTGTCGGCATGAGCCAGTACGGGGCGATGGGTTATGCCAACGACGGCTGGACGTACGACCAGATCCTCACCCATTTCTACGTCGGTGCCGAGCTCGGGCCTGCCCCCGTCGCCCGTGTCCGCGTGCTCGTCGGTGAGGCAAAGGGGGCGGTGAAGCTGCGCTCCAGGGTCCCGTTCCGCGTCCGCGACGTGTTCGGGAAGGTCTACGCGCTGCCGGCCGGCGAGCTCGTTCTCGGCCCGAAGCTGTGGGTGACCGTGAACGGCGCGCCGACCGAGCTCGCCGGGCCGATCCTCTTCCTTCCCGGTACCGCGCCGCTCGAGCTCGACCGTCCCTACCGAGGCCAGATCGAGGTCGCTGTCACGGGCCAGAAGCTGAACGTCGTCAACGTCGTCGGGCTCGAGCAGTACCTCCAGGGCGTCGTGCCGCAGGAGATGCCGAGTGCGTGGCCCGACGAAGCGTTGAAGGCGCAGGCTGTCGCTGCGCGCTCGTACGCCCTCTCGCACCGGCTCACCGGCATGACCTTCGATCTGTACGCAGACGTTCGCAGCCAGGTCTACGGCGGCGTCGCCGCCGAGAGCGCGCGCACGACGGCCGCCGTCCAGGCGACGACAGGGGAAGTGCTCCTCTGGGAAGGAAAGCCGATCGACGCGCTCTTCCACTCGACCTCGGGCGGGAAGACGTTGGCGGCGATCGAGGTCTTCGGAAAGGCCGTGCCCTATCTCGTCTCGGTCGACGATCCGCACAGCGATCTCTCGCCGGTCAATCGCTGGGGGCCGACACCCATCCCCGAGACGACGGTTCGGAAAGGACTGAAGCTGCGGACGCCGGTGACCGCCCTGAAGCTCACACGCGGCGCCTCCGGCCGCGTCCTGAGCGCAGACGTCACGACGACGGCCGGAACGTCGAAGGTGACCGGTGCCGTGCTTCGCTCGGCCGCAGGGCTGCGCTCGACGTGGATCACCGGTCTGGCGACGCTCTCGCTGACGCGTCCCGGCGGGCCGGCGGTCTACGGCAGGCAGCTGACCGTGACCGGGAAGGCGGCCGGTGTGAAGGGCGCGGTGCTGTCACAGCGGATCGACGGCGTCTGGACGCAGGTCGCCGGACCGGGCGCCGCGCTGTCCTTCAAGGCGAAGCTCCTGGCGCCGGCGAGCTTCCGCATCTCGGCGGGCAAGCTGACAAGTGCCGTGCTGAAGGTTCCCGTCGCGCCGGTGGTGACCGCGCGCGCCGACGCCACGTCGACCGTCTCGGGCGCGGTGAGGCCGCTCCCGCCCGGCACCGCGGTGGAACTGCAGGTCGACAACGGCAGCGGGTGGTCGACCGCGGCGCAGACCACGACCAGCGCGACCGGCGAGTACACGATCGCGCCGCCGGAGCCCGGCTTGTACAGAGTGCGTGTCGCGCCTTCGCAGGGCTTCGCCGAGGGACTCTCGGGACAGATCGAGCTTCGGTGAAGCGGTTCGCGCTCGTGGTCGTCGCGGCGGCGCTCTTTGCGCCTGCTGCAGGTGCCGCACGCTACGCCGTCGGTGTGCGGACGATCGCCGATCTTCCGCGTCTGCGCGCCGCCTTGCCGAACGGCGAGAGCCTTGCGCCGATTCCCGCACTCGTGGTCGACCAGGCGGCGCCGCCGCGGTCGGCCGATCTGCCGGGCGTCACCTACGTCGAGCGGCTCCACTCTCGCCGGCTCGCCTTCGTGCCCAACGACCCGCTGGCCGCCAAGCAATGGCATCTCAACGCTACGCGGGCCTTCGACTTCTGGGACTCGAGCGCGCTCGCCCTCGCCTTGCCGCCGGTTCGGGTCGCGATCATCGATTCGGGCATCGATGCGACCCACCCTGATCTCGCCGACAAGATCGTCGAGGCCAAGAGCTTCGTCGGCGGCTCCGCCTCGGTCGACCACGAAGGACACGGCACCTTCGTCGCCGGTCTGATCGCAGCGGCGGTGGACAACTCGTCGGGCGTTGCGGGAATGGCTCCGTCGGCCGAGCTGCTGATCGCCAAGGTGGTCGTCGGCGGTGACGTGATCGATGTCGAAGCCGAGGCGAAGGCGATCAAGTGGGCGGTCCAGAACGACGCGAAGGTGATCAACCTGAGCCTCGGCGGGCTCCGCGACCCGCGCGACCCGGACCGCGACACGTTCTCGCCGCTCGAGGCGGCTGCCGTCGCCTACGCCTACGGCAAGGGAGTCGTGGTCGTCGCAGCGGTCGGGAACGCCGAACAGGGAGCCATCAAGCCATGGCCGTACGCGAGCTACCCGGCCGCCCTGCCGCACGTCCTGGGCGTCAGCGCGCTCGCTCGCGACGGCTCCGTTCCCTTGTTCTCGAACCGCGACAAGATCTACAACGACATCGCGGCGCCCGGGGCCGGAATCGTCTCGACCATGCCGCTCGAGATGACAGCGCCGTTCAAGGAGTGCCTCGATCAGGGCTTCTCGAGCTGTGGCCCCGATGAGTGGCGCAAGGGCGAAGGGACTTCCTTCGCTGCTCCACAGGTGTCGGCTGCCGCCGCGGTCCTCCTCGCCGAGCGCCCGGACTTGCATCCCGAGCAGGTGACGGCGCTCCTGACCGAGACCGCCCGGGACGTCAACGCGGCGACCGGCTGCCAGGCGTGCCCGCCGCGACGCGACGCCTTCACCGGCTGGGGGCGACTCGACGTCACCGCCGCGCTGCGGCAGCTCGGCGGCGTGATCCCCCCGCGCGACCGGTACGAGCCGAACGACGACGCCGGGGACGAGGCGGCGCATCTCTGGGGCCGGACGAGGCGGATCGAGGCGACGCTGGACTTCTGGGACGACCAGAACGACGTCTACGCGATCCGGCTTCGCCGTGGCCAGCCCGTCTTCGCCAGCCTGCGCGGACCGGCGGGCACCGATACGAACTTGATTCTCTGGCAACCCGGCACGAAGCGCGTCGACGATCTCGGCTCGTTGGCGCTCGTCGCCCGCCAGTCGGCCCGCCCCGGCCCGCGTGAGTGGCTCTCGTACCGGGCGCCCAAGACGGCCACGTACTACGTCCAGGTGAAGCTCGGCTCGCGCGGCTCCGGCACCTACAAGCTCGTCGATCGTCAAGGCCTAGCCCGCCCTACTGGTTCTCGAGCAGCTCCTCGTCCGGCACGTCGCGGAGGCGGCGGGCGGGGTTCCCGACCATCACCGCCCGCGCGGGGACGTCCTTCGTCACGACCGCGCCGGCACCGACGAACGCCTCCTCGCCGATCTCGATCGCCGGGCAGAGGATGGCGCCGCCGCCGATCCGCGCGCCGCGGCGAATCGTCGGCCCCTTGACGTTCCCGAGGCGCTTCTCGGTCCGGCCCATCCAGTTGTCGTTCGTCGTCACGACGCACGGGGCGATGAAGACGTGCTCCTCGAGCGTCGAGTAGGCCGTGATGTAGGCGTCGGCCTGGATCTTCGTCATCGCGCCGATCGTCGTGTCGTTCTCGACGTACGAGCCGCGACCGAGGACGACGTCGTCGCCGATCTCCACCCGCTCTCGCACGCAGGACTGGTCGCCGAGGATCACGCGCGCTCCGATGTTCGAGCCCGCGAAGACGATGGCGCCGGTCGAGACGATGGTGCCGTCCCCGATCGTCGTCGGCGCGAGCGGCTCGCGCTTGGCGGTCGAGCGCGGCGAGAGCGTCGGCTGCTTGCCGACGACGGCGCCCTCGAGCACCTTCACGCCCTCGCCGAGCACCGTTCCTTCGTACACGGTCGCGGTGGGGTGGACCTCAGGCACGAAGCGACTCGGTCAAGCGGTCGAGCGCCCGAACGACCATCGCGCCGTCCTCGGCGACCTTGCCTCGATCGCCGTCGCCCGCGATCAGTGCGAGGAACGCCTCGCACTCGAGCCGCAGCGGCTCCGACGTGTCGATCTTCGGGATGTGGATGTCGCCGGTCCGCGTCTGCCACTCGCCGTAGCCGGCCGACTGCTTCCACGGGCCCTTCTCGTACACGGTCACCTTCCGCTCGAACTCCATGTCGTCGAAGACGACCATCTTCTCGTTGCCGACGACGGTCATCCGCCGCATCTTGTGCGGGTCGAGCCACGACAGGTGCATGTGGGCGATCTTGCCGGACGGGAAGCGGAGGTAGCAGAAGACGACGTCCTCGACGCCCTTGTTGAGGAAGTCGCGGCCGTGCGCGACCGCCTCGACCGGATCCTCGCCGATCAGCCAGAGGATGACCGACAGGTCGTGGACGCCGAGCGACCAGAGCGCGTTCTCGTTCGCGCGCACGATCCCGAGGTTCTGCCGGTTCGTGTAGACGCAGAGGACGTCGCCGAGCTCTCCGGCGTCGACGAGCTCCTTCAGCTTGCGCACGCCGGGGTGGTAGAGAAGAAGATGGCCCGGCATGAGCACGAGGTCGTGCTCGGCGGCGAGCACAACGAGCTCGTCCATCTCGGAGCCCTTCATCGCCGGCGGTTTCTCGACGAGGACGTGCTTGCCGGCCTCGAGCGCCTGTTTCGCGAGCGCGTAGTGCGTCGGGACGGGTGTGGCGATGACGACGGCGTCGAGCTCGGGATCGGCGAGCAGCTCGGCGTAGTCGGCCGTCACGCGTGCGCGCGGGTAGCGCGCGGCGAACGGGGTGTGGTGCTCCTCATCGAGGTCGCAGAGCCACGTCAGGTCGGCGAGGTTGTCGAAGTTCCTCGCCAGGTTCGGGCCCCAGTAGCCGAGACCGACCAGGCCGACGCGGATCACAGCTTCCAGACTCGGTCGCTCGTTCGGCCCTTCTCGCCGGTCGCGTTGCGGAAGTCCACGATCACGGTGTCGCCGTCGACGAGCGCTTGATAGTCGATCCCCTTGTGATCGGTCACGATCGCGAGGCAGTCGAACTTCTTCGGCTCGAGCGGCACCGAGGTGAGGCCGAACTCGTGCAGCGCCGGGACGTGCTCGTCGTGGTAGGACACATCGGCGCCCGCGGTCTGGAGCAGCTCGATCAGCTTCAGGGCCGGGCTCTCTCGCATGTCGCCGATCCCCGGCTTGTACGCCACCCCGAGCACGAGGATCTTCGAGCCCGAGAGCGAGCGCTGCCTACCGTGGTTCAGCGCCTGCGAGATGAGCGAGCGGCAGTACCAGGGCATGTTCTCGTTCACCTTGCCGGCGAGCTCGATGAACTCGGTGTAGAAGTCGTACTCGCGCGCCTTCCAGGTCAAGTAGAACGGGTCGATCGGGATGCAGTGGCCGCCGAGACCGGGGCCTGGCTTGAAGCTCATGAACCCGAACGGCTTCGTCGCGGCGGCGTCGACGACCTCCCAGAAGTCGATCTTCATCCGCTCGCAGAGTTGTGCGAGCTCGTTGACGAGGGCGATGTTGACCGACCGGAAGATGTTCTCCAGCAGCTTCGTCAGCTCGGCCGACTCGGGTGACGTGACGCGGTGCACGGTGTCGACCGCCGAGCCGTAGAGCTCGGCGGCGCGCTCGGTGCAAGCCGGTGTCAGCCCGCCGACGACCTTCGGCACGTTCTTCGTCGTCCAGTCCTCGCGGCCCGGATCGACGCGCTCGGGCGAGAAGGCGAGATTGAAGTCCTCGCCGACCGTGAGGCCGGAAGCCTCGAGCCGCGGCAGGATCTCCTCACGCGTCGTGCCGGGATAGGTCGTCGACTCGAGCACGACCAGGTGGCCCTTGCGCAGCCGCTTGGCGACCTCCTCGGCGGCCCTGTTCACGATCGAGAGGTCCGGCTCGCGCTGCTTCGAGAGCGGCGTCGGCAGCGCGATCAGGATCGCGTCGGCGTCGCGCAGCTCGTCGTAGTCCGTCGTGGCTCGCAGCCCATGGTCGTCCACGAGCCGCTTCAGCGTCTCGGAGGGAACGTCCTCGATGTAGCTCTCGCCGCGGTTCAGCATCGCCACACGCTCGGCGTCGCGATCGACGAGGAGCACGCTTCGGCCCGCCTCGGCGAACACCTGGGCGAGTGGGACGCCGACGTAGCCGGCTCCGATGATGGCGACGTCGGTCATCGGCGCGCAATCGTACAGAGAGGGGCTGACCTAGGCCTGCCTGGACCGACGCAGGCTGGCTACTATCCTTCGCCGCGGGGCCGTTAGCTCAGTTGGTAGAGCAGGGGACTCTTAATCCCAAGGTCGAAGGTTCGAATCCTTCACGGCCCACCTTGCTGCGCAGGATGGGAAATCCGCAGGAGCGGATTTCCCATCGCGCTAAGACCCCTGAAGCTGCGTGGGTCGGATTGGGGGCTCGCTCAGCGTGCGCTCTTGAAACAGAATGCCCTCTCGTGAAGAACTGGGCCGGGAACGTCACGTATTCGACGAGCGAGATCCTGCGGCCACGTCGGTGGCCGAGGCGCAGGAGCTGGTCGCCGGCGCCGAGACGATCCGGCCGCTCGGCACGCGGCATTCCTTCAGCCTCGTCGGTGACTCTGCGGGCGTCCTCCTCTCGACCGAAAACCTCAACCGCGTCGTCGAGATCGGGGACGAGACGGTCACGGTCGAGGCCGGGATCCGCTACGGCGACCTGAGCAGCGCGCTGGAGGAGCACGGCCTCGCGTTGCCGAACCTCGCCTCGCTGCCGCATGTCTCCGTCGGCGGTGCGATCGCCACGGGCACGCACGGTTCCGGAGCAGGAAACCAGTCGCTCTCCGCCGCGACTGCGTCGCTCGAGCTCGTCCGTGCGGACGGGTCGATCAGCCGACTCAGTCGCGGCGACGGAGACTTCGACGGCGCCGTCGTGAGCCTCGGAGCGCTCGGCCTCGTGACCCGCGTGTCCCTCGATGTGATTCCGGCGTTCGTCCTTCGCCAGTACGTCTTCGAGCAGCTTCCCTGGTCGACGGTCGAAACCGACCTGGACGCGATCCTCGAGGGCGCCTACAGCGTCAGCCTGTTCACGATGTGGGACGAGCCGGCCATCGGTCAGGTCTGGGTGAAGACGACGGAGCAGCTGAGCCCGGGATCGTCGTACTTCGGTGCGGTGCCCGCGACGCAACCGCGTCACCCCGTGTTGGGAGGACATTGGCAAAACTGCACGGAGCAACTCGGCGCGCCGGGCCCCTCGGGCGAGCGGCTCCCGCACTTCCGCCTCGGCTTCACTCCCAGCAACGGTGAGGAGCTCCAGACGGAGTATGTGGTGGCGCGCAGGCACGGCGCCGACGCGATTCGGGAACTGCGACGGCTCGCCGGAGCCGTGTCCCCGTTCCTGCTGACATCGGAGATCCGGACCGTTGCCAAGGACACGCTCTGGCTCAGTCCGTTCTCCGAGCAGGACGGCATTGCCTTTCACTTCACCTGGAAGCCACTCCTCGACGACGTTCTCACCCTGCTGCCGCAGATCGAGAGCGCACTCGAGCCGTTCGGCGTGCGACCGCACTGGGGGAAGCTGTTCGCAGCGTCGGCGGAACACATCGAAGCCGTCTACCCGAAGCTGCCGGACGTTTCGGCAGCTTCTGCAGAAGTTCGATGGCGCCGGCAAGTTCCGCAACGAGTTCATCGCGCGCTACATCGGCTGAAGCGGCCTCTCAGGCGGGGATGTAGGCCATCCGGTCCGGGTGGGGCCCGTCCCGTCCCTCCTCGCCGCGGTCGAGCGCGTCGATCTTCTCGACGTCGCCGGGGTCGAGCTGAAAGTCGAACAGCTCGAAGTTCTCCTTGATCCGCGCCGGTGTCGTCGACTTGGGAAAGACGATGTTGCCGCGCTGGATGTGCCAGCGGAGGGCGACCTGCGCGGGTGACTTGCCGAGCCTGTCGGCGATCTCGTTGAGGGTCGGGTCGTCGAGAACCTTGCCCTGCGCGATCGGCGCCCACGCCTCGGTCGCGATGCCGTGCGCCCGGTCGTAGGCGTCGACCTCGCTGTTGCCGAAGTACGGATGCAGCTCGATCTGGTTCACCGCCGGCACGACGTCGCACTCGGCGGCGAGGCGTTCGAGGTGCGCGGCCTGGAAGTTCGAGACGCCGATCGAGCGGGCGCGGCCGTCCTGACGGAACTCCTCGAGTGTCTTCCACGTCGAGACGAAGTCGCCGTCGTAGAGCGTCGGCAAGGGCCAGTGGATCAGGAACAGGTCGACGTACTCGGTCTCCAACTCGCTGAGCGTCTGCGCGAATGCCCTGCGAGCGTCGTCCGGTCGGTGGAAGCCGTTGTTGAGCTTGCTGGTGATGAAGACGTCGGCTCGGTCGAGCCCCGAGGCGCGGACGGCCTCTCCGACCCCTTGCTCGTTGCCGTACATCTCGGCCGTGTCGATGTGCCGGTAGCCGACTTCCAACGCGACGCTCACGGCCGACGCGGTCTCCTTGGGGGGAATCTGGAAGACGCCAAAACCGAGTTGTGGGATGGCGTGACCGTCGTTGAGATCGATTGTCGGAACGGTGCTCGTGCGAACGTTGCTCATCGTTCTCCCTTCCTGATTTCGTGCTCCGCAAGATAGGTGATCCACAGGAGCGGGGGCTCGCTGGAACGCCGCCCGTGCGCTTTTCAACCGCGAAGGCATTATTCGTCTCATGGATCCTGCTCGCGAGGCTCAGATCGGCGCCGTGCGGCCTGTGGGCACCCCTCTGTCGCCCGACGAGCTGGCATCGATCCTCCGGAGCGTCGCAGACGGGATCACCGCTCAAGCCCCCGACGGCAGGCTCGTCTTCGCGAACGACGCCGCCGCACAGATCTGCGGCGTGGAGTCGAGCGACGAGCTGCTCCACCTCTCGGCGCAGGAGCTGCTCGAGCGGTTCGAGATCATCGGCGAGGACGGCGCGCCGATGCCGGTCGACAAACTGCCGAACCGGCTCGCGTTCACCGAGCGCTCGCCGCAGGAAGCCGTGCTCGGCTATCGCATCCTTCCGAGCGGCGACGAGCGCTGGTCCGTCCTCCGTTCGACACCGCTCCTGGACGAGGCGGGCGAGGTGCACCTCGTGATCAACGTCTTCCATGACATCACCGACGAGCGGAGCGCCGAGGCGCGCATCCGCTTCCTGGCCGAGGCGAGCGCGCTCCTTTCCACCTCGCTCGACTACGAGGCGACGCTCGCCGACCTCGGGCAGCTGCTCGTCCCGCGGATCGCCGACTACTGCATCGTGGACACGATCGGCGAGGACGAAGCAAGCCTGCGGCAGGTGGTGATCTCGCACCGGGATCCCGAGCGGGAAGAGCTGCTGCGCGAGCTGCGGAGGCGGTACCCGCCGGAGGCGAACGAGGCGCATCCGGTGTCGGAGGTGCTGGCGAGCGGTGAGCCGCTCCTGTTCGAGGACGCGCGGGCCGGTGCGCTTTCCCACGCCGCCGTCGACGAGGAGCATCTCGCGCTCTATCACGCGCTGGACGCGATGTCCTACATCGTCGTGCCGCTCCAGGCGCGAGGCCGGCTGCTCGGGACGATCTCTCTGGGCACGGGTGAGTCCGGTCGCCGCTTCGGGAAGAACGATCTCGAGCTCGCGCACGAGATCGCAAGGCGCGCGGCGCTCGCCATCGACAATGCGCGTCTGTTCGGTGCCGCGCAGGAGTCGTACGCGCAGCTCGACACGCTGCTCGTATCGGCGCCGGTGGGCATCGGCTTCTGGGACCGCGACCTTCGCTTCGTCCGGGTGAACGACGCACTTGCCGCGGTCAACCGCAAGACGCCCGAGGAGCACGTCGGCCGAACGCTCGAGGAGGTGATTCCGACGCTCGCCCCGACGCTGCTGCCGCTCTACCGGCAGGTACTCGAGTCGGGCGAGCCGCTCATCCACACCGAGTCGACCGACGACGACGCGCTGATCATCGGGGAGCGGCGTCACTGGCTCTCCAGCTACTACCCCGTGCGCACCGCCGAGAACGAGGTGATCGGCGTCGGCGCCGTGATCATGGAGATCACCGATCGCCGGCGTGCCGACGATCGCCTGCGCCTGCTCGCGGAGGCCGGGGAGCTCTTCTCCAGCTCGCTCGACCGGGACGAGATCGCGGCGCGCATCGCTCAGGTGACCGTGCCGCGGCTCGCCGACTCCTGCAACGTCTTCGTGGCTTCGGCCGATTCCCTCGTGCGCGTCGCCTGCGTGAACAACGACCCCAAGCTGCAGCGGCACCTCGAGTCGCTGCCATCCAGCTATCCGCTCACCGGCGAGGGCACCGGCTTGCTCGCGCAGGCCTTTCGCTCGACCGAGTCGGCTCTGTTCAGCACGGTCGAACCGGCAGTACTTCGCGGAGCTCGAACGCCTCGGCGCCGACCCGAAGCACTTCGAGCCCATCGGCACCCGCTCGCTGATGTTCGTCCCGATCGTTGCCCGCGGGCAGTCGCTCGGCATCCTGACGCTGGGCTCGCGCCAGGAGAACCGCTTCGAGGAGCCCGACCTCGATCTCGCGCAGGAGCTGGCCCGCCGGGCGGCAGTGGCAATGGACAATGCGCGGCTCGTCGGCGAGCTGCAGCGCCGCGCCCAGGCTGCGCAGGCGCTCGAGTTCGTCGGCGACGGCGTCTTTCTCGTCGACCGCGACGGCGTCGTCAGGCTCTGGAACCCGGCGGCAGAGCGGATCACGGGTCTCGCGGAGCGCGTGATCGCCGGAGCGCGCGCGGCGGAGGTTCTCGGCGGATGGCCGCTCGCACAGGCCGCCGACCGGCAGCAGTCGTTTCCGCTCGACGGGCCCGGCGGTGAGCTGTGGCTCTCGCTGACCGCCGCCGAGTTCCCGCAGGGCACCGTGTACGCGTTCCGAGACCTGACCGAGGAGCGGGCCGTCGAGCAGCTGAAGAGCGACTTCGTCTCGACCGTCTCGCACGAGCTTCGGACGCCGCTGGCGGCGATCTACGGCGCGGCGATGACGCTTCGGCGCGACGACGTCTCGCTCAGCGTCGACCAGGAAGAGGGGATGCTGGACGTGATCTCCGGCGAGTCCGAGCGGCTCGCGCGGATCGTCAACGACATCCTGCTGGCGAGCCGGCTCGACTCGGGCGCCGAGGAGGTCTTGATCGGGCGGACCGACGCGACCGAGATCGCGCGCGGCGTCCTCGCAGCCGCTGAGATGCATCTGCCGGCGGACATCGAGCTCGTGCTCTCCGCACCCGAGTCGAGCCTGCACGTCCAGGCGGATGCGGACGGCCTGCGCCAGGTGCTCGTGAACCTGGTCGAGAACGCGGTCAAGTACTCGCCCGGCGGCGGCCGCGTCGAGCTCGAGATCGCGTCAGAGGACGGCCACGCGCGCTTCGCCGTCCGCGACCGCGGGCTCGGGATCCCGCCCTCCGAGCACGAGCGGATCTTCGAGAAGTTCTTCCGCATCGACCCGAACCTCTCGCGCGGCGTCGGCGGTACCGGGCTCGGCCTCTACATCTCGCGGGAGATCGTGCGCCGCATGGGCGGGAGGCTTCGGGTCGAGTCGGAGCCGGGCGCGGGCTCGACGTTCCTCTTCGAGCTGCCCGTCGCCTGAACGAGAAGAGGCGGCCCAGGGCCGCCTCTCGATCTCGAGCCGGGCCGCGAAGCGGCCCCTTTAGGGATCTTCGCGCGATGAGCATCCGCTTCCGCGGATGCTCATCTTGCGCGGAGAACTAGACGCGCGGGCCGTCCTCGACGTAGGTCGTCGTGCGGCGCCGGTCGCCGGCAAGGCCGCCCCAGGACGACCAGAAGATCATCGAGAGCACGAGGCCGAGGGCCCCGACGACCATCAGGATCACGCCGATCGTCTGCAGCTCGAGACCCGAGACCGATGTGTTGACTGCCCACGTGAGGATCGCCCCGACGGCGATCAAGAAGATGCTGACTCCAAGACCCATTTCTCGTCCTCCTCGTAGAGGGTTGTGATGCTTGGTGGTGCCCCCGAATGCCGGGGCCACAGAAGAAACGTTGGGTGCGTCGGATCGGTTACGGCGTGATGTAGGCTCGCCGCGGTGCGCAGGGGCTCGATTGTCCGCATCTCGATCTACGGCGTCCTCGCGGGGATTCTGGCGTCGACCGTTGCCGTGCTCGTGCCCTGGCTGCCGACGTCCGCCTCCGAGGAGATGGACCGGATCGAGTTCACCTTCTGGTTCACGACCGTCATCTGCATCGCCGTCTTCTCGGTCGTGGCCGCTGCGATCGTCTATTCGGTGCTCAACTTCCGCGTGCAGCCCGAGGACGAGTCGGATGGGCCGCCGATCCACGGCCACACGGGGCTCGAGATCGTCTGGACGGCGATCCCGGCGGTGCTCGTCACAGCGATCTCCGTCGTCAGCGCCGTCGTGCTGGCAAAGAACGACGACGCCGGCCCGAACCCGCTCCGGATCGCCGTGACCGCTCAGCAGTTCGCCTGGAAGTTCGAGTATCCCGGCAAGAGCCAGGTCACCTCCGGCCAGCTGGTGCTCCCCGTCGATGTGCCGGCCAAGCTGACGTTGAACTCGGTCGACGTGATCCACTCGTTCTGGGTGCCGGAGTTCGGCCAGAAGTCCGACGCAGTCCCGGGAATCGAGACCACGCTCGTGATCACGCCGAATCGGACGGGGCAGTTCGCCTTGATGTGCACCGAGCTCTGCGGACTCGGGCACTCGACGATGCGAGCCCACGTCCGCGTCGTGACCCGCGCCGACTACGACAGGTTCCTGACGAACGCGTCCGCGGGCGCGAGCAAGAATCCGGGCAAGGCTGCGTTCACGACGGCCGGCTGCGGGTCCTGCCACACGTTCACGCCGGCGGGCAGCGACGCCAAGGTCGGCCCGAGTCTCGACGCGATCGAGCCCCCGGCGGGGAAGCCGCTCGAGGAGTTCATCCACCAGTCGATCCTCGAACCGGATGCCGTCGTCGCAGCCGGCTTCCAGCCCGGTGTGATGCCGAAGACCTTCGGGCAAACGCTGTCCGACGAGCAGCTTGACGCGCTCGTGCAGTATCTGGTCGACGGACAGAAGGGGAGCAAGTGACCGAGGTCGTCCATACCCACCCCGCCCCGCACGCTCCGGCGCCGCCGCGGCGCGGCCTGAAGCGTGTGACCGGCCCAGGGTTCATTCGCGCGGCGTGGGTGACTCCGCTCTTCTGGGCGATCGGCGCCGGAATCGTCGTCTTCTTCCGCTGGCTCGGACACTACGAGCCGCTCTGGGACTGGCCGGTGATCACCGTCGTCGCCTTCCTGACAGCCGCGCCGCTCGGCTTCCTCACCGGGATCGGCGCCTTCGACTACTGGCTGTACTACATCTCGGGACGCCCGACCCGCGTGGACGACCACGCGAGCCACGGGGCCTACAGCTGGCGCGACTACTTCAAGGTCAACACCGACCACAAGGTGATCGGCATCCAGTACCTGACGACGACGTTCTTCTTCTTCGTCGTCGGTGGGCTGATGGCGATGATCTTCCGCGCCGAGCTCGCCAACCCGGACATGCAGTACGTCGACACGCAGACCTTCAACGGGCTCGTGTCGGAGCACGCGGCGCTGATGATCTTCCTCTTCATCATCCCCGCGTTCGCCGGGCTGGCCAACTTCGCGGTGCCGCTGATGCTGGGTGCGCCGGACATGGCGTTCCCGCGCCTGAACGCGCTCTCCTTCTGGCTGCTGCCGATCGCGGGGATCATGTTCCTCGCCGCCTTCCTCGCGCCGGGCGGTGCGTTCGCCACCGGCTGGACGAGCTACGCGCCGCTCGCGGTCGACCAGCCGCTCGGCCAGGTGTTCTTCAACATGGGCGTCCAGTGGGCCGGTGCCTCGTCGATCATGACGGCGCTCAACTTCCTGGTCACGATCATCACGATGCGCGCGCCGGGAATGACGTTCTGGCGGATGCCGCTGCTCGTCTGGGCGAACTTCACGACCTCACTCCTGGTCGTGATCGCGACGCCGTTCATCGCCGGGTCTCAGTTCTTCGTGATGTTCGACCGGATCATGCACACGAACTTCTTCAACGTCGCCGAGGGCGGCTACGTGCTCGGCTACCAGCACATCTTCTGGTTCTACTCGCATCCGGCCGTCTACATCATGATGCTGCCCGGGTTCGGGATCATCTCGGAGGTGATCGCGGTGATGAGCCGCAAGCCGGTGTTCGGCTACCGGCTGATGGCGCTCTCGCTGATGGCGATCCTCGTGCTCGGCTTCTCGGTCTGGGCGCACCACATGTTCGTGGCCGGGATGGCGCCGTGGCTGCGCGTGCCGATGATGGTCACCTCGATGATCATCGCGGTGCCGACCGGGATCAAGATCTTTTCCTGGCTGGCGACGATGTGGGAGGGGAAGCTCCACTTCCGAACGCCGATGCTCTTCGCGCTCGGCTTCCTCTCGATGTTCGTGCTCGGCGGCCTCTCGGGGATCTTCCTCGCATCGGTGCCGATCGACATCGCCGCCTCGGATACGTACTTCATCGTCGCGCACATCCACTACGTGCTCTTCGGCGGCTCCGTCTTCACGATCTTCGCGGGCATCTACTACTGGTTCCCGAAGATGACCGGCCGGATGTACAGCGAGCGGTTGGGGAAGCTTCACTTCTGGCTCACCTTCATCGGCTTCAACGGCACCTTCTTCCCGATGCACTGGGTCGGGCTGCAGGGGATGCCGCGTCGTGTGGCCGACTACTCGGCCGAGTTCGGCAACTGGAACCTGGTGATCTCGATGTTCTCGTTCCTCCTCGGCGCGTCGACGATCGTCTTCTTCTACAACGTGATCACCAGCTGGGCACGCGGCCCGATTGCGCCCTCGAACCCCTGGCGGGCGCTGACGCTCGAGTGGCAGGTGACATCGCCGCCGCCGGTCTTCAACTTCGATGAGATCCCGCAGGTCGTCGGCAGTCCGTACGAGTACGGCGTTCCGGGCGCCAAGCATGCAGTTCTGCACGGTGGTGCAGGTGTGGCGGCGAAGGAAGAGGAAGGGGAAGTCGTCCGGTGAGCGAGCAGCGCAAGATCCTCGTAGTCGCAAACGAGACGCTGAACGGCGAGGAGTTGCTCGACGCCGTGCGCAAGCGGGTCGCCGGGAACGACGATGCGATCGTCCTCGTGATCGCGCCGGTGAACGCTCCCCGCGAGGGGTACGTGGTCTACGAGAACACGCGCCGCGCAGCGGCGGGCCGGCGCCTGGACAAGGCGCTTGAGCAGCTTCGCGATGCAGGGATCCCTGCTTCCGGGCACGTCGTCGACAACGACCCACTCGCGGCGGTGAAGGACGCGATCGCGATGGAGGAGCCCGACGAGCTCGTCGTCTCCACCCATCCGGAAGACAAGTCCGGCTGGCGGCGGCGCAACCTGCTCGAGGAGATCCGGAAGGCGGCCGGCGATCGACCGGTCGAGCACGTGGTCTCGGACGTCGCTTCGCGCACAGGTGCGCAGAACATCCTCGTCGTCGCAAACGAGACGGTGCTCGGCGCGCCGCTGCTCGACCGGATCCGCGAGAAGGCGCGCGCCGCCGGCGAAGGGACGAGCTTCCTGATCGTCTCGCCGCAGAGCGATCCTGACCGGGGCTCGCACCCCGAGGCCGACCGCCGTCTGCGCCAGGTGCTGGCACAGCTGCGCTCGGAGGGCATCGAGGCGCATGGCCAGGTCGCGCACCCGGATCCGTTCACGGCGGCGATGAACGCGGTCCGCGACGAGAGCATCGACGCCATTCTCGTCTCCACCTTTCCGGAGCAGCGAGGATCGTCCTGGCTCCGCCGTGATCTGATCGGCCGGCTCACGAGCGAGGCCGACGTACCGGTCGAGCATGTCGTCGTCGAGCCGTCCGAGGTGAGTGTGTGAGCGCGCACGCCGACGCCCCGCATCACGGCCCCCCGATCGCGAACCGGAGCTCGCGGATCGACTCGACGGTTCTCGGCATGTTCCTCTTCATCGCGTCGGAGGCGATGCTCTTCGGCGCCTTCTTCACCGCGTATTTCTTCATTCGCGTCGTCAACCCGGAGGCGGAGCCGTGGCCGCTCCCGCCCTACCACCTGCCGGTGTTCGTCGCAGGCGTGAACACGGCCGTGCTCCTCACCTCGAGCTTCACGATGCACTGGGCGCTGCAGTCGATCAAGCGCGGGAACCGGTCCGGCATGAAGGCCGGGCTCGTGCTCACGCTCCTGATGGGCCTCGCTTTCCTGCTGACGCAGATGCTCGAGTACGCGCGGATCGGCTTCAACCCCTCCGACGGGGCGTTCGGGACGATCTTCTTCGGGCTTACCGGCCTGCACGGCGCGCATGTCTTCGTCGGGCTGACGCTGCTCTCGATGGCGACCGTGCGCGCCTTTCGCGGCCACTACACCCCGGAACACCACCACGGGGTCGAGATCCCCGGAATCTACTGGCACTTCGTCGACGTAATGTGGATCGTGGTGTACGCGACGATCTATCTGCTCTAGCGATGGCGCGCAATCCGTTCCGCAGCGAAGCCGAGGCCTACCGCTTCCTGCTGCTGACGGTGGGGTACTTCGCGCTGATCGTGGCCGCGGCGGCGATCGCGACCTGGCTCGGGCTGGTCGTCTTCGTCGGCCTGACCGCGGCGGCGATCGGGCTCTGGATGCGGTCGCGCTCGAACGAGCCGGCGATGAAGGCGTCCGTGCCGCAGGTCGGCAACGAGGACGAGCGCCGGATCCTCGTGATCGCGAACGAGACCGTCGGCGGCGACGAGCTGCTTTCGATCCTGCGCACCAAGTCAGAGGGCGTCGCCGAGCGGATCCTCGTCGTCAGCCCGGCCCTCAACTCGCACGTTCGGCACTGGGCCTCGGATGAGGACGGCGCTCGAGCCGCCGCCCAGGAGCGGCTCGAAGCGAGCCTCGCGCAGCTCCGGCGCGACGGCGTCCAGGCGGAAGGCGACGGTCGGGGACGGCGATCCGCTCCAGGCGATCGAGGATGCGATGCGCACGTTCGGCGCGGACGAGATCGTGATCTCCACCCATCCGGAGGGCCGCTCGCACTGGCTCGAGCGCAACGTCGTCGGCGACGCACGAGACCGCTTCGACGTCCCGATCACGCACGTCGTGGTCGATCTCGACGCCTGACCGAGACCACGCCCGTTCCGACATGGGCGGAGAGGACGGGTGTTACTGGCCGGCGTTCTTGGAGACGTAGTCGGCGACGGCTTCGATCTGCTCAGCCGAATACGAGTCCTTGAACGACGGCATCACGCCCTTGCCGTTCGTGACGCGATCGATCACGAGCTCCTTGGGCGGCTTCGCGTCGTCGAGGTTGGGCCCGACCGTGCCGCTCGCGCCCGCCGCCTCGAGCGTGTGACAGCCGCCGCAGCCCGCCTCGGCGAAGATCGCCTTGCCGTCCGGTGCCTCGCCTCCCGCCCCGCCCGCGCCTCCCGCCTCCGCCCCGGGTTGCGGGCGCACGGGCAGCCCAGCCACCGTTCCGACGTACAACGCGACCGAGTCCGCATCCTCGCCGGTGACGATGTCAGCGGGCATCCCCGGAGCGCCTGTCGTGGGGTGCTCCACGGGATACGCAATCTGATCGCGGACGACGGACTTGACCGTCAGGTCGCCGAGACCGTCTACTCGCGACTGGCGAAATGCGTCGTCGAGGTTCGGCCCGATCACGCCGCGAGTGCCGGCGTCGGCCAGGGTGTGGCACTGGCCGCAGTTTGCCTTGAAGAGCACCTTGCCCTGGGTCGCGTCGCCGGAGCCGGCCTCGGGGAGTCCGGTCGTGCCGCAGCCGGTCGCGGCGATCGCCGCGATCAGGACCGCGCAGGCGCCGGCCAGCCCGCGCAACTGCACCCTAGGCGGCAGATCCCGTGCCGAGGGCAGCCTCGAGCGTCGGGTGAATCGCAAAGACGCGGTCGAGGCCGGTGATCTCGAAGATCTTCGTGATGTTTCGGTCGCTGCAGACGAGTGAGAGCTGCCCCTCGTTCGTCCGCAACCTCTTCACGCCACCGACGAGTACGCCGAGCGTCGTCGAGTCGATGAAGGTCGTATTGCTGAGGTCGACGATGACATCGCGACCTCCCTGCTCGATGACCTCGAGCAGCTGCTGCTTGAACTCCGGGGCCGTGTACAGATCGACCTCACCCGAGAGGGAGATCACGTACTGGCCTTCGCTCAGCTTCTCGGTCTTGACGTCGAAATTCATCTGATGTGTGCCCCCGCTGTTTGTGTCCAGGTTGGGGTGAGTGTTTCCGGTAGGCGGTGAGTCTAACCCGACGAGGGTGAGGCCTGTTGGGCCTTCAGCTGCGCGATCTGCTGCTTGACGATCCCCGCGCTCGGGTCGTCCGGGGCGAGCTTCAAGAACGCCTGATACGAAGCGATCGCCGTGGCGTAGTCGCCGCTCTGCTGCGCCGCCTGGGCGAGCTCGAGCTGGATGTTGGGATCCTTCGGCGCGAGCACGACGAGCCGCTCATACGCCTGCTCCGCGCTCTGGAACGCCGTTTGGGCCTTGGTGTAGGCCTCGCTCACCTTCTGGCTGGCCTGGGTCCCGATCGCCTCGTCGATCGGGTCGGGGCCGATCGTGGCGCCCTTGCCGAGGTCGAGCGGCGAGCCGAAGATGCCGCCAAACGTGGAATAGCTGGCCTGTAGCTGGGCAATCTGCGCCGCCTGGGCGAACTTGCTGCCCTGCCCGAGGTGAAGGCCGGCGAGCTCGCGCAGCGAGTCCTGATCCTTCGGCTTGAGGTCGAGGTAGGCCGTGAGTGCCACGATCGCCTCGTCGGTCTGGCCGTCTGTCTCGAGCGCAGTCGCGAGATTCCGCTGTGCCTGCGCGCTTTTCGGGGTCTTCTGCACCTGCTCGCGCGCGTCAGAGACGGAGATGTTCCCGCTCGTCCCGTTTCCGCCGTCCCGGAGCAGGTCACCGATGCCGCCACCGTTACCCGAGCCGCCGACGTTGAAGACCACGAACCCGATGAGGAACGAAAGGGCGAGGAACACGAACACCCACTTCGCGTGACTGCGGATCCGGGTGAAGAAGAGGGTGTCCTCTATGGCGGCGAGGTCGCTGTCGCGGCGGGGAGGGCCAGCATGCCCCTTCGCGCTGCGGCTGCGGCGTCGATCAGCTCGTGCCATTCGAATCCTCCTCTCTCGTACCGTTCCTCGCCGTCGACGAGGGTAGCCAGGACGCGCTCCGGGCTGCCGCCGTACACGACGGCGGCGGCCGGATCCTCCCATGGTAGATACGGAGAGCCCGCAAGGGTAAGAATCGCGAGGTCGGCGCGCTTACCGGGCACGAGTGAGCCGACATCGGCTTCGAGGCCGAGGGCCCGGGCGCCGCCCAGCGTCGCCAGCTCGAGCGCGTCCGTCGGGGAAAGTGCGTCGGCACGCTCGCTGCGGGCGCGTGCGGCCGAGATCGCGGCTCGCAGCTCCTCGAACGCGTCGTGCGAGGGGACGGACGAGATGCCGTCGGTGCCGATGCCGACCCGAAGCCCTGCCGCACGCAGCTCGGCGAGTGGGGCGACACCGCAGCCCAGTAGCCCGTTCGAGCGCGGGCAGTGGACGACTGCGACGTCGTGATGCGCCAGCATCCCGATCTCCTCGGCGTCGACCTTCACGCAGTGCGCGGCGACGAGGCTTGGGTCGAGCAGGCCTGCAGCCGCCAGGCGCCGAATCCCGCTCTGCCCGTCCGGGTCGATGAGGAGCGGCTCGACCGGCTTCATCGGCCCCTCGCCGTGAAGCAGCCAGTCGAGCTCGTCCTGGCTCTCGTTGAAGTGCGTCATCACCGGCACGCCCAGGGCGAGGCAGGCGGCGTACACCTCGGTCGAGCAGGTGTAGGGGGCGTGCGGCGACACGCCGCTCTGGACTCGATCCGAGAGAGCGGAGGCGACGTACTCGGTCTTCTCCTCGAACTGCTTCATCGCCTCGGAGGGGTCGCGGCCGAAGACCTCGAGGTACACGATCGCCCTCAGACCGAGGTCGTTGCAGGCGTGAGCGGAAGCTCCGGTGAAGGCCGCGTCGCCGACGGTCGTGATCCCGGACGCGAGGCACTGGGCGGCGCCCAGCCGCGCGATCGCCTCCATCTGCGGGCGGTCGATCCGTGCTTTTCGCTCGATGTGCGTTGCGAGCCACGGTGCGAACGAGAGCCCGTCGCCGAAGCCCGCGTAGACCGCGTACTCGAGATGGGAGTGGGCGTTGACGATCCCGGGCACGATCGCGGCTTCGCCGAAGTGATCACCGGCTCCGAGCTCGTCGATCGTGCCGACCGCCGCGATGCGCCCGTCCTCGATCGCGACCGCGCCGTTCTCGATCGGCGCACCTTCGACCGGAAGCACCCAGTCCGCGGAGAGAACCCTCACTCGACCGCCCAGCGCGACGGCTCGTCGACGAGCTCCCAGCGCTTCTCCATGAACGAGGCAAGCCAGATCGAGAATTCGAAGAGGAAGAGGAGCGGGAAGAACTCCAGCGCGAGCGAAACCGGGTCGACGGTGGGAAGGAGGATCGCGAAGACGAGCATCGCGGCGATCCCCAGCCGGCGGTTGCGGCGGAGCTTCGCCGCCGTGAGGATGCGCAAGCCGCACGAGCGCGAGGATGAAGATCGGCATCTGGAACGCCAACCCGGTCGCGAGCATCGTCAGCGTCACGAACGAGAAGTAGTAGCTCGCCCGGATCTGAACCTGGAAGACGTCGTCGTTGAAGTTGGTCAAGAAGCTCGAGCGCCCGCGGCATCACGACGAAGTACGAGAAGGCGACGCCGATCGCGAAGAGCACGGTCGCGAACGTGGCGAAGACGGCCACGGTCCGCTGAACGTTCGTCTCGAGCGCGGGCGCGAGGAACGCCCAGAGCTGGTAGAGCAGGACCGGCAGCGTGACCGCGATCGCGACCGCGAGGCTCACCTTGACTGCGGTCGTGAACGGTTCGACCACGCCGAGCGTCACCAGCGTCTTGTCGTCGGGCAGTGGCTTGCTCAGCCACTTGATGAGCTGGTCCTGGAACGCAAAGGCGACCGCGAAGCGCCGGTGCCAGCGTGAAGAGGCTGATCAGGAGCCGGCTGCGGAGCTCGCCGAGATGCTCGACGAGCGTCGCTTCCTCGCCGTGTTCCAGGCGCCGCGGCAGACGCTTCAGTGCCATTCGCCGCCGGGGCTAGGAGACTTCGCGCTCGCGCGCCTGCGGCTGCGCGACCGGGTGCTCATCCGCGGGCGGGAGCTCCTCCGCGAGCCGGTGGTGCACCGGCTCGTCGTCGTCGTCGTCCTTGCCCGAGATCGAGTCCTTGAACTCGCGCATCCCCTTGCCGAGCGACCGGCCCATCTCGGGCAGGCGCTTCGGCCCGAAGATGATCAGCAGGGCGACCAGGAGGATGACGAGCTCGGTGACGCCGATTCCGAAGGGCATGTGCCGCACTGTACCACCGTTAGTCCATCTCGAACGCACGGTGAGCCTCGAGAGGGAAGCTCGCCGCCGGCGAGGTAAGGTGCGATTGAAGGCTGCTCCGGCCCGACCCGCCATGGCGGCCTCGATCGGCTACGATGGGATCACGAACCGGGGCGCAAAACCGCTCTATTACGAGGAAAGAGGGATCACAAGCTTGGCGTTTTTGGAGATCAAGAACCTGCATGTCGCGCTCGAGGACGGCACCGAGATCGTCAAGGGTGTCGACCTCGCCGTGGACCTGAACGAGAAGCACGCGATCATGGGGCCGAACGGGTCCGGCAAGTCCACGCTCGCCTACGCGCTCATGGGCCACCCGGCCTACGAGATCACCGAAGGCGAGATCTTGCTCGACGGTGTGAACATCGTCGAAGCCGGCGCCGACGAGCGCGCGCAGAAGGGCCTGTTCCTCGCCTTCCAGTACCCGCACGCGATCCCGGGTGTGACGGTCACGAACTTCCTCCGGAGCGCGATCAACGCGATCCGCAAGGCGAGGAACGGCGGCCAGGACGACCCGATCCCGGTCAAGGAGTTCCGGACCGAGATCCTCGCTGCGATGGAGCGGCTGAAGGTGCCGCGCGAGCTGGCGTCCCGCTATCTGAACGACGGCTTTTCCGGCGGCGAGAAGAAGCGCGTCGAGATCCTCCAGATGGCGCTCCTCCAGCCGAAGATCGCGATCCTCGACGAGACCGACTCCGGGCTCGACATCGATGCGCTCCGCATCGTCGCGAACGGCGTCAACGAGCTCGTGAGCGCCGAGATGGGCGCGCTCGTGATCACGCACTACCAGCGCATCCTCAACTACGTCACCCCGGATCACGTCCACGTCTTCGTCGGCGGCAAGATCGTCGCGAGCGGCGGGCAGGAGCTGGCCCACAAGCTCGAGGCCGAGGGCTACGACGCCTTCATCCCGAAGGAAGCAGAGGTGGCAGCGTGAGCGCTTCCGAGACTGACGTCGTCAAGGGGATTCGCTCCGAGTACCAGTACGGCTTCTCCAACTCGGACGAGGCGGAGAACTACTTCTTCAAGTCGGGCCGCGGCCTGTCGCACGAGCTCGTCGAGGCGATCTCCGAGCACAAGAACGAGCCCGACTGGATGCGGAAGTTCCGGCACAAGAGCCTGGACTACTTCCTCGCCCGCCCGCTCCCGACCTGGGGCGGCAACGTCGGCGAGATCGACTTCGACAACATCTACTACTACATCAAGCCGACCGAGAAGCAGGCCTCGAAGTGGGAGGATCTGCCGGCCGACATCCTCGACACCTGGGACAAGCTCGGCATCCCCGAGGCGGAGAAGAAGTACCTCGCCGGGGTCGGCGCCCAGTACGAGTCGGAGGTCGTCTACCACAAGCTGCAGGCCGACCTCGAGGCGCAGGGCGTGCTCTTCCTCGACATGGACTCGGGCCTGCGCGAGCACGAGGACATCGTCAAGCAGTACATGGGGACGATCATCCCGCAGAACGACAACAAGTTCGCGGCGCTCAACTCCGCGGTCTGGTCGGGTGGCTCGTTCATCTACGTGCCGCCGGGCGTCCGGATCGAGCTGCCGCTCCAGGCCTACTTCCGCATCAACGCGGAGAACATGGGCCAGTTCGAGCGCACGCTGATCATCGTCGACGAGGACGCGTACGTGCACTACGTCGAGGGCTGCACGGCGCCGATCTACTCGTCCGACTCGCTGCACTCGGCGGTGGTCGAGATCATCGTCAAGCCGCGCGGCCGCTGCCGCTACACGACGATCCAGAACTGGTCGAACAACGTCTTCAACCTCGTCACCAAGCGTGCCGTGGCCTACGAGGACGCGACGATGGAGTGGGTCGACGGCAACCTCGGCTCGAAGCTGACGATGAAGTATCCGGCGATCTGGCTGATGGGCGAAAGGGCGCACGGCGAGGTCCTCTCGATCGCCTTCGCCGGCAAGGGCCAGCACCAGGATGCGGGCGGCAAGGTCGTCCACGTCGCGCCCAAGACGACGTCGGTGATCACCTCCAAGTCGATCTCCAAGAACGGCGGCCGCGCGGGCTACCGCGGGCTGCTCGAGGTCGCGAAGGGCGCGGTCGGCGCGAAGTCCAAGGTCGTCTGCGACGCCCTGATCCTCGACGACGAGTCGCGCTCCGACACGTATCCGTACATCCGCGTCGACGAGAACGACGTCGACCTGGGGCACGAGGCGACCGTCTCCAAGATCGGCGAGGAGCAGCTCTTCTATCTCATGTCGCGCGGGCTCTCCGAGTCCGAGGCGAGCGCGATGATCGTCTCCGGCTTCGTCGAGCCGATCACCAAGGAGCTGCCGCTCGAGTACGCCGTCGAGATGAACAGGCTGATCCAGCTGCAGATGGAGGGCTCGGTTGGCTAGCCCGGTGACGGGCGTCGACTTTGTCGCGGTACCGTCCACCGACTGGAGACGATCGCGCGACTTCTACGTCGAGACGCTGGGTTTGCGGCCCGACGAGACCCGCGACGGTGAGTTCTGGGTCGGCGAGACCTGCTTCGGAATCTACGAGCCGACCACATTCGGGATGGAGTTCGCGCCGCAGAAGACCGCACACCTCGCGCTGCACGTCGAGGACGTCGGCGCTGCGCGCGCCGAGCTCGAGGCGAAGGGCATCGAGTTCCACGGCGAGACGTTCGACACGGGCGTCTGTCACATGGCGTTCTTCGAGGATCCCGACGGCAACGCCCTGATGCTTCACCACCACTACGCGCCTCGGGCGTGATGCAGGTCGAGCACGTCGACTTCGTGTCGGTCCTGACGCAGGACCTCCAGCGGGCGAGGCAGTTCTACGTCGAGACGCTCGGGCTCGAGGTCGAGACCGAGAGCGACAGCGACATGGAGCTTCGCTGTGGTCAGGTCACGCTCGACGTCTTCGACCCCTCGAGCATCGGGCAGCCCTTCGCGCCCTCGCCGGCCGGGATCTCATTGCGTGTCGCCGACGTCGATGCCGCGCGGGCCGAGCTGGAGTCGAAGGGCGTTGCCTTCGACGGTGACACGATCGTCACCGGCGTGTGCAAGCAGGCGTGGTTCAAGGATCCGGACGGGAACGCGCTGATGCTCCACCGGAGATTCGACGTATGACGAGGACAGATCTGCTCGAGCGCTACCGCGCGCTGCCGCTGCCCACGACGAAGGACGAGTCGTGGCGCTTCACCGACCTGAAGGGATTCGATCCCGAGACGTTCTCGGCGAACGGCGCGACCGAGGTCGCTGCCGCAGCGGGACTGCTCGAGCTCGAGGCAGCCGGCGTCGTCCGCGTCTCCGAGAGCGGGATCGAGATCGACCGCGCGCCCGACGGCATCCGGTTCGAGCCGCTCGCCGATCATCCGCTGCTCGGCGAGCTGGTCGGCTCCGACGAGAAGTTCGCCGCGCACAACGCGGCCGAGTGGAAGCACGGTCTCCTCGTGCACGTCCCCAAGGACGTCGTGCTGGAGCAGCCGCTGATGATCCGCATCGTCAATTCGGTCGACGGCGGCTCGCTCTTCTGGCGGCTGCTGATCGTCGCCGATCCGGGCAGCCGCTTCTCGGTGATCGAGGAGTACGCGTCGACGACGCCCGAGCTCTCCGGCTACGTGAACGCGGCGGTCGAGATCTTCGTCGCCGACGGAGCGAGGGTCGAGTACGTCTCGGTGCAGAACGTCTCGCAGGAGACCTGGCACTTCGGGACGCACCACGCCCGCGTCGAGCGAGATGCGGAGCTCGACTGGGTCGCGGCGGGCTTCGGCTCGAAGAAGGGCAAGATCCGGATCCAGAACGACCTCGCCGGGCAGGGGGCGACCTCGCGGGTCACGGGCGCCTACTTCGCGGACGGCAATCAGCACCTGGACTACGACACCTTCCAGGAGCACATCGCGCCCAACACGACGAGCGACTTCGCGTTCAAGGGTGCGCTCCGTGACGAGTCGAGCTCCGTCTGGCGCGGGATGATCCGCGTCGAGGAAGACGCGCAGAAGACGAACGCCTACCAGGAGAACCGGAATCTCCTCCTCTCCAAGCAGGCGCACGCGGACTCGATCCCCGGGCTCGAGATTCTCGCGAACGACGTGCGCTGCACGCATGGGGCGACGCTCGGGCAGGTCGATCGCGAACAGCTCTTCTACCTGATGGCCCGCGGCCTCTCGCGCGGCGAAGCCGAGCGGATGATCGTCCGCGGCTTCTTCCAGGACGTGCTCGACCGGATCGAGCTCGAGCCCGTGCGCGAAGCGCTCGGCGCCGCGCTCGAAGCCCGCATCCCGCAGGCGTAGCGCCCGGAGGGAGCGCGCGATCGCCGGCATCGCCTTCGACCCGCTCGACCCAGCGCAGCGCGAGGACCCGTTTCCCGTCCTCGCCCGAGCCCGCGAGGCGCAGCCGGTCTTCTACGCGCCGCAGTTCGATCTCTGGGTGGTGACGAGGTACGACGACGTCCTCGCAGTCGTCAAGGATCACGACACGTACTCGTCGGCGGGAGCGCTCAAGTCGTCGCCCGAGCCGTTCCCACCCGAGGTCGAGGAGGTGCTCGCCGAGGGCTGGCCGGCGATGCCGTACATCATCGAGATCGACCCGCCGCTGCACGACCGGATCCGTGGGCTCGTCACGAAGACCTTCACGCCGAGACGAATCGCCGAGCTCGAGCCGCGGATCGAGGCGATCGCCACCGAGCTCGTGGACGAGCTTGCGCCGCTCGGACGCGCCGACGTGATCGAAAAGGTCGCGTGGCCGCTGCCGCTGCGGGTTCTCGGCGAGCTGCTCGGATTCCCGCGCGAGGACCTCCCTCAGCTGCACGAGTGGGGGACGGACTGGCTGCTCCTCCAGCAGCCGGGATCGATCGAGCAGCGCGTGCGGCACGCTCGCGGGCTCGTGGCGCTGCAGCACTACATGATCGACGCGCTCGAGGCGCGCGAGCGAGAGCCTCGCGACGACTTGCTGGGGGCACTGATGGCAGCACGCGCCGAGTCCGACGATCCGCTGCCGCTGGAGGCCGTCGCAGGCCTGCCACTCGACCTCGTCGTCGCCGGCCACGTCACGGTGACACGGGCGATCGGCAGCGCGCTCGCACTCGTCTTCCGCCAGCCGGAGCTTCGCGACCAGCTGCTCGATCCGGAGCTCGCGCCGCCGGCGATCGAGGAGATCCTCCGCCTCGAGTCGCCCGCCCAGGGGCTCTTCCGCGTCACGACCCGGCCGACCGAGATCGGCGGGGTGGAGCTGCCGCAGGGTGCCCGGGTGATGGTGCACTTCGGCTCCTCGAACCGCGACGAGTGCGTGTTCTCCGACGCCGATCGCGTCGATCCCGAGCGGGACGGGCTCGCAAAGCATCTCGCCTTCGGCAAGGGCATCCACTTCTGCATCGGAGCGCCGCTCGCGCGGCTCGAGCTGAAGATCGTGCTGCCGCTGCTCCTCCAGCGCTTGCCCGGCCTGCGGGCCACGGGCGACTTCGAGCGAGAGCCTGTCTTCTTTGCCCGCGGCTTCCAGCGGCTGGTGGTCGAGTGGGAGACCTAGAGCTGGGCGGCGATCAGCGCCCACTCGGGCGTGCGAGGGTCGATCACCTCGAAGTGGCCTGCGCCGGGCAGCGTCAGGAGCTCCGCGCCCGAGGCCGCGGCGAACGATCGGCTGTAGTCGAACGGCACCCGGTCATCGTCGGTCCCGTGCGCCAGCAGGACAGGAACGGTGAGCGGCAGGCGGCGCATCGGGTCGGCGTGGGCCGGCGGATCGGGGCCCGCAAACTCGACGACCGCATCGGAGCCGATGCCTTCGCGCGCCCCGCGCGCGAGATCGGTCACGCCCGCGAGCGACACCGCCTTGTCGATCTTGCCCGTGCCGGCGGCCCAGAGCACGAGGTGCCCGCCGGCCGAGTGGCCGATGGCCACGCCGGGGCCGGTGACGTCGAGCACGGCGCCGACGTCCGCGAGCGTGTCGGCGAGGCCGGTGCGCCGGTACTCGACGTTCCACGTCGTCCAGCCGCTCAGCGCCAGCTCGACCGCGAGCGCGCGTGTGTTGGCGCGCGTGAAGGCCGGCCGCCAGAAGCCGCCGTGAACGACGATCGCGTTGCGCGCCCCGCCACGTCGCACATCCGCAACCTGGTCGGGGTGGTTGCCGTACACGACCGTCTCGAAGCCTGGGTCGCGCTCCTCGGCCCAGGCTGCGAGCTCGGCGAGGAACGTGTCGAGATCCACCGGAGGAGTCTATGAGCCGCGAAGTCGCGATCGTCACCGGCGGTGCCCGCGGGCTTGGCCTCGCGTACGTCGAGGGCCTGAAGGGAGCAGGATTCGACGTCGTCGTCGCCGACCTCAACGAGAGCGACGCCGGCGACCTCTACGTGCCGGTCGACGTCAGCGATCCGGCCTCGACCGGGGCCATGGTGGCGACCGTCGTCGAGCGCTTCGGGCGCATCGACGTTCTGATCAACAACGCCGGCTACTTCACGCAGATCGTCAAGAAGCCGTTCGAGGAGCTGACGGTCGAGGAGTGGGACCTGGCGTTCGCCGTCAACGTCCGCGGTACCTGGCTCTGCTGCCGTGCCGTCGCGCCGACGATGAAGGCGCAGCGCTCGGGCAAGATCGTCAACACCTCGTCGATGACCGTCCCGAGCGGCATCCCAGGCTTCCTCCACTACGTCTCGTCCAAGTCGGCGATCGTGGGCCTGACCCGTGCGCTGGCGCGCGAGCTAGGTGAGTGGGGGATCTCGGTGAACACGATCACGCCTGATTACGTGCCGCACGACGAGGAGTACGCAGCGCGGCAGCCGGAGATGGCCGCCCTGCTCGCGGGTCAGCGCGCCTTCAAGCGGGATCAAGTGCCGGAGGACCTCGTCGGCACGATCCTCTTCCTGGCTGGGCACGGCTCCGACTTCGTCACCGGCCAGGACTTCTGGGTGAACGGCGGGCGGCTCTTCAACTAGCGCTCGGCGGCGAGCCGGATTCCGAACGCCATGAGGCACGTCCCGGTGAATGCGTCGAGCGATCGCCGGATTCGAGGGCGCCGCACGAGGTCGCCGGCGCGGGCGATCGCGAACGAATATGCGGACAACCAGGCGAGAGTGAGCGAGCAGAAGAGGAGTCCGAGCGCGAGCAGGCTCACGAACGAGCTCCCGAACTGAGGGAGCAGACTCGTGAAGAAGATCGCCATCTTCGGGTTGCCGAGGTTGCTCAGCAAGCCCTGGCGGAACGCGCGGGGAGCAGCCAGCGGCACGCCCTCGGCTCGCTCTACGGCCCGGCTGTGGGGGCGGATCGCGTGTCGCAGCGCCTGGAGGCCGAGGTAGACGAGGTACGCAGCGCCTGCCAGCTTCAGCGCGACGAACACTGGTTCCGAGGCGACGAGCAGCGCGGCCAGTCCGACGCTGGCTGCGACCGTCCAACACGCCTGGCCGGCGGCGACTCCCGCCGAAGTCGCAACGCCCGCGGAGCGGCCGCCGAGCATCGTGTTCCGGATCGTCAGCGCCGTGTCCTGGCCCGGGGTGACGATGACGAGGATCGCGATCCCCAGAAAGGCAGCGAGCTCCCCCACGGCGAAGATCCTAGGCGCTTCCGCGCTGGCCCCAGGCGAGCATCAGCGCCTCGCTCAGCACAACGGCAGCCAGGAAGACCGCCGCCGCGAGCGGGTGATCCGCAGCTGCAAGTGCAGCTCCGGCCGCGCCGAACAGGACGAGCTCGACCACGAGGCGCACGGGATCGCGGAGCCGCCGGCTCGCCTTGGGTGCGATCCAGAGGCCCCACACGACAGCCGCTGCGAGTGGAGCTGCGATCCCGAGCACGATGTTCTCAGAGAAGCCCCAGACGCCGAGCGCCACGAGCAGGCAGAGCTCGAGCACGAACCGCAGTCCGAGGTTGAGCGGCTTCAACGCTCGTCGAGCCGTCGTTGCAGCTCGGCCACCTGCTGCTCGAGCCGGGCGACGCGCTCCTCGAGCCTGGACTTCTCGAGTTCGGGCGGCGCGGGCTCGGCCGGAGCCGCTGCGGGTGTGGTCTCCCCGCTCTCTTCGCCTCCGAGCAGCTGGACATAGCGATCCTGGCTCTGCCCGGGCCGGCGGGGCAGGCGCTCGACGAGCTCCGCGTCGGCCAGGGCATCGAGTGCCTTCTGGACGTCGTCGAGCGAGCCGTACGGATAGAGGCGCTCGACTCGCTGCTTCAGCTCGCCCGGTGTCTGTGGGCCGCGGAGCATGAGCACCGCCAGCAGCGCGATCTGCGACGGGACGCGGCCGAGGGCATCGTCGAGCAGGTGCCTGAACTTGGCGACTCGGCTGCCGGGGCCGCTTGCGAGACGCACCCAGCCGCGACGCGACAGCTTGTCGATCGCCGCGCGGATCGTCGCCTCGTCGTAGTCCACGACGGGCTCGCGGTTCGTCGCCTGGTTGCAGGCGAGCCGCAGCCCGTTGAGCGACAGGGGGTACTGGTCGGGCGTCGTTCGCTGCTTTTCGATCAGGCTGCCGAGCACCCTGATCTCGACGGGGTCCGCGTCCACGCCCCAAAGCTACAGAGGCGCCCCGGGGGAGCGGGGCGCCTCTGCAACCGCGTGCTAGTGAGCAGGCGCGATCGGGTGGTTCGAGCGGATCAGATCGGTCGGGTCGACGATCGCCTTGATCTGACGCAGCCGGTGGTAGCTGGCGCTCGCGAAGAGCGTCGCCGCCTTACGACTGGTCTCGGCGAAGTTCATGTACGTGTGGTCGGCCTCCCAGGGCTCGAGCGCCTCCCGCAGGTCGGCGACGACCGTCTCGACGACCTCCACCAGCTCCGGCGTCGGGGCCAGACCGACGGCGAACATGATGTAGGGCGCGTCGAAGGAGTTGATCGCCCCGTGCTGAGACGATCGCCGTGCCACGGCTCCGCCAAGGTGGCGGATCTCCGCGCTGAGGATCGGGGCACCGACGATGCGCTGCACGAAGCGATCGATCGAGCTCGTCGTCGACCTCGTTCAGCATCCCGCCGTCGCCTGCACCGGGGACCGGCTCCTCCGGGTCCATGTGCAGGTGGCTGAGACCTTCGATCGGCATCTCGGCCATCGTGTCCATCACCGGTCCGAGCGCACGGAGTGGCTCGAGCAGGCGGTCGCCCTCCGCGGGCTCGCCGAGCCAGATCGCCTCGACGACGACGAACGACTTGCCGCGGACGGGCTCCGGGATCTCCGGGATCGGCGGGAACTGGAGGATCCGTCCCACGGAGGTCATCTCGTCCGGGAGGTCCTCCGTCCAGCTGCGCCACGCCTTCAGCACCTCGGCGGCCTCCTCGACCGGGTACCAGAGGATGCCGGCGTAGACCTCGCTGATCGGGAAGAGGTTGAACTCGATCGCGGTGACGATCGCGAACGCAGCCGCCGCCGCCCCGCAGCGCCCAGAACAGGTCGGGCTCGTTCGCCCAGTCCGCGCGCACGAGCTCGCCCGACGGCCGTGACGACCTCGATCGCCGTCACCTGGTTGGCGCCGATGCCGTGCTTGCGCGCGAGCCAGGAGAGGCCGCCGCCGAGCGTGTAGCCGACGACGCCGACGTCCGGCGATGAGCCGGCGAGCGCTGCGAGGCCGTGCTCGGCCGCAGCTTCGACGACCTCGATCCAGATCACGCCGGCCTCGGCGCGCGCGGTGCGGGTGTCCGGGTCGATCGTGACGCCGCGCATCCGGTGGGTCTTGAGCAGGATCGTGTCCGAGAGGTCGCCCAGCGTCTGGGCGTTGTGGCCGGTGCCCTGCGGTGCAACGCGAAGCCCTTCGGTGCGGGCGAACGCGACGACGGCCGCGACGTCCTCGGCGGACTCGGGGACAGCGACCGCGGCGGGACGCTGATCGACCGCGAGGTTCCAGGCCAGACGCGCGTCGTCCCAGTCGTGCGTCGCCGGGGCCGACGACGTCCCCGTCCATCCGGGCGCGGAGCGGCCGCAGGTCGAGCTCGAGCTGGATGATCTTGGTGCTGTTCAGGATTTCGGTCATGTGCGGGTCACCTCCGATGTGGTGCTTTAAGGGTGCGCTCCGGGAGGTGCCCGGCACATCGGCCCGCGGGCGGAAATCCGCTGTCCGGCGGGCTGATCGTGCGTCCGCCGCGAGGATGACGCGTCGTCGTCCGGAGGACGAGCGCTAGCGCGGGACTTCGGCCGGTGCGAGCCGCTCACGCAGCGGCTGCGAGCCGATCGAGACCGCGATCCCGGCGGCGGCGAGTGCGGCAACCGCGCTGAGCGCGAACGTGACCGTGAACGCCGACTCGGCCGGAACCGAGGAGTCGCCGATCGTCTGCGCGGTCAGCAGCGCGGCGGCGACCTGGCCGCCGATCACCGACCCGATCATGCGGACGACGGTGTTCATCCCGCTCGCGACGCCCATCTCGTGTGCATCCACGTTGTCCGCGATCAGGGCCGCCATCGCTGCGAACGCGGCGCCGACACCGACGCCGAGCAGCGCGCTGGCGACGAGCACGGGCAACGGCTCGCCATGCGCAACGGCAAAGAGCAGGGCCGCGACACTGACGATCAGCATCCCGCCCGCCAGCGGCCACTTCGAGCCGATGTGCCGCCCGATCGTCCCGGCCAGGGGCCCTGCGAAGAGCATCGCGATCGAACTGGGAAGGAGGTACAAGCCGGCTTTCGTCGCGCTCGCGCCGAATCCGTAGCCGTGCTCGGACGATGTCTCCACGAACGTGGGGAGGAGCACGAAGCAACTGAAGAGCGCAAAGCCCGAGATCAGCGTCGCAATGTTCGTCAGCAGGACGGGACGATGCGAGAGCATCCTCATGTCGACCATCGGCGAGCTCGAGCGCAGCTCGACCATCCCCCAGAGCAGGAAGAACAGCGCCGCGACGACGATCAGCCCGAGCAGGCGTGGTGACGTCCAGCCCCAGGATTCGCCCTCGGTCAGCGCCACCATCAGCGACAGCAGGCCGCCGGAGAGCAACAGGGCGCCGGGGATGTCGACGCGCGAGGGTGAGCGGATCGGCGACTCGGGCACGAACCGGTGCACGAGCACGATCGAGAGCGCGACGGGGATCGATCCCAGCAGGAAGAGCAGGCGCCACGAGAAGTTGTCGACGATCACGCCCGAGAGCACGATGCCGAGGCCGCCGCCGACCCCGAACACGGCCGAGAGCAGGCCGATCCCGACCTTGACCTTCTCGGGCGGGAACTCGTCCCGGATGATCGCGAAGCTGAGCGGGAAGAGCGCGCCACCTGCCCCTGAGACGACGCGAAATGCGATCAGCGACCAGATGCTCCACGCGAACGCTGCTCCAAGGCAGCCGGCGAGGAAGAGCCCGAGGCTGACGAGCAGCATCCGCTCCTTCCCGAACTGGTCGCCCAGCTTGCCGAGGACAGGGGTCGTCACCGCAGCGGAGACGAGGAACCCGGTCAGCACCCACGTCGTCCACGCGGTGCTCGCGCCGAACTCCTCCTGAAACGTCCCGAGCGCCGGGAAGACCATCGTCTGCTGCAGCGCGAACGCCGTGCCGGCGAGCGTCAGGATCCCGAGGGTGAAGTTGTAGTGCTGGCGGTGCGGGTCGGGGTCTTTAGGCACGGACGAGCGGCTTGTACTTGATCCGGTGCGGTTCGAGCGCGTCGGCGCCACGGGTCTCCTTGACCCACTCCGCGTACTCCTCGTAGCTGCCCTCGAACCACGTCACCTGGCTGTCTCCCTCGAACGCGAGGATGTGCGTTGCGATCCGGTCCAGGAACCAGCGATCGTGGCTGATCACCACGGCGCAGCCGGCGAAGTCGAGCAGCGCCTCCTCGAGCGCGCGCAGTGTGTCGACATCGAGGTCGTTCGTCGGCTCGTCGAGCAGGAGGACGTTGCCGCCGCTGCGGAGCAGCTTCGCGAGATGGACGCGGTTCCGCTCACCGCCCGAAAGGTCGCTCACGCGCTTCTGCTGGTCGGAGCCCCGGAAGTTGAACCAGGAGACGTACTGGCGCGAGTTCACTTCCTTCTTGCCGAGCTCGATGACGTCCTGATTGCCGGAGATCTCCTTCCAGACCGTGTTCTCCGGCGTCAGGTCGGCGCGCGCCTGGTCGACGTAGGCCAGCTCGACCGTCTCGCCGATCCGGAGCGCGCCGCTGTCCGGCTGCTCCTCGCCGGCGATCATCCGGAAGAGCGTCGTCTTGCCGGCGCCGTTCGGCCCGATCACGCCGACGATCCCGCCGGGCGGAAGCGAGAACGTCATGTCCTCGACGAGGAGGCGGTCGCCGAAGCCCTTCGAGATGTGGTCGGCGTCCACGACGACGTCGCCGAGCCGTGGGCCGGCGGGGATGTGGATCTCGACCTTGTCCAGCTTCACGTTCTGCTCGTCGGCGAGCAGCTTCTCGTAGGAGGTCACGCGCGCCTTGGCCTTCGCATGCCGCGCCTTGGGACTCATGCGCACCCACTCGAGCTCGCGCGCCAGCGTGCGCCGCCGTGCGGACTCCGTCTTCTCCTCGACGGCGAGCCGAGCCTGCTTCTGCTCGAGCCACGAGGAGTAGTTGCCCTCGAAGGGAAGCCCCTTGCCGCGGTCGAGCTCGAGGATCCACCCCGCGACGTTGTCGAGGAAGTAGCGATCGTGGGTGACCGCGACGACCGTGCCCTTGTAGGACTCGAGGAAGCGCTCGAGCCAGGCGACCGACTCGGCGTCGAGGTGGTTCGTCGGCTCGTCGAGGAGCAGCAGGTCGGGTGAGGAGAGGAGAACTCGTGCGAGTGCGACCCGGCGGCGCTCGCCGCCCGAAAGCGTCGTCACGTCGCGGTCGCCCTCCGGGAGGCGCAGCGCGTCCATCGCCCGGTCGAGCGTCGCGTCGAGGCTCCAGGCATCCGCACGGTCGATCTGCTCCTGCACCTTGGACTGCTCGGCGAGGAGCGCATCGAAGTCCGCGTCGGGCTCGGCGAACTTCGCGGAGACGGCGTTGAAGCGGTCGAGCAGGTCGCGCAGCTCGCGCACGCCGTCCTCGACGTTCTCGCGCACGTTCTTCTCGGGATCGAGCTCGGGCTCCTGGGCGAGCATCCCGACCGTCGCGCCCGGGGCAAGCTCGGCGATCCCGCTCGAGGGCTCCTCGAGGCCGGCCATGATCTTCAGGACCGTCGACTTGCCGGCGCCGTTCGGGCCCAGCACGCCGATCTTGGCGCCGGGCAGGAACGACAGCGAGATGTTCGACAGCACCTGCCGGTCGGGGCCGTAGAACTTGTCGGCCCGGTACATCGTGAAGACGTAGTCGCTCACCCTCCGGGCACCATAGCCATAGGCTGGCGGATGCCGGAGCACACCTTCGACGACTTCGAGCCGGGGCAGGTCTACGAGCTCGGGAGCAAGGTCGTCACCGAGGAAGAGATCGTCGCCTTCGCGCAACAGTTCGACCCGCAGTCCTTCCACCTCGACCCCGAGGCGGCGAAGGAATCGGTCTTCGGCGGCTTGATCGCGAGCGGCTGGCACACCTGCGCGATGTGGATGCGGCTCTACGTCGACTCGCTCCTCGGGGGCGCGTCCGGCCAGGGATCGTCGGGGGTCGAGGAGCTTCGCTGGCTCGCACCCGTCCGTCCGGGGGACACGCTCTCCGGTCGCCTGATCGTGCTCGAGGTGACGTCTTCCGAGAGCCATCCGGAGCGCCGCACGATCCGCATCCGCGGCGAGATGGAGAATCAGGACGGCGTGACGGTGATGTCGATGGTCTCGCGCGGCCGCTTCGCGCGGCGCAGCCCTCAGTAGGCTTCAGCCGATGAGCGAGCTCGGCCTCTTTCCACTCGGGATCGTCTTGCTGCCGACGGAGCAGATCCCGTTGCACATCTTCGAGGAGCGCTACCAGGAGCTGATCGGCGAGTGTCTCGACCTGGAACAGGAGTTCGGGCTCGTCTTCGCCGACGACGAGGGACTTCGCGAAGTCGGCACACGAGCCCTGGTCACCGAGGTGCTCGATCGGTTCGACGACGGGCGTCTGAACATCGTCGTCGAAGGAGGAGAGCGGTTTCGCCTCGTCCAGCTGACCGAGGGCCGGTCGTTCCAGACGGGGCTCGTCGAGCCGTTGGAGGACGAAGCGGACGCGGCCGATCCGGAGGATTCCGACCACGCGCTCAAGCTCTTCCATCGCCTCGTGGAGCTGACCGGCGCCGAGGTCGAGGAGCCGCGCCTGTCGGCTGAGCAGCTCTCGTTCGAGCTCGCCGGCCGCTTCGAGTTCGCGCCGGAGTTGAAGCAGAAGCTGCTCCAGCTCACCTCGGAGCGGCAGCGCATGCACCTCCTGGCCGAGATCCTCGCCGGCGCGGCCGTTGCAGTCGAGCGGGAGCGCGACATCGCGAACCGCGCACACGGCAACGGCAAGGTCGACCCCCGCGGCTGAACAAGGGCCGCCAGTACCATGATCCCATGGCGGTAACTGCCCAGGCCAAGCTCGACGTGCAGCGCGTCCGCGCCGACTTCGCGTATCTCGAGGACCTCGTCAACGGCAAGCCGGTCGCCTACCTCGACTCGGCCTCCTCGACCCAGAAGCCGCGGCAGGTGCTCGATGCGATGCGCGACTTCTACGAGCACAGCTATGCCAACGTGCACCGCGGCGTCTACCGGCTCGCGGAGCGCGCGACCGAAGGCTACGAGGGCGCACGGGAGAAGGTGCGCGGCCTCCTGAACGCACCGGCAGCGCGCGAGGTGGTCTTCACGCGGAGCGCGACCGAGGCGATCAACCTCGTCGCGTACGCCTGGGGGCTCGACAACCTCGGCCCCGGGGACGTCGTCGTGATCACCGAGCTCGAGCACCACTCGAACTTCGTCCCGTGGCAGTTCGTCGCCAACCGGACCGGCGCGAGCTTCAAGCACATCCCGATCGACGACACGGGCGAGCTGCAGCTGGACGCGCTCGACGGGATCGCGGCCTCCGGGAACGTGAAGGTCGTCGCCAACAACCTCGTCTCCAATGCGCTCGGCACGATCAACCCGGTCGAGAAGCTCGCTGCCTGGGCGCACGAGCAGGGTGCGATCATGGTCGTCGACGCCGCGCAGGCCGCGCCGCACCGGCAGATCGACGTGCAGGCGCTCGGCTGTGACTTCATTGCGATCTCGTCGCACAAGCTCTGCGGCCCGAGCGGCGTCGGCGCCCTGTGGGGGAAGCCGGAGCTGCTCGAGCAGATGCAGCCGTTCAATCTCGGCGGCGAGATGATCAGGTCCGTCGCGCTCGACCGGACGAGCTGGAACGAGCTGCCGTACAAGTTCGAGGCCGGCACGCCGGCGATCGCCGAGGCCTACGGCTTCGGAGCCGCGATCGATTATCTGAGCGAGATCGGCCTCGACGCGATCGAGGCGCACGAGCACGAGCTGACCGAGTACGCGCTCTCGCGCCTCGCCGAGCTCGACTGGGTGCGGGTGTTCGGTCCTCCCGTCGACCGGCGCGCCGGCATCGTCTCCTTCGAGGTCGGGGGCATCCACCCGCACGACGTCGCTCAGATCCTCGACTGGGAGGGTGTCGCGGTGCGCGCCGGGCACCACTGCACGCAGCCGCTGATGTCGCGCCTCGGCGTCTCGGCGACGACCCGCGCCAGCTTCTACCTCTACACGATCCCAGAGGAGATCGACCGGCTGGTCGACGGCCTGCACAAGGTCAAGAAGAACCTGGGTTGAAAGAGCCTGATGTCTGAGTTCGACCAGCTGTATCGCGAGGTCATCCTCGACCACTACAAGAACCCGCGCGGGCACGGGCTGCTCGACGCCCCGGACGCACAGGCCGAGGGGCAGAATCCGCTTTGCGGCGACGAGATCACCGTCTCGCTCCGGTTCGACGGCGACACGATCGCCGGCGTCGGCTTCGAGGGGCGGGGCTGCGCGATCTCGCAGGCCGCGACCTCGATGCTGACCGAGATCGTCGTCGGCAGGAACGCGAACGACGTGGCGCGGATGCCGAAGGAGGAGCTGCTGGAGGAGATCGGGATCCCGCTGACACCGGTGCGGCTCAAGTGCGCCATTCTCGGTCTCGGAGTGCTCAAGGTCGCGCTGCACAAGTCGAAAGGGACACCGCTCCCGGACGAGTGGACCCAGGGCGACGACCTGACGATCTCCTAGGCGTGGCCACCGTCGACGTCTGCCCCGAGGCCGAGCTGCCGCCCGGGCACGTGAAGATCGTCTGGTCGGGACCGATCGCGATCGGCGTCTACAACTGCAACGGCACCCTCTACGCGCTCGAGGATCGCTGCTCGCACGACGACGGCCCGCTGTGCGAGGGCGAGTGGGATACGGACGAGTGCATCGCGATCTGCCCTCGTCACGGCGCGCGGTTCGACATCACGACCGGCGCCGCGCTCACACTCCCTGCCTTCCAGCCCGTCGACACCTTCCCGGTTCGGGTCGAGGACGGCTGGGTGCGCGTCGAGGTCTAGCGGTCGGGCCGGCGCTCGCGCAGCTTCTGCACGAAGGACTCGGGATCGTCCACGGTGAGGACGAGACGGCGATACTCGTGACCCGTGAGGTCGAGCACGACCGCGCGCTCGCGGTCGTTCACGTCGAGGAACGACCACCTGCCGTGCTCTCGGAAGCGGCCGCGCTGGGTCGTTCCGAACGGTGGCGTCGAGAGGCCGACCTTGACGGCGAGCAGGGTCGGAGGATCGGTCAGCCCGATCGAGACGGAGCCGATCGCCGTGTACGGGATGCGCACCTTGCGCGTCAGCCTCGTGAACGCGTCGAGCCCGTCGAAGCGGATCACGAGCGCCTCGTCCTCGAAGTCGATTCGGCGGCTCACGGCTGACATGGTACGTCGCCGCCGCCTGCTACATTCTCGATATCCGCGGAAAGGAGGTGGTCCGGCAGTGGAGATTTCCAGTACGGGCAGTGGAGGTGCTAGTCGGTAGGGGCGTGTCCCTTGGACCTGCAAGGGGAACCGCCTAGCCCGCGTTGGGGACTCGCGCTTCGCGCCGCTGAGCAATCAGCCGGAAGCGTCCCTACCAATACAGGCTAGTACCGAAGGACAGAAGGGCCGCGAAAGCGGCCCTTCGTCTGCTTTGCGCAGGAAGCAGAATCTGCAGGAGCAGATCCCGCTTCGCGCGAAGACCCCTGAAGGGTCGCTTCGCTCCCAGGGGCTTGCACGCCAAGGCACGCGTAGGCGTTCATCTCCGTTCCGCGGCGCAGCTGCTCGTCCAGCGGTACGAGCGAGAGGCCGAAGGTGTCGACCGCGTCCGAGTTGGAGACGGCGTTGTCGCCGGCCGCGAGCATTTTCAGCTGGTCGCGCGTGACCGGCGGCTTCGGCAGCTTCTCGAGTACCGCGGCCTGAACGCGCATCACGCTGAACGGAACGTGAATCGCCAGCCGGTGGACTCCCAGCGCGGTCTTCAGGCGCGACCAGAACTCGTTCCAGGTGACGGTGTCCGGCCCGCCGAGCTCGAAGGTCCGGCCACTCGCCTCGGGCTTCTCGACTCCCGCTGCGAAATAGGCTGCGACATCGTCGATCCAGATCGGTTGAATCCGCTGAGTGCCAGGCCCGACGATCGGTGTGATGGGTGCCAGCTTGGCGATCCGGGCGAACTGCTGCAGCGCCCCGCCGCCGGGGCCGAAGATGAAGCTTGGACGGAAGATCACGTGCTCGAGCCCCGAGCCCTTCACAGCCTGCTCCATCTGCCACTTCGCGTGGTAGTAGGGCACGAGATCCTTGGTCTGCTCGTCCGTCCCGAGCGCCGACATGAGCACGAAGCGCCGGACGCCCGCGTCTTTCGCGGCGGCGATGAGGTCGACCGTGCCCTGCTCCATCACGCGTTGGAACTCCTCGGGCGGGCCGGCCAGGAGCGCGACGAGGTGCACGACGACCTCCTGTCCCTCGACTGCCCGCCGCAGGCTGGCGGCGTCCGTCACGTCGCCCTGAACGGCCTCCTGGCTCGGCAGCGAGTCGCTGCGCCCCTCCTGCCGCTCGAGCACGCGCACGGTGTGGCCGGCGTCGACGAGCGCCCGCACGATCGCCGGGCCGACGAAGCCCGTCGCGCCCGTGACGAGGATCCTCACGACTCGAAGTTCTTCCAGTAGCGGCTCGGCGTCGGGCCCTTCTGGCCCTGGTACTTCGACCCGAGACCGCCGGAGCCGTACGGCTTCTCGGCCGGCTCGGACAGCTGGACGAACGACAGCTGCCCGATCTTCATCCCGAAGTAGATGGTGATCGGGAGGTTGGCCACGTTCGAGAGCTCGAGCGTTACGTGCCCGTCCCAGCCGGGGTCGATGAACCCTGCCGTCGAGTGGATCAGAAGGCCGAGCCGCCCGAGTGAGCTCTTCCCCTCCAGCCTCGCGACCAGGTCGTCCGGCAGCTTCACACGCTCGAGCGTCGAGCCGAGAACGAACTCACCGGGGTGGAGGATGAACGCCGTCTCGTCGTCGATCTCGACGAGCTCGGTCAGCCCTTCCTGTTCCTGCTTCACGTCGATGAACGGGTAGCGGGAGTTGCGGAAGACCCGGAAGTAGCGGTCGACACGGACGTCGACGCTGGATGGTTGCATCAGCGAATCGTCGTACGGCTCGATCTCGATCTGCCCCTCGCCGAGCAGGCGTCTGATCGTCCGGTCGGAGAGGACCACGCGCGAGATTCTACGGTTCACCTGCTTGCGGGAGGTTTTCCACAACGGTTCCGCTTGCGAAAGAGACGTTTTCCACATAGCGTTCCCGCGCCCGTGTCGATGTTGTTCGAGCAAATGGAGCCGAACGAGCGCTTCCGTGCGCGGCGTGAGGCAGCGCGCAGGAGACGCAGGCGGCGTCGCGCGGTCCTCGTCGGCTTCCTGCTCGGTGTGACCGCAACCATGGCCGCCGGTGCACGGTTCGTGATCGGAGACGACGCCGCGACGAACGCGCCCGCCGCGACGAGCAAGCCCGCCGCGAAGCCGAAGCCGACGCCGGCGAAGGTGGCGCTGCGGACGCCGCGCGCGCTGCCGGACGGAGGTTCGCGGGATCCACGTCACCATGGCGCTCGCGTCGCTGGACGGGAAGATCGCGGAGTACCTGAAGCTCGTCGACGAGGGCATGAACACGCTGGAGCTCGATATCAAGGACGAGAACGGCGAGATCGGATTCCTCCCCTCGTCGGTGCCGCTCGCGCGTCAGGTCGGCGCCGCGAAGCCCTACTACAAGCCGCGTGAAGTGGCGCGGCTCGCCCACAGGAAGGGCGTCTACCTGATCGGGCGCGTCGTCATGTTCGAGGATCCGATGCTCGCCAACGGCAGGCCGGAGCTGGCGATCAAGAATCGGGACGGCTCGGTCTGGCGCAACCAGGCCGGTCTCGGCTGGACGAATCCGTACGACAAGCGCGTCTGGGACTACAACGTCTCGATCGCCGAGGTTGCGGCACGCGCCGGCTTCGACGAGATCCAGTTCGACTACGTCCGCTTCCCGACCGACGGGGACGTCGAGTCGATCGTCTTCCCCGGCAAGACCAAGACGCCGCCGGGCTGGGTGATCACCGAGTTCGCCCACTACGCGGCGCAGCGGCTGAAGCCTCTCGGTGTGCGCATCTCGACCGACGTCTTCGGGCTCGCCGCGACCCGCGACCTCGGGATCGGCCAGGTTCCGCGCCGGCTCGCGAAGTACGTCGATGCCGTTTACCCGATGGTGTATCCGTCGCACTTCGGCCCCGGCGAGTACGGGCTCGACGAACCGAACGACGCGCCCGGTGCGACCGTCGAATGGTCGCTCTCGGACTTCCGGCAAGAGCTGAAGACCGGAAAGGCCGAACTGATCCCGTGGCTGCAGGACTTCTCGTACGGCCGCACGTACCGCCTCGCCGATGTGAAGGCGCAGATCGAAGCCGCCCGTCTGATGGGCGCGCGCGGCTACCTGCTCTGGAATCCGCTCGGCATCTACACGCCCGGCGCCCTGGCGCCCGAGTAGAGGAGCGTTACACTCCGCACAAGCACATGGCGATCGGCGATGTCATGAGGACCCGGGTGGTGACGGTGAACAGCGACGATTCGGCGCGCCTTGCCGTGTTGCGCATGCTCGAGGAAGGCGTCGGCTCGGTCGCCGTCTGCGATGCCGGCAAGCTCATCGGCATCTTCACCGAGCGCGACGTGCTCGGCCTCGCGGGTGAGGGAACGGATCTCGACGCTGTTCGGGTCGGCGACGTGATGACGCGCGAGCCGCTCACCGTCGACGTCGGCGTGCGCCGTGCTCGACGCCGCCCGGCTGATGGGCGAGCGGAAGATCCGGCACCTGCCGGTCGTCCAGGGCGATCACCTGCTCGGGATGGTCGGGATTCGCGACGTGCTCGGCAGCCTCGTCGAGCGGCTCTGGCAGGCGAGGGACTCCGCCGCGCACGACACCGCCCGCTCGCTCTTCAAGAGCTAGGGCCTCCGCGAGAGCTAGGGCGCGAGCCGCGCTCGCCGCCAGCCGCCGTCCGCGCGCTCGTAGCGCACCCGGTCGTGCAGGCGGTCGTCTCCGTGCTGCCAGAACTCGTAGGCCTCGGGTTCGAGCCGGAAGCCGCCCCAGTGCGGCGGCAGCGGCACGTCCTCGCCCGGGAAGCGCTCCCTCGCGTCGGCGTACCGGCGCTCGAGCTCGTCTCGGCCCGCGAGCGTGCGGCTCTGCGGTGAGGCCCAGGCGGCCAGGCGGCTCTCGAGCGGACGAGTGACGAAATACGCCTCCGACTCCTCGGACCCGATTCGCTCCACCCGCCCTTCGACGCGCACCTGGCGGCCGAGCGGCTGCCAGTGGAAGAGGAGCGCCGCGTGAGGGTTCGCCTCGAGCTCGCCTCCCTTGCGGCTTTCGTAGTGCGTGTAGAAGTCGAAGCCACGTTCGTCGGCCCTCTTCATCAGCACCATCCGCACGGACGGCCGCCCGTCCGGTGTCGCCGTCGCGAGCGCCATCGCCTCGGGCGCGGCGAGGCCTGCGTCACGCGCTTCCGCGAACCAGTGCTCGAACTGCTTCAGCGGGTCCGGATCCAGGTCGCGCGTGTCCATTGGAGCCAGAGTATTCATCCGTTCGGCGCGGCCGATTGGTGAGCTAGTGTGGATCCGTGGCGACGACGAAGACCATCGACATTCGCACCGCGATCCCTGGTCCTCGGTCCGCCGCGATCCTCGAGCGCAAGGCGCGCGTGATCGCGAATGCGAAGACGATCGCGATCCCGATCGTGGCGCAGGAGGGCCGTGGCGCCACGCTCACCGACGTCGACGGGAATGTCTTCATCGACCTCACCGGCGGTGTCGGCTGCCTGAACGTGGGACATGCGCATCCGCGCGTCCTCGAAGCCGCGAGCGAGCAGATGGCTCGCTTCATCCACACCGACTTCACGGTCGTGCCCTACGAGCCGTACATCGAGCTGGCCGAGCGGCTGCTCGCGCTCGCCCCGTTCCGCGGTCCTGCCAAGGCGGCGTTCTTCAACGCCGGCACCGAGGCGGTCGAGAACGCCGTCAAGTTCGCGCGTCTCTACACGGGACGTCCCGCAGTGATCGCGTTCGAGGGTGCATTCCACGGCCGCACGCTGCTCTCGATGACCCTGACCTCGCGCCCGCATCCGTACAAGGTCGGAATGGGACCGCTGGCGCCCGAGGTCTACCGGGCTCCGTTCCCGCAGGACTATCGCGGCCCCGACGCCGAGACGGCTCTGGCGGAGCTGCGGCAGCTCTTCCTCACCCAGGTCGCCGCCGAGCAGGTCGCGGCGATCATCGTCGAGCCCGTGCAGGGCGAGGCAGGCTTCCTGCCGGCGCCGCAGCGTTTCATGGCAGGGCTGCGCGCGATCTGCGACGAGTACGGGATCTGCCTCATCGCCGACGAGGTGCAGACCGGCTTTGCCCGCACCGGCAAGCTGTTCGCGATCGAGCACTACGACGTCGAGCCCGATCTGATCACCGTCGCGAAGTCGATCGCCGGCGGCTTTCCGCTTTCGGGCGTTCTCGGCAAGGCCGAGATCCTCGACGCCGCCCACGACGGCGCCGTCGGCGGCACCTATGTCGGCAACCCTGTCGCGCAGGCCGCAGCGCTCGCTGTTCTGGACGTGATCGAGGAGGAGGGGCTCGTCGAGCGCGCCGCAGCGATCGGCGAGACGGTGCGAACGCGGATGCTCGCCTGGCAGGAGCGGTTTCCCGCCATCGGCGAGGTGCGCGGCCTCGGGGCGATGCTCGCGATCGAGCTGGTCGAGGACCGAGCGACGAAGCAGCCGGCGCCGAAGCTCGTGCAGGCGGTGATCGATGCGGCAATGCAGCGCGGGCTCCTGCTGCTCAAGGCGGGCGTCCACGGGAACGTGATCCGCGTCCTGTCGCCGCTCGTGATCACCGACGGCGAGCTGGATGAGGCGCTCGCGGTCTGGGAAGACGCGCTCGCGCACGTGCTCTCATAGTTCAATTTTCCGTGGCGCGGGAACGGTAGCGTGGTGGTGGTGCGCGAAGAAACCATTGCGGGCCGGTACGAGCTCAAATACGTCCTCGGGACCGGCGGGATGTCGAGCGTCTACTGCGCATTCGACACGCTGCTCGAACGCAACGTCGCGCTGAAGGTTCTGCACGACCAGTACGGCGGCGACGAGGAGTACGTCGAGCGCTTCCGGCGCGAAGCTCGCTCGGTCGCCCAGCTCTCGCATCCGAACATCGTCACGGTCATCGATCGCGGCGACGAGGACGGGAAGCAGTTCATCGTCTTCGAGGTGATCGAGGGCGAGAACCTCAAGGAGCTGGTCGAGCGGGGCGGGCCGCTGCCCGTGCGGCGCGCGCTCGAGCTCGGCCTCCAGGTCGGCCGGGCGCTCGCGTTCGCGCACGGCCAGGGGCTCATCCATCGCGACGTGAAGCCGCAGAACGTGCTGCTGAACGACGAGGGCCGGGCCAAGGTGACCGACTTCGGGATCGCCCGCTCGCTCGACGCCGTCGGCCACACGGAGACGGGCACCGTGCTCGGTACGAGCCACTACATCGCACCCGAGCAGGCCCGCGGCGAGCAGATCGACGCCCAGACGGACATCTACTCGTTCGGCGTCGTCCTCTACGAGCTGCTCACCGGCGAGCTGCCGTACCCGGGCGACAACTTCCTCACCGTCGCGATGAAGCACGTCAACGACCCCAGCCCGAGCGTGCTCGACCGCCGTCCGGACACGCCGTTGCGCCTCGCCTCGCTGATCGAGAGCTGCATGGCGAAGGCCCCGGCCGACCGCCCGGCCTCGATGGACGTCGTCGTCGCGGAGCTCGAGGCCTGTCTCGCCGAGCTGGACGCGAAGGACGGCGGCGAGGGCACGATGATCATGAAGCGGCCGAAGCCGGCGAAGCCCGCGCGACCGCCAAAGCAGCGGCGGCAGCGCAGGGGCGGCTTCTTTCTGCTTTGGGCTCTCGTCGGCCTGCTGCTCCTCGCGGTAGCGGCCGGCGGGATCTATCTGGCAACCCGCGCTGACGAACCAGGCGGCAGGCGCAGCCAGCGGCGATGCAGTGACGCTCAGCGGCGTCGGGGCCTACGACCCCGACGGCGGCGACGGCGAGCACGACGACCTGGCCGGCCTCGCGACGGACGGCAATCCGGCGACGTTCTGGCGCACTTCGACCTACCGCTCGCAGCTGAGCGCGTTCAAGTCGGGCGTCGGACTCGTGGTCGAGGCGTCAGGGACACCGAAGCAGATCGCTGTCACGACCGACACGCCCGGGTTCACCGCCGAGATTCGGGCCGGCGATTCGCCGCAAGGCCCGTTCGAGACCGTCGCCGGGGGCAAAGTGGTCGAAGCGACCACCACGTGGGATCTCGACAGCGGTGACGCGAAGTACTACGTCATCTGGATCACCCAGCTCGTCGGCAGCGCCCACGTCAACGAGGTGAAAGCGAACTAGCAACCCGTCACAATGGCCGGGTGGAGGCCGCCGAGCGATCGCCTTCGAGGGCTTTGGGTTCCGTCTCTTCGGACCGCGTGTCCGGCTGGCGCTGCTCCGGAACGAGCTCGACGTCGTCGAGGAGATGATCGACCAGGACGTCCCTCGCCGCGGACACGACTGGATGGTGACCTCGGCGACCATCTCGACCCGGCTCGACGGCCTGCTCGCGCTCGGTCGGCGTGAGGATGTGGAACGAGAGGCTGCGCCGCTCATCTCGGACCGCTCGGTCCTGCGGCCTTTCGCGCTGCGCGCACTCGGGGCGGCGCGGGAGGACGAGGAGCTGCTGAAGGATGCGATCCAGAGCTTCGAGGCGTTGGGGCTCGGCTGGCACGCCGAGCAGACGAGGCTGCTAGTACTCCAGGCCTGAGCGGCGTTCGTGGCGGTCGAGCGCCAGCTGGATCAGCCGCTCGAGGAGCTCCGCATACGGGATTCCGGACGCCTCGAAGAGGCGGGCGTAGACGCTCGTCGCGGTGAAGCCCGGAATCGTGTTCAGCTCGTTCACGACGACCTCGCCGTCCTCGCGCACGAAGAAGTCGACACGGGCCATGCCCTCGCATTCGGTCGCGATGAACGAGTCGACGGCGAGCTCCTGAACCCGCGCCGCGGTCTCGTCCGGGATCCGGGCCGGCACGATGATGTCCGAGCCGTCGGCGTCGTACTTGGCCGCGTAGTCGTACCACTCGCCGTGCGGGACGATCTCGCCGACGACGGAGGCGATCGGTGCCGGCCGGAGGTTGCCGAGCACGCCGCATTCGACCTCGGTTCCGGCGACGAACTCCTCGACGAGCACCTTCTCGTCGTGCCGGCGAGCAAGCGCGACCGCTGCTCTCCAGCTCCGCTTCGTCGTGGGCCTTCGAGATCCCGACCGAAGAGCCCAGCCGCGCGGGCTTGACGAAGACCGGATACCCGAACGGGTTCTCGATCTCGTCGCCGAGGCGCAGAGTCGCGTTGCGAGCGACCGGAATCCCGCGGTCGCGGAGCACGGCCTTGAAGAGGTCCTTGTCCATGCAGAGCGCGGATGCCGCGACTCCGGCCCCCACATACGGCACGTTCGCGAGCTCCAGCAGGCCCTGGACGGTGCCGTCCTCGCCGAACGGGCCGTGCAGGACGGGCAGCACGACGTCGACGGAACCGATTGCGGCCGCCGGCTTCGAGTCGGCGAGCACCGGCAGCGTCTCCGTCGGATGGCCTTGTAACAGACTGTTACCTGGCCCCTCGAGCGCCCAGCGGCCGTCGCGGCCGATCGCGATCGTGGTCGTCTCGTACCGTTCCGGATCGAGCGCTTCCAGGACAGAACGGGCCGAGGCGAGCGAGATCTCGTGCTCGCTCGAGCGCCCGCCGGCGACGACGGCGACCCTGATGCGCCTGCTCACGGAACGTCGGGGTCGTGGTCGTGGTCTCGGCGGGCGGCGCCTGCGGCTGCTCGAAGCGGCCGACCACGATCACCACCGACGTGCCCTGCTCCGCGTCAGTGCCACCCTCCGGGTCCTGTGAGAGCACCCGTCCGTCGAGGCTCTCGTCGTCGACGATCTCCTCGACCACCTGAATCTCGAAGCCGGACTGCTGCAGCTGCGCGCGGGCGTCCGCCTCGGTCTGGCTCGTGACGTCCGGGACCTGCGAGGTCTGCGGGCCCGAGGAGACCTGGAGTGTGATCACGGATCCCTTGCTCTGCTGCGTGCCGGCGGCAGGATTCTGGCCGACCACCGTTCCGGCAGCCGCAGGATCCTCGACCTCCTCGCGGGCGACCGCAAAGCCGGCGCCCTGAAGCGAGGACTGCGCGCTCTCGAACGCCGAACCGATCACGTTCGGCACCGTGACCGGCTTCGGTCCCTTCGAGACGTTGACGCGGACGGTTGACCCTTCGACCAGCTCGGTGCCGGCCTTCGGAGCCGTCGCGAGCACCGTGTTGACGGGCTGGAGCGAGTTGATGGAAACGACGTTGGCTTTCAGCCCGGCACTGACGAGATCGGAGACGGCCTGGTCCCTGCTCTGGCCGACGACGTCCGGGACCCTGGTCTTCGGCGGCCCGGTCGAGACGACGATCGTGACGAAGTTCCCCTTCTCGGTCCGGTCGCCCGGCTGCGGGTCCTGCTCGGAGACGAGGCCGACCTTGACGTCCGCGTTCGGCTCGCGCTGCACGAGCTCCTTGAGGCCCGCGTTGCGGATGTTCGTGACGGCGAGCTGCTCGGGGAGGCCCTTGACGTCGGGCACGGCGACCGGCTTGGCGGCTGTGAGCTGGTCCTGCAGCGCCTGGTAGGCGAACCAGCCACCGACGAGAGCGCCGGCGATCAGCAGCGACTGCGAGCAGCCATGGCCAGATCGTGCGCTTGCGGGGCGGTTCGTCGTATTCGTAGTAGCGGCCCGGCGTGTAGGTCGTGCTCGTCACCGCCGCGGGCCCGATCGTCGTCGCCGCCTCGCCGACATCCGTCCGCGCGAGCACGGTCGTCGCTGCCTCGGCGGTCTCGGCGGAGACGCCGATCCCGCGGGCGATCCGCTCGAGGTCGGAGTCCATCTCCTCGGCCGAGTGGTAGCGGTCGGCAGGATCCTTCGCGAGTGCTCGCAGGACGACGTAGTCGAGGTCGCGGGGGATCTCCGGCCGGAGGGCGGAGGGCGACACCGGCGCCTGCGAGAGGTGCTTCATCGCGATCTCGACCGGCGTCTCGCCGGTGAACGGCACCGAGCCGGTGAGCAGCTCGTAGAGCACGATCCCGGTGGAGTACAGATCCGAGGTCTGGTCGACGGGGGCGCCGCGCGCCTGCTCGGGGGAGAGGTACTGCGCCGTCCCGATGATCGAGCCTGCCTCGGTCATCTGGCTCGCTGCGCCGGCGCGCGCGATGCCGAAGTCCATCACCTTCACGCGGCCCTCGCCGTCCACGATCACGTTGTGCGGCTTGATGTCGCGGTGCACGATCCCGTTGCGGTGCGCGAAGCGGAGCGCCGAGAGGATCTGCCGCGTGTAGTCGATCGCGATGCCGAGCGGTGATGGGCCCCGGGCGACGAGCAGCTCCTTGAGCGTCCGCCCCTCGACGTACTCCATCGCGATGTAGTACGTCCCCTCCGAGTCGCCGCGGTCGTAGATCGAGACGATGCTCGGGTGCGAGAGCCCGGCGGCGTTCTGCGCCTCACGGCGGAACCGCTCCACAAACTGTTCGTCGCGTGCGTGGCGGTCGTCGAGAATCTTGATCGCGACGCGCCTGCCGAGCTCCTGATCCGCGGCGAGATAGACGTTCGCCATCCCGCCCGAGCCCAGCTTCCGGATGATCAGGTAGCGCCCGTCGAAGAGCGTGTCGATGAGGGTGTCGCCCGCGGCCATTGGGGTACCAGGTTAGGAGTTCGCGCTCTCCCCCAAAAGCGCCTGCAAGACGTCGCGGGCGACCGGGGCTGCCGTTTCGCCGCCAGTCGAGTTCTGTTCCTCGACGACGACCGCGATTGCGACCTCTGGTCGGTTGCGGCCCGCGTAGCTGATGAACCACGTCGTGTTCAACCCTGAGATGCCCGTTTCCGCGGTGCCGGTCTTGCCGCCCACCGTGACGCCCGGGATGCGTGCCGCGGTGCCGGTGCCTCCCTCGACGGCGGCCTGCATCATCGCGCGCGACCGCTTTGGCCGTCGTGGGCTTGACTGCTCGGCCGAGATCCTGCGGCTTGTTGCGCACGACGGTCGATCCGTCCGGCGCCACGATGCGCTCGACGACGTACGGCTTCATCACGACGCCGTTGTTCGCGATCGTCGCGGCGACCATCGCCATCTGCAGCGGTGTCACGAGCAGCCGCTCCTGGCCGAACGCGAACCGACCTGGATCGACGTCGCTGTCCTCCTGCGGGTCGAAGAGCTTGGTCCCCTTGTAGAGGCCGCTCGGAGCGCGTTCGTTCGCCGGCGTCTCGAGCGGCGGGATGGAGTAGAAGCCGAAGCGCTTCGCGTAGTCGACGAGAGTCTTCGCGCCCAGCTCCTTGCCGATGTTGCAGAAGACCGAGTTGACCGAGTACTTGAGCGCCGTGGCCAGGTCGAGGCGACCGAACGGCGAGGTGGTGTCGTAGTTGTTGACCCGCTTGCCGTAGACCTCGCAGTACCCCGGATCGACGAAGCTGGACGTGGGCGTGAAGCGGCCCGAATCGATCGCAGCGGAAGCGGTGACCACCTTGAAGGTCGAGCCGGGCGCGTAGAGGCCGGCAGTGGCTCGGTTGAGGAGCGCGTCCGGACGCTTGCAGTCGGCGCGCACGTTGGTCACACGGTTGAAGTGGCCCTCGACGAGATTCGGATCGTAGGTCGGGGACGATGCCATCACCCGCACCTTCCCGGTCCGCACCTCGAGCGCGACGACTGCGCCGCAGCGTGTGCCGAGCGCCTCGAGCGCCGCCCGTTGGGCCTTCGGGTTGAGCGTGAGCACGAGGTCGTTGCCCTTGATCGTCCCGCCTTTGAGCCGGTCGAGCGTCGTGTCGAGCACGGTCGAGAGGTTCGCGTTCTGCCCCGTCAGGTAATCGTTCATCGAGCGCTCGAGCCCGGTGCGGAAGCGCGACTGGGTCGAATAGCCGTGCACGTGCGCTGCGAGGCCGCGCTGCGGGTACTCCCGGAAGTAGAGCGTCCGTCCGCCGACCTTCTTCGCCCGGTTGATCGCATAGTTCAGACCGCGCGACCTGATGTCGCCGCGTTCGATCGTGAACTGCGCGACGCGCTGGATCTGGTTGTCCTGGCGGTCGGCCAGGTCGCCGGCCGCCCACACCTGCCAGTAGGTCGTGGCGACGACGAGGGCCACGATCAGGCCCATGCCGGTGACGGCGAGGCGCGTGATCTGCCTGTTCACCGCAGCCCCCTCGTCTGCTCGTTCGCCCGGTTGGAGACGAGCATGAGCAGCGCCAGCAGGATGAAGTTGGCGACCACGCTCGAGCCCCCGTAGGACACGAACGGAAGCGTGATGCCCGTCAGCGGGATCACACGCAGGACGCCGCCGACGATGATGAAGGTCTGCAGCGCGAAGCCGAACGTCAGCCCGGCGGCGAGCAGCTTCGAGAAGCCGTCATCCGCCAGCAGCGCCACGCGGAAGCCGCGGGCGACGAAGACCATGAAGACGAGCAGCAGCCCGGCGGAGCCGACCAGGCCGAGCTCCTGCGCGATCGCGGAGTAGATGAAGTCCGTCTTGAGGTAGGGGATGATCGCGTCGCCGGCCGTCGTCGTGAACGTCCCCTTGCCGAGCCCGGTTCCGCCGAAGCCGCCGTTGCCGATCGAGTAGAGGCTCTTCACGAGCTGGAACGAGCCGCAGTCCTGCCGCAGCGCGAGCCCACCGGTCTGGGCGCAGTAGACGGGGTCGTCCGTCCACGGGCTCAGCCAGATCGTGACCCGCTCCCGGACATGGCCGACGTACTGGTAGACCAGCGCGGAGCCGACGAAGAAGAGCCCGAGCCCGACCGCGACGTAGGCGGCGCGCCCGGTCGCGACGTAGAGCATGGCGAGGAAGATCCCGAACTGGAGCAGCGCGCTCCCGAGATCGTTCGTCTGCACGAGAACGAGCATCGCCGCGCCCCAGATCAGGAGCAGCGGCCCGAAGTCCTTGAGCCGCCCTTGCGCGAGCACCTCGCGCTTGTCACGCAGGTAGCCGGCCAGGAAGACGATCAGGAAGATCTTCGCCAGCTCGCCGGGCTGGAACTGGAACGAGCCGACCTTCACCCAGAGCCGGGCGCCGTTGATCGTCTGGCCGATGCCGGGGAGCGCCGGCAGCATCATCAGCAGGATCGCCGTGATCCCGAACAGGTACTTGTAGGACTCGAGGACGCGGAAGTCGCGGCGCAGCAGGATCAGCGTGAGCGCGAACAGAGCGACGCCGATCACGACCCACAGGCTCTGCCGGAACGCGTCGTCGGGGTTGAGCCGGTAGATCATGATCACGCCGATTGCGGAGAGCAGCGCCGCGAGAGGCAGCAGAACAGGGTCCGCCCACGGGACCGTGTAGCGAGCGACGAGGTGCGCAGCGAGATAGAGGGCGACGAAGATGCCCGCATAGGTCAACGAGCCCGCGTCCACGAGCGACGAGCGGGCGATGTAGACGCTCGCAAAGCCGATCGCCGTGAGGAGGCCCACGGCGATCAGGTTCAGCAACTCACGGTTTCGGAGGCTCAGCGTGAGAGCCCCCAGGCCGCGAGGACGATGAGCGCGAGGATCAGCAGGACGAGCACGACGAGCGGGAGGATCCGGCGGCGATGCTTCGGGCCGGGACGGCGCGTCTGCTTCCACGCGTTGCATGTGCTCCTCGACGACGGCGACGGGAATCACCGCCGTGTCGACGACGGGGACCGGATCGAGGCCCGAAAGCGTGTCCTCGTCGTCGTCGGCCGGCTCGGGCTCGGCAGCCACGGGCATCCGCGCTGTCTGCCCGACCTCGCCGCCGTCTCCGATCTGGAAGAGAACGACCGTGATGTTGTCCTCGCCGCCGCCCGCATTCGCCGCCTCGATCAGCGCGCGTGCGGTCGCCTCGAGATCGTCGCTGCCGTTGAGCACGGAGAAGATCTCGTCCGCGGAGATCATGTCCGTCAGCCCGTCCGAGCAGAGCAGATAGAGGTCGTCCGGCTGGGCTTCGACGGTGAACGTGTCCACGTCGACGTCAGGCTCGGTGCCGAGCGCCCGCGTGATCACCGAGCGCTGCGGATGCGTCTCGGCCTCCTCCGGCGAGAGCTTGCCGCTGCGAACCAGCTCGCCCACGAGCGAGTGGTCGTCGGTGAGCTGCTCGAGCCGGCCGTCGCGCACGCGGTAGGCGCGCGAGTCGCCGACGTGGCCGAAGGCGATCGTGCCGCCGGAGCTGTCCACGAGCGCGACGGTCATCGTCGTGCCCATTCCAGACGTGGCCGCGTCTTCGTTCGAGCGCTGGAAGACGCGCCGGTTGGCCTCCTGGATCAGCGAGGCGACGCGCTCTTCGCCGCGCTCGTCGCCGGCGCCCTCTTCGAGCACCGCCGCTGCGAGGCCCGACGCCACCTCGCCGGCCTGAGCACCGCCCATCCCGTCGGCGACGGCGAAGAGCGGCGGCGCGCAGACGAAGGCGTCCTCGTTCCGGCGCCGGCGACGCCCGGTGTCCGAGACGACAGCCATGCGGCCGACCATCAGACCTCCACCCGGAAGTCCGTCTGGCCGACGCGCACGATGTCGCCCTTCGACAGGCGCCGCGGTGTCGTCACGCGCGCTCCGTTGACGAAGGTGCCGTTCGTCGAGCCGATGTCCTCGACCCAGAGCCCATCGCGCTTCGACTCGAAGCGAGCGTGCTGCGCGGAGGCGAACTCGTCGCCGTCGAGTGGGATCTCGTTCTGGCCGCCCCGGCCGATCGCCACGGGCATCGAGTCGACCGGAACCTCCTCGCCGGCAGCGAGCGCAGGGCTCTTGATGACCACCAGCCTGGCGCGCTTCACGGATGCGAGGCCGAGGCTCGTGGCCTCCGTCGGCCGCATCAGCACGCTTTCCTGCGCGGGCAGCATCCCGGGGCCGGTCGTCCGGAAGTCGCGGCTCGCGCTGCGCACGATCCGCCAGATGAAGAGATAGAGGAGGACGATGAAGGCGACTTTCAGGATCAGCAGCGCCTCGTCGACGTCGACGTTCACGAGCCGCTCGCCTTTCCGAAGACGAGGTCCGTGGCGCCGAGCGTGATCGTGTCGCCCTCGGACAGCTTGGCCTTCTGGACGCGCTTGCCGTTCAACTCGGTGCCGTTGGTCGAGTCCAGGTCGACGAGCCACCACGTCGAGCCCTCGCGACGGAGCTCAGCGTGCCTGCGCGACACGTTCGCGTCCTCGACCTGCACGTCGCAGTCCTTCGAGCGCCCCAGCACGGCCTTGGCGCCCTCGATCGCATAGCTGCGGCCGTTCATCTTCAGCGAGAACGACTCCGGCTCGAGCCCGAGCTCGGCCGCAGACGCAGCCTCGGTCGGCTGAGGGGCCTTGGCCTTGTAGATCATCGTTGCGCCCGGCTCGACCTGCGGCGCGGGCGCGTCGAGCTGCGGGCCGCGCCGGCCCTCGGGCTGCACCATCCGCGTCGCGATCCCGAACTCGCCGATCGAGAGATCGGCATCCGTCTTCATCAGCACGGTCGGCGGCGTCAGCATCGCGTAGCTCTCGCGCCGGGCGTGCTCGACGAGGTAGTCCTGCAGCTCCCCGATCAGTGAGCCTTCATAGCCGGTGAACTGCTCGCGGTCGGTCTCGGAGAGGTAGACCGAGTACTCGTTCGGGACGTAGACGCGCGAGACCGAGATCGTCCGGTGCTCGTCCATCTCCTTCGCCAGCTTTCGGGCCAGCTCGACAGGCTGTACGTGCGTCCTGAAGGCACGGCCGAACATCCCCTCGAAGAGGCCTTCGATCTTCTGCTCGATGGTGCGGAGGACGCTCATGCTGTTGGGGTCAAGTGTTACCCCCGGGCGCAACTCTAATGCTCGGCTCGAAGACCGAGACCGACGCAGGTGAGCCAGATGGCAGCGACGAGCGGCAGCGCGGGAGCGGTTGGCACGGCGAGCACCGTAACTGCAAGGGCGCCCGCGCCCAGGCCCGCGATCCGCCATGGCGTCCGGGCATACGGAACGGCGACGGCGATGGCGGCGAGGGCGAAGCCGCCCAGGACGAGGCCGATCGGCACGGCGCGCGCAATCGCGATCGCCGCGTCGACAGCGCTCTCGTTGCCGGCGACGTCGAGCTTCCCGGGAGCGCCCTGGCCGAACGGGAGGTCGCTTCCGCGGAGGCCGGCGACGAGCGCGGCGACAGCGACCGCCGCCAGCGCCTGGGCGCCACGGCGGACGTGCCCCTTGACCGGCTGAACGGCAAGCGGCACCAGCGCGATCAGCCCGAGTGGGGCGAGCAGCGGGCCGGCCAGGAACGCGAGGCCTGTGCGCGCGTCTCCCCACGAGAGGAGGAGCCAGCCGAAGGCGATCGCGCCGTAGAGCAGCGCGAGCCCGAGTGCCACGTTCCCGAGCGGCAGAATCGGTGCGGCCAGGGCGAGCGCGAGGCCCGCCCGGGGGGCGCGAAGAGTGAGAGCACCGACTGCAAGGGCGAACGCAGGCGCCCAGAAGGCAGGGAAGAAGGGAAGCATCGTCGCCCCGGCCAACGTCGCGACGAACGCGGCGGCCGCGGGAAGCCCTCGCTCGGCGAGGGAGTCGCGGGTCACATCGACGTGAACTCTCTGCACGACGCGGCGACGGTCGCCGAGCGCGCTGCGCAGCTCCTTGGCGAGCGCGGCCGCCGGGGGCCGCTTCTTCGGGTCGCTTGCCAGGGCATGGCCGATTGCGCTGAGGAGCCGCTTCGGGAGGTCGGGGCGCTCTGCCTGGAGCGGAGGCGCACCCGTTTCGATCGTTACGGCCATCTGCTGCAGCGGTACGCCCCAGAACGGATGCTTGCCGGCGAGCGCCTCCCAGAGCAGGATGCCGACTCCCCAGATGTCGCTCGCGGGGCAGGCCTCCTCTCCGCGCAGCCGCTCGGGCGAGATGTACGCGAGCGTCCCCGGCACGTCCCCGACCGCCGTCAGTGTCTCCGCCTCGTCGAACTGCGCGAGCCCGAAGTCGAGCAGGCGAACGGAGATGCCGTCGTCCTCGGCCAGCAGCACGTTCGAGGGCTTGACGTCACGGTGGATGATCCCGCGCCCATGTGCATGTGCGAGACCGTCGAGGATCTGCGCCGCCGCCTCGACCGCCTGGCCGTCGCGGAGGTCGCCGGAGCGCATCGCTTCGCGCAGCGTGCGGCCGCCGACGTACTCGTAGGCGATGTAGACGTGACCGGAATCGGAGCCGAAGCCGTACGCACGCAGGCACCGCTCGTGCCGCAGGCGGGACGCCGCCTCGGCCTCACGTTCCGCGCGATCCGCCGCCTTGCCCTCGCGCGGGATGATCTTCAGAGCGACTTCGAGCCCGGTGCGCTCGTCGCGCGCAAGCCAGACGGAGCCTGATCCACCACTCCCCAGCGGTCGCAGCGGGCGGTAGCGATCGAGGACGAGCTCCTGGCGTGGGAGCGCTTGTGGCGCAGAAGACACGGCTTCAGGTGGGTTGGCCGCCGCGGGACCGATTCCTTCACTGCGTACACGGCCGAACCGATCGTTACAGTGGCGCAGTTCCACACTATTTCGACTCCACTTGCAATGAGTGACCGCGAGCCAGACATCGAGTTCGACTTCTTCGAGGAGCCTGAGACTCAGGAGGTGTCCGGGCGAACCGAACGCACCCTCCGCCGCCCCCTCGGCCGCGGCGGCCGCGGTCCCCGCCCACCGCGCGGCCCAGTCCGGCCCGGCACGGGCTTTACGCCGCTTCTCCGCCTGCTCGGCCTGATCGCGTTCGCAATCCTGATCGTCGTCCTGCTCCTGCTCTGGGCGCAGAGCTGCCAGGAGGACAAGAAGCGCGACGCCTACGGCAACTACATGACCGACATGTCTGCCGTCGCACGCGACTCGGAGCGGATCGGGCGGGAGTTGAGCGACACGCTGACGACACCCGGAATCAAGCCGGCCGACCTCCAGAAGCAGCTCAACGGGCTCGTGCGCCAGCAGGAGATCGGGAAGACGAGAGCCGAAGGATTCGATCCGCCCGGCCCGCTCCATGCAGCGCACGAATCGGCGATCGAGGCGCTCAACTTCCGTGTCGTCGGGCTTGCGGGGATGGCCGAGGCATTCCAGCGCACCCAGGGCTCGAAGGACGCCGCCGCCGCAGGAGCCCTGCTCGCCACCCAGGCCGAGCGGCTCGTGGCCAGTGACGTGATCTGGGACGACCTCTTCAAAGATCGGGCGGTACTCGTGCTCAAGGACGAAAACGTGACCGGCGTCGAGGTGCCCGACTCGAACTTCGTCCAGACACCCGATCTCGCGAGCACGCGGTCGATGGTGCCGATCTGGGAGCGGATCAACGGCTCGGCCGCCTCGGGCAGCGGCACGACGATCGGGCTGCACGGCACGAATATCGAGTCGGTCAAGGTCATTCCGGGCGGCCAGGTGCTCTCGGAGTCGACCGAGAACACCGTGGAGGCGTCTACCGACCTGGCATTTGCGGTCGCGGTCGCGAACTCCGGCGACAGCCAGGAGGTCAAGATCGAGGTGACGCTGACGATCCAGCAGAGCCCGACCCCGATCGTGAAGAAGCAGACGATCGAGATCATCAATCCCGATGAGACGAAGACCGTCGTCTTCCGCGACTTCCCCTCGGTCGACTTCGGCGAGCGCCGGATCATGCGCATCGACGTCGACCCGGTGCCGGGCGAAAAGAACACCAGCAACAACTCGGCCGAGTACCCGGTCATCTTCTCCCTGGGCGCCTGATGTCTCTGGAGTTGGCTGTCGCAATCGCCGCTGCGGCGGCGGCCGCAATCGCGCTCGGCACCTGCGCCTGGCTCTGGGTTCGCGTCCGCCGGTTGCGAGTGGCCCAGCGGGTACTGCTCGGCGGCGGCCGCTCCGACCTGGTCGAGTTCGCCGTCTCGCTCCAGGGCCGCATCGACGACCTGCACCGCGCCGTCGACGAGATCGCAGCCGGGCTCTCGCGCGTCGACCGCCGCGTCGACGGCTCGCTGACGAACACGGCGGTCATCCGCTACGACGCCTATGCCGGCACCGGCGGCCACCAGTCCGCGTCGTTTGCGTTCCTCGACTCGAACCGGACGGGCACCGTCGTCACCGCGATCCAGGGGCGGGACTACGCGCGGCTCTACGTGAAGGAGCTCGAGCGGGGCAAGGCGCCCATCGCCTTGTCGCCCGAGGAGCTCGAGGCCGTAGAGCGCGCGATGGCCAGATAAAGCCGAAAACGGCCCTCACGCTGGTACTCTCCACTTGAGTTGCAACAGGTTCTCGTCCTGAACGCAAGTTACGAGCCGCTCAACGTCTGTTCCGTGCGGCGTGCGCATGTGCTCGTCTGGAAGGGCAAGGCGGAGGTGATCGAGAGCCTTCCGAAGGGACTCCGCTCCGCGACCGACACGTTCGTCTGGCCGCATGTGATCAGGCTCGTCCAGTACGTCCGCGTGCCACGGGCGATCCAGCGAAAGATCTCGCGTCGGGCGCTCTTCGCCCGCGACGGCTGGCGCTGTGTCTACTGCGGTGCTTCCAGCGGCCGCCTGACGCTCGACCACGTCGTGCCACGCTCGCGCGGCGGTGAGTCGATCTGGGAGAACGTCGTCACGGCGTGCGCTCCGTGCAACCTGCGCAAGGGAGACCGGCTCCTCGAGGAGTCCGGGCTTCACCTCAAGCGGCCGCCGCGGCCGCCGGCGCCGGTCCTCTTCATCCATCTCGCGACGCCCACGATCCCGCAGGTCTGGCAGCAGTACCTCCCGGGCTCGGCGACCGCCGCGTAGTGGGCTTCACCTGTGACGTCTGTGGCGAGACGCATGCGGGCGAAACGCGCGACATCCGTATGGGCCTGCCGCAGCCGATCTTCCTGCTCGACGAGGAAGAGCGCCTCAGCCGCGCTTACGTCGAGGACGACTTCGCAGTGCTCCACGGCCGAGGCGGCGACCGCTACTTCGTCCGGGCGCTGCTCGAGCTGCCGATCGTCGACGACGACGCTGCGTACTTCGGCTACGGCGCCTGGGTCGAGGTGAGCGAGGCCGACGCGGCCGCGCTCGGAGAGCTCTGGCACGACGAGGAAGGCGAGCAGGCGGGTCCGTTCTCGGGCGAGCTCGCCAACGAGCTCAGCCCGTACGCGTTCACGGAAGGGCTGCCGGTTCGCATCCGGCTGCGGGACGTGCAGCTGCTGCCGCACGTCGAGCTCGAGGACGGCGAGCACGAGCTCGTCCGCGCGCAGCGGTACGGGATCTCGCCGCACCGCGCGCACCAGCTCGCGGCGACCGTCTCCTAGCCGGTCTCCACGGGGCCGATCGCGTACCACTCGCTCCACGAGCCGGGGTAGAGCCGCGCGTCGGCACGTCCTGCGAGGTGCAACTCGTGGAGGACGGCGCAGGCCGTGACGCCCGAGCCGCAGTAGACGACGAGCTGGTCCGCGTCGAGCAGCTCCTGTGGCAGCGGCGACTCGTCCTGGAAGAAGCGATTGCGGGCGCCCGGAATCCGCCCGGCGACCGGGTCGAGCGGCTCGACCTCGCCGCGCCAGCGCTCAGGTGCGCGGGCGTCGACGAGTGTGAGCGTCGGATCCTCGAGCCGCTCGAGGAGCTCCGGCGAGCGGGCAACGTCGTCGGTTCGCGGGCGGGCAGCGAATTCCGCGGGCTCGATCGGCTCGTGCTCGGTGCTCAGTGGACCGTGCCAGGCATCGAGGCGGATCACGGCGGCGGCGTCGTGTCCGAAGTGACGGAGCAACCACCAGAGGCGTGCGGCCCAGCCCGTGCCCTCGTCGTACGCCACGACGAGCGTGTCGGGGCCGATGCCGGCGAGCGAGGCCCAGGCGGTGAAGGCTTCGGCGGTCGGAAGCGGATGCCGGCCGCCACCGTCGGTGCCGGTGAGATCGGTCTCCGGGTCGCCGTGGGCCGCTCCGGGGACGTGACCGGCGAGATAGGCGTCGCGAGGGCGGCAGTCGACGAACCGGTAGTCCACGGGGCAAGCGTACCCTCGTGCATGAAATCCACTTTTCATGCATACTATGCAGTATGAGCAGAACCGCAGTGGTCGCCTTCTCGGGCGGGCTCGACACGAGCTGCATCGTCAGCTGGCTGAAGGAGGACTGGTACGGCTTCGACGAGGTGGTGGCCGTGCTCGTCGACGTCGGCCAGGAGTTCGACCTCGAGGCCTCGATCGAGCGGGGCCGCGCGGCCGGTGCAGACGACGTCGTGCTCGTCGACCGCAAGGCCGCGTTCGCGGAGGAGCAGTGCGCCCGGGCGATCAAGACGAACGCGCTCTACGAGGGCAAGTACCCGCTCGTCTCGGCGCTCTCACGGCCTGTCATCGCCCAGGCGGTCGCAGAGATCGCCGCCGAGATCGGCGCCGAGGCCGTCGTCCACGGCTGCACCGGCAAGGGCAACGACCAGCTGCGCTTCGAGCTCTCGTTCAAGGCGAACGACCCGGGACTGCACGTGATCGCGCCGCTGCGCGACCGGATCTGGACGCGCGACGAGGAGATCGAGTACGCCGTCGCCAACGGAATTCCGGTCGCTGCGACGCAGGCTTCGCCGTTCTCGATCGACGAGAACCTCTTCGGGCGCGCGATCGAGGCCGGCGTGCTCGAGGATCCCTGGGCCGCGCCGCCGGAGGAGCCCTACGCGCTCACCGCCGACCCGGCCGCCGCGCCCGAGCCGGTCGAGGTCACGATCCGCTTCGAGGCGGGAGTCCCCGTCGCCCTCGACGGCGAAGAGCTGCGGCTGGCCGAGCTGATCGCGCAGCTGAACGCGCTTGCCGGCCCGTACGGGATCGGCCGGATCGACATGATCGAGAACCGCGCCGTCGGGATCAAGAGCCGCGAGGTCTACGAGGCGCCGGCGGCGATGGTGCTCATCCACGCCCACTCCGCGCTCGAGGACGTCGTGCTGACGAAGGACGAGGCGCGGATCAAGCGCGGCCTGGAGCAGCGCTGGACGGAGCTCGTCTACGAGGGCCTGTGGTTCAGCCCGGCGCGTGAGGCGATCGACGCCTTCGTCGACCGGACGCAGGAGCTGATGGACGGCGACGTTCGCGTCGAGCTGCGCCCGAACGCCGCCGTCGTCACGGGGCGCCGCTCGCCGCACATGCTCTACGCCGAGACGCTCGCGTCCTACGGCACCGGCGAGACGTTCCCGCACGCGGCTGCCGAGGGGTTCATCAAGATCTCCTCGCTGGAGGTGGAGCTCGCGGCGGCCCGCGCACGGGCGAAGATCAAAGCATGACCCTCTGGGGCGGGCGTGTCGGCCGCCCGCTCGACCCGGCGGTGAGCGCGTTCCTCCGCGCCGACGACGCCGAGCTTCTGCCGTACGACTGCCAGGCAACGGCCGTGCACGCGCGGCGGTTGCACGCCGCAGGCCTGCTGGACGACGACGAGCTGGCCGACGCCGAGACCCGTCTGGCGGAGATCGCGGCCGGCGGTGGGATCGAGCCCGAGGACGAGGACGTCCACACCGCGATCGAGCGGCTGCTCGGCGAGGTGGGGCGAAAGATCCACGCCGGGCGCTCTCGCAACGATCAGGTCGCGGCCGCGTTCCGCCTCTACGTCGAGGACGCCTGCGCCGAGGCCCGCGCGGGGATCGCCGCTCTGGCGGCGGCTGCCCTCGACCGCGCCGAGGCCGAAGCGGAGACCCCGATGCCGGGCTACACCCACCTTCAGCGCGCACAGCCGGTGACCGTCGGCCACCACCTGCTCGCGTGGGTGGAGATGCTGGAGCGCGATCTGAAGCGGTTCGCAGCGGCCGCCGAGGGCGCGTCGCAGAGCCCACTCGGGGCAGGCGCGCTGGCGGGTTCAACGCTCGAACTGCCTCCTCCCGAGCGGCAGCTCCGCAACTCGCTCGACGCCGTCGCCGACCGCGACTTCGCGCTCGACTACCTCTACGCAGCCGCGACGTGCTTCGTCCATCTCTCGCGCATCGGCGAGGAGCTCGTCCTCTGGACGACGGCCGAGTTCGGCTTCGCGTCTCTGCCCGATGACGTGGCGACCGGCTCCTCGATGATGCCGCAGAAGCTGAACCCGGACGTCGCGGAGCTGGTGCGCGGCAAGGCGGGCACTGCGATCGGGCGCCTGACCGGGCTGCTCGCGACCGTCAAGGGGCTGCCGCTCGCCTACAACCGCGACCTGCAGGAGGACAAGCCGCCGGTCTTCGCCGCCCGTGCCGACCTTCGCGGCGCCCTGGGGGCGCTGACCGTCCTCGTCCGCGGCCTCGAGCTCGACCGCGAACGGCTCGCCGCCGCAGCCTCCGACCCGCTGCTGCTGGCGACGGATGCGGCTGAGGCGCTCGTACGCGAGGGCGTGCCCTTCCGCGACGCGCACGAGCAGGTCGCGGGCTCGGTGCGTGATGGAACGTTTGCCGCCCCCGAGCCGGCGTCGCGGGTGGCGCCGGGACCCGGTGCGGTTCGAGCTGCGATCGCCGCCGCGCGAACGCGTCTCGAAACCGTGTGACGAAGCCGCCTCCGGCGGCGTATGCACGGTATGAACAGACGAATGCTCCTCCTCGCAGCACCACTCGTCGTCGCCCTCGGGCTCGCCGCCATCACCCTGCCGGGGTCCGCCTCGAGTGCGGCAGCGGAGGCCGGCGGCATCACCGTCCAGGGCACCGCCTCGGTGACATCCGTCCCGGACCGGGCCGAGCTCTCGTTCGGCGTCGAGACGAAGGGCGCGAGCGCTCGCGCGGCGCTCGCGGCGAACGCGGCCGAGATGCGGCGTGTGATCGCGGCGCTGAAGGCCGCAGGCGCGACCGACGTGAAGACGCAGTACGTCTCGCTCTCGCCGCAGTACAACGAGAAGTCCGAGGCGCAGGGCTTCATGGCCACCAACACGGTCTCGGCCACGATCAAGGAGCTTGCAAAGGCGGGCGCCGTGATCGATGCGGCGGTCAACGCCGGCGCGAACCAGGTGTACGGGCCGTCGCTGTCGCACGGCGACCAGGATGAGCTCTACCGCCAGGCCCTCAAGGGTGCGGTTGCCAACGCCCGTGCCAACGCTCAGGCGCTCGCTTCCGCGTCGAACCTCTCGCTCGGTCGCGTCACGACGATCGTCGAGGGCGGCGGCGCTCCTCAGCCCGTGCCGTTCGCCGCCGCCGACAAGGCGATGGCCGAGTCGACGCCGATCGAGCCCGGGACGCAGGAGACGACGGCGAGCGTCACGGTCACCTTCTCGGTCTCCTAGACGTACATTCAAAGCCGGATGCGCTGGCTGGGGCTTGCTGGACTGCGCGGCGGCCGCCCTCGTGGCGGTCGCCGTGCTCCTGCTGCGCGACACGCCGCCGACGCTCGAGAGCACCGCCGACGAACTTGTCGCGAGCGGTGTTCCGGGCGTGCTCGTTCGCGTCCGTGACGGAACGGACGTGCGCGAGCTCGCCGCCGGCGACGCTGCAGCGGATGAGCGCTTCCGAATCGGCAGCGTCACGAAGACGTTCGTCGCGGCCTTGGCGCTGCGGCTCGCAGATGCCGGAGTGCGTCGCGCTCGACGACCCTGTCGACCGATATGAACCAGGACTTCTCGCCGACGGTGACCGGATCACCGTTCGTGACCTGCTCGACCATACCGCCGGCCTCTTCGACTACACGTCCGACCCGGAGCTGTTGCGCGGCGAGCAGCCGCCGTCCGCGCTCGTTGCGATCGCGAACCGCCGCGAGCGCACGAACGGATACGCGTACTCGAGCACCAACTATCTCGCTCTCGGACTCGTTCTCGAGGCGGCGGCCGGCGCCCCGATAGGCGAGCTGCTGCGTCGCCGGGTGTTCGGTCCCGCGGGCCTTCGCGAGACGACGTTCGAACCAGGACCGGTCACTGGCGCGCACCTGCACGGACACGAGCGCTCAGCGCACGACGGGGTCGCCACCGGCAGTCTGCGAGACACGAGCTCACGTACCGCGCGCTCTGCCTGGGCCGCAGGCGCAGTCGTCTCGACCGCGGCGGATCTCGACCGGTTCTTTACGTGGCTGCTGCGCGGCCGGCTCGGCCGGCAGATGCAGCCTGCCGGAGGAGCGCGCTACGGCCTCGGCCTCGCGCGCTTCGAGACTCCGTGCGGCCCGGTCGTCGGCCACACGGGCAACCTGCTCGGGACGCTGACCGTCGTCTGGACCCGCGACGATCGGCTGCTCGTCGTTGCCGCGAACGTGTACCCCCTCACGCCCGAGCAGGAGAGCAAGCTGCAGCTCCTGCTCGGGCGTGCGTTCTGTTCCTAACCCGCCGGGTCGAGCGCGGTCGCGGCAACGCTGGTCGAGGCGGGAGCGGAGCGCGCGGTGGTGTGCGAGACGCCCAGGTGCCCGTGCGTGTCGGTGCCGTAGCCGCCGGGAACCGGGATGTAGAACTCGGGATAGCCCCACATGCCGTGCTCGGAGACGTCCAGCCCTGCGGTCTCCACGTGCTCCTCGGTGCGGATCCCGATCGTGACCTTGAAGAGCCAGAGGATGGCGAACGAGGTGCCGAACGTGAACGCGCCCACCGCCACGAGGCCGAGGACCTGGATGCCGAGCTGGTGCAGTCCGCCGCCGTAGAACAGGCCGCCACCGCCGGTATCCAGCTTCTCGGCCAGCGCCGGCACGGTGAAGAAGCCGAGCGAGAGGGTGCCCCACACGCCGGCCATCCCGTGCGCTGAGAGAGCGCCCACCGGGTCGTCGATGCGGATCCGCTCGATGAAGAGGACGCCGAAGACGACGATCACGCCGGCAATGAAGCCGATCAGGATCGCGGCCCAGGGGGCCACGAACGCGCACGCCGCGGTGATCGCGACGAGCGCCGCGATGGCGCCGTTCAGCATCATCGAGAGGTCGGGCTTCTTGATCACGAGCCAGGAGGTGACGACCGCGCCGATGACGCCGGCGGCCGCCGCGAGGTTCGTGTTCAGAGCGACGTAGGCGAAGAAGCCGACGCCGCCGAAGTCGACGCTGAGCGTCGAGCCCGGGTTGAAGCCGAACCAGCCGAACCAGAGGATGATCACGCCGAGCGTCGTGAACGCCATGTTGTGGCCCGGGATGGCGTTCGGCTTCCCGTCGGCCGCGAACTTGCCGATGCGAGGCCCGAGGAGGAGCGCTCCGGCGAGGCCGGCGAGCGCGCCCTGGTAGTGCACGACGGTCGAACCGGCGAAGTCCTGCATGCCGTGTGAGAACAGCCAGCCGTCGGGGCTCCAGACCCAGTGCGAGACGAGCGAGTAGATCAGCGTGTAGGCGACGCCGAAGGCGAAGTAGACCCACAGCCGAGTCCGTTCCGCCATGGCGCCCCACACGATCGCCAGCGACACCGCGCAGAAGACGACCTCGAAGAGATATCCGGCGGCCGCGGGAATCGCAGAGAACCAGCTGAACGGAGAGGCTCCGATCGTCAGCAGCTCATCCACGGACGGCAGGAAGCCGGACCCGCCCCACAGCCCGTTGCCGCCGTCGCCGAACGCGATGCCGAAGCCGACGACGTAGTAGACGAGCGATGCGATCGCGAGGACGAGGACGTTCTTGGCCGCGATGTGGCCGACGTTCTTCATCCGTGTGAGCCCGGCCTCCAGGAAGGCGAAGCCCGCCTGCATGAACATCACGAGGATCGCGGCCAGGACGACCCAGATCGTGCTTGCTGCGAATCCCAGTTCCTTGGTCGTCATGCGACTTCGACCTCCTCGAGCTTGGCGCCCGTCCGGTTGTGTGTGACGTCGAACACGGGCGTCGTCCAGACGATCCCGTCACCCGACTCGTGACCAGTGCGCGCGGCGTCGACGATGGCCTCGACGGCGCCTGCGGCGATCTCGTCCTTCACGACGAAGAAGAGGTACGCCTTGGGCAGGAACCTCGACTCGAAGATCCGGCCGCGGTACTCGTGCGTGATCCCGCGCTGCCGGCCGTGGCCGACAGCCTCGATCACGGTGACGCCGACGTGCCCGGTGTGCTCCTCGACGGCATCCATCACCGTCTCCACCCGGTCGCGCACGACGATCGCTTCGACTTTGGTCATGAAGGCTCCTAGCAGTCGTAGTAGAGGGAGAACTCCGCCGGATGCGGGCGGAGTCGGACGACGTCGACCTCGTTCTCGCGCTTCCAGTCGATCCACGTCCGGATCAGGTCTTCGGTGAAGACACCGCCGCGGAGCAGGAACTCGTGGTCCGCCTCGAGCGCGTCCAGCGACTCGCCGAGCGAGCCGGGGACCTGCGGAACGTCGCCGTCTGCGTCCTCGAAGAGGTCGTAGTCGGCCGGGGCGCCCGGGTCGAGCCCGCGCTCGATCCCGTCGATGCCCGCCATCAGCATCGCCGAGAACGCGAGATACGGGTTCGCGGCCGCGTCGGGGCAGCGGAACTCGATCCGCTTCGCCTTCGGCGAATCGGAGTACATCGGGATCCGGATGCAGGCCGAGCGGTTGCGCTGCGAGTAGACGAGGTTCACCGGCGCCTCGTAGCCCGGCACGAGCCGGCGGTACGAGTTCGTCGTCGGCGCGCAGAACGCGAGCAGCGCCGGCGCATGGGCGAGCAGGCCGCCGACGTACGAGCGCGCGAGCGCCGACAGGCCCGCGTAGCCGGACTTGTCCGCCATCAGCGGCGTGCCCTCCTTCCAGAGGGACTGGTGGCAGTGCATGCCCGAGCCGTTGTCGCCGAAGACCGGCTTCGGCATGAAGGTGACCGACTTGCCGTGCGCCCGGGCCACGTTCTTGACCACGTACTTGTAGGTCATGACCTGATCGGCCATCCGCGTCAGGCTCTGGAAGCGAAGGTCGATCTCGCACTGGCCGCCGGACGCGACCTCGTGGTGATGGAACTCGCACGGGATGCCGAGCCGCTCGAGCGTCAGCACCATCGCGGTGCGGAGGTCGTGCAGCGAGTCGTGCGGCGCCGTCGGGAAGTAGCCCTCCTTCGGGCGCGACGTGTAGCCGAGCCCGGGCCGGCCGGAGTTCCAGAAGCCCTCGGCGGAGTCGACGGCGTAGTGCGCGGCGTTCGGGCCGAGGTCGTAGCTGACCTCGTCGAAGACGAAGAACTCGCACTCGGGGCCGACGAAGCAGGTGTCGGCGATCCCGGTCGAGCGGAGGAACTCCTCGGCGCGCCTCGCGACCTGCCGCGGATCGCGTGAATAGCCCTCCATCGTGATCGGGTCGACGATCTCGCAGACGAGCGAGAGCGTCGGCGCCTCGGTGGCGGGATCGAGGATCGCCGAGCTCGGATCGGGCATCAGCAGCATGTCCGACTCCGAGATCCCCTGCCAGCCGCGGATCGAGGAGCCGTCGAAGCCCAGGCCCTCCTCGAACGACTCCGCGCCGAAGGCCCGCAGCGGCAGCGTCATGTGCTGCCAGGTTCCGAGGAGATCGCAGAACTTGAGGTCGACCATCGAGACGCGCGTCTCGGCCGCCCACTCGAGCGCCTCGCGGGCGTCGGGCAGCGTCTCGCTCCCGTTCATCAGGTAGTGCTTCGACTCCAGCTCCGACATCTCCGTCCCCCTGTCTTTGAATGACACAGCGTTGGACCACAAAAAAAGCGCCCGCAGCTGGAATCAGCTGCGAGGCGCCATTGCCTCGGGACCGCCTTCGGCGGCGGAACCTGTCCTCACCGTAGCCGAGGGTACGGACGCGGGTCAAGGGCGAATTTCTGGCGGCCGGCCCGGGCCGCTGGTATTCTCAGCCGCGATGAGTCTCCGCTTCCACATCTAGGACACCCGTTGCCGCGGCCCGCCGTAGTGCGGGCGTCGCGTGCCGTGTTCCTTGAGTTTCGTGTGAAGTGAAGGAGTAAGAAGTGAGCGAAGTAATCGAGTTGCAACGACAAGTGCTGGCCGTCGACGTGCGGGATCTGCGCAAGGAGTTCTCGCGCCGCGACAAGAAGGCAGGCCGGTTCGCGCGCAAGAAGCGCGCGGCGCTGCACGGCGTCACGTTCACGATGGAGCGGGGCGAGTGCGTCGCGATCCTGGGCCAGAACGGCTCGGGCAAGTCCACCCTGGTCCGCCTGCTCTCGACGCTGCTCTTCCACGACGGCGGCAGCGCCCATGTCTTCGGCCACGACGTCTTCGCGAACCCGCGGCCGGTGCGCAGGCTCGTCAACCGCGTCTCCGTCGAGGCGAGCTTCTTCAAGAAGATGTCGGCGGGCGAGAACCTCCACTACGCCGCGCGTTACTACGGCATGGGGCCGCGCGAGACCCGGGTCAAGATCCCGGACATCCTCGGCAAGGTCGGTTTCCCCATCGACCGCCGCAGCGAGCCGATGGAGAACCTGTCCCGCGGGATGCAGCAGAAGGTCGCGCTGGCGCGCGCCCTCCTCACGTCTCCCGTCTTGCTGCTTCTGGACGAGCCGACGACCGGCCTCGATCCGCGCTCGAAGCTCGAGGTGCAGGAGTTCGTCCGCGACCTGAGACGGACGCACGACTCGACAATCCTGCTCTGCACGCACGACCTCGCGGAGGCGGAGGCACTCGCGGACCGTGTCGGGATCCTCGATCGCGGCGAGCTGCTCTTCCTCGAGACCGTGCCGGAGGTCCTGGAGCGCTTCAAGGTCGACACCCTGGAGCAGGCGTTCTTCGCCGCGACGGGACGCGAGTTCGAGGCGGAAGTGGACGAGGACGACGAAGACCGGGAGGTGTTCGCATGACCCGCGGGGCAGCAGCCACGTTGCGAGCCGAGCTGATCGGGCTCGGCGGCGTGGTCGAGCGCAACGTCTATCTCACCCGCCGCTACATCTGGTGGGACGTCGCGTTCATGATCTGGACGATCGCGAACACGCTGACGATCGTCTTCATCGCGAAGGGGATCGAAGCGACGGGCGGATCGATCGACGTCAACCGGACGACGACGACGCTGCTGATCGGCGCCGTCGTCTGGGCCTACCTCGGGATCCTGTTCGAGTTCATGACCGAGACGGTGGCGTGGGAGCGCTGGGAGGGGACGATCGAGTACACGTTCATGGCGCCGCTCTCCCGCGCGATGCATCTCGCGGGTGCGGGCTTCTTCGCCGTGCTCTACGGGCTGATCCGGGCGATCATCCTCTTCATCGTCGTCGCGTTCTTCTTCGACCTGGAGCTGCCGAACGCCAACTTCGCCGCCGCATTCGTCGTGCTCGTCGTGGCGTCCCTCTCGTTCATCGGGATCGGGATCATGACCGCGGTGCTGCCGCTGATCTCGCCCGAGAAGGGCGCCCAGCTCGGGTTCGTGGCGCAGGGGATGCTGCTCGTGGTCTCGGGCGTCTACTACCCGGTCGAGGTGCTGCCACAGTGGATGCAGTGGCTGTCGGTCATCTCGCCGGCGACGTATGCGCTCGAGGGGATTCGGGGAGCCATCCTGGACGGCGCGGGTCTCTCGACGATGTGGGACGAGATCTGGCCGCTTCTCCTGATCGGCGCCGTGTCGGCTCCGATCGGGCTCTGGGTCTTCCGGCGCGGCGAGATCTATGCCAAGAAGCACGGCAAATTGAAGCGGAGCGGGTAGTGCGTTAGACTCGCCGAGGTTTTCGAGGCGACGGGGCCTCAGGCGGCTTCCGCCTGGGGCTCTTTGCCTTTCTCAGGGGCTTTTCTGCTGACAAGGAGGATTACGGCATGGGGATGGTCGAGAGCAAGGACCGCGCAACGTCCGACCCGGACTCACGGAAGCGGGTGCTGAAGGAGATCGAGAAGCAGAAGGTGGAGTACGTCCTCTTCTGGTTCACCGACCTCGAGGGGCATCTGAAGAGCTTTGCGATCACGCCGAGCGAGCTCGAGGCCGCGCTCGACGACGGGATGGGCTTCGACGGCTCGTCGATCACCGGCTTCAACGCGATCGAGGAGTCGGACATGGTCGCGATCCCGGATCCGGAGACGTTCCGGATCATGCCGGCGCGACCCGGCGAGACCGTCGTCGGGCGGATGATCTGCGACGTCGTCACTCCGGACGGGCAGCCGTACGAGGGCGACCCGCGCTACATGCTGCGCAAGGCGCTCGAGCGGATGCGGGCGATGGGCTTCGACACGTTCAACATCGGGCCCGAGCTCGAGTACTTCCTCTTCAAGGACAACAAGGGCACGGAGACCCTCGACGAGGGCGGCTATTTCGCGATGACCGCCCTCGACGCCGCGACCGAGCTGCGGAACGAGACGATCCAGGCGCTCGAGAGCGTCGGCATTCCGATCGAGTACCACCATCACGAGGTGGCGCCGTCGCAGCACGAGATCGACATGCGCTACGCACCGGCGCTCGAGATGGCCGATGCGACGATCACCTATCGGCTGATCGTGAAGGAGGTCGCGGCGAAGAACGGCGTCTACGCGACCTTCATGCCGAAGCCGCTCTTCGGCGAGAACGGCTCGGGCATGCACACGCACATGTCGCTCTTCACCGACGGTCGGAACCAGTTCTTCGACGGGGCCGACCCGCACCACCTCTCGCCGACGGCGAAGGCGTTCATCGCCGGCCTGCTCCGCCACGCACGCGAGCTCTCCGCGGTGTTCGCGCAGTGGGTCAACTCCTACAAGCGGCTGGTGCCCGGCTTCGAAGCGCCGGTGTACGTCGCCTGGTCGCAGCGCAACCGCTCGGCCCTGATCAGGATCCCGCTCTACAAGCCGGGCTCGGAGCAGGCGACCCGGGCCGAGATCCGTTGTCCCGACCCGGCCTGCAACCCGTATCTCACCTTCGCCGCCCTCCTGCACGCGGGGCTGGAGGGAATCGAGCAGGGCTACGAGCTCGAGGAGCCGATGGACTCGAACCTCTACCACCTCTCCGCGGCGGAGCGGCAGGAGCGCGGAATCGTGGCGTTGCCGGGCACGCTCGGCGAGGCGATCGAGGCGCTCGCGGAGTCGGAGCTGATGCGGAAGGCCCTCGGCGACCACATCCACGAGCGGTACGTCGAGATCAAGCGTCGAGAATGGGACGACTACCGGATCCAGCTGACGCAATGGGAGCTGGACCGTTACCTAGCTGTGCTTTAGGACAGACCCACCTGGACTAGACATAACGCTTCCCGGAGGCGCATACTTGTCGCAGGGCTGTGGCGCAAGGCGAGCGCCGCGACCTCAACTGACGGCCGATCGCGGGCTCCCTCACAGGAGCCCGTGATCGTTCTCCGTCGGACCGGCACGCGGAGGTCTCACGCCGCGCGCGAGTTGCGCATGGCTTGCGCAAACGTGCAAGGACGAGCTTGTGGGCTAGAGGAACTTGCGGATCGACTCGCGCAGCACGCTGAGGCCGATCACACGGGAGCCGACGTCGATCTCGCCGATCGCCTCGGCCGGCACGAGCCGGCGGCCGCGAAGGAAGCCCGAGCGGACGGCGAGTGCGTCCGGGACGTCGGGCTGGCTGCCGTACATCGGCGACTCGACGCGACCGATCACGCGGCCGCGCACGTCCGCAACGAGGAAACCCTTGACGCTGCGGAGATCGAGCTCGACGGCACTCATCTGAGTGAGAACCTATGCCCGCTGTTTGAAGTTTCTGGCATGACTTTCGTTAGAAGTTTGTAAAGAGGGCCGGACGGCGCGTCCCTACAATCGGACCGTGGACGCATCCGCGAGGCATCTCCGCTTGCTGACCGAGACGATCGCTGCGGTCAACTCGACGCTCGACCTCGAGGAGGTGCTGGCGCTCGTCGCGAGCAAGGTCGCGGATGCGCTCGAGGCGGACGCCTGCTTCGTCTACCTCTACGACGAGCGCGCGGACGAGCTCGTGCTGCGCGCGACGCATGGAACCGCGGTGGACGAGATGACGCGGCGGCCGCGGCTGCACCTCGGCGAGGGGATCACGGGAACCGCAGCTGCGGAGCGTGCGCCGATCGCGATCGCCTCGTCCGCGCATCTCGACTCGCGTTTCAAGCAGTTCCCGAACCTGCCCGAGGACGAGTACGAGTCGATCCTCGCCGTCCCGATCCTGGCGCGCGTGAAGATGGAGGGCGCGCTGAACGTCCGCACGCGCGCCGCCCGCGACTACACCGGAGCTGAGATCGACCTGCTCGTCGCGATCGCGTCCCAGGTGGCGCAGACGATCGAGCACGCGAAGCTCTACGCGGATGCGCAGCGGCGGGTGCACGAGCTCGAGGCGCTGGCGCAGATCTCGGAAGCCGTCTCCGAGTCCCTGTACCTGGAGGAGTCGCTCGAGGCGATCGTGAAGACGACGATTACCGCGATGGGGGCGACAGGCGCGGCGCTCGTGCTCGAGGACGGCAAGATCGCGTGGCCCGAGGGCCGTGCCGGCGCGCACGCGCTGCGGCTGCCGCTGAAGTGGAAGCGCCGGCAGATCGGCGAGCTCGTCTGCGACCGCGATACGCCCTTCACCGAGGACGATCGCGCCCTGCTCGAGGCGATCGCGCACCACGCTGCCGTTGCGCTCGAGCACGGGCGTGCGGTGATGCGCGGCGTCCTCGCCCAGGAGATCCACCACCGGGTCAAGAACAACCTGCAGACCGTCGCCTCGCTACTGCGGCTGCAGGCGCGTGCGACGGAGGTCGACCCGCGCCGGGCACTGACCGACTCGGTCAACCGGATCCTCGCGATTGCGGCCGTGCACGAGGTGCTGACCGAGCACCGCGAGGACGACGTCGACCTCGCCGAGCTGATCGAGCGGCTGCGGGCGATGCTCGTGCAGGGCCTCGTGATCGGGAAGGAGGTCGAGTCGAACCTCGAGTCGGTCTCCCTCGCCGGCCACCGCGCAACGGCGCTCGCCCTCGTCTTCAGCGAGCTCTTCCAGAACGCGCTCGAGCACGGCGGCGGGACGGTTCGCATCGAGCTGGCGCAGCGCAACGGCGGCGTGTCGCTCGCGATTGCGGACGACGGCGGTGGGATCGCGGCAGGCGACGGCGAGAGCACCGGGCTCTCGATCGTGCGTGCGCTCGTCCGCGACGAGCTGGGCGGCACGATCGTGCTCACGAGCGAGCCAGGTCTGCGCGCCGAGGTGGTCTTCCCGGCATGAGAATCTTGATCGCCGAGGACGAGACGATCATCCGGATGGACCTGCGGTCGCTGCTCGAGTCCGCCGGCTTCGAGGTCTGCGCCGAGGCGAAGGACGGCGAGGAGGCGGTGGATCTCGCACGGAAGGAGCAACCCGACCTCGCAGTGCTCGACGTCAAGATGCCGCGGCTCGACGGGATCGAGGCCGCGCGGCGGATCCTCGACGAGCGGCCGATCCCGATCGTGATGGTGACGGCGTACGGCGAGCGGGAGCTCGTGGCGCGGGCTGTGGAGGCCGGTGTCTTCGGCTACCTCGTGAAGCCGTTCCGCGAGACGGATCTGCTGCCCGCGATCGAGACGGCACGGGCGCGGCACGACGAGCTGCAGGCGCTGCGTGAGGAAGCCGAGTCGCTCGCCGACGCGCTCGCGGCCCGGAAGGTGATCGAGCGCGCGAAGGGGCTGCTGATGACGAAGGAAGGCCTGTCCGAGCAGGACGCGTTCGCGCGCCTGCGCAAGGCGAGCCAGGTCTCCGGCCGACCGCTCAAGGTCGTCGCCGAGGCCGTGGTCGCGACCTGGACCCGTCCTGAGCGAGCACCCGAACGCGCGATTGTCCGCACCGGCTCGAGCGCTTTGCCGTGGCGACGTCAGCGGCTCGTCGGTCTCTTCGCCGAAGATGCCGTCTGGCGCGTCCGGCGCGAACGCGATGACCGGTGAGTACCGCGGCGCGACGAGATCCTGCTTCCTCCGGCGCACGCCGAGCTGACCGCGGCACGTACCGCGTCGATCTGCTCTGGGTGTCGCGGACGACGCGCACACGGTGGCGGTCTATCGCGCCGCGGGAGCGTGACGGCCGCGCGCCGCTCGACATCGAGCAGGCGCTCCTGTCGAGCTCCGCGACGGTCTCTGGCCGACATCCGCGCGCAGCCGCTCGACGAGCGGCATTCGACGCCTTCTGGGCCTAGTAACAGTCTGTTACTAGGCGCTGCGTCTCGACGCGTGCGACGATCTGGCATGCCGCAGAACGAGATCGACCTCCGGACGCTCGTCGCCGAGCAGGCGGCCTTGAACCGCGTCGCGGTGACCGTCGCGACCGAGACGGCAGCGGAGCGCGTCTTCGACGTCGTGACCGAGGAGGTCGCTCGCGTCCTCGGAGCCGATGCCGCGAACCTGGTTCGCTTCAGCCCGAGCCGGGACGAAGGGGTGATCGTCGGCAAGTGGAGCGAGCCGGGTGTCCAGATCCCGGACGCCGGCACGATCGTCGTGATCGAAGACGGCAGCGCGCTCACCCGGGTGGCTCGGACGGGGGCGCCGGCCCGCCAGGCCACGGACGACCCCGCCGTTCCCGCGGAGCTGCACAAGCGGCTGACCGCGCTCGGCGTGACCTCCCTCGTCGCTGCGCCGATCGTCGTGTCGGGCGACATCTGGGGTGCCGTCGTCGTGTCGCTCACCGGCGACCGGCGGTTTCCGGCGAACGCCGAGGAGCGACTCGGGCAGTTCGCGGGCCTCGTGGCCGTCGCGCTCGCGAACACGCAGGCGCGCGAGGAGCTCGCAACCCTGGCCGACGAGCAGGCTGCCCTCAGCCGCGTTGCGGTCGCCGTCGCGACCGAGGAGGATCCCGAGCGGCTCTTCAACGCCGTCTCGGAGGAGATCGGCCGGCTGTTCGGCGCGCGTTCCGCTGCGACCGTGCGCTACGTCGACGATGCAGACGAGGCGGAGATCGTGGGCGTCTGGGTGCGGGACGGCCGCTACGACGGCCCCCTCGGCGTACGCCTGCCGTTCCAGGGCGGTGCGATCGCGCGCGTCGCGAAGACCGGTCGAGCCGCGCGGATCGACCTGGAGAACGAGCCGCCCGACGTCCAGGAGCACATGGTCGCGGCGGGTGTGAACTCAGGGGCGGCGGCTCCGATCGTTGTCTCCGGGCGCCTCTGGGGTTCCACCTCGATCTCCCTCAGCGAGTCCGAGCGATTCCCAGCGGATGTCGAGGCTCGCCTCGAGAAATTCACGAACCTCGTCGCCGTCGCGCTCGCAAACGCGGAGGCCCGCGAACAGCTGACCGCGTCGCGCGCACGCATCGTCCAGGCCGGCGACGCCGAGCGGCAGCGGCTCGAGCGGAACCTGCACGACGGTGCACAGCAGCGCTTCGTCTCGCTTGCTCTCGGCCTTCGTCTCGCCCAGTCGCAGCTGACGGCCGACCCGGCGGCCGCGGCGGAGCTCCTCGCGCAGGCCAGCGAAGAGCTCTCGCTCGGTCTGGAGGAGCTCCGTGAGCTCGCCCGCGGAATCCATCCGGCGATCCTCACCGACCGCGGCCTCGCGCCGGCCATCGAGGCGCTTGCCACGCGCGCCACGTGCCCGGTGGAGATCAACGGCGTTCCGTCCGAGCGGCTGCCAGAGCCGATCGAGGCCGCCGCGTTCTACGTGGTCTCGGAATCTCTCACGAACGTCGCCAAGTACGCCTCGGCGAGCCGAGCGCAGGTCGAGCTCGTTCGCGAAGACGGCCTGCTCGTGGTCGAGGTCTCCGACGACGGCGTCGGCGGCGCCGACCCGGGTGGGGGATCGGGTCTTCGAGGACTGACCGACCGGGTGGAAGCACTCGGAGGCCAGCTCAAGGTCTCGAGCGAGCGCGGCCTCGGCACGACCGTGCGGGCCGAGCTCCCGCTGCACCCGGACTAGTTCTGCTCGAGCAGGCGCGTGTCGACCTGCCGGCGCCGGAGGCGCAGCGCGAGCCAGACGAGGAAGCCGACGAGCAGGAACGGGCCGGCGACCACGACGAAGTAGAGGAGCCCGATCGCCTCCCAGGCGAGCACGTCCTTGATGTTGTCGAGCGGGCCGCCTCCCACTGCGCCGGGCTCGATCTTCTCGGTCGTGAGGGAGAGGTAGATCGTCGCCGTCCGCGCCTCGGCGCGCGTGCCGGCGAGCCCCTCGCGCAGGCCCTTCAGCTTGACGCGGGCGTTCGCGAGCCGCGACTTCAGCACGGCGCGGTTGGCGTCGGAGAGGGTCGTGCTCTCGAGCTGGCCGAGGATCCCTGCGATCTGCCGCTGGGTCGCCTCGATCTGCGACTCGAGCGTGTCGGCCTGAACCTGGAGATCCTCGATCCCGTAGCGCTGGCCGACGATCGTGCCGAGCGCGGACAGCTCGTCATTGCGCTCTGCACCTTGGAGATCGGGATGCGGAGCGTGATCTGCGCCGAGCCGATGCCCACTGACGGCGCCTCGTACTGGAGCGAGGCGATGCTGCCGCCGTGCGAGAGCGCGATTCGCTGAGCGCTCTTCGTCGCTCCCGAGAGCGCATCGACGTCGTCCACGCGCAGGCGCAGCTCCGCCTCGTAGCGCTGGAGCTGGCCCGTGGCGGGCGGAACCGCCCCGCTCGAGTCGGCGGTTGCGGGAGGAGCGGCCAGGCCCTTGAGCGCCTCGCTCTGTTGCGGCTGGGCACGTTCGAATCCCGGGGCAGTGGCCCTGGTCGTAGCCTCGCCTGCGCCGGAGGCGGTGATCTGGTCGCCGCCGGTCGACGTCCTCACGTGTCAGGCCGATCACCGTCGCCGCGGAGAGCGCCAGGACCAGCGCGACCGGCGCGACGAGCACGAGCTGCCGCCAGCGGAACCGGGCGAGAAAGGGCTCGCGTGCCGGCTCCGCGGCGGACAGGGCGCGAACACGGTCGCGGAGCGCGGAAGGCGCGACGGGCTTCGTGGCGCGGATCTCGTTCAGCAGGGACTCAGACATGGACGCTCACCTTCTCCTCGAGCTTCTTCAGGGCGCGCGACAGACGAGTGGAAACCGCCGTCGGGCTGATACCGAGCACGCGCGCGGCCTCGTCGCCGTCGAGCTCCAGCAGGATCCGGAGCGCGATCACCTCGCGCTCGCCGGCGCTGAGCCCGGCCAGGGCGGCTTCGAGGTCGGGGGACAGGCCTTCGGCGAACGAGACGTCGACGTGCTCCGGCGTCGCGGCGCGTTCCTCGCGACGCTTTCGGCGCTCCTCGGCGCGGAACCAGTCGAGCGCTGTGGTGCGGGCGATCTGGCAGAGCCACGTGCGGGCGCTGCCGCGGCGGGCGTCGAAGCGGCGCCACGAGCGCAGCGCCTTCTCGAACGTGTCCGCGACGAGGTCCTCGGCGAGCGAGCGGTCGCGGGTCAGATAGACGAGATACGCGTACACGTCGTCGAGGTGCTCCTCCGCGGTCGCTGAGAACGAGGCCGACAAGGTCAGTTGGCTTCGTGCCGAAAGGGTCATCGCTTGCACACCGTTCCTACGCCGCCGGACGGTCAATCGTCACATCGGCACAGCCGTCACACCTGCTGCGCGGACTCGAACAGCTGCTCCCAGCGCTCGAGCAGGCCCTGCAGCTCCTCGCGTGCCACCTTGTGCGCGGCGAGGACTTCGGCGTCACCCCAGTCTTCGGCCAGCCGGCGCTCGAGGTCGGCGATCTCGAGCTCGCGCTCCTGGATCGAGGACTCGACCAGCTCGAGCTCGCTGCGGCGGGGCGGCTTCGGCTTCTCGGGTCTCGGCTTCTCCTTGCGCTCCTTCGGCTTCGGCGGCGCCGGAGCGTCCTCGCCGGCGCGGATGCGGGCGTAGTCGGCCCAGCCGCCGGGGTAGGAGCGGAGACCTCCGTCCTCGACCGCGACGATCCGCTCGGCGACGGCGTCGAGCACTGCGCGGTCGTGGGAGACGAGCAGGACCGTGCCCGGAAACGCCTCGAGCGCGGCCTCGAGGGCTTCACGGCTTTCGAGGTCGAGATGGTTGGTCGGCTCGTCGAGGACGAGAAAGTTCGCTCCGGACGCGACGACCAGCGCGAGCCCGAGCCGGCGGCGCTCACCGCCTGAGAGCTGGTCGACCCGCTTCTCGTGGTCGTCCCAGCCGGAGAAGAGGAAGCGGCCGAGGAGTGCCTGCGCCTGCGGCCGTTGCAGGCCGGTGGCGCCCATCGTGCACTCGAGCACGCTGCCGCGCTCGTCGAGCTCCACCTCGTGCTGCGAGAAGTACGCGAGCTCGACGCCGTGGCCGATCCGGCCGACCTCGCCGGCCACGATCCCCTCCAGCAGCGTCGACTTGCCGGAGCCGTTCGGCCCGATCAGAGCGACATGCTCGCCGCGCTCCAGGACGAGCTCCGCGTCCTCGAGAAGCGGCTTCGTGCCGGCGGCGAGGTCGAAGCCCTCGGCCTCGATCACCATCCGGCCGCTCCGGGCAGGCTTCAGGAACTCGAAGCCGAGCGTGCGCCGGCCGGCACGCGGCGCCTCGACGCGCTCGGCCTCGATGCGGGCGATCTGCTTCAGCTTCGCCTGCGCCTGCCGTGACTTCGTGCCGTAGCGGAAGCGGGCGACGAATCTCTCGAGCCGGGCGATGTCCTCGGCCTGGCGCTGCGCCCACGTCGCCTGGTTGGCGAGCCGCGCGGCCTTCTCCTGGCGCCACACGTGCCACTTGCCCGGGAAGAAGACGGAGCTACCGCCTTCGAGCTCGAGCACGGACGTCGCGACCGACTCGAGGAACCAGCGATCGTGGGCCACGAGGACGACCGCGGCGTCGATCGTGGCCAGTTCCTGCTCGAGCCACTCCATCGAGGCCATGTCGAGGTGGTTGGTCGGCTCGTCGAGGAGCAGCAGATCGGGGCCGCCGGCAAGCGCTCGCGCGAGTGAGGCGCGTGTCAGCTCTCCGCCGGAGAAGGTGTCGAGCCCCCGGTCGAGGTCGCCGTCCGCGAAGCCGAGGCCGCGCAGCACGGCAGTGGCGTGGTCGCGCCAGCCGTAGCCGCCCGCGTGCTCGAGCCGCGCCTGCGCCTCGCCGTAGCGCCGGAGTGTCTCCGGGCCGTGATCGCCGGCGGCCATCGCCTCCTCCAGGCGGCGCAGCTCGCGCTCGGTCTCGATCAGGTCGGACGCGCCGGAGAGGGCGTATTCGCGCAGCGTGAAGCCGCCGAGCCTGGGCGGCCGCTGGTCGTGGAGCGCGACGCGGGCGCCCTTCTCCCAGGCGAGCTCACCGCCTGCGAGCTCTGTCTCGCCCATCAGGGCACGCAGCAGGGTCGTCTTGCCGGCGCCGTTCGGGCCGGCGAGCGCGAGCCGGTCCCGGCGCTCGAGCTTGAACGAGACCCCGTCGAAGAGAGCCTCGCCGGAGAACTCCTTCCGGAGCGCGGATGCGATGAGAACCGCCATGCTCGAAGGGTAGTGCGCGTTGACGGCGCGCAGGAAGCAGGCCAAGCCATATCGTTGATGCTGTGAGCGAAGACGCAGAGATTCGCAAGCTCTCGATCAACACGATCCGCGCGCTTGCGATGGACGCGGTCCAGAAGGCGAACGCGGGCCACCCGGGCACGGCGATGGCGCTCGCGCCGCTCGCCTACGTCCTGTACCGAAACGTCATGCGCCACAATCCGGCGAACCCGGACTGGCCGAACCGCGACCGGTTCATCCTCTCCGCCGGCCACGCCTGCATCCTCCAGTACGCGACGCTGCACCTGACCGGCTACAACCTGTCGCTGGAAGAGCTGAAGCGCTTCCGGCAGTGGGAATCGCGAACGCCCGGGCACCCGGAGCACTTCATGACCGAGGGGATCGAGACCACGACCGGCCCGCTCGGGCAGGGCTTCGCGAACGGCGTCGGCTTCGCGATTGCGGATCGCTTCCTGGCGGAGCGCTACAACCGGCCTCACCACGACATCGTCGATCGCCGGGTCTACGCGATCTGCTCGGACGGCGACCTGATGGAGGGCGTCAGCTACGAGGCCGCGTCGCTCGCCGGCCATCTCGGCCTCGGCCGGCTCGTCTACTTCTACGACGACAACCACATCACGATCGACGGTACGACCGCGCTCAGCTTCACGACGGAGGACAAGGTGAAGCGCTTCGAGGCCCAGGGCTGGCACGTCCAGTCCGTCGAGGACTCGGAGGACGTCGCCGCGCTCGAGCGCGCGACCCGCGCCGCGCAGGCCGAAGAGGAGCGGCCGTCGCTCGTGATCGTGCGCAGTCACATCGCCTACGGCGCGCCGAACGCGATCGACACGTCGAAGTCCCACGGCGCGCCGCTCGGCGAGGACGAGGTGCGGGCGGCGAAGCAGGCGCTCGGACTGGATCCGGACCAGCAGTTCGACGTCGCCGACGAGGTCTACGAGCACATGGACATGAGGCCCGCCGGAATCGAGGCCGAGCAGCAGTGGCACGACCGCTTCGAGCTCTGGGCCGAGACGTTTCCGAAGCTGCGCGAGGAGTGGGAGGCGGACCGCACCGGCAAGCCGCGGCCAGGGTGGATCGAGGCGCTGCCGGAGTTCCCGGCCGGGGAGGGGGTGGCCACCCGCGACGCCGGCAAGAAGGTGATGCAGGCGATCAAGCCGTTCACGCCGACGATGGTCGGGGGAGCGGCGGACCTCGTCGAGTCGACGAAGACGGAGTTCGAGGGTGCCGGAGTGTTCTCGTCGACCCACGCGGGCCGCAACATCGCGTTCGGGATCCGCGAGCACGCGATGGGATCGATCGTGAACGGGATCTCGCTCACGCAGGGGATGCTGAAGCCGTACGGCTCGACCTTCCTGATCTTCTCGGACTACATGCGCCCGGCCGTCCGGCTCTCCGCGCTCGGCCACATGCAGTCGCTGTGGGTCTGGACACACGACTCCGTCGGCCTCGGCGAGGACGGCCCGACGCACCAGCCGGTCGAGCACCACATGACGCTCCGGTCGATCCCGAACCTCTGGTACGTGCGGCCGGGCGACGCGAACGAGACGTCGATGGCGTGGCGGATCGCGCTGGAGCGCGAGGGCGGCCCGGTTGCGCTGGCGCTCTCACGCCAGAAGCTGCCGACGCTCGATCGCTCCGAGGTCGCGCCGGCGGAGGGCGCGCTTCGCGGCGCCTACACCCTCTGGCAGTCGGGCGACGGGCTTCCCGACATCGTCCTGCTCGCGACCGGCTCCGAGGTGAGCCTGGCCTACGAGGCCGCACGCTCGCTGGACGCCAATGTCCGCGTCGTCTCGATGCCGTGCTGGGAGCTCTTCTCCGAGCAGCCGCAGGACTACCGCGACGAGGTGATTCCGCCCGACGTCGGCGCGCGACTGTCCGTCGAAGCCGGCATCTCGCTCGGCTGGGAGCGCTGGATCGGCGATGCCGGCGCGTCGGTCGCCGTCGACCGCTTCGGCGCCTCGGCACCGGGCGACGAGGTGCTCGAACGGCTCGGCTTCACGGCCGAGAACATCGCTACACGCGCCGCAGCCCTGCTCGAGCGCGTTTCCTAGAGCAGTTCGGCGATCAGCTCTGCCGCACGCGTTGCTCCGCCCGGCGCGACGTCCCGGTACTCGACGGGCTCTGAGAGGGCTGCCGCAATCGCTTCGGCAATCGTGTCCGGGTCCGCCGTCTCGATGTCGAGGCAGCGCTCCGCGCCGTACCGGCTCAGACGATGCCGGACGTGGAAGTTCTGCTCGAAGTGATCCCGGAGCGGGAAGTAGAGGAATGGAGTCTTCGCCGCGACGAGCTCCATGCTCGTCGTGAGCCCGCCCTGGACGACGGCCACGTCGCAGACCGCGAGGTGCCGGTACAGCTCGTGCACGTACTGCTGAACCTCGACTCCCTCGGGCGCTGAGAGCGAGCTCGGGTCGATCCGCGGCCCGCACACGACGATCATGCGGAGCGCCGGGACCAGCGTCTTGGCCCGCGAGTAGCCGGCAAGCACCCGCCGCAGCAGGTCGATGCCGACGCCGGAGCCGCCGACGGCCACGATGCACACCCGCTCGTCCTCGGCGTAGCCGAGCTCCGCGCGGACGGCGGCCCGATCGAGCCGGCCCGTGGCGGGCGTCACGTAGCCGCTGAACTCGAACTGCTCGGCGACCCAGTCGCGAATCAGAGGCAGACCCGGGCCGAACGAGTCCGGGACGACGTCCTCCGCTTCGCCGATGAAGATCGACCGGTCGCGGACGTGGGGGAAGCGCGCGATCTGCTCGATCATCTCGGCGTTGTAGTCCGCGGTGAGCATGGCCTCGCGTTCGCCGCGATCGGGCATCGGCAGCCAGCCGACGAAGTCCGTCAGCCAGCAATACGGGGCCGTCTTCAGCTCGGGGTTCTCGTGCAGGTAGTAGTCGAGCTCCCACGCCTCGTCTCCGATCCAGAGGTCGTACGGCTGGGAGCGGGCGACCTCGTGGAAGACCATGAAGTTGGCGAGCAGGATCTCGTCCATCCGCCGGATCGCCTCGAACGCGTGGAGCTGGTGACCGTCGGACTCCGCCTCGATGTGGCGCGACTCGTTCGCCAGGTGCCGGCTGGCGGGGTGGATTCGCTCGCCCGCTGCTTCGAGGACGCGCGTGACGGGATCCTGTGCGAGCCAGTCGACCGTCAGCCCGGGTTGAAGCCGGCGGAGCTCCTGCACGATCGCCAGATCGCGCCAGGCGTGGCCGAGGCCGATCGGTGACGAGATGTAGAGCGCCTGCTTCGAGCGGGTAACCGCGCGACGCCACGTCTGTGGCTCCTGCGGACGGCCCCAGCACGCATTCGCGAAGTCGGAGAGGAGCAGGTTGAACCGGACCGGGTCGCGCGCGTGCGGGCTGTGCCCCGCGCCTTCCATCGTCACGAGCCTGCCGCCGGTCGCAGCTGCGAAAGCGGCCCCGCGGTCGGCAGGAATGAGGGCGTCCTCTGTGCCCTGGATCACGAGCACGGGGCAGCCGACGCGGGACATCAGCTCATGCGACGTCGCCTCGTCGAATCCGGCCGGTCTCACCGTGAGCTCGAGCGTGTCCGGTGTCGTCTCGAGCGCCCAGCCGATGCCGTCCTCGATCTGCTTCGTGGAGTGCGGCTCCGTGAAGCAGCGTCCGAAGAAGAAGTCCAGGAAGCCGGGATAGTCGCGCTGCCAGTAGTGGCGGTTCTGCTTCGCCCAGCCTTCGTCGGTCGGGAGCGGCTCGGTGAAGGACATCACGCGCTCGGGCCGCGGTGGCGTGATCGGGACTGCCGGCGACATGAAGACTGCGCCGACGAAGCGCTCCGGATGGTTCGCGGTCAGGAGCAACCCCTTGTCGGCGCTGCCGCAGTGGACGACGAGGAAGACGCGGTCCAGGCCGAGCTCGTCGAGCAGCGCGAGAGCGTCCGCGGCCGTGACCTCCGCCCCGTATTCGTCGGGCGACTCCGGCCGGTCGGAACGGCCGTTGCCGCGCGGGTCGAACGTCAGGACGCTGAAGTGGCGGGAGAGATACGGCACCTGCCCCTTCCAGAAGCGCGAGTGGTTGATCGCCCAGGGCGGCAGGAAGAGCATCGTCTCCGGGGCGTCGCCGAAGAGCTCGTAGAAGATGCGCACGCCGTCGCGGTCGAGGTAGCCCTGCGCACGGGGCTCCGCCGCTCGTCCGGCGGCGTGCGGTGTCGCGGACGGCGCGACTGCGGTCATCAGGTCACCCATGTTCTCACCTTCACTGTTCGGCTTCATAGGAATTGGTCGGACGACCAACTAAAATAGTGGTAAGGTGCCCTGCATGTCAAGTGACCTGCAGCACCGGCGTTCCGCTCGCGGTGACGCGACCAAGGAATCGATCCTCGAGGCGGCGCGCGAGTCACTGCGCGAGCAGGGGTATTCGGGCACCAGCATCCGGGCGGTCGCCGAGCGCGCCGGCGTCCAGCTGTCGCTCGTCCACTACCACTTCGGCAGCAAGCTGGCGATGCTCGTCGCCGTGCTCGAGTACGAGAACGAGAAGCTCCTCGAGCGCCAGCAGGCGCTGTTCGCGGGCCCGGAACCGTTGAGCGCGAAGTGGCGGGCAGCCTGTCGCTTCCTGGAGGACGACCTCGAGTCCGGCTACGTGCGGATCCTGTGGGAGCTGTGGGCGGCCGGGCTCGCCGACGAGCAGCTCGCGGCGCGCTGGCGTGACGCGACGGCCGGCTGGCGCCGGCTGATGGCCGACGTCTTCGAGGAGTGGTCGCAGGAGATGGGGCTCGAGCTTCCGATCTCGGCGGCCGCCGTCGCCACGCTCGTCGCGAATCTCTTCCAGGGTCTGGAGGTCGAGATCCTCGCCGGCGTCTCGGAGGCCGAGGCGCCGCACCTCGAGGTGCTCGAGGCGGTGGCGAAGCTGATCGAGGGCGTCGAGGCCCGCGCCTCCCGCTGACCCTGCTCCACTTCGCCATACTCACAACCGATGCGTGTCGCTGTCGCTTTCGACCACCGCGGCGTGAAGCTGCGCGAACGTCTGCTCGAGGAGCTCGACGGCCCGGGGCACGAGGTCGTCGACCTGGGCACGGACACCGACGCCAACCGGATCGACTACCCGGACAAGGCCAAGGAGCTGGGCGAGGCGATTCTCCGCGGCGAGGCGGAGCGCGGGATCCTCGTCTGCGGCTCCGGAGTCGGCGCCTCGGTCGCGGCCTGCAAGATGGCCGGGATCCGCGCGGCGATCTGCCACGACGTCTATTCGGCTCACCAGGGCGTCGAGCACGACGACATGAACGTGCTCTGCCTGGGCTCGGAGGTTGTCGGCGCCGAGCTCGCGGTCGACCTCGTGCGCGCCTTCCTCGGCGCGCGCTTCGACGGCGGCGAGCGCTACGTGGCGCGGTTGAGAAAAGTTGAAGCAATGGAGAAGGAGATGAAAGATGGCCAAGTCACGACTGCACGAGCTCTCTGAGCAGGGCGTCAGCGTCTGGATCGACTCGCTCTCGCGCGAGATGCTCGCGACGGGCGAGCTGGCCCGGCTGATGAAGGAGGACGCGGTCGTCGGCGTCACCTCCAATCCGACGATCTTCCAGAAGGCGCTCTCCTCCGGCGATTGGTACGACGAGCGGCTCGCCGAGGTGATGAAGACCGAGGACGACCCGACCGAGATCTTCCTCGCGCTCGCGAAGCAGGACGTCCAGGACGCCTGCGACCTGCTGCGCCCTGTCTGGGACGAGGGGAAGGGCCTCGACGGCTGGGTCTCGCTCGAGGTCGACCCAACGCTCGCCTACGACCGTGAGGCGACCTTCGAGCAGGCGATCCGCTTCCACGAAGAGGTCGACCGGTCGAACCTGTTCGTCAAGATCCCGGCGACGCTGCCCGGGCTCGCCGCGATCGAGGACTGCATCGCGAAGGGCAAGCCGATCAACGTGACGCTGATCTTCTCGCTCGATCGCTACGCGGCTGTCGCCGAGGCGTACATCAAGGGGCTCGAGCGCCTCGTCGCTGCGGGCGGAGACCCGACGCTGGTTGCATCCGTCGCCAGCTTCTTCGTCTCGCGCGTCGACACGGAGGCCGATCGCCGGCTCGACGAGATCGGCGGCCAGGCGACCCGGCTGAAGGGGAAGCTCGCGATCGCCAACGCCAAGCTCGCCTACCGCCACTGGCAGGAGACGTTCGCCGGTCCACGCTGGGAGTTCCTGGCCGGGAAGGGCGCGACGCCGCAGCGTTGCCTGTGGGCGTCGACCTCGACGAAGAACCCGGAGTACCGCGACGTGATGTACGTCGAGGATCTGATCGGGCCGCAGACGGTGAACACGATGCCGGCGGAGACGATCGTCGCCTTCCAGGATCACGGCGAGGTCGTCCCGAACACCATCACCGAGGGAGTCGCGGAGGCGCGAAAGCTGATCGAGCGGCTCGCCGAGATCGGTGTCGACTACGACGATGTCGTCGCGACGCTGGAGGCGGAAGGCGTGCAGAAGTTCGCCGACTCCTTCGAGGAGCTGCTCGACGGGATCCGGGCCAAGCGAGCACAACTAGCGACCGCGTGACGAGTATCGTCGAGCGGATCTGGCGCTACGACGCGTCGCTCTGGACCAACTCCGGCGAGGACCGCTGGCTCGGGTGGCTCGACGTCGTCGACCGCGTCCGTCCACGCATCCACGAGCTGAACGCCTTCGCGGAGGCGGCGATCGAGCAGTTCGACGCGTTCGTCCTGCTCGGGATGGGCGGCTCCTCGCTGGCGCCGGAGGTGCTGCGGCGTGCGTTCGCCGCGGACTCCTTCCACGTGCTCGACACGACGCATCCGGCTGCGATCAGGCGTCTCGAGAGCGATCTCGATCTGGAGCGCACCCTGTTCATCGCCTCCTCGAAGTCGGGCTCGACGATCGAGACGCGCTCGCACCTGGAGTACTTCTGGGAGCGCACCGGCGGCCGCGGCGCCCAGTTCGCCGCGATCACCGACCCTGGCTCCGAGCTCGAACAGCTCGCGCAGGAGCGCGGATTCCGTGCGACGTTCCCGGGCGAGCCGGAGATCGGCGGGCGCTACTCGGCGCTCTCGCTGTTCGGCATCGTGCCGGCGTCGCTGATGGGCGTCGCGCTCGAGCCCTTCCTCGACCGTGCGACCGAGATGATGGAGGCGCTGCGGCTGGAGGAGGGGAATCCGGGCCTCGAGCTCGGCCTGCAACTCGGCGAGGGCTGGCAGTCAGGGCGCGACAAGATCTGCATCGAGTCGCATCCGTCTGGCTTCGGGCTCTGGGCCGAGCAGCTCCTCGCCGAATCGACCGGCAAGCAGGGCAAGGGGCTCATCCCCGCTCCCGGAGAGTCGCCGGACGGGCCGGACCGGCAGCGCGGCGAGGTCCGCCTCCCGGATCCGTACGAGCTCGGCCAGGAGTGGCTGCGGTGGGAGTTCGCGACGGCAGTGGCGGGTCACGTGCTCGGGATCAACCCGTTCGACCAACCCGATGTCCAGGCAGCGAAGGACAAGACGAACGAGGTTCTGGCCGCCGGTGAGCCCGACGTTGCGCCTCGTGGCTCGCTCGACGAGCTGCTCGGCCAGGCGAGCGAGGGAGACTACGTCTGCATCCAGGCGTTCATCGACCCGGCCCGCGAAGGCGAGCTGGTTCCCCTCGCCGCCAAGGCCCACGAGACCGGCTGCGTCGTCACGAGCGGCCTCGGCCCGCGCTACCTGCACTCGACGGGTCAGCTGCACAAGGGAGGGCCGAACACCGGTCTCTTCATCCAGGTCGTCGACGACACAGGAGAGGATCTCGCGATCCCGGAGCGCGACTTCGGCTTCGGCCGCCTGATTCGCTCCCAGGCCGCCGGCGACCTTGCGGCCCTGGAGGAGCGGGGCAGGCGTGTCGTGCGAATCCGATTGGAGGACATGTAGAGATGCAACTGGGCATGGTCGGCCTCGGCCGGATGGGTTCCGGGATGACGAAGCGGCTCGAGGAGCACGGGCACGAGATCAAGACGTACGACCCGAACGTGCCCTCGACGGCGAAGACGCTCGGCACGCTCGCCAAGCAGCTCGACACCCCGCGGCACGTGTGGATGATGGTGCCGTCCGGCAAGATCACCGAGGACACGTTCCAGAAGCTGCTCGGCATCCTCGAGCCCGGTGACACGATCGTCGACGGCGGCAACTCCAACTTTCGCGACTCGCAGCTCCGTTACAAGGAGGCGCGCAAGCGGAAGATCTCGTTCGCCGACGTCGGCGTCTCGGGCGGAATCTGGGGCCTGGAGGTGGGCTTCTGCCTGATGGCCGGCGGTGACAAGGCGCCGCTGAAGCGCTTGAAGCCGATCTTCGAGGCGCTGGCGCCCGAGGACGGCTGGGCGCACGTCGGCCCGTCCGGCGCCGGCCACTTCACGAAGATGGTCCACAACGGGATCGAGTACGGCCTGATGCAGGCCTACGCCGAAGGCTTCGAGCTGATGTACCACTCCGAGTTCGAGCTCGACCTGAGCGAGATCGCCGGCATCTGGCGCTACGGCTCGGTCGTCCGCTCCTGGCTGCTCGAGCTGTTGCACGCTGCGATGGAGCAGCACGGCGACCATCTCGACGACATCGCGCCGTACGTCGAGGACTCCGGCGAGGGCCGGTGGACGATCAACGAGGCGATCAACGCGAACGTGCCCGTCCCGGCGATCAGCTCCGCGCTCTTCGCCCGCTTCGCGTCGCGTCGCGAGATCGACTTCTCGGCGAAGGTGCAGGCCGCGCTGCGCAACCAGTTCGGCGGCCATGCCGTCAAGGCGACCAAGGCGGCCAAGGCCCGGCCGTGAGCGAGGCCGAGAACCCGCTCCTCGAGGGCCTGCGCCTGCGTCGCAGCGCAGACCCGTGCGCGATCGTCATCTTCGGCGCCTCCGGCGACCTGACCCGGCGAAAGATCTTTCCGGCGCTCTACTCGCTCGCGTTCCGCCGTCTGCTCCCCGAGCGGTTCGGCATCGTCGGCGTCGCGCGGACGGAACAGACGACCAAGCAGTGGATCGCCGAGATGAAGAAGGCCGTCAAGGAGCACGGACGCGACGAGCTGCGCTCGGAGGTCTGGAACGAGCTCGCGGCCGCGATGCGCTACGTCGCCACCGACTTCGCCGACGACATGGGCGAAGACAACGTCGTCGAGGCGCTCGGCGACCTCGACGAGAAGCGAGGGACCGCGGGCAACCGGCTCTACTACCTCGCCGTCCCGCCGGCCGCTTTCGAGACGATCGTCAACAAGCTGGGCGAGCGTCGCAGCTCGGAAGGCTGGACGCGGTTGATCGTCGAGAAGCCGTTCGGTCACGACCGCGACTCGGCTCACAAACTGAACGGGATCCTGCAAGCGCACTTCTCGGAGAACGAGGTCTTCCGGATCGACCATTACCTCGGCAAGGAAACGGTCCAGAACATGCTTGCGCTTCGGTTCGCGAACGGGATCTTCGAGCCGATCTGGAACCGCCAGTTCATCGACCACATCCAGATCACGGTCGGAGAGTCGATCGGGATCGAGGGCCGAGCGGCGTTCTACGAGCAGGCAGGCGTGATCCGGGACATCTTCCAGAACCACCTGCTCCAGCTCGTCGCGCTGACCGCGATGGAGCCACCGATCGATTTCACTGCCGACTCCGTCCGGAACGAGAAGGTGAAAGTGCTTCGCTCTCTGCACACGCCGGGACCGAAGTCGGTCGTCCGCGGCCAGTACGGGCGCGGCTTCAGCGACGGCAAGGAGGTGCCCGGCTACCGCGAGGAAGAGGGCGTCGCAAGCGACTCGAACACCGAGACGTTCGTCGCCGCGAAGCTGTACGTCGACAACTGGCGCTGGGCGGACACGCCGTTCTACGTTCGCGCGGGCAAGCGGCTGCCCCGGCGCGAGACGACGATCGCGATCCAGTTCCAGCGTGCGCCCCATCCACCGTTCGCGGAGATCGCCGGGCGACGGGCTGCGGCCGAACGTGCTCCTGATCCACGTGCAGCCGGACGAGGGCGTGTCGCTCGCGATCGGCGCGAAGGTTCCCGGTGCGGGCATGTCGATCCGCACCGTGCACATGGACTTCCTCTACGGCGGGGCGTTCCGCACCGGGCTGCCCGAGGCGTATGAACGGCTGATCCTGGACGCGATGCTCGGAGACGCCACGCTCTTCACGCGCGCCGACGAGGTCGACGAGCAGTGGGCGCTGGTCGACACGCATCGTCGCCGCCTGGAAACGCGATCGGCCGAACTTCCCCAACTATCCCGCGGGGACGTGGGGTCCCAAGTCGTCCGACGATCTGATCCACCGCGACGGCCGTAGCTGGCGACGCCATTGAGCATCGTTGCCGAGGTGGAGCGGCGTCTGGCGGAGCTACGCGCGAAGCACGGCGAAGGGACCCGCACCAGCGTGATGACCCACGTGGCCTGGGCGCCGCCGCAGTGGGAGGACGCGGCGCGCCGGACGCTGGCCGGGCTCGAAGCGCTGCACCCGTCGCGGACGATCTTGCTCTTCCCCGACCCGAAGCGGGCTGACGGGGTCGACGTGCAGGTCAACCTGAAGTGCTTCGAGATCGAGGGGTCGTCCCGCGAGGTGTGCTCGGACGTGATCGAGCTCCGTCTGGGCGGGCGGCGCACACGGGTGCCCGGCTCGATCGTCGAGCCGCTGCTCGTCACCGACCTGCCGACGTTCTGCCGCTGGCGTGGGCTGCCGCCTTGGGGGGCGCCGGAACTGGAGCAGCTCGTCGCACGTCTGCGACCGGCTCGTCGTCGACTCGTCCGAATGGCGCAACCTGCCGTCGTCCTACGGGAAGCTCGAGCAGCTCTACGACCGGATCGCCGTCTCGGACATCGCGTGGGGTCGTGGGCTCGGCTGGCGTGCGCGTCTCGCGGAACTGTGGCCGAGTGTCAAGACGGCGAAGACGCTGTCGGTCACAGGGCCAAAGGCGGACGCGATCCTGCTCGCGGGCTGGCTGCGATCGCGGTTGAAGAAGCAGATCAAGCTGAGCCATCGGTCCGCCGCCGAGATCGAGCGCGTCGCGGTAGACGGCGAGCCGGTCGTGCCGCCGCGGGGCTGGCCGCCGAGCCCGAGCGACCTCCTCTCGGCCGAGCTCGACGTCTTCGGCCGCGACCCGATCTACGAGGCAGCCGTCAGCGCAGCCCGCTGAGGTCGAGCCGGCCGTTCGAGGAGACGGGATCGTCGAACCGTCCGCCCGCCTCCTCGAGGATCACCCCGAGTGGGGCCGAGTCCCAGACCGCGAGGCCGAGGGCGTCGACGGCCACTTCCGCTGCGCCCTCGGCGACGAGCATGTGGGCCCAGAAGTCGCCGAGGCCGCGGAGGTGCCACGCGTCCCACGCGCGCTCCGGTACGGGCCGGTCGAGCGCGTAGAGAAGCGTCGCGTCCTCGAGGCGGTCGATCGCGGAGACGTGGATTCGCTGTCCGTCCGCGTACGCGCCCTGGCCGCGTTCCGCCCACCAGCGGCGGCCGAGCGCGGGCGCCGAGACGACGGCGACGCGATCCTCGAAGGCGATCAGGGTTGCCCAGATCGGAATCCCGCGCGTGTAGTTCCGCGTCCCGTCGATCGGGTCGATGATCCAGCCAGACGAGTCGCCGCCCTCTTCCTCGCCGAGCACGGCCTCGCCGGGGCGTTCCTGCTCGATCCGTGCCCGCAGCGTCGACTCGACGAGGCGGTCGGCTTCGGACACCGGCGTCAGGTCGGGCTTCGTCTCGACCTCGAGGTCGGCGGCGCGGAAGCGCGCCATCGCGATCGTGTCGGCGTCGTCGGCGAGGGAGAGCGCGAACGCGAGGTCGTCGTCGGGCTCCACGCGGGGAGCCTAACGACCACCCTTGACGACCGAGAACGTCGGCTTCGAGACCTTCAGCGGCGTCGGCGTCGACCACGCCATCTGCGGGCGCTTGAGGAGCGAGTGGTTGTAGCCACGGACGCGGTAGTACCAGCTGCCCGGCTCGAGTGGGAGCAGCGACGAGGTGGCGGCTGTCACCAGCGAGCCGAGCGGCCGCCAAGGATTTGCGGACTTGCTCCACTGGATCTCGTACTCCTGGGCGCCGAGGACCGACTCCCAGGCAACGAGTGGTGTGCCGTAGAACGAAGGGGTCGTGCGTGCGGCCGAGATCAGGCGGCCCTTGGGTGAGAGGCCGCTCGCAAAGGGACGGCTCGACGAGGTGACGACCGGCGGAGTGGCCTTGCCGAAGCGCATCACGCGACCGGACTGGCAGGCGTCCTGCGGCAACTCGGTCTCGCGATAAAAGAAGGAGACGGGTGCCGGTAGACCGCCAGGACCCGCTGCGGGGGGCGTCGCAACCTGTTCTAGCACGACGGGAACGACAGTCCAGTAGTACCCGCCCGTGGGCCAGGCCGTATCGGGCAGGTCGACCTTTGCAGCGGTCGTCGGAGCCGCGGCAGCGGGTGCAGCGCCGGGCGTTGCGGCTGGAGCAGCTACTTCCTCGTTCGACACCGAAACGGTGCCGTCGACCATCAAGACTTTTGGTTCGGTGCCCTGGTCGAGCGTGTTCCCACGCGCCGTCGCTATGCCGATTGAGTCCGTCGGCATCGCGAGCGACCCTGTCGTGCGAGGTGCGTACGCCGGGCTGCCGACGACGGCGCCGCGGTAGACGATGTTGACGCAGTCCTCATCCGTCGCGATGTACACGCGGAAGAACTCGGCCGGCGCGCCGCCGTTGTAGTCCATGGGACCGCCGCTGTCACCCCTGAACACGAAGCCGGGGCTGAGGGCATGCGCGAGACCGGGCGACGTGTCCGACTGGATGTCGGACACCGTGGCGACGTTCCCGAGCGTCCCGAGTGAGAGCGGAGGCTGCACGTCGGTGTAGATCGGGCTCCACGGGCCATACGTCGTCACGGGCAGCCCGGAGACGACCTCACCGTAGAGCTTGCGCTGGGCACGAACGCGGAACTGGATCGAGCCCGTGAAGAAGGGGTTCGTGCGGTGGAACGTGTACAGGTCGCGCGCGTCGGCGACATTCGTCGTTGTCATGAACGTCTTCTTGGCTCCGTAGAGCCACACCTGGTAGGCCGTCGCTCCTTCGACCGGCGACCAGCGGACGAGTCCCGGATGCGTGCTGTTGAGATCCTTCGGGATGCTCGACCAGCGGATGTTGAATCCATAAGGGTCGCTCCAGGAGGTGACGCCCTTGCTCGTGATTGCGCGGACGTGTGCGTAGAGGGCGTAGGGCGAGCCGGTGATCCAGGGCAACGCGAGATCGATGGAGACGGTCGGCGAGCGCAGGTTCGCGTAGAGCTTTGCCAGCTTGGCAGCGGCGGTCTCCGCGGTCGGTGCAGGGGTCGCGGGGGTAGCGGTTGTCGTGCGTGGTCGTCGGTTCGACGAATTCGTCGTTCGCGTTCGACCAGACGATCGAGCTCTCGGTGAACGACTTGCTGGTCGCGAGCTCGAACTCGTAGCGGATCGCGCCGCGGACGGGGTGCCACGCAAAGGAGGGTGTGCGGTCGAATTCGTGCTTCACGGGCTCGTCGGTGCGCAGGAGGAAGGCCGTCAGCCCCTGGGGCGTGATGCGCCGGCCGGTCGATGCGCGCTTCGGCGACGCCGCTGAGCGCGAGCGCGAGCACGCCGAGAACGGCGAGCAGAAGAAGACGACGGACCGCAAGCATCACCCGGTCTTCATCGGCCGCAGCAGCGGGAAGCTTTAGGTCGGGCTTGGCTCCAGGAGTCGTGCCGCGGCGAGGACGAGGGCGTCCGCACCGGCCCGGCCGACGATCTGAAGCGACGCCGGCAGCCCGTCCTCGGCCGGGCCGCACGGAAGCGCGAGCGCGGGCCAGCCGAGCGCGGAGATCGGATACGTGAAGTGGATCAGCGAGACGCGCACGTCCAGATCGCCCGGCCCGGCCCCTCGGTGCAGCGGCGGTGCGACGATCGGGAGCGTCGGCGTGAGAACCAGGTCGAGGCCCTCGAGCGCCTCTTCGGCACGTTCCCGGTACTCGACACGGAGCCGATCCCCAAGCTCGACCTCGGAGTCGCGCACCGCCAGGCAGCGCTCGATCTTGATCCGAACGTCCTCGCCGTACAGGTCAGCGTTCTCCGCGAAGAGCTCGCGGTGGACGTCGGCCACCTCGCGGTTGAAGACGGCGAGAATCCCACCGTCGGGAAACGGCAGCTCGACCGGCCGGCGGCGCGGGAAGCGCGCGGCCGCCGCCTCGACGCGCTCGCGAACCAGAGGGTCGGCGAGGTCGGTCCAGGCGACGCCGACCTCGAGCTCTTCGAGCGACTCGAGCTCAACGGGCTCGAAGTCGGGGACGAGCGCGGCCAGCATCCGCTCGCAGCCGTCGACGTCGAGCGCGAGCGGCCCGCCGGTGTCGAAGCTCGCTGCGAGCGGCCAGCAGCCGTCGAGCGGGACGAGGCCGTGCGTCGGCTTGTGCCCGACGACGCCGCAGCACGCGGCCGGGATCCGGATCGAGCCGGCGGAGTCGGTACCGAGCGCCGCCTCGGCGAGCCCCGCTGCCAGCGCCGCCGCGGATCCTCCGCTCGAGCCGCCGGCGACGCGGCCCGGGAAGCGTGGATTCGGGACGTCGCCAAAATGCGGGTTCTCGGAGGTCGTCCCGTACGCGAACTCGTGCAGGTTCGCCTTGCCGACATTCACGTAGCCCGCGTCCTCGAGGCGCAGCACCGCGGAAGCCGTCCGCTCGGGCACGTGGCCGGCGAAGATCCCCGACCCGTAGGTCGTCTCCAGCCCGCCGGTGTCGAAGAGATCCTTGACGGCCAGCCGGATGCCTGGTCCGGGCGACTCCGGCTGGGCGAGGAAGATCGTCAGTCGAAGGCCAAGGTAGAGGAGCGCGACGCCGATCGGTCCCGGCGAAGAGGAGCAGGAAGACGCCGAAGAGCGTCCAGCCAAGGACCAGGTTCTTCCGCTCGAGCTCGGGTGTGAGTTCCTTCACAGGATCACCGGATTCAGCGCCGCCGCCACGAAGAGCAGCGCGAGGTAGAGGAGCGAGTAGTGGAAGAGGACGCCCGCGTTGCGCCGCGTCGGCTCCCGCCGGAGCTTCCACGCCAGGCCGAGGAAGACGGCGCCGAGGAGCGCAGCGGCGACCGAGTAGACCGGGCCGAGCCAGTAGCCGACGGCGAGCGTGAAAGCGACCATCACCAGCGAGTAGAGGACGATCTGCCGCGTGGTCTCCGTGTCGCCGCGGACGACGGGCAGCATCGGCACCTTCGCCGCCGCGTAGTTCTCCTTGATCAGGAGCGCCAGCGCCCAGAAGTGCGGCGGCGTCCAGAAGAAGACGATCAGGAAGAGCCAGAGCGCCGGCAGGCCGAGGCTCCCGGTCGCGGCCGCGTAGCCGACGAGCGGCGGCACGGCGCCCGCAGCACCGCCGATGACGATGTTCTGCGGCGTCGAGCGCTTCAGCCAGCGGGTGTAGACGAGGACGTAGAAGAGATTGCCGACGAGTGCCAGCGCGGCCGTGAGCACGTTGACGGTGCTTGCGAGGAGCACGAAGGAGAGCGCCGAGAGAGCGAGCCCGAACTCGAGCCCGCGTGCGGGCGAGACACGGCCGGCGGCGATCGGCCGTTTCTCGGTGCGCGTGCCCATCAGGCGATCGATGTCTGCGTCGAGCACGTGGTTGAGCGCGCTCGCGCCGGCGCAGGCCAGCGCGAGGCCGGTCATCGTTGCCGCAAAGAGCCACCCGTCCGGAACGCCCTGTGCGCCGACGAACATCCCGCCGGCGCCGGTGAGCAGCAGCAGCGACATGATCCGCGGCTTCGTCAGCGTGACGTAGTCCCGCCACGGACCAGACGCCACCGGCTCGCCGCGGAAGCATTGGACGCAGAGCACGAGCGTCGCCGCGAACGCGAGTGCGGCGAGCGCCGCGTGGACGCCCGGCGCCGTCACGAGCGCGGCGAGGCCGAAGAGGACGAGCGCAACGAGCGATGGGGCGAGCAGCCGCCGGTGTGCGACCCAGGCGGCGATGACGATCGCGACGAGCGGCGGCAGCGCGAGCGCGGAGAGCAGCGAGTGCGCCGTGCCCGGACCGAGGGTGCCGGAGACGACAGCCACGAGGGTCGCGGCCGCTGCGCCGAGCGCTGTCAAGCGGAGCCAGGGTCCGGGGGCGGGACTAGGTTTCACCGCGCTCCTTCAGCCGGCGCCTGAGGTCGTAGAGGGGCCGGGCGCTCGTGACGTACGGGACGGTGTCGAAGTTGTGCGGCGGCGGCGGCGAGGTCGTGTACCACTCGAGCGTGTCGGCGAGCCACGGGTCGTTGCCCGCGCGCCGCCCCGTCCGCGACTTCCAGACGTTCCAGATGAAGAGGAGGATGCCGAGCCCCATGATGTAGGAGCCGATCGTCGAGATCAGGTTGTACTCCTGGAGCATTCCCGTGTCCTCGTAGGTGTAGATACGCCGGGGCATCCCGAGCAGTCCGAGCATGTGCTGCGGGAAGAACGTCACGTTGAAGCCGATGAACGTGAGCCAGAACTGGACCTTGCCGATTCGCTCGTCGAGCAGCCGCCCGAAGAACTTCGGCCACCAGTAGTAGAGCCCGCCGAGGATGCCGAAGATCGAGCCGCCGAAGAGCACGTAGTGCAGGTGGGCGACGACGTAGTAGGTGTCGTGCACCTGCCAGTCAATCGGGAACGCCGCGGTGAAGATTCCGGAGAGGCCGCCGATCGTGAAGACCGACAGGAACCCGAGTGCGTAGAGCATCGGCGTGTCGAAGTGCAGGTTGCCCCGCCAGAGGGTCGCGAGCCAGTTGAAGATCTTCACCCCGGTCGGCACCGCGATCACCATCGAGGCGATCATGAAGAAGCCGTTCAGGAAGCCCGGCATCCCGACCGTGAACATGTGATGCGCCCAGACGAGCATCGAGAAGAAGCCGATCGCGACCGTCGAGAAGGCGACCGCCTTGTAGCCGAAGATCGGCTTGCGGGCGAAGACGGGGAGGATCTCCGAGATGATCCCCATCACCGGCAGGATCATGATGTAGACCTCGGGGTGGCCGAAGAACCAGAAGGCATGCTGGTAGAGCACCGGGCTGCCACCGTCGGTCGGGATGAAGAACCCCGTGTCGAACTGTCGGTCGAGCAGCAGCAGCGTCAGCCCGGCCGACAGCGTCGGCAGGACGACGATCAGGAGCGCCGCGTAGACCTCGATCGTCCAGACGAACAGGGGCATGCGCGTCCAGCTCATCCCTCGGGCCCGCAGGTTGTGGATCGTGACGACGAAGTTGATCGCTCCCGCCAGCGAGGCGATCGTGAGGATGTGGAGCGCGAGGATCCAGAGATCCTGTCCGTTGCCTTCCGAGTAGACGGAGTTCGGTGGGTAGCTCGTCCAGCCTGCAGCGCGCGGCGCCGCCTGTCGCGAAGAACGACAGCAGCAGGACGATGCCGCCGAAGAGGAAGAGCCAGTACGACAGCGCGTTCAGGCGCGGGAAGGCCATGTCGCGCGCGCCGATCATCAGCGGCACGAGGTAGTTGCCGAAGCCGGCGAGGATCGGGACGACGACGAGGAAGATCATCGTCGTGCCGTGCATCGTGAAGAGCTGGTTGTAGCTGTCGCTCTCGATGAAGTGATTGTTCGGCTCCGCCAGCTGCGTGCGGATCAGCAGGGCCATGACGCCGCCGGCCAGGAAGAAGAACCCGGACGTGGCGAGGTAGAGGATCCCGATCCGCTTGTGGTCGGTCGTGACGAGCCAGCTCGCCAGGCGGCCGCGCTGCCAGGCAGGGGTTGGCGTCTCGGCGTTAACGGCCACGGAGCACCTCCGTCTGGAGGTAGTCGATCAGCGCGTCCATCTGGCGCTCTCCCCAGTCCTCGCCCACCGGCGGCATCAGGCCTCGGCCTTCCCGGACGACCTGTTCGACCGCGGCGTCGTCGTCGAGCAGGCTGTTTCCCTGAAGCCGCGGGCCGACGAGACCCTCGCCCGCGAGGCCGTGACACTTCGCGCACGCGCCGGTGAACGTCTCCTTGCCGAGGTTGGACGTTCCGGCCGCCTGGGCGTCTGCCTCCCGCTCGAGCCAGGCGTCGAACTCCTCGCGCGGCACGGCTTCGACGGACGCCCGCATGTTGGCGTGCTGGATGCCGCAGAACTCGGCGCACTGACCCCGGTAGATGCCGGGGGCATTGGCGTTGAACCACGTCACGTTCGTCGTGCCGGGGATCGCGTCGAACTTGCCGCCCAGAGCGGGGATCCACCAGGAGTGGATGACGTCGAAGTCGGGCGCGGAGACGTTGAGCTTGACCGTCTGGCCGACCGGGGCGCGCAGGTTGTCGACCGCGATGACGCCGTTCGGGTACGTGAAGTTCCAGTAGTAGCGGTAGCCCTCGACCCGCACGTCGACCCGTCCGCCCTGCGCGCTCGCGCTCGGGACGTCTTCGATCCCCGGGAGCTTGTAGAAGACGAACGAGCCGATCGCGACCAGGATCAGCACGGGCGCCACCGTCCACGCGAGCTCGAGGTTCGTGTTGCCGTGCACCTGCGCGCCCTCCTCGGTCCGCGCGCGGTTCCGGGAGCGGTAGCGGATGATGAACCAGATCAGCAAGCCCTGCACGAGCACGAAGATCGCGCCGGTGAAGATCGCAACCCAGAGGTAGCTCTGCCTGATGCCCTCGGCGTTGGGCGAGGCCGGCTCGACCGGGGCGAAGCCGCCGTTCCCGGCGACCGCGGCGCCGGAGAGCGCAAGCGCCCAGAAGACGACCACTGCGAGAGTCCGGCGCACTGCGTGCCATTCTATGAAGGTGACCAAGGCGCTGCGCAGCGGAACCCGCGTCGAGCTGCCCGCGTCGGTCGACCGGCCGTTCGAGGTCTACGTCAACGGGGTCGTGCAGCGCGAGGGAGTCGACTTCCGCGTCGTGGACGGGGCGCTCGTGTTCTCGCGCGAGCTGCACCAGGAAGGCAAGCTCGGCTTCTGGCGCTGGGCATCGATCACGTTCGGCGTCGCCGGCACGTATCGGCAGAACGACGTCGTCGACGTGACCTACGAGGTCGGCGGGCGGCGTACGGTGGCGTCCGCCTTGCCGGTCGAGCCGGCCTGAGCCGGCAGCCGGCGCGAGGCCTCGGTCGCCTCGCGCAGCCGCTCGGCGAGCGCTTCCGTCAGCTGGCCCGGCTCGAGCCGCCACGTCCAGTTGCCGTGCCGGATCGCCGGGCGTGTTCATGCGGCCCTCGCTGCCCAGGCCGAGCACGTCCTGGGCGGGGATCATGCAGACGGCCGCTCGTGACGAGAGGGCGAGCTCGATCAGCGTCCACGGCTCCTTGTCCGGCAGGTGTCCGAGCAGCGTGTCCGTGTCGTGGGTCGTGGTGTAGACGATCTGGTGCACGCGGTGGTTCTCGAGCCGGTGCGGGTTGCTCGGCCGGCCCCTGGAACGCCCAGAGGAGGACGACCATCCCCGGAAAGCCGAGCGCGTCGCGGAGCACCTCGACGTCCTTCGTGATCACGCCGAGATCCTCGGCGATCACGGGCAGCTCGCCGAGCTCGGCCTCGGCCGCCCGGAAGACCGACTCGCCGGGGCCGGGGAGCCAGTGGCCGGTGCGAGCGTCGAGATCGTCCGCGCCCTCCGGGATCGCCCAGAAGGCCGCGAAGCCGCGGAAGTGATCGATCCTGGCGAGGTCGTACAGCGCGAACGTCCGCCGCAGCCGCTCGATCCACCAGCGGTAGCCCTGCTCGGCGAGCGCCTTCCAGTCGAAGAGCGGATTGCCCCAGTGCTGCCCCAGCGGGCCGAGCCTGTCCGGCGGTGCGCCGGCCACGGCACCCTGCAGGAAGAGCTCCGGATGGTTCAGCTGATCGACGCTGTCCTGAGCGACATAGATCGGGACGTCGCCGATCAGCCCGATCCCGCGGCCGCCGGCGTACTCGCGCAGCGCCGACCATTCGCGGTCGAACCGAACCTGGTCGGCGGCGCTCCCGCCCGCTCGCTCCCAGTCTGCGATGCCAGTAGGCGTTCGCACGGCGGTAGGCCGCGAGCTCACGGCGTCGAGACCGGAGCGTCCGGCTCTGCCAGGAATCCGTTCCAGGCCGCGAACGCAGAGGAGGATGCGTAGGGTGACCCGACCTCGTCGGGAGGACCGAGCGGCAGGACCTGCCACCAGCTCTGTCCTGCGGCCGCGAGCCAGTCCACGAATGCGTAGGCCTCCGCCCCGAGCGTGCCGCCGGGCAGCGAGGTCGGGTGCAGCACGATTCCGCTCGATCGTTGAAGCTCCATGTCCTGTTTACCGTTCGGCGTTGGCTGAAAGTCTCGGAACCGTGCCCTTACCCTCTCTCAAGCAACCTCCGCCACGCATCCAGATCCAGGACGTGCGACCTCAGGTCGACTGCGGACGCTATCCCGTCAAGAGCACGCAGGGCGACCCCGTCGGGATCTCGGCGAACATCTTCAAGGACGGGCACGACATTCTTCGCGCGGTCGTCCGCTACCGGCACGAGGGCACTCGCAAGTGGTCGGAGAGCCCGCTCGAGCCGGTCGGAAACGACCACTGGGAAGGACGCTTCGAGGCGTCCACACTCGGACGCTGGCAGTTCACGATCGAGGCCTGGGTCGATCGCTACGCGACGCTGCTCGACGAGCTCGACCGAAAGCTCGCAGCCGGGCAGAGCGACCTGAGCAGCGAGCTGAGCGAGGCCGAGGCTCTGTTCGGCCCGGGCAGCGTCGACGACTGGCACGCCGCCGCGCCCAAGCTCGGCGCGAAGGACCGGCACGGCAAGACGTCGCTCGCTCGTCCGCTCGAGGTCGATGTCGAGCGGGAGGGCGCCCGCTTCGGGGCGTGGTACGAGCTCTTCCCGCGCAGCTGGGGCGGGTTCAAGGGCGTCCAGAAGGTGCTCCCGCAGCTGGCCGAGCTCGGCTTCGACGTGATCTACCTGCCGCCCGTCCATCCGATCGGGACGACGAATCGCAAGGGTCGGAACAACGCACTCACGGCCGAGAAGGGCGATCCCGGCAGCCCGTGGGCGATCGGCGGGCCGGAGGGCGGCCACGATGCGATCCACCCCGAGCTGGGCACGCTGAAGGACTTCGACCGGCTCGTCGCGGAGGCGCGGAAGCACGGGCTCGAGATCGCGCTCGACTTCGCGATCCAGTGCTCACCCGACCACCCGTGGCTGAAGGCGCACCCGGAGTGGTTCAACCGGCGGCCGGACGGGACGCTCAAGTACGCCGAGAATCCGCCCAAGCGCTACCAGGACATCTACAACGTCAACTTCGACTCGGAGGACTGGCCCGGTCTGTGGGAGGCGTTGCGGGATGTCGTCCTCCACTGGTGCCGCCACGGCGTGCGGGCCTTCCGCGTCGACAATCCGCATACGAAGTCGGTGCCCTTCTGGGAGTGGCTGATCCGCGAGGTGCGCGACGAGTTTCCCGACACGGTCTTCTTCGCCGAGGCCTTCACACGGCCGGCGATGATGACCACGCTCGCGAAGATCGGCTTCAGCCAGTCGTACACCTACTTCACGTGGAAGAACACGAAGGCGGAGCTCACGGAGTTCCTGCAGATGCTGCTCGAGTGGGCGCAGTTCTACCGGCCGAACTTCTTCGTCAACACGCCGGACATCCTCCACGAGTACCTCCAGGAGGGTGGCCCGCCTGCGTTCGAGGCGCGGCTCGTGCTGGCCGCGACGCTCTCGCCCTCGTACGGGATCTACTCCGGCTACGAGCACTTCGAGAACGTGCCGGTGACCGCGGGAAGCGAGGAGTACCTCGACTCGGAGAAGTACGAGGTGAAACAGCGCAAGCTGGACGGGCCGCTGTTGCCGCTCGTGCAGCGGCTGAACGCGATCCGCCGAGACGAGCCGGCGCTGCAGCGGTTCGAGAACCTGCGCCTGCTCGGGACGCACGGCGAGCACGTGTTCGCCTATGCGAAGGGAACGGAGATCGCGGTCGCCGTCAATCTCGATCCGCGTGTGCCTCGCGAGGACGTCGTCGTCGTCCCGCCGGACATCGGCCTCCCGGAGGAGTTCCCGGTGCGTGACCTGCTGACCGGCGAGCGCTACCGCTGGCGGATCGGCCGCAACTACGTTGGACTCGGCCCGGGACAGTCGCATGTGATGAAAATCGGCGCATGAGCGAGCCCGGGCACTGGTTCGAGAGCAACCCGCTGTGGTTCAAGACCGCGGTCTTCTACGAGATCCACACCCGTGCGTTCTTCGACGGAAACGACGACGGCTCGGGTGACTTTCGCGGCCTGATCCAGAAGCTCGACTACCTGCAGTGGCTCGGGATCGACTGCATCTGGCTGCTTCCGTTCTACCCCTCGCCGCTGAAGGACGGCGGCTACGACATCGCCGACTTCTACGACATCAACCCGGACTACGGCACCGTCGAGGACTTCCGCGCCTTCGTGGAAGCGGCGCACGAGCGCGGGATGCGGGTGATCGTCGACCTCGTCATGAACCACACCTCTGCCGACCACCCCTGGTTCCAGGAGTCCCGGGCGAACCCGGACGGGCCGAAGGGCGACTGGTACGTCTGGTCGGACACGGATGAGGCCTACCAGGACGCGCGCATCATCTTCATCGACACGGAGGTCTCGAACTGGACGCTCGACCCCGTGCGTGGGCAGTTCTACTGGCACCGCTTCTTCAGCCATCAACCGGATCTGAACTACGAGAACCCGGAAGTGCAGGACGCAATGCTCGAGGTACTGCGATTCTGGCTCGACGTCGGTCTGGACGGGTTCCGGCTCGACGCGGTGCCGTACCTCTTCGAGGAAGAGGGCACGAACTGCGAGAACCTGCCGCGTACGCACGAGTACCTCAGGCGCGTGCGGGCGGAGATCGACGAGCGCTACCCGGACCGGGTGCTGCTCGCCGAGGCGAACCAGTGGCCCGAGGACGTCGTGGAGTACTTCGGCGACGGTGACGAGTGCCACATGGCGTTCCACTTCCCGGTGATGCCGCGCATGTTCATGTCGCTGCGGCGTGAGGAGGCCCTGCCGATGATCGAGATCCTCGACCGCACACCGCCCATCCCGACGACCACGCAGTGGGGCCTCTTCCTGCGCAACCATGACGAGCTGACCCTCGAGATGGTCACAGACGAGGAACGCGACTACATGTACAGCGAGTACGCCAACGACCAGCGGATGAAGCTCAACGTCGGTATCCGGCGCCGTCTCGCGCCGCTTCTCGACGGGGGTCGCGACGAGATCGAGCTGATGCACGCAATTCTCTTCTCGCTCCCGGGTTCGCCCGTGCTCTACTACGGAGACGAGATAGCAATGGGCGACAACGTGTACCTCGGCGACCGCGACGGCGTTCGCACGCCGATGCAGTGGACCGGCGACCGAAACGGCGGCTTCTCACGTGCCGACTTCGCGCAGCTCTATCTGCCGCCGCTGATGGATCCCGTCTACGGCTTCCAGGCGGTCAACGTCGAGGCTCAGCTGCGAACGCCGACGTCACTTCTCCGTTGGCTGCGGCGTTTCATCGAGCTGCGGAAGCAGCACCCCGTCTTCGGGCGCGGCGACTATCGCGTCCTGCGGCCCGAGAACCCGAAGATCTTCGCCCACATCCGCTCGTTCTCGGAGGACATCGTCCTCTGCGTGCACAACCTGGCCAGGTCGGCGCAGGCGGTCGAGCTCGACCTCTCCGCGTTCACCGGCCGGGTGCCGGTCGAGCTCTTCGGCAACACCGAGTTCCCGAGGATCGGAGATCTGCCGTACCTGCTCACGCTCGGGCCGCGCGGCTTCTTCTGGTTCCAACTCCAGGACCCTGCCGATGAGCGCTGACCTCAGGACCCGCATCGACGAGGGCGACCTGCACTTCCTCGACGGTCTCGTCCTGCTCGGGACGATCGCTTCGCAGCGCTGGTTCGGCGGCAAGTCACGAGACGTGCTCGACGCGCGGATTCTCGACGCCGGCGTCGTTCCGGGTGAGTCGCCGCTCCTCGCGTTCGCAATCGTCGAGGTCCGGTACGGGTTGCAAAGCCACGACCTGTACCACCTCCCGCTCGGCTTCAGGCCCGAGTCGGACGACTGGAAGGCCTCGATCATCGCCGCGACTGAGGGGTGGACGGTCTACGACGCGATCGCGGATCCGGATCTCGTCCGCGGGATCGTCGACCTCGTCGCCGCCGACGAGACGCTCGACATCGGGGAGGCAACGCTCCTCTTCCGCAGCACCGGCGACCTCCGGGACAGCCTCGGGGAGCACTCCGACGTCCGGCCGATGGGTGCGGAGCAGTCGAACACCTCGGCCGTGATCGACGAGCGCCTGGCGCTGAAGGTCTATCGCCGGATCGAGGCAGGCATGAACCCGGAGCTCGAGATCCTCCGCTTCCTCACCGAGCGAGGCTTCGAGCACATCGCCGCGCTCGAGGGCTACATCTCCTACGAGGGGAGGCCGCTCGAGGCGACCCTCGCGATCCTGCAGCAATTCATTCCGTCCAACGGAGACGGCTGGGAGCTCGCACTCGACACGCTCGCCTCGGATCCGGGTTGGCTTCCGGCGCACACCCGCCGGCTGGGTGAGGTCACGGCGGAGCTCCACAACGCTCTCGCCTCCGATCCTGTCGACCAGTACTTCGCGCCCGAGGAGCCCAGCACCGAGACGCTCGCGCTCATCTCGGCTTCGATCGACGAGGAGATCGAGCAGGTGTTCGCCGCCCTGCCGGACATCCCGGCGGTCGCACCCGTCCGCGGCCGCGGCGAAGAGGTTCGCGACCGGCTCCGCGCACTCACGCACATCGGGAGCGTCGGCAGGGTGATCCGCCATCACGGCGACTATCACCTGGGCCAGGCGCTCTGGACGAAGGACGAGGACTGGCTGATTCTCGACTTCGAGGGCGAGCCGGCCCGCTCGGTGCCGGACCGGCGACGCAAGCGCTCGCCGCTGCGGGATGTCGCGGGGATGCTGCGCTCCTTTGCCTATGCCGCCTCGGCGTCGGTGATCCAGCGCAACGTGGAACCACCGGAGGGCTGGGAGGAGCAATGCCGCTCCGAGTTCCTGGAGGGCTACCTGGCCACCGTCGACGCCGGCTTGCTGCCTCCCGACCGGAAGTCGATCGAGCGGCTGCTGACCGTCTTCGAGCTCGAGAAAGCGGTCTACGAGATCCGGTACGAGCTCGGCAACCGGCCCGACTGGGTCTCGATCCCGGTCGCCGGGATTCTCCGCATGCTCGAGCAGGAACTATGAGGATCGGCGAGCTCGACCTCCACCTCGCGGGCGAGGGACGCCACGAGCGGATCTACGAGCGGCTCGGCGCCCATGTTCTCGACGCAGGCGTCTCGTTCGCCGTCTGGGCTCCCAACGCGCGCGCGGTCTCCGTCGTCGGCGACTGGAACCGCTGGGACGGGCGGGAGAATCCGCTCGAGCTGCTCGGCTCCTCCGGCATCTGGGCGGGGGTCGTACCCGAGGCCTCGGAAGGCGACGGCTACAAGTACGAGGTGCACGGCGCGGACGGGCAGCTGCGCCTCAAAGCCGACCCCTTTGCCTTCTACGCGGAGGTGCCACCGAAGACCGCGTCCAAGATCTACAAGTCGCGCTACGAGTGGAACGACAGCGCCTGGCTCGAGCGTCGGCACGCCTCGCAGCCGCTGAAGGAGCCGCTCTCGATCTACGAGGTGCATGCGGAGTCCTGGCGGCTGGGCCTCGGCTGGAAGGGCCTCGCCGACCAGCTCGTCTCCTACGCGGACGAGCTCGGCTTCACGCACGTCGAGTTCATGCCGGTCATGCACCACCCGTTCTCCGGCTCCTGGGGCTATCAGGTGACCGGCTTCTACGCTCCGGTCTCCACGATGGGCGAGCCCGACGAGTTTCGGGCGCTCGTGGATGCGCTGCACGAGGCCGGGATCGGCGTGATCCTGGACTGGGTCCCGGCGCACTTCCCGCGCGACGAGTTCGCGCTCGGCCGCTTCGACGGGACGGCGCTGTACGAGCACGAGGACCCGCGCCGGGGCTCGCATCCCGACTGGGGGACGCTCGTGTTCAACCTCGGCCGGAACGAGGTGCGGAATTTCCTGCTCGCGAACGCGCTCTACTGGACGCGTGAGTTCCACGCCGACGGGATCCGGGTCGACGCGGTCGCGTCGATGCTCTACCTCGACTATTCGCGCAAGCCGGGCGAGTGGGTGCCGAACGCCTTCGGCGGCCGCGAGGACCTCGACGCGGTCTCCTTCCTGCGCGAGTTGAACGAGGTGCTCCACGATCGCGAGCCGGGGATCCTCTCGATCGCCGAGGAGTCCACGGCGTGGCCGGGCGTCTCACGGCCCACTCACCTCGGCGGTCTCGGCTTCGGCTTCAAGTGGAACATGGGCTGGATGCACGACACGCTCGAGTACTTCTCGAAGGAGCCCGTGCACCGGCGGTTCCACCACCACGAGCTCACCTTCTCGATGGTCTACGCCTGGAACGAGAACTTCGTGCTGCCGCTCTCGCACGACGAAGTCGTCCACGGCAAGCAGTCGCTGATCGGCCGAATGACCGGCGATCGCTGGCAGCGGTTCGCGAACCTGCGCGCCCTCTACGGCTACATGTGGGCCCACCCGGGCAAGCAGCTCCTGTTCATGGGCTGCGAGTTCGCGCAGGAGAAGGAGTGGAGCGAGCCTGCAGGGTCCCTCGACTGGCATCTCCTCGACGAGGCCGACCACCACGGCGTGCTCGACCTGATCCGCGACCTCAACCGCGTCTACGACGAGGAGCCCGCGCTCTGGGAGCTCGACCACTCGCACGAGGGCTTCCGCTGGCTCGAGCCGAACGCGGCGAACGAGAATGTCCTCGCGTTTGCCAGGGCTTCGGAGAACGGCAATCGCTGGCTCGTGTGCGCCTGCAACTTCTCGCCGGTCGTTCGCGAGGGCTGGCGGCTCGGCCTCCCGGTGGGAGGGAAGTGGCGCGAGGCCCTGAACACCGACTCCCGCTTCTACGGGGGCTCAGACGTCGGCAACGGCCTCGGGCTGGAGGCGGAGAAGGTGCCGTGGAACGAGCAGGACTACTCGGTCGAGATCTCGCTTCCGCCCCTCGGAGTCGTCTGGCTCGTCCCCGAACGCGACCCCCCGAAGGCCGCCGCGAGCTGAGCTTGTGTTTCTGAAACACAAGCTCCCTCGGCCCGGTTCCCCGCATCGCTGAGCCGCCCGCCGCCGTTTTCCACCTTGTGTTTCTGAAACACAAGGCTCCTTTCGGCGTCGCTAGGGTGGCGGGATGGAACGGACCAACAGCATCGAGGTCGAGGGGCTCGTGCGCGAGTTCAAGAAAGGGCCGCGCGCGGTGGACGGGATCGACCTGCGCGTCGAGCCGGGCGAGATCTACGGCTTTCTCGGGCCGAACGGCGCCGGCAAGTCGACCACGGTCCTGATGCTGACGACGCTGCTGCCGCCCACGGCCGGCACGGCCCGGGTCGGCGGCTACGACGTCGTCAAAGACGGCCCGAAGGTGCGCTCGGTGATCGGGGCGGCGCTCCAGGAAGCGGCGCTCGATCCGATGCTGACGGGACGCGACCATCTACGCCTGCAGTCGACGCTGCAGGGGATCTCTCGCCACGAGCGGAAGCCACGCTCGCAGGAGCTGCTCGACCGCGTCGGCCTGAGCGAGGCGGCCGATCGCAAGGTCGGCGGCTACTCCGGCGGGATGAAGCGCCGGCTCGATCTGGCGCTCGCGCTCGTGCACCGGCCGCGGATCATCTTCCTCGACGAGCCGACGACGGGCCTTGACGTCCAAAGCCGCACGGCCCTCTGGGACGAGGTCGCGAGCCTCGCCCACGAGGACGGCGTGACCGTCTTCCTGACGACCCAGTACCTCGAGGAGGCCGATGCGCTCGCCGATCGGGTCGGGATCATCGACCACGGGCACATCGTCGCCGAGGGGACTCCGCAGGCCCTCAAGGCCGAGATCGGGCTGCCGAGCGTTCACGCGATCCCCGCGAACGAAGCCGATCGCGAGCAGCTCGTGGCCGCGCTCGCTCCGTACGGCGAGCCGCTCGGCACGGGAGCCGGCGAAGTCGCCGTCCGGCTGCACGAGGGGCTTGCGGGACTCCCGGCCGTCGTCCGCGCAGTCGACGACGCCGGCCTCACTCTCGCCAGCCTGGAGATCCAGGCGCCCTCGCTCGACGACGTCTTCCTCGCCAAGACAGGCCGGTCGCTGGAGGGCGCCGCGGAGGCCGAAGCCGAGGCAGCCGAGCCGGTTCTGTGACCCCCGTCTGGCCACAGATCGGAGCGCTCGCGTGGCGCTCGGTCGTCCGCACGAGCCGCCAACCGGCCGCGGTCGTCTTCCCGCTGATCTTCCCGATGATGCTGCTGCTCGTGAACTCGGGCGGCCTGCAAGCCTCGACGGAGCTCCCGGGCTTCCCCACCGACTCCTTTGTCGCGTTCGCGCTCGCAGTCCCCTTCATCCAGGGCGCGCTCTTCTCGACCATGAACGCGGGCACCGACCTCGCCAAGGACATCCAGACGGGCTTCCTGAACCGGCTGTCGCTGACGTCGATGCGCGGGTCGACGCTGATCGCCGGCCAGCTCGGCGGTGTGGTGATCCTCGGCCTCATCCAGGCGGCGTTCTACATCGCGGTGGGCCTGCTCATCGGCGTCCACTTCGCCGCCGGCCCGCTCGGGATCCTGACCCTCTTCGGCTTCGCCGCCCTGATCTCGCTCAGCTTCGGCGCGCTCGGCGTCTTCCTGGCACTGCGCACCGGCTCGGGCGAGGCGATCCAGGGCCTCTTCCCACTCCTCTTCGTCTTTCTCTTTCTCTCCTCGATGAACACGCCGCGGAACCTGATCGGCGTCGACTGGTTCCGCTTCGTCGCCACCGTGAATCCGGTCTCGTACCTGATCGAATGCGTGCGCAGCCTGATCATCACGGGCTGGAATGCGGACGCGCTCGCGCTCGGCTTCGGCTTCGCAGTCCTGATCGGGATCATCTCGACGACAGCCGCGACGCTGGCGCTCAAGCAGAGGCTGGTGCGGACGTGAGGATCTGGCCCGTCGCCTCGGGCGTGGCCTGGCGGACGTTGAAGAACGTCTTCACCAACCCGGCGCTCTTCTTCCCCTCGCTCATCTTCCCGCTCTTCTTCTTCGCCGCGTTCGCAGGCGGGCTCTCGCAGGTCTCGCAGGTGCCCGGGGTTCGACTTCCCGCCCGGCTACACGGCGTTCCAGTTCTGCTTCGTCCTGGTCCAGTCGGCGGCATTCGGCGGTGTGTTCACCGGCTTCGGGATCGCGCGCGACTTCGAGTCCGGCTTCGCTCGACGGCTGCTGCTCGCGGCCCCGAACCGAACGGGGATCGTGCTCGGCTACGCGGTGGCCGCAGTCATACGCTGGACCGTGACAGCGACCGTCCTCACTGTCGTCGCGCTCGTGGCTGGGATGAACGTCTTCGGCGGGCCGGTCGACGTCTTCGGCATGTACATGCTTGCGTTCCTGATCAACATCACAGGGTTGCTGTGGGCCTGCGGCGTCGCGATGCGGTTCCGGACGATGCAGGCGGGCCCCGTCATGCAGATGCCGGTCTTCCTGACCCTCTTCTTCGCGCCCGTCTACGTTCCGCTCGCTCTCCTGACGGGCTGGATCGAGACCGTGGCGACGCTGAACCCGATCACGTACGTCCTCGAGGCGGTGCGGAGCATGCTCGCCGGCGACGAAGTGCACGTGGCACTCGCGTTCGGGCTCGTGATCGTGCTGGTCGGGGGCTTCTCGCTCTGGGCCCTACGTGGTCTGCGTTCGGCGGAGGCTGCTGGCTAGGTCGGGTACCGTCGCGCAGTGTCCCTCGCCACGACATCACCGTTCGGCGCCGTTCCGGTCGAGTCCGAAACGGTCGCGTTCCGCACCTGGGCTCCGGCGGCGCGCACCGTGGCCGTGCGCCTGGAAGACGGCGATCACCCGCTGACCGAGACCGACGACGGCGTCTGGGAGGGTCGGGCGCCGGCTGCTTCCGGCGACGACTACCGCTTCGTGCTCGACGGCGCCGACGCGTGGCCCGACCCGTGCTCGCGCTGGCAGCCGCGAGGGCGTTCGCGGCCCGTCCCGCGATTCTCGACACCGGCGCCTTCGAGATCGAGCCGGGGCCGGCGCTCGCGCTCGAGGATCTCGTCCTCTACGAGCTCCACGTCGGCACGTTCTCGCGGGAGGGAACATTCGACGGCGTGATCCCGCGCCTCGCCGGGCTGCGCGAGCTCGGAGTCACGGCGATCGAGCTGATGCCGGTGGCGACGTTCCCCGGCAGACGCGGCTGGGGGTACGACGGGCTCTATCCCTTCGCGCCGCATCACGGCTACGGCGGCCCGGAGGGACTCGCGCGGCTCGTCGACGCCGCCCACCGTGAGGGCCTCGGCGTCGTGCTCGACGTCGTCTACAACCACATCGGGCCGGGGAACGAGGCACTGCGCGCGTTCGGGCCGTACTTCACCGACCGGTTCGGCGCGACGCCGTGGGGCGAGGCGCTCGACTTCTCACAGCTCGGCGTGCGCGAGTGGGCGATCCAGAACGCCGAGCTCTGGGTCCGCGACTACGGGATCGACGGCCTCCGGCTCGATGCGGTTCATGCCGTCCAGGACGACTCCGACCGCCACGTGCTCGCGGAGCTCGCCGACCGCGTCCACGCCGTCCATCCCGGCGCGCTCGTGATCAGCGAGATGGGCCTGCCCGACTTCCGCCCGCTCCAGGAGTGGGGCCACGACGCGATGTGGCTCGACAGCCTCCACCACGCGCTGCACGTTGCCCTGACCGGGGAGCAGGACGGCTATTACGCGGACTTCGACGGCTCCATGTCCCGCATCGCGGCCGAGCTCTCCCGGCCGGAGGGCTCGAGGATCGTGGCCTGCGCCCAGAATCACGACCAGGTCGGCAACCGTGCAGTCGGCGACAGGCTTCCGCCGGCCAAACGGCGCGTGGCTGCGGCTGTCGTGCTCTTCAGCCTCTATACCCCGCTCCTCTTCCAGGGCGAGGAGTACGGCGAGGCCGCGCCGTTCCAGTACTTCACCGACCACATCGATCCGTTCATCGCGGCTGCGACACGCGAGGGCCGGCGGCGCGAGTTCGCCCACTTCGCCGGCTTCGCGGGCGAGGTCCCGGACCCGCAGGACGCAGCGACCTTCGAGCGGTCCAGGCTCGACCCCGGGAAGCCGGAGGAGCTGTACGTTCGCCTGCTCCGCCTGCGGCGCGAGCTCCCACGCGAGCTGGAGATCGCGGTGGACGAAGTGGCTCGCACGCTCGAGCTCCGCCGCGGCCGCGCCACACTGCGCGCCGATTTCGCCAACGAGACCGTGGAGCTCGAGACGTGAGGCTCTGGCCCGGGCATCCTTTCCCGCTCGGCCACTGGTGGGACGGCGAGGGAACCAACTTCTCGCTCTTCTCCGAGCACGCCGAGAAGGTCGAGCTCTGCCTCTTCGACGAGGAGGACCGCGAGACGCGCTACGAGTTGACCGAGCGCACCGCGTTCAACTGGCACGGCTACCTCTCCGGAGTCGGGCCGGGGCAGCGGTACGGGTTCCGGGTCCACGGCCGCTGGGCGCCGGAGCAAGGCCACCGCTTCAACCCGAGCAAGCTTCTGCTCGACCCGTACGCGAAGTCGATCGAGGGGCCGATCCTCTGGGACCGTGGCAACACGCTTCCCTACCGTCCGGACGGCGAGGATGCCGATCTCGAGCGCGACGAAGAGGACGACTCCGCCGCGATCCCGAAGTCGATCGTGATCGATGCCGCCTTCGACTGGCAGGACGACCTGCCCCCGCAGCGGCCCTGGCACGAGACCGTGATCTACGAGCTGCACACGAAGGGGTTCACGAAGCTGATGGAAGGCGTGCGCGAGGAGCTCCGCGGCACCTACGCGGGCCTGGCATCCGTGCCGGCGCTCGAGTATCTCTCGGCTCTCGGCATCACCGCCGTCGAGCTCCTGCCGATCCACCACATCGCAGACGAGCACCAGCTCGTCCAGAGAGGCCTCCGGAACTACTGGGGCTACAGCTCGATCGGCTATCTCGCGCCGCACGCGCTCTACGCGGCGACCGGCCGGCGCGGGGAGCAGGTGAAGGAGTTCAAGGGGATGGTCAAGGCCCTGCACTCGGCGGGGATCGAGGTGATCCTCGACGTCGTCTACAACCACACCGCGGAGGGCAACCACCTGGGACCGATGCTCGCCTTCAAGGGGATCGACAACCTCTCCTACTACCGCACGGTCCCCAGCGACCCGCGCTTCTACATGGACTACACGGGCACCGGCAACTCGCTCAACCCGGTGCACCCGTCGGTGCTGCGACTGATCATGGACTCGCTCCGCTACTTCGTGATCGAGTGCCACGTCGACGGCTTCCGCTTCGACCTCGCGTCGGCGCTCGCGCGCGAGTTCCACGAAGTCGACCGGCTCTCGGCCTTCTTCGACATCATCCACCAGGATCCGATCCTGTCCCAGGTGAAGCTGATCGCGGAGCCGTGGGACGTGGGCGAGGGCGGCTACCAGGTGGGCAACTTCCCGGTGCTCTGGACCGAGTGGAACGGGATGTATCGCGACACGATGCGCGACTTCTGGCGCGGCCAGAGCAACGTCGGCGAGTTCGCCTCGCGCTTCACGGGCTCGAGCGACCTCTACGAGACGGATGGCCGAAAGCCGTTCGCGTCGATCAACTTCATCACCGCGCACGACGGCTACACGCTGCGCGACCTCGTCACCTACAACGACAAGCACAACGAGGCGAACCTCGAGGACAACAAGGACGGCGACAACCACAACCGGAGCTGGAACCACGGCGTCGAGGGCGAGACCGACGACCCCGAGATCAACGCCCTGCGCGAGCGCCAGATGCGGAACTTCCTGGCGACGCTCTTCCTCTCGCAGGGCGTGCCGATGCTGCTCGGCGGCGACGAGATCGCGCGTACGCAGCAGGGCAACAACAACGCCTACTGCCAGGACAACGAGATCTCGTGGATCGACTGGCAGCTCGACGGGCGCGCCGAGGCGATGCTGGCGTTCACCAGGCGGCTGATCGAGCTCCGGTCGAAGCACCCGGTCTTCCACCGAGCCGACTTCCTGACAGGCGAGGAGCGAATGGGCTCGGGCGCGCCGGATGTCTGGTGGTTCCGGGCCGACGGGCGGAAGATGACCCAGCGCAACTGGCGCGACGGCAACGCGCTCACGCTCGGCGTCTTCCTCAACGGCTCCGAGATCCCCACCCACAGCGCCCAGGGTGCCCCGGTGATCGACGACACCTTCCTGATCCTGTTCAACGCCTGGGACGGGGCGATCGTGTTCACGCTTCCGGCCGTCTCGTTCGGCCGTCGCTGGACGCACGAGCTCTCGACAGCCGAGCCCGAGCGTGAAGCGGGCTCCGTCGTGCATCCCGCGCGCGGGGTCGTGCCGGTCGAGGGACGCTCGCTCGTCGTCCTCCGCCGGGTCGGCTGAGTGGAGACCATGCGAGCGACCTACCGGCTCCAGCTGGGGCCGGGGCTCGGTTTCCGCGAGGCGAGGGAGCTCGTGCCGTACCTGCGCGATCTCGGCGTCTCGCACCTGTACCTCTCTCCCTCGCTGCAGGCGCGCTCGGGCTCGACGCACGGGTACGACGTCGTCGATCCGACGCACATCTCCGAGGATCTGGGCGGTGAGGAGGAGTTCCGCAAGCTCTGCTCGTCAGGGTTGGGCGTCGTGCTGGACATCGTCCCCAACCACATGGCCACCGGGGACGAGAACCCGTTCTGGCGCGATCCGCTCTGGCGCGCGAAGTTCTTCGACCTCGACTGGCGCACCGGCTTGCACCGCCGGTTCTTCGACGTCGGCGGGCTTGCGGGCGTCCGAATGGAGGATCCGGAGGTCTGGGAGGTGACTCACGCCAAGCTGGTCGAGCTTGCCCAGGAAGGGCTGATCGACGGCGTTCGCGTCGATCATCCCGACGGGCTCGCGAATCCGCGCCGCTACCTCGAGCGGCTACGCGAGGCCGGGATCGAGCGCACCTGGGTCGAGAAGATCCTCGAGCCGGGCGAGGGTCTGCGGCCGGAGTGGCCGGTGGAAGGAACGACCGGCTACGAGTTCCTGAACGATGTCACGGCCCTCTTCGTCGACCCCGCCGGCGAGGAGCCTCTCACGCGCTTGTACGAGGAGCTGACCGGTGAGCGGCGGCCGTTCGCTCAGGTTGCTGCGCGAGGCGAAGCTCGACCAGGCGCGGACGACCTTCGAGGAAGAGGCAGCGCAGCTCGCCGCCAAGCTGCCCTTCGAAGCCGACGTCGCGGCTGCGCTCGCCGCGTTTCATGTCTATCGCACGTACGTCGAGCCGGACGCGGCGCTCGTCGCCGACGACGACCGCGCCGCGATCGAAGAGGCACGCTTGCCGGACGAGCTGGCGAGGATCCTCCTGCTCGAGGAGCGGGGTCACGACGCGTTCGTGGTCCGCTTCCAGCAGACGACGCCGCCGGTGCACGCAAAGGGCGTCGAGGACACGGCGTTCTACCGCTGGAACCGCTTCGTTGCGCTGAACGAGGTGGGCGGCGACCCCGGTCGCTTCTCGCTCTCGGTCGAGTCGCTTCCACGAGGCCAACCTCGCGCGCCCGCCCGGCGGCCTGCTCGCGACGACGACCCACGACACGAAGCGAAGCGGTGATCTGCGGGCACGGCTCGCCTGCATCGCAGCCGATCCGGCCACGTGGGAGGCGATCGTGCGGCCGCGGATCGAAGGCTGGCGCGATCCCAACGAGGCGTACCTGATCCTGCAGACCGTCGTCGGCGCCTGGCCTCTGGACGCGGATCGGCTCGGGCTCTACCTGGAGAAGGCGCTGCGCGAGGCGAAGGTGAACACGAACTGGATCGACCAGGAGCACGAGTGGGAGGAAGGTGCCAAGCGCTTCGCTGCCGGCCTGCTCGACGACGCGGAGCTCGGCGAGTACGCACGTCGCCTGGCGGAGCAGGGCGATCGCGTGTCGCTCGGGATGACGCTCCTCAAGCTCACCTCCCCGGGCGTGCCGGACATCTACCAGGGCGACGAGCTGCCGTTCCTGGCCCTCGTCGACCCGGACAACCGCCGCCCGGTCGACTGGGAGCTTCGCCGCCGCCTGCTCGCTTCGGGAGAGCCGCCCGCGAAGCTCGATCTGATTCGCCGCACGCTCGCTCTCCGCGAGCGCCGGCCGGCGGCGTTCGCCTCGACGTACGAGCCCGTCGAGGCGGGCGAGGACGTGTGCGCGTTCCTGCGCGGCGGCGAGGTGCTCGTCGCCGTCGCCGTGCGCGGCGACCTCGCGTCGTTTCAGCCGCCGAGCGGTACCTGGGACGACGTCTCCGGACGCGCACTCCTGCTCGCCGACGCCGTACAGTCTGACTTGGCTGCGTCGCTGAGCGACGGACTCCTGTAACAGCTGTTACTGGCTATCGGCGGCGCGTCGAGGACGCGCAGGCAGACGTCGACGACCTGCGGGTCGAATTGCGACCCGGCGTTCTGCGCGAGCCGGCGCAGCGCCTCTTCGGAGGGGAGAGCGCGGCGGTACGGCCGGTCGGTGGTCATCGCGTGGAAGGCGTCGCACGCGAAGATGATCCGCGCCTCGAGCGGGATCTCCTCGCCGGCCTTCTGGTCGGGATAGCCCTGGCCGTCCCAACGCTCGTGACAGGCCCGGACGATGCCGCAGACGTCCTGCAGCTGGTCGATCGGGGCGATGATCTTCTCACCGAGCTCCGGGTGCGTCTCGATCAGGAGGCGTTCCTCTTCGCTCAGCGGGCCCGGCTTCAGCAGCACCGAGTTCGGGATGCCGATCTTGCCGATGTCGTGGAAGAGGGCGCCGAGCTCCAGCCGCTTCAGCGTGTCGCCGTCGAGACCGAGCTCGCTGCCGACGCGAATCGCCATGTCGGTGATCCAGCGCGCATGCGACGAGGTGTACTCGTCTCGCGCCTCGAGCGCGTTCGCGAGCGCCTCGACGGTGGAGAGGAACGTGCGCTCGAGACCCGCGAAGCTGGATGCGTTCGCGATTGCGAGCTTCGCCTGGTGCGCGAGACCGCCGAGCAGCTCCAGCTCGCGGTCGCCGTACTCGGCCTCGGGGCCGAAGGCCACCGCGATCGCACCCCAGCGTCCCTCGAGGGTGAAGGGCGCGACGACGTACGAGCCCGTGCTCTCGGCCGGCGGGTCGCTGAGCGCCGCGTACTCCTCCGGGGAGATCACGTACGGGCCTGTTCGGCCGAAGAACTGCTTCATCACGTCTGCCGCGAAGCGAAGACCGACAACCGGTGCGCCGAGCTCGTAGCCGTGCGCTGCCTGGCCGACGACGTCGCCGCCGATCGACTCCTGCAGCCAGAGCGAGGCGTGGGGCGCGCCCATCAGCTGCTGCGCGCCTTCGACGATCCGTTCGAGCACCTGCTCGAGCCCTTCCGCGGCCGCGAGATCGCGGCCGAACTCGAGCAGTGCCTTGGCGCTCTCGGCCTCGCGTCGCTGCACTTCGTAGAGCCTGGCGTTCTCGACTGCTGCGGCCGTATGGCCGGCGAGCACCTCGAGCAGTCTCAGGTCGTCGGTGTCGAACTGATTGAGACCGAGCTTCGAGACGACGATCACGCCGATCACGCGGGCGCCGTAGTGCATCGGCACGGCGATGATCGACTCCTCGATCTGCGCGGTGCCCTCGATCTTGATCGCGAACTCGCAGGTCGAAGCGTCGTCGAGGAGGAGCGACTCGCCGGTCTCCACGACCCGTCCGGTGAACCCCTCGCCGACGCGGGTGCGGAAGACGTCCGCGTCTGGACGCTCCGGAGCCGTCAACTCGCCCTGGAACGCGATCGGCTGCAGCTCCTCGCCGTCGCGGACGAAGATTCGGCAGTTGTGGTAATCGATCAGCTGGCGGAGCTCGTTGGCGATCGCCATGCCGATCTCGCGCACGTCGGTCGAGCGGTTGAGCTTGCCGGCGAGCGACTGGAGCATCTTCAGGTGCGCGATCGAGCGGACGTCCTCGCGGCTGTCGTCCGCCTCGGGCCGCTCGGTCGCCGAGTCGTCGAAGAAGACGACCTGGCTCTTGCCGCGCGCCTTCGCGGTCATCATCGCGGCCTCGGCGCAGGCGACGAGCTCGCGCGGGTTCGCCGCGTGCCGTGGCCCCTGGGCGATTCCGATCGAGACGGAGATCTTGCCGGCGAGGTCGCGGGCGACCGCATCCAGCCGCGTCACGAGCCGGGTCGCGAGCGCAACTGCCTGCTCCTCGTGGCTGCCGGGGAGGATCACGGCGAACTCCTCACCGCCGATGCGGCAGACGACATCGCTCGTTCTCGACGGTGGCTCGCAGATGGTCGGCGAGCTCGGCCAGCACCTCGTCCCCGACCGCGTGGCCGAAGACGTCGTTCACCTTCTTGAAGTCGTCGATGTCGAGCATCACGAGAGCGACGTTCTCGTGCTCGCTCGCCGCCCGGGTCAGCTCGCGGCGAAGCCGCTCGTGGAAGTAGCGGTGGTTGTAGAGGCCCGTGAGCGAATCGGTCTGGGCTTCGCGCTCGAGCCGCGCACGGATGTGCGCGTTGTCGAGGGCGAGAGCGGCGGCGTCGCCGAGGCGCTTCGCCAGCTCGAACTCCTCCTCGGTGAAGAAGGCGTCCTCGCCGATCCGGTAGACGTTGAGGGTTCCCTTCAGTGCGCCGCGCGCGATCAGCGGGACGACGATCAGCGCTTCGGGCTCGAGCGGGGTCCCGGGCACGAACTCGACGCGCGGATCGAGGTGCGCCTGGTTCGAGAGCACGGGCTCGCGGTGCTCGACGGCCCAACCGGTGATGCCGACGCCGAAGGGGAAGACGTCGTCGTAGATCTCCTGCGACCACTCGCTCCGCACGAGCGCCGGCACGAGCTCGCCGCTTCGGCTCGTCGGCCTCGTAGATGTGCAGTGCCTCGTACGGGACGATTTCGTCGAGCGTGTCCGCGATCCGGACGAGCAGCGAGTCGAGGCTCTGCTCCGAGAGGAGGTCGTGGAAGACGTCCGCGAGGCGGCGATAGGAGTCGACGGACGGAGTTGCAGCCGGGGTGCCCGAGACGAGCCGGATGCGCGGCTCGCCGTTGGTAGGGGAAAGGCGTGCGGGATCGTCCATATGTGAGCGTTCGCAGTGCCACGGCCGGTGGGCCGCGGACTCTCCTTCGATCATGGCGGTTTTCCGGCTCTCGGCCGTCCCTCGAATGGGGGAGACGGCGCTGAATTCGACCTGGGTTCAAAGCGTCTATAGGCTTGCGACAAGTGGTAACGGGGACCCTCGCCGAGCAGCCGGGCACTGCCGCGACGACGGAGCCGGTTGTTCGGCTCGAGGGCGTCCACAAGAGCTTCGGCGACAACGAGGTCCTCAAAGGGATCGACCTCGAGGTCGCGAGCGGCGAGGTGCTGACGATCGTCGGCCCGAGCGGAAGCGGGAAGAGCACGCTCCTGCGCTGCGTCAACCTGCTCGAGCCGCTGAATGCCGGGCGAATCTTCTTCGAGGGCGAGGAGATCACCCGCAAGGGAACCGACGTCTCGGCCGTGCGCCAGCGGATCGGAATGGTGTTCCAGCAGTTCAACCTCTTCCCGCACCTGACGGTGATGGACAACCTGACGCTCGCCGCGCGCCGGATCCGTCACCGCCCTCGCGCCGAGGCGGAGCAGCGCGCGCGGGAGCTGCTCGCTCACGTCGGGCTCTCCGAGAAGGCGGTGCAGCATCCGCATCAGCTCTCCGGCGGCCAGCAGCAGCGGGTGGCGATCGCCCGCGCGCTGATGATGGAGCCGCACGTGATGCTCTTCGACGAGGTCACCTCCGCCCTCGACCCGGAGCTCGTCGGCGAGGTGCTGATCGTGATGCGCGACCTCGCTCGGGACGGGATGACGATGCTCGTCGTCACGCACGAGATGCAGTTCGCGCGCGAGGTCGGCGACCGTCTCGTCTTCATGGACGACGGCCGGATCGTCGAGCAGGGATTACCCGCCGACGTGCTGGACCGCCCGCGGGAGGAGCGGACGCGCCGGTTCCTGCGCCGTTCGCTCCAGCTCGCAGGCTCACTCGAAGAGTTGTCTGTCACCGACGAGGAAGGAGCACGTGCATGAAGAGGATCCTCCTGGCTACGGCGGGGGTGGCCGTCGTCGCGATCTTCGCCGCGACGATCGGCTCGGCCCACCCCGCGGCCACAACCGGGTCGGCGAGCCGCCAGGCGGCGACGGCGCCGTTGCCGAAGCTGCCGGCGAACATCAAGGAACGGCAGCGGTTCATCGTCGGAGTCAAGTGCGACGCTCCGCCGTTCGGCTACATCAACGTCCAGGGCAAGAACGCCGGCTTCGACGTCGAGATCGCCAAGTGGTTCGCGCGCTACGCGTTCGGCCGCGAGAGCCGCGTGTCGTACATCTGTGCGCCAACCCCGGCCCGTGAGCCGCTGCTGACCGCAGATCGCGTCGACCTGGTCATCTCGACCTTCACCTACACGGCCGACCGGGACACACGGATCGACTTCTCACGCGCCTACTACAAGGCCACGGGACGCCTGCTCGTGAAGAACGACTCGCCGGTCCAGTCGCTGGCCAACCTCGCCGGGCAGCAGGGTGGCGACGACCAGCGGCTCGATCTACGACCGCTGGATGAAGCGGTGCTACACGAACACCGACGTGACGGTCACGGACAGCTTCACGAACGCGCTGCTCGCGTTCAACCAGGGCCGGGCGGATGCGCTGATGTGGGACGACACCGTGCTCGTCGGCGTTGCTGCGGCGGACCCGTCCGCGAAGCTCACGAACGACACGTTCCTCGCGCTTCCGTACGGGATCGGGATCAAGCAGGGGAACGTGGCGCTGAAGCGCTGGGTCGACTCGCGGCTCGAGCTGATGCGGAAGAAGGACCACTTCATGACGATCCTCAAGAACAACGTGCCGGGCCGCTTCGTGGCCGGCTTCTCGAAGAACATCCTCCGGCCGGACAACACGTTCGGGTACGCGCCTGCGGGTTCACCGAGCGCGGACACCGTTTGCTAGCAGCGGACGGTCGCGATCATCACGACGACGGGAGCGGCCGCGCACGCGCGGCCGCTCCGCTGTCGCGCCGATGATCCTCGCCACGTACGACCTCTGGGCGTTCGTCTCCGAGAACCGGGAGGAGCTGCTCGCAGGCGCTTGTCAACACCCTCAAGGTGTCGGCGATCGCGATCGCCGGCGCGTTCGTCATCGGCGTCGTGCTCGGCGCGGCCCGCGCTCACCGGATCCCGGTCGTCAGCCAGTTCACCGCGGTCTACGTCGAGGTGATCCGCAACACGCCGATCCTCGTCCAGATCTTCATGATCTTCTACGCGCTGCCGCAGTTCGGGATCGTGTTCGACCAGTTCACCGTCGCCTGGCTCTCGGTCATGATCTGGGGCGGCGCGTTCAACAGCGAGAACTTCCGCGCCGGCTTCGAGGCGGTCCCGTATCGCTATCGCGAGGCCGGCGCGGCGCTCGGCTTCCGCGGCTTCTCGACCTTCCTGAACGTCACGCTGCCGATCGGCGGCCGGATCGCTCTGCCGTCGTCGATCAACACCTACATCTCCGTGCTCAAGAACACCTCGCTGATGTACGTGATCGGCTACGCCGAGCTGACGACGACGGCGCTCAACATCAGCAACCTCACGCTCGAGACGAAGGAAGCGCTGACCGTGCTCGCCTTCACCTACCTCGCGCTCGTGTGGGCGCTGTCCGGCGCTGATCCGCCACGCTCGAGACGCGGCTGGCGTTGCCGGAGGATCGACGCGTGAACTTGCCGAGCTGGGTCGGGCCGGTCGTCGCGCTACATCCTGTTCGAGGGCCTGCCGGGCACGCTCGAAGGTCTGCGCGCTCGGCGCAGTCGTCGGCAGCGTCGTGATCGGCATCGGTCCTCGGGACGCTGATCACGATCGACTTCCGCCCCTTGCGGACGCTGATCAGGCTCTACATCGAGCTCTGGCGCGGCCTGCCGATCCTCGTCACGGTCTTCATCGTCTACTATCGGCCTGCCGACGACTGCTTCCGGGGACTCGAGCTCGGCGCGCTCACTGTCCACCACGATCGCGCTCGTGCTGTGGGGGAGCGCGCAGGTCGCCGAGGCCACGCGCGGGGCTGTGCAGTCGATCGCCGCGCGAGCAGCACGAGGCCGCGTCGGCGCTCGGCTTCGGCTGGGGCGGCCGCCACGCGCACGTGATCCTGCCGCAGGCGCTGCGACGCCTCCTGCCGCCGCTCGTGAGCATGCTCGTGAACCTCGTCCAGAACTCGACGCTCGCGCAGGTGATCGGAGGTCTCGAGCTCCTCGAGGCGGCCGAGCGTCAGAACGAGCGGCTGACCGCGGTGCCTCCGATCGGGCTCGGCGAGATCAAGGCGTTCGAGATCTTCGGATTCGTGATGATCCTCTTCTTCCTGATCTCGTTCCCGCTCACGCGACTCGCGGCGCACCTGGAGAAGCGCTTGAGCTAGCGGAGAACGAGCTCGTCCGCAGCCGAAGCGGCGCGGCGGCGCAGGCTTGCGCCGGTGTCCGGGTCGAACCAGTAGAAGCCGGCCGGGTCGACCGACAGGCGAAGCGGCTCGCCGACCCGGGCAGCGGTGCGCGCGTCGACCCGGGCGGTGAAGGCCGAGCCGCTCGCCACCGATCAGCGCTTCCTCTTCGTCGGCCGAGCGCAAGTCCTCGGCCTCGATTCGCGGTGCGTCGACCGGGAAGATGACGTGCGCGTCGGAGCCGAGGTCCTCGACCACCGCGATCGCCGCGTCGAGTTGGGGCAGTGACGCGTCCGCGAACGCGGCGTCCTCGAAGCTCTCAGGACGGATTCCGAGCACGACCGTTCCCTTCGCGTCCGGCCGCTGTCCGGGCTGGAGCGGGATCCGGTGGCCGCCGAACTCGACCGCGTCGCCCTCGAGCTGCGCCTCGACGAGGTTCATGGCGGGGGAGCCGATGAAGGCGGCGACGAAGAGGTTGACCGGGTCGTGGTACAGCGCCTGCGGCGTGTCGACCTGCTGGATCTTGCCGTCGCGCATCACCGCCACTCGCGTGCCGAGCGTCATCGCCTCGACCTGGTCGTGCGTGACGTAGACGGTGGTCGCGCCGAGCCGCGCGTGCAGGCTGGAGAGCTCCGCGCGCATGCTGACGCGGAGCTTCGCATCGAGGTTCGAGAGCGGTTCGTCCATCAGGAACGCAAGCGGCTCCCGCACGATCGCCCGGCCCATCGCGACTCGCTGACGCTGACCACCGGAGAGGGCGGCCGGTCGCCGGTCGAGCAGCTCCTCGAGGCGCAAGAGCCGCGCCACCCGCTCGACGCGCTTCGAGATCTCGTCCTTGGACGTCTTCCGCACCTTGAGCCCATAGCCGAGGTTCTGGCGGACGGTCATGTGCGGGTAGAGCGCGTAGCTCTGGAAGACCATCGCCACGTCGTGGTCGCGCGGCGGCAGGTCGGTGACATCGCGTCCGCCGATCCAGATCGTCCCCGCGGTCGCCTCCTCGAGCCCGGCGATCGTGCGCAGGAGCGTCGACTTTCCGCAGCCCGAGGGACCGACGAGCACCATGAACTCGCCGTCTTCGATCTTGAGCGTGACGTCGTCGACTGCCAGCACGCGGCCGGAGAACTCCTTCGTCAGCCGCTCGACGAGGATCTCCGCCATCTACGCGGCCACCAGGTCTTCGCCGCCGACGAAGACCGTGCGGATCTCCAGGGCGTCGTCGAGCACGACGATGTCGGCGTCGGCGCCGGGGCGGAGAGAGCCGAGATCGGGCCGGCGGGCGATCCGTGCCGGCACAGCGGTCGCCGCGCCGACCGCGTCCGCGAGGGGGACGTCGAGTGCGTGCAGCCTGCGTACGGCCTCGATCAAAGCCAGGGCGCTGCCGGCGAGAACGCCGTCCTCGCGGCGGGCGACACCGTCCCGGACCTCCACGTCCACGTCGCCCAGCCGATAGCTGCCGTCGCCGACGCCAGCAGCTGCGATCGCGTCCGAGACGAGCGCGACGCGGCCGCCGGCCGCGCGCCAGACGACTCGAGCCGTCTCCTCGGCGATGTGGTGGCCGTCGAGGATCACCTGGACGATCACGTCGTCGCGCGCGAGCGCGGCCCCGGCAATACCCGGATCGCGGTGCCCGAGCGGCCGCATCGCGTTGAAGAGGTGTGTCACCGTCGCCGCGCCGCGGTCGAAGGCGAGGGCAGCCTGCTCTGCCGTCGCGTCCGTGTGGCCGCAGGAGGCGACGACTCCGCGCGCGTGCAGCAGGTCGATCAGCTCGAGCGCGCCGTCCAGCTCGGGCGCGAGCGTCATCTCCGAGACCGGGCCTGCAGCGAGCAGGCGCTCCAGGAGTGCGGCGTCCGGGTCGCGGCGGGCGTCGACCGGGTGAGCGCCGAGGCGGAGAGGAGAGAGGAACGGCCCCTCGAGATGGGCGCCGATCACGCGAGGCCCGATCGACTCGCGCGGGATCTCGGCAAGCGATGCCACGAGGTGCTCTTCGGGCGCCGTGATCATCGTCGGCTGGAACGAGGTGACGCCGTGCTCGAGCAGCACTTCGCCGGCGCGGCGATACCCGGCCGCGTCGGCGCTTGCGAAGTCGACGCCGCCGAAGCCGTTGACCTGCAGGTCGACGAGGCCCGGGATCGCGATCCCGCTGCCGCCGCCGCCGTTCACGCCGACCGCCGTGATTCGTCCGTCTGCGATCTCGACGTCTCCGCGCAGGAGCACGCCGTCCACGACCGCCGCTTCGACGCCCAGCCTCACGCGTCCGCCCCCAGTGCGCGCCGGATCGACCCGTCCGCTCCGGCGAGCTGCTCGCGCGCGGCCTCGATCGGGGATCCGGTCAGCAGGGAGAGGATGGCGACCTTCGCGTCGCCGTCGGCTGCCAGCAGCGCCGCGTCGGCCTCCGCAGGGGAGACCTCGGTCGCGAGCTCGACCACGCGGCGAGCACGTGCCCGCAGCTTCGCGTTGCTGGCGACGACGTCGACCATCAGGTTCCCGAACGTGCGGCCGAGCCGGACCATGGTGACGGTCGAGATCGTGTTCAGAACGAGCTTCTGGGCCGTCCCGGCCTTCATCCGCGTCGAGCCTGCGATCACCTCGGGCCCGGTGACCGCGACGATCTCGTGGTCGGCGAGGAGGCCGAGCTTGGAGTCGCGGGAGCACACCACCGCGACCGTCAGGGCGCCGGCCTCGGACGCTGCGTGGGCGGCGCCGAGCGCGTAGGGCGTGGTACCGCTTGCTGAGAGCGCCACGACTGCGTCCAACGGACCGACCTGAGCGGCGGCGATGTCCTTCGCTCCTTCCAGGCCGTCGTCCTCCGCGGCCTCCTGGGCCACTGCGTGCGCGCCCGCGCCGCCCGCGATGATTGCCACGATCCGGCCGTCGGGAAGACCGAACGTCGGCCCGCACTCGGCGGCGTCGACGAGCGCGAGCCGGCCGGAGGTGCCGGCGCCGATGTAGACCAGCCGGCCACCCGCAGCGACCCGCTCGACGATCGCCTCGATCGCAGCTGCGAGCGCGGGGGCGGCCTCGCGCACGGCCGGCGCGACACGCGAATCCTCGTCGTTGACGAGCTCGACGAGGTCGATGGTCGAGAGTAGGTCGATGTCGGCGTGCAGCGCCTCGCGCTGCTCGGTGACGGGCTCGGGGCCTCTCATGACCGCGGAGTGTAATACCGGTGGGCCCTGAGCACAATGGATTGGTATTGACCACTTGTCGGCCGAAGGGTTAGGATGCGGACCACCGTGTCGATCACCTCGCAGCGGATCACGAAGCAGAGCCAGACGCGCGACCAGGTGTTCGACCTGATCGAGAACGTGGGCGTCGGTCACGCCATCCCCTCCGAGCGGCAGCTGAGCCAGGACTTCGGCGTCTCCCGCCTCACCGTCCGCGCTGCGATCGACGAGTTGGCGCGGGAGGGCTATCTCGTCCGGCGGCGCGGGAGCGGCACCTTCGTGAGCGAGCCGAAGATCGCGCAGGAGCTGACGATGTCCTCCTTCAGCGAGGAAATGCGCAAGCGCGGGATGCGGCCGGCGAGCAAGACGCTCTCGCTCGAGGTCAAGCACGCGGGCGCCTACCTCGGACGCTGCCTGCATGTCTCGCCCTCCGAGCGGATCGTCGTCGCCACGCGGCTGCGGCTCGCGGACGACGAGACGATGGCGATCGAGACACTTCACGTCCCCGAGCCGCTCGTCCCCGGCCTGACCCGGCAGGACTTCGACGAGACATCCTTCTACGACCTGCTCACCAACCGCTACGGGATCGAGATCGTCGGCGGCATCCAGACGATCGAGCCCACGGTGACGAACGAGGAGGAGTCCGAGATCCTCGGCGTTCCGCTCCATTCTCCCGCTTTCCAGTTCGAGCGCACGACGCGGTCCGAGTCGGGAACTATCGTCGAGTTCGTGCGTTCGATCTACCGCGGCGATCGCTACCGGCTCGTGACCGAGCTGAGCAGGCGCGACCGCTCGAGTGCCGCGCCCGTCTTCATGCCCCGCAAGCCGTCGCCGTGAGTGCTGCCGCCGCATCGGATGCGCCGGCGGTACCCGGCGCGAAGCTGCTGGCGGAGATCCACGAGCAGCCGGCTGCGCTCCGGCGGTTGCTCGAGCACGCAGACGAGTACGCGGCAGTGGCCGCGGAGGCAACGCACCGTGGTCTCGACCTCGTGCGGATGGTCGGGCACGGCTCCTCCGACAACGCGGCCTCCTACGGCGTCTACGCCTTCGGCCTGCTGCCGGCCTGGACGGCGATGCGCGACTCGATCTCGCTCTCGGTCTACTACGGGGCGACTGTCGACCTTCGCGGCTCGCTGGTGCTCGGGCTCTCGCAGTCGGGCCAGACTCCCGACGTGCTCGAGTACGTCGAGCGGGCGCGGGCACGTGGCGCGTACACGATCGGCGTCACGAACGAGACCGACTCATCGCTCGCGACTGCGGCGGACGTCGTTCTGCCGCTCGCGGCCGGGCCGGAGCGCGCGATCGCCGCGACGAAGACCTACACGAACCAGATCGCAGCGCTGGCGCTCCTCGCGGGGTACGCCGCGGGGCGAGGTCCAGAGGTCGCGGACGGCATCCGGCGCACGGCGGACCTCCTCGAGGAGCTTCTGCCGACGCTCGAGCGACGGGTCTCCGAGCTCGCTGTCTCGCTCGCCTTCGTCGGGCGGATGTTCGTGATCGGCCGGGGCACGGAGTTCGCGACGGCACGTGAGATTTCGCTGAAGCTGCTCGAGACCTGCCGCGTTGCGGCCGAGCCGCTGACCGCAACCGACCTCATCCACGGACCGGTGGCCGCGATCGACGGCCTGTTCCCGGTCTGGACGATCGCCTCGGCCGACGAGAGCCTGCCAGCCGTGCGTGAAGCGGCGGCGCGGGCGCGCGCGGCAGGGGCGATGCTGATCGCAAGCGGTACCGGCGCGCACGAGATCGCCGCAGCCGAGCACTATCTGCCGGTTCCCGCTCCGCCCCTGCCGATCCTGACGCCGCTGCTCTCGGTCGCCCCTGGCCAGCTGCTTGCCTGGGCGCTCGCCCAGGCCCGGGGCCTCGATCCCGACACTCCAAGCGGCCTGAGCAAGGTCACGCTCGCGCTCTAGCCCGGTACTGGCGCGACACCGGTCAATACCACTTTGAATCAAGGCGAGCGGCGATTTCGGCTGATTTGCGGCCTTGAACCCGGATCTTGACTTTGGCGGTCCGGTGTGCGAGCCTCCTGCTGTTACGAATTGGTACAGACCAATCCGGCGTTCGACTCCCTAGGAGGGTCGCAATGAAAGTACGACTGACAGCAGCAGCGGGACTCGTCGTGCTGCTCTCGCTCGCGATGGCGTCGGCGTCCGGCGCGAGAATCGCGGAGCCGCAGGCGCGTCAGGCCAGCGACATCACCGTCTGGCTGATGAACGACGCCCAGAGCAACTGGCCCGAGGCGGTCGCCGCGGCGAACCAGGCCTTTGCGCAGAAGCACCCCGGCGTGAACGTCAAGGTGCAGTACCAGACCTGGGGCGACTACAAGACGAAGTTCGAATCGACGCTCGCCGCAGGCAACGGGCCCGACGTGATCGAGTTCGGCAACACCGACACGCCGAAGTACACGGCCGCCGGAGCGCTCGCACCGCTTGACAAGGCGAGACTTCCCGAACTCGGGCACGTGGCTGTCCGGACTCGCCAAGGCCGGCACCTACAACGGCAAGACGTATGCCGTCCCCTACTACGCCGGCGCTCGCGGCGTCATCTACCGGACCGACCAGTACAAGGCGGCGGGCATCAACAGCACGCCGACGTCGCTGGCCGAGTTCCAGGCCGCCGGCCAGAAGCTGATGGCGAAGTACGGCGGCAAGAAGGATCCGACGTACTCCGCGGTCTACTTCCCCGGCCGCTACTGGTACGCCGCGATGTCCTTCGTCTACGACTTCGGCGGCCAGATCGCCAAGACGAAGGGCGGCAAGTGGGTCGGCACGCTCGATTCGCCGCAGGCGCTCGAGGGCCTCGCCGCCTGGCGGACGACCGCTCTCAAGCTCTCGCGGGCGAACAAGACCGGTGACGAGGCGCATCCGCAGCAGGCGCTCGTCTTCGCGAAGGGCAAGGTCGGCTCGTTCGTCGGCAACGGCTGGGAATGGCCGTATGCGCTCGACCCGAAGGTCGGCAACCCGGGTCTGACCGGCAAGATCGGCGCCTACCCGATGCCGAGCCACACGAAGGGGCAGTTCATGCCGACCTTCCTCGGCGGCTCGGTCCTCGGCGTCCCCGTGACGAGCAAGGACAAGGCGCTCGCGGCCGACTGGATCGCGGCCTTCACGAGCTCGAGCAACATGACCACGATGGCCGTCAAGGGCGGCGTGATCCCGAACACGACGACGCTCGCCAGGATCAACGCCGCCAAGCCGACGCTCGCTCCGTTCGCAGAGGCTGCGAAGGCGAGCTGGTTCGTGCCGGCGACGCCGAACTGGGCCAACGTCGAGAGCGGGAACGTGCTCCAGAGCATGCTCAGCGGCATTCTCCGGAACCCCGGCAAGACGCAGGAGCTCGCGAAGGCGGCGAGCGCACGCATCACGCAGATCCTGAACGCCTCGTAAGCTCTCGTCCTCGGACGTGAGCACCGAGTCTGCCCTCCCCACGATCGAGCCGGCCGCAAGGCCGGCTCGTCGTCGGGCTCGGCGCCCGGCCGGGACGGGCGGTCGCGCCCATACGTCCTGCTCGCGCCGGCGCTGCTCGTGATCGTCGCCGTGCTCGCGTACCCGCTCTACCAGCTCGTCGCGCTCTCGTTCCAGAAGTACGGCCTCTTCGAGCTGATCGCGCACAAGGGCCAGTGGATCGGCGTCGACAACTACTCCCAGATCTTTCACGACCGGGAGTTCTGGACCGTGCTCGTGCGCACGGTCGGGTTCACCGCCGTCACGGTTGGCTCGACGATGGTGCTCGGGACGCTGATCGCGCTCCTGCTCGCGCAGCTCGGGGGCCTCATGCGCTTGTTGATCACGACCGGACTCGTCCTCGTCTGGGCGATGCCGCCGGTCGTCGCCGTGAATATCTGGAACTGGATGGTCGACTACGAGTTCGGCGTCGCGAACTGGACGCTTGCGCACCTCGGGCTCAGCTACTTCGACCATCACGATTGGTTCGTCAACCCGCTGGGAAGGCTTCGCGGTGATTGCCGCGATCGTCATCTGGGGCGCGATCCCGTTCGTCGCGATCACGGTCTACGCCGGACTGACGCAGGTACCGCGCGAGCTCGTGGAGGCGGCGTCGATCGACGGCTCGAACGCGTTCCGGATCTTCCGCGACATCACGTTCCCGATCCTGAAGCCGATCTTCGTGATCCTCACGAGCCTCTCGGTGATCTGGAACTTCCAGGTCTTCACCCAGATCTGGATCATCCGGAACGCGCGGCCCGAGTCGGACTACTTCCTGATGAACATGTACTCGTTCGTGACCTCGTTCAGCGTCTCGAACTACGGGCTCGGCTCGGCGATCGCGGTCGTGATGGTGCTCGTGATGCTGAGCGTCACCTTCTTCTACATCCGCCAGATGGTGCGGATCGGGGAGATCGATTGAGCAGCGTCGCCGCACCCGTTCCGCGCCGACGCCGCAGCCGCCGCAAGGTCGTGCGGCGCGTCGCCCTCAACCTGACGGGACTCCTCGTCTTCGTCGGTGATGGTCTTCCCCGTCTACTGGATGGTCTCGACCGCGTTCAAGCCCGGCAACGAGGTGCTCTCGTACACGCCGAAGTGGATTCCGGACCCGACGCTCGTCAACTTCCGCGACGCGATCGGGCGGCCGTACTTCTGGGACAACGTCAAGAACAGCCTGATCGTCGTCTGTGCGGTGGTCGTGGCGTCGGTCACGCTCGCGTTCCTCGCTGCCCTGGCGCTCGCGAAGTTCCGCTTCCGCGGGGCCCGCGTGTTCGTCGTGATGGTCTTCGCGGTGCAGATGGTGCCGCTCGTCGCGCTGATCATCCCGCTCTACATCATGCTCAGCCGCGTCCATCAGGTCGACAAGCTCACCGGCCTGATCGTCACGTACATCGCGTTCGTCCTTCCGTTCTGCGTCTGGACGCTGCGCGGCTTCGTCGCCGGTGTCCCGAAGGAGCTCGAGGAGGCGGCGATGGTCGACGGCTCGACCCGTTTCGGCGCCTTCGTGCGGATCATGCTGCCGCTCGTCGCGCCGGGCCTCGTCGCGACCTCGATCTTCGCGTTCATCCAGGCGTGGAACGAGTACATCATCGCCTACGTCCTGCTCTCGAGCCAGGAGAAGCAGACCCTGACGATCTGGCTTGCGAACTTCACGACTCTGCGCGGGACCGACTGGGGCTCGCTGATGGCGGGTGCGACGCTGACCGCGGTGCCTGTCGTGATCTTCTTCGTGCTTCGTGCACCGCCGGATCGCGTTCGGCCTGACCGCAGGCGCGGTCAAGTCGTGAGCGTCGAGCGGCTCGCCGCCGGCTGCCTGCTGCCGAGCTTCCCCGGCCACGAGGCTCCCGACTGGGTTCTCCGGCGGCTCGAGGACGGGCTCGGCGGGATCACGCTCTTCGCCTACAACGTCGGCGATCCCGCGCAGCTCGCGGCGCTGACCGCGCGGCTGCGGGAGGCCGGCGAGGTCCTCGTCGCGCATCGACGAGGAGGGCGGCGACGTCACGCGGCTCGAAGCGGATCGCGGCAGCTCGTACCCGGGGAACCTGGCACTCGGCGCCGTCGACGACGTCGAGCTGACCGAGGAGGTCGCGGCCGCGATCGCGGGCGAGCTCGTGCGCGCCGGCGTGAACATGTCAACTTCGCGCCCGTCGCAGACGCGAACACGAATCCGCACAACCCAGTGATCGGTGTTCGCAGCTTCGGCGCCGATCCGGAGCTCGTTGCCCGCCACGTCGCGGCGTTCGTGCGCGGGACGCAGCGGCAGGGCGTCGCCGCCTGCGCCAAGCACTTCCCCGGGCACGGGGACACGGCGGTCGACTCGCACCTCGACCTCCCCGTCGTGGCGGGCGACCTCGAGGCCGCGCTGCTGCCGTTCCGGGCCGCGATCGCGGCAGGCGTCAAGGCGGTGATGACCGGACACCTGGTCGTTCCCGGCCTGGACGAGCTACCGGCCACGCTGAGCCGCCGGATCATCACCGGGCTCCTGCGCGAGGAGCTCGGCTTCGACGGGCTCGTGGTCACGGACGCACTCGAGATGCGCGCGATCAGCGGCGGCGTCGGAGTGGAGGAAGCCGGCGTTCAGGCGCTCGCGGCCGGCGTCGACGCGCTCTGCGTCGGCCACGACCTGCACGAGGAGACGGTCGACGCGCTCATCGCTGCGATCTCCGAGGCCGTCGCGGTCGGGTCGCCTGCCGCAGCAGCGGCTCGAGGAGGCGGCGGGTCGGGTGGCCGCGACGGCGAGGTGGGCAGCAGCCGCCGATTCAGCCGGCGCGCCTGGTCGCGAGGTCGGCGCGGAGGCCGCGCGCCGTGCCCTTCGCATCCACGGGTCACCGACGCTCGAGCGCGACCCGTTCGTCGTCGAGCTCGTGCCGCAGGCGAACATCGCAGCGGGTGAGTTCGCGCACGGCCTCGCCGATCTCTGGCCGGGCGCCCTCGGCGTCCGCCTCGACGGAAGCAAGCGTGATGCAGCCGCGCTCCTGCCGGCGAGTGACCGGCCGCTCGTGATCGTGGCCCGCGATGCACTCCGGCACGACTGGCAGCAGGCGATCATCTGGGAGCTCCTGACGCTCCGGCCCGACGCGGTGGTGATCGAGACGGGCATCCCCGGTGGGACCGACGCGGCGATCGAGACGTACGGCGCCGGCCGAGCGAACCTCGAGGCCGCGCGCGACGTCCTCTCCGCCGCGCGGGTCTAGGCGCCCGGGATCGAGAGCCGAACCACGAGCGAATACGTCCGCCTGGACGTGCTGGTGCTCGTGAGCGTCGCCTTGCAAGTGGCAGGCCCGAGGTTGCTGCGGTCGATCGAGATGCTCGTCTTGCCCGGCCCGATCGTGCGGAGCGCGACCCGGCTGCCGTCGCAGCGGATCTCGAGTCTCGCGCGCGGCCGCTTCTCCGTCGGGCCGGTGACGGTCGCGGTCGCAGTCACGCGCCGGCCGGCGCCGAGCAGGCTGAACGGGATGCCGACGCCGAGCTTCGGCGCGAGGGTGCCGTGCCGGGAGATCGACACCGGCTTGAGCGCCGGCACCGGGGCGATTTCGGGCTCGGGCCCGAGGCCGAGATCGAACTTGATCGCGGCGAGAACGGTGGCGTCGGGCGTGGGGAGCCAGCTGATGTTGAAGTTCCCGTCGCCCAGGGCGAGCTGCGCGTAGTCCTCGGCGAAGATCTCGGCGATGCTGCGCTCCCAGCCGAGCACGTAGCTCGTCGCGACGCTGTTGACCCGCACGAGCCGCTCCATCCCGCGTGCGCGCCACCAGACGGGTGTCCCGTTCGGCTCGCGGACGTCGGTCACCGGTGTCGAGCGGTCAACGTGGTGGCCGTACTCGTGCACGACGGTATGCGCGTTCTCGTTGCTCTGCTCGGCCGGGATCACCATCACATTGCGGGCGTAGCAGCCCGCCGCATCGCTGCCGCATGTCGCACGGAGCTCGTCCCAGGAGACGATGTCCACCCGCACCGTTGAGATCTCGTCCCGGTGCGGCGCAGCGCGCAGCAGCGCTGCGTACCACTCGGCATCGACGCCGTCGACGTGGACGTCGAAGTGGATCGAGCGGCCCTCGTTGTCCGCGAGGACGATCTCGGCGGCGCCCGCCTGGCCGGCGAACACGAGTGATGCGAAAAGCGCGAACAGCAGCAACGGACGGCGCACGGCGCCATGCTAGAGACGGCCCGATAAGAGGAAGGTAAAGCCGAAACTTTCCCGTCGTCACAGGCTTCTGCGACCATGGGCCGCTGCGGATGACTCGAATCGCTCTCATCGTGTCTGGCCTCGCCGTGGTCCTCGGGATCACCCTCGGCGCGACCTTCGCCTCGCCCAGCAGGCCGCTGGTCATCGGCGTGAACGAGGACCAGCCGAAGTTCCAGCAGGACGCGGGCGCCTCCATGTTCGAGGAGTTGAGCACGATCGGCCTGACGGAGAGTGTCATCTCCGTCCGGTGGGATCCGGCTCAGCCGGAGACGATCCCCGACGAGGCGCACCTCGTGACGGTGATCGCGGCCGCGACGGAGCGGGGAGTGAAGGTCGTCCTCGCCGTCTATCCCGCCAAGGCGCACGCGGTCGCCGACAACGGCCCCGCCGGCTTCATCGATTTCTGCGGGCGGGTCGCGACTGCGTTCCCGGACGCTGCCGCCTTCATCGTCGGCAACGAGCCGAATCAGCCGCGCTTCTGGCAGCCGCAGTTCAATGCGGACGGAAGCCAGGCGTCGGCCGCAGCCTTCCTGACCGTGCTGGCGGGCTGTTACGACGCGATCCACGCGACCGGAAAGCAGGTGATCGGCGTCGGTCTCTCACCGCGCGGGAACGACAACCCACTGGCGCCGTCGAACGTCTCCACCTCGCCGGTCCGCTTCATCCGCGCGCTCGGCGCCGCGTATCGCGCGAGTGGGCGGCGACAGCCGATCATGGACGCCTTCAGCTTCCACCCGTACCCCAACGCGAACACCGACCCGCCGTTCATCGGCTATCAGTGGCCGAACGCCGGCATGCCGAACTTCGACCGCATCAAGCAGGCGCTCTGGGATGCCTTCAACGGCACGAAGCAGCCGCACATCGAAACCGGTCTGACGCTCTGGCTGGACGAGGTCGGCTGGCAGGTCCCGACCGAGGGGAGTGACGCCTACACCGGCGCCGAGAACGTCCCCACCATCGACGAGGCCGGTCAGGCCGCGTTCCACGCCGCGGTCGTCCGCTCCGTGGCGTGTGATCCGCAGGTCGGAGCGCTCCACTTCTTCCACTGGATCGACGAGTCGGACCGCGGTGGGTTCCAGAGCGGCGCCTTCCGCGCCGACGGCACGCGGCGTCCCGCGTTCGACGCCGTCGCGCAGGCCGTCGCCGATACGAACGGCGGCACGGTGTGTCTCGGGAGCCCGGTTGTCTGGAAGCACACGACCTCCGTCGTGGGCGCGACGGCGAAGTTCTCGCGTCTCACGGCGCGCACGCTCGAGGCGGGTGCCCGAGAGAATGCGATCGCCACGTACGGCCTCGTCGACGTCGGCGCGAAGCGGACGCTGACGGCGTCCGACAAGAAGGCAGTCGGGGCCGCGCTCGTCCTGCGTTCCACGCGTTCGTCGCGTGCGCGTTCGGGCGCCGCGGTCGCACGCTCGACCGTGCTCAGGGCATACTCGAGGAAGGAGCTCGTCCTGCCGGCCGCGAGGCTCAGAAAGAGCCGCTACGTGCTCGCGGTAAGGCTGAGTGCCGAGTCCGATCGCGAGCGCACGTCGCTCTTCGTCGGCCCGAGCTTTGCGGCCGGTGGGCCGTTGGTGGCGACGACGGCGCCTGCTGGCCCGGTGCTGGCCGAGACAGCGCGCGTCTCCGGCTCGATCAAGGCACCGCTCGGCACGAAGGTCGAGGCGTGGTTCGAATACGGGCCGCGGACGACGCTGACACGCTCGACGAAGCCGGTGCTCCTCGCCCCGGACGTCCTGACCGTCTCGGCGCAACTCGCGGATCTGCGGCCCTACGCACGCTGGTCGTTCCGTCTCGTGGTGCGTGAGCACGGCAAGCCGGGGACCAAGTCGTCGGTGCGACGCGGGTGTTCATGCTGAAGAAACGGACGTCGTGAGAGCTACGAACGCGTAGCGAACGCTACTTCGCGCCCGCCGATGCGGCAAAGCGAACGCACTCGGCAGGAGAGGTAGAGTCGGGCCGCCGTGTGCTTCGACCGCGACTCGCTGCCCCCGATTCCCGTGATCTCGGGCGCCTCGGTCTCCCACGACGAGCTGGTCCTCGAAGCTCGCGACGGGAACCGGCTGGCTGCGTTCGCCGCCACGCCTGACGACCCCGGCAACACCGGCATCGTGATCCTCCCGGACATCCGAGGTCTCTACCGCTTCTACGAGGAGCTCGCGCTCCGGTTCGCCGAGCGGGGTCATGCGGCGATCGCGATCGACTATTTCGGGCGCACCGCCGGCGTGTCGAAGCGCGACGACGAGTTCCAGTACCGGCCGCATGTGGAGCAGACGACGCCCGCGGGCGTCCAGGCCGATACCGCCGCCGGCGTTGGGTGGCTGCGCGAGGCCGGGAGCCAGTCGATCTTCACGGTCGGGTTCTGCTTCGGCGGACGCCATTCGTGGCTGGCGGCGGCGGCAGGTCACGGACTCGCCGGCGCGGTCGGGTTCTACGGCCGGCCGGGTCCGGGCGCGGACGGCTCGCCGGGGCCGACACAACGTGCCGGCGAGATGGAGGCTCCGATCCTGGGGCTGATGGGCGGTGCCGACGAGGGCATTCCGGTCGAGCAGGTGCGGACGTTCGAGCAGGCGCTTGCGGACGCCGGTGTCGAGCAGGAGATCGTCGTCTACGACGGCGCCCCGCACAGCTTCTTCGACCGCAAGCAGGAGGAGTTCGCGGACGCGTCGGCCGATGCGTGGAGACGCGTAGGCGCGTTCATCGAGAGCCACGCTGCCTTGCCCACGTAGCGTCGAACAGACTATTCTCGACGCGTGGAGCAGACGAAGTTCCTGCTCGATGAGTCGCAGCTCCCTCGGCGCTGGTACAACGTCGCCGCCGACATGCCGAACCCGGCGCAGCCCGTGCTGCATCCGGGCACCGGCGAGCCGGTCGGGCCGGACGACCTCGCGCCGCTCTTCCCGATGGCGCTGATCATGCAGGAGGTCAGCGAGGAAGCCGGAGATCGCGATTCCGGAGGAGATCCTCGACCTGTACAGCCTCTGGCGTCCGACGCCGCTCTACCGGGCGCGCCGGCTCGAGCAGGCCGTCGGAACGAAGTCGCGCATCTTCTACAAGTACGAGGGCGTCAGCCCGCCCGGCAGCCACAAGCCGAACACCGCCGTGGCGCAGGCGTACTACAACAAGCAGGAGGGCCGGACGCGGCTCTCGACCGAGACCGGCGCCGGCCAGTGGGGGAGCGCGCTCGCGTTCGCGTGCCAGCTCATCGGCCTCGAGTGCAAGGTGTACATGGTTCGCATCTCGTACGAGCAGAAGCCGTTTCGGCGCTCGATGATTCAGCTGTGGGGCGCGGAGATCGTCGCGAGCCCGTCACCCGACACGCAGAGTGGCCGCGCGATCCTCGAGGAGTTTCCCGACACGCCCGGCAGCCTCGGGATCGCGATCTCGGAGGCGGTCGAGGACGCGGCGCAGCGCGACGACACCTCGTACTCGCTCGGCAGCGTGCTCAATCACGTGCTCCTGCACCAGACGGTCATCGGCCAGGAGGCGATCGCGCAGATGGAGCTGGCCGGCGCCTTCCCCGATGTCGTCATCGGCTGCGTCGGCGGCGGCTCGAACTTCGCCGGGCTCGCGTTCCCGTTCATCCGCGAGAAGATCGCCGGCCGCGAGATCGACGTGCTCGCCTGCGAGCCCGCGGCGTGCCCGACGCTGACGCGCGGCCTCTTCGCCTACGACTTCGGCGACACGAGCAAGCTGACGCCGCTCGTCCCGATGCACACGCTCGGGCACGACTTCGTGCCGGCGCCGATCCACGCCGGCGGCCTCCGCTACCACGGCGTCGCGCCGCTGATCTCGCAGCTCGTGCAGGACGGGCTGATCCGCGCGGAGGCCTACCTCCAGAGCGACGTGTTCGCGTCGGCGATTCGCTTCGCGAACAGCGAGGGGATCATTCCCGGCGCCCGAGTCCTCGCACGCGATCCACGGCGCGCTCGAGGCCGCCCGGCAGGCCGACGAGGCGGGAGAGCAGCGGACGATCCTCTTCAACCTCTCCGGCCACGGCCACTTCGACATGGCCGCGTACGACAACTACCTCGCCGGGAAGCTCGAGGACGTCGCGCTCGACGAGGCAGAGATCGAGCGCGCGCTGCGAGCGATCGAGGGGCTGCCGACGCCCGCGTGAGGCGCCGCGAGCCCCACGTATACTGGCTCAGCGGAACGAGAGGTTGCCAATCGCCTCGACGATCCGCGCAGAAGGTCAAGAGAGCGCTGTCTCAACAAGGAGAAATTCATGGCGGTCGGCCCCGTTGACGTCTACATCATTGGTTTCCCGGGCAACAAGTTCACGGGGCAGATCGCGCCGGCGATCCTGGACCTCGTGGAGAACGGCACGATTCGAGTCCTCGATCTGCTCTTCGTCATGAAGGGTGCAGACGGCATCGTGACGACGGTCGCGGCAGCGGACATCGACGAGGGGGGCGCAGCGTATCTCTCGATCGACGTCACGCAGCCGGGTGCGTTGGGGCCGGAGGATGCCGAGGAGGTCGGCGACGATCTCCCGGCCGACAGCTCGGCCCTGCTGATCGCGTTCGAGAACCTCTGGGCGGGAAAAGTGGTCGACGCACTTCAAGCCGCGGACGCTGTGTTGATCGACTCGATCCGGATCCCGGTCGACGTCGTGGAAGCGTTCGAGGCAAGTTAGCCCACCCCTTCGAGAGAGAGGTAACGACATGGGACTTCTACGTATGGCAACCCGCACCGCGGTCGTCGCGGGAACGGCCACCGCTGTGTCCGGACGCGTGGCGCGTCGTCAGAACGCCAAGTGGGGGAGCAGGACGCGCAGCAGTACGCGCAGGAGGCGCCGCGTCCGCGCAGGCGGCGCCGCCTCCGGAAGACGACGCGACCGCACAGCTCCAGAATCTGGCGGCGCTTCACACCCAGGGTGTGCTCACCGATGAGGAGTTCGCGGCCGCCAAGGCCAAGATCCTCGGACTCTGACCGGAGAGACCCGCGGACATCTGAGGCCCGTCGAGGCGTATTCGCGACTGGCAGGGGTCTATGACGAGATCGTCATCGATCCCTGCCATGACCGCTGGGCCTCGTTCCTCCACGAGCTCTGGAGCGCCGACCCGAACGGCGTGCGCTCCGTGCTCGATCTGTGCTGCGGCACCGGCCTCCTCGCGGGCGAGCTGGTCGCTCGCGGCTACTCGGTCGTAGGCGTCGACGCCTCCGAGGCGATGCTGGCTCTCGCTCGCGAGCGGCTCGGTCCCGAGGCGGTGTTGAGCCACATGACGCTTCCCGAGCTGGCGGTCGACGGCTGCTTCGACGCGGCGGTCTGCACGTTCGACGGCCTCAACTACCTCACCCCGGCTGACTTGCGGCTGACGCTGGACGCGGTGGCCGAATGCCTTCGGCCCGGGGGCTGGCTCGTGTTCGACCTGCACACCGACGCGATGATGAACTTCACGATCGCCAACCCGACCGTCGCGGGTCAGTCAGCGGGGAACGACTTCGTGATCAGCAGCGTCGTCGATCCCGGCGCCCGCACCTGCGACACCACGATCGACGTCACACGGTCCCGTGACGGGGACTCCTTCAGCGAGCATCACACGCAGTACTTTCACGCGGACTCCGAGGTCCGTACCGCCCTCGAAGACGCCGGCTTCGCGGTGGCTGCGATCGAGGAGGAATACACGCACGAATCGGCCGACGCCTCGACTCTGCGCGCGACGTGGACTGCCCGGCGCGTTTAACGGACAGATGCCCCCGACAAGAATCGAACTTGTGCACGCGGTTTAGGAAACCGCTGCTCTATCCACTGAGCTACGGGGGCGGAATGTTCCTGTATGCAGGAACTTCGCGAGAGTAGCGCCTCACGAGATTTCCTCAAGTCGTTGGCTCTGCTCTCGCCGCCAGTGTAACCCGACCTTCGGGGAGAGTCCCGACGAGATAGTGCTGGAAGGTCGGAGCGAGGTAGTCGATCACGTCTGCCGCCGGGAGCGAGGCGAGCGGTTCGACGCGAACGATGTAACGCGCCAGTCCCAGCCCGACGATCTGGGAGCCAACGAGGACGGCGCGTAGCTCGGGCTCGTCGTCGGTTAGGGCAGCGGCGAGTCTGCCGATGTCACGGGTCACGGTCTCCCGGACGAGGTCCGCCGCTTCGGGATGCGAGGAGGCGGAGCGGATTCGGCCGATGACGATCGAGCGCGATCGCGGATCCTCGAGCATCCCGACGATGACCTCGGCCAGGCGGCGGCCGACAGTCGCCGTCGGCCCTTCGGCCAGAGCGGCCATGGCCGCCGCGACGGTGGGCGGCAGGGCCATGACCTCTCGGAAGAGTGCGTCCTTCGAGCCGTAGAACTGCACCACCAGCGCTGCGTCCACGCCGGCCTCGCCGGCGATCCCGCGCAGCGTTGCGCGGTCGTATCCGAGCTCGGCGAACTGACGCCGCGCCGCTTGCGCAATCGCGTCGCGGGTCGTGGTCGGCCCAGGGCGCCGTCCACTTCGCCTTGCAGAGCTCTCGCCGGAACTTGACATCGTCGCCTCCGAAGTCTACAGTCGTTGATATCAACAAACGATGATATTACTTCAGGAGGCACGTGATGCTCGGCAAGCAGCTTTTCCAGGACGAACGAAAGCAGCGCGGCGCGGTGCTGAGAGTGATGTGCCTCGCGCTGATGATGGTCGTCGGCGCCGTCGCCAGCCTGAACGTGGCGCTGCCGGAGATCGCGCGCAGCACCGGCGCCTCGCAGACGCAGCTGCAATGGATCGTGGCCGCGTACGCGCTCGCGTTCGCAGCGCTGCTTCTTCCTGCCGGTGCGCTCGGCGATCGGATCGGCCGCAAGCCGGTCCTGGCCACTGGGCTCGGCATCTTCGGCTTCTCCTCGCTGGCGGCGATCTTCCTGAACGGCTCCGGCGAGTTGATCGCGCTTCGCGGCGCCATGGGCGTCGGCGCGGCGATGATCATGCCGGTGACGCTGTCTGTGATCACCACCGTCTTCCCGCCCGAGGAACGCGGCAAAGCCGTCGGGACGTGGGTCGGCGTCGCCGCAGGCGGCGGCGTCCTGGGCCTACTCGCCTCGGGTGTTCTGCTCGAGTGGCTCCCGTGGCAGTCGATCTTCGTCCTCAACGCCCTCCTGGCAGCCGTCGCCCTCGTTGGGACGCTCGTGATCGTGCCGGCCACCCGCGAGACGCGTCCGCCGCGGCTCGATCTCGTCGGCACGCTCCTGTCGGCCGCGGCTCTCGCGGCGCTCGTCTTCGGTGTCATCGAAGGTCCCGAGCGTGGCTGGGGCGATCCGGCGACCGTCGCCTCGCTGACGTTCGGATTCGTCGGAGTGCTGGCATTCGTGCTCTGGGAGCTGCGGCGTCGAGAGCCGATGCTCGACCCTCGGCACTTCGCCCGGCGCGGCTTCGCGGCCGGAACCCTCTCCGTGTCCGTCCAGTTCTTCGCCGCCTTCGGCTTCCTCTTCCTGGCGCTCCCATACCTCCAGCTCGTGATGGGCTACACGCCGCTGCAGGCGGCCGGCGCGCTCGTGCCGATGGCCCTCGTCGTCATTCCGCTCTCCCGCAAGGCGCCCGCGCTCGCAGCACGGGTCGGCGTGCGTGTCGCCGGTGCGGCTGGCCTGTCACTGATGGCGCTCGGGTTCATCGTCCTCTCGACCCTCGAGATCGGCTCCTCCTACGCGCACTTCCTCGCCGGGCTCCTGCCCTTCGGCGCAGGCATGGCCCTCGCCGGTGCGCCCGCAACGACGGCGATCGTGGCGTCGCTGCCGCGAAGCAAGCAGGGTGTCGCCTCCGCCGTCAACGATGTCTCACGCGAGCTCGGTGGTGCGCTCGGGATCGCGGTCCTGGGAAGCCTGATGAACAGCGTCTACCGCGCCGAGATGGCCGACTCGACCGGAAGCCTTCCCGCCGGCGCCGGCGAAGAGGCACGAGGGTCGCTGGCTGCCGCCCAACAGATCGGCGAACAGCTGGGACCGCAAGGCCACCAGCTCGTCCTCCACGCGCAAGCGGCCTTCCTGCACGGCTTCACCCACAGTCTCATCGGCGGCGCCGCACTCCTGCTCCTCGGCGCGCTCTTCGTCGCAGTCCGGGCACCCGGCCGTGCCGAGTCCCGATCGAACGCCACCGGGAAGCCAATTGGCGCCGCGGCGGCAGACAGCGCTTGACCGACCGCGAACGCTTGACTCCCCACAACGCGAAGGGCCTCGATCAGGCCCTTCGCGCCCCAGTAGGCTGCGCTGATGCTGTCCAAGCTCATCGTCGATCCCGGTTCCGCTGCGGACCTGAAGCAGCGTGACCCGCGCGACACGCTCGACCTGCCGGGGAAGGACGAGGCGAAGGAGCAGCTCGCCGTGCTCCTCGAGGAGCTTTCGTCGCTGCAAGAGCGGCTTTACGCCGAGGGAAAGCGGAGCGTGCTCCTCATCCTCCAGGGTCTCGACGCCTCCGGCAAGGACGGGACGATCCGCCACGTCTTCACCGGCGTCAACCCGCAGGGCTGTCGCGTCACGTCGTTCAAGGCGCCGACACCAGTCGAGCTCGCGCACGACTTCCTCTGGCGTATCCACTCCGAGTGTCCGGCCCACGGGATGATCGAGATCTTCAACCGCTCACAGTACGAAGACGTGGTGACGGTGGGAGTGCTCGGGCTCGCGCCCGACGAGGTGCGGCGGCGGCGTCAGAAACAGATTCTCGAGTTCGAGCGCTATCTCGTCGAGGAGGGCACGACCGTGCTCAAGTGCTTCTTGCACGTCTCCGCCGAGGAGCAGCGCGAGCGCTTCGCCGAGCGGCTTGCCGATCCCGCCAAAGAGTGGAAGTACAACCCGGCGGACGAGGAGACGAACCGCCGCTACGGCGAGTTCATGACCGCGTACGAGGAGGCTCTCACCGCTACCTCGTCTGAGTGGGCACCCTGGCACGTGATTCCGGCTGATCGGAACTGGGTGCGGAACCTTGCCGTCGCGACTGTCCTTGTCGAGGCGCTGCGGCGGCTGGACCCGCAGTTTCCCGCTGCCGCGCCCGACGGCTAGACGGGCGCTGCGTCGCGCGGCTCCCAGCCGAGCAGCTCGCGGGCGTGCTCCAGATCCCAGAACCGGCGCGAGTTCGCGGACACGCCGTAGACGATCGCCCACGACACGTCTTCGACGTCGAGGCAGCTGGCGATCAGCTCGGCGCAGTCACGCCGGCTGAGCCAGACGGCACGCAGCCGGTTCCGTAGCCCTTCGGCATCCAGATCGATCAGAGGATTCGGAGTCGGCGCGGCTGGGTCGTCGTTCGCGCGCACGGCACCGATCCGCAGGCAGAAGACGCGAAGGCCGTAGCGCTCCATGTACATCCGTCCGAGCGCCTCCCCGTAGGCCTTCGAGACGCCGTACAGCGAATCGGGCCGGATCTCCGCGGTGTGATCGAAGCTCCGCGTGTCGGCGGGGTCGTAGAGCTCGGGGGCTCCGTCGAGCTCGTACATGCCGATCGCGTGATTCGAGGACGCGAACACGACCCGCGAGACCCCCGCCTCGCGCGCCGCCTCGAAGACGTTGTAGGTGCCGACGATGTTGTTCCGGAGCACGTCGTCCCAGGGCGCTTCGAGGTCCGCCGACGCCGCGAGGTGGACGACCGCATCCACGTCCTGGAACGCGGGCCGGATCGCGTCGAGGTCGGAGATGTCGGCGACGTGGCTCGGAAAGTCCTGCGGCGTCAGGGTCAGAGACACCAGCTCGTACCGGTCGGCGAGATGCTCCCGCACCGCAGTTCCGATCGTCCCTTCGGCGCCGGTGACGAGGACGCGGTGTGCTCCCATGGCGTGCAGCGTTCCCCGGAGCGGCCAAGCGGGAACCTGCCATGCTCGACCGGTGCCGACACCACCCCTTGGAGAGACCTACGATCCCGGTGCGTTCTACGACGAGATGTTCTCGGCGACCGGGACGCCGCGGCCGCACTATCGCGCGCTCGCGGTGGAGCTCGGCCGGCTCAGCTTCGAGGAGTTCGAGGAACGCCGGCACGCAGTCGAGCTCTCGTTCGTGAACCAGGGGATCGGCTTCACGGTCTACGGACAGGAGGAGGGGATCGAGCGGATCTTCCCGTTCGACCTGATCCCGCGCGTGATTCCAGGCGCGGAGTGGGACCAGCTCGAGCGCGGCCTCATCCAGCGGGTGCGCGCGCTCAACCTCTTCCTGCACGACATCTACAGCGAGCAGCGAATCGTCCGAGACGGGAAGATCCCGGGCGCGCTCCTGTTCGGCGCCCGCCACTTCATGCGCGAGATGGTCGGCGTCGAGCCGCCCGGCGGCGTCTACGCGCACGTGGCCGGCGTGGACGTGATCCGCGACGACAACGGCGACTATCTCGTGCTCGAGGACAACCTGCGCACTCCCTCGGGCGCGAGCTACATGCTCGAGAACCGGGCGGCGATGAAGCGCACGTTCTCCCAGCTCTTCGAGCGGCACGGCGTGGCGGGGATCGACCAGTACCCGCAGGAGCTGCTCGCCGTGCTGAACGCGGTCGCTCCCGCCTCGGCGCGCGGCGACCTGACGGTCGTCCTCCTCACGCCCGGCGTCCACAACTCCGCCTACTACGAGCACTCGTTCCTCGCGCGCCAGATGGGGATCGAGCTCGTGGAGGGGAGCGATCTCGTCTGCCACGAGGACGTCGTCTACATGCGGACGACCCGCGGCCTCCAGCGCGTGGACGTGATCTACCGCCGGATCGACGACGACTTCCTCGACCCGCTCATCTTCCGGCGCGAATCCCTGCTCGGCGCTGCGGGGCTCTTCAACGCGTATCGAGCGGGCAACGTCGCGATCGCGAACGCGCCGGGAACGGGCGTCGCCGACGACAAGGCGGTGTACGCCTACGTGCCGGAGATGATCCGCTACTACCTGAGCGAGGAGCCGCTCCTGCCGCAGGTGAAGACCTTCCTCGGCTCCGACGAGACCGACCTGGCCTACATCCTCGATCACCTGGACGAGCTCGTGGTCAAGACCGTGGACGGAAGCGGCGGGTACGGGATGCTGATCGGGCCGGCCTCGACCGCGAAGGAGCGGACGGCGTTCAAGCGTCGCATCAAGGCGGAGCCGCGCGAGTTCGTGGCCCAGCCGACGATCGCGCTCAGCCGTCTGCCGATCTTCGTCGACGAGCTGCGGCCGGCGCACATCGATCTCCGGCCGTTCGTCCTCTCCGGGCGGATCACGACCGTCGTGCCCGGCGGGCTCACCCGCGCGGCGATGGAGCCGGGATCGCTCGTCGTCAACTCCTCGCAGGGCGGCGGCAGCAAGGACACCTGGGTGTTGCGGGACTGATGCTGAGCCGAGTCGCAGAGTCGCTCTTCTGGACGGCCAGGTCGATCGAGCGCGCCGAGAACACGAGCAGGCTGTTCGACGTCAGCTTCCACGGGCTGCTCGACGCCCGCGTGCGCGACCCGGAGGAGGAGTGGCGCGACCTGCTGCGCGCGATCGGCCGGGACGAGCTCTTCCGCGAGCACTTCTCCGAGTACACGCCGAAGGCGGTGACCGAGTTCCTGCTCTGGCACCCCGCCAATCCCGACAGCGTCACGGCGTGCGTCGCACGTGCCCGCGAGAACCTGCGTGGCGTCCGGGAGCAGATCTCCAGCGAGATGTGGGAGCACCTGAACCGGCTTCACCTGCTCGTGGCGCGGACCCGTCATGCCAGAGTGCTCGAGGCGCCGCACGAGTTCCTCGTCCGCGTTCGAGAAGGGTCCCACGCTTTCCAGGGAGTGACGAAGGCGACGCTCTCCCGTGGCGAGGCATTCGAGTTCCTCGAGCTCGGGTCGCACCTCGAGCGTGCCGACACGACTGCGCGGGTTCTCCAGACGAGCACGCCGAAGCTGGTGGACGGATCTGCGCGACCGGCTTTCGTCGCTGCTCAGATCGTGCGGCGGCTTCGAGGCTTTCCGCCGCCACGAGTCGGAGGAGGTTCAGGGCGAGCGCGTCGTCGAGTTCCTCCTGCTCGAGCGCAGCTTCCCGCGTTCCGTGCTCTTCTGCGCCGAGCGATGCCTCGAGGCCGTCAGGGTGATCTCCGGCTATTCACAGCATCCCGAGCGGTCGCTCGGCATGCTCGTCGCGAAGCTCACCTTCACAGAGGTGGCGCAACTCGATCCTTCCTCGCTGAACGTGCTGCTCGGCGAGGTGCTGTCGGGCGTCCACGCCGTCGGTAGCGAGCTCGGCGGCGCCTATTTCGCCACGCGTGTCGTCATGCCCGGCCCCTACGCCCAGATGCAGCAACAACAATGAGGAGTGCGCGGTGCTGATCAAGGTGGAGCACACAACGTCCTTCGCGTACGCGGATCGCATCTCCGAGGCGTACACGGAACTGCGCCTGCGTCCGCTCTCGAGCGGCGGTCAAGAGTGCACCTCGTTCCGCTTGATCACCGATCCACCGGGCGTGAGCGTGCGTGCCTACCTCGACCGGCTCGGGAACGACGTCCAGCACCTCGAGGTGCTCGAGGATCACGACCGGATCTCGATCACGGCGCTCAGCGAGGTGAGCACGCCGGCCGTGTTCCACGACTCCACACGTGACCCGTCTCCACTCCAGGTCCACGACTACCTGGCGCCGACGGAGTACGCGCCGTTCTCCGAGCCGCTGCGCGAGCTCGCTGCTGCCGCCGAGGGCGACGGGACGGAGACCGAGCGCGCGGTCGACCTGATGCGGACGATACGAAGCCGCCTCGTCTACGAGCCCGGGGCGACCGACGTGATGACGAGAGCCGACGCGGCGCTCGCGCTCGGCCGAGGGGTCTGCCAGGACTTCGCGCACGTGATGCTCGCCGCCTGTCGCCGAGCTGGGATCGCGTCGCGGTACGTCAGCGGCTACCTCTACGACCCGCTCGGGCAGGGCGAGGTCGCGTCGCACGCGTGGGTGGACGTTCTCGACGCCGAACGCGGCTGGGTCTCGCTCGACCCGACGCACGACCGCGAACAGACGGAGGCCTACGTCCGCGTGGCCGTCGGCCGCGACTACGCGGACGTGCCGCCGACGCGTGGGGTCTTCAAGGGAACGGCCGCAGAAACGCTCGACGTCGCGGTGCGGATCGCGGTCCTGTGAGCGAGCGCCTCGGGAGCGAGCTCGACGGCTGGCGGGTCGAGGAGTACGGCCGCTCGCGAGGCGACCTGCCGCTGCGAGTGTTCCTGCCGCAGGGCGACGGTCCTCTCGGGGGCCTGCTCACAGCCGGACAGCACGGCGAGGAAGCGGACACTTCGCTGCTCGTGCGCCGGCTGCTGGAGCGGATTCCCGCCTCCGAGACGCGCTGGGCCGTGATTCCGGTGCTCAATCCGGACGGGCTGCTCGCCGGCACGAGGCAGAACGCGGCCGGCGTCGACCTCAACCGCAACTTTCCGTCGGCGACCTGGGAGTCGGACGCGACCTTCACCTTTCCACCGGGGATCGATCCCGAAATCCGGGTCCTCGCGAATCGGACGAACCGCTCGTCTCCGGGAGCGCATGCCGGCTCGGAGCCGGAGACCCGGGCGCTGATCGCTCTGATCGAGCGTCTCGACCCGCCGCTCGTCATCGATCTCCACAGCCCGCTCGAGCTCATCTTCGTGCGCGGTGCGGTTCCGCCCGGCGTCACCGAGGCGCTCGCCCACTCGGCGGGGCTGCCGCACGCAGGACCAATTCGTGGGCCACTGCCCCGGGGCGTTCGACGACTGGCTGACCGAGCGCGGCACGCCCGTTCTCGTCTACGAGGTCGAGCACGACGGCCTGCCCGCCCTCTGCAAGCGGCACCTGCCGGGGTTGGAGGCGCTGCTCCGCGGCTAGGAGGCTGGGAGCCGGCCCGTCCGGCGGCGGCGCGGCCGGAGGTATTCGACGCTCGTGACCGCAGCCCGCTTGCTGGTCGTCAGCAGACCCTCGTACTCGCCGTCGTAGGTGCCGGAGGTGGGGGCGACGTCGGCGTAGTCGCGGCCGACCGCGACGGTGACGTACCTGAGCCCAGCCCGCCGCACATGTGTCGGATCGAAGGGAACAGCCGAGACGCAGTCGGACTGGTCGGGATGCGGGACGAGGATCTCGACCCAGGCGTGCGTGCCGCCCTCGCCGAGCAAATGACCCGAGACGTAGCGGGCGGAGAGGCCGCAGAGCCGCGCGAGCGCGAGCATGCAGTGCGCGTAGTCCTGGCAGACGCCGGCTCCTCCGGCCCACGCCTCGGCGGCAGTGGTCGCGATCGACGTGGCATCCCAGTCGTAGCGGAGATGCTCGTGGACACGCGCGCTGATGAGCTCCGCCAGCTCGAGCCCGGTCACGCCGCTCGCCTGGAGCTCGGCCGCAGCCGCTGTGAGCGCGGCGTCGGGCCTGGTCAGCCGCGAGGGCTCCGAGAATCGCGTGTCCGGTGCGAGCGGCTCGGAGTAGTGCGCGCCGTCCGAGCCCGCCTCGCGCTCGACGACGATCCAGCTCGTGAACTCGACGTCGCGATCGACGCGCTCCAACGTCAGGTCGAGGACGACGTTCCCGAAGGTGTCGTAGGAGCGCTCGGTATCCACGTTCGAGCCCGAGACGCGCAGCTTGTGCGTGATCAGCCGCTGGTCGTCGTGGAAGTCGGGAGGAACGACCATCAGGCGCTGGCGAAGCGATGCGATCGGCCCGGGATAGTCGTAGCGGAACGTCTGATGGATCAGGACGGTCGTGCGGGCGACGTTCTGCCAGTCGATCTCATCGTCGTCGATCGACCCGAGCGTCGCGATCAGATCGCCGAGGTTCAGGTCGTCGAGTGCCTCATCCACCACCGGGCAGCACCGCCTCGGCCGATTCGTCAGCCCACACAGTCATCTCGGTCAGGGTAGCGTCGCCGTAGGTCGTGATCATCGCGACGTCAGCCGCGTCGCGGCCGCGGCCGATCGGGATCCGGCCGGTGCGGGGCGAGTTGTAGCGACCGTCGAGTGCCCACCAGCGCTCACCCAGCCAGACCTCGAACCACGCGTGGAAGTCCATGACCGGAAACGGGCCCGAGACGTTGATATCGGGGATGTACCCACAGGTGTAGCGGGCCGGGATGCCGAGCGCGCGGCAGAACGTGACCCCGAGATGCGCCAGGTCGCGGCACATCCCGCCTCGGCGCTCGAAGATCTCGACCGTCGACGTGGTCGGAAGGCTTGGAACGCCGTATTCGATGTTCTCGTGGATCCAGTTCGTGACGGTCAGGACGCGCTCCGCACCGGGCTCGGTCGCCCCGAAGAGCTCCCACGCCGTCTCGGTCAGGAGATCGGACTCGGCGTAGCGGCTCGGCAGCAGCCAGTGCAGGAGGTGATCGGGAAGGTCCTCGATCCGGTGCTGCGCGTCCTCGTTGCCGGGCGTCGGCTCGGGCTCGGGATCGACCTCGACGAGCGCGTCGTAGGCGACGGTCGAGGCGCCCTCGGGGAGCTCGAGCCGGCGACAGCGGTTGCCGTAGACGTCGAGGTAGGTGGACGAGGAGAGGTCCGGCTCCATCGTCCAGTGCTCCTCCACGACCTGTTCGTGGATCTCGCTGTGGGGCTCCGCCAGCACGACGGCAGGCGTCGGCGACGAAGCGTCGTGCGCGAAGCGGCAGCCGATCCGGACCCTCATCGGAGCATGGTACGGCGCGCAACCCGCCGCGCGAGGTAATTTCCCGGCCTGTGTCGCACGCGACCGCAGACACCGTCAGCTGGTGGGAGCGAACGAAGGGCGAGGACGACGTCCTCGTCGCGTACTTCAGCATGGAGTTCGGGCTGCACGAGCGGCTGCCGATCTACTCGGGCGGGCTCGGAGTCCTCGCCGGCGACCATCTGAAGGCTGCAGCAGAGCTCGGTGTCCCGCTGGTCGGAGTCGGCCTGCTCTACCGCGGCGGCTACTTCCGGCAGGAGATCGACGCCGACGGCCGGCAGACCGAGGACTATCAGCGCGTCGACCCGAATGCGGTCGGCCTGGTGCGCGAGCCCGTGACGGTGACGGTCGAGCTCGCGGACGAGACGATCGAGGCAGCGGTGTGGCGGAAGGACGTCGGCTCCGTACCGCTGTACTTGCTCGAGGTCGAGTGGCTCACGGACGCGCTCTACAGCGGCGACCGCGAGCACCGGATCCGCCAGGAGCTGCTGCTGGGAGTCGGCGGCGTCCGCGCGCTCACCGCGCTCGGGATCGAGCCCACCGTCTTCCACCTGAACGAGGGACACTCGGCGTTCCTCCAGGTCGAGCGGCTGCGCAAGCTCACGTCGCAGGGAACGGAGACGGCGGCTGCGCTCGAGCACGTGCGCCGCACCTCCATCTTCACCACGCACACGCCCGTTCCGGCCGGCAACGAGGAATTCGACGAAGAGCTCGTCGTCCGCTACGTGGGCAAGCTCGCCGCGGAGGCCGGCCTCGACGACCAGGCGCTGCTCGACCTCGGCCGCTTCGGGGACAAGCCCGGCTTCGGCATGACCCCGTTCGCGCTGCGTCTCTCCGCGTATGCCAACGGCGTCTCCGATCTGCACGGCGAGGTGGCGCGGGAGATGTGGTCGTCGCTGTGGCCCGGCCAGGAGACTCCGATCGGCCACGTCACGAACGGCGTGCACATCGGCACCTGGCTCGATCCCGCGCTCGGCGAGCTGCTCCGGTACGCGGGCGTCCTGCCGGAAGCGCCCCCGGACGAGGCGAACTGGGGTGCGGTGCGCGACACGACCGCCGGAGCCATCTGGCGTGTCCACGCCGCGGCGAAAGCGCGGCTGGCCGAGCGAGCGGGCATCGACCGCGAGAGGCTGACGATCGGCTTCGCCCGCCGCTTCGCGACCTACAAGCGCGCCGGGCTCCTCTTCTCCGACATCGAGCGCCTGCTCGCGTTGCCGATCCAGATCGTGGTCGCCGGCAAGGCTCACCCCGCCGACGTGCCCGGCAAGGACGTGATGCAGTCCATCGTCGAGCTCGGGCGGGACCCGCGCGCCCAGGGACGCGTCGTCTTCCTCGAGAACTACGACATGGGCGTCGCCCGCGCGATGGTGCGCGGCTGCGACGTCTGGCTGAACACGCCGCGTCGGCCGCTCGAGGCGTCGGGCACGAGCGGCATGAAGGCCGCGATCAACGGGGTGCTGAACCTCTCGGTGCTCGACGGCTGGTGGGCGGAGGGCTACTCGCCCGAGGTCGGCTGGGCGATCGAGGGCTCGTCCGACGAGGCCGATCGCGAGCAGCTCTACCGGCTGCTGGAAGAGGAAGTGGTGCCGACCTTCACCGACAATCGTGCGCGCTGGATCGAGATGATGAAGGAGTCCATCGCGCAGCTCGCACCCCGCTTCTCGATGCATCGAGCGGTGATCGAGTACGTGGAGCGTTACTACCTGTCGGCCCACGAGGCCGCCCGCAGCTAGTCCGTCGGACCGCCCGTCAGCTCTGGGTTGCGGCGAGCTCCCGTGCCTTCTTGCCAGCGCTGGACTGGCGCTTCGAGCCGTCCAGCACGAGCTTGCGCAGGCGGACGCTCGCCGGTGTGACCTCGACGCACTCGTCCTCGCGGATGAACTCGAGCGCCTGCTCGAGCGACATCGGGCGGGGCGGGATCAGGCGCACGGTCTCGTCGGAGGAGGCTGCGCGCATGTTCGTCAGCTTCTTCTCCTTGGTCGCGTTCACGTCGAGATCGTCCGCGCGGGCGTTCTCGCCCACGATCATCCCCTCGTAGACCTCGGTCGTCGGCCCGATGAACATCGAGCCCCGCTCCTGCAGGTTCATCAGCGCGAACGAGGTCGCCGGGCCGCGACGGTCGGCGACGAGGCTGCCGGTGGGGCGGGTCCGCAGCTCGCCGTGCCACTTCTCGTAGCGGTCGAAGACGTGGTGGAGGATGCCGGTGCCGCGCGTCTCCGTCAGGAACTCCGTCCGGAAGCCGATCAGGGCGCGGGCGGGCACGAGGTACTCGAGCCGCACCCAGCCGGTGCCGTGGTTGACCATCTGCTCGAGCCGGCCCTTGCGCAGCGCGAGCAGCTGTGTGAGCACGCCGACGTACTCCTCCGGCGCGTCGATCGCGAGCCGCTCGACCGGCTCGTGCACCTTGCCGTCGATGATCTGCGTCACGACCTGAGGCTTGCCGACCGTCAGCTCGAATCCTTCGCGCCGCATCAGCTCGACGAGCACCGCGAGCTGGAGCTCGCCCCGACCCTGCACCTCCCAGGTGTCCGGCCGCTCGGTCGGAAGAACGCGGAGCGAGACATTTCCGACCAGCTCCTGATCGAGACGGGCCTTCAACATGCTCGCAGTGAGCTTGTCGCCCTCGCGGCCCGAGAGCGGTGACGTGTTGATCCCGACCGTCATCGAGAGGCTCGGCTCGTCCACCGTGGACACGGGCAACGGCCGCGGGTCGTTCGGGTCGGCGAGGGTCTCTCCGATCGTGACCTCCGGCAGGCCGGCGACCGCGACGATCTCGCCTGGCCCGGCTTCGTCTGCCTCGACCCGGTCGAGCGCCTCGGCCACGTACAGCTCGGTCACCTTCGCGCGCTCGATCGTCCCGTCGGCGCGGCACCAGGCGATCTGCTGGCCCTTCTTGATCGTCCCGTGCTGCACCCGTGCCAGCGCGAGCCGGCCAACGTACGGGGAGGCGTCGAGGTTCGTGACGAGCGCCTGCAGGGGATGGTCGGGGTCGTATTCAGGTGCCGGGATCCGCTCGAGCAGCAGGTCGAAGAGCGGGCTCAGGTCGTCGTCGAGCTCGTCCGGCTGCAGTCCGGCCTGGCCGGTCCGGGCATTCGTGTAGACGATCGGAAACTCGATCTGGCTCTCGTCCGCGTCGAGGTCGAGGAATAGCTCGTAGACCTCGTTCACGACCTCCTCGATCCTGGCGTCGGGCCGGTCGACCTTGTTGACGACGAGGATCACCGGCAGCTTGGCCTCGAGCGCCTTGCGGAGCACGAAGCGGGTCTGCGGCAGCGGCCCTTCGCTCGCGTCCACGAGCAGCAGGACGCCGTCGACCATCGTCAGCCCGCGCTCGACCTCGCCGCCGAAGTCGGCGTGGCCGGGTGTGTCGACGATGTTGATCTTCGTCTCGCCGTAGCGGAAGGCCGTGTTCTTGGCGAGGATCGTGATCCCCTTCTCGCGCTCGAGGTCCATCGAGTCGAGCACGCGCTCGTTGACGTCCTGGTTCGCGCGGAAGGCGCCGGACTGCCAGAGCATCGCGTCGACGAGGGTCGTCTTCCCATGGTCGACATGGGCGACGATTGCGACGTTTCGGAGATCTGAGCGGCTGGCCATGCAGCCGCAGGGTAGCGGCGGTCAGGCCTCAGTGATCTCTGCGTGCCGCTCCGCGACGCACGATTCGGCCCAGCGCTCGGCGATGAGCAGGGGCCGCTGCGGGTCCTCGTCGTCCAACTCGATCCGGATCTGGTGCACCGAGGCCTCCATGTCGCGACCGGCGACTGTGCGCTGCTCCGAGATGATCGTGATCGCCTGCACCTCGGCGAGGAGGTCGTGAGCGAGATCGTCGATCTCCGCCTGAGTAGCGTCGCGGCCCGCGAACATGCCGAAGTTGACCCGGATGTCCCCGTCGTCGTCGAGGAAGGCGATCGAAGCGAGATCCTGCATGAAAGAGGTAGTACCCCGATTTGCAAGTCCCTAACGTTCGCGCGGTTCCCAGGTGAAGCGCCGGATGGCAAGGGCGTAGCCGGCCGCGCCCCAGGCGGCGACGATCGCAACCGAAGTGGGGTCGGTCGAAGGCCACTCGCCGTCGAGCGACGCGGCCCGGACGAGGTCGATGTAGTGCGAGAGCGGTAGCGCGTTCGCGAGCCAATCGAGCACGGCCGGATACTTGCGCTCGCCGAAGGCGCCGGAGAGAAACGCCATCGGGAGCAGGACGACGTTGACGACCGCAGACGCCCCCTCGGCGGAGCGGATCAGCGAGGCGATCGCGAGCCCGAGGCCGGTGAACGCGATCGCGCCCAGCAGAACGAGCAGGACGACCGCCGGGGTGTTCTCCGGCAACTGCGTGTCGTAGAGGAAGCCGCCGAGGACGTAGAGCGTCACCGTCTGCAGTGCGAAGACGATGATCGTCGAGCCGAGCGAGGCAGCGAAGTAGACGCCGGCCGGGAGGGGGGTCGAGCGCAGCCGCTTCAGGATTCCGTACTCACGCCGGATCACCAGCGTGATCGCCATGCCCGCGAAGCCGGTGTTGGCGGCGCCGTAGCCGATCATCCCGGCGAGCAGGACGTCGCGGGCCGGTTCGCCGTCGATCTCCCCGTCGTAGAACGACCCCAGCAGGACGAAGAGCATTATCGGGAAGATGAAGAGGAAGACCGCGGACTCGCGGTTGCGCCAGAAGATCAGCTGCTCGGCGCGCAGCTGATGGAAAAAGAGCTTCACGCGTCGTCGCCCTTGTCGACGAGTTCGAGGTAGATGTCCTCGAGCGTCGGCCGCCGTACCTCGAGCCCTTCGAGCTCGCGGCCCTCGGCGAGCGCGGCGGCGGTCAGCTCGTTCAGCACGCGAGTCGGCTCGTCCGTCTCGACGACGACGAGCTCGCCGTCGCGCCGGTAGCGGATCTCCGCCTTGGCCGAGGCGCCCGTGAGATCGGACGGCTTGCCCATCTGAACGATCTCTCCCGCCACGAGGACGGCGACGCGGTCGGCGAGCTGCTGTGCCTCGTCGAGATAGTGCGTCGTCAGCAGCACGGTCTTGCCGAGTGCTCGCAGCGAGCGCACGAGCTCCCAGGCGTTCCGTCGGGCGGCCGGGTCGAAACCGGTCGTTGGCTCGTCCAGGAAGACCAGGTCGGGGTCGCCAACGAGCGCGACGCCGAGGTCGAGGCGCCGCTTCTGCCCACCCGAAAGCGTCTTCACGCGCGCGTCGCGCTTCTCCGCGAGGCCGACGAGCGCGATCACCTCGTCCACGTCGCGGGCCTGGTCGTAGTAGCCGGCGAAGATGCGATGGATCTCGTGGACCGTCAGCCCCGGCCAGAGCTCGGACTGCTGCAGGACGACGCCGATTCGCTCCCGGAACGGTCGTTCCGCGCGTCCCGGGTCGAAGCCGAGAACCGTCACCGCGCCCGCGTCCCGCTCCCGGTACCCCTCCAGGATCTCGACGGTCGTCGTCTTGCCGGCTCCGTTCGGCCCCAGCAGGCCGAAGACCTCGCCCGCGGCGACCTCGAAGTCGATCCCCCGAACCGCCTCGACGCCGTCGTACGACTTCCGCAGTCCTCGGACCGAGATCGCCGTCACGGAAGCTCGATCTCGGCGAATGCGGCGGGAGCGAAGTCGCGGTCCCCGGCGCCGAGCGCGTGTGCGATCTCCGAGCAGTCCGGCTGGTGGCCGACGACGACGACCGTGGCGCCGGCGCCTTCGACGGCTGCAAGGACGTCCTCGGTCGTGGCCCCAGGTGCGAGCCGTTCGTCGACGCGCAGCTCGACGCCGGTCGCTTTCGCGATCGCGGCCGCGGTCTCGCGGGCGCGGAGGAGCGGGCTCGCGAAGACGGCGGTGGGTGCGGTTTCGGCGAGGAGCTCACCCAGTTCTCGTGCCTGCTCCTTGCCGCGTGCGCTCAGCGGTCGCAGCGAATCGGGATCGCCGGGGTCCGAATGCGCATGGCGAACGAGATAGAGGCGAGTTAGCACGGATTCGGAGTAGATATCACGGATTCGGATGATCGAGAGCAGAGCGCGCGGCGAACTCGAGATGGGCGAGGGCGCGGTCGACGTCGTGAACCGGCGTGCGCAGGCGTGCGGCGACGAGGGCCTCCGCCCGCTCCACTGCTGGAGACCCCGCAGCGCGCAGGCTGCTGCCGGCGTCGGTGAGGGTGATCAGCCGTGAGCGCCCGTCGACGGGATTGCGCTCGCGGCGCACGAGCCCACGCCGGGAGAGCCGATTGAGGTGGTCGGACAGGGTCGTGGGCGGCTGCCCGGTCCGGCGGGCGAGCTCGCTCGGCGTCACGGGCTCGGCACGACCGATCTCGTCGACGAGTGCGAACTGCTCGGCCGGCACACCCCGTGCAGCGAGCTCGCGCTCGAGCAGGCGCCCGGCGAGGAGCGACGTGACGCGGAGGCTCTCGAGGATCGGCTGGTCGGCCACGTGCCGATCATAGGAGGCGCAGTAGTCTGCGAACGATGCGTTCGTTTCGCTACGTCGTCGCCGATGTCTTCACCGACCGGCCGCTCGCGGGCAACCAGCTCGCCGTCTTCACCGACGCGCGCGACCTCGACGAGCTCACGATGCAGGAGCTGGCGCTCGAGGTCGGCTTCTCCGAGTCGGTGTTCGTTCTGCCGCCGCGCGAGGGCGGCACCGTTCGGATCCGCATCTTCACGCCCCGCAACGAGATCCCGTTCGCCGGGCACCCGTGCCTCGGCACTGCGTTCGTCCTCGGCGCGCCGCTGCAGCTGGGAGTGATCGCGCTGGAAACGGGGAACGGCATCGTCCCGGTCGAGCTCGAGCGGGACGAGTCCGGGCGAATCGTCTTCGGCCGGATGACGCAACCCGTGCCGAGCGTCCAGCCATACGAGCGCGCGGACGAGCTGCTTGCGGCGCTCGGCGTCCCGGCCTCGGAGCTTCCGATCGAGGTGTACGACAACGGCGTCCGGCACGCGTACGTGGTGCTCCCCTCGAAGGACGAGGTCGCCGGGCTGAAGCCGGACATGAATTTGCTCGCCGAGCTCGATCTCGTCGGTGCGCTGGCGTGTGCGGGGTCGGGGACGAGCTGGAAGGCCCGGATGTTCTCGCCGCTCGACGGCGTGGGGGAGGATGCCGCGACCGGCTCTGCGGCGGGTCCGCTCGCCTGTCACCTCGGCCGTCACGGCGTGGTGCCCTGGGGCGAGGAGATCGAGATCGAGCAGGGCACCGAGATCGGACGGCCCTCGACGCTGTATGCGCGGGCGGCCGGCTCCGACGGGACGATCGAGTCGGTCGAGGTGGGCGGCTCCGCGGTCACCGTCGCCCGAGGCGAGTTCAAGCTTCCGTAGACCAGGCCACGGCCTCGATGTCGGGCAGCTCGGGCGCGAGCGAGCGCCAGAAGCGGGCGCCGTCGGTCGAGAGGTACAGCCGGTTGCGCCCCGCGTAGAGCACGCGATCCGGCGCTGTGGCGTCGACGGCGACGTCGAATCCCGGCGGCAGGCCGCCGCCGGATTCGTGCCAGGTCGCTCCGGCATCCCACGAGACGAGGAGCGGTGGCCGTCGGGCCACGAGCGCCACGACAGTCGACCCTCCCGCCGAGGCGGCGACCAGCCGCGGCAGGTTCACGTCGAGGAGGTCGTGGTCGACCGCGACCTCGAGCTCTCCGAGAACGGCTTCGGCCTCGACGTCCACTTCGAAGACGCCGTCGACCGTGCGCACCCAGGCGCTCACACGATCTGCTCGGGCTCTCGCTCGAGCTCGATTTCGAGCACGCGGGCCGCGGTCGTCACGGCCTGCCGCGCCGCCGAGAGCGGCCGGTGCCCGGACGCTCGGGCCCAGGTGTAGGCCGCGAGGAACGCATCGCCGGCTCCCGTCGGGTCGTCGATCTCGATCCGCCTGGCGTGCACGTGCTCGCGCACGCCTCGCGCGATCACGGCCGCGCCCGCGGAGGCCTCGGTGAGCAGCAACTCGGGCACGCCGAGGGCGAGGACACGCTCCTCGCCGCCGAGCGCCTCGAGCTCCACCTCGTTCAGCTTCAGAGCGGTCAGGTGCCGGATGACCTCCGGGTCGAAGTCGTCGTCGAGCACCAGCGGGCCGGATTCGGCGCGGCGAACGAGCGCCTGTCCGTCGAGAGCGAGCCTGTGATCTCGGGCGAGCACCGCGAGCACCTCGGCCGGGAAGTCGGCACGGGTCAGTCCGCCCAGGTGAACCCAGGCCATACGGCCGACTGCCCGCGCATCGTCGACCGTCCAGGGCGCGCCCGGGTCGCCGACGGTCATCTCCCGCTCCTCGCCGTCGTTTCTGATCTCGAAGGCGGTCGTGCGCGGCGCGGGAAGCCACGTGACGGGGACACCGAGCGCCGAGAGGGGCGGCACGAGCGTGCGCCGATCGGCTTCGGCGCAGCGGGCGATGATGCGCGAACCTCCGCCCAGCAACCGCAGTCCCCGGGCGGCGTGGTACGGCGCGCCCCCGACCCGGGGGACGCCCCCGTCGATCGTGTCGCGCGCGAGATTTCCGATCACTGCAATGCCGCCCATCGGCGGCCTACTGTAGATCCTCTAGAACCGCCGCTTGCCGAGCGTCGCGATGACGAGCCCAAGCGCGAGGGAGACGGCGAAGCTGGGGAGCGACGCCCCGATGCCCCAGTCCGGCGGATCGAGCTTCTCGACGAGGTCGACCCACCAGTGCGGCCCGGTCGGATACAGCCACTGATAGGCGGCAAAGCCGGCGATCCAGGCGCCGATCATGCCGGGCCTCACCGCCGGGCCTCCGAAGACGTCCTGCTCGCTGTAGTGCGAGCCGGCGGCGAGCCAGTCCGCGAGCAGGACGCCGAAGAGCGGGACGAAGAACGAGCCGAGGAGGAGCAGGAAGGTCTGGTAGGAGAGGAGGTCGATCGTGAGCGCGCCGAGAGTTGCCACGACAGAGACCGCGACCACGAGCCCGCGCTGCGGGAGCCGCGGCGCGAGGTTCTGGATCGAGACCGCGGTCGAGTAGATGTTCGCGAAGGCTTCGTCGGTCTCGTCGACGGTGACGGCGAGGAGCGCGAGGATCGCGGCGACCCCACCGGCCGCGACTGCAACGGGGAGCGCCGCCGGATCGGTGATGTCACGCGAGAAGAAGAGGATCGCTCCCAGCAGCCAGAGCCAGATGCTCGCCACGAGGTAACCCCCGCCCGAACCCAGGAAGGCGCCGGCGCGCGTGCGGCTGAAGCGGGTGTAGTCGGCGGCAAGTGGGATCCACGAGACGGTGATCGCGACCACCAGATCGACGCCCTGGAGCACTGACGACCCGCCCTCGCCGTCTCGTTCCCAGAGGCCGTCGAGCCCGGCGCCGTCGAGCGCCCACCAGGTCAGGTAGAGCAGCGAGGCGAGCACCGCCCAGACCGCGAACTTGCGCACGAACTTGCGGACGAAGTCGATCGGCCCGAGCAGTCCGAGCGCGAGTGCGATCCCGCCGAAGAGCAGCGTCCACAGCCACTGCGCGCGGAATCCGAGCACCTCGTCGGACAGCGCCGCGACGGCGGTCGCGATGATCAGGAGCTCGAAGATCGACCAGCCCACGCACTGTGCCGCGTTGATCACCGTTGGCCCCCAGGAGCCGCGGCGGCCGAGCGGCGCGCGCATCAGAACCATCGCCGGCACACGCCCATCCGCTCCGATCAGCCCGGCGACGCCGAGCATCGCGTTTCCGATCAGGCTGCCCAGCACGATGGCAACGACGGCCTCGGGCAGCGACAGCGCAGGCACGAGATACGTGCCGGCCACGAGCACGAGCAGCGACACGCCGAGGTTGCCCCAGAGAAGAGCGTTGTCGAGGAGCCCGAGCACCCGCAGGCGCTCGGGCACCGGTTCGATTCCCCAGGCGGGCGTCCTCTCCACTGTCTCTCGCTCCTCCCTTCGCCGGCATGACCCGGATCAGGTTCTGCGGGTGTGATCTCAGCCGCGCGTGCGGCACCCCGGACGACGCACTCTAGAGACTCAGGCTGCGAGCAGGCGGCGCAACACGAAGGGAAGAATGCCGCCGTGACGCAGGTAGTCGCGCTCGCGCGGCGTGTCGAGCCGCACACGCGCCGTGAAGGTCTTGTCGTCGGCGCGGACCGTCACCTCGTCAGCCTCGCCGTTCTCGACCCCCTCGATCGCGAACGCTTCGCGGCCGGTGAGCCCGAGCGTCTCCGGTGTCTCTCCTGCCTCGAACTGGAGGGGCAGGATTCCCATCATCAAGAGGTTCGAGCGGTGGATGCGCTCGTAGCTCTCGGCGATCACCGCCCGGACGCCCAGGAGCTTCGGTCCCTTCGCCGCCCAGTCGCGGGACGAGCCGGAGCCGTACTCCTTGCCCGCGATCACGATCAGCGGCGTCCCTTCGGCCAGGTAGCGCTGGGACGCTGCGAAGATCGTCATCTCCTCGCCGGCGGGCAGATGCACCGTCCACGTCCCCTCCGAGCCGGGGACGAGCAGGTTGCGCAGGCGCACGTTCGCGAACGTCCCGCGCACCATCACCTCGTGGTTGCCTCGGCGCGAGCCGTAGGAGTTGAAGTCCTTGCGCTCGACCCCATGCTCGCGCAGGTACTCGCCTGCGGGCGATTCGAGCTTGATCGCGCCCGCCGGCGAGATGTGGTCGGTCGTGACCGAGTCGCCGAGCATCACGAGGCAACGAGCGCCGGCGATGTCCTCGACCGCGCCGATCTCCAGCGACATGCCCTCGAAGTACGGCGGCTGGCGGACGTAGGTCGAATCGGGCTCCCAGGCGAAGCGCTCGCCCTCCGGCACCGGCAGGCTGCGCCACTGCTCGTCGCCGGTGAAGACGTCGGCATAGGTCGAGCGGAACATGTCGCCGTGAACCGAGCTCGCGATCGTGTCCGTGATCTCCTTGGAGGTCGGCCAGATGTCGCGGAGATAGACCTCGTTCCCGTCCTGGTCCTCGCCCAGCGGCTCCTCGAGCAGGTCGATGTCCATCCGGCCGGCGAGTGCGTACGCGACCACGAGCGGCGGCGAGGCGAGGTAGTTGGCCTTCACCTCGGGGTGAATCCGGGCCTCGAAGTTGCGGTTGCCGGAGAGAACGGAGCAGACGACGAGGTCGCCCTCCTCGACAGCGACCGAGATCTCCTCCGGCAACGGCCCGGAGTTTCCGATGCAGGTGGTGCAGCCGTAGCCGACCGTGTGGAAGCCGAGCTGCTCGAGATAGTCCGTCAGGCCCGCGCGGTCGTAGTACTCCGTCACGACCTTCGACCCGGGCGCCAGGCTCGTCTTGACCCAGGGCTTGCTGCTCAGGCCGCGCTCGATCGCCTTCTTCGCCAGCAGGCCGGCGCCGACCATCACCTGGGGGTTGGAGGTGTTGGTGCACGACGTGATCGCGGCGATCACGACTCTGCCGTGCTCGAGCGCGTAGTCGGTGTCCTTGACCGGCACGCTCTTGCGGCCGGGGCCGACGACGGCGATGGGTGTCGCGTCGGGAACCGGCTCGGGTGCTCCGCCCGGCGCCTGCTCGGTCGTCGGATCGCTCGCCGGGAAGGTGTCTGCGACGGCCTGGTCGTGGCTCCCGTTCTTCATCGGGTCGACGACGCCGAATGTGCCGAGTGAGTCGAGAAACGCGGTCTTGGCGTGCGTGAGGGGCACGCGATCCTGTGGCCGTCGCGGGCCGGCCAGCGACGGCTCGACGGTCGAGAGGTCGAGCTCCACCACCTGCGAGTAGGTCGGCTCTTCGCTCGGGTCGTGCCAGAGCATGTTCTCCTTGCAATACGCCTCGACGAGCGCCAGCCGTTCCTCGCTGCGCCCGGTGAGGCGCAGGTAGCTCAGCGTCAGGTCGTCGACGGGGAAGAAGCCGCAGGTCGCGCCGTACTCGGGCGACATGTTCCCGATCGTCGCCCGATCGGCCAGAGGCAGCCCGTCGAGCCCAGCCCCGAAGTACTCGACGAACTTCCCGACCACTCCCGCCTGGCGCAGGATCTGGGTCACGGTCAGGACGAGATCGGTCGCCGTTGCGCCCTCCGGAAGCTGGCCGGTCAGCTTGAAGCCGACGACCTGCGGAACGAGCATCGAGAGCGGCTCGCCGAGCTTCGCGGCCTCGGCCTCGATCCCGCCGACGCCCCAACCCAGCACGCCGAGCCCGTTCACCATCGTCGTGTGCGAGTCGGTGCCGACGAGCGTGTCGGGGAAAGCCCAGCCGTCTCGCTCCTCGACGACGCGCGCGAGGAACTCGAGGTTCACCTGGTGCACGATCCCGGTCCCGGGCGGCACGACCTTGAAGTCCCGGAAGCCTTTCTGGCCCCAGCGGAGGAAGGCGTAACGCTCGCGGTTCCGCTCGAACTCGAATTCCACGTTGCGGACGAACGCGCTGCGCGAGCCGAAGACGTCGACCTGGACCGAGTGGTCGATCACGAGCTCGACCGGAATCAGCGGGTTGATCTGCTCCGGCTCGCCGCCCAGGTCGGCCATCGCGTCGCGCATCGCGGCGAGGTCGACGACGGCCGGGACGCCGGTGAAGTCCTGGAGCAGGACGCGGGCCGGCGCGAACGAGATCTCGCGGTTCGGCTCGTCTGTTGCGACCCACCCGGCCACGGCTTCGACATCCGAGCGGTCGCCGGTCCGAAGCACGTTCTCGAGCAGGATGCGCAGCGTGTAGGGGAGGCGTGCGACATCCCATTGCTCCTGGAGCGCGTCGAGCCGGTGGATCTCGAGCTTGCGATCGCCGACCGAGAGAGTGGAGCGAGAGGAGAACTCGTCGGTGGCCATGCCTCGATTCAATCAAAGAGGCGCCGGCAGCGGCCGTCTCGGCCAATCAGCGCAGTCGCCGGAGCGGGACCGTTGTGATCCGGCCGATGTTGCCGGCGCGGTCGACCGCCGCCAGGGAGACGGCGGTGCGCAGCGTCGCGCGGTTCAGCGTCACGGCCGGCTTCGTCACCGTGAGGATCCGCGACCCGATCTTGATCCGATAGCCGCGGAGGCCACCAGGGTCCCGTGGCGGTACCCAGGAGAGACGGACGGTCTTGGCCGCGCGTCGCACCGACACCCGGCCGACCGGCGGCGGCCGGACCGTGTCGCGAACGAGCTTCCCCCGTGCGTCGACGACGCCGAGGCCGAGGCGGAAGCGGATCGTCAGCGGCTGGCTCAGGTGCCCGACGGAGTCGGATGCGCGAACCGTGTACGAGCTCGTGTGGCTCTCGGCGATGCCGATGATCGCGGAGGTCGACGTCGTCGAGGAGATGAAGCGATCGTCCTGATAGACGCGATAGGCGATCGGCCCCACGTCGTCGGTGGACGGTCGCCAGGAGATCCGCACGTTTCCCGGCGCGGCACCGTCGGTCGCGGTGAGGCTCGCCGGCAGGGAGGGAGCGGCGTGGTCGGGCGAGTCGAGGCGCTCGAGGAACAGGGAGTCCTGGACGTCGGGCCACGTGCCGCTGTGCCCGTAGTAGTCGTCGTGCCCGCCGTCGAGGACGTGCGTCTCGAGCTCGGCGCCGGAGAGGGAGGCGTTCAGCAGGTCGTTCGCGACATCGCACACGTGCCCGTCGCTGCAGTGGTGCGGCGCGGAGCCCGAGACGGCGTCGAAGGTGTGCACGAGCTCGTGCACGGCGACGATGGGACGAAGCGTGCTCCCCTCCGCCTCGCAGGCCTGGAGGAAGACGATTGCGATGCCGGGCAGTCCCCCCGACGGGGTGTCGCCGACGCCGCAGACCTCGAAATCGGGCGCCTGTTGCTGCACGGGGCCGTCGTAGTAGACGAGGTAGGTCTTCTCGGGCTGGATGAATCCGTGCTGGGCGAGCAGGAAGCGGATCGTCGTGAACGCGGAGTCGATCTGTCCAGCATCCTGCGTGAGCGTCACGTTGGAGATGTCGAGTTGTCCGAACGGGCTCGCGCAGGCGAATGGGTAGAGGTCGAATCGCGGCGAGCGCGTCGGGTCCTGCGAACGCCACCACGCGTCGATCGCTGCGGTGTCGCCGACGATCCGTGGCGCCCACTCCGCCAGGCGATCGACCCCGCCGGGAGGACGCACGTACGCGACGTGGATCGCGAAGCCGGACGTTGCGTCCGGCAGGCGATCGGCGTCGCTCGCTCCGATGCCGCACCACGGCATCGGCGTCGACGCCTCGGCGGGAGCGGCCGAGCCGAACGCTGCGACCATCGCAAGCCCGACCAGGAGCCGCTTCACACAGAGAAAGTACTCCTCAGCGGCGACCGCGGTTCATTGCGCGCTCGGTCCAGGTCTCTCGCTTTGGATCGAAGTGGCCTGTCATCGCGGCTCGGTAGGGCCCGGAGATGCGGCGCGCATACGCTGCAAAGCCCTCAGCTCGAAGCGGCTTCCAGTCCTCCCGGTAGGGCACGACGACGTGCTCGCTGCCGACGTGGCGGGCGGAGACGAAAAAGGCGAGGCCCATGCCGGCCGACACCTCGAGCAACGACCGTTGCTCGCGCGCGGCCGTGCGCCAGAGCCCCGCGTAGAGAGCGGCGAGCTGCTTCGGGCTCGGCAGCTCGGAAGCGCTCGAGCGCAGCTCGGAGAACGAGGCACGGAGCCCGGCAAGCTCGAGCGGCGGCAGGTCGACGAGCCGGGCAGTCGTACCCGAAGCGCCCTCGAGCGCGCTCAAGAGATCGTCGATCGACGCGAGCTCCGCTCCCTCCGACACCACGCCGGCACGCTTCAGCTCGGCGACGAGCACGTCGAGATAGACGCGCGAACCATGCGAGATGTCCGAGGCGGCGGCGAGCAGCCAGAGCGGTGAGAAGCCGAAGGCGGCGATCGAGCTGAGCTCCATGGCGTTGCCGGCCGTCTTACGCTTGAGCAGCTCGCCGGGCTCGGGCTGGCCGGCCGGCGTGTCGCGCTCGACGGCGCCGACGAGCTCGATCACGATCCGAAGCAGGTTCTTCGCCGTCGCCTCGTAGAGCCGCGAGCGACGTGCGAGTCGCGGCAGCACGACCTCCGCCGTCTCGTGCACGGCCCCGCCGAGCCCGGCTGCGACCGCGCGAATGGCTCGTTCCGGCAGGGAGAGGAGGAAGGAGCCGCGGCGCGCCACGGCTACGATGATCACATGGCTCTCACCGGCACGCTCGAATCGCTCCTGCGCACCTCGTTCCCCGATGCGCGCGAGCTCGCGGTCGAGGACCGAACCGGCGGGGGCGATCATTTCCAGGTGACGGTCACGAGTGGCCGCTTCGACGGGCTCTCGCTCGTCGAGCAGCACCGGCTCGTCTACGAGGCGCTCGCTGCGCCGCTCGGCGACGGGTCGATCCACGAACTGCGAATCAAGACGAGAGGAACGACGACATGAGCGAGCTGAAGGAACACGATCAAGGAGATCATCGAGAACGAGCCGGTGAGCCTGTTCATGAAAGGCACGCCCCAGCTCGTCATGTGCGGCAACTCGGACCGCGCGCTGCGGGCACTTCGCGCCGCGGGCGCGCCGGTCACGACCGTCGACGTTCTGCCCGACCCGCAGATCCGCCAGGAGCTCTCGGCGCTCTCGGGCTGGCCGACCATCCCGCAGGTCTTCATCAAGGGCGAGCTCGTCGGGGGCGCGGACATCGTCGAGGAGCTCTACGAGAGCGGTGAGCTGCAGGCCAAGCTCGACGAGGCGCTGGGCCCGGACCGCGAGGCGGGCGAGAAGACGGCCGCAGTCGCCTAGGCGGGCAACCGCTTTGTCGATCGCAACCGATACTTAACGCTCCCCACACCGCGCGTTAAGACCTCGCGGCTACAACGATGGCCGTGAACGCGCGCGCCAACCTCTCCCGCACCGCCGCCCTCGTCGCCGTTGCCGTCCTCGGCGGCCTGGTCGCGCTCAGCGGCGTCGCGCTCATGGGCGACCTGGGCGGCGGCACGACCACCCTCGTCAGGACCTCGCCTTCCCCGGCTGCCGCTGCTCCGGTCGCCGAGAACCACGGGTTTTCGGTCCGCGAGATCTACTCGCACGCAGCGCCGGGTGTCGTCCAGATCACCTCGACCTCGGGCAGCGCGGACAATCCCTCCAGCTCCCCGGTCTCGCCCGGTCAGTCGCCCGCGGAGCCGCAGCAGGCGCTGGGCTCGGGCTTCGTCATCGACAAGGCCGGCCACATCGTCACGAACTACCACGTGATCGAGGGTGCCGACCAGATCGAGGTCAGCTTCTCGAACCGCGACACGATGCGGGCGACGCTCGTCGGCAGCGACCCCTCCACCGACATCGCCGTGCTCCGCGTCGACGCGAGCCCTCGGGGTCTGACCCCGCTCGAGTTCGGCGACTCGGGCGCCGTGCAGGTCGGGGATCCCGTCGTCGCGATCGGCAACCCATTCGGGCTCGCGCGCACCGCGACCGCGGGGATCGTCAGCGCCGTTCAGGAGCGCACGATCACCGCGCCGAACGGCTATCCGATCGATCACGTGATCCAGACCGACGCACCGATCAACCCTGGTAACTCAGGCGGTCCGCTGCTGAACGAACGCGCGCAGGTGATCGGGGTCAACTCTCAGATCTCTACCGCGCAGGGCGCCAACGGCAATGTCGGCATCGGCTTCGCGGTGCCGTCGAACACGGTCAAGGCGGCCGTCGCCCAGCTCGTCTCGACGGGCAAGGTCGACCGCGCGTTTCTCGGCATCAGCGGCAGCACCGTCACCGAGGAGCTGGCCCGGGTCTTCCGGCTTCCCGTGGACGCCGGCGTGCTCGTCGAGACGGTCGGCGAAGGCACGGCCGCGGCCAAGGCCGGACTGAAGGCGGGGACGGACACGACCGTCGTCGCCGGTGAGAGCTACACGCTCGGAGGCGATCTGATCGTCGCCGTCGGCGGCAAGCGTGTCGCATCGCTGGAGCAGCTTCGCGACGTGCTGGCCGACCACAAGCCGGGCGAGACCGTGAAGCTCCAGCTCTATCGCGGCTCGAAGTCGATGACCGTCGACGTCAAGCTCGGGCGCCAGCCCGCCCAGCCGCAGGGCTAGACGGCGCGCTCCATCAGGTCGAGGCCGTGGGCCGCGAGCTCGGCGTCGGCTGCCGCGTAACCGCGGGCGATCAGGGCGCGCTTCGCCTCCTCGGACCACTCACGGTGGCTGCGGAAGCCCGCGTCGAGGCTCTCGGCGCCGCCCGATCCACGCACTGTGATTCGCGGAACGCAGTCTCGGCAGCGCGGTCCGCGCGAAGCGATCCTCGACGGCACGTGCTGCCCGGTTGCGACGACCCGGCCGAGCGTGCTCGGCCACGATGCGGGTGACGTCGCTGCGGAGGGCTTCCAGCTCCCGGATTGCCGCGTCGCGCTCGTCGGCGAGGCGCTCCTCGAGTGCGGTGTTGCGCTGGATCGCGACCCGCATCAGACGGATGAGCATGTCACCGAGATGCACCGGCTCCCCGCGGAGCTCCCGCGCCTCGGCCTCGTCGAGCTCGGCGATGAAGGCCCGGACGGGCGGGACGGCCCGGAAGCGGTTCAGGCGCCGCCGAACCCTCGCCAGCGAGGCGCTGCCGATGTGCGGGTAGCGGGGGACGTACCGGAACGCAACGACCAGATTCACGTCCGGATGATCGAGAGCCGCCCCGAGCGGGAAGTTGCGGACCCAGCCGCCGTCGGTGGCGATCCGGTCCCCGACCGTGAGCGGCAGGACGAGAGCGCTGATCGCCGCCGACGCGAGCAACGCCTGCGCGAGAACCTCGGGCGGCGTCTCGTGCGACGAGTACGCGAGCTCGTACGAGTGGGTGCGCTCCGGATCGTCCTCGTCCGAGACGTCGGTGGCGAAGATCACGACCTCCACCGGTGCCTTGGCACAGTCGCTCGCCCAGTTCCAGCGGATCGAGCAAGCGCTCCGCGACGGTCGCCGGGAGCGCGTACTCGTGCAGGCCGTTCAGCGGGAGCCGCCAGAGGCTCTGCGGCCGGAAGAGGTCGCCGGGCTGGAAGCTCGAGCACGAACTCCTCGAGCTCGTCCAGCAGGTCGAGCGCCGCCATCGTCCCGGTCAGTGCTCCCGCGGAAGTGCCGTAGATTCGCCCGATCCGAGGCCACAGGGAACTGACGCGGAGGCGCTTGCAGGAAGCCGAGCTCGAGCAGCACGCCGTTCATCCCCCCACCGGAGAGCACGATCGCGACGTCCCGCTCGCTCATATCTCCATCGTGGTCCTATCAATGGACCGCCGCCACCCCCATCCGTCTAACCTTCCGGGGTGGAAGAACACGAAACGAGGCACCTGTCGCTGGTCGTCGAGGACGAGCTGCTCGAGGAGGAGGAGCTCTGGGCCGACGAGGCCGAGGACGACCATTCCGGCTGGTTCTGCGTCCGGACCGACCCGTTTCCGTGTCCGGCAAGCGGTTGCACGTTCGTCGCGGTCTTCATGACAGCGGCGCATCTGGTGCTCGTCTGGCAGGAGAGCGACGACCCGAACCTGCTCTGGCATGCGCAACGCGCGATGGAGGTCGGCCGCAATCCGCGCATCGTTCCGTACGAGCGCGGCTTTGGCCCGAGCGCTTCGTATTACGCCTGGGAGGCGGCCGGACGTCCGGTCCACGCAGTGCGTGGAAAGTAATTTCGGACGTGCGCTGACGATCGGCGTCGAAGAGGAGTTGCAGCTCGTCGATCCCGAGACGCTCGCGCTGGCGCCAGGGGTCGAGAAGCTGCTCGGCCCCGAGGGGCTGAAGACCGAGCTCTTCTCGTGCCTGATCGAGACGAACACGCCGGTCTGTGAGTCGGCTGCGGAGGCTCTCGCCGAGCTCGTCCGCTTGCGGCGTCACGTGCGCGAGGCAGCCGCGCGCGAGGGCCTCGCGGTCGCCGGGGCGGGGTCGCACCCGTTCTCACGGGCCGAGGAGCAGCAGATCGTGGCGGAGCCGCGCTACCTGAAAATGCTCGAGGAGCTCGGTCCGAAGCTCCGTCGCCAGCTCGTGTGCGGCCTCCATGTGCACGTCGGCATGGAGAGCTTCGAGGCGTGCCTGCGGACGCTCGCGGCGATCGTTCCGTGGCTGCCGGACGTTCTCGCCCTCTCGCTCAACTCGCCGTACGTCCAGGGTGTGGAATCGGGTTCGCTCTCGGCCCGCGCGGCCCGGTTGGGCGAGCTGCCGCGTGGCGCACAGCCGCCGTACTTCGCCTCGCCCGAGGACTGGCAGACCTACATCGACGCGACCGGCAAGGACTACACGCGCAGCTGGTGGGACGCCCGCCCGCACCCGCGTCTCGGCACGCTCGAGGTCCGGATCCCCGACCAGCCCACGGAGGTCGTTCGTTCGGCGGCGCTCGCCGCCTTGATCCAGGCGCTCTGCGTCGCCGCTCCCGCACCGGCCGAGGGGGAACGGGACTCGTATCCCTCGCGGCGGGCGGCCGCGGCTCGGCGTGGGGAGGCGCGGACTGCGGAGCTCCTGACGCTGGTCGAGCCGGCAGCGCGCGAGCTCGGGACCTGGGATCTCGTCGAGGAGCTCCGCCGGCCGCCGGAGGCGCTCCGCCAGCTCGAGACCGGTCGTCGCGACGGGCTGGAGGCGGTTGTGGCCGAGCTCGTGGAGCGGACGGCGGCATGACCCTGCTCCGCTCGGTGCTCTACCCGCTCCGGCTGGTCCGTGCGCGGCTGAGCAAGCTGGAGCGGGCCGGTCGTCCTCGTCGTCCTGGGCATCGCTGCCGGTGCCGTCCGTTGTCGTCGGCGGCCGTGCCGGCGCCCTCGTCGCCCAGGATCGGGCTGTCGCTCAGGCTGTCGAGCGGATCCCGGACGGCTCGCGGTCGGTGCGGGCGGTCTGGTTCGGCGTCCCCGGCCAGAGCGACGAGCCGCAGCCTGTTCTCGACCGCCAGGCCCGCGCGGCGCTCAGACACGTGGTCGCCGCCGACGCACGCGCACTCGTCCTCTTCCGCGAAAGCACGATCGGAGGCACGTTCGCGGGTCTCGGGGGCGTCGAAGGGCTCGGGACGCAGGTGATCCTCCGCTCTGGACGCCTGCCGGCGGAGTGCCGGCCGGAGCGCTGCGAGGTGCTCCGCCTGCGTGGTGCAGGCGGACGACTGCCCGAGCCGGAAGGGCTGAAGCTGGTCGAGGTCGGCACCGCCGCCCTGAAGAGCAGGCTCCTGTTCGGCGACTTCCTCGCGCCGACCGACAACGCGCTCGACGCGGCCGAGGTCAGTCCTGCCTTCGCTCGCGCGGCGCGCTATCACCGTCCCGCTCCGCCGCCTCTCTTCCTCGCGGAGGGAGTGCGAGGTCCTCGCCGGCGCTCCAGCTCTCGATGTCCTCCTACCGCAGCTATGCCTGGGTGACTCCGCTCGAAGCGGGGCGGCCTCGGTTGTGGGAGGTCGACGATCTCGCCGACAGCGTCGCGCGTGCGCGCTCGGAGCTCCAGGCCGTGACGTCGAGCTTCGATCTGGTGGCGCCGGTCGAGGAGCTGCGGGAGGCTCAGGCCACCAGCCGGGCGGCAGGGCGCCGGCTCGGCATTGTCGGAGGCGAGGCGGCCGCGCTGCTGTTCGCGTTCGCACTCCTGGCGGCGATGACGCTGCGCACCGATCTCGCTGCCGCCCGCCGGCGGCTCGCCTGGTACGGCGCCCGCGGCTGGCAGCTCGCGCTCCTGACCGTTGCGGAGTCGTCGGCGCTTGCTCTCGCGGGCACGGTCGTCGGAGTCGCGGTCGGCGCCCTCGGCGGGGCGTTCGTGGCGCACAGAGCCGGCGCGCCTGTCGGCGAGATCCTGTCCCGGAGCGCATTCTCGGCCCAGGGACTCGGGCTCGCGCTGCTGGTTGTGGCCGCTGCGACCGCTGTTCTCGTGGCGGCCGTCGCCTCCCGCTCGTCCCGCGTCGCGCCCGTCCGCTTCTCGCTCGTCGATGCGGCGGCGCTCGCCGCGGTCTTGCTGGTGCTGCTCGAGCTGTGGCGTGGCGACGACGAAGGAGATCTCGTCCTGCTCCTGCCGGCGCTGGTGACCTTCGCAGCGGCGGTTCTCGTCGGCCGTGCGTTGCGACCTGCGCTGCGGCTGGTCGAGCGGCTGTCGCGCGGCCGTTCGCTCGGCGTGCGGCTCGCGTCTCTCTCGCTCTCGCGCAATCCGGGCTACGCGGTCGTCGCGACGGCGTTTCTCGTCGTCTCCTTCGGGCTCGCGCTCTTCGCGGAGAGCTATCGAGCGACACTGGCGCGCGGCGAGCGCGATCAGGCGGCTCAGCGCGTCCCGCTCGATTACGTCGTCCGCGAGGATCTGCGGCGGCTGATCCCCGTCCAGGATGCGGCGTCACTCGACCGCTTCGACCGAGCTCGGAGTGGAGGTCGCGCCCGTGCTCCGCGTGACCGGGAGCGTTGCCCGGCTCGAAGGGGAGAGCGGGATCACGCTGCTCGGGCTTCCGCCGGCGACGCTGCCGCAGCTGCACGGCTGGCGTGACTCCGACGCATCTGTGTCCCGGCAGGAGCTCGTGCAACGAATCGACGCGGCCAGGCCGCTGAAGGGGGTACGGCTTCCGTCCGACCTGAAGCGGCTTCGGTTCGCCGCGACGAGCAGCAAGGTTCGTCTCTTCGCGGAGATCGAGGCTCCGAACGGGCGGTTCGTCCGCGTCGAGGCGAACGGGCCCATCCCGCCGGAGGCACGGGGCGGGCGCCTCGCCGGGATCGCGATCGAGCCGAACACGCGGCTCGTGGAGCGCGGCGCCGACGCGGGCAAGGCGCTGAAAGGCTCGGTCGTGATCGCCCTCCCGGACGTGCCCGGCGCGCTCGACGGCTGGATCGGCGTCGGCGGCGCCCGGATCGACGGGAGCAAGAGTCGACTACACGCTCACGAACACGGTCGCGACGCGGATCCGCCCGCGCCAGCCGTACGACGACGGACCGGTCCCCGTGCTCGCGACACCAAGGCTCGCAGCGGCCGCGGACTCGAGCGGCGTGCTCCCCTTGCAGATCGGGGGCGAGCGCGTCCCGGTGCGCGTCGTCGGGACGGTGCGGCGATTCCCGGGCGTCGAGGGCCAGGCGGTGGTCGGTGACGGCGCCGCACTGTCGGCGGCCGTCAACCTCGCGCGGCCGGGCGCGGCCCGCGTGAACGAGGTGTGGCTGGGCCTGCGTGATCCGAACGACGCGTGCGGCGGTCGGTCATGCCCTGGCCGCGAAGCCGTTCCAGGTGCTCGCGATCGAGTCGCGTCAGGCGCTCGAGGCCGATGCGAGGCGCGACCCGATCGCCCACGGGACCCTGATCGCGCTCGCCGTCGCTGCGGGCGTTGCTCTCCTGCTTGCGCTCGCCGGGATCCTGTTGACGGTGGTCGGCGATCTGCGCGACGAGCGGGGCGAGCTCTTCGACCTCGAGGCGCAGGGCGCCTCGCCCTCGCTGTTGCGCCGGATCGTGCGGCTGCGGGCGGCGTCCGTCGCCGTCGCCGGTCTGGTCGCCGGTGCGCTCACCGGGGTCGCTCTCGCTGCCGTGGTCACCGATCTCGTCGGTCTCACGGCGCGCGCCACTGCGGCCGAGCCGCCGCTCGTGCTCGCGGTCGACGTTCTCGCCATTCTCGGTGCGGCGGCGATCTACGTCGTGATCGCCGCGGCGCTCGTTCTCGGGGTCACGCGGCGCGCATTCACCGCGGCTGTGCCGGGGCGCGTGGAGACAATGGAGTGAGCGCACTCGTCGAGATCCGGGATGTCTTCCGCGTGTACGGCTCGGCGGAAGGTGGCGTCGCTGCTCTGCAGGGGCTGACGATGACCGTGCAGCAGGGCGAGCTGTGCGTCGTCCTCGGTCCGAGCGGCTCGGGCAAGTCGACGCTGCTGCGGATCGTCGCAGGCTTCGACCGGCCGTCTGCCGGCTCCGTGACCGTCGCCGGAACGGATGTCTCCATGCTCGGTCGCTGGCAGGCTGCCGGCTTTCGCTCACGCTCGATCGGCTACGCCGACCAGCACTACTGGCGCGCGCTCGCAGGTGAGCTGACGGCGCGCGAGCTCGTCGGCGTGCAGCTCGGCCTCGCCGGCGAGCCGCGTTCCCGACGCGACGCCCGTGCGGACGAGCTGCTGTCCCGTGTCGGGTTGGCTGACCGCCGCGACGCACACCCCCGCGAGCTTTCCGGCGGCGAGCAGCAGCGCATCGCTCTCTGTGCGGCGCTCGCACGCCGCCCACACCTGTTGATCGCGGACGAGCCGACGGGTGAGCTCGACGCGGCCACCGCGCGCGAGGTGCTCGACTTGATCGCAGAGCTGACGCGCGAGGAGGGAGGGACGGCGCTCGTCGTCAGCCACGATCCGGCTTCGGCGGACCGGGCGGACCGCGTCGTCCACGTCCGCGACGGACGTGTCAGCGACGAGCGCGTCGCGGGGAGCGCCGACGGGGCGATCGTCGTCGGCCGGGGCGGCTGGCTTCGTCTCCCGGAGGACCTGCTTCGCTCGGCCGGAATCGCCCGGCACGCCACGGCCCATCTCCGCGGACGCAGATCTCGTCGTGTCCCGGTCGGGCGAGGAAGCGCCTAGTGATCCTGTAACACAAAGTCCGACCGCTCAACCAGGCCGTTCCGAGGGAGATCGTGTTACAGGAACACAAACGATCGTGGCGCAGCGGGGTGACGCGGCGCTTCGGCGAGATCGCGCCGATCGAGGGGCTCGACGCGGCCTTTGCCGCCGGGACGGTCACGGCAATCACGGGGCCGTCGGGGTCCGGGAAGACGACGCTGCTCCACCTCCTCGCCGGGCTCGACCTTCCTGACGAGGGCGAGGTGCTCGTCGACGGCGTGTCGCTGACGAGCCTCGACCGCACAGGACGTGCCGAGCTGCGACGGCGGTCGGTCGCTTTCGTCGGCCAGACGGTCGGCCTCGTGCCGTTCCTGGGCGCACGTGAGAACGCAGAGATCGCGCTCGAGCTGCGCGGGCTGCCGACAGGGGCCGCGATGGAGGCGATCGCTGCGGTCGGCCTGGAGGAGCATGCCGAGCGACCGGTGGCCGAGCTCTCGGCGGGCCAGCGCGAGCGGGCGGCACTCGCCCGCGCCCTCGCCGCGAGGCCGCTCGCGATCATCGCCGACGAGCCGACGTCCCGGCTCGATGCGGCCAACTCTCTGGCGCTCGGCACCCTTCTCGCCGAGGTTGCGCGGAGCCTTCGGAACGACCGTCATCTGCGCGACGCATGACCCGCTGCTGATCGAGCAGGCCGACGTCGAGCTCTCGCTAGGATCGGTCTAGATGGCGACGGTCAGCGACACGATTCAGGTGAGCGGCGTGCGCTGCGAGCGCTGCGTCGGACGCCTCGCCGGGACCCTGCGGGCACACGAGGGGATCGAGGCCGCGAACGCGAACCTGATGGGCCTGGTCGCGCTCTCGTGGGACGACGAGCAGACGACCCGCGAAGCCATCGTCGAGACGCTCTCGCGGGGCGGCTTTCCCGAGCTCCAACAGGTCTGAACGGGGAATAGCCACGGGCTCCGGGGCGTTCTCAGCCCCGTACGACCGATTGTTAGGGTGGCCGGGTGAGTGACTCCGGCGCAGCCGAACAAGAAGGGGACGCCGGACGGCGGGCAGCCACTGAAGCCCGGGAGCGCGTCCGCTTCGAGGAGGAAGCGCTCGAGCTCGCCGACCAGGTCTACCGGGTCGCGCGCCGAATGGTCGGCACGCGAGAGGAGGCCGAAGAGTTGGTTCAGGACACCTATGCACGCGCTTTCCGGAGCTGGAAGTCGTTCACTCCCGGGACGAACATGCGCGCCTGGATGCTGCGGATCCTGACGAACCTGAACACCGACCGCGGGCGCAAGATCCAGCGGACGCCTGATCAGCAACCGCTCGAGGAGAGCGACTACTTCCTCGCGAACAAGCTCGCCGCGGTCGACGGCGAGCAGGCGCTCGACCAGGAGCGTGTGGTCGAGCGGCTCTCACAGGGTGGCGTCGTCGATGCGCTTGCATCGCTCCCGCACGATTTCCGCGACGTCGTCGTCCTCGTCGATCTCGGTGACTTCAGCTATGCCGACGCGGCCCAGATCCTCGACGTCCCGATCGGCACCGTCATGTCGCGCCTGCATCGTGGGCGTCGTATCCTGAAGAAGACGCTGGCGGAGGAGAGCCTCACATGACCCACGACCCCGACTGCGAAAAATGCGAGGAGCTGCTCCAGGGCTACCTCGACCGTGACCTGACGAGCGAAGAGGTGCTCATCGCGGAAGGCCATCTCGAAGACTGCGACTACTGTCGCCGCCGCTATCGCTTCGAGGCGCAGCTCCGTCGCTACATCCGCATCTCCGCGAGCGAGCGCATGCCGGCCGGCCTGCTCGCGAAACTCGCGCAGTTGCGCGGGCCGACCGCCGACGGCCTCTGAGGTCTACCCGGGGCCGCGCTGCGGCCCGACGATCACGACCAGGCGATTCGGGTTGGAGCCGCCGGGGAGCGGGCGGGTGACGATCCCGAGCTGCCGTGCGAGCCGCACCGCGATCAGGCGGCCGCCGGGCGAGTAGTACACGGCACTGAGCGGGTAGTCGAAGCGGTCGGCGCGGCCGACTCTCTTGACCGTGTAGGCGAGCGACTGGATCTGGCTCGCGACCTGCCGTGTCCAGGTGATGTCGCCGGCACCGTTCAGGACGTCGACCTGGACCTTCCAGGGCTTGGGCAGAGTGGCCGCCTGGGCGACGACCGGGTCGACGGCCGGCGCGGACTTGTCCGAAAGGGCGGGAACGAGGACGAACGCGACGAGTGCCATCAGCGCCGCGGAGATCGCGGCCACGCCCACGAGGCGTCCGGTCGGGTTGACATCGAGCGGTCGCGGCGGCACCGGAAGCCCGGCCAGCCTGCGCGCCTCGCGCCTGTCGATATCGAGCGCGGCGGCGACCAGCAGCGTCGTCTCGATCGCACTGTCCACCGAAGGGAAGCGATAGACGCGCCCTTCCTCGAGCCACTCGACCTGGTCCCGCGTCACGCCGGCGCGCTTGGCGACCTCCTCGATCGTCAGCCTGCGGTGCAGGCGCGCGGACGCGAGCGGGCTGCGGTCGCTGACGACCTCGGTGTTCTCGGGTGCGGGGTGGACCAGCTGCATCTGCACCTACATCGGTTCGTCGGGTGCGGGCCTGAACCTTTCCGGGAGATCGTCAGGGTAGTCGACGTCACCGGGTGCGCCGACGTCGTCGCAGGGGACGAGCAGCGGCTCGTGCGAGCGCAGCCCTTCGTCGGGGATGTCCGCCCAGGCCGAACGGTCGACGAGCAGGGGGTGGCCGCGGTCGCCGCCGTAGCTCGCGGCGACGAGCGGCGCCCGTGTCTCCCGCCACCTCTGGATCACGCGCTCCACGGCGGCGGGCGCGAGCTCCGGGCCGTCGGCGAGCACGACAACCGCGGCCTCAACGTTCGGGCTGAGCGCGGCCAGCCCGCACCGGAGCGAGGCGCCGGGGCCGCGCTCCCAGTCCGGGCACGGGACGGCGCCTTCGAGCTCGTACGCTCCCGAGACGACGACGACTTCCTCGATTCCGCGCGAGCCGTTCGAGCACTGCGGGGAGGAGCAGGCGCTGCTTCGGCGCGCCGAACCGCGTCGCGGCTCCGGCCGCGAGGACGACGGCTCCGATCAGGACGTTTGAACCGTGACGCGCTCCATCACGACCGGCATCGAGGGCGGCCCGTCACCGGTGCCGAGCGCTTCGATCGCGTCGACGGTCACCATCCCGTCCGTGACCTTGCCGACGACGGCGTAGTCGGCCGGCAGGCCGATGTCCGGGCCGGTGACGACGAAGAACTGGCTGCCCGAGGTGCCCGGCGCCTCGTTCTGCCGCTTTCGCCATCGCGACGACGCCCTTCGTGTACGCGGCATCGCTCGGCGGCGTGTCGACTGTCTTGTATCCCGGCCCGCCGCCGCCCGTCCCGGTTGGATCGCCGCCCTGGATGACGAAGCCGGGGACAACCCGATGGAACGTGGTGCCGTCGTAGAAACCGCTCTCGGCGAGCGAGACGAGAGAAGCGGCCGTCTTCGGCGCGGTCTTCGGGTCGAGCTCGATCGTGAACGAGCCGCAGTTCGTCTGGATCACGAGTCGAGTACGTCTTGTCGGCAGCGAGCGCTTCCTTCGGCGGTTGCTCGCCGCCGTCGGCCCTCGGCTCCGGCGCCTCGACCTCGTGGCACTCCCCGTCGACGGTGGTCTCCGCGGCAGCCGTTCCTCCCGCGTCGCCGTCGTCGCCGCCGCAGCCGGCCAGGAGGGCCGCGACGATGGTGACGAGAAACAGGCAGAACAGCCGCATGGGCGACCGGGATCGTAGCGCGGTCACAGGGCCGCGACCGCCCTGTCGACGAGCGCCCGGGCGATGTCGATCTTGTACGCGGTGCCCGGCAGCGGCGTTGCGGCGTCGAGTGACTCGAGCAGCCACGGGATGGGCGCTGCGCCGGAAAGCGCGATCCGCGTCTGCCCGTCGACCCGTGCAGCGGCGACGCCGACGAGCGCGAAGGACCAGCGCTTGCGGTCCATCGCCTTCAGGTAGACGCTCGACTCGACCTCGGGCACGTCCAGCTCGAGGATCAGCTCGCCCGGTTGGAGGGTTGTCGTCGACCGGTCGTCCGGGCTCGGAAGCCGGTACAGGTCGGCGATCGGAAACTCGCGCCGGTCGGTCCGGATCGTCGCGCCGAGAGCGAGGAGAGCCGCCGCCGGGTCGGACGGGTGAGCCGAGGCACAGCGCTCGTTGCCGAAGAACGCATGCTCCCGGTGCTGGCCTGCCTTGGCGTGGCAGCGGTCGCCGCCGTGCAGGTAGCAGGGGAAGTCGAGGCGCCAGTACCAGCAGCGTGTGGCCTGCAGGAGGTTGCCTCCGATCGTGCCCATGTTGCGGAGCTGGGGCGAGGCGGCGAGCCGGCACGACTCGCGGAGAGCCGCCGGGATCTGCGGATCGACCTCGAGCTCCGCGAGCGTCGCGCCTGCGCCGATCGTCCCGCCCGAGATCCCACGCGGCAGCACGCCTGTGACGTCGACGAGCCGCTCGGCCGTGACGAGGCCTTCCTTCAGCAGCGGCACGAGCTCGGTGCCGCCCGCGAGCGCGCGACCGCCCTCCGAGAGTGCCGCCACAGCGTCCTCGCGCGAGCTAGGCCGCTCCAGCTGCAACAGGCTCCTTCTTCCTGGCGTCGGCTTCGCGGAGTGCCCGGAGGATCTCCTCGCGGTTGATCGGCAGCGACGTCACGTCAGCGCCCGTGGCGTCGCGGATCGCGTTGCCGATCGCGGCGGCGGTCGGAACGATCGGCGGCTCGCCGAGCCCCTTCGAGCCGAGGTTCGTGAGATGCGCGTCGGGCACGTCGATGAACTCGCAGACGATCTCGGGCACGTCGGCGATGGTCGGCAGCTTGTAGGCGTCGAGCGTCTTCGTCAGCACCATCCCGGTCTGCGGGTCGTCCAGCCGCACCTCGGAGAACGTGTGGCCGAGCGCCTGGATGATCCCGCCCTCGATCTGGCTGCGAGCGCCGAGCGGGTTGATGACGCGGCCGATGTCGTGGATCGCAACGATCTTCTCGACGACGACCTCGCCCGTGCCGATGTCCACCGCGACCTCTGCGAGCTGGATGCCGAAGGTGAGGACGCGCATGCCGGCCGGGTTCGGCCCGCGCGCGCCCTTGCCGAGAATCTGCCCGTCGTCGAGAAGGCCGGTGATCTCCTCGAGCGGCCACGAGCCCCCGTCCGAGGAGACGATCTGGCCGCCCTTCAGGGACAGCACGCCGCTCTTCGAGCTCGAAGCGCTGCGCGGCGAGCTCGATCACCTGGCTTGCGGCATCGGCAGCCGCGGAGCGTACCGCCGGGCCCATGGACGGAAGCGTCGACGAGCCGCCGGAGACGACGGCGAAGGGGCCGCGGGCGGAGTCGCCGAGCTGGACTGTGACCCGGTCGAGCGGGAGGCCGAGCTCCTCGGCTGCGATCTGCGCCATCGCGGTCCGGGTGCCGGTTCCGATGTCCTGCATCGCGGTGACCACGTTCGCGCTTCCGTCGGAGCCGAGCCGGACCCACGCATAGCTCGGCGGACCGCCGCCCCCGTACCAGATCTGGCTCGCCATGCCCATCCCGCGTTTCCAGATCGCGTCCGAGCGCGCCCGCACCTCGTGCCGGCGCTCCCAGTGCGGCTCGGCTCGCCGGTAGCACTCCATCAGCTCCTTCGAGGAATACGACCGGCCGTCCATCGTGTCGACGTGCGCGTAGTTCAGCTTTCGCAGCTCGAGCGGGTCGACGCCGAGCTGGGCGGCGAGCTTGTCCAGGAGGCACTCGAGCGACCACGTGCCCTCGACGAAGCCGGGCGCGCGGAAGGCTGTCATCGGCGGCAGATTCAGCTTGGCTCCGTGCTCGACGGTGCTCACGTTGTCGCAGGCGTACAGCAGCTGCACCGGGCCGGCCGTCGGTGCCAGCCAGCCGTCCCATCCGAGCGCGCACGTGAACTCGCCGCCGAGCGCGGTGAGCGTGCCGTCGGCGCGGGCGGCGGCCGTGACACGCTGCCTCGTCGCGTTGCGGTTGCCGCCGACGACGTTCTCGTCGCGGCGCGTGACGGCGCACGCCACCGGGTGCCCGGTCCGCTTCGCGAGCTCGGCGGCGAGCAGAATCGAGTTGTCGAGCCCCGCCTTGGCGCCGAAGCCGCCGCCCATGAACTCGCAGATGACGCGCACCTTGTCGGGCGGCAGCCCGAGAGCGGCCGCGACCTCGTTGCGCGTCCCCCAGATGTACTGGGTCGAGACGTAGACGTCGAGCGCGTCGCCGCGCCACTGGCAGACGCACTGGTGCGTCTCGAGCGGGTTGTGGTTGAGCGTCTGCGTCCGGTACTCGCCCTCGACCACCGCGTCGGCCGCCGCGATCCCGGCCTCGTAGTCGCCGCGCTCGTAGCGGCGGGTCTCGGCGACGAGCGAGCCCTGCCGCACGGCCTCGTCGGCGTCGAGCAGCGGCTCGAGCTCTTCCCACTCGACGTCGATCAGGCGAACGGCCGCCTCGGCCTGCGCGAACGTCTCGGCCGCGACGGCGGCCGACCGCGCTCCCCTCGAAGTTCGCGTCGGCGTCCACGCCGTCCACCTCGCCCGGCTCGAGCACGCCGAGCACGCCGGGTGCGGCCGCCGCCGCGGCGAGGTCGATCCGCTTCACGCGGCAGCGCGCGAACGGACTGCGCAGGAGCGCAGCGTGCAGCGTGCCGGGGAGCTGGAGGTCGCCCGTGTAGCGCGCGATCCCGCGTGCCTTCTCGTAGCCGTCGAGGCGCACGGCCGGCCGGCCGACGACGTCGCCGGGACCGGACGGCCACTGATCGAGCGCGTCCTCCTCGACGAGCGTCCAGACCTCCTCGTACCGGCCCTCGACCTCCTTCTCCGACCTGATCAGTCTCGCCACGTGGAGATCGCCTCCTCGATGCGCGGATAGGTGCCGCAGCGGCAGAGGTTCCCCGCCATCCCGTGCCGGATCTGCTCGCTCGTCGGCTGTGGGACGGCAGCGACGAGCGCCGCCGCCGAGACGATCTGGCCGGGCGTGCAGAAGCCGCACTGGAGCGCGTCGGTGCGGACGAAGGCGTCGACGAGCGGGTGGTCGCCGAGTCCTTCGATCGTCGTCACCTCGCGGGAGCCGACGGTGTGGACGAGCGTGATGCACGAGAGCACGGGCATCCCGTTCAGCTGGACGGTGCAGGCGCCACAGTGGCCCTCGCCGCAGGCGATCTTCGTGCCCGTCAGGCCGAGGTCGTCGCGGAGGGTCTCGGCGAGCGTCCGCCCGACGGGTGCATCGAACGAGTAGTCGTGTCCGTTGACGCGCAGCTCAGGCACCGGCCGTGACCGCCAGGATGTTGGCGAGGTGAACCATCCGGAAAGCCGCGCGACCGGCAGCCGGGACGGTCCTCCTCGTCGGCGTCGGGGAGCACGAGCCAGAGATCGCGGGCGGCGAGGATCAGCTCGCGAATCTGCTCGGTCTGCTCGCGATGGCCGTTCGACCGCTCGTCGCAGGCGTTCAGAGCGAGCCCGAGCACGCCGATCGTGTCCGCCTGCCGCATCCAGAGGAGCGGCGTCGCCATCGAGAGGTACGCGTGGATGCGGGCGAACGTCAGCGGCTGCGAGATCGACTCGGGGCCCTGCGGGGGTGAGAGCGGCAGTGGGTCGTCGCCGTTGCAGATCCGCCTCGCGCTGCCGGCGAACATGGCGCGCATCTGCGTCTCGTCGAGGCCGGCGATCTTCGCGGTGCGGACCGCGAGCAGGAGCGAGCCGGGCTGCTGGCCGTAGGGGTAGTCCGAGGCGTAGAGCACCTGCTCCGGCGCGACGAGCCGGAAGAGGTCGAGGAGATCGAGCGCGCTCCAGACCGAGGTGTCGAAGAAGACGCCGGGGTGGCCCGAGAAGCGGTTCGCGAGCGCGGCGAGGTCGGCGATGCCGCAGTGGGCGATGATCAGCTGCGTCTCGAAGCGCTCGACGAGGTCGGCCAGGCCGTCGGCGATCGGCGGCAGGCCGCGGCCGCCGTGGATCAGGATCGGAACGCGGCGCTCGGCCGCGAGCTCGAAGACCGGCGCGAGCCGCTCGTCGTTCAGATGGAACTTCTGGGCGCGCGGGTGCAGCTTGATCCCGCGCGCGCCGGCGTCGAGGCAGCGTGTCGCCTCTCCGATCGGATCCTCGTTCAGGTCGAGGCGCACGAACGGGACGAACCTCCCGTTGGAGCGCGCCGCGAAGGCGAGCGTGCGGTCGTTCGCGGCGCTGAAGGCCGGGTGCCGGTCGGGCTCGTCGAGGCAGAACATGAACGCCCCGGAGATCCCGTACCGCTCCTGGCCGGCGACCAGCTCGTCGAAGTCGCCGATCCTTCCGTCGATGTCGGTGCCGAGATGGACGTGCGCGTCGAAGATCTCGAGGTCGTTCGGAAGCTCGTCGCGGACCAGCTTCTCGAAGCTCTCGACGAGTTCCTGCGAGCGCAGAAGGACGTCCTCCACGGTCCCTGAGTCTACGGACTAGGCTTGGGGCCATGAGCGCGTTGGCGGAGCTGAGCGGGCTCGAGCGCGGCGAGACCGTGCTCGACTCGGGGCTGGCCTACGGAGACGGCGAGGCGGTCGAGGTGCTCGTCCGCAAGCGCCTCCACCGCTACGTGCTCAGCGACCGGGGACGCGCCGTCGAGAAGGCGGGGAAGCCAACGGGGTGGCGCGACGCTGCCGAGATCGCCTGCCTGCCGATGAATGTCGACCGGCAGGGAACCGTGTTCGTCCCCGTGGTCGAAGGACGCGACATCGGGGATCTCGTCGTGCGGCTCGCCGACGCAAGCCGGGCCGTCCACGAGGCCCTGCTCGCCCTGGAGGAACACGGCCTCTAGCGCCGGCAGGCGGCTCAAGAACCTCTGTGGAGAACTTGTTGCGGAAGATTTACGCGCGGACACGTCTGCGTGGGACCGTGTCCGGGGACAGTCCCCGGACGGGTCTCGAAGAGACGTGGCGGGGGCGGACGGGTCTAGGCGGGCTGGAGCCCGGCGACCTTCCCGCGCAGATACGCGAGATACGGCTGCGGGTCGATCTGGTTCGTGCCGATCGCGTGCTCGAGCGTCTCCATCGGCGTGAACTTGCGGCCGTGCCGGTAGAGCCGCGTGCGCAGCGACTCGTAGAGCGGCCCGAACTCGCCCGCCTCGAGCTGGTCGTCGAGGTCGGGCAGGTCCTCCTCGACCGCCCGCCAGATCTGAACCGAGAGCGCGTTCCCGAGGGCGTAGGTGGGGAAGTAGCCGTACGACGCCCGCGTCCAGTGGACGTCCTGGAGCACGCCGCGCACGTCGTCCGGGACGTCGATCCCCAGCAGCTCCTTCATGCGCGCGTTCCACGCTTCGGGGAGCTCCTCCAGCGCGAGCGTGCCGGCGACGAGCTCCTGCTCGAGCTCGAAGCGCAGGATGATGTGGAGCGAGTACGTCACCTCGTCGGCATCGACGCGGATCAGGCCGGGAGCGACCCGGTTGATGCCGCGGAAGAAGTCATCGAGCTCGACCGCCTCGAGCTGCGGGAAGAGCCGCTGCAGCTCGGGATAGCGGCCGCGCCAGAAGGGAAGCGAGCGGCCGACGAGGTTCTCCCAGGTGCGGCTCTGAGACTCGCCGAGCCCGAGCGACGCGTTCCCGTAGAGCGGCGAGCGGCCGAGGGCGGGATCGACCCCCTGGTAGGTCAGTCCGTGTCCGGCCTCGTGCATCGCCGCCCAGAGCGCGCGCAGGTTGTCCGGCTTGTACCGCGTCGTCATCCGGATGTCCGTCCCCGTGAACGAGGTCGCGAACGGGTGCACCGTCGGATCGAGCCGGTACGAGCCCTCCTCGAAGCCGAAGTCGCGCAGGATTCCGCCCAGGAACTCCTGTTGGACGGGGATCGGAAAGTCGCCCTCGAGGAACGAGTCGTCCGCGGGCTCGCCGGCATCGCGCACGATCGCGGTCAGCTCGGGCCGGAGCACGTCGAAGACCGCCTTCACCTCTGCGGTCGTCATCCCCGGCTCGTACTCGTCGAGGAACGCGTCGTACGGCGAGTCGCCCTGCTCCATCAGCTCCGCCCACCGCAGCGCGACGTCGTGCACGCGCCGGAGCGCCGGCAGGAAGATCGAGAAATCGTTCTTGTCGCGCGCCTCGAGCCAGGCGACGTGCGCCTTGCCGCCCTCGCGTGCCCAGGCGGCTGCGATCTCGGCCGGGACGCGGCGCGCCTTCTCCCACTCGCGGCGGGTGACCCGGACCAGGCTCGCATCGTCCGAGTCGTGGCCGAGCTCTGTCTCGAGCGGAGCGACCTCGTCGAGCAGTCGCCCGATCTCGTCCGAGATGAAGCGCTCGTGGATGACACCGGAGAGCGTTGCCGAGGCCTCCGCGCGGGCGGCCGCACCCTTCGGCGGCATCATCGTCCGCTGGTCCCAGCCCAGCACGCCGAGCGCGCGCTCGAGGTCGTAGATCTCAGCCAGGCGCTGCTTCAGATCCGCAAGTGCTTGGTTCACCAGCAGCAAACCTACCTGCCGTTAGGATCCGCGCGATGCCCGATGTGTTGATCATCGCCGACACCGTTCGCTCGCCCGAGCTGCGCCACGAGGTGCCGCTCGCCGTGCCCGATCCGTTCCTCTACGCGGAGACCGGCGGCAAGCGTTCCGTCGTCGTCAGCTCGCTCGAGTCGGGCCGCGTCGCGGAGCTCGGCACGGGGCTCGACGTGCTCACGTACGAGGACGTCGGCATCGACGAGCTGCTGAAGCGCGGGCTCGACTCGTACCAGGTCGATCGCGAGCTGTACCTGAGCGCCGTGCGGCAGCTCGGTCTCGAGGCCGCGGTGACTCCGAATACCTTCCCGCTCGGTCAGGCCGACTACCTGCGCTCGCAGGGAATCGAGCTCACGGCCGATCAGTTCTTCTTCGACGAACGCCGACGCGTGAAGACCGAGCACGAGCTCGCCGGCATCCGCCGCGCCTGCCGCGCGGTCGAGGCGGGCATGGCCGTCGGCCTCGAGCTGTTGAAGAGCGCCGAGCGGTCGAACGGAGTCCTCACGCTCGCCGGCGAGCCGCTCACCTGCGAGCGGGTCAAGCTCGAAGTCGAGCGCGCGTTCGGCGAGCACGGCTCAGCTGCCGAGGAGTTCATCGTCTCGCACGGCAGCCAGACTGCCGTCGGTCACGACGGCGGCTCGGGCCCGATCGCCGCCGACGACGTCGTCCTCTTCGACCTCTTCCCGCGCGACCGCGAGTCGGCCTGCTACTCGGACTTCACCCGCACCGTCTCGATCGGCCCCGCCTCCGACGAGCTCCGCGAGTACCACCGGCTCGCGAAGGAGGCGCTGGACATGGCGGTCGCCGCAGTCAGGCCGGGCGTGAAGGGAAGCGACATCCACCGCCAGGTCTGCGACTTCTTCCACGAGCACGGTCACAAGACGCAGCTGCACAAGGACGAGGGCGAGGCGCTCGTCGACGGGTACTTCCACGCGACCGGCCACGGCGTCGGCCTCGAGGTCCACGAACGTCCCGGTGTCGGCCGGATCGAGAGCGAGCCTCTCGTCGCGGGTGACGTGATCGCGCTCGAGCCCGGTCTCTACCGGCACGGCTACGCGGGCGTCCGGCTCGAGGACCTCGTGCTCGTGACCGAGGACGGCGCCGAAGTGCTGACCTCCTTCCCGTACGACTTCGAGCTATGAGCGATCAGACGATCGAGACCATCTTCACCGAGGACCGGCGCTACCCGCCGCCACCGGACTTCGCCGCCCAGGCGGTTGCGCAGCCCGACATCTACGAGCGCGACTTCGACGAGTTCTGGGAGAGCGAGGGCCGCGAGCGTGTGACGTGGTTCGAGCCCTTCACCAAGCTCTACGAGTGGGAGCTGCCCTACGCGAAGTGGTACCTCGGCGGCAAGCTCAACGTCTCGTACAACTGCCTCGACCGGCATGTCGACGCGGGCCTCGGCGATCGCGCTGCCTACCTCTGGGAGGGCGAGCCGGAGGGCGAACGGCGTGAGATCACGTACGCGCAGCTTCAGGCCGAGGTCGTCCGCTTTGCGAATGCGCTCAAGGAGCTCGGCGTCGGCAAGGGGACGAAGGTCGCGATCTACATGGGCATGGTTCCGGAGCTCCCGATCGCGATGCTCGCGTGCACGCGTCTCGGCGCGCCGCACACCGTCGTCTTCGGCGGCTTCTCCGCCGACTCGCTCTCCGACCGCGCGAACGACATGGGCTGCGAGGTCCTGATCACGCAGGACGAGGCGTGGCGCCGCGGCACGACGGTCCCGCTGAAGCAGACCGCGGACGCGGCGATGGCCGACGCCCCCGGGATCCGGAAGGCGCTCGTCGTCCGCCGCACCGGCAACGACGTGCCGATGCAGGACGGCCGCGACCACTGGCTGCACGACTTCGACGTCTCCGACGACCCGGCCACCTGCCCGCCTGAGCCGATGGACGCCGAGGACCTGCTCTTCCTGATGTACACGTCCGGCACCACGGCGAAGCCGAAGGGAATCGCGCACACGACGGGGGGCTACCTCGTCGGTGTCGCTTCGACGCACGCGCTGATCTTCGACCTCAAGCCGGAGGAGGACGTCTACTGGTGTGCGGCCGACATCGGCTGGATCACCGGCCACAGCTACATCGTCTACGGGCCGCTGACGAACGGCGCGACGTCCGTCCTCTACGAGGGGACGCCCGACTTCCCGGACAAGGATCGCTGGTGGGAGATCGTCGAGCGCTACGGCGTGACGATCCTCTACACGGCACCGACCGCGATTCGGGCGCACATGAAGTGGGGGCCCGAGCACGCCGCCAAGCACGAGCTCTCGACGCTGCGGCTGCTCGGCTCGGTCGGCGAGCCGATCAACCCCGAGGCCTGGATGTGGTACCGCGAGCACGTCGGCGGCGACCGCTGTCCGGTCGTCGACACCTGGTGGCAGACCGAGACGGGGATGGTGATGATCACGCCGTTGCCAGGTGTGACAACCACCAAGCCGGGCTCGGCGACGAAGCCGTTTCCCGGCGTCGAGGCCGGGGTCTTCAACGAGGCCGGTGAGGAAGTCGGGCCCGGTGGCGGCGGCTATCTCGTCCTCAAGCGTCCCTGGCCGGCGATGACGCGCGGGATCTACGGCGACGAGCAGCGCTTCAAGGAGACCTACTGGGAGCGGTACCCCGGCTTCTACTTCGCAGGCGACGGCGCCCGCATCGACGAGGACGGCGACTACTGGCTGCTCGGCCGCGTCGACGACGTGATGAACGTCTCCGGCCACCGGATCTCGACGATCGAAGTCGAATCGGCGCTCGTCGACCATCCGAAGGTCGCGGAGGCGGCGGTCTGCGGCCGTGCGGACGCGCTCACCGGGCAGGCGATCGTGGCCTACGTGACGCTGAAAGGCAGCGACGAAGGCTCGGTCGAGATGCTCGAGGAGTTGCGGAACCACGTCGCGGCCAAGATCGGCCCGATCGCGAAGCCGGCGAACATCGTCTTCACGCCGGAGCTGCCGAAGACTCGCTCCGGGAAGATCATGCGCCGCCTCCTGCGCGATGTCGCCGAGCACCGGCCGCTCGGCGACACGACGACGCTTGCGGATGCGACCGTCGTCCACGAGATCGCGGACCGCGCAGCCGCCGACGCGGCCGAGGAGTAACGCTCCTAGCGCTTCCGGGCCACCACGAGCAGGTACTCGTAGTGGTACTCGGACGGGCCGTCCGGCTCGCCCCGGTTCATCCGGGTCGCGAAGGCGAGGAATTCACGGTCGAGCGGCGGCGAGGCGCTCGGCGCTCGAACTCCGCTGGCCGAGCCGCGGCCGCCGGTGTCGTCGAGGCGCGACGTCGCGTCGTGCGCCGGACGACGTGCGGTGGAGCAGCGAGCCGTGCCCGATCGACGGGCCTCGAGCTCGGAGCTCCCAGCGCGACGTGGCGCGGCGCAGCGTGCTCAGCGCGTCTCAGACTCTCGCGCTAGAGCGTCGACGACACTCGAGCGCCAGGATCACGGTACAACGTGCTGATGCGCGCGAGCTGCGGCGATCCTCGCTCGTCCTGCTTCTGCCGCCGGCGGCGAGTGCGAGCGACGGCGCGCCTGCTCGACAGCGAGGGACGCGACTATCTCCCGGCGGCGACGGCTGCGCTACGCGAACACACCGGACGGCGCGCAGGCTCGCTACGAGGCGGGGCGCAACCTCGTCGAGGCGGTGCTCGCCGCCGGCCCGGTCAGCGCCGGCCGCCGCGCCTTGCGCGCTGACTTGCTTGCACGCGGCCGAGCCCAGGTCGCGCGGGCGGAAGCGCTCGACCGGGATGACGGCTTTCGCAGTGCGGGGCCGCTCGCACCGCTTCCGGAAGCGAGCGCCGGGGTCGGCCCGCGCCGCCCGGATGCGGGGCTTGCGCGACGCCTGGCCGCGGCCGCCGCGAAGGTCGACGCGGCGGTGGGGATCTGGGTCCACGAGCTCGGCTCCGGGCGCTACGCCGGCTATCAGGCGGACTCGCACTTCGCGGCCGCTTCCACGGTGAAGATCGGCGCGCTGGTCGCGGGGCTCCGCGTGTCGCCGAGTCCCGAGCACAGCCGGTGGTGGTACGACGTGCGCCAGATCGGCTTCTGGTCGTCAAACCTGGCAGCGAACAGGATCGCCGGCGGGCTCGGCTACGGCGCGATCGGGGATGGGTTGCGCCGGCTGGGAATGACGTCGAGCACCTACCCGGGCCCGTATCGCGCCACGACCGCCTGGCGGCCGCCGGGGGCCCACACCCGGGTGACGACGGCTCACGACCTCGGTCGCGCTCTCTATCGCCTGCATGCGGGTTCTCACGGTGACGCCCGTGCGCTGCGCCTGCTCGGTTTGACGCGGCGGCAGGCGGTCGTTGCACTGCGCGTGCTGGCCTCGGCGCAGCCGGTTGGAGACAACGCGGGGCTGCTCCAGCCGTGGCTCGGAGGCGCAACCGTCGCCCAGAAGAACGGGTGGCTCTCGGACACGCGCACAACAGCTGCGATTGTCTACAAAGGCAACAGGACGACGATCGTCGTCGTCGAGGCGTTCCGGCCGGGGATCACCTACACGGAGGCGAGGAAGCTCGGTCGCGACGTTCTCGCAGCGGCCGGTTCGCTCTAGCCAGGCGACCGCCACGGCCGGCGCCGCGGCCGCCAGCCGGGTACCGCCTGTCTGTACTCCTCGTACTGCTCGCCGAACTGCCGGCGGAGGGTGGGCTCCTCGTACAGTCGCACGAAGGTGTAGACGGCGACTCCGAACATCGCGGCGTACAACAGCAGCACGGGCCGGGCCAGCACGAGCGCCTGTCCGACGATCGTCGCTGCGACTGCGAGGTACATCGGATTGCGGACATAGCGGTAGAGGCCGCCGACAACGAGTTGTTGGGTCGGCGCGACTGGCGCCGGAGTGCCGATACCTTCGACGACGAAGTGGAGGAAGGCGTGGAGGAGCACGCCGACACCGGCAACGATCAGGACGACCCCGACGACCCGGAGCGGCGGCCACGGGTCGCCTGCGTCCCAGCCCGTGAGCAACCACGGGATCAGGCCGGCGACGGTTCCCGGCACGAGGACCAGGAAGATGAGCGTTCCCGCTGCGGCTCGAGCTTTCAGCCGCGGAGCTGCTTGGTCGTCCCGATCGCGATCACGGGTGCGGCGTCCGGCCGTAGCCAGCGCAACACCGCGCGCAGCTGCTCCTTCTGCAGGCTGACGCAGCCGATCGTCGGGCCGCCCGTCTGGGCGTGGAGGAAGATCCCGGAGCCTCGTCCCGGCACGACCGGCCGCGTGTTGTATTCGACCACCGCCAGGAATGGATAGGCCTTCGGCTGCTGCCACATCCCCTCGCTGTCGTTGCCGAACGACGGCTCTTCGCCGCAGGCGACGTGCTGGAACGAGTTGTAGGTCGGCGACGACGGGTCCTCGTCCCACCAGTCGCCGCACCGGAGCTGGCGGTAACGGAACGTGACGCCGGGGTTCGGCTCGTTCCCGTACATCATCCGGCCGATCCGGAAGACGCCTGTCGGGGTCGTGCCGTCGCCTTCCCGGCGGCTCGCTGAAAGGCCGTTCTTGCCCAGCCGCGCTGTGTACGGCCCGGCCACCGCGACCCAGCACGAGCCAGCACGCTTCCAGGTGCGGAGCGTCGCGTACGTCGTCCGCGCCACCTTGGCCTCGACGGTGACCAGCTGCTTCGCCGTGGCCGGTGTGTCGAGGTCGTTCGCGAGGCTCTGTGGGCACGCCACGGTTGTCGCGGCGACGAGCAGGGTCAGGGCGAGCACGGTGTTCCAGGTTACGCTGGATCGATGAGAATCGCCGCGCTCCTCGTCACCGCCGCCCTCGCCGGCGGCGCCTCGGCGGCGACCCGAGCGACACCGGAGTTCCGGGCGAAGGTGAACACCGTCCGCTGGGACGATCTGCGCTTCACCTACCACGCAGGGTGCCCTGTCGGGCCGTCGCAGTTGCGCACCGTCGAGGTCTCGTACTGGGACTTCTCGGGCGAGCCGAAGGTCGGAAAGGTCGTCGTGGCGCGGCGCGTGGCACGACGACGTCGTCGACGTCTTCCGGCAGCTGTGGGCGAAGCGGTTTCCGATCCGGCGCCTGCAGCCGATCTCGGTCTACCGCGGCGACGACGACGCGTCGATGGCCGCGGACAACACGTCGGGCTTCAACTGCCGCTTCGTCGACGGCACGAACCACTGGTCGATGCACGCCTACGGCGAGGCGATCGACGTCAACACGGTCGAGAACCCGTACGTCCGCGGTTCGACGGTCAAGCCGCCGGCCGGCCGTGCCTTCCTGGACCGCAGCCGCTACCGCAAGGGGATGGCGATGCGCGACGGCGTGCTCGTGCGCGCGTTCGCCTCGGTCGGCTGGAAGTGGGGAGCCTCCTTCGGCGACTACCAGCACTTCTCGACCACCGGCCGATGAGCGATCCACTCCGCCCGCTCTGGGACTTCGACGACCTCGACGCGACCGAGGCGCGCTTCCGGGCGCTGCGCGCCGAGGCGCTGACACAGCTTGCGCGGGTGGAAGGGCTGCGCGACCGCTTCGAGGAGGGCGACAGGCTCCTCGACGAGATCGTCGAGCAGGACGCTCGTGTCTTGATCCGCGTCGACCTCGAACGCGGCCGGCTCCGTCGCTCGGCCGGTGACAAGGACGCCGCGCTGCCGCTCTTCGAGTCCGCGTTTGCGAACGCGATCGAGGCCGGGGAGGACTGGCTGGCCGGCGATGCCGCGCACATGTGCGCGCTGGCCGCGCCCGATCGAGAAGGCTTCATCGCGTGGACAACGCGTGGGATCGAGCTGGCCGAGTCCTCAGCTGCGGCCGCGTACTGGCTCGGCCCGCTGCTTGAACAACCTCGGCTGGGAGTACTTCGACGCCGGGGAGCACGAGCAGGCGCTCGACGCGTTCGAGCGCGCCCTCGACGTTCGGTTGCGCGATCCAGAGAATGCGGCCGCGATCGAGCACGCGCGCGAGGCGGTCGCCGAGGCGCTCAAGGCGCTCGGCCGCGCGGACTAGCCCAACAGCTTCTCGAACCTCTCGGCGTCGTCGAACGGTCCGATCACGGCGAGGTACGGCCCCTCGTCGATGATGTCCCGCGCGACGCGCTGGATGTCCTCGGCGGTGACCGCGTCGAGCGCGGCGAGCACGGCCTGCGGTTCCTCCGCCTTCCCCTCGAGCACCTCGCGCCGGAGCCCGAACATGATCGTCCCGTGCGGGCTTTCGAGCTGGAGTACGAAGCGGCCCTTGGCGAAGTTGCGGGCCTTCTCGAGCTCGTCGGCGGGTACCGGCTCCTCTGCGAGCAGCCGAAACTGCTCGACGATCGTCGTCACGGCCTCGTCGATCCGGTTGATGTCGACACCCGACTGCGCGTAGAGCGAGCCCGCGTCGGTGTAGGAGTGGTTCGTGCCGAAGACGTAGTAGGCGAGACCGCGGCGCTCGCGCACCTCGGTGAAGAGGCGCGACGACATGCCGCCGCCGAGGACGGTCGCGAGCAGCTGCAGGACATAGCGATCGGGGTCGACGAGCGGACGGCTATGCACGCCGAGCACGAGGTGCGCCTGGTCGGACTGCTTCGTGTGCACTCTCACCTGCCCGGCCCCGTTCGGGCGGACCGGGTCGGGCGAGCCCGTCTCTCGCGGCTCCATGTCGCCGAGGAGCTCCTCGAGCCGCTCCTGCAGGCCGTCGCCGATCTGCCCGCCGATGCCGAAGACCATCCGGTTCGGCCGATACCACTTGCCGGTGTAGTCGAGGAACGTCTGGCGCTCCGCGCTGCGGACGGTCTCCTTGCGGCCGATGATGTCCCAACCGAGCGGCTGGTCGCCGTAGAGGAGCGACTCGTAGACACCGCCGATGAAGTCGCGCGGCGTGTCGAAGTACATGTTCATCTCCTCGACGATCACGCCCTTCTCGCGCTCGATCTCGTCGGGGTCGAAGCGGGAGTTGCGCAGCATGTCGACGAGCACGTCGAGGGCCGTGTCGCGCGTCTCGGCTGCGCACCGGACGTAGTAGCCGGTGTACTCCTTGCCGGTGAAGGCGTTGAACTCGCCGCCGATCGAATCGATCTCGCCGGCGATGTCACGCGCGGTCGGGCGCCGTTCGGTTCCCTTGAAGAACATGTGCTCGGCGAAGTGGGCGATCCCGTTCGTCTCCGCTGTTTCGTAGCGCGAGCCCGCTGCCAGCATCACGACGCACGACACGGATTGGGCGTGCGGCATCGGCGAGGTCAGGACCCGTAAACCGTTCTGCAACTCGAAGCGCTCGAAGACCCCCATCCCCGGTCATGGTATAGAGGGCGGTGTGGCAGGAGACCTGACGAGGAAGGCGATCGCCGTGCAGCCCGAGTGGCTGTCCCAGGTGCCGACCGACCGGCGGCTCCCCGAGGGGCGCGTCGCGGTCGTCGGCTGCGGCACGTCGTTCCACGCCGCCCAGACATCGGGCAACGGCTACGACGCGCTGGAGTTCGTTCTCAATCCGCGCGAAGCCGATCTGCTCGTGCTCGTCAGCCACGAGGGGACGACGCCGCTGACGATCGAGGCCGCCGAGGCGTTCGCAGGCCCGAAATGGCTCGTGACCGCAAAGGCCGAGAGCCGCCTGGCGGAGCTGTGTGACGAGGTCGTCGTCGCGACTCCCGCCGTCGAGGAGAGCTACTGCCATACCGCGAGCTACACATCGGCGGTCGCCACCCTCGCCGCGCTGCGGGGGGAGGATGTCTCGTGGCTTCCCGCGGCCGTGTCGGACGAGCTCGCCGGCGAGCGGTTGCCGGTCTCGGGACACGACCGCTGGCTGTTCGCGGGTGCGGGACGCGACTGGCCGACCGCCCAGGAGGCTGCACTGAAGCTGCGCGAGGGTGTGTATCTGCCCGCCGAGGCGTATCAGCTGGAGGAGCTTCTGCACGGGCACCTCGCCGCCGTCGACGAGAACGTTCGCTGCTTCGTGTTCGAGGGAGAGGGTCGTGCCGCCGCGCGCGCCGCCGAGACGGTCGCGGCGCTCGGTGAGCTCGGCTGCGACGTGACGCTGGTGCCGACGCGGCACCCCGTGGTCGACATCATTCGCTTCCAGCTGCTGACGGTCGATCTGGCGGAGGCGCGGGGCACCGAGCCCGATCTGATCCGCTGGGACGACCCGCGCTGGAAGCGGGCGCGCGACTCGTACAGCTGACTCACCTTCGAAGGCGCCGGGCCTTCGTCGGCGTGTACCCCAGATGGGCGCTGAAGTTCGACCGGGAACCGGCCGATAGGAGTGGCTGATGTCGAGGACACTCAAGCTCACGCTCCTTGTCGTCGCCATCGGCCTCATTCCGCTGCTGATCGTCGGCGTCCTGATCACGCAACGCGAGAGCGACAGCGCTGCGGTTGACAGCGCCCTCGTCAGCCGCGCGAACGTGCAGGCGACAGAGCTTGAGGCCGGCTTTGCCCGCGGCCGCACGATCGCTCTGCTGATGTCCAACAATCCTTCGTTCGGCGACTTCTATGTCCAGCCGGGAAGCCGCGTCGAGAAGGTCGCCGCCCAAGGGCCGACGATCGATCGCGTCCACAGGGCGCTCTCCTACCTCGAGACGCTCTATCCGGGCCAGATCGGCGAGGCGTGCTTCATCGATCGGAGCGGCGTCGAGAACGCCCGCGTCGTGCGTGGCTCGAAGGCCCTTCCCTCGGAGCTCTCGAACGAGTCGAAGAACGCCTTCTTCAAGCCGTCATTCGCGCAGAAGCTCGGCGGCGTCTACCAGTCACCTCCCTACGTTTCGCCGGATACCGGCGAGTGGGTGATCGGCACCACGACGCCGATCCCCGGCCCGTCCGGAGCGGTCGCCGGAATCGTCCATTTCGAGCTCACGATCGACAGCTTCCGGACCGCCGCCGCCCGGTTCAGCGGCAGCGATGAGGTGGCGATCGTCGATGCCGACACGGGCGCGGTCGTCGTCAACAGCCGTCGGCCGCAGCGCATCGGCGCGACCCTCGGCGATCCTTCCGACCGCCGCTTCGTCGGTCTTCCCGGCTCGCGCGGCCTCGTCGAGCGTGGCAACAGCCGGATCGCCTATCGCGCCGTCGGCGGCGGGACGACCAACCACTGGATGGTCGTCGCGGTCGCTCCGCAGGTGAGTGGCATCAGCACGCTGCCGATCGCGGTCGTGCTCCTGGCGCTGATCGCCCTTGCCCTGGCGATGGGCCGCCGCTGGTCGCGTACGAGCGAGCAGGCCGAAACCGACCCGCTGACTGGTCTCGGCAACCGGCGCAAGCTCGACGCCGATCTGTCCCGGCTCCTGCCCGCCACCGACCACTCGAATCGCGCTCACGCTGTGCGTCTACGACCTCAACGGGTTCAAGAACTACAACGACTCGTTCGGCCATCCGGCCGGCGACGCCCTGCTCGCGCGCTTCGGCTCGCGTCTGGCGGCTGCCGCCCGCGAGGGCGCCGCGTACCGTCTCGGTGGCGACGAGTTCTGCGTTCTGATCGGAGGCACGGACTCCGCCGTCGACGACGGTGCTGGCACGGACGCTCGATGCGCTCGCGGATCATGGCGATGGCTGGGAGATCGACTGCGCGTACGGCATCGTGCAGGTGCCGACCGACGCACGGGACCCCGAAGGCGCACTCAGGCTCGCCGACCAACGGTTGTACGAGGCCAAGCAGAGCGGGCGCCGTTCGCCGAGCCGCCAGAGCACCGACGTGCTGCTGCAGGCATTGCGCGAGCGCGATCCGGACCTCGGCTCCCATCTGCATGACGTCGGCGGGCTCACCGCAGCCGTCGGCGAGCGGATGGGGCTCGACGCCGAAGAACTCGAGGTGCTCCGCCTCGCCGGGGAGCTGCACGACATCGGCAAGGTCGCGATCCCCGACGCGATTCTCTCCAAGGCGGGGCCGCTGGATCCTGACGAGTGGGCGATCGTCCATCAGCACACGCTGATCGGCGAGAGGATCATCGCCGCCGCGCCGGCACTGAGTCAGGTCGCCAAGCTCGTCCGCTCGAGTCACGAGCGGTACGACGGGATCGGCTATCCGGAGGGCATGCGAGGCGACGAGATCCCGCTCGGCGCACGGATCGTGGCCGTCTGCGACGCGTTCGACGCGATGATCGGGCCCCGTCCGTACCGTCTCGGCATGAGCGAGGAAGGCGCGCTGGCGGAACTGCGGCGCTGCGCCGGTACTCAGTTCGATCCCGAGATCGTCGACGTCTTCTGTGCGCTGCGCGCCGACCTCAGCGTCGACGGCCGGCACATCCTGATCGCGTAGATTCCCGGCCGTCCGGCCTCAGTGCGCGCGGATCGTGCGCCACGACTGCCAGGTGATCCTGAGGATCACGAGTGTGATCGCAAGTCCGATCAGCGGGTCGCCGATCTCGAGTCCGAGTGCGACCACGATCGCACTGCCGACCACACCGAGTGAGATGAAGCCGTCCATTCGCGCGTGGTACCCGTCTGCGACCAGCGCCGGGCTGCTGAGTCGCTTGCCCGCGCGGAGCCGGATCAGAGCCGCGATCTCGTTCCCCACAAAGCCGATCGCCCCGGCGGCGGCGAGCGCCCACAGGTGGTCGAGCGGCTGCGGGTCGACCAGACGCTGGATCGTCTGCACGAGTGCGAAGCACGCGCTGAAGAAGATCGTCGCCACGACGAAGTAGCCGGCCGCCTTCTCGCCCCGCTCGCTCCGGAGGAAGAACGCGACCCCGAGCGGCACCGCGGTCAGTGCGTCGCCGAAGTTGTGGATCAGATCCGCCAGCAGGGCGACGCTGTTGCTCGCCACGAACACGAGCGACTTGCACGAGCGTCGTGAGCAGGAGCACGGCGAGGGAGATCGAGACCGCCCTGACGCCTGCCCGCGACCGGACGATCGACGGATCGACGAGACCGTGGCTGTGGCCGTGATCGGCGCTCAGCGGTCTGCGAGCCGGTAGACGAAGCGGAGCGCCTGCCAGCGCTCGTCGATCGCGCAGCTCTTGTTGTCGACGAGCCCGGCGGCGAGCCCGGTCTGCTGGACGATGTCGAACGTCAGGTCGTTCTCGATCCCGGCGGCCTTCTTCGGCCAGGCGATCCACAGCCCGTCGGCCGGATCGAGCGTCGCCCTTCAGCGCCTCGAAGCGCCGCTCGAGCTCGGCCCGGCTCGTCGTGAAGTAGACGACGACCCCGGCGCCCGGCTTCGCCCCGAGCTTCTGCGAGAGCGGTGTGCCGGAGTAGTCCTTGTGGGCGTTCAAGCCGGGTAGGAGCCGAAGACGGTGAAGCGCTGGGACTGGCGGCGAACCTCGGCGAGCGCCTCGGCCACGTCCTGGTCGTGTGGATGGCCGGCGACGACGGCGTCGAAGCGGTAGCGCCAGGGTGTCTGCGGAATCGGGCGGGACGTGAGCTGGACGAGATCCAGGGCGTGGCGGGCGAAGGGCTCGATTGCGCGGTGGAGCGCGCCCGGCTGGTGATCGGTCTGGAAGGAGAACGCGATCCGCCAGTTCGGCCCGCCGTCCCAGCTCGGTGCGGTTCGAGATCGCGACGAACCGGGTGTACGCGTCCGGGTGGTCGCCGACGTCCGTCGCGAGGACGACCAGCCCGTTCAGCGCCGCCGCCCGCTCGCTGGCGATCGCGACCTCGGTCGGATCGCGCTGCTCCGCGACGTACGCAGCTGCATCGGCGGTCGTCCCGGCGGCGATCACGGTCGCGTTCGGGAGAGACACGAGCAGCTTCCGGCACTGGTCGAGCGCCACAGGGTGGGAGCGCACGACCCGAATCTCGTCCAGTGGGAGCCTGGCGACGCCGACGAGGAAGTGCCGGATCGGGATGATCACCTGCGCGTTGATCGAGACGGCCGAGTCCACGAGCAGGTCGTGTGTCTCGGCGACGGGTCCCGAGAGCGAGCTCTCGATCGGGAGCACACCGGAGTCGACCTGGCAGAAGGTGACGGCTTCGACCACGTCCGCGAACGACGGCAGGGCCTGCGCCTCGGCGTCGGGATGGAGCAAGGCGCACGCGGCGGCGCTGTGTGCTCCCTCGCGGCCGGGATACGCGACCTTCATCGCGTGCGCCACGCCTCGAGGAGCTCGGCCTCGCGCTCGGGCGTCAGTCCGACGCCCTCCACGGCCGGCGCGGTGGCTGCCCCTGCGATCGTCTCCTGGACCGGCCGGAAGCGCAGGCCCGCGGCGACTGCTCGGCTGACATCGACTTCGTGCATCCCCTTCGTCTCCGGGTCGGCGAGCCAGAGCGGCAGCTCCAGCCACGGTCCGACCTCGTGCTCGCTGCAGGAAGTCGTCCGAAACCCACGTGATCTCTGCGCCTGCCAGCAGCTCGCTCCCACGGAACGCCCTCGTTGGTCGCGTTGAAGATCCCCGAGAGCTCGCGCCTCGACCGCGTCGAGGGTCCAGGTCGCCAGATCGCGGACGTCGACGAACTGCGTGTGCCGGTCCGGCGGCCCGGGCGCGAGGATCTCGCCGCCGCGCTCGAGCCGCCGCGCCCAGTACGTGAAGCGGCCGGTCGGGTCGTGCGGCCCGACGATCAGCCCCGGCCGGACGATCAACGCGCGTTCGCCGAACACCCGCTCGACCTCTGCTTCGCAGAGCGCCTTGAGCGGCCCGTAGTTGGAGTAGTCGGACGCGACCTCGTCGATCGGCAGCCCGTCGAGCTCGGCGACCGGGCTCTCCTCGGTCGGCCCCGTGGAGAAGTCGGCGTAGGCCGAGACGCTCGAGACGAAGACGTAGCGGCCGCTCTCGCGCAGCAGCTCGGCGGACGCGTGGACGTCCGCCGGCACGTAGCCGGACGTGTCGATCACCGCGTCCCACGTTCGTCCTTCGAGCGCGGAGAGGTCGCGCTTCCGGTCTCCGCGGAGCTGCTCCGCCTCCGGAAACAGCTCGGGGTCGGTCTCGCCGCGGTTGAAGAGGGTCAGCTCGTGCCCGCGCGCCAGCCCCGCCTCGGCGATCGCCCGCCCGAGGAACTTCGTCCCGCCGAGGATCGAGGATCCTCAATGGAACCTCTGCACGGCGCGCCAGACGGCCTCGGCTCCGAACTCGAGCGCGTCGACCGGGATCCGCTCGTCCGCGGCGTGGATCAGCTTCGCGAACGCGAAGTCCGGGCGGCAGCTGCATCGGCAGGAAGCCGTAGGTCTGCACGCCCGCCTGCGAGAAGAAGCGGCCGTCGGTGACGCCGATCTGAAGCAGCGGCACGGGAATGCCTTCCGGATCGAGCTCGCGGATCACCCCCGCGAGCGTGTCGAACAGGCCGAGATCGGGTTCCGCCGCGCCCGGGTCGTGGCGGACGACCTCGATCTCGATGTCGTCTCCGGCGAGGTCGTGCAGCTCGGCGATCAGCTGCTCGGGCGTGAAGCCCGGCAGCGCGCGACCGTCCAGCTCGAGCTCGATCTCGCTCGGCACGACGTTGATCTTCTCGCCGCCGCGAACGATCGTCGCGTTGACGGTGTTGCGCAGCATCGGCTCGAACTGCCCGGCCCGCGAGCCGAGCAGGCGCAGCGCCTGGTCGGTCAGGCGTGGCTTCAGCAGCGAGCGCAGGATCACCGCCTGGTGCCGCGGCAGCTCGGCGGCGATCCTCTCGACCGTCTCGCGCACGACGGGCGTCACGTGCACGGGCATCCGCTTGCGGTCGAGGTCGGTGAGGAAGCGGCCGAGCCGGGCGACGGTACCGCCGCGGTTGATCATCGCGCCGTGCCCGCCGGGCCCCCGAATCGTCGCCTTCAGCCAGCAGATCTGCTTCTCGGCCACCTGGATCGGATAGAAGCGCTTGCCGCCCGACGTGCGAGCGTGAAGCCGCCGAACTCGCCGAGCGCGTAGCGCATGCCCCGCGAACAGCTCCGGGTGCTCCTCGACGAGGAAGCGCGCGCCGAGGTTGCCGCCGGCCTCCTCGTCCGAGAGCACGACGAGCACGAGATCGCCGGGGAGCTGGACGCCCTCCCGCTTCGCACGCACGAAGGCGCTGACGAGCATCGCGACGCCGGCCTTCATGTCGAGCGCGCCGCGGCCCCAGACGATAGCCGTCCTCGAGCCGGCCCTCGAACGGCGGGTGCGATCCAGTTCTGGCCTGCGGTCGTGACGACGTCGACGTGCCCTTGAAGCAGGAGCGGCGGCGCGTCGCCGCCGGCGAGGCGGCTGACGAGGTTCGGCCGGCCGGGCTCCTTCTCGTAGAGCTGCGTCTCGCAGCCCGCGTCCTCGAGGTGCGCGCGCAGGAACTCGATGCACGGCCCTTCGTTGCCGGGCGGGTTCGTCGTGTCGAACCGGATCAGCTCCTGCAGGAGCTCCGTCGCGCTCAGCACAGCTCGTCGAGCGCGGTCAGCAGCCTGTCGACCTCGTCCTCGGTGTTGTAGTGGACGATGCCCGCGCGCACCGCGCCCGTCCCCTCCAGCCCGAGCAGCTTCATGATCTCGACCGCGTAGTAGTCGCCGTGCCACACCGCGATCTCGCGCGCCGCGAGCTCGTGGGCGACTTCCTCGGACGTGCGGCCTTCGAGATTGAACGCGAACGTGGGGACGCGCCCCTCCATCGTCCGCAGGCCGTAGAGCTCGACCGCCTGCGGGAGCCCGTCGAGGAACCGCGCGCCGAGCTGGCGCTCGCGCGCCACGATCGCCTCCCAGCCGAGCGACTCGATGTAGTCGACCGCGGCGACGAAGCCGGCGAGGAGCTCGTGCTGCAGCGTGCCGTGCTCGAAGCGCCGTCCCACGGGCTCGTCGGCGGACGGACGCACCTTGTAGGGCCGCAGGCTCTCGAGCAGCTCGCGCTTGCCGAACGCCATCCCCATGTGCGGGCCGAAGAACTTGTACGGCGAGCAGAGGAGCACGTCGACGTCCCAGCCGGAGACGTCGATCGGGCCGTGCGGCCCGTAGTGGACGGCGTCCGCCCAGGCGAGAGCTCCCACGCCGTGCGCCAGCTCGACGACCCGCGCGACGTCAGGCGTCGTCCCGACCGCGTTCGAGGCGATCGGGAAGGCGACCACCTTCGTGCGCTCGGAGAGCTGCGCTTCCAGGTCGTCCAGGTCGAGCGAGAGGTCCTCGTGCACGCCGGCGAAGCGGACGACGACGCCGAGGTCCTCGGCGAGCTCGAGCCACGGCGCGACGTTCGCGTCGTGATCGAGCCGCGTGCAGACGATCTCGTCCCCGCGCTCGAGCGTCCGCCCGAGCGCCCGCGTGAGCAGGAAGTTGAGCGAGGTCATGCTCGGCCCGAACGCGACCTCACCGGGGTCGCAGGACAGGAAGCGGCCCGCGGTCGCGTGCGCGCGCTCGACCAGCTCGACCGTTCGCATGCTCGTCTCGTACGGCGCGCCGATGTTCGCGTTGTCCTCGCGCAGGTACCGCGCGATCGCGTCGATCACCTCGTCCGGGCACTGCGTGCCGCCGGGCCCGTCGAAGAACGCGAGCCGGCGGTCGAGCGCGGTGTAGCGGGCGCGGACCGCCTCGATGTCGAGCATGGTCGTGCTCAAAGGAGCTCCTCTCCATTCACAGTCCAGTGATAGCGCGGCCTGGCCGTCAGGGATGCGCCGACGAAGCAGTCGCGTTCGGCCTTGGCGACGAGCTCTCGCGGCGCGTGCGGCCTGGGTTCGAGCGTGACGTCGACGTCGACCTTGATGTGGACGAACGCGTGTCGTCCGTCCGTGTCGCGCTGGGCGACCTCGCCGCGGGCGGCGGAGCTCCCGTTCATCTCGATCTCGCCGCGGCGTGCGTGGTAGTCGAGGCTCGTCAGGATGCAGCGGGCGAGCCCGGCGAGCACGAGGTGCTCGGGAGACCACGCCTCCTCTTCGGGAATCGGTGAGCCGCCCTCGTCGCTGCGTGCAGTCCCGTCGCGGTCGACGGAGACGGCGTACGAGAACGTCTTGGCGCGCGTGGCCACGGAGGCAACCTACACTCACCTCATGTCGCTCGCGATCCTCGGCGTCACGGGGTTCACGGGCCGCCTCGTGCTCGACGAGGCCCGGACGGCAGGGCTGCAGGTGCGGCTCGTGGGCCGTCGCGCCGATGCGCTGGAGGAACTCGCCAGGGCGGGGGAGGAGGTGCGCGTGGCCGACGCGAGCGACGGCGAGGCGCTGCGTGCCGCGTTCGCGGGGAGCGATGTCGTGGCCTCGCTCGCCGGCCCGTTTCTCGCAGCTCGGTCTTGGGCCGGTGAAGGCGGCCGTCGAATCGGGGGCGCACTACCTCGACACGAGCGGGGAGCAGCAGTGGGTCGGGCTCGTCCACGCGGAGATTCAGGCGGAGACGGCCGTGCTGCCCGCGTTCGGCTTCGACTACGTCCCGGGCGACCTCGCCGCGCGCCTCGCGGCGGAGAAGGTCGAAGGCCCGTTGGACGAGCTGGTTGTCGCCTATTCGGTGAAGAGCGTCGGAACCAGCAGGGGGACGCGGCGCACGATCGGCCACGTGATGGGCCAGAAGCAGGTCGCATGGCAGGACGGACGGCTCGTCCCGTCCTCGTTCGGCGCGACGACGCGCACCATTCGCTTCCCCTTCGGCGAGCGAACGGTGGTCGAGTGGGGCGGGACCGAGCCGCTCACGGTCCCGCGGCACACGGACGTCCGAAACGTGCGGTCGTACTTCCGCGCGCCGGCGATCGCGGCCAGGGCCGGCGGCCTCGGACGCTTCGCGGCGCCCTTGGTCCGGGCCGCCTCGCGTCTCGGCCCGTCCGGGCCGTCCGGAGCCTCCCGGGCCAAGAGCCGCTTCACGGTCGTCGCCGAGGCCCGCGGCCGCGGGGGGACGGGCCGCGCCGTGGTCGAAGGGACCGATCCGTACGGGCTCACCGCGCGCCTGATCGTCGTCGGCGCCGAGGCCCTTCTCGCCGGCGAGGCGCGCGGCGCAGGTGTGCTCGCACCGGCAGAGGCCTTCGACGCCCGCACCCTCGCCGGCCGGCTCGAGCCGTACCTGCGGATCGTGGAGTGATGTCGTCCGGTCCGGCGCTTACCGTGCGAGTCAATGCAACGGCTCCGAACGCTGAGCGAGGCCGAGTGCTACGCCCGCTGCTACGGGTGGCGGGGAGAGGACGGCGTGAAGGTCGTCAGCGTCGTCCCTCGGCGCTCCCGCTACGAGACACCCATCTCCGGCGAGCTGCTCCGATCGCTCTTTGAAGAGAAGCTCGACTCCCGAGAACCCGAAGCAGCCTGAGAGCGCGGTCCCGGACGTCCTCGCTCCCGGGCTGACGGCGATCTTCTGCGGGATCAACCCCGGCCGTGTCTCCGCCGCCGCGAACGCCCACTTCGCCAATCCGCGCAACGACTTCTGGCGCCTCCTGCACGCCGCGGGCTTCACACCGCGCCTCTACGAGCCGAGCGAGCAGTTCGAGCTGCTGAAGCTGGGTCTCGGCGCCACCAACGCCGCGTACCGGACGACTCCCGGCTCCGGCGACCTCAGACGCGCCGATTTCGCCGGCTCCGCCGAGCGGCTGGAGCGGATCGCGGTCGAGCTGCGTCCCAGGGCGATCGGCTTCGTCGGCAAGGAGGCCTACCGGGGAGCGTTCGGCGAGCGCCCGGAGCTCGGGCTGCAAGAGCGTCGCCTCGGTGAGACAGCGCTCTTCGTGCTCCCCTCGACATCGCCCGCGAACGCTGCGGTCCCCTGGTCCGAGCGGCTGCGCTGGTTCCAGGCGTTTCTACGATTTCCTGCGATGAGGCTGCGGCAGGCCGCACGGGCGGTGGTCCTGGATCCGGCCGACCGGGTCCTGCTCGTCCGGTTCGACTTCCCGGCGCGAAGCGTCTGGGCGGCGCCGGGTGGTGGGCTCGATCCCGGCGAGACGCACGAGCAGGCGCTGGCGCGCGAGCTGCGCGAGGAAGCAGGGCTCGAGGTCGTCGACCTCGGTCCGTGGATCTGGTCGCGGACGCACGTCATCCCGTTCCTCGACGGGTCTGCCGATGGGCAGGTGGAGCGGTACTACCTGCTTCGCACGCCGGCCTTCGAGCCGGCGCCGGCGTTCACCGTCGAGCAGCTCGCGTCGGAGTACGTGACCGCCATCCGCTGGTGGACGCAGCAGGAGCTCGCGGCCTCCGAGGAGCTGTTCGCGCCGGCGCCGGCTCCCCGAGCTCGTCGCCGCGCTCCTGCGCGACGGCCCGCCCGGGGAGCCGATCGACGTCGGCGTCTAGCCCGTTGCGTTCTCGACGTAAGGCGCGAGCACGGCGTCCCAGCCGTGGGTGTAGCCCTGGTACTCATCGGTCGCCTCGGGGACGCGTTCCCAGCCTCGATGTTCGAGCTCGACTCGCGATCCCGGCCCCTCGGGCGTGAAGCGCACTTCCACCTCGGTGCCGGAGACCTTGCCGATCAGCCACTCCATGGCGAGACGGTGCGGCGGCTCCCAGGCCGTGATCCTTGCCCACTCGGATGTGCCCTCGTCGGTCACTTCGTACAGCAGACCGCCGACCCGGGGCTCGAAGATCACGTCGGTCACCTTGTCGTGCGCGTAGGAGTGCGTCTCCGTCGGCCACCACGACGAGACGCGCGTCGTGAAGAGCTCGAACGCCTCCGCCGGCGCGAAGTCCACGAGCACGGTCTTGCGAATTGCCTCCGTTGTCACGGTGCTGCTCATCCTGTCTCCTTTCGTGCTGCCTCGCGGAAGCGATCGAGCGCTTCCGACCAGAAGTCGTCGAAGTAGTCCCGCACTCGGGCAACACCGTCCGGCTCGATCCGGTACACGCGGCGGGTGCCGTCCTTGCGGTCGCTGACGAGACCCGCTGCCTTGAGCACACGGAGATGCTGCGAGACGGCCGGCCTGCTCACCGGCAGACCCTCGGCCAGCTCGCCGACCGAGCGGGGCCCTGACTTCAGCGACTCGAAGATGCTGCGCCGGGTCGCGTCGCCGAGAGCATCGAGAACTACTCCGTTAGTCGTCCACTTACCGTAAGTATGCACTTACGGATGCGCGATGTCAACCCTGCCAGCGGTTCGTGATCGGCGTCCGCCGGTCGCGCCCGAAGGCCTTCGGGCGCAGCTTCACACCGGGAGGCGCCTGGCGCCGCTTGTACTCGGCACGGTCGATCAGCGCGAGCGCGCGGTCGACGACGCCTGGGTCGAACCCCTCGGCCACGAGCTCGTCGCGCGAGCGGTCGAGCTCGACGTACGCCTCGAGCACGGGGTCGAGCTCCGGATAGGGCGGCAGGGAGTCGGAGTCGAGCTGCTCGTCGCGCAGCTCTGCGGACGGCGCGCGCTCGATGATCGAAGCGGGAACGAGCTCGCGGCCGGCCCGCTCGTTCAGGTGCAGCACGAGCCGGAAGACGTCTGTCTTGTACACGTCCTTGATCAGCGCGAACCCGCCCGCGAGATCGCCGTAGAGCGTCGAGTAGCCGACCGAGAGCTCCGACTTGTTGCCCGTGGCGAGCACGAGCCAGCCGTGCGTGTTCGAGAGGGCCATCAGCATCGTGCCGCGGATCCGCGCCTGGAGGTTCTCGGCTGCCAGCCCTTCGAGGCCGCCGAGCGCGGCATGGAACGCGGTGACGATCTCCTCGATCGCGATCTCGCGGAAGTCGCAGCCGAGGTTCTCCGCCAGCCGCCGCGCGTCGGAGCGCGTGCCCTCGGAGGAGTAGCGGGAGGGCATCGAGACGCAGTGCACGTGCTCCGGCCCGAGCGCGTCGACCGCGAGGGCGGCGACGAGCGCCGAGTCGATGCCGCCGGAGAGGCCGAGCACGACGTCGCCGAAGCCGTTCTTGTTCGACGTAGTCGTGCAGCGCCAGCACGAGGCCGCGGCGCATCTGCTCGAGCTCCGGCTCGAACGGGACGATCAGCCCGCCGATCTTGTCCGGCGTCCCGGCGCCCGGTCCGAGCTCGACGACCTCGGGCTGGCGTTCCTCCTCGCGCTCGCGGGCGAGCGAGCGGCGCCGCACGTCGCGCAGGCGCCGGCCGATGGCCTCGCTCGGGTCGAGGTCGACGACGAGAAGCGCTTCCTCGAAGCCCGGGGCCCGCGCGAGCACCTCGCCCTCGTCGTCGAGCACGACCGAGTGGCCGTCGAAGAGGAGCTCGTCCTGACCGCCGACGAGGTTGCAGAAGGCGAGGTAGGCGGAGTTGTCCCGGGCGCGGGTCACCAGCATCTCCTCGCGCTCCTCGGCCTTGCCGACGTGGTACGGAGACGCAGAGACGTTGACGAGCAACTCGGCGCCGGCGAGCGCGAGGTCGGTCGCGGGCGGCCCGGGCTGCCAGATGTCCTCGCAGATCGTCGGGCCGATCAGGACCTCGCCGAGCCGGAGCAGCACGAGCTCGCGTCCGGGTGCGAAGTAGCGGTCCTCGTCGAAGACGCCGTAGTTCGGGAGATACCGCTTCCGGTAGAGCGTCTTCAGCTCGCCGTCCGCACAGACGGCGCACGCGTTGAAGAGGTCGCGGTCGAACCACGGCGTCCCGATCAGGGCCGTCAGGCCCGTGCAGGAGCGCGCGATCTCTCGCACCGACTCCTCGGCGGCGCGCACGAACGACGGACGCAGCAGGAGGTCCTCCGGCGGATAGCCGGTGACCGCAAGCTCGGGGAGGAGGACGAGGTCGGCCTTCTCCGAGCGAGCGTCGGAAAGAGCGGCGAGAATACGCTCGCGGTTGCCCTCCAGGTCGCCGACGACTGCATTGATCTGGGCAAGAGCAAGCCGCATCAACGCGATTCTACCGGTTTGCGACTCTCAGGCGAAAACATCGTGATCGACCGCCGCTACCGCGGTCCCGCTCAGTCGGGGAACGGCGGCTACACGGCGGGGATGCTCGCTGCCTTCGTCGCTGGACCCGCGGAGGTGACGCTCCGCCTGCCTCCGCCGCTCGACCGGCCGCTCGCCGTCGTCCGCGAGGAAGGTCTCGTGCGCCTGCTCGACGGCGAGGCGCTCGTCGCCGAGGCGCGGGCTGAGGGCCCCGCGCTCGAGCCGCCGTCGCCGCCGTCGCTCGCCGAGGCAGAGAAGGCTGCCGCCGCCCATGTCCATCTCAGCGGCGAGAACTTCGCCGAGTGCTTCAGCTGCGGCATCCGACCGGACGACGGTCTCTGCATTCACGTCGGACCGGTCGCGGGGACGAACCTCCACGCGGCGCCGTGGACAGCGGCCGAGGTCTCGCCGGAGGTCGTCTGGGCGGCGATCGATTGTCCGGGTGCCTGGGCCGTTGGCGCTCCCGGCCGCGGCGAGATCGTGCTCGGCCGGATGGCCGCGGAGATCGTGCGCCTGCCCGAGGAAGGGGAGACCTGCATCGTCGTCGCCTGGCCGCTCGGCGAGGACGGCCGCAAGCTGTACGCCGGCACGGCGCTCTTCGCGGCCGGAGGCGAGCTGCTCGCGGTCGCCCGCCAGACCTGGATTCAGCCGAAGGCCGCCTAGCCGCTCAGCTCTCTCGTCTGAGCCTGATCGCGTTCAGATCCTCGGCCAGGATCCGGTCGATCCGCGACTCGAGCACGTCGGGCGGATCGTGCTCGGCGTGGAGGTAGCGGCCTGACAGGGCGTCGAAGCGGCCGGAGGCGAGCTCGAGCACGAGGCGTGGCGCCAGCTCGGGTGGAGTCCACGGCGCGCCCTCGGGAAACTGGTCGCCGGTCATGTCCGTGTTGACGAGCCCGGGGCTGATCACGAACACCTTCACGCCGTGCGGCTCCGACCTGCTTCGCGAGTGTCTCCCCGTAGCGCCCGACTGCGGCCTTGCTCGCGCTGTACGCCCCGGATGTCGAGCCGGGCAGGTACGACGCGCCGCTACCGGTGATCACGATCCTGCCGCCGCCGCGTTCGATCATCCCCGGGAGCGCCAGGCGGCAGGTGAGGTACGCGCCGAGGACGTTGACCTCGAAGATGCGCCACCACTCGTCCGGGTCCGTCTCCCAGGACTCCTCCCAGAGGGCGATGCCGGCGTTCGCGACGAGCAGGTCGATCGGCCCGGCCGCGGCGATCATCCGCTCCACGTCTTCGCGCTTCGAGACGTCGCCGACGACCGCGGTGCCGCCGATCTCGCTGGCGATCTCGTCGACCTGTTCGCTCGAACGAGCGGTCACGGTCACGTCCCAGCCTGCGTTTGACAGCTCCCGGGCGATGTCCGCGCCGATGCCGCGTCCACCTCCGGTCACGAGTGCTCTAGACGGCATCTGCGATCTCCTCCAGGACGTCGGGGTTCTCCAGGGTCGAAAGGTCGCCGGGGTCCTCGCCGAGCGCCTTCGCGCGGACCGCGCGGCGGACGATCTTCGCGGAGCGGGTCTTCGGAAGTGCCGAGACGAACAGGACGCGCTCGGGCGCGAAGGCCTTGCCGAGCGAGGCGGCGACCGCGGCCTTGATCCCGGCGGCGTCCTCCTCGGCGCCGGGTTTCAGCGCGACGAAGATCCACGCCGTCTCGCCCTTCACCTCGTGCGGGACGCCGATCGCGGCCGCCTCGGCGACCGAGGGATGGTCGAGCGCCGCGGACTCGAGCTCGGCGGGGCCGATGCGCTTGCCGGCGATGTTGAGCGTGTCGTCGGAGCGGCCGTGCAGGTACCAGTAGCCGTCGTCGTCGATCGAGGCCCAGTCGCCGTGCGTCCACACGCCGGGAAAGCGGCGCCAGTACGACTCGAGGTAGCGCTCGTCGTCGCCCCAGATGCCGCGGGTCATCGACGGCCAGGCATTCGTGCAGACGAGCTCGCCGACCTCACCGCGCAGCGGCTCGCCCTCCGGCGAGTAGACCTCCATCGCCATGCCGAGCGCCGGAAAGCCGAGTGAGACGGGCTTCGAGGGCTCCATCGGCGTGACGGAGAGGAAGCACGCGCCGACCTCGGTGCCGCCGGAGATGTTGATGATCGGAATGCTCCCGCCGCCGGCCACGTGCTCGTTCAGCCAGTCGTACGGGCCGGCGTTCCACGGCTCGCCAGTCGTCGTGATCGCGCGCAGCGACGAGAGATCGGTCTCCGGGTCGCCCTTCGGGATCAGCGCGCGGACGAGAGTCGGGGAGAGGCCGAGCATCGTCACGCGCTCCTCCTCGACCAGGCGCCAGAGCCGGTCGTCGGGCCAGTCCGGCGCGCCTTCCATGTACACGACGGACGCTCCGAGCGCACCGGCGCCGACCACCGTCCAGGGCCCCATGATCCAGCCCATGTCGGTTGCGAAGAGGACGCGGTCGCCGGCGCGGATCTCGGACTGGTAGGCCGCCTCCCGTGCGATCGAGAGCAGGAAGCCGCCGTGCACGTGCAGTGCTCCCTTGGGCCGCCCGGTCGTGCCCGAGGTGTAGGCGAGCAGGTAGGGATGCTCCGCCTCGACCTCGAGTGCGGGCAGCTCGCCGGGGCCGAGCTCGACGTCCCACTCCATCGACTCCCGTTTCCAGATCAGCACGTGCTCGACCGAAGGCGCGTCGCGGCGTGCCTCTTCGACCGTCTCGCGCATCGGAATCCGCGTCCCGCGACGAAGCGAGTAGTCGGCAGTGATCACGACCTTCGCGCCGGAGTCCTGCAGCCGCTGGACGATCGCCGGCGCGGCGAAGCCGGAGAAGATCGGCACCTGGACGGCGCCGATGTGAGCGCAGGCATGCGAGGCGATGGCCGCTTCCGGAGACATCGGCATGTAGATCGCGACGCGGTCGCCCGGCTCGACGCCGAATGACTTCAGCACCTCCGCGATCTGAACCGTCTGGCGCGAGAGCTCCGCAAAGGTCCACTCGCGCCGCGCACCGTCCTCGCCCCGGAAGACCGCCGCAGAGGCGTCGGGCGTCCGCCTCGCCCAGGCGTGGAGACACGCGGTCGCGATGTTCAGCCGCGCTCCCTCGAACCACGTCGTCCACTCGATCCCGCGCGAGTCGTTCCGCACGTTGTCCCATGGCCGCGTGAGCTCGAGCTCGAGGTCGTCGGCGACGGCGCGCCAGAAGCGCTCGGGCTCCTCGACCGAGACGCGGTGGAGGGAGGTGTAGTCCTCGCAGCCGAGGGCACGGGCGAGACGAACGACATTTGCCGCCTCGAGCTGCGCGGCGGTCGGCGACCAGGCGAATTTGACGAGTGGGTTAGCGATCACTAACCTAGTGGTCGCTAACGTACGCAGAAGGGAACTTCATGGCTCTCCCAATCTTCTCAGAGGAACGGCGCAAGTGGTGGACGCTCGGCGCCGTCTCCCTCGGCCTCTTCATGATCATGCTGGACAACACGGTGGTGAACGTGGCCCTGCCGGCGATCCAGAAGGAACTCGGCACAGGACTCTCCGAGCTCCAGTGGATCGTCACCGGCTACGCCCTCACCTTCGCCGCGCTGATGCTGATCGGCGGCAAGCTCGCCGACGCCTACGGCCGCCGGCTGATCTTCGTCATCGGGATCCTGATCTTCACGGCCGCGTCGCTCTGGTGCGGGCTCGCCGACTCGGGGAACATGCTGATCGCTGCGCGGGTCCTGCAGGGTGCCGGCGCCGCGCTGATGAACCCCGCGACGCTCTCGATCATCGCGGCGACCTTCCCCCCGAAGGAGCGCGGGATGGCGATCGGGATCTGGGCCGGCACCGCCGCCCTCGCGCTCGCGATCGGCCCGCTCCTCGGCGGCCTCCTCACCGAGCATCTGAGCTGGCACTGGATCTTCTTCGTCAACATCCCGGTCGGCGCCATCGCGATCGCCGCAAGCTTCCTGTTCATCAAGGAGTCGCGCGACGACACGCATGAGAGCCTCGACCTGCCCGGGCTCGGGACCTCTGCGCTCGGCCTCTTTGCCCTGACGTACGGCCTGATCGAGGCGAACGCCTACGGCTGGACGTCCGCGCGGATCGTCGGCTCGTTCGTCATCGCGGTGGTCGCTCTCGCGTCCTTCGTGCAGATCGAGCGCCGCCGCCGGGCGCCGATGCTCGATCTGACCCTCTTCCGCAGCGGCACCTACGCGGGTGCCAACGTCGCGATGCTGCTCGTCGCACTCGCGATGTTCGGCATCTTCTTCTTCGTCTCGCTCTACATGCAGAACATCCTCGGCTACTCGGCCGTTCAGGCCGGCGCCGCGTTCCTGCCGATGACGGTCTTGATCATCCTCGTGGCGCCGTTCGCGGGAAAGGCGTCCGACAAGTACGGCTCCCGCTGGCTGATGACGATCGGGATGGTGCTGCTCGGCGTGCAGCTGCTCTACCTCTCGCAGATGGGGGCAGACGCCAGCTTCTGGAACCTGCTTCCGGGCTTCATCGTCGGCGGCTTCGGCATGGCGATGACCATGACTCCGACCGCAGCCGCGGCAACTCGCGCGGTGCCGGTCGAGAAGTCGGGTGTCGGGTCCGCGGTCCTGAACGCGATGCGGCAGGTCGGCGGTTCGGTCGGGATCGCGCTGATGGGTGCGATCGTCGCGGCCCAGACGGCCGACAATCCCGGGGTCGACGGCTTCATGGCCGGCTTCGAGCGAGCCCTGATCGTCGCGGCATTCATCGCGTTCGCCGGCTCGATCGTCGCGTTTGCGCTCGTGCGCCAGGAGGCGGCGAGCGAGGAGGAGCCCAGGCCGATGGAGGTCGCGGCCTGAGCACGCTCGGGAAGATCCGCCTGCCGGCCGCCGAACGCCGGCAGGCGATCCTCGACGCGGCGCTGCGCGTCTTCGCCGAGGGGAGCTACAGCGGCGCGACGACGGCGGACATCGCGCGGGAGGCAGGTGTCTCGGAGCCCATCCTCTACCGCCACTTCGCGAGCAAGCGCGAGCTCTACCTGGCGTGCCTCGACTGGGCCTGGCAGTCGTTCCGCGAAGCGCTGGACGCCAAGCTCGACGAGCTCGGCGACGAGCACGCGGTGACGGCTGTCAGTCAGGCCTCGCGCGAGTTCCACGCCTCCGGCGGCATCAAGCCGGTGACGTTGTGGATCCAGGCGCTCACCGAGGCCGGGGAGGACGAGGAGATCCGGAGCTACCTCCGCCGTCAGCTCCGAGAAGTGCACGACTACATCGCCGCCGCCGTCCGTCGCGCGCAGGTCGCAGGTGGTGTCCCGCAGGATCGTGACCCGGACGCCGAGGCGTGGATCTTCGTCGGTGCCGCTCCTACTTCTCTCCGTTCGCAGACCGCCTCGGCGGCCTGCTCGGCCCGGACGACTTCAAGGCGATGGCCGCCCAGCGCCTCCGCTGGCTCACCGGCACCGAGTAAGCGCCTTCAGCCGAGCGAAGCGACCCGGGGCTTGGCGCGAACCGGGATCTGCTCCGCGGATCCGGTTCTGCTGCGCCCTAAAAAGAACAGATCGTCCCCGGCTGCGGCTCCGGGGACGATCTGTGAGGCAAGCTGCCACGAGGGCGACACTCCGAGCGACGTGACTCTGCGGCCCAGTCACGGCACTACGGTTGCGGCGGTCGCCTTCTGGGTGGCGCGCCCTTGCACTAGACCTGGCGTCGGCCGTGCAAGTTGGCCCCACTGTAGGAGCCAGGTCCGCAAAAGTCAAGTAGGTCGGTCAAGTGATTTCGTGGTACGATTCGCTTCACTTGTCCCCGCGGTGCAGTCCCGCCCAAAAATCCCCGCAAAGGGGTATGCGCGCCACTGCACTTCCCGCTTGACTCAGTCAACCGAGGTACCCCGCCGCCATGAACGACACCACTACCGCCGCCACTCGTAAAGCTTCCGCACCCGCTGGGGCGCGCCTCGGCGACCGGTTGCGGTTGCTGCGCGTGGCCGCCGGCCTGACGCAGACCGAGCTCGCCGGCGACCGCTTCTCCAAGGAGTACGTCAGCCAGATCGAGCGCGGCAAGACGCGCCCGACTGCCGAGACCGTCGAGTGGCTGGCGCAGCGCCTCGAGGTCGATCCCGCGTTTCTCTCCAGTGGCATCTCGACCGACGAGCGCAGCCGCGTCGAGGCGCTGCTCGCACGCGCCGAGGCGCTCTCGAAGGCCTATCGCTACAAGGACGCAGTCGATGCCTACGCAGAGGCGCGCGCAGCTGTCTCGGCCACGAACTCGGTCGAGCTCGAGGTGCGCACGCTCTCCGGTGAGGCCTGGGCCCGCATGCAGGAGGGGGATGTTCGCGCCGCCGTCGAGTTGCTGAACGGCGCCCGCGCGACCGCCGAGGGCTCCGTCTTCTCGGACGTCGACCGCGCCGAGCTGGTGTTCCGCCTCGGCGTCTGCCGCTACAAGCTTTCCAGCGTCTCGACCGCGGTCGCGCTGCTCGACGAGGCTCTCGCGCTCGCCGAGCGCTCGGACCTGCCGTGTGACGGGCTCCGCTCCGACATCTACCACTGGCGCTCCCGCTGCCATCGCCGGCAGCGCGACTTCGAGGCCGCTCGCGAAGACGTCGAGCATGCGCTCGAGCTCGCCCAGGGTGTCGACGACCGGCGCAAGATGGCAGACGCCTATTTCCAGGCTTCCCTCGTCGCAGAGCGCACCGGCCACTGGGTGCTGTCGCGGAACTACGCGGAGCGGGCCAAGAATCTCTTCCAGGAGCTCGACGACGAGCGGACCGTGGGTCGCCTGCTGAACAACCTCGGCGGCCTCAGCCTCCTGCTCGGGAAGCCGCACCAGGCGATCGAGCAGCTGAAGGCGTCCTTCGCGGTCGCCGTCGAGGTCGACTCGAAGGGCGACGCAGCCCAGGCCATGGGGGGCCTCGCCACCGTTCACCTCCGGCTCGGCGAGTGGGAAGCGGCCGAGGAGCACGCGCGCCAGGCGCTGCAGCTGCTCGAAGGCCGCGAGGACTTCCTCGACGAGATCGGCCAGTCCCAGCTCGTGCTTGGCCGGTCACTGCTCGAGCGCGGCCTCTTCGACGAGGCGGAAGAGTCCTTCCGCGCCGCCGACGCGACGTTCGAACAGTTCTCGTCCGTCAGCCACCGCGCCAACGTCTGGGTCGCTCTCGGCGATCTGGCCGCGCGGCGGGGTCAGGACACGGAGGCCGCCAGGCTTTATCGGAATGCCGCGGAAGCTCTTCAGGACATGCGGTTCTAATGAAGAAAGGAGGATCCTCCATGAAGACTCGCCTGTTGTTCCTCGCTCTGTCGGCGTCGGTCCTCTTCGCTGCGTGGGGTGGGGCTGCGGCCCGGCTTTTCACGTGGTCGGACGGGAGCTAGCCAGTAGTCGCGTGGCTAGACTCGCCCAGTGCGTAGCGCTGCGGCACTCTGTCTTGTCACTTGCATCATCGCGGCAGGCTGCGGCGGCTCCTCCTCTGCGAAGGAGGAGCCGGACGCCACACTCGAGGCTCTACTTCATGCTCCCGGCGAGGATGTTGCGATCGTGCCCGGAGCCGCCGACTTCGGCCCAGGCAACATCCGGCTGACGTTTCTCGTCGTCGACAGCCAGAGTCGCGTCGTCACGCGCCCGAAGGCCAAGGTCTGGCTCGCGCACAGCCTCGACGCGAAACCGTTCTTGACGACGACCGCTCGTCTCGGAGCGCATCGGCGTCGTGGGCGGCGACGATGCGGACGTGGGATCGATCTACGTCACGCGGTTCGACATTCCGAAGCCGGGCAAGTACTGGCTGCTCGCAGAGCCGGTCGGCGGCCGCAAGATCCAGGCGGTCGGAAACGTCGTCGTCAAGGACAAGCCGGTCGCGCCGGACATCGGCGACGCGGCGGTGCCCTCGGACACGCCGACGCTCGAGAACGCCACGATCAAGCAGCTGTCGACGTCAAAGGTGCCGGACCGCGAGCTCTACAAGATCTCGGTGAAGGACGCGCTCGCGGCCAAGGTGCCCTTCGTCGTCACGTTCGCCACGCCCGCCTACTGCCAGAGCCGCACCTGCGGCCCGGTCGTCGACGTCGTCAGCGCGGTGCGCAAACGGGAGGCCGGCTCCAACGTCCGGTTCATCCACGTCGAGGTCTACCAGGACAACGACCCGGCAAAGGGCGAAAACCAGTGGTTCAAGGAGTGGCACCTGCCGTCGGAGCCGTGGACGTTCCTCGTCGGGCCCGACGGCAAGATCCGAGAGCGGTTCGAGGGCACGGTCTCCGTGAACGAGCTCGACGCGGCCGTGAGAGAAACACCTTCTCCCGTAGCTCGCAATGGTTACGCTCACGTCCTGAACCTTGCGGGAAGGAGGCGGGATGGCCGATGTGCTGGTGACGACCGAGTGGCTCGCGGCGCACCTCGGTGACGACGATCTGGTCGTGGCGGAGGTGGACGAGAACCCCGATCTCTACGAGGACGGACACATCGCCGGTGCGGTGAAGCTGCACTGGCGCGACGATCTCCAGGACCCGATCGAGCGGGACATCATCGAGAAGGCCGAGTTCGAGCACCTGATGGGCGCGCGTGGGATCGGAACGGACACGAGCGTCGTCCTCTACGGCGACAAGAACAACTGGTTCGCCGCCTACGCGTACTGGTATCTCAAGATCTACGGCCACGCCGATGTTCGGATCCTCGACGGCGGCCGCCAGAAGTGGATCGACGAGGGCCGAGAACTGACGACGGAGACGCCGACGCCCGTCGCGGCGAGCTACACCGCGAAGGACGCGGACGAGTCGATCCGCGTGCGCCGCGACGACGTGCTCCAGGGTCTCGAGAACGGCGACGGTCGCGCGCTGGTCGACGTTCGCAGCCCGCAGGAGTACAGCGGCGAGCTGATGGCGCCGCCCGGGTACGAGCAGGAGGGCGCGTCGCGCACCGGCCACATCCCGAGCGCGCAGTCGATCCCGTGGGCGCAGGCTGTCCGCGACGACGGCACGTTCAAGTCCCCCGACGAGCTGCGCGAGCTCTACGGCGCCAAGGGCGTGACGCCCGAGAAGGAGGTGCTCGCGTACTGCCGCATCGGCGAGCGCAGCGCCCACACGTGGTTCGTCCTCCGCGAGCTGCTCGGCTACCCGGACGTGAAGAACTACGACGGCTCGTGGACCGAGTGGGGCAACCTGGTCGACGTCCCGATCGAGCGCTGACCCTTCGAACCGATCGACGCCGGTGTCAGACTCGTCTCTGACACGTGCCAGAGTCGTCTCTGACACCGCCGTCGTTGACGGGAGGACGCGGCTGGATCAGGCGATCTTGCCGCTCGAGCCGACGCGCTCGATCACGACCTGCGGGACGCGCGCCCGCGGGCTGAGGCGCAGGCACATCCGCACCACCTCCGCGCAATCCTCGGGCTGGATCATCTCCTCGCCCGGGAGGCCGGAGAAATCGGCCATCGGCGTGTCGACGAAGCCCGGGCAGATCGCGATCGCGCGGACACCGTCGTCGTCGAGGTCGGCGTTCAGGGAGTGCGTGAGCGAGATCACCGCGGCCTTCGAGGCGGCGTAGATCGGGAGGATCGGCACCGGCTGGGTCCCTGCGATCGAGGCGAGGTTGACGACCCAGCCCTTCGTCTTCCGCAGATGCGGGATCGCGGTCTGGGTTACCAGCACGAGCCCGCGGAGGTTGATTGCGAGCTGCCGGTCGAGATGCTTGAGCTGGACATCCTCCACGCGGCCGGCGATTCCGATCCCGGCCGAGTTCACGAGCACGTCGAGCCCGCCTTCGCGCGCGACGTGGTCCTCGACGACGCGCGCGCAGTCCTCCGGCTTCGAGACGTCTGCAGCGATCGCATGCGCGCCCAACTCGGCCGCGGCGGCCTCGACCTTCTCGGCGGTGCGGGACGCAAGCGTGAGCGCGAACCCCTCGTCGCGGAGCATCCTGGCGATCGCGAGCCCGATGCCCGAGGAGCCACCGGTGATGAGCGCCGAAGCCACAGCGTTTCGACTATTTCAGAAATGTCAAAGGAGTGGTTGTCACGATGGCGAACCTGGGCGCGAATCCCAGGCTCCTCCTCTCCCTGAGTGCAACGGCGGCTCCCCGGCCGCCGTTGCGTCGTCTGGGCGTATTTTGGGGGCATGACGGAAAGCCTCACCTCGCTCGCGCCGAGCGGCGGCTGTGCCGCCAAGTACTCGGCAGCCCGGCTCGAAGAGCTTCTGCGGGGCTTCGTTCCCGCCGAGTCCGCGAATCTCCTCGTCGGGCTCACGCCCGCCGACGACGCGATCGTCTACAAGCTCGACGACGAGCGCGCGCTCGTCTTCACGCTCGACTTCTTCCCGCCGCTCGTCGACGATCCCGCGCTCTTCGGGTGCATCGCAGCGACGAACGCGCTCAACGACATCTTCGCGATGGGCGGCTCGCCGCTCCTCGCACTCTCGATCGCGGCCTTCCCGGAGAGCCTGCCGAACGAGACGCTCGCCGCGATCTTCGGCGCCGCCGACGAACAGGTGCGCGCGGCCGGCGGGATCCTCGCCGGCGGCCACACGCTGCGTGACGACGAGCCCAAGTACGGGCTCGCAGTCGTCGGCACCGTGCACCCGGACGGCTTCTGGCCGAAGAGCGGCGCGCGGCCGGGCGATGCGCTCTTCCTGACGAAGCCGCTCGGGACGGGGATGCTCCTCCACGCCGCGCGTGAAGGACGGCGTCACGAGGAGGGGCTCGAGGCGGCGATGCGGTCGATGACGATCCTCAGCCGCGAGGCGGCCGACGTGCTGCGGCCGTTCGATCCGAACGCGGTCACCGACGTGACTGGCTTCGGCCTGCTCGGTCACGCGCACGAGATGGCCGAGCGGAGTGGCGTCCGGATCGAGTTGGACGCCGCCGGCCTGCCGCTCTTCCCGGGCGCACGCGAGGCCGCGGCGGCCGGAGTTCGCACCGGCGGCGACTCCCGGAATCGCGACTTCGCCGGTCCGCACGTCGAGGCGGACGGCGTCCCGGAGGATCTGCTGGCGCTCGCCTACGACCCGCAGACCTCGGGCGGCCTGCTGATCGCGCTGCCCGCGGACAAAGGCGCGGTGCTGACTGCGACGTTCACCGAGCACGGCCTGTTCCTGCAGCGCATCGGCCGCGTCGTCGAGGGCGCGGGCGTCTCGCTTGCGTAGGCTCGGCTCGGTCACTCCGGCGCGGTTCGCGAAGCTCGCCGCCGCCTCCGTGCTGGCGCTCTACGGGGTCGTGCTCACCGGGGCGGCGGTGCGCCTGACCGGGTCGGGCCTCGCCTGCGAGTCGTGGCCAGGCTGCCAGAAGGGCGCGTTCTTCCCGGCGATCGGCGAGCACTCGACGATCGAGTTCGGCAACCGCGTCTTCGCGCTCTTTCCGATCGTGCTCTCGCTCCTCACGTGGATCGTGGCCCGGAAGACGCCCGGGCTCGGTCGCTGGGTGGTGTGGACGGCGGCGCTGGTCTTCCTCGGCACGATCGCGCAGGCTCCGCTCGGGCTCCTGACGATCCGGCTCGACCTGCACCCGCTGATGGTCGCGACGCACTTCCTGCTCGCGCTCGTCGTGCTCGCCGGCGCGATGGTGGTCGCGGTCGAGGCCTGGGGCAATGCCGCGCGGCCGCGTCGAGTCGCCGGCGCCGATGTGGCTCAAGCTCGCCGGGCTCGTCCTCGCCGGCGCGTGCGGGGTGCTCGTCGTCACCGGCACGCTCTCGACCGCGGCCGGGCCTCATCCCGGCGACAGCGCCGAGATCAAGCGCTTCTGGAACCTGCTCGACGCCGTCTGGATCCACGTCCGTGCGACGGCTGCGTTCGGGATCACCTTCCTCCTCCTGCTCGTCTGGCTGGCCCGAAATCGAGAGCGTGCCGGCGTGCTCGTCCCGGGCGCGGTCGTGCTTCTCGTGCTGCTTCTGGTCCAGATGACCGTCGGCGAGCTCCAGTACCGGAACCAGCTGCCGTGGTGGCTCGTGCTGATCCACGTCGCGCTCGCTGCAGCGGTTTGGGCCTGGACGGTGGGCCTTGTCACGGCCCTGTGGCGCACCCCGCGTCGTACACTGACGACATGAGTGAGCTGCGGATGGTCGGCCGTCCGGCGCTCGAGCGTCCCGTCTTGATTGCTGCGTTCCGCGGCTGGAACGACGGAGGTCAGGGAGCAACGCTTGCCGCCGGCTATCTCGCGCGCGTGTGGCACGCCGAGCGCTTCGGCGACATCGATCCCGAGGGCTTCGTCGACTTCCAGGCGAACCGGCCGCACGTGTCGCTCGACGAAGGGATGACGAGGCGGATCGACTGGCCGGAGAACGCGTTCTACCACGCGCGGATCCCGGGCTCGGACCGTGACGCGATCCTGCTTCTCGGCGTCGAGCCGAGCCTGCGCTGGAAGACCTTCTCGAAGCTCGTGCTCGAGCTCGCCCGTGACCTCGACGTCGAGCTCGTGATCACCCTCGGTTCGCTGCTCGCAGATGTCCCGCACACGCGCGCGGCGCCGGTGACGGGTGCTGCGAGCGATCCGTCGCTCGTCGAGAGCCTCGGGCTTCAGCACTCCCGCTACGAGGGGCCGACCGGGATCGTCGGCGTCCTCCAGGACAGCTGCCGCCGCGAGGGCGTGCCGGCGGCGAGCCTGTGGGCGGCCGTGCCGCACTACGTCTCGCTCGCGCCGAGCCCGCGTGCTGCCCGCGCGCTGTGTGACCGGCTCGGGCAGCTGCTCGGGGTCGAGATCGACACCGCGGAGCTCGAGGAAGCGGAGGAGTCGTACGCCGAGCAGGTGACCGAGGCGGTGTCCTCCGACGAGGAGACAGCCGCCTACGTCGCCGAGCTCGAGCGGCGCACCGACGAGCTCGACCTCGAGGAGCACGAGGACCTCCCGTCCGGGGACTCGCTCGCCGCCGAGCTCACCCGCTTCCTGCGCGAGCGCGACGCCGAGAACGGCGACGACGGGCCGCGCGAGCAGTAACTAGCTCTCGCTCGACGCCGCCCAGAGGTTGATGTCGCTCTCGGTCGCGTACTGATCGATCTCGGCCAGCTCTTCGTCCGCGAAGTCCAGGTTGTCGAGTGCGGCGACGTTCGCCTCCAGCTGCTCGACGCTCGAGGCGCCGACCAGGGTCGAGGTCATCCGCGGGTCGCGCAGTGTCCACGCGAGCGCCATCGCGGCGAGCGTCTGCCCACGGCGCGTCGCGATCTCGTTCAGCGCGCGCACCTTCGCCATCGTCTGCTCGTTCAGCTGATCCTCCGAGAGCGCGGTGCCCTCGGTGCCGGCACGCGAGCCCGCCGGGATCCCGTCGAGGTAGCGGTCGGTGAGGACGCCCTGCGCCAGCGGCGAGAAGCCGATGGAGCCGATGCCTTCCTGCTCGAGCGTGTCGAGCAGTTCCGGCTCGATCCAGCGGTTCAGCATCGAGTAGGACGGCTGGTGGATCACGATCGGCGTGCCGAGGCTCCGGCCGATCGCCGCCGCTTCGCGCGTCTTCTCCGGCGAGTAGGAGGAGATGCCGGCGTAGAGCGCCTTGCCCTGCCTCACCGCAGCGTCGAGGGCTCCGATCGTCTCCTCGAGCGGCGTGTCGGGGTCGAAGCGGTGCGAGTAGAAGATGTCGACGTACTCGAGGCCCATCCGGCCGAGCGACTGGTCGAGGCTCGCGAGCACGTACTTGCGGGTGCCGCCGCCACTGCCGTACGGGCCGGGCCACATGTCGTAGCCGGCCTTGGTCGAGATCACGAGCTCGTCGCGGTAGGGCCGTAGGTCGTGCTTGAAGATCCGGCCGTAGTTCTCCTCTGCGGAGCCGTACGGCGGCCCGTAGTTGTTCGCGAGGTCGTGGTGGATGATCCCGAGGTCGAAGGCGCGTCGGACGATCGCGCGGCCGTTCTCCCACGGCCGGTCGTGCCCGAAGTTGTGCCAGAGCCCGAGCGACACCGCGGGCAGCTGCAGCCCGCTGCGCCCGCTGCGGCGGTACTGCATCCGGTCGTAGCGATCGGCTGAAGGGACATACGTCATGGATCTCTCCCGTCGGTGGTCGGAGGGTCTGTGCTCATCGCTTGGTCGAGCTCCGCTGCGGTTGCGCCGGTCATGATCGCAACCGCCTCCGCCATCGTGTGGGTTTGAGGCGTCACGACCGCGACCCGACGGCCGAGCCGCATGATGTGCACGCGGTCGGCGAGCTCGAATACGTGCGGCATATCGTGGCTGATCAGGATCACCGGGAGGCCGCGCTCGCGCACGCGGAGGATGAGATCGAGCACCTGGCGCGTCTCCTTCACGCCGAGTGCGGCGGTCGGCTCGTCCATGATCACCAAGCGCTGGGCCCACATCGCGGCGCGGGCGACGGCGACGCCCTGTCGCTGGCCGCCGGAGAGGTTCTCCACGGCTTGCCCGATCGACTGCACGCCGATCTTCAGCTCCGCGAAATTGCGGGCGGCGTCGCGGCGCATGCTGCCCTTGTCCAGCAACCGCAACCCGTGCCCGAGGATCCCACGCCGCCTTCGCTCGCGGCCGAGGAAGATGTTCGTCGCGATGTCGAGCGCCGGTGCGACGGCCAGGTCCTGGTAGACGGTCTCGATTCCGAGCTTGCGCGCATCACCAGGCGAGCGAAAGTGGGCGGGCGCGCCGTCGAGCCGGACCTCGCCCTCGTCCGGCTGGATCGCCCCGGACAGTGCTTTGATCAGCGTCGACTTGCCGGCGCCGTTGTCCCCGATCACGGCGAGGATCTCGCCCGGGTACAGCTCGAAGTCCGCGCCGTCGAGCGCAACGACCTGGCCGTAGCGCTTCACCAGCCCGCGCGCCTCGAGGATTGGCTGCGCGCTCACGTCCGCCTCCGCTGTCCGAGCTGGTCGAGCGACACGGCCAGGATCACGAGGATGCCGGTGACGAGGTACTGGTAGATCACTTCCACCCCGATCAGCGTCAGCCCGTTCCGGAAGACGCCGACGATCACCGCGCCGATCAGCGTCCCGATGATGCTCCCGCGGCCGCCGAACAGGCTCGTGCCGCCGAGGACGACCGCAGTGATGGTGTCGAGATTCTCCGTCGTCTGCCCGGCGTTCGGGTCGCCGAGCTCGGTGCGTGCGACGAGGAGCATCGCTGCGATCCCGTACATCAAGCCGGCGATCACGTAGACGCTGAGCAGGACTCGGTTCGTCTTGATCCCGGTGAGGCGGGCGGCCTCCGGGTTGTCGCCGACCGCGTACACGTGTCGGCCCCAGGCAGTTTGTGTCAGCGCGTACCACGCGATCCCGAACAGGACGAGCATCAGCACCGTGCCGTACGTGAATTCCGCGCCGGCGATGCTGAACGTGCGCCCGAAGAAGAGCATCTGGCTCGGTAACCCGGTGTAGGTCATGTCGTCCGAGTAGATGTGGGTCAACGCGAAGGCGATGTTGAACGTGCCCAGGGTGACGATGAACGCCGGCAGCCCCACGCCGGTGACGAGCGCGCCGTTCAGCAGCCCGAAGGCGACACACGCGAGGATCCCGAGCCCGATGGCGAGCAGCGGCTGCACGCCGCTCTCCACCGCCAGCTTCGTCATCACGATCTGGCCGAACGCCATCACGGTGCCGACGGAGAGGTCGATGCCCGCGGTCAGGATCACGAGCGTCTGCCCGATCGCGAGCACGCCGACGACCATCACCTGCTGGAGCACGAGCGAGAGGTTCTGGGTCTGGAGGAAGCGGTCGCTCTTCAGCGAGAAGAAGAGCCCCGTCAGCAGGAGGGCGGCGAGCGCGCTTGCAGTCGGCGCCGTTGCGATCCGACGAGCGACCTCACGCGCACTCGGGCGCGCGGTCGTCGGATCGGGCGTGATGTCCGTCGTGCTCATCCGAATCGGCTCGCCGATCCTACGGCGCGGGCCGCCGCGACCGGGGCGAGGAGGGGCACACCCCGGTCACGGCTTCCGGCACGTCTACCCCCAGCAGTTCTTCAGGCCGTAGGCGACGCTCTTGGACGTGACCCCCGAGACTGCCTTGCGGGCGATCAGGTTCACGCCGGTGTCGGTGTAGCCCGACACCTTCTTGCCGGTCTTCGCGTAGTTCACGACCGCGGCGACACCCTTCGACGCCATCAGCAGCGGGTACTGCTGCGAGGTGGCGTCGATCACGCCGGCCCTGACGTTCCGGACGCCGGCGCAGCCGCCGTCGACCGAGACGATCGTGACGCCGCTCTTCGACTTGCCGGCGCTCTTGAGCGCTGTCCACGCGCCCGCCGCACTCGGCTCATTGATCGTGTAGACGACGTCGATGTCCGGGTTCTTCTGCAGGCAGTTCTCCATCGCCGTCTGCGATGGGGCGACCTGCCCCTGCCCGTTCCCGACGCAGGTGATCTGCTTGTTGTTGCCCTTGATCCCGAAGCCCTTCAGGAAGCCGTCGTGACGGAGCTTCCCGACCGAGGAGCCCGCGTGCTCGTCGAGCATCGCGATCGTGACCGTCTTGCCCTTCGTCGCCGCGCGCGCATACTTCCCGATCAGCACGCCGGCGTTGAAGTTGTTGGTCGCGAACAGCGCGTCGGTAGCGGTCGTCGGGTTGGTCGGGGAGTCGAGCGCAATGACGAGCACGCCCGCCTTCCTTGCCTTCGCGATCGCGGCATTCTCTGCCTTCGCATCCGCGACTGTGATGAGAATTCCCTTCGCGCCGGCGGTCGTCATGTTCTCGATCGCGGCGATCTGGCTCGCGTTGTCGGAGCTGCTCTTGCCGGCCGCGTAGATGAGCTCGGCTCCATTCTGCTTCGCTGCCGCGGTTGCGCCTGCCTTCATCTTCACGAAGAACGGATTCGTGACGTCCTTCGTGATCAGTCCGACCTTGATCGTCTCAGCTGCCGGGGCGGCCGGACGGGCGGACGCGACCGTCGTCGCGATCGCGGTCGCGATCAGCGCGAGCAGCGCGACGGCCGGGAGGAGGCGGTGTGTCCGGGCTTGCTTTCGCTGACGCATGTACAGCTCCCTTCGTCGGGATCCTGATGATTGTGGTACCGATAACACATCACCATCGACCAAGTCAAGGGTAAGCGGGTGGGAATTTCTCTCGATTTGTGGTACTGATCCCAAGAGATTGCGGTGACTGAGAACCAGACGAACGTGACGATCAAGGACGTCGCCAGGCTCAGCGGCGTCTCGCCCATGACCGTGTCCCGGGTCATCAACCAGAGCCTGCGCGTCAGCCCCGTGACCCGCAGCCGGGTCGAGCAGGCGATCGCCGAGCTCGGCTACGTCCCGAGCAGCCTGGCGCGTGGGCTGAGCCGGCAGAAGACGGGAACGATCGCGTTGATCGTCCCGGACGTCGCCAACCCGTTCTTCACGCTGATCGTTCGCGGAGCTGAGGACGTGGCGCGCCGCGCCGGGCTACCGCGTGCTCCTCTGCGACACGCGCTTCGACCTGACGCTCGAGGCGGAGGTGATCGAGGAGATGATCGCGCACCGGGTCGAGGGAATCGTGATCGCACCCGTCAGCGACGCCTCACGAAGTCAGCTGAAGCGGCTCGCGCGGTTCGGGGTGCCCTTCGTCCTGATCGACCGGACGATCCCGGGGGTCGAGTGCGATGTCGTACTCGGCGACAGCACCGCCGGCGCGAGGAGCCTCGTCGAGCATCTGATCGCGCTCGGGCATCGCCGGATCGGGATGATCGTCGAAGACGAGAACGTGTCCACCGCGCGCGAGCGGCGCGCGGGCTACGTCGAGGCGCTCGGGCACGCCGGCATCGAGCTCGACCCCGCACTCGTGGTTCAGGCGGCAGCGGACCCCCACGGTGGCGTTGTCGGGATGGAGAAGCTGCTCCAGCTCGACGAGCGGCCCACCGGCGTCTTCACCGTCAACAACCTCGTCGCACTCGGAGCGATCGAGGCCGTGCGCGCGGCAGGACTCGAGGTACCCGACGACGTTGCCCTCGTTTGCTACGACGACATCGAGTACGCGTCGCGGCTCTACCCGTTCCTGACCGTGATGCTGCAACCGGCCGAGACGTTCGGCACGCTCGGGACGCAGCTGCTCTTCGAGCGGATCGAAGGCCGCCAGCTCGACCGCACCAGGAAGGTCGTCCTGCCGGCCGACTTCGTCGTGCGCGAGTCGTGCGGCGCCAAGGCGCGATCGTCATGATCGCCGTCGCCGGCGAGGCGCTGATCGATCTCGTCGATCGGGACGGGACGCTTCATCCACTGCCGGGCGGAGGGCCGTTCAACACGGCGATCGCGCTCGGCCGGCTCGGTGTCCCGACCGGGTTCCTCGGGCGCCTGTCGTACGACCAGTTCGGCGAGCTCCTCGTCGGTCTCTTGCGGGAGAGCGGGGTCGACGACCGCTATGTCCTCCGGGGCTCGGCGCCCACCCCGGTTGCGGTCGTGCACACGAGCGACGACGGCGATGCGGAGTACAGCTTCCATCTCGCCGGGACGGCGTACGCCGAACTGACGGCGGCAGACATCCCCGAGCTTGGTCCGGAGGTCGTCGCTCTCCACCTCGGCACGCTCGCGCTCGCCACCGATCCCCCCGGCCTCAGCGCTGGAAGACCTGATGCGGCGCGAGTCGGAGCGCAGGCTGATCGTGGTCGACCCGAACGTCCGCCCGGACGTGATCGGTGACCGCGACGTGTACCGCGCCCGTTTCGAGAGCTGGCTCTCCTACGCGCACCTCGTGAAGCTGAGCGCTCGCGACGCCGAGTGGCTGTATCCGGAGCTCGAGCCCGAGGCGTGCGCGAGACTCCTGCTCTCGCTGGGCGCGCGGCTCGCCGTCGTCACGCTCGGCGCGGAGGGCGCGCTCGCGGTCTCGGGTGCGGGGGAGGCGCGCGTCGCCTCGCAGCCGGTGGACGTGGTCGACACGGTCGGAGCGGGGGATGCGTTCGGCGCCGGCCTGCTGCGCAGGTTGTGGGTGAGCGACGCCCTCAATGCGGAGGCTGTTGCGTCCATGGACGACCTGGCGCTCGAGGACGCACTGTCGTTCGCGTGCGCGGTCGCCGCGCTCCAGTGCTCTCGCGCGGGGGCGGCGCCGCCGACGCTCGAAGAGGTTGACGGGTTCTGGGCTACCCGAAGGTGAATGCGTAGCCCGCAACACCCGGGCTGAAGTGGAGCTCGAGCAGGTGGTCGCCGATCTTCGGGCGCTCGACGAGCGTGTAGAGCCGGTCGGCGGTGACGCGCACCGTCCGCTCCGGCTTGCCGTCGACGAGCACCTGCACGGAGCCCCTCCCGGTGAGCACGAGATAGACGTCGCGGGCGCGGTACTGCAGCCGCAGGCCTGCGCTCGGCCCCGCGACGGCCCGCTCGCCCTCCACCGTCCAGCGGCCGTTGTAGGCCAGCTCGTTCCCGAGCAAGTCCCGCGGATAGGTGTAGGCGTGCGGTTCGTCCTTCACGACGGTGTCGCCCCCGTTGCTCGCCAGGCGCTTGTAGCCGAGGTAGCTCTCGGGCGTCAGTTCACCGTGCGGAGTGTCGTCGACGAGCCCGGAGGCGCGCGGGGCATTGCTTCCCAGCAGCGTGCGAATCGCCTCCTCCGTCGTCCCGTACTCCCCTTCGCCGAAATGGAAGTACCGGACATGGCCGTTCCGGTCGATCAGATACTTCGCCGGCCAGTACTGGTTGTGCCACGCCTCCCAGGTGCCGAAGCCGTTGTCGAGCGCGACCGGGTAGCGGAGCTCGAGCTTCTTCACGTTCTCGCGCACGTTCGACGGAACATGCTCGAACGCGAACTCGGGCGTGTGGACGCCGACGATCGTCAACCCCGCGGCGCGGTAGCGGTCGTCCCAGGCGCGGATGTGCGGCAGCGTGCGCAGGCAGTTGATGCAGGAGTACGTCCAGAAGTCGATCAGGACGACGCGGCCGCGCAGGCTCTTCATCGTCAGCGGCTTGGAGTTGATCCACCCCGCGAGCCCGCGGAACTCCGGCGCGGGACCGTAGTCCTCGAGCGCGCTCGTGCTGTTGCCGGTCGCCTTGGGCGCGCGGGCGCCGGTGAGCTCGCCGAGCTCGCGCTGCGCGGTGGACGAGCGTTCGAAGCGCTCCTGCAACGACTCGGTGTAACCCGGGATCACGGTTTGAAGCTCCTGGTCGACGCCGAGCGCAATCGCGATCGCCGCACCGGCGATGAGCACGCCTGCCACTCGGCGGGCCGTCTCGGCGCGGACGCGCAACGCCTTCGCGGCCCGCTGGCCCAGGATGGCGATCGCGAGCATCGGCAGTGCGGCGCCGACGGCGTACGAGAGCGTGAGCACGCAGCCCGTCGAGCCCGACGTCCCGCTTGGCGGCGATCACCGTCACCGCCGCGAGCACCGGGCCGGCGCACGGGACGAAGACGAGCCCCAGGCTCGCGCCGAGGAAGAAGCCGCCGCCGAGATCCCCCGAGCCGCGCCGCGTCAGCGCCTGCAGCGGCCGGGCGATCAGCTCACCGGCCTGCGGCACGAGCAGGGTGAGCGCGACCAGGAGGAGAAGCGCGATCGCGAGATTCCGGAGCAGATCCTGCGGCAGGCCGAGTTGGTCGAGCAACCAGGCGGCGAAGAGCGTGAAGACGGTGAAGCTGACGACGAGCCCGGCGATGATTGCGAGTGGTCGGCGGCCGGTCGCCCCGCCGGCCAGCACGATCGGCAGCACCGGCAGGACGCACGGCGAGAGTGCCGTCACGATCCCGGCGCCGAGCCCGATCGCGATCAGCCACAGCATCGAAGGACCTTCGCCTAGGAGGGGGTGATCGGTTCGGCCGCGCCGTCGTTCGACGGAGCCGAGTCACCGTCGGACGCTGCTGCGGGCCTGCGACGCCGGCGGCGTCGTGGCTTCGGCTTCGCCGCTCCCGCTTCGGCCGGCGCGCTGCCGTTGCTCGCAGCGGCTACCTCGGCTCCGGGCTGCTGCTGGGGCTGGTTCTGTTGCTGTGGCTGCTGCTGGGCGCCGCCGACCTTCTTCCTGCGCTTGCGCCGGCGCGACTTGCGCGACGGTGCCTTCGGCGCGGGCAGGTTGTCGGCGAGCGCATTGGCGATCTCCCGGATCTCGCCGAGCTCCTCGCGGGCCCGGTCGAGCGCGTTGTTCGCGCGCGGCGTGTACCCCTCGGAGGAGGCGAGGAGCGCGGCGCCGACCTCGAGCGGCAACGCCTTCGCGACCTGGATCAGCTTCGCGACGTTCTCCTCGTGCCGGTGGCCACGCGAGTTCGCCACCGCTCCCAGCAGGCGCTTGGCCTCCGGGAACTCGGTGCTGGCGCGACGATCCTGAACCTTCCGGGTCGCCTTGGCGAGCTTCCACGTCCAGCGCTGGAGAATCTGATCGGGAGCGTTCGCCTTGCCTTCCCCGATCGCGCGGAGCAGGATCCTCGCGCCCGCCGCCCGGTCCTTGTCCCACGGCGGCGCCTGGCTGACGAGGGTCACCAGATCGTCGAAGTCGGCGCGCTCGACGGTCATCGAGACGCGGTCCTGGAGCGCGGTCATCCGCAGGCGGCGGTTCGGATTCTCGGCCGAGCAGACCGAGAGGAAGGTCTCGAGCGCCGCCTTCGACGCTCGGCCCTCTGCGAACTTCTTCGCAAACTCGGCGCGCTGGTCGAAGCGGAGCTGCCGACCGGCGATGGTCGCCCAGTAGCGCTGCTCGTCCTCGTCCATGTACATCGGGTCGATCCGCTGCCACTCGCGCTGGATCACGGCGAGCCGGCGGGAGACGTCGGGCGTGACCGGGACGAGCCACGTCGCCGGCGAGAGCCTGCGACGGGCGCGGCGCTGAACGCGGCGGCGCGGCGCCGGTGTGACGCGTGCGCCCTCGCGGTAGAAGTCGGCGTCGAGCAGCGAATGGAGCGAGACGACGCGCTCGTTGTGCGTCGCGGACTTGGGCGTGAAGTCGAGGACGATCCCCGCTTCCTTGCGCGGATGGGTGCGCATGATCCGGCCGATCCGCTGCTGGTAGACGCGCTTCGACGCGGTCGGAGCGAGGTGCATGCAGACGGTCGCGCGCGGCGAGTTCCAGCCCTCGGCGAGCAGCATCGCGTTGATCAGCACGTTGATCTCGCCGCGCTCGTAGGCCGCGAGCGTCTCGGCGAGCTTCACCGGCGGCGTGCGGCCCGAGACGGCCTCCGCCTTCAGACCGGCCGCGCGGAACTCCTGCGCGAGGTTGTAGGCGTGGTCGACGCCGGCCGCGTAGACGATCCCGGGCGTGCTGTCGAAGCGCTCGCGGTAGAGGCTCGCCGCCGCCTGGTTCAAAGCCTGGTGGTCGAGGGCTGCGGCCAGGGCGCGCTCCTCGAAGTCGCCGCCGACGATCGGCACCGAGTTGATCGCCGCCGCGGGAGGCACGCGCAGGCAGCGCAGCGGCGCGATCAGTCCGCGCCGGGCCGCGTCGGCGAGCGGGAGGTCGTCGACCGAGGCCGGGAAGACGTCCGAGACCTGCTTCGCGATCAGCTGCTCGGTCGCCGTCATGCCGATGTAGATCGGCTCCGGGAAGCTGCGGATCGCTGCGCTCGTCTTCTCACCGAGCGCCGTGTGAGCCTCGTCGCAGATCACGAGCTGGTAGGCCTCGCGGGAGAGCGAGTCGGCGTGCCGGGCGAACCAGGCGTAGGTCTGGATCGTGATCGGATCGCCGCGCAGCGGCTCCTTGCCCCGCTCGATCGCGTCGGTGAATCGTGCCTCCGTAGCCCTCGGTCGTCAGGTCTCGCTGGAACTGTGTGACGAGCAGTCGCCGGTGCGTGAGGATCAGGATCCCGAGCGAGCGCGCTGCTTCGACGAAGCCTGCGGCGGCGATCGTCTTCCCCGACGCGGTCGGGTGGCGGAAGCGGTAGCGGCGGACGGCGCCCGGGTCTTCGCCGACGAAGCCCTCCGGCTCGTCCTCACCCTCGTCATCGACCGCCTCGTCCTCCTCCTCGCCTTCCTCCGGCTCGAGCTCGACGTCGCCGTTCCCGTTTCCGTTTCCGTTCTCGTCTTCCGCGTAGCGCTGGTTGGCCGCGATCAGCTCGGTGAGCATCCCGGCGAGCGCGTCGATCTGGTGCTTCCGGAGCTCTGTTCCGGCGGCGGTCGCCGGCGGCTTCATCGAGAGCACGCGCTCGAGTCCGAGCAGGAATCCGAAGCGAACCTTCCAGCGAGACGAGGGTGCCTTGCGCCCGGCGTCGATCTCGGTCAGAGCCTCGTCGAAAGCAGCGCGGCGAGCCGTGCCAGGGGCCAGTGCTTCACCCGGATCCTCGCCGGGGTGAAGGAAGGGCTCTCCGGCCCATTTCTCCGCACGGAGCGCATCGGCGGCCAAACCATCCGTTGCGTCCGACGTGAGTGTCGGCTTCAGTATCGCTTCTGACATATGCGCAGCACGAATCGGATGTGCTGCTTTTCCTCAGGAGTGGCGCGCCCGTTTTGTTGACTGGAGCGGACGAGCGGCGCTCCTCGCAGCATACCCGAATTTGCGGGGTTCGGAGTGCCTATTCTGGGTCGATGCCTGATTGGGAGGAGCTGCATGCGCGGGCACGCGAGCGCTACGAGGACGGTGCAGCGCGGCTTCCCGACGATCCCGAGAAGCGGCAGCGTCAGCTCACGCGGATGGGAAACGCAGCCGGCGCAGCGGCGCTGACAGCGCTGATGGCCGGCGGAGACGGCGGCGAGTGGTTCGCTCGCTCGGCCGAGCGGTACCGAGAGAGCTGGGAGCACGCCCCGCCGGACAGCTGGGGCCGGCCGATCGGCGCGATCAAGTCGCGGATCCTCGCCGGCGACTGGGAGGGCGCCGCCGACGATGCGCGCTGGACACTCGAGATCGGTGCGGCCGAGTCCGACTCCCCGATCGGCAGCTACGCCGCCGCACTCGCCTTCGCCGCGCTCGGAGAGTGGGACGACGTTCGACCACACGCCGACTACGCCCGCACGCATGCGACCTTCCCGAGTGAGGTCGGCGACGCGCTCGCGTTCATCGCCGCGGAAGACGTCGTCGGCTACGTCGAAGCAGTCGAGGAGGTCCTCGAATCCTTCGAAGCCCGTGACGAGTATCTCGAGGGCGTCCCGGTCGCGGACACCGTGCTCGTGCTCCAGGCGCTTGCCGGCCGTCGCGGCATCACGGCCGAGCTCGAGTCGGAGCTTCTGCCATGACGCGGCCCGTGCTGCTCTACGACGGCGGGTGCAGGTTCTGTCGCTTCACCGCCCGGATCGCGGCGCGCTTCGACCGCGGTCGCAATGCCTATCTCGCCTTCGACGATGCCGAGGCTGAGCGGTTGCTGGCGCGCTTGCCCGAGGCGAGGCGCTACGCGAGCGCGCACCTCGTCCGTCCTGACGGCTCGATCTGGAGCCCCAGCAGTGCGCCGTACCGCTTCGTCGCCCGCATCCGCCGCCGGCTCGGGCCGCTCGTTCCGGACGGTCCGGGTCCGCGCCGCTATCCCTGAGGCAACTGCGAGGCGGCGCCGCGGTCGAGGATCGCGATCGTCCTGCGGCCCCGGATCAGGCTCGCCGGGACCTCGTGGCTCGGCTCGTCGGCGAACGCGAGGCGTATGACCTCGGCCTTGCTCTCGCCCTTTGCGAGATACACGAGCAGCTTCGCCGCAGCGAAGACAGGCGGGGTCATCGTCACGCGCGGAACGAAGGGCTCCCACTTGGCCTCTGCGGCCATCGCACGCCGCCCCCTCTCGTCCAGGGCCGGGGCGCTCGGGTAGAGCGAGGCGGTGTGCCCGTCGGGGCCGATGCCGTTGAGCGCCAGGTCGAGCGTGACGCCCTCGAGCTCGGCGTCGTACAGGTCAGCCGCCTTTTCGGCGCCGAGCTCGCCGCGGATCCGATGCACTTCCGGCTGCACACTCAGCCGGTCGAGCAGCGTCTCCTTGGCCAGGCGGTAGTTGGAGAGCTCGTCGTCAGGCGGCACTGCGCGGTCGTCGCCGAACCAGACGTGGATGCCGGACCAGTCCGGGCGGATCTCGGCTGCGAGCTCGTACGACGACGCGGCCGAGCCGCCGGAGAGCGCAACGTGGCCGGCGGCCGTGACGAGGAGGTCCGCCGCTGCACGGGTCGGGTCGTCCACGACCCGAACCTCGACGGTCACTGGTCGCCGGCGGCGAGCTCGCGCGAGCGGTCCATCGCGGCCTGGATCGCGTTCAGGAAGGCCGCGCGGACACCGGCCTGCTCGAGCTCGCGGATCGCTGCGATCGTCGTCCCTCCCGGCGAGGTGACCATCTCGCGCAGCTCGACCGGATGCATCTTCAGGTCGCGCAGCTGCTTCGCCGTCCCGAGCATCGTCTGGACGACGAGCTGTGTCGAGACCTCGCGTGAGAGGCCGAGCAGGATTCCCGCCTCGATCATCGCCTCCGCCAAGAGGGCGAAGTACGCCGGCCCCGACCCGGAGACCGCCGTGACCGCGTCCATGTACGGCTCCGCGACCCGGACGACAGCGCCGACGTGGCGCAGCGCCTCCTCGGCGAGCACCATGCTCTCCTCGCCCGCGTGTGACCCTGCGCAGATCCCGGCCATGCCCTCGTGGACGACCGCCGGCGTGTTCGGCATCGCGCGGACGACGGGAACGCCGTCCCCGAGGTGGCGCTCGATCGCCGCGGTCGGGATCGCCGCTGCGATCGAGAGGACCGTCTGCTCGGGCTGGATCAGCGGCCCGATCTCGCCCAGCAGCGTCTCGATGTCCTGCGGCTTGACCGCGATCACGACGAGCGCGGCGCCCGCCGCGGCCTCCGAGTTCGAGAGCGTGACGTGAATGCCGTGGCGCTCGCGCAGCTCGGTCGCGCGCTCTTCCCGCCGCGTCGAAGCAGAGAGCTCCTCGGCGGTGCGCCAGCCGGCGGAGAGCAGGCCGGCGATCAGTGCCTCGCCGATCTGGCCCGCTCCAAGGATCGCGATTCTGCGCTCGTCGATTGCCATCGGCGAAGTGTAGGGGGCACTAAGCTTCAGTTCTATGCGCTTCGCGCTCGCGGTCGTGTTGGCTCTGGCGCTCGTTCCGGCGGCGACTTCCGCCGTGACGATGCCTCCCGACCACCAGGACTGCGCAGCCGGCGAGGCGCGGCAGGTCGTCCAGCGCTTCGTCCGCGCCTTCAACGCGCGGAACCTCCCGGCGCTCGACCGGGCCTTCTCGCCCGCCGCGAGCTTCAACTGGTACTCGACCGGTGCACCGGGCCCACGCCTCGGCCCGGCCGCCTACGACCGGTCGACGCTCATGCCCTACTTTCGCGCGCGGCATCGCGCAGGCGAGCATTTGAGGCTCGTGAGCTTCCGCGGCGGCGGCAACGCGAACGGCTTCTCCCACTTCCAGTTCTTCATCGAGCGGCGTGCGCGTGCACTCCGACCGACGGTCTACGAGGGGAAGGGCGCAGCGATCTGCGCCGCGAGCGGCGACACGATCTCCGTGTGGTCCGTCGGCAGGCGCGTCGCGCGCTAGAGCGACATCGGCGCGAGCCGCTCGGCGAGCGCGGTCAGAACCGTGATCTGAACCTTCGGCGAGTGGTCGAGGAGCTGGCGGAAGGCGCGGTCGGTGATCACGAGCGCGCGGACCGGCGACGTGGTGGCGATCGTCGCGTTCCGCGGTGTCTTTGCGATCAACGCGATCTCGCCGAAGAAGTCGCCCGGCCCGAGCTTGGCGATCTTCTTCCCGCCGCGGTCCACGTCGGCCGTCCCCTCGACGATCACGAAGAACTCGCGCCCGGTGTCGCCCTCCTTGATCAGCGTCTTTCCTTCGGGCAGATCGATCTCGTCGGCAATCGAGACGATCTCGGCCAGCTCCGACTTCGAGGCGGACGCGAAGAGAGGGACGCTCTTGATCAGGTCGATCTTCGAGTTGTGCCCGAGATGCATGCCGCGATCCTATTCCTCTGTTATGCCGCTCGGCAACGCACGAGGCGTGCGCGATCTGCGCTCGCTCCTGGGACGATCCCTGCCGCCCAGCCTTTCATCAGATAGACGCCCGCGAGCCCGGCCCATTCCTCGTACGGAGCGAGCAGCTCTGCGGTCTCGTGGAGCTCGACCCAGCGGCCCCGGAGCGCGGAGCAGAGCTTGACGAGCGCGAGATCGCCGACGAGCCCGTGGCGGTAGCTGCCGAGGCCTTCGAGCGCGATCACGCCGAGCGACCACGGGCCGAGGCCGCGCTCGCGCAGGATCCGTGCCGCCACCGCTTCGACCGGCCGTGTGCGCAGCGCCTCGAGGTCCAGGGTGCGGCACACGCGGACGAGTGTCGACGCCCGCTGCGTCGCGAGGCCGAACCGGCGCAGCTCCGCCGGCGAGAGTGCGCCGATCGCCTCCCGGCTCGGTGCAGGCTCGCCGCACGCTCGCACGATTGCCCGCTCGATCGCCAGCGCGCGTCTGGCCTCGATCAGCTGCCCGCAAACGGCCCGCAGGACGGCGTGGGCGACGGTCGCGCGGCGCAGCGGGCGAAGACCGTGCAGGCTCCGGATCGACGGGCCGAGCAGCGGGTCGTGGCGGAAGCGCTTCGTGAACTCGGTCGTGTCGGCGTCCAGTGCGAGCATGAATCGCAGCAGGGCGAGCGACTCCTCATCGGGCGCGCGCACGACCACGAGCCCATCCGACCGCTGCCACGCCTGGCCGCGGCGGCCGCCGGGAAGCGGCGTCTCGAACGCCGGCCGCCGGTAGGTCATCAGATGCAGACGGTACGGCCCGCGCGGTCTGACGACATCCTCGATCACCGCCCCGCACCTTACTCTTGTGCCCTGATGGGTCTGGCCGATGCCATTTCGTTGCGTTCCCGCCGGCGGAAGTTCGCCCTCTTCATGGAGACGATGGCGCCGACCGAGTCGACGACCGTCCTGGACATCGGCGTCGACGACGTCGCTTTCGGCGAGGACCGCGGCTGTCGGACGCTGAACTTCTTCGAGGAGCTGTACCCCTGGCCGCACCAGGTCACGGCGCTCGGCGTGCACGAAGGCGCGCGATTCCGTGCGAGCTACCCGGAGGCGCGGTACGTCCAGGGCGACGCCCTCGCCCTTCCGTTCGAGGACGACGAGTTCGACATCGCGTTCTCGAATGCGGTGATCGAGCACGTCGGCGGCCCTGCGGAGCAGCGCCGCTTCGTCGACGAGGCGCTGCGCGTCTCTCGCCGCGCGTTCGTGACGACGCCGAACCGGTGGTTCCCGGTCGAGGTGCACACGCGGCTGCCTCTCGTCCATTGGCTCCCGGACTCCGTCTCGCACCGGGCGTACGACCTCGCGCGCAAGCCGTGGGCGAAGGAGAACCACCTGCTCGGCCCACGCGAGCTGCGCGACCTCTTCCCGAGCGAGGCGCGGGTCGTGAACCTAGGGCTGACGCTGGTCGCCGTCCTTGCTTGAGCGCTTCCCGAAGTGGGCGCTCTACGCGTTCATCGTCGCGCTTCCGTTCCACAACCTCGTCATGGCCATGCTCTGGAACGCTGGTGTCCGGGACACCGCGCTCGACGTGGTGTCTGCGTGGAAGGAGGTGCTGCTCGCACTGGCGCTCGGCGCGATCGTCTGGCGGAGCCGCGGGATTCCGTTCAAGGCGACGTCGACCGACTGGCTCGCGCTCGTCTACACGGCCTTCGTCGTCGTCTACGCGCTGATTCCTCAGGACTGGCTCGGAGGCGAGGCGTCGACGCGCGGCATCCTCTACGGATTCCGTCACGATCTGACGCCCGGTCGCCGCGTACTTCCTCGGGCGCGGGATCACGCTCTCGCATCGCGACCGAGAGCGAATCGGCTGGTTGATCCTCGGCGTTGCCGGGGTGGTCGCGGCCTGGGGGCTCGTCGACATCTACACGATCTCGCTCCAGACCTGGCGCGACTCCGGTGTGCCGGGATGGTTCAGCGAGCAACTCGGGCTCGACTACAGCAAGGGGCTCTCCGGCCTGCCCGAGAACTGGGTCTACAACCCCGGCGACGAACGGCCGTTGCGACGGCTCGTCTCGACCTTCCTCAGTCCCCTCGCCACCGGGTACCTGCTTCTCGTCGCGCTCCTGGTCGCCGCGACCTGGCGCGGCAGCCGCTGGCTCGCCGCGCTCACGGCACTGGTCGCGGTCGGCCTCTTCTTCACGTACTCCCGCACGTCGATCGCGGCGCTCGTGTTCGGGCTCGCCGTGCTCGCGTACGCGCTCCGCGCGTGGTGGCCGGTCGCCGCCGCCGCGGTCCTCCTCGCGGCGGCGTTCTTCTTCGTCCGCGCCTATCCCGACATCGCGCCCGAGACGCGGTTCACTCCGGCCGAGCTTCAGATTCAGCGGGCCGGAGGCCAACAGGAGGAGACGAGCGGCAACCCGCTCGATCCGGGCGAGTCGTCGTTCGAAAGCCATCTCGACAGCCTGCGCGAAGGCGTCGACACCGTCGTCGACCACTCCTACGGGTACGGCCTCGGCAACTCTGGGGTGACGGCGAAGCGGACGGGGAGGGAGATCAAGGCGGGGGAGTCGACGTACACCGAGCTCGGAGTGGAGATCGGCCTGCTCGGGATGCTTGCGTTCATCGCCTGGAACGTTGCGTTGCTGCGCGTCACGCTTCGTCGCGCCCCCTGGCTCGGCGCCTCGCTCGCCGCGGTTCTCGTGCTCGGGATCCAGACCGACGTGATCGGAGTGCACTGGCTCGCGTTCGTTCTCTGGGCGCTCGCCGGCGAGCGTGCGTAGACCCTTTAGTCGCGGCCCTTCGACGGCCGATAGGAGAACGGTGGAAGCGGCCCACGACAACCGACGCCAACTCGGCCAGCTCATGGTCGAAGAGGGGATCCTCACCTCCGAGCAGCTGACGCAGGCGCTCGCGGAGCAGGATCGGACTGGCCAACCACTCGGTGAGATCCTCGTCGAGCTCGGCTTCGCATCGCCCGGTGCAGTCGCGAACTCCCTTGCAGAGCAGCACGGCGGACTGCTGAAGACCGAGTACGGCGTCAGCGCCGGCTTGCGCACAGTGTCCGACGCGGGTCTCGCGAGTGTGCCCGTTCGGCCCATGCTTCCGTCGCCGGACGAGCGCCACTCCGCAGAGGAGACCGAGGTTCAGGACGAGCCCGCGGGGCTCCGCGTGATTCCGATCTATCCGCCTCCGGCAGACGGCCCGCCTCTTGCGCCCCCACACGTCGCGGCGGTGCCCGACCCGCCCGCTCAGATTCCCAATGCGGATGAGGCGCGCATCGCAGATCTCTCCGCGCGTCTCGACGACACCGCCGCCAAGCTCCGCTTCAGCCAGCAGGCGCGCGATGCGTTCTCCCAGCGCGTGACCGAGCTCGAGGCGCAGCTCGCGTCGGCGACGCCGGGCGATGCCACGGCTCAGGCCGACCCCGCGCAGGCTGCCCGCATCCAGCAGCTCGAGGCACACATTGAGCAGCTCGACGCGCACATCAAGGCTGCAGCAGCAGACCGCGAGAAGATCGTGCAGCACTACACCGAGCTCCAGGCTCAGCTTGCGGCCGCGCAGGCGGCGACGCCCGAGGCCGATCCCGCCGAGGCGGCGAAGGCTCCAGGAGCTCGAGGCGCAGCTGCAGGCCGCAGCAGTCGAGCGGCAAGGACTTGCCGAGAACCTCACCGAGCTGCAGGCTCAGCTTGCGGCCGCGCAGGCGGCGACGCCCGAGGCCGATCCCGCCGAGGCGGCGAAGCTCCAGGAGCTCGAGGCGCAGCTGCAGGCCGCAGCGGTCGAGCGGCAGGGACTTGCCGAGAACCTCACCGAGCTTCAGGCCCGACTGGTCGAGACCTCACAGGCACGTGATGCGGAGCGGACCGAAGCCTCGGCCGGCGCCGCAGCTCGTGTCTCGGTGCTCGAAGGCCAGCTCGAGGATGTTGCGCAGGAGCGCGCCGCCCTCGAGCAGCGCACCTCGGAGCTCCAGGGCGCGCTGCTCGCATCGGAGCAGGCTCGCGCCGGAGAGATTCAGACCGCCGTCGCGGAAGCGCTGGAACGAGTCGCCGAGCTCGAGGCCCAGCTCGAGCAGGCCGAGGTCAGCGCGGCCGAGCCGGCCGCGGGCCTGGCTGAGCTCGAAGCGCAGCTTCAGGCAGTTGTTGCAGAACGCGACGCGAAGGTGGCCGAGCACGAGGTGACGGTGGCCACGTTGCGCGAGCACCTCGACGATCGAAATCGACTGCTCGCCGAGAGAGAGGCCGCCGCGAGCGAAGGCGACGATCCGACTCCGACCCGGGCCGAGTGGCCGAGCTCGAGGCCGAGCTGGCGAGCCTGCACGAGCAGCTTGCGGCACGTCCCGCCGAGCACGAAGCGAGCGCCGTCGACCTGCGCGCGCTGGTCGAAAACGTCGAGCACGAGGCGATGGCCGGTCTCCGTGAGGACCTTGCCGACCGCGACCGGCGGCTGGCCGAGAACGTCAACGAGCTTGCGCGGTTGAATCGCGAGCTGGCGGAGAGCGCCGAGCGCGAGGCCGCGCTGACCAGCCTGCGCACGGAGCTCGCCGACCGCGATCGCCAGCTGTCCGAGCGGGCGCTGCTGGTCGAGAACGTCGAGCACGATGCGATGGCCGCCTTGCGCCAGGACCTCGGCGAGCGCGAGCAGTCGATCACGCGGACGAGTGAGGAGCTCGCCGAACGCGACCGCCGGCTGGCTGAGATCGCGGAAGAGATCGCCCGGATGAACAGCGCCCATGAGGCGACGACGACGCGGCTGCGCGAGGACCTCGCCGACCGCGAGCGGCAGCTGGTCGAGAAAGCCGAGGAGCTCGACCCGGCTACACGAACTTGGAGAGGTCGCAGCGTCAGTCGAGGACGAGCACATGCATGTCCTCTTCATCCCGACCCAGAGCGGTTACTCGCTGCTCGAGCGCTCCGGCCCGGCCCCGGCCGTCGGCGCGTCGGTCGAGGTCGACGGCGACTCGGAGAACGCGGGCCACTTCGTGGTCTGCAAGCACGGCCGGCCGGTGCTCGGCGGCCCACGCTGCGCGTACGTCGAGCGCGTCTAGCTCTCCTCCGCCTTCTCCTGCTCCGGCTGGATGATCTCGGTCGCGACGACGGCTGCGTGCTGTTTTCGTGTCCTGCGACGCGCACCGGCGATCGCTCGCTGCTGCTCTCGCTCGTTGCGCAGGCGACGGTCGTCGAGCTCCTTCGCCGAAGCCTTGAGCTCGTCAGCGCGTCCGTCCTCCTCGAAGACAGACACACCGAGCTCGCGGATCTTGGCGTCCCGCTCGCGCCGGAGCTGGAAGTGCTCCTTCCGTAGACGGATCACGTCCCGGCCCGCCTTCGACCAGGTCGAGATCGATTCGGCTGCCACGTCGGCTTCGTCGCGGACACGGCCGGCCGTGGAGACGCCGACGCGCGCGAGCCGCGTTTCGGGCCACCGGCGCGCACCGGCCAGAAAGGCGGGGAGCAGGCAGGCTGCGAGCACGATCGAGATCACGCCCAGGACCAGCGATCCCACGACGATGAGGACGATCCCGGCCACGAGCAGCACGACCATGACCCCGAAGACGAGGACCGGCGACCCGAGTCCGAAGAATCGAGGCTCTGCGTGCTGGACGTCGATCGGCTCCTCACTCGGCTCTGGCGCGGGCATGTCGGTTCGGCGCCCGCAGGAGGGGCAGAAGGTCGCGTTTTCCGGCAAGTCGCCGCCGCAGTGAGAGCAGGTCTCCACGTCGGCCTCCTTTCCACCTCGCTCGGATCGCTAACGCCCGACGGCTGTCTGGCCCCGCGTGTGACACTGCGGGGATGAGCACCCCCCTTGATCCGGAGGAGCTGGAGGTGGCCGCAGAGCCCACCGGCGCAGAGATCTCGCCGCTGCTGTCGCTCGGCGCCGTGCATCTGACCGTCGCCGACCTCGAGCGCTCGCTCGCGTACTACCGCGAGGCGGTCGGGCTCGACGTGCTCGGCCAGGAGGACGGACGCGCGTCGCTCGGCGCCGGCGGCCGTGAGCTGCTCGTACTCGTCGAGGAGCCGGGCGCCCGGCCGGCGAGGGGATACACCGGCCTCTACCACTTCGCGCTGCTCCTGCCGGAGCGCGCCGACCTCGCGCGCTGGCTTGCGCACGCCGCCCGCGACCGCGTGCCGCTTGTCGGCCTGTCGGATCACTTCGTCAGCGAGGCGCTCTACCTCTCCGACCCGGACGGCCACGGAATCGAGATCTACTGGGACCGCCCGCGGGAGGGGTGGGAAGGCAAAGTGGGTCAGCGGTTGACCACCGAGCCACTGGACACGGACAGTCTGCTCGCAGAGCTCGAGGATCCCGCAACGGCGACGTTCGACGGGCTGCCGGACGGGACGGTGATGGGCCACGTGCACCTGAAGGTCTCCTCGATCCCCGAGACGATCGCCTTCTATCGGGACCGGCTCGGCTTCGGCCTGATGGCGCAGCTCGGGCAGCAGGCGGCGTTCCTCTCCGCGGGCGGCTACCACCACCACCTCGGTGCGAACACCTGGGAGAGCGCAGGGGCGCCCCGTCCGCCGTCGGGAACGGCCGCCCTTCGTCGTGCGACGATCGTGCTGCCCGACGAGGACGAGCGCGATCGCGTCCTCGGCCGTGTCGGCGTCGACGGGCCGGAGATCGTCGATCCCTCCGGCAACGCGCTGCTCGTGGAGGTGCGCTGATGCCGCGCGGCTACATGGAAGGCCCGGCGGCCGACGAGGCCGAGCGCCGGCTCGACGAGCTCGAGCGCCCGGTCGCGGACGCGCCCCAGGAGCGGCTCGCCGTGCTCGGCTCGACTGCGGACGACCCCGAGAAGCACTTCATCGGCTGGCGCGACGACGTGGATCCCGATGCGCTCTTCGCGTCGGGTGAGGCGTGGGGTCTGTCGGTCGTTCGTCGCCCGGCCGGATAGCCGTTCGCAGCGCCGGCCGTGGTGTTTGCTCGGGTCGAACACCGTGGTCGTCCTGCAGGCGCTCGCTGGCGAAGAGTGAGTGAAGTTCAGGTTGCACGGGCCTCCTTGTCTTGCTTGCACTCGTCCTCACCGTAGGGATTTCCGCCCGGTCAACGCTCGTTTCGAGTGTCACTCGCGTGCGATACAACTAGGGCATGGCAAAAGCTGTCGAGCAGCTCGAGCAGGTGACGATCCGCTTTGCGGGCGACTCGGGCGACGGGATGCAGCTCACCGGCGACCGGTTCACGAGCGAGACGGCGGTCCTCGGCAACGACCTCTCGACGCTCCCGGACTTTCCGGCCGAGATCCGCGCTCCGGCGGGCTCGCTTCCGGGCGTCTCGGGCTTCCAGCTCCACTTCGCAGACCACGACATCCTCACGCCGGGCGACGCACCGAACGTGCTGGTCGCGATGAACCCGGCGGCGCTGAAGACGAACGTCGGCGACCTGCCGAAGGGCGGCATGCTGATCGTCGACACCGACACGTTCAAGGAGCGCAACCTGCAGAAGGCCGGCTACGAGACGAGCCCGCTCGAGGACGGCTCGCTCGCCGACTACCACGTGCACGAGGTGGCGCTGACGTCGATGACGGTCGGAGCCTTGAAGGGGATCGAAGGGATCACGTCGCGCGAGGCCGAGCGCTCGAAGAACTTCTTTGCGCTCGGACTGATGAGCTGGCTCTACAACCGGCCCACCGAGGGCACGCTCGACTTCGTCGAGAGGAAGTTCGCGAAGCGGCCGGAGATCGCGCAGGCCAACACAACGGCGTTCAAGGCGGGCTACGCCTACGGCGAGACCTCCGAGGACTTCGCGGTCAGCTACGAGATCGCGCCCGCCAAGATGACGCCGGGTGTCTACCGGCAGATCAGCGGTAACACCGCGCTCGCCTACGGGCTGATCGCGGCCTCGAAGCTCTCCGGTCTCAACCTGTTCCTGGGCGCGTATCCGATCACTCCCGCGAGCTCGGTCCTGGAGGAGCTCGCGCGGCACAAGTCGTTCGGCGTCCGGACCTTCCAGGCCGAGGACGAGATTGCCGCGGTCGGCGCTGCGCTCGGCGCGGCCTTCGGCGGCTCGCTCGGCGTCACGACCTCGGCCGGGCCGGGGATCGTGCTCAAGCAGGAGACGATCGGGCTCGGGATCATGCTCGAGCTGCCGCTGCTGATCCTCGACATCCAGCGCGCCGGCCCTTCGACCGGGATGCCGACGAAGCCGGAGCAGGCGGACCTGCTGATGGTGATGTTCGGGCGCAACTCCGAGAGCCCCGTGCCGGTACTCGCGGCCTCGACACCGGCGCAGTGCTTCCACGCCGCGATCGAGGCGGCGCGGATCGCCTTGAAGTACCGGACGCCCGTCTATCTGCTGAGCGACGCCTACCTGGCGAACGGCTCCGAGCCGTGGCTGATCCCGAGCGTCGGCGACCTGCCGGACATCTCGACCGAGTTCGCGACCGTCGGCGAAGGCGAGTTCATGCCGTACGCGCGCGACCCCGAGACGCTTGCGCGGCAGTGGGCGATTCCGGGCACGCCCGGCCTCGAGCATCGGATCGGCGGGCTCGAGAAGGCCGACGTCACCGGCTCCATCTCCTACGACCCCGAGAACCACGACCTGATGACCCGCTTGCGCGCGGCAAAAGTTGCCGGGATCGCGAACGACATCCCGCTGCTTCAGGTCGACGATCCGGACGGCGCCGACACGTTGGTGCTCGGCTGGGGGTCGACGTACGGCCCGATCGGCGCTGCCGTGAAGCGGGTGCGCAGGGCAGGGCATCACGTGGCGCAGGCACACCTCCACTACCTCAATCCGTTCCCGCTCAACACGGGCGAGGTGCTGCGCAGCTACGACAAGGTCCTGATCCCGGAGATGAACCTCGGCCAGCTGCTGAAGCTCATCCGCGCCGAGTTCCTGGTCGACGCGATCGGCTACAACCGCGTGCGCGGCACCCCGTTCAAGGCGAGTGAGCTCGCCGACGCGATCACGGCGCTGGTGGATTCGTGAGGCCCAAGAAGAAGACCCCGGACCAGCGCGGCGTCCTGCTGAAGGAGCGACCCTTCTCCTACCGTCCGCGCCGGGACGGCACGATCGAGATCCTCTGGAAGGGCCGCCACGCGACGACGCTCGCGGGGAAGATCGCCGAGAAGTTCCTCGAGGTGGCACCGACCGAGGACGAGCAGGGCCAGCAGCTGCTGATGGCGAAGGCGACCGGCAACTTCAAGCGAGGAAACGAGCGGAAGCGATGAGCGACGGCAACGGCCACCTGGTGCAGCTGACGGCGAAGGACTTCAAGTCCGACCAGGAGGTGCGCTGGTGCCCGGGCTGCGGCGACTACGCGATCCTGGCCGCCGTCCAGTCGTTCATGCCCGAGCTCGGGCTGAAGCGTGAGAACATCGTCTTCGTCTCCGGGATCGGCTGCGCCGCGCGCTTCCCGTACTACATGCAGACCTACGGGATGCACTCGATCCACGGCCGCGCACCGGCGATCGCGACCGGTTTGAGCGTGTCCCGGCCGGACCTGTCGGTCTGGGTCGTGACCGGTGACGGCGACTCGATGTCGATCGGCGGCAACCACCTGATCCACGCGCTGCGCCGCAACGTGAATCTCAAGCTCCTGATCTTCAACAACGAGATCTACGGGCTGACGAAGGGCCAGTACTCGCCGACGAGCAAGGCCGGCACCGTGACGAAGTCGACGCCGATGGGGTCGATCGACTATCCGTTCAATCCGCTGTCGCTGGCGATCGGCGCCGAGGCGAGCTTCGTCGCGCGCGCGATCGACACCGACAAGAAGGAGCTGACCGAGGTGCTCCGCGCCGCCGCGCACCACAAGGGGAGCGCCTTCGTCGAGATCTACCAGAACTGCAACATCTACAACGACGGCGCCTTCGACTTCGTGCGCGAGGAGAAGGAGAACCGGCTCTACCTGAGGCACGGCGAGCCGATCGTGTGGGGCGACAAGGGCGTGCGGCTGCGGCCGGACGGGTCACCGGAGGTCGTGGCGGCGACCGAGCCGGGCCTGCTGGTGCACGACGCGCACGCGAAGGAGCCGGCGCACGCGTTCGCGCTCTCGCGCATGACGCAGGACGTGATCGGCGCGACCCCGATGGGCGTGTTCAGGTCAGTCGACCGCCCGGTCTACGACGAGCTGATGGCGGAGCAGATCAGCGTCGCGAAGGGGAAGGGCGAAGGCGAGCTCGGCGCTCTGCTCGGCAGCGGCGATACCTGGTCAATCGCGTAGCGCGCCTCTCGCGAAGACCGCGAAGACTGGACTCGTAGACCGGACCGAGCCCTGTTACGGTCGTGGCGAGGCAGCCTGTTCAAGGCACTTACACAACTAAAGGGGTCGGACTGATGAAACGTCTCTCTGCGGCAGCGGGCGCGCTCGCGCTCGCTCTAGTACTCGACGGTGGCGGCGGTTGCGGCGGTTACGCCCGGCACCTACAAGGGCGACCTGTACGCGGGCACGAAGAAGATCGCGAAGGCGACGGCGACGATCAAGGTCGTCGGTCAGAACGTCACGATCACCGCGCCGAGACTTCCGGTGATGTGCCTGTCTCCGGCCGGCACCTACACGCAGCCGGGCTCCCCGATGAAGTACGTCTTCAAGGGCACGCTGAAGGGGAACAAGGTCACCGGCAACTACGTCGATCCGCTCGGCGGCACCGGGGAGCTCTTCACGGCGAACGTCACCTTCGCCCCGGCGACCAAGTCCTTCGCCGGCAAGCTCTCGTTCGTGGGCAGGTGCAAGGGCACCGCGACGGTGAAGGCACAGAAGGCCTGAGGCAGACATGGGCGTGGGTGAGGGGCCGCCGTGCCTCTCACCCGCCCGGCCGGGTCCGGGCGAACGGTAACCCGCAGAAACACGCAGGTTCGTGCTATAACGCGCAGCGATGCTGACGGCTGAACGCAAGCAGGCGATCCTCGAACGGCTGGAGCACGACGGCAGGGTCGTCGCCTCGCAGCTCGTGACGAGCCTCGGCGTCTCCGAGGACACGGTGCGGCGCGACCTGCGCGATCTTGCCGAGCAGGGCCTGCTTCACCGCGTTCACGGTGGCGCGCTCGCCTCCGCCCCCGCGACGGTCTCGTTCGCGCGCCGGCTCGAGGTCGGACAGGAGGAGAAGATCGCGCTCGCCGACGCCGCGCTCCCGCTCCTCGACGAGGCGCGAGTGATCGTGCTCGACGGCGGGACGACCGCTCTGGAGCTCGCCCGCCGGCTCCCGCCTCTCTACGACGGCACGGTCGTGACCAACGCGCCGCCGGTTGCGTCGGCGCTGGCGAGCCACCCGAATGCCGAGGTCGTGCTCGTCGGCGGCAGGCTGCTCAAGGACGCGCAGGTCGCGGTCGGCGCTGCTGCCGTCGAGGCGCTCCGCACCGTGCGCGCCGACGTCTGCGTGCTCGGCATCTGCTCGCTTCATCCCGACGCCGGCGTCACGACGCTCGACAACGACGAGGCGGACGTGAAGCGCGCGATGGTCGCCTGCTCCGGTGTCGTGATCGCGCTCGCGACGGCGGACAAGCTGCGCTCCGCGAGCCCTTGGGTCGTCGCCTCGCTCGCCGACGTGGATCACCTCGTCACCGACGGCGGCGACGAGCTGACGCGTCCGTACACGACCGCCGGCATCAACGTGGTGGCCGTTTGACCCCGCGCGTGGCCACGTTCTCGATCTTCGTCGATCAACGGCGCGATGATCGGCACCTGGATCGCGCACATCCCGTGGCTGCAGGATCACCTCGGGGTCTCGAAGTCGACGATCGGCCTGTGCCTGCTGTGCATGGCAGCCGGGGCACTCGTCTCGATGCCGCTGACCGGCCACATCCTCGACGGCCGCTCGAGCGCCTCGGTGACACGCGTCGCGACGCTGGTCTTCTGCCTCATGCTGCCGCTGCCGCTGCTGGCGACGAGCCCGTACATGCTCGGCGCGATCCTGTTCGTGTTCGGGGCGAGCAACGGTGCAATGGACGTCTGCGATGAACGCACACGGCGTCGCCCTCGAGCGCCAGCTGCCGAAGCCGATCATGTCGTCGCTGCACGGCGGCTGGAGCGTCGGCGGCTTCGTCTCTGCCGGCCTGGTCGCGATCGCCGCCACGGCGGGAGTCGACCCGCGGCTGGAGAGCCTGCTCGTCGGCGTCGCGCTCTGGCTGGCCGCTCTGTGGATCACCCGTCGACTGGGAAGCGCATCGACCCACTCCGAAGCGCGGGCGGGGTTCGCGCTGCCCTCGCGTGCGGTCATGCTGCTCGGCGGCCTGTGCTTCCTGGTGATGATGACCGAGGGTGGAATCGCCGACTGGAGCGGCATCTATCTGCGTCACGACGCCGGCGCCAGCCCCGCCGCGGCGGCGATGGCGTTCACCGGCTTCTCGTTCGGGATGGCGGTCGCGCGCCTCGGCGGCGACGTGCTCAACGCGCGGATCGGCGCGGGGAGGCTGCTGCGTGGCGGAATGGCGCTGGTGGCGATCGCGCTCGGAGGCGTGCTGCTGATCGGCGAGCCGGTACCCGCCGTGATCGGCTTTGCGCTCTGCGGTCTCGGCATCGCCAACGCCGTGCCGCTGCTCTTCAGCGCCGCCGGGACGGCTGGAGCCGCCCGGACCGTCGCTGGCGGCGACGTTCACGCTCGGCTACACGGGCTTCATCGTCGGGCCGCCGGTGATCGGCATCCTCGCCGATCAGATCGGGCTGCCCAGCACGCTCTCGCTGCTCCTGCTCGCCGCCCTCGCCGTGACCGTGCTCGGCGGCCGCGCCACGGCTTCCAAGCAGCCGCGACGCACAAGCGACGAGGTGGCCGCCGCGGCGTGAAGCGCTCACGCATCGGTTAGCCACGCCTCTGCCGGGGTACAGAGCCTCGCGTTCGGCCCATTCACACGATCAGGAGGATCCATTGGCTGACAACGGCGACGACCAGGGCGCGGTGAAGCCGAGCGAGCAGCGCGGCGGAGCGACGCCGGATGCGGAGGAAGTTCGCGAGAAGGGCTCGTGGGCGGAGACCGCCGCCGAGGGCCTCGTTCCCGCCGAGCTCGGCGGATCGGACGCACCGCCCGAGCTGCTCGAAGACGATCCGGAGCTCGGTAGCGACGTGCTCGGGCGGACGACCGGCTCGGACGAACCGACCACGGAGCAGGGCATCGACTCGAGCGGCGGCGACCAGGCCGACGCCACGACCGACGGCGGCCCTGAGCTACCGGAGGGAGCGGAGCCGGATCTGAAGGACGTTGCGGCCGCGAAGCTCCGAGCCGACGTCGAGTCGGCAGGCTAGCCCGCCGTTGGCCGGCCGCTCAGCCGGGATCGGGAGCGGAGATCCCGGCTGTGAACGGATACTCGTTTCCCGGCTCGAAGTCGCGTGACGGCAGGATCTCGAGCCGGTACTGCTCCATGTCGCCACCCTCACCGATCTTCGCCTCGAAGCTGAGTGGCTCGCCAGAGACTCCCCGTGCGACCACCTCGCCACGGGCATCGAGCAGCTGCAGCTCGAGCACGTACTCGGAGTCGACATGGATCGTCGATTTCAGGATGCCGCCGGGAAGGCCGCATTTGGGCAAGCACGGGTCGACGAGGATCTGGAACCGCTCGAAGTAGCCGTCGCGCACCGCGAACGCCTGGTGGATGTCCCGTTCGGGAGAGAGCACGTTCTCGCACGCGTCGCCCATGCCGTTGTGGTTCGAGTCCTCCTGCTTCGGGTTCGCGGTCACCGGGCAGTTGTCGGCTCCGTCGAGGACGTTGTCGTTGTCGTCGTCGGGGTCGAGGACGTCCGGGATGCGGTCGCCGTCGGTGTCCGCCTGGTCGTAGTTGGGGATCGTCGGCGCGTTGTCGCAGACGTCGCCGACGCCGTCGCTGTCGCGGTCGCTCTGGTCCTTGTTCGGCGTCATGAGGCAGTTGTCGACGCTGTTCACAATCGTGTCGTTGTCGGCATCGACGTCGCACGCGTTGCCGGTCCCGTCCTGGTCGTCGTCCCGCTGGTCGGGGTTGTACAGCCCCTTGCAGTTGTCCTTGAGATCGTCGACGAGGTCGTAGTCCTTGTCGCCGTTCGGCGTCGGGTCGCAGAGGTCGCCCAACCCGTCGCCGTCGATGTCCGACTGGCTCAGGTTCTTGACGAGCACGCAGTTGTCGCCTGCGTCGAGCACCGTGTCGTCGTCGTCATCCGTGTCGCAGGCGTTGCCCAGTCCATCGGAGTCGGTGTCCAGTTGCGAGGCGTTCGCGATCTGGACGCAGTTGTCGGAGCCGTCGAGGCGGCCGTCGTTGTCGTCGTCGCCGTCTGCGAGGTCGCCCGCGCCGTCGCAGTCGGCGTCGCCGTCTCCGAGCAGTGCAGACGCGAACGCGTTCCTGACGTTGCAGGCGTCGGAGGCCGTGAACCCATTCGTTCCGCTGGCCGCCCACAGGGTCGCCTGGAGGACGGTGAGATCGCGTTGCGCGATGAAGTTGGAGTTCGAGGTGAGCAGCCGGGTGAGCACCTCGTAATAGAGACGCTCGACCTTCGTGCGCCCGATTCCGGTGATCTGGAAGCCGCGGAAGAAGCCGCCGTCCGTGCTCAGGAAGGCGACCTTGTTCGGGATGCCGTTGTTGGTGTGCACGCCGCCGCTGTCACCCGTCGTGAAGACGAACGTCCCCATGTTGTCCGGATCCCCGAACGCGGGCGGGTTGCTCATGCTGCGCAGGGTCCCAAGGGCCGACCCTTCGCCGATCAACCAGTCCGGGTCGATCATCGCTGCGAAGACGTCCGAGTAGTGCTCGTTCAGCGCACCCTGCTGATTCGTGCCGGCGAGATGAGCCGTGAAGTCGGTGACACCGTGCGTGATCTCGTGGGCCACGACGTCCTTCATGGCCATGTTGTTCGTGAAGAAGAAGTCGTCGCAATTCGGGTTGTAGGCCGCGTTCGACCCGGGTGGGGAAAACAGCGTGATCGGAGCGTCGAGCGTCATCCGGATCTGCTTGTCCGCGCCGTCGAACGAACGGCGGTTGAACTTCGACCGGAAGTAGTCGTAGGTGGCGTTCGCGAACGCGAAGGCGCCGGTCCCCTCGGCGTCGGGCGTTGCTCCGGGCCGCAGGCCGTTCTCGTCGAACCACTCGGTCGCGCCGGGCCAGCCGCAGAACGGGCCGGGATTGGTGTTCGCGACTGTGCTGATCGAGAGGTCGGAGGCAACGTGCTCGAGGGGGTCGACGCCGACGAGCTCGCGCCCTGTCTGCGCGTCGACGAGCGACAGCCGTGTGGGCAGCGTTACGCGCCAGGCGAGGCCTGTCGAGGCGTCGAGATCCCACGCCGCGCGCTCGGACTCGTTCATCGTCAGCGACGCGTTGAAGTAGGTCTGCTCCGGCGGCAGCACGGCGTCGTCGCTGCGGCCGGCGGCCGTCTGCGCGACCGACACCGCGTCCTTCGCCGACAACACCGGCTCGACGGCCGTGGGCGGTACTGGGAGATACGCGCCGTTCGTCGCGATCACCGACGAGCCGCGAAGATGGACAGCGAGCTGCGCGTCCTGGACCGGCACGCCGGCCACGCTCTGCCCGAAGAAGACATCACTGCTATCGCCTTCGCCGGCCTCGCGCACGACCTGCAGCTGCTTGCGGGGCGAGGAGAGGCCGTACAGGTCGCGGAATGCGTCGAGATATGCGAGGGCGCGCTCAGTCGCCGAGGCCCCGTCGACCGGCACCGTCGCGCTCACGAAGCGCGGGGCGCCGTCGATGAAGTTCGCGGTCACCGGCGTGCTCGAAACCGCCTGAAGCCGCTCGAGCGCCGCCGTCTGCGCCGGCGCTGGTCCTCCTGCGTGCGCCACGCCCGGAATCGCAGCAGCCGCAGCCGCCAGCAGAACCGCAAGCCTCAAAGCCTTCATACCACCCTCCCGCTCGACATGTTCGAACAGGACGGGGAAGCGGCAGTGAATCTTCCGTGACGACGTTCGGCGGTCTACGCCTGCGAGTGCTCCCGCTCGCCGGCTGTCCGCTCAGCCGAGCTGCCGGTGAAACGCTGGACGAACGCGAGCGCCGTGTCGCAGACCTCTCGCCAGCCGTTGTCGATCGTCAGTGAATGGCCGCGGTTCGGCATCTCGATGATCTCCGTCACGTCCTGGTTCTTCTTCTGCTTCTTGAACGACGCGTTCGCGATCGCCCAGGGGACGGTGTGGTCCTTCTCGCCGGAGATGATCAGAAGCGGCCCACGATCCGGGTTCTTGGTGTCCACCTTCGCCTCGGTCCACGGATTGAGGTTGGCGGAGGCGGCCTGGAAGAGCGGCGCGCCGGCCGCCGGCACTGCGTAGGTGTCGTAGAGCTCCTTGGCCTCGTCCTCGCTGACCGCGTTGGCGAAGGCGAACCGGAACTGGTCGTAGGTGAGCGGGACGGCGCGCTTCCGATTCGCCGGGTTGCCGAGAACCGGCGCCGATGACTTCAGCGCCGAGATCGGCAGCGGCAGCACGCCACGGAACGGCGCCGGATCGATCGCGACCGACGCCTCCGAGAGGCCGCGGCCGGCGAGCATCTGGGTCAGGAGTCCGCCGAAGGAGTGGCCGATCACGGCCGGCTTGATGTCCAGCAGCTCGATCACCTCGGCGTAGTGATCGGCGACCTGACCGACGGTCTTGTTGGCGAAGACCTCCGGGTGCGCGTTCGCTTCCTCGACCGTTTCGGGATCGTCGGGCCAGCCGGGCGTCAACGCCGTGTAGCCGGCCTGCTCGAAGACTGCGGCCCACCGGTCCCAGCTGCTCGGGAGCAGCCAGAGGCCGTGGATGAACACGACCGGCGTGCGACCCGTCGCGTTGCACGTCTCGATCTGCTCCGCGGTGATCGGAGATGTGGTCATCTGCATCCCATCCTTCTCGCGGAGGCTCCGCGCGGATCCGGCGAAGGCGACACTGAACGAGCACGGCGCCGGAGCGCACGTGCGTCTCGCCGAACGCCACTGCTGGCGCTCACGGACGGTATCAGTGCGCCGCGAGCAGGTCGTTCCGTTACTGGGCCTTGCCGATCAGGTGGTGCCACGGACGCCACCATCGCGTCAGGCTCACGTGGTCGCTCCCGCCTTCGCGGGCGGTCACGAGCACGTCACGATGCGTCAGCTGACCGAGACGCTGGTGCGTCCAGACGATCACGGCGTCGTTGCCGTCGAAGAAGCAGAGGGCGCGGCCGCCCGGCTTGTCGCGTCCGTGCAGCCACTGGAGCTCCCCGCCCCAGGTGAAGGCGTTGCACTTTCCGGTGTTGGAGCTGAGATCAGGATGGCGGCGGAACTCCGCCCGGTAGGCCGACAGCAAGTCGGAGCCGCTCCGGAACGAAGAGATCTCCCAGCGGTCCGGCATCCCCTTCGGTGGAATGCACACGGCCGTCTGAATTGCGTTCGGCTGCGGCACCGTCTGCAGGTGGCAATCCCTCCAGAGCGCCGCGGGCACGATCGCATCGAGCCCGGCATTCGGAGCCAAAGCAGTCTCGGGCGACTGCGTCCCCAGGACGCCATTCGTACTCGTGCCCGTGATCGTCGGCGCGGCGTTGCCGCCCTCGGTGTCGCCGGTGGTGAGGTAGGCAACGGCCGCGGCCGTCAGGGCGGCCACCACGACGACGGCGAGGCCGAGCTTCCAGCCGAGTGTTCGGCCGGGCTTGCCGAAGAACATCAACACCCAGCGATTCGACGGCGGCGCGTCGTGCTCCGAATAGGCCTGGAGGATGTGAACCGGGTCGGGGATGTTCTTCAGGTTCACCCTGCCGCGATCGCTGTATTGAATCCCGCCCAGGTGCCCGGCCAGGCGCGAGGTGCCTTCGCTGACGATCACCTCGCCTCCGTGCGCTCGCCCGCAGAGGCGAGCCGCCACGTTCAGCGCCGCGCCGCGGTAGCTCCCGTCGGGCATGCGGACGGCCTCTCCCGAGTCGATGCCGATCCCGACTTTCAGCGGCAGGTTCAAATCGGCTTCCGTCTCCTCGGCGAACCGCGCCTGGAGGTCGACGGCAGCGCGAATCGCCTGTCGGGCGGACGTGAACACGGAAAGCCCTTCGTCGCCTCGAACCTCGATCAGGACGCCGCCATGAGCCTCGACGCCGTCTTCGAGCAACTCGACGAACTTGGCAGCAAGTCGTGCGGCCGCCTCGTCTCCCTCCTGCTCGGTGAAGCGGGAATAGCCGCGCACGTCGGCGATGAGGAACGTGCGTACGCCTGTCTGGTCATCGGTCACGACCCGTTCAGTATGCCCCCGCCCTTTCCACGATGCCAGGGAAAGAGCAGCATTTCGGGCCACTTTGGCCCCTGATCCTGTAGCTCTGGGTCGGGGCGCGGCGGGCGCCGCGTCTTCGGTCTAGCTAGCCGCGCGGCGTGGGCGACCGTCTAGTGCGGGTTCTTCGATTTCGTCTCGACGTCGACACGGCTCGGCCTTCTTGAGCTTCGCGGCGACCGGCTTCGCCTTCTTGCGCGGCGTCGGCTTCGCTGCGGCACGTCTTCGCGCGGCGGCGTTGCGTCTTGCCGGGGCCGCTGCGCTCTTGCCTTCGGCTCTGCGCGGCTTCGTCGCCGGGCGCTGCTGCGCTCTTGCCGCTCGGCTCCGACGCGGCCTTCGTGTGTCCCGGTGCGGTTGCACTGCGCCCCTTCACCGGCACCGTTGCGTGCGCCGGTTTCACGGGGTGCGGCTTCTTGGCGAGCTTCGTGCTTCTTCCGGCGTGTCTTCCTCGTCACCACCGCGGGGGTCGCCCTCGCCACCCCGGGCTCGACTCGCACCATCGCCGGCTGCGCAACCGCCGGCACGACCGCGGCAGGCGTGGCCCGGGTGGGACCGGTCGGAGTCGCCGGCTTGCGGACCGTCTGCACACCCTCGTAGCCGGCGCCGCCCGCAACGGCGACCGCCGCGAGGCCGATCGCGATCTTCGCCGTCACGCCTCCGATGCCGACTCCCGCAGCCGTACCGGCCGCAGCGCTGCCGCCGATCGTCGGCAGTCCGATCGCGGCCGATGCGCTCGGCGCGCCCTTGAAGAACGTGAGCGAGAACGGCAGCGGCAGCAGAGCCAGGCCCTTGAAGGCGCGCCGGCGCTTCAGCCCGAGCGTGGCGACGCGAGCGCAGCTCGGGCACTCCGCCAGGTGGGCGACGAGTCGCTTGCGCTCCTTCCGGCCGAGGCGGCCGTCGGTCTGCTGCGAGAGGGCGAGCTCGGCGCGGTCGCACGTGACCAGGTTCTCGAGCTCCTCGGCGAGCGAGCGGCGGGCGCGGAAGATCAGCGACTCGAGCGCGGTCTCCGAGACGTCGAGGATCGCCGAGATCTCCTTGTACGAGCGGCCCTCCATCTCCCTGAGGACGAGTGCTTCGCGCTGCGTCTCCGGGATTCGCTGCAGCGCACGGACGAGATCCTCGATCGCCGGGCCGTCGTCGTCGGCCTCGAGCGAGCGGAAGGTCGCGGTCGAGCTCGACCTGGCGCGGCCGGGACTGCTGCTGGCGGAAACGCTGCCGAATGAGGTTGTGCGCGATCGTGATCAGCCAGTTCGCCGGCTTGCGCGGCTGCTCGCCTCGCTCGAGCGCGCGCAGCGCATTGACGAACGTCGTCTGGGTGACGTCCTCGGCGTCGGCCCGGTTGCCGAGGACGGCATAGACGTAGCGGTAGACCTCCGCTGCGTGGGCGCGGTAGAGCTCGTCCAGATCGCGCGTTGGCCTGGATCCCGATTGCTGTTGAGGCCATCACTCAGTAGATGCCCGCCGGAGCACTCTCTCACTCATCTGCACAAAGTCCTTACATCTGAGCGCGCAAGTTGAGACGCCCGGCGCATCTACCCCCTTGAAGCCAGCGACTGATTCAACAGGGGGTCACCGAAATGAAGAAGTTTCTCGTCGCGGCTATTGCCGCGGTCACCATGCTCGTGTTCGCGGCCGTTGCCGCTGCGGCTCTCAGCCCCGGTGTCTACGACCCGGGTAACACGGGCTGTCCCAAGGCGACCTATGCCAAGGGCACGCTCCATCTCGAGAAGAACTGCGCGACGACCGTGAATGCGGCCGCCGGCGCCGACATCACCGGTGCCGAGGGCCAGACGTTCACGTCGGCCTCGTTCACGCTCGCCAGCGCGAGTCAGTGCCAGGGCGGCTCGCCTCGGTTCGTCATCGTCACGTCGACGGGCCTCTTCCCGCTCGGCTGCAACAACGTCGCGCCGGTCACGAACACGAACGGCAGCGTCACGTACGTCTTCACTGCGGAGACGCTCGCGGCGGCGGGCCAGCAGGTCGCGACACCCACCGGCACGATCCAGACCGTGAGCGTCTTGATCGACGTCCAGGGAAAGGCTGACCTGACGAAGATCACGCTCAACGGCAAGGCCCAGAAGGTCACGAAGGGCCACGGCAAGAATCTGGCCCAGGCCGCGTGCACGAAGGGCGCCTGGAAGACCTTCACGAGCCCGAAGTTCAAGAACCAGGGCCAGTGCGTGAAGTACGTCGTTCACGCACGCAATGCCGCGAAGAAGGGCGCGCGCGGCTAGGCGGCGGCGCGCACGACCGTTCGCGGTGCGAGGCCGGGCGAGAGCCCGGCCTCGTTCATTTGAGTCAAGGAGGCTCCGAGGGAATGAGCGAAGGAATCCTGTTCGACAGGGATCAGGTCGAGCGACTGAACGACATCGGCGACCGCCCGAAGCGGCTACGCAGGTCGGAGCTGCTCTGGGTCGACGTCGACCGCGGCTCCGAGGAGGACGCACGCCGCGTCGCGGAGACGTTCGGACTCGACCGTGAAACGTGCGCCTGCCTCGAGACCTCCAAGGATCGAGCGATCTTCCGCGACCACGGCCGCTACATCCACGTCACGACGTATGCGCCGGACGAGGACGACGAAGGGGAGTTGATCTCGCTCGAATGCGTCGTGGGCGAGCGCTGGGTCGTCACCGCTCACGACAAGCCGATCCCCGTTCTCGAGGAGTTCGCGGAGCGCGTCTCGGGTTCCGGCAACACGGGCTCGCTGGACGGGCCGGGGTTTCTGGCGGCGCTGCTGGAGTGGGTGCTCGGGTCGTACTCGGCCGCGTTCGAGCGGATCGAGCACCGGCTGGAGGACTTCGATGTCGACGCGATGCGCGGCGACGGTGATGCCGACAAGGACATCGAACGGCTGATCACGATGCGGCGCGAGGTGGGGAATCTCCGCCGCGCGCTCGCAGCTCACCGCTCAGCGCTCGTGTCGCTGACGCATCCGGAGCTCGAAGCGCTCGGCGACCACCACTCCAGCGAGCAGTTTCAGTCGCTGCTTCAGCGCTTCGAGTCGACCGTGCAGGAGGCACGTGACGCGCGAGAGGCGATCGTCGGCTCCTTCGACGTCCTCATTGCGCGCGGCGGTCACCGGACGAACGAGATCATGAAGGTGCTGACGCTGACCTCCGTGATCCTGCTGCCTGGCGCCCTGATCGCCGGCGTGATGGGCATGAACTTCAAGGTCGGGCTCTTCGACGAGCCGATGCTGTTCTGGGTGGTGGTGGCGGTGATCGTCGCGATCGCGCCGGTCACCTTCGGTCTCGCGAAGCAACGGAACTGGATCTAGGGCAACTCCGTTTCGGAACGAGAGCTCGGATTCCGTGAGCCACCGAATGGAGGAATCGAAATGGACACCAGTGTGATCGTGATCTTGGTCATCGCCGTACTCATCGTGCTGGCCATCGCCGTGTACGTCATGCGACAACGGCAGGCACAGCAGCTCGAGGAACGGCGTGCGGAAGCGCAGGGCACGCGCGAGGAAGCCCGAGCGACCGAGCGGCGTGCCGAGCAGGCCCGCTTGCAGGCCGAGGAGCAGGCGGAGCGTGCGCAGCGCGAGCAGGCCGCCGCCGCGGATCTGCAGCGGAAAGCCGACGAGCTCGACCCGGACGTGGACGACGACGCGAACGACGATGTGAGAAAGGACGCGACCGGCTAGGGCCGACGCTCGTAGCGCAGGCGGACGCCGTTGTCACCGAGTCGCTCGAGCTCGACGAGCTCGAACGCCCGCAGTGGGAACTCGCCGTCCGCCAGCGCCGGACCGCGGCCGACCAGTGTCGGCGCCACGCTCAGCACGAGCTCGTCGAGCAGGTCGGCCGCGAGCATCTGGCCGGCGAGGTCGCCGCCGCCGACGAGCCAGGTTCGCTTCAACCCGCGCGCCTCGATCAGTCGCACCAGCTCGGCGAGGTCTCCTGCGAAGAGCTCGACCGGCTCCGCGCCGGCGAGCGGGGCCAGCGACTCCGCGTGCGTGACGATCCACGTCGGGTTGTCGCTGTACGGCCACGAGCCGTGCCGGACCATGAAGTCCCAGGTTCGTGCGCCCATGATCAGCGAGTCGAGCCCGGCGTAGAAGCTCGCGTAGTCGCCGCCCTCCGGCCCGCTCGACAGCGTCTGGAGGAACGACAGATCGTGGTCGGGCCCGGAAATCCGCCCGTCGAGGCTCATCGCGGCGTAGTAGACGATCACGTCGGCGTACGATCTCAAAGAATGAACGAGCTGGAGAAGCTGCTCGCCCCGCTCGATCGAGTCGATCCCTGCCGAGCTCCGCAAGGGACTCGTTGTCGTCAAGGCCCCGCGGGCTCGCTAGCGGTGCGTCAGTGCCACTTGAGGACGTCGATCGAGACGATCGCGTCCGGATTCAGGAAGCGGTCGCCGAGCATCGGCCACTCCCCGTTGTTGACGTCCGCGAGCTTCGCGATCGTCTTCTGTGCGAGGGTGAGCGCGTCCTCGTATGTGGGTGCCCCGCCGACCAGGATTGTCTCGCCGTCGCGCAGCCGGAGCACGACTCGGCGTTGCTGATCGAGCGCGGTCGGGCGCAGCTCAGCACCGACGATCGCGGGACTGAGTGGGGGCTCAGTGAAGGCGTGCATGGTGTCTCCTCGAACGTTGGCGGCTGCGGAGGAGATGAGCCACTCCGCACGCTCACTATGTGCCGAAAATGGCGTAGCCGCTGTCCCTCGGAAGCGTGATTCGCGACTAAGCTCGCGGCGTGGCCGAGTCCTGGCGCATCGTCGTGATTTCCTCGATTCGGCCGATCGCCGAGCCCCTGGTGGAGGCCCTTCGCGACCTCGGGCACGAGCCGGTCGCGCTGCTCGCGCCCCGTCGCGAGGTGGAGCAAGAGGAGTTCCTCCGGCTCACGGGCGCGAGCGCGCCGCCGGGAGTCGACGTTCTCTTCGCCCGCGACAAGTGGTCGATCGAGCCACTCCTGCGCGCTTACGAGCCCGACCTTGCGATCTGCTGGGGCTTTCCCTGGAAGATCCCGCAGCCCGCGCTCGACGTACCCCGCCTGGGCTCGATCAACCAGCACCCTGGGCTCCTCCCGCGCCACCGCGGGCCGATTCCACTCGCCTGGGCTTTGCGTGACGGCGACACCGAGTGGGGCACGACATGGCACCGGATGGATGCCGAGCTCGATACCGGCCACCTGCTCGCGCAGGGAACGGTGCCGATCGAGGACGACGACGTCGACATCGCCGAGTTCGGGCCGAAGCTCCGTCGCGGCGCGCTCGAGTTGCTGCCTGCCGTCTTGGCGCGGGTCGCCGCCGGAGATGCCGGCGAGCCGCAACCGACGGAAGGCGCGAGCTGGGCAGGCCACTTCGAGGACGACGACTACGTGCGAGTCGACTGGTCGCAACCGGCACGCACGATCCACAACCAGGTTCGTGCCTGGCACCTGACGTTCGGTCTCTCCGGGCTCGTGGCGCCCGTCGCCGAGCTGGACGGGGAGCAGGTCGTGCTCCTCCAGACGCGCCTGACGGATCCGGGCGAGGGAGCGCGACGGGTCGAGTGCGGCGACGGCCCGATCTGGGTCGTCGCCTCGAAGCCCGCTTAGTTCGTCTTCTACGCGACGAGGACGTCGATCGAGGCGACCGAGCCGGGCCGGAGGAAGCGCCCGTCCAGCTCCGGCCAGTCACCCGACTCTTCGGCCGCGCAGAAGCCTCGAACCAGTTCCTTGGCCGCATCGATTGCGGCGCTGCGATCGTCGAACGTGGCGAGCTCGAGCTCCTCGCCGCCGAGCATCCGCACGACGAGTCGTGCCGCGGTCGTCTCGACCTGGCGGTGACTCGACCAGCGAGAGTGGCTCGAGGCCCGCAATCGGGGCCGGAGGATCGGGAAGTGGAGCGGGCGCCGGCAGCGTTGTCGTCGACATCGCTGTCGGAACGGGCTTCAACGGGAACCGGAACCTCGAGAAACGACGGAGAGCCACCGACCATCTCGGGACTCAGCGGAGGCTCGGAGCCACCCAACAGGCTCGCAGAGGCGCCCGGACCGCTCGCAAAGTCATACATGTAATGCACCTGTCCTCTCCGGTCGCCGCATTGGACCGGGGTTCGTTCACCGCAATAGGTGAAGTATCGGCGCTCAATGCGGGTATCGGCGTCCCTCGTCCGGGTGAGATACAGGCGGGAACGAAAACGGCCGGAGGCACCACAGGGCCCCCGGCCGTTCGGTGTGAAACGGGCTCGCTAGGAGTCGTCGCCGTCGCCGTGCACGGTGACGCTCTTGACGGTCTCGCAGTTGACGTAGACGTCAGTGGTCTCCTTGGCGTTCAGCCAGAGGACGTCGTTGCCGGCGCCGCAGTCGATCGTGTCGACCTGGTGGTCGCGCGCGAGCGAGTGGAGGACGTCGTCCCCGTCGCCGCCGTTCTGCGTGTCGGTGCCGCGGCCGGGCCACATGCGGTCGTTGCCGGGGCCGCCGTCGAGGGCGTCGTCGCCCGGGCGCCCGCGGAGGACGTCGTTGCCTTCGCCGCCGCTGACGGTGTCGTTGCCGTACCCGCCCCAGACACGGTCGTTGCCGGCATCGCCGTTGAGCGTGTCGTTGTCGCGGTTGCCGTAGACGTGGTCGTTGCCGTCGCCGGCGTTGACGACATCGTCGCCGGCGCGGGCGATGATGCGATCCGCGCCCGGGGTGCCGGTGATGTTGTCGGCCTTCATGGTGCCCTTGATCACGACGACGCCGTGTGCGATCGCGGCGCCGGTGGCGACGAGAGCTGTGAGGGCCGCAATCGGTGCCGACCATGTACCTGACCTTCTTCATCTGATGTCCTCCTGTTTGGAGCGCTGATGAGCCGAAGTTCGTAGACCCATCCTTTCCGGGGCCTGTCAGCCGGTCGTACGCCGAACGTAAAACCGACGTAAAACGGCCCAGGCGCGGCTCAGGCGCGGGTGAGCGCGGCGTCCGCGGGCTCAGGGCCGCCCGGCGCGGGCAGGGGAAGCCGCACGGTGAAGACGGTCAACTGCCCGGGCTCGCTCGACGCGTGGACCGAGCCGCCCATGCCTTCCGCGAGCTCCTTCACGATCGCGAGCCCCAGCCCCGTGCCCACCGGACGCTCGCGTCCGTAGCGGGAGTAGAGGTAGAAGCGCTCGAACGCCCGCTCGAGCTCCTCCGACTTCAGGCCCGGGCCGGTGTCCTCGACGCGGAGCTCGCCGGGAGCGGTGACGATGCGGACGGTGCCGCCCGCCGGCGCGAGGCGCAGGGCGTTCTCGACGAGATTCGAGACGATCTGGAGCACGCGGTCCGCATCGCCGATCGCGGGTGCGTCTGCCGCGGCGACGAGCTCGAGGGTCACGCCGAAGTCGCGCGCCTGTCCTTCGTAGCGGCGAACCGCCTCCCGTCCGATCTCGGACAGGTCGATCGGCTCGCGGCGGACGCTGAACTCCGCCTTGTTCATCCGGGCGAGGTCGAGCAGGTCGCCGACGAGCCGTTCGAGCCGATGTGACTCGCCGACGATCGTCGTCGCCGCCTCCTCGGGTGGCAGCACGCCCTCCTGCAGTCCCTCGGCGTAGCCGCGGATTGCAGTCAGCGGCGTCTTCAGCTCGTGGCTGACAGAGAGGAGGAACGCTCGCTCTGCTTCCCGTGCCTTCGTCAGCGCGACGGCCAGCTCGTTGAAGCTCTCCGCCAGCTGCGCGAGCTCCCGCGGGCCCTCGACGGGCACGAGCGGCGGTTGCTCGGTCGAGCTCGCAAGGCCGCGGGTGGCCTCGGCGACCCGCCGGACGGGCCTGGCGATCGCCCGCGCGAGCAGGAATGCGATCAGGGCCGCGAGCGCGGACGTCACGATCGCCGCGACGATCAGCCCCTGCACCTGCGGGCGCCAGGCGGAGTTCGTCGAGCTGGCGGGACGCAACAGCACGAACCCCTTGCCGCCGAACGAGCCGGGCGGCGTACAGGTACCGCGTTCCTTCGGACTCGATCGTCCCGTCGAGCCGTGCTCCACGGCGCAGGCGCGCAGCGCGGTCGGGCGGCAGCAGCGGCGACGAGCCGTCCAGCGCGACCTGCTCGACCCGCTGATCCTGGCGGTCGAAGAAATCCTGGAGCGACTGAAGCCGCGAGAAGGGCAGGATCGCGTCGCGTTCGCGCTCCACGAGGAGGTCGAGCTGAGCAGAGACGTCACGCACCGTGTTCCGCTCGACCGCCCGGCGCGTCAGCACGGCCCCGAGCGCGAGTGTGAGCGCGACCGAGAGCAGGGCGACGAGCGCGATCGCGGCGAACAGCCGCGCGCGCAGGGACGCCAACTTCATGGACGGATGGCCTTGTAGCCCGACCCCCGGAACGTGCGGATCGCATCCGGCCGGCCGAGCTTGCGGCGCAGTTGCGCGACGTGGACGTCGACCGTGCGTGTCCCGCCCGCGTAGGTCATGCCCCAGACCCGATCGAGCAGCTGGTCGCGGGAGACGACGATGCCCGCGTTCTCGAGCAGGTACGCCAGCAGGTCGAACTCCTTGCCGGTCAGCTCCACGGGCTCGCCGGAAACCGTGACCTCACGTGCGAGCGTGTCGACGACGACGTCCCCGAGCTCGAGCGTCGCCGACAGCGCGGCGGGCTGACTGCGGCGGAGCAAGGCCTTGACGCGAGCTGCGAGCTCACGGGGCGAGAAGGGCTTCGCGACGTAGTCGTCTGCGCCGAGCTCCAGTCCCGCGACTCGGTCGGCCTCCTCGTCGCGCGCGGTCAGCATCAGGATCGGCACGGTCGACCGGGCACGAATGCCGCGGCAGACGTCGAATCCGTCCTGGCCCGGCAGGCCGATGTCGAGGATGACGACGCTGGGGCGGACCTGGTCGAGCGTCGCGAGCGCGTCCTCGCCGGACCGCACCCAGGCGACCCGATACCCGGTCTGCTCGAGATAGGCGCTGACGAGCGAGCCGATGGACTCCTCGTCCTCGACGAGCAGGAGCTGCGCGCCCGGTGTGGCCGCGGCGTTGGACCCCGCGGGCTCCGTCGCGGTCATCCCCTGCCGGCGCGAACCTCGGTTGCCGGCGCGTCGCCGTCCCGGATCACGGTCGCGGCCATGCCCTTCCGCAGCGCGGTGTACGCGGCAGGCTGCCCGCCGACGGTGATCGCCGCGTCGGGCGCAACCGCGATCGTCACGAGGCTGCCGTCGCGCTCGCGAAGCACGAGCGCCCCGTTGGCCTTGCTGCGGATGACGCCGCGGTCGACCCGGTACAGGTGGAGGGCACCGCCGTCCTTGATCAGGACGTCGGCACGGACGAGCTTGGGGCCGAAGAAATACGTCCCGAGCGAGCCTGGAAGCGCGAGGCCCGCCGGCGCCGCGAGCAGCACCGCGTTCACGAGCAGGAGGGCCGCGACGGCCCAGAGCGCCTTCGATCGTCTCGGATTCATGCGCGCATTGTTGCCGACCTTCGTCACCGTGTCGTGCCCTCCGTGTAAGGGCGGTGTAAAAAACACTGGTTTCGCGCGGGAAAGTGAGCTTTCAGGAGTTTGGCACAGGCCTGGTTTGAGGTATGAAGGGGGTGTGGGTCGCCTCCGCCTCGGAAGCGTTGCCTGGCTGGGGATGATCCTTGCCGGTTGCTGCCTGGGCGCTGTGGTTTTCGTCGCGTGGCCCGAGCCGACGACGTATCTGACGCGCCAGCCTCACGGCGAGTCGAGGCCCAAGACACCGAGCGTCGCCGTCGAGCACAAGGCTCCGGTCGAGCGAGTCGTCGCGAGCGCCGATGCCGTCGCACCGCCGCAGCCGGAGCTCGCGGCCGATCCGTCCGACGGAGCGTGAGCTCGCCGGACCGCCTCCGGTCTCGTCGGAGATCGAGAGCGGACGACTATCGCCCGGAGACTGCAGAGGAGCTCGGCGCGAAGCCGCTCCCCGGCATGTATCCGGACGCAGCTACGCCGTAGCCGCCGCCGCGGCCGTCCGCCGCATGCCGACGAGCTGCCGTGCGGTGACCAGGGTCATCGCGAGCCCGGTCAGACCGGCGACCGTGAAGCTGAGTTGGGTCCCGCCGAGATCGACCAGCCAGCCGGCGAAGAGACCACCGATCGGCGCGAAGCCCGGCGAACGCCCAGAGATAGAGGCTGACGACCCGCCCGCGCAGGTGGTCCGGCGCGTTGAGCTGGAGGATCGAGTTTGCGTTCGATGTCCAGAGCGTGAAGCAGCCGCCGGCGATGAACAGCAGCACGCCGCACGCCCAGACCGTCTCCAGCGGGGCGAGAGCGAGCAGCGAGACGCTGAAGCCCCCGGTGCCGAGAACGAGCACTTTCCAGCTCGCGCGGCCGATTGCGGCCGACAGCAGTGCCCCGACGAGCGCGCCGGCGCCGAAGCACGCGGAGAGGATGCCGAAGACCTCCGGCCCCGTGTTCAACGTGTCCGAGGCGAGCAGTGGCAGGAGGACGTGGAAGTTGAAGCCGACGGTGCTGACGACGGTGACGATCAGGAGCACGAGGCGCATCTGCGGCTGAGCCGAGGACCCAGGAGAAGCCTTCGCGGATGCCGCGCATCATCGTCGGGGGCTCGCCGCTCCGCTGGAGCGGTACCAGCTCCTCCTTCCGCATCAGCAGGAGGCCCGCCAGAACGGCGAGGAACGTGATCGTGTTGATCAGGAAGCAGAGCCCCGACGCCGACCGCGGCGATCAGCACGCCGGCGACCGCGGGACCGACGACACGCGAGGCGTTGAAGAGGCTCGCGTTCAGGGCGACCGCGTTCGGCAGCTCCTCGCGTCCCACCATCTGGAACGTGAGCGCCTGGCGACCTGGGGCATCGAAGACGAGGGCCGTACCGGAGAGGATTGCGAGCACGTAGACGAGCCACAGCGTTTGTGAGCCGGTGAGGACGAGCAGCGCGAGGATCGCGGAGAAGGTCATCGAGACGCTCTGCGTCGTGATCACGAGCTTGCGGTTGTCGATCCGGTCGGCGACGACACCTGCGACGAGGCCGAAGATCGTGAAGGGAAGGAAGCGACAGAATGCGAGCGCGCCGACCGCGAGCGGCGAGTGGGTGAGCTCGACCACGAGCCAGGCGAGCGCGATGTTCTGCATCCAGGTGCCGCTCACCGAGATCACCTGTCCGGTGAAGAAGAGGCGGTAGTTGCGGTGCCGGCGGAGGCTTGCGAAGGTGCGCGCGTTGAGCGCGAGGAGACCCGCCGTCACAGGAGCTTTCCGAGCGGTTCGATCGCGGCCTCGACCGCTGCCAGCTCGTCGTCGTCCAGACCGCGGAGGCGGTCGGCGAGCCAGGTCGTGCGCCGGGCGCGGACGCGCCGCAGCAACCGCTCTCCCTCGTCGGTCAGAGCCAGGCCGACGCGACGGCGATCGGTCTCGTCGCGAACGCGCGCGAGCAGGTCTGCCTTCTCGAGCCGGTCGACGTACCCAGAGAGCGCGGGAGCCGAGATCCGTTCCTCTGCTGCCAGCTCGCGCAGGCTCATGCCCGGGTTGTTGCGGACCAGCCAGAGGAGCGTGACCTGACGGCTCGTGATGCCGAGCTGCTCCGTCTCCTGGCGCAGCTCGCGTGAGAGGCGCAGCAGCGCCGGCCGCAGCTGATTCGCGACGGTGAGGGGATCGGCGATAACGTCGTTAACCATTAACCTGGTTATGAGTTTACCAAATGGAAGCTATTGCGCGTCCCCCATCCGGGTCATTAGCGTGGGGCCATGACCGAGCGACTCGCCCGGCACGCGGCACTGCACCCGAAGCGGATGGTCGCGATCTGGGGCGGTGGTCTTCGTTCTCTCGATCGGCGCGATCGCGGCGTTGCTTCCGTCGGCGATCACGACCGACGCCCACGTCACGAACAACCCCGAGTCGGAACAGGGCTACGCGGCGATCGGCAGGCACGCCCGTCCGTCGGACGACTTCGTCAACGAGGTCGTCGTCTTCCGGGCACCCGGCAAGGACGTGACCAAGGATCCGGACGTGCGCCGGGCGGTGGAGGAGCTCGCGTCGGCGCTGGAGGCGACGGGCCGCACCTACCGGGTGACGACCGCATACAGCTCGAAGGACGCGAGCCTCGTCTCGCCCGACCGCGACGCGACGGTGCTCGCGATCGCGATGGGGAACGACGCCGAGGACGGGATCAAGGACGTGATCGCCGTCGTCGAGCGTGCCGACGACGGCCCCTACGAGGTGACGATCACGGGCGAGTACACCGCGGACGACGACCTGCTCTCGCTCTCGAACAAGGATCTGAAGGAGGGCGAGCTCTTCTTCGGCCTCCCGGCGGCGCTGATCGTGCTGCTGATCGTCTTCGGGGCCGTCGTCGCGTCGCTCGTGCCGCTGCTGCTGGCGATCGTCGCCATCGTCTTTGCCCTGGCGCTCGTCGCGATCGTCGGTCAGGTGTGGGAGGTCTCGTTCTTCATCGTCAACATGCTCACGGGCATGGGCCTCGCGCTCGGGGTCGACTACGCGCTCTTCGTCGTCTCCCGCTTTCGCGAGGAGCGGGGGCGAGGAATCGAGAAGGTCGAGGCCATCGAGGCGACCGGACGAACCGCGAGCCGGGCGGTGCTCTTCAGCGGCACGGCGTTCGTGATCGCGCTCAGCGGGATGCTGCTCGTGCCGGACACGATTCTGCGCAGCCTCGCGCTGGGCGCCGTTCTCGTCGGGGTGACGGCGGTCACCGCGGCGACGACGCTGCTGCCGGCGGTGCTGTCGCTGCTGGGCGATCGCGTCGACGCACTCCGGGTGCCGTTCCTCGGCCGCAGTGCGTCCGGGGAAAGCCGCTTCTGGGGCTCCGTCGTTTCACGCGTCCAGCGGCGTCCGTGGATCAGCCTCATCGTGTCGGTTGCGTTCCTGGTCGCGCTCGCGCTGCCCGCGCTCGATCTCCGGACCGGCTCGGCCGGCGTCAGGACGGTCCCGGACGGCTACCCGTCGAAGGACGGCTTCAACGCGCTCGTGAGCGAGTTCGGCGTGGGGACCGTCGACTCGGCGCAGGTGGTCGCCGAGGGCGACGTGAAGAGTCCCGAGGCGCGCGAGGCGATCCAGAACCTCGTGCAGTTGCTCTCGAACGACCCGGCCTTCCGCGCGCCGGAGGCTTCGACGTCACCGGACGGCCGGCTGGCGATCGTCGAGGCGCAGGTCCGCGGGGACAGCCGCGACGAATCCGCGGTACAGGGAGTCGCGCGGCTCCGTGCCGACGTCGTGCCCACGGCGATGGCCGGGACCGACCTGGACGTTTTCGTCACCGGTGAGACCGCCGAGATCGTCGATTACCGCGAGATGCTGAGGAGCTGGCTCCCCCTCGTTCTCCTCTACGTGCTCGGCTTCAGCTTCGTGCTGCTGACGATTGCGTTCCGCTCGCTCGTCGTGCCGGCGAAGGCGATCGTGCTCAACCTGCTGTCGGTCGGAGCGGCCTACGGCCTGATCGTGCTCGTCTTCCAGAAGGGCGTCGGCAACGAGCTCTTCGGCTTCCCGCAAGTCGACGTGATCGAGGCCTGGCTGCCGCTCTTCCTCTTCTCGGTTCTCTTCGGCCTCTCGATGGACTACCACGTCTTCCTGCTCAGCCGGATCCGCGAGCGCTACACGCAGACCGGCGACACGACCGAGGCGGTGGCGTTCGGTGTTCGGACGACCTCGCGCCTGATCACCGGCGCGGCGCTGATCATCATCGTCGTCTTCGCGGGGTTCGCGACCGGCGATCTCGTGATGTTCCAGCAGATGGGCTTCGGGGTCGCGGTCGCGCTCCTGATCGACGCGACGCTGATCCGCTCGGTGCTCGTTCCGGCGGCGATGGAGCTGCTCGGCGACCGCAACTGGTGGCTGCCGAGCTGGCTGGGCTGGCTCCCCCACATGGAAGTCGAAGCCGAGCGCGGTTAGCTCGCCACGAACTGCGCGATCCGTCTGCCGATCAGCTCGCCCTGGTCCTCCTGCAGGAAGTGGCCGGCGCCCTCGACGGTCTCGGGCTCGAGCGCGCCCGGGATGTGAGCCGCGATGCGCTCGGCGACACGGGGCGAGAAGATCGGGTCGGAGTCGGAGAAGAGGACCAGCGTGGGCTTCTCCCAGCGCGCGAGCTCCTCGCGCACCTTCAGGTGCACGGGCAGGTCGGGGTGGTCGGGGGAGATCGGGACGAGCCCTGGGAAGGCGAGGATCCCCGCCTTCGACTCGGGCACCGGCCAGGGTGCGCTGTAGGCCGCCTCGACCTCCTCGCTCATCGGCTGCACGGCCGAGATCTGGACGAGCCGGCCGGGGACGATCTCGGTCCCGAGTCGCACCAGCCAGTCACGGAAGCGCAGCCACTCCTCGGACGGCGGCCGGCCGCCGCCGATGCCGGTGTTCATGATCACGAGCCGCCCGACCCGGTCGGGATGCTCGACCGCGAGGCGGAGCCCGATCGGGCCGCCCCAGTCCTGGACGACGACGGTCGCGTCGCGCAGGTCGAGCTGCTCCGACCAGCCGGACGATCGACGCCGTGTGAAAGTCGTAGGAGTAGTCCTCGATCAGGAGCGGCTTGTCCGAGCGGCCGAAGCCGAAGTAGTCGGGCGCTATCGCCCGAGCCGACGCCGGTGAGCTCGGGGATGATCTTGCGGTAGAGGTACGACCACGTCGGCTCGCCGTGGAGGAGCAGGACCGGCGGGCCGGCGCCCTCGTCGAGGTAGTGCATGCGCAGTCCGTCCTGCTCGAGGTAGCGCGGCTCGAAGTCGTAGCCGGGGAGGCCTTCGAACTGCTCGTCCGGGGTGCGGTAGGCGTCCACGCGCCGACTCTAACCCGGAGGCTTGGTTTCGCTGCGCAGCGGGAACGATCGTCCGGATGGCCGAGCCTCCTCCCGTTCCGCCCGATCCCGACGACGAGACGGTCATCGTCCCGCCGACGGATGACTGGGCGTCAGAGAGCGAGGTGTTCGTCGAGGAGAGCGTGACCGAGCCGCCCCCTCCGAAGCGACCGGTGTTCTGGCCATGGCTGCTCGCCCTCCTGGCGCTTGTGCTGGTGGGTCTCGGCGCGGTGTACTTCTTCACCCGCGACGACGACAACGACGAGACGACGACCACGTCGACGGCTGCGACGACGACGGCGCAGGTGACAGTCCCTGACGTGGTCGGTACGACGTCCTCCGAGGCGACGGCCACTCTTCGTGGCGCGGGTCTCGACGCGAATCTCGTCTCCGTGCCTTCCGATCGATCGCCCGGCACGGTCGTCGCACAGAATCCGTCGGCCGGCGAGGAGGTGTCCGACGGCTCGACGGTGAGACTGAATGTCGCCGAGGCCGCCAAGCCCGCTCCCGCGACAACCGCGCCGGAGACGACTGCGCCGACCACGACCGCCGCGCCCGAGCCGGCTGCTGTTCCCGACGTGGTCGGCCAGGAGCTCGCAGATGCAGCCCGCGCCTTCAGCGAGGAGGGACTGAAGGTCGCGGTGGTCTACGTTCCCTCGAACGAGCCGGCAGGCAGCGTCGTGGCACAGGCGCGACCGCCGGGCGCCGAGCTCCAGGCCGGGGACACCGTTCAGCTGAACGTCTCGACCGGAGCCGAGCCCGCGCCCGACGTGCAGGTCCCGGATGTCACAGGGGAGAAACAGGCCGGCGGAAGGGATCAGCTGAAGTCCGCCGGCTTCGAGGAGCTCACGCTCCAAGAGCACACGGACGATCGCTCGCGCGTGGGTTCGGTGCTCTCGCAGACGCCGTCGGGCGGCGCCAACATCCCGCGCGGCTCGCTCGTGCTCCTGTACGTCGGCGCCTAGACGGCTACTTCGGGGCGGGGTCGAGCTTGTAGCCGACGCCGTAGCGCGTCTGGATGAAGGTGTTGGTCGAGGAGCGCGAGTCGATCTTCTCCCGCAGCTTGCGGACGAAGACGTCGACCGTGCGGTCGCGATGCGAGGCACGCCGGCCCCAGACCCGCTGCAGCAGCTCGTCGCGGGTGAGGACGCGGCCCTGGTCGAGTGCGAGCGCGTAGATGAGCCGGAACTCGGTCGGCGTCAGCTCGGCGCTCTCGCCGTCGATGTAGGCCTGGACGTTGCGTGGGTCGAGCCGCAGCTCCTCGACGTTGATCTCGTCGCCGCGTCGCGGCTCCTGCGCGCGGGTGCCGCGCCGCGCGGCGGCGGCCACGCGGGCTGCGAGCTCCTTCATCGAGAACGGCTTGACGATGTAGTCGTCGGCGCCCAGCTCGAGCGCGTTGATCCGGTCGTGCTCGGTGCCGCGCGCGCTGACGACGACGATCGGTGTGCCGATCCCCTCGCTGCGCGCCTGCTCGATCACGCGCCAGCCGTCGATGCCGGGGAGCATCAGGTCGAGGACGCAGACATCGGGCTGCTCGTAGCGGAGCCGGGCGAGGCCGGTTTCGCCGTTGGCGACACCGACGGCGTCGAAGCCGGCAGCGGTCAGGTGCCGCGCCATGCCCTGGGCGATGACGTCGTCATCCTCGATGATCAGAACCTTCGCCACGACTTCATCATGCAGTGTGCGCCTGCTGAGGGTGGGTGAAGGAGTGGTAACGGGGTGGTGAACGGGCGTCTGTTACAACCGCCGGTGATGGATGCTGACGCTGTGCGTGGCCAGGTGCTGCTCGAGGAGAGCCGCGAAGCGGTCGTCGTCCTCGACCAGGACAACGTCGTCCTGGTCGCGAGCCGGAGGGCGCGTCAGACCCTCGGCGTCCGCGAAGGAGACGAGCTGCGGCCCCGACCTGCTCAACGGCGACCGCGCGCTCATCGTCCCGTATCGGATCAAGGGACGCGAGGAGCGCCTCGTGTACCTCTCCCAGGCCGGCGACCTTGCGGCCTACGAGGAGTTGCGCTCGGGTTTCACGGCCGCCGTCTCGCACGAGCTGCGTACGCCGCTCGCGCGCCTGCTCTCGTTGCTCGAGCTCGCAGGGCTTCCGGGCGAGGACGTGCCGGCGCTCGTCGAGCAGGCGCGTGCGGAGGTCGACCAGATCCGTGAGCTGATCGACGAGGTGCTCTTTCTGGCCGAGCTCGAATCGGGCACCAGGGTCGTCTCTCTGGGCGCCGAGGCGGTGCTGCCCGTGCTCCGCGAGGTCGCCGCCGAGCTCGAGGAGCAGGCGGCGCGGGCCGGTGTGGCTCTGCACGTCGAGGGGGACGAGGGCGCTACCGCAGAGGTGCGGCCGCGCATGCTGCGCGTCGTCGCCCGGAATCTCGCCGACAACGCAATCCGCTACGCAGGCCCGGGTACGAACGCGACGCTCTCGGTGACGAGCAATGGTGACGGCGTCGTGCTCTGCGTTGTGGACGACGGTGCCGGCGTCGACCAGGCCGACCTCGCGCGACTCTTCGAGCGTTTCTACCGGGCCGATCGCTCGCGCGCCTCGCGTGGCACGGGACTTGGGCTTGCGATCGTGAAACACGTGGTCGCCTCCGCGGGGGGAACGGTCGAGGCGCGCGGCGGTCGCGGCCGGGGGCTCGAGATCCGCTGCTCGTTCCCCACCCGGTCGTAGCTCCTTCACCACCCTTTCACCGGATCTTCACCGGGCGGCACCCCCTGTTCCAGCGGGACGTTGGAAGACTCGCGGTGTGAGCGCCGTGCAGTCTCAGATCGAGGTCCAGCCGACGAGCGAGAGCGACTTCGTCCCGCGCGAGCCGGTATTTCAGGTCCGGGATCTCGCCGTTGCCTACGGAGCGAACGTGGCGATCCAAGACGTCACGCTCGATGTCTTCAAGAATGCGATCACGGCGTTCATCGGACCATCCGGCTGCGGCAAGAGCACGTTGATCCGCTGTTTCAACCGAATGAACGATCTCGTTGCCTCCGCAAAGGTGAGCGGCGAGGTTCTGTATCACGGGACGGACCTCTACGGCGAGCGGGTCGATGCCGTCGAGGTCCGCCGTCGGATCGGGATGGTCTTCCAGAAGCCGAACCCGTTCCCGAAGTCGATCTACGACAACATCGCCTTCGGCCCGCGCGTCCTCGGGATGCGAGACGACATGAGCGGCCGCGTCGAACGCGCACTTCAGCAGGCCGCGCTCTGGGACGAGGTCAAGGATCGGCTGAAGGAAAGTGCGCTCGGCCTCTCGGGCGGCCAGCAGCAGCGGCTCTGCATCGCTCGCTGTCTCGCCGTCGAGCCGGACGTGATCCTGATGGACGAGCCGGCTTCGGCGCTCGACCCGATCTCGACGACGCGGATCGAGGATCTGATGCACGAGCTGAAGACCTCGTACACGATCGTGATCGTCACCCACAACATGCAGCAGGCCGCCCGGGTTGCCGACATGACCGCGTTCTTCTCCGTCGACGTAGCGCCAGACGGGGCGAAGCGCACGGGCGTCCTGGTCGAGTACGCCAAGACCGCAAAGATCTTCACGACCCCGGCCGACCAGCGCACCGAGGACTACGTGACGGGCCGGTTCGGTTAGTGAGGGTCTCGTTCCAGGAGGAGCTGGAGGCGCTCGAGTCTGCGCTCCGCCTCGAAGGTGAGCTGGTGCTCCGCTCGCTGCGCGCGTCGGTCGAAGCCGTGTGCACGCAGGACCTCGAGCTCGCCGACGAGGTGATCGCGTTCGACGACGACATCGACTCGCAGTACTTCGCGGTCGAGCAGGAGATCGAGCTCCTGCTCGCGCGCCAGACCCCCGTCGCAACCGACCTGCGTCTCGTGCTCGCGCTGCTCAAGGACAACCTGCACCTGGAGCGGATGGGCGACCTCTGCGTCACGATCGCCAAGCTGACCAAGCTGACGAAGGGCCTGCAGCCCGACGACGCGCTGCTCGAGGGCTTCAAGGAGATGGGGGAGCGCGCCGAGCAGATGATCCGCGTCTCGCTCCGCTCGCTGGAGCAGCGCGACCGCGTCGCGGCGGAGTCGCTCCTCGATCTGGACGAGCTGATCGACCGCGCGAACCGTCGTGTCGTCAACCGCCTGCTCGACCTCGGCCACGATCTCGAGGTCCGCGAGTGGGGCCTGCGGATGATCCTGGTCTCGCGGTGTCTCGAGCGGATCGGCGATCACGCGGTGGACATCGGCGAGCAGACCGCCTACCTCGTCACCGGCGAGTTCCGCGAGTTCACGGATGCCAGTCACTAGCTCGCACGCCGGTTCACCACTTCGACACACGGTGTTCACCACCATTCAGCCCCTGTCGAAAGTCCTCGCCGAGAGACTCGGCGCGACTGTTGCATTCACTCAGAGGAGAAACAGGACATGAGGAAGACAGCTCTTCTGACCGCGGCGCTTGCATGCGCGGCGGTCTCACTTGCGGCTGCGAGCGTCTCCGGCGCAGCGGTCGACGGCAGCGCGAAGGCGACCGCCGGAACGCTGACAGGGGCGGGGGCGACGTTCCCGTTCCCGCTGATCTCGAAGTGGATCCCCGCCTATGACCAGGCTCAGGGGACCCAGGTCAACTACTCGCCGATCGGTTCCGGCGGCGGCATCGCGGCGATCACCGCACGTACCGTCGATTTCGGCGCCTCCGACGCTCCGCTCTCGCCCGACCAGTTCACGGCGTGCAAGGGCTGCGTCCAGATCCCGTGGGCGCTGTCGGCGACCGCGGTGATCTACAACGTCCCGGGCGCGCCGCAGGGCCTGAAGCTCACGCCTGCGCTGATCGCGCAGATGTACCTCGGGTACGTCCAGAAGTGGAACGCGCCCGGCATCCGCAAGCTGAACCCGGGGGTCAACCTGCCGGATCTGAAGGTCACGCCGGTCTACCGGTCCGACGCCTCGGGCACGTCGTACAACTTCACGGACTTCCTGTCGAAGACGAGCCCGACCTGGAAGAGCAAGGTCGGAACGGGCACGAGCGTCAACTGGCCGACGGGCGTCGGAGCACGCGGCAGCGCCGGCGTCACCGGCGTCGTCACCCGCACCGAGGGCGGCATCACGTACGCCGACGTCGCCTACGCGCTCGCGAACAAGCTCAAGTTCGCCCGTGTTCAGAACCAGGCCAAGAAGTTCACGCTGCCCGGGCTTCGCAGCATCAACGCCGCCGCGGCGTCGGTCGCGAAGGTGACGGGCAACGGCGAGATCTCGATCGTCAATCCCGGCGAAGAGCCAGCCGCTGGCCTATCCGATCTCCACCTTCACGTACGCGCTCGCTCCGACGGCGTCGCCGAAGGCGGCGGAGCTGCGGAAGTTCATCTACTGGGCGATCACCTCGGGCCAGAAGTTCGGCCCGCCGCTGCTCTTCGCGCCGCTGCCGCAGAGCGTGCTCGCCTTCAACTACAAGCAGATCAAGAAGATCCAGGCCTCGACGTAGCGTGACGACGCGACGACGACGCACGACCAGGCCTCGCCTGGGCTCGAGGGCGGGCGGCTGCCGTGGCGCGTAGGAGACCTCCTCTTCTACGCGATCACGGCGGCCGCGTCGCTCGCGACGCTCGGCCTGGTCGTGTGGCTGTCCATCAAGGTCGTCGCCCAGGCCTGGGGAGCGATCGAGGAGTTCGGCCTCAGCTTCATCTGGACCGTCGCCTGGGATCCCGTCGCCCAGGAGTTCGGCGCGCTCGACTTCATCTACGGAACGATGATGACGTCGTTCATCGCCCTGCTGCTCGCGACACCACTCTCGATCGGGATCGCGCTCTTCCTGACCGAGCTCGCGCCTCGCTGGATTCGCGGGCCGGTCGGGACGCTGATCGAGCTTCTGGCGGCGATCCCGAGCGTGATCCTCGGCCTCTGGGGCATTCTCGTCTTCGGCCCCTGGGTCGCGGCGCACCTGGAGCCGTGGCTCGAGCGCTGGTTCGGCTTCATCCCGCTCTTCAGCGGCGACCCGTCGCAGGCCGGCCTTCTGCCGGCGGCGCTGGTGCTCACCCTGATGATCGTCCCGATCACGTCGAGCATCTGCCGCGAGCTGTTCTCGCGCGTTCCGCGCGACCTCTCGGACGGGGCCCTCGCACTCGGAGCGACGCGCTGGGAGACGATCCGCGGTGTCTCCATCCCGTACGCCGGCCCGGGCATCGTCGCCGCGGTCCTGCTCGGCCTCGGCCGCGCCTTCGGCGAGGCAATCGCCGTCACGCAGGTGATCGGATCCGGGTCCGGCATTCCGACCTCGCTCTTCGAGCCGGCCGACACGCTCGCCAGCCGGATCGCGTCGCAGTACCAGGGCGCGGTCACCGGCCTGCAGGTCGACTCGATTCTCTACCTCGCCGCGATCCTGCTCGTGATCTCGCTGGTCACGAACGTCGCCGCGCAGACCGTCGTCCGCCGCTTCGAGCGCTCGCGCGGGAAGATCGCGTGAGCACCTTCGACGTCACGGTTCGCTCCGCGGGACTTCGCCGCCGCCGCATCGTCCAGAACGTCTTCGCGGTCGTTGCGACCCTGAGCGCCGTCGCCGCCGTGACGATGCTCGGGATCGTGCTCGGCTCCGTCATCTCCAAGGGCGCCTCGTCGCTGAGCGTCGACTTCTTCACGAAGCCGCGCGGGCTCTTCGGCGAGCCTGGTGGAATTGCGGACGCGATCATCGGCAGCTGCCTGATCGTGGCGATCGCGACGCTGATCGCAGTGCCGATCGGCGTGCTCGTCGCGATCTACGTCTCGGAGTTCGCGACCAAGAGCATCGGCACGTTCGTTCGCGTCGTCCTGGACGTGATGAACGGGATCCCGGCGATCGTGGTCGGCATCTTCGTCTTCGGGGTGGTCGTCGCCGGGCGGGGTCAGAGCGCCCTCGCCGGTGCGTTCGCGCTCTCGATCCTGATGGTGCCGATGGTCGCGCGCGCCACGCAGGAGGTGCTTGCGCTCGTGCCCGGCGGACTGCGCGAGGCGAGCCTCGCGCTCGGCGTCAGCCGGTGGCGCACCGTCTTCGGCGTCGTGCTCCCGACCGCGATCGGCGGCATCGTCACGGGCAGTGTCCTCGCCGTCGCACGCGTCGCGGGCGAGACGGCGCCGCTCCTCTTCACCTCCTCGATCACGGCGAACGCGATCAACTTCGACGTGCACGAGGCGCTGCCCACGATCCCGGTGGCGATCTTCGCCTACTCCGAGTCGCCCGACCCCCACGAGCAGGCGCTCGCGTGGACGGCGGCGCTGGTGCTGATCACGTTCGTGCTGATCGCGAGCGTCGATCGCCCGCGCGCTCTCGGCGCGCTCGCGCCGCCGGCTCACCGGCGGCAACTAGGCGCGGTCAGGCCGGCGCTGTGGCGAGTCGCCTGGTCTGCCAGCGGCGCGCCGAGAACGCAGTCCAGGCGATCGCCGCCGCCAGCGCGAAGACGATCGCGTCGCCGGCGGGGAGCCGTGTGACGAGCTCCATCAGGGCGCCGACGGCGGCCGCACACGGGATCGTCATCACCCAGGCAGTCACGATGTTCCCGGCGACGCCCCAGCGCACCGCCGACAGGCGCCGCGAGGCGCCGGCGCCCATGACAGAGCCGGAGATCGCGTGGGTGGTGGAGACGGGAAAGCCGAAGTGCGCGGTCGTCCAGAGGATCGAGGCGCAGGCCGTCTGCGCGGCGAAGCCCTGCGGCGGATCGAGCTTCGCAATCCTCGTGCCGAGCGTCTTGATGATCCGCCAACCGCCTGCGTACGTCCCGGCGCCCATCGCGATTGCCGCGCTCACGATCACCCAGAGCGGCGGGTCGGACGCCCGGCGCGAGATGCCCGCCGGCGACGAGCGCGAGCGCGATGATCCCCATCGTCTTCTGCGCGTCGTTTGTGCCGTGCGTGAAGGCGACGAAGCCGCCCGAGACGAGCTGGAGCCGGCGGAAGACGCGGTTGACGATCCCGGGTGAGCGGCGGCGGATCAGCCACGTGACCGAGACCATCAACGCGGCCGCGATGAAGAGCCCGGCAAAGGGTGCGATCAGTGAGGGAATCAGCACCTTGTCGGTGAGCCCCTGCCACTTGACCGCGTCGACCCCGGAGGCGGCGATGGTGGAGCCGAGCACGCCGCCGATCAGGGCGTGGCTCGAGCTCGAAGGCAGGCCGACGTACCAGGTCACGAGGTTCCACGTGATCGCGCCGACGAGGCCGGCGAGGACGACATTCAGCGTGATCGCGTCGGCATCCACGATTCCGGATGCGATCGTCGCGGCGACCTTGAGCGAGACGAACGCTCCGACGATGTTGAGGACGGCTGCGCTGATCACAGCCGCGCGTGGGGAGAGGGCGCGGGTCGAGACGCTCGTGGCGATCGAGTTCGCGGTGTCGTGGAATCCGTTCGTGAAGTCGAAGAAGAGCGCGACGACGACCACCGCAACGAGCGTCAGATCTTCCACCTAGGCGTTCTTGACGGCGATGTTCGCGATCACGTTCGCCGCGGTCTCGCAGGAGTCGATCGCGCGTTCGAGCCCTTCGTACACGTCCTTCCAGCGGATCACGATCAACGGGTCGATCCGGTCGTCACGGAAGAGAGCGGCGATCGCGTCGTGGACGATCCGGTCACCTTCGTCTTCCAGCCGCTTCAGCTCGACGAGCGTCTGCTGGATCCCGCGGAGACCCTTGAGGCGCGTCAGGGCGATCGAGAGCTGCTCGACCGCCAGGACGAGGATGCTGCACTGCTCGACGGCATGCTTCGTCGTGGACTCGATCCCGTAGAGCTCGAGCAGGTCGCTGACCTCCTCGATGTAGTCCACGACGTCGTCGAGCTTGGTCGCAAGCTCGTAGATGTCCTCGCGGTCGAACGGCGTCACGTACTGCGTGTTCAGGAGCGTGATCAGCTCGCGCGTGATCTCGTCGCCGGCCGTCTCGGTCGCCTTCACGTCCGCCTGGGTGACCGACGAGTTGGGGTACTCCCGAAACCGCGTCTCGGCCTGCCGGGCGGCTTCGAGCGCATTCGCGCCGGCGCGGGCGAAGAGATCGTAGAACTCGGTTGGACGGGGGACGAGGCTCAGGCGCACGGGCCGCTGTTTACCAGATGTTCATCGGACCCGGTTCGGCCAGCCGCTCTCGCGCTGCATTTGCGCCTGCATGCCTACACTCGGTGGATGGCGATCCGCGAGACGCTCGAGCGCGAGGTGAAGCTGCGGGCAGCAAGCGAGTTCAAGCTCCCCGAGCTCGGCGGCGAGCCGATCGAGCCCCGTCTCTTCATCTCCACGTACCACGACACGGCCGACCATCGGCTCGCGCGTCGCGGCATCACGCTGCGACACCGGGTCGAGAACGGGAAGGGGCGCTGGCAGCTGAAGCTGCTGCGAGGCAATGCGCGGCTCGAGCTCGAGGCCGACGGCGGGCCCGGCTCGCCGCCGGACGACATGCTGGAACTGCTCGTCGCTCAGCTTCGTGGTGCCGCGCTGGTGCCGATCGCGCGTCTCCGGACCCGTCGCGAAGGCGTCCGGGCCGACGGTGCCGAGGTCGTCCACGACACGGTCGCCGTCCTCGACAATCAGCGTGTCACCCGCAGCTTCGAGGAGCTCGAGGTCGAGTTGGTCGGCGGTGACGAGAAGACGCTGCGGCGGATCGAGAAGGCGCTCCGGCGCGCAGGCGCCACGGACGGCGAGACCCGCCCGAAGGTGTTTCAGGCTCTCGACCTCGATTTCCGGGCCGAGGCGGCGGGCGAGCCCGACGACGCGTCGAGCGCCGCGACGCTGCGCGCCCGCATTCGGGAACAGGTCGAGCTCGTGTTCGCCCACGATCCGGGCACGAGGCTCGGGACCGAGTCCGAGGAGCTGCATCAGATGCGCGTCGCGACGCGACGACTCCGGGCCTTCCAGCGGGCCGGCAGCGAGCTACTCGATCCCGCGTGGTCCGATTCCGTGCGAGACGAGCTGAAGTGGCTGGGCGGAGCACTCGGCACCGTGCGCGACCTGGACGTCCTCGTCGAGCACCTCACAGCGGAGGTCGAGTCGCTCGGCGGCGACCGGGCCCACGGCCGCAAGCTCCTCCGCTCCCTCGAGCGCAGCAGGCGCACCGCGCGCCGCAGGCTGGTCGCGCTGCTCGACAGCGACCGCTACTTCGCGCTCCTGGACACGCTCGAGCAGCCGGTCGCGACGATTGCGGATTCGCCGACATTGGAGGAGATCCACGCTGCGGAGCACAAGCGGCTCAGGAAGGCTGTCAAAACGCTCGACGACGCCTCAGCAGACGAGGAGTTGCACGCCGTGCGGATTCACGTGAAGCGCGCCCGCTACGCCGCCGAGCTCGCCGGTGCCGGCGCCTACGTTACGGCGGCGAAGGCGCTTCAGGATGTGCTCGGCGAGCACCAGGATGCCGTGGTCGCGGCCGAGCGGCTGCGTGACCTCGCGACGCGGATGCCGGACGCCGCCGTCGCGGCGGGGCGGCTCATCGAGCGCGAGCACGTGCGGGCACTCCGGGGACGCGACGAGTGGCGGTCGGCGTGGAAGAAGCTCGCGAAGACGGTGTAGTCCGCGCGGCGGGCGGGATTGTCGTGCGCGACGGCCGGCTCCTGCTCGTGCACCGGCCGAAGTACGACGACTGGACGTTCCCGAAAGGGAAGTGCGAGCCGGGGGAGAGCGACGAGGCCTGCGCCGTGCGCGAGGTCGAGGAGGAGACCGGGCTGCGCGGCGAGCTCGGCGCCGAGCTGCCGTCGACGCACTACACCGATTCGCGAGGGCGCCCGAAGCGGGTTCGCTGGTGGCGCATGGAGGCCGTGGTCGGTGAGTTCACGCCGACCGACGAGGTGGACGAGATCCGCTGGCTGACCCGCGAGCAGGCCGCGGAGCTCCTCTCCTACGACCGCGACCGGGTTCTGCTGGACGCTCTCTAGGCTGCCGCGGCGCGACGGCTCGCGAGCCGGAGCGCCGCACCCTCGCGAATGCCGCCGCGTGACGGGGTGAACGGCTGCCCGAGCAGGCGCGAGACCTCTTCGAGGATCAGTGCGCCGGCGAGGAGCGTGCGGGCACGGGTGGGTCGGACTCCGAGCGCGTCCGCCGACTCGGCTGCCGGCCTGCTCGCCAGGACGTCGACGATGCTCTCGAGCTCGGCTCGCCCGTACTCGTGGCCGATCACGCGTGCGAGAGCACGCGCGCTGCCACCCGTGGCGAGCGCAATCTCCGGTTGCGGCGGCTCGAGCTCGGCCAGCCCGGTGCGCACAGCCTTTCGTGCGGCGTCGATCTCAGCAGCGGTGGGCGGATCGCTCGGAAACAGAGCCGCCGTCAGACGCAGCGAACCGAGATCGACGGAGCGCACCCACGCCGGCCCGAGCAGCTCGGTGCCGACGACGACCTCGGTCGAGCCGCCACCGACGTCGCAGACGGCGACCACCCCTTCACCGGGATTCGCCCGCGAGACGGCGCCGGTGAACGCGAGCCGGCCCTCGTCCTCGGCAGAGACGACCCGGACCTCGGCGCCGGTCGCCTGGCGAATCGCGTCGATGAGGCGCTCCGGAGAATCGCCCTGGCGCCCCGGCGCGGTGACGACGGTTTCGAGCTCGCGGACGCCGAGCTTGCGGGCGATCCGGGCGTATTCGCCCGTCACCTCGCGGACTTCGTCCAGCTTCCGGCGCCGCACGCGGTCGTAGTGGAGGATTTCCTCGCCCAGGCCGAGGTGGACGCGTTCCTCGCGCAGCGTGCGAACCGTGTCGCCGGCAACGGATGCGACGAGCAGGCGCACGGTGTTCGAGCCCACGTCGATCACTCCGACCCTCATGCCGGTCATTCTCGCGACCACACCGGTCAGCGCCCCGAATCTGGTCACGGGCTCCGCGTGCCGCTCGCCCTGCGTGTGCGCAAGCGCGCCCGCCGCTGCAGGTTGAGCTGGTGGCTGTGCGCGCGCTCCCCCTTGCTGCGTTTTCGCCGCGTCCAGGTCCCGTCCGCAGCGAGCTCCCACGAGGACGACGTGTCCGCGAACGCACTGTCGAAAATCGCGACCATTTCCTGGCGGAGCCGCTTCTGCTCGACCGGCACGACGACTTCGATCCGCCGGTCGAGATTGCGTGTCATCAGGTCGGCGCTGCCGAGGAAGACCTCCACGTCGTCGCCGATCTCGAATCCGTAGAGGCGGCTGTGCTCGAGGTACCGGCCGACGATCGAACGGACGCGGATGTTCTCGCTCATCCCGGGCACGCCCGGCTTGAGCATGCAGATCGAGCGCGCGACGATCTCGATCTTCGCTCCGTGCTGGGACGCGGTGTAGAGCTCCTCGATCATCGTCTCGTCCGTGAGCGCGTTCAGCTTCAGCCGGACGCGCGCGTCCTTGCCGTCCGCTGCCGCCTGACCCGTGGCCCGGATCTTCTCGATCAGGCGTGCGCGCAGCCCGAATGGCGCGACGAGGATCTTCTGGAACCGCGACGGACGCCCGAAGCCCGTCAGGTAGTTGAAGAGCGAGGCGATGTCGTCCGCGATCGCCGGGTCGGCGGTGAAGAGGCTCAGGTCCTCGTAGGAGCGGGCGGTCACGGCGTGGTAGTTGCCGGTACCGACGTGGACGTACCGTCGAAGCACGTCGCCTTCACGCCGGACGACGAGGGTCATCTTGGCGTGCACCTTCAGGTCGGGGAAGCCGTAGACGACGTGCACGCCCGCCTGTTCCAGGGCGCGCGACCATTCGATGTTCCGATGCTCGTCGAAGCGCGCCTTCAGCTCGACGAGGCAGACGCTCTGCTTGCCCTCCTCGGCGCATTGGATCAGCGCCGGCACGAGGGGGCTGTCGCCGCTCGTCCGGTAGACGGCAGTCTTCATCGCGATCACGTCGGGGTCGCGGGCGGCGGCCTGCACGAACGCCTCGAAGCTGGCCGCGAACGACTCGTACGGCTGGTGGACGAGGAAGTCGCTGCGGCGGATCTCCGCGAACAGGTCGCGCGGGTTCTTCGCATGGACGAGCCGCGACGGCGTCACCCCGAGCGACGGCTCGAACTTGAGCTCCGGCCGGTCGAGGTCGATCAGCTGGTCGAGGTCCGCGAGGTCGAGCGGGCCGTGAATCTCGTACACCTGGTCGGGCGCGGCGCCGAGCCCATCGCAGAGCCGTTCGAGCATGCCGCGCGACGTCGAGCTCGAGACCTCGACCCGGACGACGTCGCCGAAGCGCCGGCGCAGCAGCTCGAGCTCGACCGCCTCGAGCAGGTCGTCGGCCTCGTCCGAGAGCTCGAAGTCCGCGTCTCTGGTGACGCGAAAGACCGATCGCTCGAGAATCTCCATCCCGGGGAAAAGCCGGTCGAGGAAGTGCGCGATCGGAGTCTCGAGCGGCAGCATCCGCCCGCGCTTGCCGACCGCGAAGAAGCGTGGCAGCCCTTCGGGCACCTTCACGCGCGCGAATCGCTCCTCGCCCGACTCCGGGTCGCGGGCGAGGACGCCGAGGCTGAGCGAGAGGCCGGAGATGTACGGGAAGGGCTGACCGGGGCCGACCCCGAGCGGGGTCAGGACGGGAAAGATCTCGCGCTGAAAACGATCGTCGAGCTCAGCGACCTCGTCGGGATCGAGGTCGTCGATCTGCGTGATCACGATCCCCTCGTCCGCGAGCGCCGGCCGGAGCACCTTCCTCCAGAGCTTCGCCTGGCGCTCGGTCAGCTCCAGCACGCGTTCACGGATCAGCGTCAGCGCCGACCGCGGGGTCAGCCCGTCCGCCGAGCGAACGGCGAGGCCCGACGCAGCCTGACCCATCAGCCCCGCCACCCGGACCATGAAGAACTCGTCCAGATTCGACGAGACGAACCGGCACATCTTCACCCGCTCGAGGAGTGGAAGAGAATCGTCGCCGGCGAGGTCGAGGAGCCTTTCGTTGTACTCCAGCGTCGACAGCTCACGATTGAGCAGCCGGCTGGCGGATGTCTTGCGCGATGCAGCAGTCGTGGCCATGCTCAAGTATGCCGCCAGAAGTGTGAATGGCGGGTTACCGGGTGGTGAAGTTCTAGGCGAGCGCGGCGACCACCTGATTCTGAAAGTGCGCGAGCAGGCGCTCGGACTCGAGCAGCAGCCGGCCGTGCTCGAGGCCGCCGCTGCGGAGCCCCTTCTGCACCCGCTCGACGAGGACGGTGTCCTCGGCGCCGACCTGGTTGTCGAACTCGAGCATGTCTGCAATCCAAGCGTCGTCGACGTTCGGGCCGACGAAGTAATCGAGGAAGCGGCCGGTGCGCTCCGTGGCGAGGGGCACGACCGGGCCGATCGAGAGGTTCGGCTGGCCGGGCATGACGTTGATCGTGATGTTCGGCCAGAGGAAGTGGAACTGGCCGCGCTCGATCGGCCCGCGCGGATCGAAGTCGCCTTTCCACTGCTCGCGCACCGGCCCGTACTGCGTCGAGAACGTGGCGCTCTGCTCCAGCACGTACGCATCCACCGAGACGTCGACGACCTTCGAGAAGGCCGGATGGGCGATCTGGCAGTGGTAGCACTCGAGGAAGTTCTCGCAGCACACCTTCCAGTTCGCCTCGTACTCCGAGGTCGAGCGCTGGAGGAAGCGGAGCGAGCTCAGGTCGAGGCCGGCGGCCGCGAGGAGGTCAGGCAGCTCGCCGAGATGCTCCGCGAGCGGTGGTGCGTCAGGGTCCGGGTTGACGAAGACGAACGGTCCCCAGGCATCCACCTGCACGGGCACGAGCCCGAGCTCCGACTTGTCGAAGCCCTCCTCGCGCTCGGTGCGCGGGGCCGCGCGGAGCGAGCCGTCGAGGCCGTAGGTCCACGCGTGGTACGGGCACTGGAGCGTCTCGCGCCTCCCCTCGCCCTCGCAGACGAGCGAGCCGCGGTGGCGGCAGACGTTCAGGAACGCGCGCACCGACCCTTCCTTGTCGCGGACGACGACAACCGGAACACCGGCCGCGTCGGACGTGAAGAACGAGCCTGGCTCGGCGACCTGATCGGCGCGGCCGGCGTACTGCCAGGCGCTCCGGAAGATCCGCTCGCGCTCGAGCCGGAGCACGTCCGGGTTCGAGTACCAGTCGAAGGGAAGCGTGCGCCCGTCGACGATCGTTGCCATCCGACGACTGTAGCTCGCTAGATGCGGCGGTAGCGCGCCTGCACGAAGCAGTAGAAGGCATAGGCGAGCAGGCCAACGGCGACCGCCCCCAGGAGGAGCCCGCCGTACGGCTGCTGGGCGAGCTCGAGCAGCGCACCGTCGAGCCCTCTCGCCTCCTTGGAGTCGAACTCCCAGGCGGCCTTGAGGAGGAAGATTCCGATCAGGCCGAAGACGGCGCAGCGCGCAAGGTGGCCGAGGATTCCGACCCCGGTCGCCGCCGCCTCTTCCGCTTCGTTCATCTCCTCCTGCTTCAGCTTCTTGTTGAACTTGCAGGTGATCGCGCGGTAACCGTTGAACCCCGCCGCTCCTAGGAACGCGAATCCGGCCGCATAGACGAGGTAGCGCCCACCCGTGTGATCGAAGATGCCCGCCGTCTTCTGCTGCTCGTTGCTGTTGCCGCTCCCGTTGCCGACGAGCGTCGACACCGTCAGCCAGCAGAGAACGCCGTACCACCCCGCCCGGGCGAGCGCAGTCGCACGCTTGGCGAGCCCCTTCGCGTCTTCGCCTTCGTTCTCGCGGTCGAGGATCGCGAGCGACAGTTGCCAGGCTGCGTACCCCGCGAGACCGACTGCGAGCGCGGTGAGCAGGACCTTGCCGAACGGCTGCTCGGCGATCGTGCGGAGAGCGCCGTTCTTGTCAGGGCTCTCCTTTCGGCTGCCCAGTGCAACGTCGATCGCCAGGATCGAGACGACCGCGTAGAGAGCGCCCTGGGCGACGAGGCCGGCCCGGCCGAAGCGCTCGACCCACGGGCTCTTACCCGCGCGGCGGCCCTTGGCTGCGATCGACGCTGAGCTCATCGTGCGGTTGTTCCCGAACGCGTCATTCTCACGCTTGGCCCGGGTGGTCGACAATTGTGAGCGTGGTTTTTGATCGTGCTAGGGTCGGAAGCGAAGGAGGGACACGATTCCCGCGACCGCCACCAGGTTCGTCACCGTCGAGACGAGCACCCAGTGGGAGACGAGCTCGCTGCTGCGAAAGCTGCGCGGCCATAGCGCCTATGCGGTGCAGGTCGAGCACGATCGCTGGCTCGTCTGCAGCCTGCCGGCGCGCGCGCACCCTTCCGTCGCGGCGCTCGAGGCGCTGATCGACGAATGGGCCGAGGAGGAGGGCATTCGCCCGCTCGCGGTCCGTGTCGGCGATGAGCCGGTGCCGTTGCGCGGCCGGCGGTAACCGCGCCGTACTGCGCTCCCGCTACAACTAGCTCGTGCGTTTCGCCGTTGCCTTTGCCGCTGTCGCGGCGCTGGTCCTGCCCGGGACCGCCGTGGCGCGGGAGTGCGGCATCCCGGACTCGAACCCGCTCTGGGTCGACTTCGCCGGACACGACGCGCCCCTGCCGCAGAAGCCCGGCCTGACGCTGGCCTTCACCTCGGGCACGGTCAAGCCCTCGGAGGCGCGGGCCGCCGGCGCAGCGACGGTCTTCTTCGACCTGAACTTCAACAACCGTGTCGGAACGCCGACGGTCCCCGCCGACCCGGCGACGATCGCCGACCGTGCGGATCGTCTCTACGAGTTCGCAGTCTCGGTGACCGGCTGCCAGACACCGTGGATCGCGCTGAACGAGCTCTTCGGGGCGCAGACGCCGACGCCCTGGACGACGACGACGGCGCAATATCGCGCGAACACGCTGGCGCTCGTTCGCCGGCTCGCGGAGCGAGGGGCGAGGCCGGCGGTGACGATCGCGAACCCGCCCTACACGGGAGGCGACGCGGCGCAGTGGTGGCGCGATCTCGCTTCGGTTGCGGTCCTGATCCGGCAGGTCTTCTTCACCTCGCCCAACGTGCCGCAGCTGCACGCGCTCGGCCCCGTGCGGGCGAGCCGGTCGATGCGGACCGGCATGCGGGCGCTTGTGCGCCGCTTCACGGAGATCGGGATTCCCGCGAGCCGGGTCGCGCTCGAGCTGCAGTTCCAGTCGGCCCCGGGCACGGGCGGCAGGGAGGGGTTGCAACCGCGCTCGAAATGGCTCGAGATCGTCAAGCTCGAGGCGCTCGCGGTCCGTCAGGTGACGCAGGAGCTGAAGACGCACTCGATCTGGTCCTGGGGCTGGGCGACGTTCAGCGAGGCCGGCATCGACCGCGACAAGAGCGAGGCGGTCTGCGTCTACCTGTGGGTGCGCGACCAGAATCTCTGCAGCGGTCCCGGTGCGGCAGGGCCGGACTTCGATCCGTCGCTCACCGTCGGGCAGCTGAGCCTGCCTGCGGGCGTCCTGTGCGCGTTGCCCGCCGGCCAGATCCGGTCGGTCGCCGTCGATCCGCTTGCCAGGGCGATCGGCGATCGCGACATTGCCGCCAGTCTCGTGCTCGAGCGGCTCGTGCTCCAGCAGGAGGTCGAGCTCGACGCGCGCGCCGTGCTCGCAGCCGAGCTCGCCTTCGTCGACGATCACTTTCGCGGCAACCTCGCGGCGTACCTCGCAGCGCTCCAGAAGATCCCGCTGTCGCGGAGCGCCGCGCGTGGCCTCCTCCTCGACGAGTTGCGGCGCGACGCCGTCCGCGCGCGTTTCACACCCGGGCGACCCGGAGCCCGCCAGATCGCCGAATTCCACGAAACCTACGGCGGCCTGCGGGCACGCCTGGTGGAGACGGCGAGACCGGTCGCGTGGCTCGGCGGCCGGACCCGCGGGCTCGCGATCGAGACGTTCGCACCGACCCGGATCTTCTCCCTGGGCGGCCGAGGCTTCGTCAGGACGATCCACGGGCGGATCGAGGTGCGTCCGCTCGACGACACCGTCTATCTCGGCACGATCCCGATCACCGAGGCCCGGGCGGCGATCGAGGCCTCGCTCAACCGCTTCGCCCGCGTCTACGCCTACGAGGCGTGGCTCGCGAAGGCGGAAGCAGGGGCGCTGGCGCAGGCCGTCTGCACCGGCGACGAGTTGCCGACGTCGGCCGTTCTGACACTCGACGACCTGCTGCCGTTCGTCACGGCGCCTGCCGCCTGAAGCAATCGAGTACGTGATCGTCGACGAGCCCTGCGGACTGCATGAAGGCGTAGCAGGTCGTCGGCCCGGTGAAGCGGAAGCCCAGCCGCTTCAGCTCCTTGCTCATCGCCTTCGACTCCGCCGTCTCGGCAGGGATCTCCGCGACCGTCTTCCACTCGTTCACGCGTGTCTCCCCGTCGACGAACGACCAGAGGAGGTCGGAGAGCGGCACGTCGAGCGCGAGCACCGTCCGCGCGTTGCCGATCACGGCCTCGATCTTGCCGCGATGGCGGACGATCCCGGGATCGCCGACCAGCCGTTCGACGTCACGCTCGCCGAACTGCGCGACCGCCTCGATCTCCCAGTCGGCGAACGCCAGCCGGTACCCCTCGCGCTTGTGCAGGATGGTCGACCACGAGAGCCCTGCCTGCGCGCCCTCGAGATTGAGCAGCTCGAAGAGCTTTCGGTCGTCACGTTCGGGCACGCCCCACTCGTCGTCGTGGTAGGCGACGTAGAGCGGGTCGGCCAACGGAACCCAGGCGCAGCGGTTCATACCTGCGAGGCTAATCGGTCGGCGAGGGCCCGGACGCTGGTCCTCAGCTCGTCGGGGCGGCGGATCGTGAAGGCACAGTCGAGACCGGCGAGCACGCTCGCCATCCAGTCGAGCGAGTCCACACGCATCCGCAGCAGCGTGCCCTCGGGGTCGTCGATCAACTCGCCAAGCGTCGCCGGGATGCGCCGCGCCGCGACATCGATCGGCAGATCGAGCAGCGCCTCCACCTCCCAGGTCCAGGGCACGCTGGCGAGCGAGCGGGACACGTAGGCGACGGCGTCGAATCCCTCCGGCGGCGGGACGCACGCAGCCTCGACGAGCGCAGTGCGCGACATCCGGTCGACTCGGAAGGTGCGCAGGTCGTCGCGATTGTGATCGTAGGCCGCGAGGTACCAGCGGCCGGAGTGGACGACGAGACCGTGCGGGCTGAGGTCACGTTCCGATTCCTCGCCGGAGAAAGCGCGGTAGGCGCTGCGGAGCCGGCGGCGGCGGCGGATCGCGTCGGCGACCAGGAGCACGGCAGCGGCATCGGCGGGAGCGGCGCCCGTCGTTCTGGTGAAGCTGAGCGTCTCCTCGAGCGCCTCGACCTGGCGACGGAGCGTGGAGGGCAGCACGCGGTTGATCTTCGCGAGCGCACCGTCGACGGCATCCGGCGCCCCGTCGGGCCGTGACCCGCGGGTCGCGAGCAGGCCGAGCACGACGACGACCGCTTCGTCGTCCGCGAGCATCAGCGGCGGCAGCCGGTATCCCGGCCGGATCCGGTAGCCGCCGCCGACGCCGCGCTGGCCCTCGACCGGGATCCCGAGCTCCTGCAGCACGTCGATGTAGCGCCGCGCCGTGCGCGGGTCGATTCCGAGCCGGTCGGCGATCTCGCGCCCGGTCGTGAGCGGCCTCGCCTGGAGGAGCTCCAGCAGTTCGAGCAGGCGGGCGGTCGGTGACGCCATGGGCGGAGTCAAGCAGAGATAGAGGGCAAGAACCGCCCTAATTACCGACTAGCCTTGCACGGCACCCAAGCGAGGGAGAGACGATGAGCGAGGCGAGCGACTTCGATTTCTGGCCGGGCGAGTGGAAGGTCGACAACCGCAGGCTGCGCCAGCGGCTCGCCGGGTCGGACGAGTGGGAGGAGTTCCAGGCGACGAGCGTCGCCCGGCATATCCTCGGCGGTTGTGGAAACGAGGACGAGTTCCGGACCGACCACGACGGCGGCTTCGTCGGCATGTCGTTCCGGTTCTTCGATCCGTCGAGCCGGCAGTGGTCGATCTACTGGGCTGACAGCCGGCGCCCGGGAGTCCTCGACCCGCCGCTCTTCGGCTCGTTCTCGGGTGACACCGGCGTCTTTCACGGGGACGACACGTTCGCAGGCGAGCCGGTCCGCGTCCGCTTCATCTGGTCCCGCGTGACAACTCCGACGCCGCGCTGGGAGCAGGCCTTTTCCGACGACGGCGGCGAGACCTGGGAGACGAACTGGGTGATGGACTTCACACGCGCGGGGGGAGAGGCATGAGCGCCGTCCTGAGCTCGGACGTGAGCCCGGTCCGGGCCGACTACCGGCACATCTCGAAGCTGATCCGGCCCGCGCCCGCGATCACACTCGGCGACGCGGTGCTCAAGTGGTACGACATCGCGCCGGCGGGCGAGCCGGTGCCGTGCGAGGTGCAGGTGCTGGCGCGCGGAACTCTGCGCGCAGCCGCAGAGTCGGGATCGCTCGCTCTCTCGGACGAGCTCGGCTTCGTGATCCTGCACCGGTGCGGCGAGAGCTTCTACTTCCTCATCGTCTCGACCTGGCGCAACGACAACGAGGTCTGGGAGACGGTGTGGGCGAAGAACGGCGAGAGAGAAGTTTCCTTCCGGCCCTGGACGCTCGAGGGGACACACCGCCCGACCTTCTGCGTGTGGGAGCTCGGCGCGGTCTGGCACGAACAGCAGGCGTGGAGCCGCTTCCTCCGCTCGCCGCGCCGAACCGCTGCGCGCGAGGCCTACCTGCACGACACGTTCGAGGGTGAGGTCTGAGCCCGCTCCAGAACCGGGTCACGCCCCTCGGCGAGCTGATTGCGGATCCTGCCCGAGGCCTCGTGTACGGCAATCGCGGCTCGCTCCACGACGCCGAGGGCAGCATTCGCCGTCGCTACGCGGTGAAGCGTTGGATCGCGTGCAGGCTCGAGTTCCGCGGCCGCCGGCGGAGCGCGCTCCTCCAGCCAGGCCGTTACACGGAGCTCTTCTTCCTCGACGAGGCGACCGCGCTGGCAGCGGGCCACCGTCCCTGTGCGGAGTGCCGGCGCGAGGACTACGACCGTCTGGTCGCGATCTGGCGTGATCTGCATCCCGGCCAGGTCGGAGCCGACGCGATCGACGTCCAACTCCACGCCGAGCGCCTTGATCCGGCTTCGAAGGAGAGACGTCTTCACCGCGCGTCGATCGGAGAGCTGCCGGACGGCGCCTTCGTCCTGGAGGACGACGGGCCGTGGCTCGTGCTCGGCGCGGATCTCTGGAGGTGGACGCCCTCGGGTTATTCCGAGCGCCGGCCCCGAAGAGCTCGCAGGCGAAGCGGTCGTGATCACGCCGCCGTCGCTTCTCGCGGTGCTGCGCTCCGGCTGGAACCCGCTCGTGCCGCTGCTCCATCCGTCTGCAGCTCGCGGGTTCCCTCTTCGAGCTCCGAGGCCGCCCGGGTAGCGTCTTCCTGGTGAGCGTCGAGGAGCCCGTCAGGATCGCGGCTTTGCCGATGCCGCTGCGGTGGCTGCGGAAGCCGAACAGCTGGAGCGTTCCCGACGGAGACTCGCTCCTGGTTGCCGCCGGCCCTCGGACCGACTGGTTCGTCGATCCCCAGCGCTCGGCGGAGGCGAAGCTGAACGCGCCGGCGCTCCTCGGCGACTCGAGCGGAGACTTTCTCCTGAGCGCGCGGGTCACCGTCGACTTCGCCGGGACCTACGACGCGGGCGTGCTCGTCGTGTACGAGAGCGACGACGTCTGGGCGAAGCTCTGCTTCGAGTACTCACCGCAACGCGAGCCGATGGTGGTCTCGGTCGTGACGAGGGGTGTGTCGGACGACTGCAACTCCTTCGTGGTCGACGATCGCGTCGGTCTGGCTTCGGATCGCACGGGTCGGCTCGGCGTTCGCCTTCCACGCCTCGACCGATGGCAGCAACTGGAGCTTCATCCGGCACTTCGCGCTCGAGACCGGCGAGGAGACGTCGATCGGCTTCGCGGCGCAGTCTCCGACGGGAGAAGGATGTGCCGTCACGTTCGAGCAGATCGCGTACGAGGCGGCACGGCTCGGCGACCTGCGGAGTGGCGAGTGAGACAGATGATCGGCGCCGCACTAGGACGTTCGCAACTGCGATGAGAAGCGGTGCGCGTCGGAGTCTTACTCTCAGACAACCGAGGGAGGAGGCACCGATGTCAAAGCTCATCGCGGACGGCCGATGATTCCGCCTCACCCAGCGCGGCACCTGCTGCGCGCGAAAGACCTCGTCGACGCGCGCTACCGCGAGCCGCTCGACGTGGCGCAGATCGCGCGCACGGCGCGTCTCTCGCAGGCGCACTTCAGCCGCGAGTTTCGGCGCGCCTTCGGTGAAACGCCACATCAGTACCTCCTGACCCGCCGGCTGGAGCGCGCGGCGGCGCTGCTGCGAAACACCGACCGGTCGGTGGCGGACATCTGCTTCACCGTCGGGCTGCGAAGCGTCGGCTCCTTCACGACGAGCTTCGGCCGGATCTACGGGCTGTCCCCGACGGCGTACCGGGCGAGCTATCCGGCGGCCGCCACTCGTGCCCCGATCCCGACCTGCGTCCTGCGCGCCTGGGCGCGCCCGCAGTCCAGCAGGTTTCGAGAAGACAGCGGCGAGCAGCCTGGCTAGCTTGATTTCAATCGACTAAGCACAGGAGGAAAGACATGCTCAAGAGCCTTACCAACGTCAGTGTTTGGGTCCACGATCAGGACGAAGCGCTCGCCTTCTACACCGAGAAACTCGGATTCGAGCTGCGCCAGGATGTGACCGTCCCCGAGATGGGCAACTTCCGTTGGCTCACGGTCGGCCTGCCCGGCCAGGACGTCGGGCTCGCGCTGTTGACCATCCCCGGCCCGCCCGTGTTCGACGCCGACACGCAGGCGAAGGTGCAGGAGATCCTGGCCAAGGGAGCAGCCGGAGGCCTCTTCTTCTCCACCGACGACGTGAAGGGGAGCTACGAGGACCTCAAGGGGCGCGGCGTCGAGTTCCAGGGAGAGCCGGAGCAGCAGCCGTACGGCATCGACGTCGGCTTCCGCGATCCGTCGGGCAACCAGATGCGGTTGGCGCAGCTCAGCGACTAAGCCGCACCCGGGCGTAGGCGGCAGGAAACCCCTGCCGCCAGCTCGGGTACCGGAGGGTCCAGCCGAGGTCACGCTTCGCCTTCGCGTTCGACGCGCCGCGGATCTCGGTCATCAGCGCGACCCCGGCCTCGCCCGCCAGCAGTCGGGCGAGCCAGCGCGGGACGTGGCGCGGCGGCTTGGCGCCGATGCTCTCGGCCAGCGCGGGCAGCCACTCGTTGACCGGCGCAGGGTCGTCGTCGACGACGTTGTAGATCCCGGGCGCGCCTTCCTCGAGCGCAAGGACGGTCGCGGCGGCGGCGTCGTCGAGGTGGACGAACGACCAGACCCCGCCACCGTCGCCGACGATCGGGAACCGCCGCTTGCGCACGAGCTCGAGCTGCGCGTCTTCGGGCGAGCCGTAGAAGCCGCCGTAGCGGAGCGCGATCCCGCCTGCACCGACGACTGCCTGCTCCTGATGCTGAATCGCGTCGAGGGTCTCGCGCATCGTTGGAACCGGCGTCGGGTCGAGCGGATCTTCCTCGGTCTTGACAGGCCCGCCCTCGCGGGCGTACGGCCAGCTGGTGAAGCTCTGTGCCACGAAGCGGCGGACATCGACGTCGCGCGCGGCTGCGAGCAGCGCGTCGGTGCCTTCGGTGCGGAGGCGGTTGGTCTGCGCAAACGCCTTGTCGGGGTTCTTGAGGTCGGTCAGGCCACTGAGCGCGGTCGCCTGGTGGACGATCGCTTCGGGTCGGACGGCCGTCACGGCCTCGCGCACGGCGCCCGGGTCGAGCAGGTCGAGCACGATCGGCTCGGCGCCCAGGGCAGCCAGGCGGTCGGACTTCGCCGGCGAGCGGGAGCTGCCGACGACGTCGTGGCCGCGCTCGACGAGCTGCGGGACGAGGCGTGACCCGATCGCCCCGCTCGCTCCAGCAACGAACACTCGCATCGTTCTCTCCTTTCGGTCTGTCAGAGAGGAGACGAGGTGGCGCACCCTCCTGTGACGCGTCACACGGACAGCTGCTATTCCGTCTTCACGGCATGGAGACATACGAGGAATTGCGGCCATACCTGTTCGCGATCGCCTACCGGATGCTCGGGTCGGTCGCCGAGGCGGAGGACGTCGTCCAGGAGGCGTTTCTTCGCTACCACGAGGCGGGGGTCGAGGCGGATTCGCCGAAGGCCTACCTGGCCACGATCACGACGCGCCTGGCAATCGATCAGCTTCGCTCGGCGCGTGCGCGGCGCGAGGTCTACCCGGGCGAGTGGCTCCCCGAGCCGCTTGTCGATGACGAGGCGGTGCGGCACGCCGAGACGGCCGACTCGCTCTCGCTCGCGTTTCTCCACCTGCTCGAGAAGCTCTCCCCGGTCGAGCGCGCCGTCTTCCTGCTCCGGGAGGTCTTCGACTACCCCTACGAGGAGGTGGCGCGGATCGTCGACAAGACTCCCGACAACTGCCGCCAGATCCTCGCCCGCGCGCACCGGCATATCGACGCGGGGAGGCGTCGCTTCGATGTCTCGCGCGAGGAGCGCGAGGAGGTCGCCCGTCGCTTCCTGGCAGCCTGGGAGCAGGGCGACACGGAGGGCCTCGTCGAGTTGCTGGCGCCCGATGCGACCGTCTACGGCGACGGTGGCGGCAAGGCGCCGGCCGTGCCGGTACCGCTCGTCGGCGCAGAACGCGTGGCGAAGGCGCTGATCGGCTGGGGACGCCAGGCACGCGAGCGCGGCTTCACGCACCGCGCGGCGCTCGTCAACGGCGAGCCGGGCCTCGTCCTCGCCGGGCCGGAGGGCGCGGTCTGGGTGGCCGCCTTCGAGATCGCCGACGGGCTCGTCGTCGCGGTTCGATCGATCCTGAACCCCGACAAGCTGGCCACGTCGGTGCGGGATCGAGTTAGGTCGGCTTCGCAGTCATCGCCCAGACGGCGACGATGTAGGCGGCGAGAAGCAAGATGCAGATCACCCCGACGGCCCGGCCGAAGCCGACACCGCCGGATTCGCTCCGCAGCTTCCGGAGGCCGAACGCGGCGAGGATGAGCGAGATGAGAACCAGCAGCGCGCCGGCATCCGCCGTGATGTAGCCGACGCCCAGCCAGGTCGGGTCGAAGTCGTCCGGGAAGTTCTCCTTCGACTCGGTCCACTGGGCGCCGATCCGCATCAGGATGTACGCGGGCAGGACGCCCATCAGCAGCGTGCGCAGGCTGAAGCGCGTCAGGCCGACGGCGTCGTCGGGCCGGCGCCAGGCGAGGACGGTCGCCAGGGCGACGGCGAACAGCGTTCCGACGAGGAGCATCGCCCCGAACACGTGCAGGAAGAGCGGGAAGTTGACCTCGTCCGGGCGAATTGAGGCGAGCATGCTCACGCTCCCGGCTTCCAGATCATGAGCAGCAGGATGACGAAGAGCCCGATGCTGTTGATCGCCTGGTAGCGGATGCCCGCCTGCCGGCCGCTCGGACCGCTCGCGAACGCCTTACCGGCTTGGCCTCCGGCCGAGCCGGCGATCGCCCAGATGATGATCGAGATGAGAATCCAGGGATCCCAGAGCTCGTAGCCGTCGACATCGATGGCGAGCCAGATGCCGAAGATGATCGCGCCCATCATCCCGATCCCGACGACGATGCCTGCAGTTTGTCCGAAGCGCATCGCCGAGTCCGGGGACAGCTGTCGGCGTGGCACCTCTCGAGCTGAGCACGAGCGCCCAGAGCGCCGTCAGCGCTCCGACCGCCAGGAACGCGCTGAGCACGTGCAGGAAGAGCAGCCAGTCGTAGAGGTCCACGGGTTGCGATCCTAACGCCCTCAGACCGGATGGCAAATGGGGAAACGACTGAACCGTGTCGACTCCTGTAACCATCGTCTAAGGCCGGATCAGGCCGCTCTCGTAGCCGAAGATCACGGCTTGCACGCGGTCGCGGAGCCGGAGCTTCCGGAGGATGTGCCTGACGTGCGTCTTGACCGTCGACTCCTCGATCACGAGTGTCGCGGCGATCTCACCGTTCGAGAGCCCACGGGCGATCAACTCGAGAACGTCGCGCTCGCGTGCGGTGAGCTCGTCCAGCCTCGCCTCGGCAGCGGCATCCGGCGCGGGCTGTCCCGCGACCCTCTGAATGACGGTGCGGGTGACCGAGGGTGAGAGGAGCGAGTCCCCCGCCGCCACCGTGTGGATGGCCGCGATCAGCTCCTCCGGTCTCGTGCGCTTCAGCAGGAAGCCCGAGGCGCCGGCGCTGAGAGCGCCGAAGATGTAGTCGTCCTGCTCGAAGGTCGTGAGGACGACGACCCTGACGTCAGGGGAGATCGCGAGCAGCTCACGCGTGGCGGCAATCCCGTCGAGGCCCGGCATCCGCACGTCCATCAGCACCACATCCGGCCGGAGCTCGATCGCCCGATCGACGGCTGCACGTCCGTCGGGAGCCTCGCCGACCACGTCGATCGACTCGTCGCTCGAGAGCACGGCCGTGAGGCCGGCGCGCATCAGGTCGTCGTCGTCGACCAGGAGGACGCGAACCAGTGTCACGACCGCCGCCGTTCGCCGCCGTCATACGGCAGGCGCGCCCGAATGCGAAAGAGACCGTCTTCGGCGTTTGCCTCGAAGCTGCCGCCGAGCAGCTCCGTGCGCTCGCGCATGCCGACGAGGCCGTGCCCGTCGGCCTGACGTTCGTTGCCAGGGTTCGGGTTGGTGACCGTGAGCTCCAGCGCATGCTCGGCGAACGCCACCTCGACGTCTGCGCTGCCGCTTCCGTGGCGGGCTGCGTTCGTCAGCGCCTCCTGGAGGATTCGGTAGGCCGTCCGGTCGACGGCGGGTGTGAGGTGCCGGCGATTGCCGTCGAACTGGACGACGACGGCGAGCCCGGAGGTGCGGTGGCGCTCGGTGAGGGTCTCGAGCGCGGCGAGACCCGGAGGCGGCTCGATCGCACTCCCGTTCGCGGAGCCGTCTTCGCGGAGAACTCGGACGAGCTGGTCGATCTCGCCCAGCGTCTCGCGTGCGACCTCCTCGATCGTCTCGAGCGCGGCCCTCGCTCGCGGTGGATCCTGCTCCTGCAGCAGCCGCGCCGCCCCGGCCTGGACGAGGATCACGTTGATCGCGTGGCCGGCGGAGTCGTGGAGGTCGCGGGCGATGCGTGTGCGTTCCTCGGCAGTCGCGAGGCGGCGCTCGCGCTCGGTCTCTCGCTCGGCCCGCAGGGCACGCTCCTCCAGCTCGGCCACGCGTACGCGGCGCTGACGGACGCGGTCGCCGAGCACCCAGGCGCCGCCCCAGACCACGGTCCCGAAGAGGAGCGGTACGACGGGAAGTTCGTCTCCACCGATGCCGGCTGCGGCGACGTGGATGGCAAACACGCCGATGACAGTGGCGGCGGTCAGCCGCAGTCCGGCTCGCGTCGCGGGAGGGTTGAGGGCAAGGAAGAAGAGGGCGACCGTCGGGCCGAGCGGCGGACCGAGCGCGTATCCGAGCGCGTTCAAGACGGCGCTGGCGGCGGCGGTGAACGCGAACACGGCGAGGGGCGCCCGGCGTCTGGCGACGAGCGGGAGGGAGGCGAGCGCGGCCAGGACGACGCCGAGCGGATCGAGGTCGCGTGTGTCCTCCGCGGAACCACCCGCCGCGAGCAGCGCGAGCGTGAGAACGAACACGGCTGCGGCGATGCCCGCGTCGAAGAGAAGCTCTCTGCGGTTCACGTCCCGAGGGTAACGGCCCGCACCGAGCCGCGAGTCTCCCCTCAGGAGGATCCCGCTCCGCCCGTGGGAGGACGCGGAAATCCTCCGCCGACCGCGCTGAGGTTCAGCCCGCGGGGTGTCGTCGCGGGACGGAGGCACTCGTACCGTCGTCCGAGACAAAGAGAGGAGATGAATCGATGAACAACACACTGATGACGCTGCTCGCGAGCCAGGACGACTGGGATCACCACCACTGGTGGCCGCTGTGGCCGCTGCTCTGGCTCGTCGTGATCGTGACGATCGTGTGGCTCTTCAAGCGCAGGCGCTGGGGCGGGCCACCCGCGCAGACCGGCGCCGAGCGCGCGAGGGACATCCTCGCGGAGCGCTACGCCCGCGGCGAGATCACGGGCGAGGAGTACCGCGAAAGGCTCGAAGGACTTCGGTAACGCGGGTTACGCCTCCCGGACGATTGCGACCCCGAGCGGCGGCAGCGGATTCTCACCGAGCACGAGCTCGGCGGTCGGCGGAAGCTCGACCTCGGCCTCGTGCTCGGTGTGATTCAACAGGAAGAGGTACGACGCCCCCTCAGAGGTGCGGCGGCACGCCTCGACGCCCGCCGGCACGTCCGCGACCGGGCTGACGGCTGCGTCCTCGCAGGCCGACGCGACGATCGCGCCGAGGCCGGCGGCGTCGAGGCCCGCCGAGCAGTAGTAGGCGACGCCGTCGCCCACGGTGTGTCGGATCGCGGCAGGCCGGCCGGCGAGCACGCCTGACGTATAGGTCGCGACCGATTCGCCGCCGTCGGGCTCGAGCCACTCCGACCAGTCTCGCGCGGTCGCGGCCACACCGGACGAAAGCTCGACCGAGACTTTCTCGCCCGGCGGGATCGGCCAGAACTCGTCGACCCGGACACCCAGCAGCCGCCGCAGCGCGGCCGTCTGCTGCGGCGACCGGACGTGGTCGTTCTCGTCGACGATGCCGCTGAAGTAGCCGCAGACAAAGACACCGCCGTCGCGGACGAAGGCGGTCAGTGCCTCGAGTGCCTCGTCGGTGAGCAGGTACAGGTTCGGAGCGACGACGAGGCGATAACCGGCAAGGTCGCCGGGGGCGGAACGATGTCCACGGCGATGCTCCCGTCGAAGAAGGGCCGGTACCAGGAGTGCACGATCGCCGGCAGGTCGAGGAGCTGCGACGGATGGTCGGCGCCGTCGAAGGCCCACCAGTTGTCCCAGCCGAACACGAAGGCGACATCGGCACGGGCAGTCGACCCGGCGATCTCCTCGAGAGCCGCGAGCTCGCTCCCGAGCCGGACGGTCTCGCTCCAGCCGCGCGCCTCCGTCCCTCCGTGCGGGAGCATCGCGCTGTGGAACTTCTCGGCCGCCGCCCGTGCCGCCCGCCACTGGAAGAACATGACGCCGTCCGACCCGTGCGCGAGCGCCTGGAACGCCCAGAGCCGCAGCAGCCCAGGGCGTTTGGGCAGGTTCACCTCACGCCAGTTGACCGCGCTCACCGCGTGCTCGAGCAGGAGCCAGGGCTGGCCGCGGAGGGACCGCATCAGGTCGTAGTTCAGAGCGGCCGAGACGTGCGCCTCCGGATCGGCGGGATCGGGGTAGGAGTCGAGCGTGACCACGTCCTCTCGACCCGCCCACTTCCAGTAGTCCGCGGGCTGGAACGTGTTCATGAAGTTCGTCGTTACGGGGATCTCGGGAGTCAGCTCCGTCAGCACCTGCCGCTCCGCCTCGTAGCACGCGAGCAACGCGTCGGACGAAAAGCGCTTCCAGTCGAGCGCCTGCGTCGGGTTGACAGACGTGGGTGTCCGGCGGGGCGGCTCGATCTCCGACCAGCTCCGATAGCGCTGTCCCCAGAACGCCGTACCCCAGGCACGGTTCAGTTCCTCGATCTCTCCGTAGCGCGAGCGAAGCCAGACACGGAAGTCCTCCGCCGAGATCGGGCAGTAGCAGGCGGGCACGTGACAGCCGTACTCGTTGCCCACGTGCCACATCGCCACCGCCGGGTGGCTTCCGTAGTGGCGGGCGAGCTGCTCGGCGATCCTGACGGTCGCCTCGCGGAAGATCGGCGAGCTCGGGCAGTAGTGGCGCCGGCTGCCGAACTCGAGCCGTACACCCTCCGCGGTGACGGGGAGGACCTCCGGGTGCTCGCGCACGAGCCACGCGGGCGGAGCGGCGGTCGGCGTCGCCAGGTCGACGGCGATGCCGTTCGACCAGAGCAGGTCGATCACGCGGTCGAGCCAGCCGAAGTCGTACGCGCCGGGCTCGGGCTCCAGCAGCGCCCAGGAGAAGATGCCGACGCTGACGAGGTTCACGTGCGCCTCGCGCATCAGCGCGACATCCTCGAGCCACGTCTCCTCCGGCCACTGCTCGGGGTTGTAGTCGCCGCCGTAGAGCAGCCCGCGGACACGTGGGAGCAGCGTGTCAGCCAACGATCGCCAGGCCGCTCTCGAGGTCGAACAGGTGGAGCTTGGCGGGGTTGACGGCGAGCTCGATCGTTTCGCCGACGCCGACTCGCGTCTCGGGGTCGAAGCGGCCGATCACCGTCGTCGTCTGCTCCTCCAGCGCGAGCAGCGTTTCGTGCTCGTCCTGCTCCACCGTGCTTCCTTCGAGGACGGCATCGCTCAACACCTGCTCGGCCCGGATCTGATGTGCGCCAGCAGCTCGGAGCCGAGCGACTCGACGACTTGGATTGCTTATGAAAGCGTAAGTCGTCCGCCGGAGCAACTAGCCGTTTACCGAAAGCGTTCGAAACCTATGGCGAGGGTGTAGCGGATCGCCTGGGAAGCACACGAACCTGACGCTTCTGCTCGCTCGAGAGACTGGGCCAGGGCGGCAACCCCTCTCCAAGGCAGCAGGTGGGAATGGCACGTAGCGTTCGGGGCGTGAGCGATCTGCCGCAGGCCGAGTCGCACGCCGTCGTCTCGGCGCGCGGGGTCGTGAAGCGTTACGGCAAGACGGTCGCGCTCGCGGGCCTCGACGCTGAGATCGGACCGGGGATCACCGGCCTGCTCGGCAGCAACGGCGCCGGCAAGACGACGTTCATCTCCGTGCTCCTCGGGCTCCGCTCCCGGGACGCGGGCGAGTTGACCGTGCTCGGCCAGGATCCTGCGACGGCCGGGCTCGAGCTCAGGTCGCGCATCGGCTACGCACCCGAGCACCACGATCTTCCGGCGGAGCTGGCCGCGACCGATCTCGTCCGTCACCTCGCCGAGATGCACCTGCTGCCTCGCCGCGCGGCCGTGCAACGCGCCAACGACGCGCTCTGGCTGGTCGGCCTCGGTGAGGAGCGCTTCCGCCCCGTCGGGACGATGTCCACGGGACAGCGCCAACGCGTGAAGCTCGCCTCCGCGATCGCCCACGACCCCGAGGTCGTGCTCCTCGACGAGCCGACCGACGGGCTCGACCCGATGCAGCGGACGGAGATGCTCGATCTCATCCGCCGCATCGGCACCGAGTTCGGCATGCACATCATCGTCTCGTCCCACCACCTCGAGGAGGTGGAGCGGATCTGCGATGGGGTCGTGATCGTCGAAGGTGGAGAGGTCGTCCACGCGGGGACGCTCGCCGATGTTCGCCGCGGCCCGGCCGGGCTCGTCGTCGAGGTGGACGGGAAAACAGACGAGCTGGCCGCGATCCTGACCGCGCGCGGCTTCGCCGTGACGATCGACGGCGCCGTGCTCCTGCTCGATGGCGACGACGCCGTGTACGACGCGGTTCGTGACGCGGTCGCCGACCTCGAAGTCGGTCTGCGGCGGCTCGGACCGCGAGGGCGGACGCTCGAAGACGTCTACCTGGGGGCGGGGACGTGAGCGGACAGGACGCACAGCTCTTCGATCTCGGCTACCGCAGCTACGACGGTACGCGCGAGCAGCCGGCCCGGGCGATTCTCACGTTGGCCGTGTTCACGATGAAGCGCGTACTCGGGCTGGGACGCGGTGCGCGACACAAGGTGTTGCCCGCGATCACGCTCGGCATCGCATTCCTCCCGGCCTTCATCTCGGTCGCGGTCGCGTCGATCGTCGACTCGATTCGCCCCGACGAGCTGATCTCGTACGGCGACTACATGTTCATCATCGGGAGCGCGCTCGCGCTCTTCGCCGCGCTGGTTGCGCCCGAGGCGCTCTGTCCGGACCGGCGCACGGGAATGCTCGGGCTCTATCTCGCCGGGCCTCTCGACCGCAACCGCTATCTCCTCGCCAAGGCAATCGGTGTGGTCGCGGTCATGCTCCTGATCACCGTCGGCCCGCTGCTCTTCATGCTCGTCGCCTTCGTGCTCGCCGGCTTCGGGCCGTCGGTCGGCGAAACTCCGAAGCTGCTGCTGCAAATCCTCGCGGCGGGGATCACGACGGCGCTTCTCTACGCCTCGCTGGCGATGGCCGCTTCGAGCTTCACGACCCGGCGGGCGGCGGCGGCAGTCGGCGTCGTGCTCGCGCTGTCCGTGCCGGTCAGCGTCGTCCGGACCGCGATCGAGAGCACCGGCGCACCGAACGCGCTCGACCTGTTCAGCCTCCCGTTCGTCGCGGCCGAGCTCGCCTACCGGATCTTCGGCGAGCTGCCCGACGACCAGGAGCCGGTCACGAGGCTCGCCACGTGGGTCGTCGCGGGCGGACTGTGTGTCGCGATCGCAGCGGGATTTCTCGTGTGCTGGTTCCGGTACCGGCGGATCGAAGGCTTCCGGTGAGCAGCGTCGAGCCGAGGGTGGTGGCCGACGGCGTCTCGAAGTGGTTCGGTCCGCTCGTCGCAGTCTCAGACGTCAGCTTCGACATCGGCCCCGGCGTGACCGCGCTCCTCGGCCCGAACGGCGCCGGCAAGTCGACCATGTTCCGCATGCTTTGCGGGCTCGCCCGGCCTTCCAAGGGCACCGTGCGCGTGCTCGGCCGGGATCCGCGAGCAGACACGGGCGTGACCCGGTCGATCGGCCTCGTGCCGCAGCAGGAGAACGTGTTCGAGCCGCTGAGCGCACATGAGTTCGTCGCGCTGTCGGCCAGGCTGCATGCGCTTGCGGATCCCGAAGCTGCCGCGACGACGGCGCTCGAGACGGTCGGCCTCGATCCGTCCGACCGCCGGCGGCTTCCCACGTACTCGAAGGGGATGCGCCAGCGCGTGAAGGTGGCGCAGGCGATCGTTCACGACCCGGCCGTGCTGATCCTCGACGAGCCGCTGACCGGCCTCGATCCGCGCCAGCGGGCCGACCTCGTCGGGCTCTTCCGGCGCCTTGGTGCCGAGGGGCGCTGCGTGATCGTCTCCAGCCACGTGCTCGACGAGGTGGAGCGGCTCGGCTCGCAGGTTCTCGTCATGTCGCAGGGCAGGCTTGCCGCCACCGGCGACTTCCGGGAGTTGCGGGCGCTGATGGACGACCGGCCGATGCGGATCCGGGTCCGCACCGACCGTCCGCGCGAGCTCGCCGCGGCGCTCCTCGAAGCTGGAACCGCTGTCGGCGTGCGACTCGACGGCGATCAGGTGCTCGAGCTCGACACGACGGATGCCCGGGCGTTGTCCCACGCACTCGCCTCGGTCGCACGGGAGCGCGACGCTCGCCTGTTCGAGGTGCTTCCGCTCGACGCCGACCTCGAAGGCGTCTTCCGTTACGTGGTGCAGCGATGAGCGCTGTCGGCGCAGCAGCGGCGCCGGTTCGGCCGGGCACGCTCGTTTCACTGCTCGCGCTCTATCGGCTCCTGCTGCGGATGCAGATCACGGTCACGCGCCTGCTCGGCATCGCCGGGCTCGGAGCGGTGGCCGTCCTGATCGGGCTCTTCACGCGGTGGGACGACAACTCGGCCCAGGCCGCCACAGACGCCGTCGCCTCCTATGGGCTCGGAATTCTCGTGCCGTTCGCGGCGCTCTGGCTCGGCACGTCGGCGATGGGCGACCTCGTCGACGACCGCCTCCTCGTCTACCTCTGGCTGAAGCCCGTCGCGCGCTGGCAGCTTCCGGCCGCCGCCGTGCTGGCCACCGCCACCGTCGTCGTGCCGCTCACCGCAGTGCCCCTTGCGGCGTCGGCGATCGTTGCCGGAGCCGGCGACGTTGCTCCCGCCGCCTTCCTCGCCGGCTCGCTCGCGGGCGCTCGCGTACGCCGGCCTCTTCGTCGCGGCGGGAATCTGGTTCCGCCGCGCCGTCTGGTGGGGGCTTGCCTTCGTCCTGCTGTGGGAGAACGTCGTCGCGCACACGGCCGAGGGCGCGGCGCGCTTCACGGTGAACGGGTGGGCCGCTTCCGTTCTCGACCTGGCTCCCGACGTCGACGTGTCGCACAAGGCCGGGTCCGCAGCTGCTGCGTTCGTCGTGCTCCCGGCCATTGCCGTCGTCGGCTGGCTGGTCGCGACCTGGCGCTACCGCCGCGCCGACGTGGACTGACGTCAGAGCGTCGGCGGCAGGCCGAAGGCCGGGAACAAGCCCGGCGCCGAACGTCGTGATCTCGACGATGGCGCCGTCCTCGATGCGCAGGACGTCGAACTTGAACGCCCGGAACTCGGAGTCGCCCGGCCGGCGCAGGTAGCTCGCGGCCGTCGGCATCCGGTTGGCCTGTGTCGGCACCAGTCGCCAGTCGCCGTCTCGTTCTCTCCAAACGCGCTCTCGAGGAGCCGCACGACCGATGCGAGCCCGTCGAACAGCAGCATGTCGGGCGGCATCGTGATCCGGATGTCCTCCGACGCGATCGCGACGGCGGCCGCCGCGTCGCACCGCTCGTGCGCGTCGATGAAGCGCTCGAGGAGGCCACGTTCTTCCGCGCTCGGCTCTCCCGCCGACCACGTCGAGCGCCGCGCCGGCAGGTGCTCCTGCATCGTCGCGCGGGCTCGCTGGAGCGCGCTGTTCGCCGCGGCGACGCTCGTCTCGAGCAGCGCTGCAGCCTCGCTCGCCGGCCAGCCGAGCACGTCGCGGATGATCAACGCCGCGCGCTGTCGCGGCGGCAGCACCTGCAGGGCGGCGAGGAACGCGAGCTCGATCGTCTCGCGCTCGACGACGACCGCGTCCGGCTCGTCGTCGCTCGCCGCCACCTCGTCGAGCAACCGGTCGGGGTACGGCTGCAGCCACGGCACCTCGGCGAACGAGTGGAGGGTCGAGACCTGCCGGGACCGGCGGCGGATCACGTCCACGCAGACGTTCGTCGCGATGCGGTACAGCCACGCGCGGAACTGCTCTCCCTGGAACCGCTCGCGGCTGCGCCACGCGCGCAGGAACGTCTCCTGCACCGCGTCCTCCGCTTCGTCGAACGACGCGAGCATCCGGTAGCAGTGGACGTGCAGCTCGCGCCGGTGGCGCTCGGTCAGTGCGGCGAAGTCAGGCTCGGCAATCGCTTCCCGTCATGCGGTGGGCTTTCCGTGCCTGACCTCCTGGAGGACCCAGGTGTTGCCGTCGGGATCGCTGAAGTCGGCGAACGAGCCGTAGTCGGTGTGCTCGGGTCCGGGCCCGGCGCCCAGCCGTTCGGCGTCATGTGGCGGATCTCGCTCACCTCGACGCCGCGCCCCACCAGCTCGGCGCGCGCCGGCCTCGATGTCGCTGACGATGAGGTGCGTGCCGCGGTAGGAGCCGGGCGCCGCGTCGGTGAGCCCGATCCCGATCGTGAGCGAGCAGGCGGAGCCGGGCGGAGTGATCTGGACGACGCGGAACTCCTCGTTCGGCTGGTGATCGACGTCGAGGTTGAAGCCGCACGTCTCGACGTAGAACTCCTTGGCGCGGTCGACGTCCGAGACGGGGATCAGAACGAGCTCGAGCTTGAAGTCCATGCTGCAGTCTCCTTCGGTTGGTTGGTTCGGTCGAGACCTGTAACGCTCGCACGGACTGAAACTCATCGGTGCACCGATGAGGAGACGCGGCGACGCTGCTCTCGCGCATCATGACGCTGTGCCCCGCGACCTTCCCACGGGAGACGTCACCTTCCTCTTCACCGACGTGGAGGGTTCGACGAAGCTGCTGCACGAGCTGGGCGAGGATCGCTATGCGGAAGCGCTGGCGGCGCATCGCAGGACCCTGCGCGAGGCGTTCGGCGCGCATGGGGGTGTCGAAGTCGACACGCAGGGCGACTCGTTCTTCGTCGCGTTTCCGACGGCACCGGGCGCGCTGCGAGCAGCCACGGCGGCGCTGAACGGCCTCGCGGGCGGCCCGATCAGCGTGCGGGTCGGAATCCACACCGGTACCGCGCGTGTGGGGGACGAGGGTTATGTCGGCGTGGACGTCCATCGTGCAGCGCGAATTGCAGCCAGCGGTCACGGCGGACAGGTGCTGATCTCGGCCTCGACCGCGGAGCTCGTCGGGACCGCCGGGCTACGCGACCTCGGCTATCACCGTCTGAAGGATCTCTCCGACCCCGAGCGGATCTATCAGCTCGGAGCAGAGGACTTTCCTCCACTCGAGAGTCTCCACCGGACGAATCTCCCGTTGCCGTCGACGCCGTTCCTGGGACGGCGACACGAGCTGGCTGCGGCGCTCGCCCAGCTTTCGCGCGCGGACGTGCGCCTGCTCACGCTCACCGGGCCCGGGGGCACGGGCAAGACCCGTCTCGCGCTGCAGATCGCCGGCGAGCTCGCCTCGCGGTACGCGCACGGGGTGTGGTGGGTGCCGCTCGCGACGCTGCGCGATCCGCAGCTGGTTGTCGAGAGCGCTGCGCAGTCGCTGGGCGCAGAGGATGGTCTCGTCGAGCACATTGCCGACAGGTCGATGCTGATCGTCTTCGACAACTTCGAGCAGGTCGTCGACGCTGCGCCCGACGTGGCGGCGTTGCTCTCCAGCTGTCCCAATCTCGACCTGCTCGTGACGAGCAGGGAGCCGCTGCGGGTGAACGCGGAGCAGGTGTACGAGGTGCCGCCGCTCGCGCCCGAGGAGGGCGTCGGCCTGTTCCTGGCCCGGGCTAGGGCGGTCAAACCGGACTTCGAAGGCGACGAATCGATCTCCGAGATCTGCCGCCGCCTCGACGACTTGCCGCTCGCGCTCGAGCTCGCGGCCGCGCGCGTGACGGCGCTCTCGTCGGCTCAGATCCTCGAACGCCTCTCGCATCGCCTGCCGCTCCTGACCGGGGGAGCGAGAGATCTGCCCGAGCGCCAGCGCACGCTCGGCTCGGCGATCGACTGGAGCTACGAGCTGCTGACAGTGCCCGAGCAGCAGGCCTTCGCCCGGCTCTCCGCCTTCGCCGGCGGCTGCACGCTCGGCGACGCCGAGCAGGTGGCCGATGCCGATCTCGACACGCTTCAGTCGCTCGTCGACAAGAGCCTGCTCCGACACTCGGACGATCGGTTCTGGATGCTGGAGACGATTCGCGAGTACGCGGCGGGCCGGCTGGAGGAGTCCGGCCAGGGAGAAGAGCTCGACCGCCGCCACGCCGAGCACTTCCTCGCACTCGTGGAGACGGCCGAGCCGCAGGTGCGGGAGGGCTCCAAGCGCTGGCTCGACCGGCTGGAGCAAGAGCACGACAACCTCCGCGCCGCGCTCGAGCGGCTGGAGGCGCTGGGGGAGCTGCAGCTTGCGCTGCGGATTGCAGGCGCGATGGCAGACCTCTGGTATCACCGGGGTCACGTGGCCGAAGGTCGCCGCCGGCTCGAGAGCCTGCTGCTCCGCGACGAGCGTGGGACGCCAGCCAGGGGGAAGGCTCTCAACGGAGCGTCCAGGCTGGCGGTCGTGGCGGGAGACGTCTCGATCGCCCGGCAGCGGGCCGAAGAGGGGCTTGAGCTCAACCGCCGGCTCGAGAACGAGCTGGGCACCGCCGACTCGCTCTGGCGACTGAGCTACGCACTGGCCGCCGACCGCGATTTCGCAAGTGCGCAACGGCTCCTGCTCGAGTGCATTCCGCTCTACGGCGATCTCGGCGAGGAGCATGCGGCGATCGAGGCCGTTCGCGATCTTGCCTGGACGTACGAGGAGATCGGCGACCTTGCTCGCGCGCGGGCGCTGTACGAGGACGGGCTTCAGCGTGCGCGTGCGCAGGCGAACACACGTCTGGAGGCGCGGTTGCTCGGGGGACTTGCGATCGTCGCGGTCGACGACGGCCGGGTCGAGGAGGCGCGGTCGCTGCTGAAGGAGAACTTTCCGATGTACCTCGAGCTGGACGATCTCCGGGGAACGGGTGAGAACCTCTGCCGCTGCGCTCATGCTCTCGCCGCGGCGGGGGAAGCGGTCACGGCCGCGCAGCTCCTCGGGGGCTCGGACGCGGTGTTCGAGGGAATCGGCGCCCGTCCGCCATGGCTCGCGCGCATGAACGACCAGACGCTGGCCGCAGTCCGGGACGAGCTCGAGGAGCCAGCCGTCGACGAGGCCCGTGAGCAGGGCCAAGCTCTGACGGTCGACGAGGCGGTCGCGTTGGCCCTCGGCTCGCTCGACTGAGGTCGACCCGCGTTTCCCATCTCGTTGCCAGACGCCGACCTCCTCGCGATCGAGAAGTTTGGAATGATCCCGCTCGCCACCACCTAGCTGTCGCGGCGGTGAGGAAGACGACTCCCCTCCGTCGCCCGAGACAGAGGAGGGTCCCATGACAGAGAGCGATGCGTTCACACGCCGCACGCTTCTGGAGAAGGCCGGCGCCGCTGGAGCGGCAGTCGCCGGCGGCACGCTGCTGTCCGCAGCGCCTGCAGCCGCCCGCCGGCCACGCCGCAAGCGGCGCACCCCGATCGACCATCTGGTGATCTCGTGCCAGGAGAACCGCTCGTTCGACCACTACTTCGGCTACGCGCCACAGGTGCAGGCCCGGAGGCTCGGCCCGCCGCCCGGGTACACGCAGCCCGACGCAGCAGGGGTCGGACATGCGCCGTTCGAGCTCACCGCACTCCGCTCGGTCGACCCGCCGCACGGCTGGAACGACGTGCACGCCCAGTACAACGGCGGCAAGATGGACGGCTTCTTCCGCAACGCCGCGTTGCGCACGGGTGACGGCAACAACGCGATCCCGTACTACACCGCGAAGGAGCTGCCCTTCTACTACGACCTGTTCCGCCACGCCGGCCTCTGCGGGAACTACTTCTGCTCGCTGCTCGGGCCGACCTGGCCGAACCGCTTCTTCCTGATGTCCGGTACGTCGGGCGGGATCACGACGAACGGCCTCTGGGGCTACGGCATCTTCGACTCGACGCGCTGGCCGATCATCCTCGACCTGCTCGACGCGGGCGACGTGAGCTGGAAGATCTACTACATCGGCTTCGACGGAGTCGAGGTCGGCGACACCGACAACGTCGCCGTGTTCTGGAGCCGCTGGGCGCACGACCCGCGGACCACGGCAACGCTCGACGACTATCTCGAGGACTGCCGTCGCGGGACGCTGCCGAACGTCTCCTGGATCATCCCGAGCTTCTCGATGCAGTTCGACGAGCACCCGGACGCGGACGTGAGCGTCGGCATGGGCTTCCAGGAGCAGATCATCGATGCGCTCCGCCACTCGCGCCTCTGGCACAAGTCCGCGTTCTTCCTCACCTACGACGAGCACGGGGGCTTCTTCGACCATGTCCCGCCGCCGCAGATCGATGCCTACGGCCTCGGGATCAGGGTGCCGCTCTGGGTCATCTCGCCGTTCGCACGGCGCGGTCCGATCCTCTCGCGCAAGCCGGCCGATCACGTCTCGACGCTGAAGTTCATCGAGCGCGTGTGGGGCTTGCCGACACTCGCCTCGCAGAACCACACGTTCGACACCTCGACACCGACCGGAGGGAACTACCAGGCCGGCGGTGCACCGGCACCGCCGCGCGACGGCCTCGCCGGACTCAGCGATCTGTTCGACCTCTTCGACTTCCACGGACACGACCACCACTGAGTCATGGCGAGGTTCCTCGTCTCCGTCCGCCGCTCGGGTCCCGACCGGGACCCGAGCCGGTTGGACGCGCGCGCCTAGCTCAACACCCTGCTAGTTCAACGTCCTACCGCGCAGGTGCTCGAGGTCGACGTTGCCGCCGCTGAGCACGCACACCACCTTCGAGCCCGGCTCCGCCTCGACACGCCCCTCCAGGAGCGCGGCGACCGGCGCGGCCGCTGCGCCCTCGACGACCAGCTTGCAGCGAGACATCGTCCAGAGCACCGCGTCGAAGATTCGCTCGTCGTCGATCGTGACCAGCTTGTCGACGAGCTCGCTGACGATCGAGAAGGTCTTCTCGCCGACGCGCATCACCTTCAGGCCGTCGATCGCGCAGTGATTTTCCTCGAGCGTGATCAGCTCGCCACGCTCGACGCTGAGCGTCATCGCGGGTGCGCCGGTCGACTCGACCCCGACGATCCTGATCGTCCGGCCGCCGTCCCTTGATCGCGGCCGCGATCCCCGAGATCAGCCCGCCACCGCCGATCGGGACGACGACCGTGCCGGCATCGGGCGCGTCCTCGAGGATCTCGAGCCCGACCGTTCCCTGTCCCGCGATCAGCTGCAGGTCGTCGAACGGGTGAATGAACGTCAGGCCGCGCTCGTCCCTGAGGCGCATCGCCTCGTCGTTTGCCTCGTCCCAGATCGTCCCGTGGAGGATGACCTCGGCGCCGTAGCTCTTCGTGGCCGCGATCTTCGCCGGCGTCGCATTGCTCGCCATCAGGACGACTGCCGGGATCCCGAGCCGCGCGGCCGCGTACGCCACGCCCTGCGCGTGGTTGCCGGCCGAGGAACAGATGACGCCGGCGCGCTGCTCGTCAGGCGACAGCTGCGGCAGCTTGTTGCTCGGGCCGCGCACCTTGTAGGAGCCCGTCCGCTGGAACATCTCCGCCTTCAGCCAGACGTCGAAGCCGGTCTCGTTCGAGAGCGACGTCGAGTGAAGCAACGGCGTTCGGTGTACGAGCGGGGCAACGCGCCGGTACGCCTCGTCGAAGACCTCGGGTGCGAGCGCTTCGGTCGCGGTCTGGGTCATCCGGCGAACAATCGCACAGCGGCAGCGTCCAGACGCCGATGGGCGATGATGACGGCGTGGACTCGATCCTCGAGGCGATCGGCGAACACGCCGCTCGTTCGGCTGCACCGGTGCGCGCCGCCGAACGGCGCCGAGCTGTGGCTGAAGCTCGAGAACCGGAACCCGACGGGCTCGATGAAGGACCGGATGGCGCTCGCGATGATCGAGGGCGCCGAGCGCGACGGGCTGATCTCGCCGGGCGACACCGTCGTCGAGTACACGGGCGGGAGCACCGGGCCCGGCGCTCGCGCTCGTCTGCGCCGCGAAGGGCTATCGCGCGCTGATCGTGATCGCCGACTGCTTCACCGAGGAGCGCTTCCAGCTGATGCGGGCGCTCGGCGCCGAGCTCGACGTCATCCCCTCCGTCAAGGGCCGGCCGAAGGTGACCGCCCAGGACATCGAGAACATGGTGGCGCGGGCGGCGGAGCTCGCGGCGCGCCCCGGGCCACTACGCGACCGACCAGTTCAACAACCCGTACATCATCGCCGACCACCGCGACAATCTCGGCCGGGAGATCTGGGAGCAGACCGAGGGACGCGTGACCGCGTTCTGCCACGGGATGGGCACCGCGACCTCGGTGATGGGCGTCTCCGACGCGCTCAAGCCACACGGGGTCTTCATCCAGGCGCACGAGCCGGCGAGCTCGGCGGCGATCGGCGGCGGCGAGCGCGGGTCGTTCGCCATCCAGGGCTGGACCGGCCTCGTGATGCCGCACTGGTATCCGGAGAAGGTCGATCACGTCGAGCCGATCGGCGACGAGGAGGCGATCGAGATGACGCGGCGACTTGTCGCGTCGAGGAGGGAGTCTTCGCCGGCATCTCGACCGGGGCGAACGTGGTCGGCGCTCATCGCCTCGCCGAGCGGCTCGGACCGGACGCGGTGATCGTGACGCTCGCCGTCGACACCGGCTTCAAGTACCTGAGCGTCAGCCCGTACGCCGACCATAGCGTCTGACGCTCAGAGCAGCTCCGCGATCAGCGCCGCCGCTCGCGCCGCGCCGTCGGTCTCGACCGGCCGGTAGTCGACCTCGCGCCCGATCTCCTCGGCGATCGCCCGCGCGATCGTCTCCGGCGTCGCCGTCTCGAAGTCCATGCAGCGGCCGGCGCCGTAGCGCTCGAGCCGGTGGCGCACGTGGAAGTTCTGCTCGAAGTGGTGGCGCAGCGGGAAGTAGATGAACGGCCGCCGGTTCGCCGTCAGCTCCATCGACGTCGTCAGCCCGCCCTGCACGACGGCGAGGTCGCACGCCGCGAGATGGCGGTAGAGATCGTGTACGTAGCGCCGGATCTCGAGTCCCTCCACCTGGGGCAGAGTCGCGGGGTCGATCCGCGGCCCGGCGACGACGACCATCCGCAGCGCAGGCACGCGCTCCTTCGCCTCCGGGAACGCGTCGATCACGCGCCGCAGCAGGTGACCGCCGACGCCCGAGCCGCCGACGGTGACGATGCAGACCTGCTCGTCCGTGCGGCATAGCCAAGCTCTGCGCGCAGCGCCTCGCGGTCGGAGAAGGCAGCGGGATCGAAACCGGTCACGTAGCCCGTGAGGTCGTAGTGCTCCTCGGTCCAGTCGCGGATCAGCGGCAGGCCCGGACCGAAAGCGTCGGGGACGATGTCGTCGGCGTTGCCGACGTAGAGCGCGCGGTCGCGAAGGCGCGGGAAGCGGGCGATGTGCTCGATCATCTCCGCGTTGTAGTCGGCGGTCAGGAATGCCTCGTGCTCGGCGCCGTCCTCCATCGGCAGCCAGCCGACGAAGTCGGTCAGCCAGACGTAGGCGGCCTGCTTCTGCTCGGGGTTCTCGTGCAGGTAGTAGTCGAGCTCCCACGCCTCGTCTCCGATCCAGAGGTCGTACGGCTCCTCCCGGACGAGGTCGTGGAACACCATGAAGTTCGAGAAGCAGGATCTCGTCCATCCGCCGGATCGCCTGGAAGCAGTGCAGGTCGTGCTCGGCGGACTCGCTCTCGATGTGGCTGGACTCGTTCGCGAGGTCGGCGCTCGCCGGGTGGATTCGCTCGCCCCGCTTCTCCAGCACCGCCGTGACGGGGCTCTGGGCGAGCCAGTCGATCTCCAGGTCGGGGTGGAGCTTGCGCAGCTCGTCGGCGATCGCCGCGTCTCGCTGCGCGTGGCCGAGGCCGATCGGCGACGAGATGTAGAGCGCGCGCTTGCGCCGCGACTTGCCGCGCACCCAGCGGCGCGGCGGCGGCGGCGGCGCTATGAAGTCGCGGAGCAGGAGGTTGACCTTGACCGGGTCGCGGGCGTGCGACGAAGTGGCCCGCTGCCCTCGATCGTCACGAGCTCGCCGGCCGTCGCCCTCGCGAGCTCGACGCCGCGCTCGTGCGGGGTGATCGCGTCCTCGTCGCCGTGGATCACGAGCACCGGGCAGCTGCACCCTCGCGCAGAGCTCGCGCATCGCAGCCTTCGTCGAGGAAGCGATCTGGCGGAGAGGGTGATCAGCGTCTCGGCGTCGGTCTCCAGCCCCCAGCCGACCGCGTCCTCGATCGGCTTCGTCGAGTGCGGCTCGGTGACGCACTGCGAGATGAAGAACTCGACGAAGCCGGCGGTAGTCGCGGAGCCAGTAGTGGGCGTTGAACTTCGCCCAGCCCTCGTCCGTGTCGAGCTGTCTCGCTGAACGGTACGTCGCGATAGCGGGTGGCCGGGTGCGAGCGGAAGCGACGGGCGCGATGAAGACGATGCCCTCGACTCGCTCCGGGTGCTCCGCGGCGAGAACGAGCGTCCGCTGCGCGCCGAGCGAGAGCGTGACGACGAACGCCTGCTCGGTCTCGGTCGCGTCCAGCACTGCGAGCGCGTCGGCCGCGAACTCGGGCTCCGTGTACGCCTCGCTCGCCTGCGGCCGGTCGGACTTCCCGTTCCCGCGCGGGTCGAAGGCGACCACGCGGCAGTGCCGCGCGAAGTACGGAATCTGCATCTTCCAGCAGCGCGAGTGGACGATCGACCAGGGCGGCACGAAGAGGATCGTCGGCTCGCCCTCGCCGTAGACCTCGTAGAAGACGCGGACGCCGTCCCGCTCGACGTAGCCCTCGCTGTCCGGGTAGCGCGCGCGCGACTGCTCGCGTGCCGCGGCGGTTACCTCGACAGCCATCCGTCGATCCAGTCGAGCAGCTCCTGATGGCCCTCGGTGATTCCGGAGAGGCGCTCCACGATGATCCCTTCGTTGAACGTGATCACGAGCGAGACGAGCGCGTCGAGCGGCATCTCGATCCCGTAGTGCTCGCGCGGCTCGGCGAACGCCTCCGTCAGGACCGCCCGCCACTCGCCGTTCACGCGCTCGACCCGCTCCTTCAGCTCGGGCCGGTTCCAGGCGAGCGCCTGGAGCTCGACCAGACCTTCTCGTAGGCGAAGTCCTCGCTCATCAGATAGCGCATCGCCGTCCGCCACTTCTCGAGGAAGGGAATGTCGGCGGCGTACATCTCGCGCTGCCGCGCGATCTGCCGCTCGGTGAAGCGTTCGAGCACCCGCACGAGCAGGTTCTCGACCGAGCCGAAGTAGTAGTGGACGAGGCCATGGTTGACGCCCGCCTCCTCGGCCAGGCGCCGCGTGGTGATGCCCGCGTAGCCGGCGTCGACGAGCACGCGCTCGGCCGCGTCGAGGAGAGCCTCCTCGGCGGCCGAGCGCGCGATCGAGACCTTGGCTATGTCAGCTCCCAGAGCGCGTTCACGATCTTCCAGCCCTCGGGCGTTCGCACGAGCTGAACGTACTCCCTGTACACCGCAGAACGGACGGTTGCGTTCGCGATCGACCGATGGACGTCCTCGACCTCGACCTCGATCCGGCGGTCGCCGGGGTCACGTTCCCGTCCGACCCCTCGTCCTGTCGCCTCGATCATCCACTCGGCGGTGGTCTCGTCCAACGTCCGGCCGTCCTGCCCGAGCGAGCGCTTCGCGAGGCCCGGATGAAGCGCGCGCTCCATCCGGGCCGCATCGCCGTCGAACCAGCCCTCGAAGTAGTCGAGCACGGTCTCGACAATGGCCGTCTCTGCCGTCGTGCGGTCGGCGACAGTCATGAGCGCCGCCTCAGCCGGTCGACCAGGTCGTTGAGCCGGGCCCGCAGGACCAGGAGCGTCATCGACACCGCACTCCCGCCGCCCGCGACGAGCGTGGGGATCAGGTCTTCGCCCATGTGGTGCGCGAGGATCACGGGAAGATCTCCGTCGTGCAGTCGCCGCCCTGGAGCCGCACCTCGTGCGCCCGAGCCGGCCCGCCCGGCCGGTCGTGCAGGTCGAGGAAGAAGTCGCGGTCGACCTCCATCCCGCCGTTGGGATCGCAGTTCACGCGCAGCAGCCACGACTCGAGCCCGGGATAGAACTGGTTGTCCCAGGTCGAGTAGAGCGAGTTGCTGACGTAGAGCCGGCGTCCGTCGAACGAGAGCTGGAGCATCTGCGGACCGCCGTTCAGCTCGCGTCCGGCATCGCTCGGCTTGCCGAGCAGGCCGCCGAGCCAGAGCTGCCCGGTCAGCTTCGGGTTCGCCGGGTCGGAGACGTCGTACTGGCGCAGATCGCCGTGCAGCCAGTTCGAGAAGTAGAGGAAGCGGTCGTCCATCGAGAGCACGAGGTCGGTGATCAGGCCCGGCACCGGGAACGGCCAGCCCTCGAGCTCGATGCTCTCGACCGCGATCACCTGGTCGGCCCCCCAACCACCGTTGTCGCGGCGGAAGCGCCACATCGTGCTCGAGAGCGCGGCGCCGACGAAGCCTTCTTCGGCCTCGGGGTCGTGGAGCCAGCGGACCTCGAGCGGCACGAGCCCCGTCTCGCCGAGATCGACCGTCTGCTCGACGCTGCGCTCGGCGAGGTTCCAGAAGTGGAGCCGGCTGCCGTAATGGCCCGCCGCCACGTCGTCGAGGTCGAAGCCCTTCTCGTAGGCGTTCGGCTCCCCGAACTCGGATGAGATCGAGAACGTTCTTGCGCGGCTGGTACCAGAAGTCGTAGTTGAGCGGGTGGCGTCTCGCCGCCGTTCTCCCAGCGACCCTTGACCTCGAAGGTCTTTGCGTCGAGGACCGCGAACCCGCCCGCGCCGTTCCCGTCCGCGTCGCCGAGCATGCTGATCACGATGTTGTCGCCCGGCATGCAGTGCACGGTGTGGGGGCGCGTGTAGCCGGTCTTCGCCACCAGTTCCTCCGGCTCGATCACCTTCTCGATCCGCGGCCGGCGCGGGTCGTCCTCGACGTTGACGATGTGGATCCGCGAGGAGCGGAAGCCCGGCACGATCAGGTGCGAGCGATCCGGCCCGTGGCAGGCCGAGCTGCAGCGGTTCCAGCCGAAGTGGTGGAGCTCGTCGCCGACGTTCGGCATCGGCGTCTCGTGCACGATCTGCCCGCTCTCGGCGTCGACGACCGCCAGGAAGTCCGGCGACTCGACGCCCGTGCCCTCGTGCAGGCAGGCGAGATAGAGGAATTCCTCCGGCGGCCCCTCGAGCGCCGCCTGTGGCGAGGCGTAGAACGATGGGGTGCTGTGCGAAGCCATGAGAACCTCCTTGTACGATCGCCTTAGTCGATTGACTAACTATTTGACCGTATTCGGATTCGGATGTCAAGTCGAGCACGGAGGATCGTAAGCCCGCGTTAGATTGACGACGCTGTGAGCGACGCGAAGCGGATCCTGGTCACCGGCGCGGCAGGCAAGGTGGGACAGGCGTTCATCGCCCGGTTGCTCAGCTCGCCGGATGAGCGTTTCGCCGGCTTCGTCGTGCGGGCGCTGTGCCACAACCGCAAGCTCGACCCGGGTCCCCGCCTGGAGGTGGTGACGGGGTCGATCGAGCACCGCGAGGTTGCCGAACGAGGCCGTGGCCGGCGTGACGCATGTCGTGCATCTGGCGACCAGCAAGGAGACGCCCGAGTCGATCATGGACGTGGCCGTCAAGGGCATGTTCTGGCTGCTCGAGGCCTGCCGCGCGAGCCCGACGTTCGAGCAGTTCATCCTGATCGGCGGCGACGCCGGTCATCGGGCACTTCTTCTATCCGCACCCGAATCCCGGTGACCGAGGCGCAGAGCCACACCGCCTATCCGGGCTGCTACGCGTTGTCCAAGGTGCTCGAGGAGGTGATGCTCGAGCAGTACGGGATCCAGTACGACCTGAACGGCTGCTGCCTGCGCGCGCCCTGGATCATGGAGAAGGACGACTTCAAGTACACGCTCTCCTTCGGCGAGGATGTGTTCGGAGGCCCGCGCTGGCGTGATCTCGTCGGCGCGGAAGACGGCCGACGCATACGTCGAGAGCCAGACGATTCCGATCATGCTCGACCCGGACGGTCGGCCGGTGAAACGAAACTTCGTCCACGTCGACGATCTGGTCGACGCGATTCTCGCGGCGATCGACAATCCGCGCCGCGCGCCGCCAGACCTTCAACGTCTGCATGGACGAGCCGGTCGACTACGGCGACGCTCGGCGCCTACCTCACCGAGTCCCGCGGTCTTCCCACCGTCGAGGTTCCCACGCCCTATTTCTCGACCTGGCTCGACAACGCCAAGGCGAAGTTCCTTCTCGGCTGGCGGCCCCAGTACGACCTGAAGCGAATGACCGACGCCGCCTGGGACTACGAGCGCCCCGCCGACGACCCACGCGTGGTCTGGTACCCGGGCTGAGACTTCGACAAGGAGGCGACATGGCAGACATCAGGATCCATCGCTACAGCGTTGACGACCCGGCCGACCTCGAGGAGTTCCTCGCTCGGCGGGCCGAGCTGATCACGGCCATCCGGGCGGACCACCCCGGCCTGGTCGAGGCCCGCCTGATCCGCCTCGAGGACGGCACGCTCATCGACACGTGGCGCTGGCGTTCCGCCGAGGAGATGCAGGTGGCGCTCGAGGCGGCACCGACCTTTCCCGAGGTCCGCGCGGCGATGTCTCTCACCCGAAACGCAAGCGCCGAGGACGGCGAGATCGTCGACGAGCGGTAGATGGCACATTGCGCATCGCGGTGACCGGCGCCGGCGGTCAGCTCGGCGGCCAGGTCGTGGAGCTGCTGGCCGCTGAGGAAGCGCACGAGGTCGTCGCCGTCTCCCGACGGGAACCCACGTCGGCGCCGCAGTCGCGGCACGTCACCGCGGTCGCCGCGGACTACGCAGACCCGGTCGCGCTTCGGGCTGCATTGCGGGGCGTCGACACGCTCGTGTTCGTCTCCAGCGACGGTGAGACGGCGAAGGTCGTCCTCCACCATCAGAACGTGGTCCGGGCCGCCGCTCGACAGCGGCGTCGCACACATCGTTGCGCTGAGCGGCCTCGATGCCGACCTGAGGTCGCCGTTCTGTTACGCGGTCACCTACGGCCACACCGAGCAGCTCCTCTACGACAGTGGCTGCTCGGTCTCCATCGCCAGAGCATCGATCTTCACCGAGTTCTTCATGCGGTGGCTGACCCGCGCCCGTGCGAGCGGCCAGATCCGCCTGCCGGCCGCCGACGGGCGCATCTCGCTGGTGTCGCGTGCCGACGTCGGGCGCTGCCTGGCGGCGCTTGCCACGGATGCGCCGACCGGTCGGCATCACGACGTCACGGGGCCGGAGTCGCTCGACCTGGCCACGATCGCTGCGCTGGCCCAGCACGCGTGGGGGGTGCCGATCGAGTACGTGGATCTGGCGCCGGCCGAGTACTGCGTCGAGGTGGCACGGGAGGGTGAGTCGCCCTGGTGGCTCTATGCGTTCTCGTCGATGTTCGACTCGGTACGCGAGCAGCGCTGGGCTGCGGTGTCGGACGAGGTCCTCCGCATCACCGGGCGCGCTCCGACACCACTCCGTAGCGTGCTCGCCGAACGCCTCGCGTAGGCTGTCGATCTGGGCGCTCTTCCCTGGCTCGATGACTCGGAGCTGCGTATCGGTCTCGGCTGCATGCGTCTGTCGACGGGTGAGGCTCTCGCCGAGGAAGACGCGTTCGCGACGATCGCCGCCGCGGCTGAAGCCGGCATCACCGTCTTCGACACGGCGCGTGCGTACGGCGACAACGAGACCTTGCTTGCTCGAGCGTTGCGCGCGTGTGGCGCGCACGAGCGTGCGCGGATCGTGACGAAGGGCGGGATGACGAGCGCCGGTGGCGCCTGGGTTCCAGACGGGCGCGCGAAGGCGATCCGTGCCGACTGCGAGGCGAGTCTCGCCGCACTCGACGGGTTGCCGATCGACCTCTACCTGCTGCACGCGCCGGATCCGCGCACGCCGTGGCGCACATCGGTGCGTGCGCTTGCCCGGCTCGTCGACGACGGCCTCGTCCGCAGGCATCGGACTCGCGAACGTCAATCGCCGGCAGCTCGACGAGGCGCTCGAATTGGTACCGGTTGCGGCCGTCCAGGTCGCGCTCAGCCCGTTCGACGACCGCGCCGTGCGCGGCGGCCTCGTCGAGCGCTGCGCGGAGCAAGGGATCGCGGTCATGGCGCATTCGCCGCTCGGCGGTCCCGGTCGCGCGGCGCGCGTCGGCCGGGTCGAGGCGCTCGTCACGCGTCGCGGATGCCCGCGGCGCGACGCCCGCCGAGGTGGCGCTCGCGTGGCTGCTCGGTATGTCGCCGGTTGTCGTCCCGATCCCGGGCGCGCGCCGGCCGGAGACGGCGCGCTCCGCAGCTCGAGCCGCGGCGCTCGACCTCGGTCGCAGACGCTGTGGCCGAGCTCACCCGCGCGTTCGGACGTCCGCGCGTCGAGCGTCCACGACTCCGAGCAGGCGCCGAGGTCGTGATCGTGATCGGCATTCCCGGCGCGGGCAAGAGTCACGTCGCCCAGGAGTACGTCGAACGCGGCTACGCCAGGCTCAACCGCGACGAGCGCGGCGGCACGCTGCGCGAGCTCGCCGTCACGCTGGAGGAAGAGCTGGTGGCCGGAGACGCGCGCGTCGTGCTGGACAACACCTATCTCACACGAGCTTCGCGCAGCTACGTCCTCGACGCCGCCGCACGCCACGGGGCACCCGTCCGCTGCATCTGGCTCGATACTCCGCTTGCGCAGGCGCAGGTGAATCTGACCGAGCGCCTCCTCGACGTGCTCGGACACCTGCCTGGTCCCGACGAACTGCGCGAGCGTGCGAAGCGGGAGCAGGGCGTGCTCGCGCCGACCTCGCAGATGCGCGCCGCGCGCGAGCTCGAGCCGCCATCGCTCGACGAGGGGTTCGTCGCCGTCGAGCGGCGCGAGTTCACCCGCGAGCCATCCGATCTCACTCGCGAGGGCGTGTTCGTCGCCGCGTCGGCGGTGCGGGAGAACGGCTGGATCGCCGCGGGGGACGCTCCGCATCTCGTGTTCGACTGGCTCCCCGACGGCAGGGTGGACGCGCTCGCGGCGAGAGGTCGAACGTGTCGCCGCGCACGCCACGGGCGTGGTCGAGGCGGCGGTGTGCCCTCATCCCGGCGGTGCGCCGACATGCTGGTGCCGGCCGCCGCTGCCCGGTCTGATCCTCGCCTTCGCACGAGCTCACGACCTCGATTGGTCGCGGTCGACGCTCGTCGGCACGAGCCCCGCGCATCGCACGCTGGCCACGACCCTCGGTGCGCGCTTCACTGCCGCCGACGATTAGAGTCCAGGGTTCCGTCGCTTCGTTCTCGAGGAGGAGATCATGAGCCTGGCGTGCTCCACCGACCCGAGATTTCTCCTCGGCGGGAGATGAGGCTCCCGAACACCGCGCACACCTCCCGGCCCTGGCGGATCCATGAGCTCACCCGTGACTTCCGGCTCGAGGACGTGTGGGCGCTGCCGACTCCAGGCGGCGAGGACGACTTCCCTCGGCTGGTGCAGTGGTTCGCCTCGGGCGACTCGTCGAATGGCTCCTCCCGCACTGCCCGCACGCTCTTCGCGATCCGGTGGAAGCTCGGGAAGCTGCTCGGTTGGGACGACCCGGACGACGGCCTCGGCTCCAGGGTTCCGACGCTCCGCGACCGGCTGCCGCCGGATCTGCGCGACGCTCCGACCGGCCCGGACTTCAGCAAGCTTCCCTTCACCTCGCTGTACCTGACCGACGACGAGTGGGCGGCGGAGATCGCCAACCGCACCATGCACGGGGTTCTGCACATCGGCTGGGTCCCGGACCAGTTGGGCGGCTACCGCGGCCAGATGGCCGTCTACGCGAAGCCGAACGGACGGCTCGGGATCGCCTACATGGCCGCGATCAGGCCGTTCCGGCACCTCATCGTCTACCCACAGATGATGAAGCAGATCGGGCGGAACTGGCAGGCCCGCGCCGGCGACCAGACATCGGCGCGGGCCGTCTAGACGGCGTCGAACGCGGCTGTCTCCGCTGCGAGCGCCTCGCGCGCTGCGTGGGCCCGGTTGACGGCGTTGATCACCGCCCGCAGCGATGCCGTCGCAATGCTCGAGTGAAGCCCGACGCCCCAGAGTGTCTCCTCATCGACGTCGATCTCGACATAGGCAGCCGCGGTGGCGTCGGTCTCGGCTGACATCGCATGCTCGTGGTAGTCGCGGATTCGAATCGTGCTTCCGAACGAGCGCTGGAAGGCGTCGACCAGAGCCGCGATGGGGCCGTTGCCGACACCCTCGACCTCATGCTCCTCGCCGTCGACGAGCAGGCGCACGGCGAGCCGGTCCTCGGTGCCGCTCGAGTGGACATACGACACGAGCTCGTAGGGCCGCTCGTGCGCGAGGTAGTGCTCGCGGAAGATCTCCATCAGCTCGGCCGGCGTCAGCTCGCCGCCGCGCGCGTCCGTGATCGCCTGCACCTTCTGCGCGAAGTCGACCTGCAGCCCGCGCGGCAGCTGCAGATGGTGCTCGGTCTCCATCAGGTAGGCGACACCGCCCTTCCCGGACTGGGAGTTGACGCGGATGATCGCTTCGTAGGTGCGGCCGACGTCCATCGGGTCGATCGCGAGATACGGCACGTCCCAGACGGTGGAGCCGCTCCGCTCCTGCGCGACCATGCCCTTGTTGATCGCGTCCTGGTGGGAGCCGGAGAACGCGGTGTAGACGAGCTCGCCGACGTAGGGGTGTCGCGGGTGCACCGGCAGCTGGTTGCAGGCCTCGACGATTGCCCGTGCCTCGTCGATCTGCGAGAGGTCGAGACCGGGATCGACGCCATCGGTCAAGAGGTTCAGGGCGATCGTGATCAGATCGACGTTGCCGGTGCGCTCGCCGTTGCCGAACAGCGTCCCCTCGACGCGCTCGGCGCCGGCCATCAGCCCGAGCTCGGCCGTCGCAACCGCCGTACCGCGGTCGTTGTGCGGGTGAACGCTGAGGACGATCGCGTCGCGGCACGAGACGTTGCGCCCGAACCACTCCATCCGGTCGGCGTAGACGTTGGGTGGGAACGCTTCGACCGTCGTCGGCAGATTGACGATCATCGGCTTCTCCGCGGTCGGCTCCCAGACGGAGATCACCGCCTCGCAGATCTCGAGGGCGTAGTCGAGCTCGGTCGCGTGGAAGCTCTCGGGCGAATACTGGAAGACGATCTCCGTCGAGGTCTCCTCGGCGAGCTTCTTGCAGAGCGCCGTGCCGCGCGCGGCGAGCCCCGTGATCCCGGCCTTGTCGAGCCGGAAGACGACTCGCCGCTGTGTGGTCGAGGTGGAGTTGTAGAGGTGGACGATCGCACGCGGCGCCCCGTCGATCGCCTCGTAGGTCCGCTCGATCAGCTCCGGTCTTGCCTGCGTGAGAACCGCGATCGTCGTGTGCTCGGGAATCAGCTCGTTGTCGATCAGGTTGCGGACGAAGTCGAAGTCGGTCTTCGACGCCGAGGGGAAACCGACCTCGATCTCCTTGATCCCGAGGTGAACGAGCAGGTCGAACATCGCCTGCTTGCGCGACGAGTCCATCGGCTCGACGAGGGCTTGATTGCCGTCGCGCAGATCGGTCGAGCACCAGATCGGCGGGCGGTCGAGGACGGCGTCGGGCCACGTTCGGTCGGGTAGATCGACGGTCGGATAGGGGCGGTATTTCCAGTGCGGCATCGGCATGGGGACTCCTCGGCGAAGGCGGACTCCTCCCGTTGGTGCGGGAGCGCGGACGGGTATGTCGAGTCGCTCGATCCCCTAACGGGGAAGGAGGAGGGCAAGCGCGCGCAGGCCGCTCGTGGCCGGAAGGAGGAGGCGCGTGCGAATGCTCATCGGAAACACCTTAACCCACGCGTCCACGGCACGCTACGGCGCGCTGCGCAGCTACGCCGTGACGGCTTCCGCGTCCGGCACTTCGTCCGCGGTGCCCTCGCGCGCGAGCGAGATGACCACCGCGCCGACCAGTGCGAGGGCGAGGCCGATGACGGCGACGACGATATGCCAGCCCGGCCGGCTGAGCCGCTCATCCAGGAGAAGGGTCCCGATCAGGATCCCGACGACCGGGTTCGCCACCGAGACCGTGGCGACGGAAGGCGCGAGACGACCGGTTCCGAGCGACACCTGCTGCAACACGAACCCGAGCACGCCGGCGACCGCGAGGGCGTAGCACTCCCAGTGGGAGAGCATCGTGCCCACGCTCTGGTGGAGATAGTCGAGCGTTGGCTTGGTCAGCGAGGAAGAGAGTCCGAACAGGATTCCCGCGACCGTGCCGTACACAGCCGCCTTCACCGAAAGGCCACCGCTGCGACCGAAGACGAGCAGCAGGACGGAGAACGCCGAGAGCAGCGCGATCGCGAGCGCCCACTGGGAATTGGAGGCGTTCTCGTTCCCGCCGGCCGGGTCGCCGAAGTAGACGAACAAGCCCAGCCCGAGCAGGATCACGACTGCGCCGACCACCTCCCGGCGACCGACGTGCTGCTTCGTGAGGAAATAGCCGAGCGGCAGCGCGAAGACGACGGTCGTGACGAGCAGCGGCTGGATGACCGACAGGCGGCCGCGGTCCAGCGCGCCGGCCTGGAACAGGTATCCGACGAACAGCGCGAGCGTCCCCAGGAGCCACGTCGTCTGGCCCACGAGCCGCACGAGCGACATCGGCTGGGCCAGCGAGATCGTCGGGAGGTTCAGCGCTCCCTTCTGCTGGAGCGTGGCCGCCAGAGCGAAGAGAAACGCCGCAACGAGCGCGAGAGTCGCAGCCACACGGGAAGCCTACGACATGGATCGGCCGGGCCTATGCTCCATTGCGTAGCGTCCGCTGGCGGAGCCGGACGGGAAGGAGCAAGGCGACGGTCGAGTACCCCTTCATCTACGAGATCAACACGTGGGTATGGCTCGACGAGCTGAGTCGCCGCGAGGGCGCCGTGATCGACCTGGCAAGCGTGCCCGAGGCCGAGTGGGATGCGGTCGCGGCTCTCGGCTTCGACGTGGTCTGGCTGATGGGCGTCTGGGAGCGCAGCCCGGCGGGGATCGCGATCGCGCTCGAGAACGCGGGCCTGGTCGAGAGCTTCCGGCGCGCCCTGCCCGACTTCCAGACGAAGGATGTGGTCGGCTCGCCGTACTGCATCCGCGACTACACGGTCGATGCCCACCTCGGTGGACCGTCGGGGCTCGCGGCCGCGCGGGCGGCGCTCGCCGACCGCGATGTGGGGTTGCTTCTGGACTTCGTGCCGAACCACGTCGCGCCCGACCACCCGTGGACTGAGGCGCACCCGGAGTACTTCGTGCGCGGGAGTGACGAGGATCTCGGGCGGGATCCGGCGTCGTTCGTCCGCGTCGGCGACGGTGTGCTCGCGAACGGGCGCGACCCTTACTTCGCCGCCTGGCCCGACGTCGTGCAGCTGAATGCGTTCTCGCCCGACCTCCGTGCGGCCGTGACCGAGACGTTGAGCTCGATCGCAGCGCAGTGCGACGGCGTGCGCTGCGACATGGCGATGCTGATGATGAACGACACCTTCGAGCGCACGTGGGGTGAGCGCGGTGGGACCAGACCTGAGGCCGACTACTGGCCGACCGTGATCTCCGCTGTGAAGAGCGCCCACCCCGGCTTCGCGTTCATGGCCGAGGCCTACTGGGATCTCGAGTGGGCGCTGCAGCAGCAGGGCTTCGACTACTGCTACGACAAGCGGCTCTACGACCGCCTCGTGCACGACGGTGCCGACGCCGTGCACGGACACCTGCACGCCGACCTCGGGTACCAGGAGGGGCTGGTCCGCTTCATCGAGAACCACGACGAGCCTCGCGCGGCCGCGACGTTCGGGCGCGAGCAGGCACGCGCCGCCGCCGTGATCACGCTGGGCCAGACCGGCGCGCGGATCGTCCACGAGGGTCAGCTCGAGGGCCGCACCGTCCAGCTGCCGGTCTTCCTCGCCCGCCGGCCCGACGAGCAGCCCGATCTCGACCTGTACGAGTTCTACGACCAGCTGCTGACGGCGCTCCGCGACGGTGTCTTCCGGGACGGCGAGTGGCAACTCGGCGAGCGACGCGGCTGGGAGGGAAACGACACGTGGCAAGACCTGGTCGTCTGGGGCTGGCGCGGCGGCGAGTCCCGCAAGCTCGTGGTCGTGAACCTCGGCGACGCGCCCGCGGCCGGCCACGTCTCGCTGCCCTGGGACGACTTCCGCGGACGGGCGTGGCAACTCGACGACGCTGCCGGCGGCGAGACCTACGAGCGGAGCGGCGACGACCTCCGTGACGGGCTCTACGTCGCGCTCGATCCCTGGTCCTGGCACCTTTTCGACGTGACCCCACTCGACTCTCCGGAGGACTGACCCATGCCGACATCCAGCTCTCCGGCGACAGCCGAGCACGCGCGGCTCGCCGAGGCGACCGGCCGCGCCGAGGACGATCTCTTCTCGGCGAACCCGTGGTACGAGTGGGGCCCGTACCTGAGCGAGCGCGCCTGGGGCACCGTCCGCGAGGACTACTCCGAGAGCGGCAATGCGTGGGAATCGTTCCCGCACGACCACGCGCGCTCCCGCGCCTACCGCTGGAACGAGGACGGGATGGCCGGCATCTCGGACATCCGCCACGAGCTCTGCCTCGCGCTCGCGCTCTGGAACGGCGAGGACCCGATCCTGAAGGAGCGGATGTTCGGGCTCACCGGGCCGCAGGGAAACCATGGCGAGGACGTCAAGGAGTACTGGTGGTACCTCGAGGGTCTGCCGAGCCACGCGCTCCTGCGCTGGCGCTACCACTACCCGCAGGTCGCCTTCCCGTACGACGCGCTCATCCACCACGGTCGTGGCCTCCAGGATCCGGAGCTCGAGCTGCTCGACACCGGCGCGTTCGACGACGACCGCTACTGGTCGGTCGACGTCACGTACGCGAAGGCCTCGCCGACGGAGATCCTCGCGCGAATCGTGGTCGAGAACCACGCGGCCGAGGAGGCGACGCTGGAGGTGCTGCCGACGCTCTGGTTCCGCAACACGTGGTCGTGGAACGACGCGGTGCCACGCCCGCGCATCGAGGGTGACGGCTCGGCGCTCGTGGTCGCCGACCACGCGCTCGCCGGCTACCGGCTCGAAGCTGCGCCCGGCCCCGATGGCGCACCGCCGGAGGCGCTCTTCTGCGAGAACGAGTCCAACGCACCTCGCGTCTTCGGGTCGGAGGCGACCACCGCGTATCCGAAGGACGGCATCAACGACCACGTCGTCTCGGGCGCGGCCACGGTCAATCCGGATGGGTTCGGCACCAAGGCGTCGCTTCGCTATCGGTTGACGGTGCCTGCCGGCGGCAAGGCCGAGCTGAGGCTGCGGCTTCACCGCCCAGACGACGCGGAGAAGGCGAACGCCGACTGGGCGGGCAGCGCGTTCGACGAGACGGTCGCCGCACGCGAAGCGGACGCCGACGAGTTCTACGGCGCGCTGGCGCCGGCCGGCACGGCGCCGGAGAAGATGCCGATCCTGCGCCAGTCGTGCGCCGGTCTCGTCTGGAGCAAGCAGATCTACCCCTACAACGTGCGCCGCTGGCTCGACGGAGACCCCGGCGAGCTACCGCCGCCCGAGGCTCGTCACCACGGCAGGAACAGCAACTGGCGCCACCTCGACTCCTTCGACGTGCTCGCGATGCCGGATCCGTGGGAGTACCCGTGGTTCGCCGCGTGGGACCTCGGGTTCCACACGATCCCCTGGGCGCATCTCGATCCCGCGTTCGCGAAGTACCAGGTCATCGTGCTGCTGCGCGAATGGTTCCAGCATCCGAACGGCGCGCTGCCCGCGTACGAGTGGAATTTCGACGACGTCAATCCGCCGGTACACGTGATGGCTGCACTTCGCGTCTACCGCATCGACGGCGCCCGCGATCGCGAGTTCCTCGAGCGCGTCTTCCACAAGCTGCTGGTCAACTTCACGTGGTGGCTGAACCGTGAGGACGCCGACGGCAACAACGTCTTCAGCGGCGGCTTCCTCGGCCTCGACAACATCAGCCCGATCGACCGTTCCAACCTCCCGGAGGGCGTCGCGCTCGAGCAGGCCGACGGTACGGCGTGGATGGCCTACTACGCGCTCACGATGCTCGTGATCGCGATCGAGCTCGCGGAGGAGAACGACGTCTACCTGGACATGGTGATCAAGTTCGTCGAGCAGTTCGTGCTGATCGCGCGCGCTCTCGAAGGCCAGGGTCTCTACGACGCCGACGACGGTTTCTTCTACGACCGGCTCGTGTACCCCTCCGGCGACAGCACGCCGGTGAAGGTGCAGACCATCTCTGGGCTGATCCCGCTGCTGCCGGCTGTCGGGCTGCCGACGAAGGCCGTCGAGGCCGCCAGCAAGGTGGGCAAGCGCTTTGCGCGCCTGCGCGAGAGGTGGGCGGAAACCGGCGGCAGCATGGTCGGCCGCGTGCACGAGATCGGCGACGAGCGGACGGTCCTCGTCTCGGTGATCAAGCCCGAGCACCTGCGGCGGACGCTGAAGGAGTTCTTCGACGAGGCCGCCTTCCTCTCGCCACACGGGCTTCGCGCGGTCTCGAAGCGCTACGAGGGGAACCCGTACACGCTCGAAGGCGTCCCCGGCGCCACGATCGACTACGAGCCGGCCGAGTCGACCACGAGCATGTTCGGCGGCAACTCGAACTGGCGCGGGCCGATCTGGATGCCGGTCAACTACCTGGCAATCCGCCAGTTCGTCGTCTACCAGCGTTTCTTCGGCGACGCTTTCAAGCTCGAGTACCCCACCGGCTCGGGCGAGGAGCACACGTTCGGGGAGATCGCGCAGGACCTTGCGGACCGGAATGTCTCGATCTGGCTGCGCGGTCGCGACGGCCATCGACCGCTCTACGGCGAGACCGACAAGCTCCAGACCGATCCGGCCTGGAGAGACAACCTGACGTTCAACGAGTACTTCCACGGCGACAACGGCGCAGGCCTTGGCGCGACCCACCAGACCGGCTGGACGGCGCTCGTCGCCGACCTGATCCTCGACCCGCCCTCGGCGGACCAGATCGGGCCGATGATCTAGCTCACCGAACGGAGCTCTGCGGCCGACGCCGTGCCCTGAAAGGAGGGCGCGATAGCATTCCTCCTCCAGGGCGCGAGTTCGAAGTCCGAAGCGATGCTGCTCGCCGCCCGGGTCGACCGGTAGGGATGGTGCGCTAGCCGGTCGGCACCGGAGTCGTCGACACGGCCGCGGGGGTCGCCTCGGGAGGCTCGGTGCTTCCGGCGTCGAGCCGGAACGGCGGGTAGGTGTCGGTCATCAGGCCCGCGTAGGCGGCGACTCGGAAGACCCAGCGGTTCAGGCCGAGGACGAGGTCGTAGAGCGATCGCGGGTAGCGACTCGTGAAGAGCAGGGAGAGTCCGGCAAAGAGCACGAGCAATCCGATCAGGCCACCGCTCGTGGCGTAGAGCCAGCCGTTGCCCTCACCCGACCAGGCGGACCAGGCGCCGCCGGTGAAGATCCCGACGATCAGGTACTGCGGGATCGCGAGCAGCCACCACTTGACGAGAACGAGCCCGCGCGAGAGCCGCTCGGGATAGTCGATGTCGAGCCTTGCCGGATACGCCGGGTCATCGGCAAGTGAGAAGGGCGGGTACCTGTCGGTGCCGAGAGCGCTGTAGGAGTAGAAGCCAACGCGCCACGACCAGCGGAGGACGCCGACGTTGAAGTCGAAGATCGCGCGGGGGTAGCGGCCGGTGAAGAGGATCGCGAAGCCCGCGACGACGGTCGAGAGCACCAGGCCGATCCAGAGGAAGAAGAGCACGATGAAGTGCGGGATGGCGAGCAGCCACTTGAAGAGCCACTGCCAGCGTCCCACGTCGGGATCGAGCTCGCCGGTCAGGCGAACAGGAAAAGCGGCTTGCGGAGTCGACATGTTCTGGTGCTCCTTCGCTTCGAATTGGTGGGGCTACGCATCTGCCACCGCGAAGTCGAAGCGGGCGCCTTCTGCGATCGTCGAAATCAGCTTCGCACCTTCTGAGCGCCCGGCACAGTACGGCCAGCACCCGTATTTTCGGCGCCAGGATCCGAGCCACAGCCGTCCGCGACGATGTCAGAGCGGCGTCGATCGAGTCCCGCCGCACGAACCGCTGCGCGCTCCATCAGCTTGCCGTCGCGGATCGTCGTCGCCATGTCCTTCGACTCCTCGCGGTACCACGTTCCGTTCTCGAACTCGATCGCCGGGTAGAGCTTCTGCCCCGTGTGCTCGATGACCTCGTCGCGCTTGCTCGGCCGAGAGGGCCCGGGCGCGAGCTCGTAGTCGATGCCCATCTCCTGGAGCGCCTTCTCGACCCGCCAGCACGGCCCGACCTTCAGCCATTCCAGCTTGCAGCGATGGAGCTTGATCGGTGTCCCGGCGGGTCGATCGGTGCTCACGTCGTGTGCGCCTGAGACTCCATGCGCCGGAACAGGAACTCGAGCAGAAGGCCCGTCAGGATCGCGAACAGCAGCGCGCCGCTGGCCCCGAAGTTCGTGAACTGCTCGTCGACGTTGCTCGAGAGCACGTAGGAGCTCACGAGCCAGGCCAACGCCCACGCCGGTGGGTTGGCCACCGCCCACCAAACCGCACCAGGGATCCGTTGTCGCGCGAGTACCAGAGCCTGCAACCCGCCGACGCCGGCGCCGGTGACCGCGCCCATGAGCATCAGGTCGCCCCGGCCGATCCCGTAATCGACAAGAGCCGCACCAACGGCGAGGCCGGCGGCCATTCCGATACTCGTCGCAGCGATCCACAGCCACGGGACGAGGTGCTTGAGTGCGAGCCACTGCGCTGTGCCGATCACGGCGCCGGCGATCAGGCCGCCGGCGAGCGCTGCCCCGAAGGAGTCGACCGGGCCGACGATCACGTCCGCGATCAACCCGCCGATCGGGAAGCCGAGAAGAATCGCAAGCGGCCACGCCCAGAGGGGCGGCCGGCTCAGCGCTGCCGGGGCCGCCGCCGGGACGGGGGTGGAGATGGACACAGGCGTCACACTCCTAACGGTCGCGCTTCGCGTCGATCGGCTGATCAACGCGCAGTCCGCCGGCCAGGGGCTGGAGCCGGAACCGACGCGCCGTCTCGAGGCTTGAGCGGAGCGACAGGACCGTATCAGCCTGTCGGCAGCGAGAGCAGGTTGTTCTCCCCCGACGCGTCGGGGTTTGTCGCGAGGTACGGCCTGGCTCCGTTTCTCGCCCCGTGCACGGCGGTCCGGCCGCCGTCGGCCCGGGCCACGAACACTTCGCAGCCGAAGTCGATGAAGTCGATGCACTCCTGCACCGTCAATCGCGAACGGCACGTTCTTCGTGTGGTCGGTCCCGCTCACCGCCAGGATGCGCCCGTAGCGCGGCTTGCGCCTGTAGATCACGATCTCCCGGTAGATGCCGGTGATCTCGAGGCTCAGCACCTCCGTCGGCTCCTGCTTCGGCGTCGCAGCCGACGGAAGGAAGTTGACGATTTCTCGGGCCAGGAACCGGGGGCGCTCGAAGTGGACGGAGTGACCGGTGTTCGAGAGGAACAGACCGGTCCCTGGCGTCGTGGTCATCAGGCCGGCCAGCGTTCTGGTGGCGTCGAAGATGTTCGACCCTGTGAAGTTGTCGAGTGCGCTTCCGATCAGCAGGTGCTTCACGACGTTGAGCTCATAGCGCCAGGGGCTGTTGCTGTCCCAGCGATCCACCCGGTCGACATGACTGAAGATGAGCTGCTCGCCGGCGACGCGCCAGTGCCACTTCCTGAGGTTCTCGCTGTAGACCTCGCGTCGCGCGATACGCGAGGCGGTGATGTGGAGACGCTTACACGGCTGCCACCCGGGCCGGTACCACAGCTGCGGCTGCGTGACCGGGAGCACGACCGGAATCACGACCGTGTCGTAGACCTCGTGGAAGTAGTTCCTCCGCGAATCGTCGAACTCGCTCGCTTCCCAGTTGTTCATGCACTTTCCCGGCGCCTGGCTCTTGATGTGGTCGTTGACCATCGGGTCCCAGACCGAGGCCGCGTTCCAGGAGACGATGCCCTTGTCGAGCCAGGCAGGCATCGGGCTTCGCCGGCCGAGGCGCAGCCCCAGGTTCCCACCGAGGCTGCCGCCGATGACTCCCGAGAATCGATCCTTGATCGGCGTGATCTGGTCGAGAGCGTCGACGAACGCGATCACGAAGTCCTCGACGAAGTCGAGCACGGGTGTGCGGATCGGCTCCCGGTCGATCGGGTCCAGACGGCCACTGGGTGGCGCTCGAGCTGGCCACCTTCTCGTGGTCGAAGCTCTCCGAGTAGCCGCAGTTGGGCAGGTCGACCGAGATGACCGAGAACTTCGTGCCACGCGCCAGACCGGCCAGGTGGAGCAGCGGGATGAGCGTGAGCGCCTCTTCGGCACCCGACACGTGACCGTGCAGGAACAGAATGACGTTGTTGCCGTCGGGAACCTCTGGCTCGGGGTCCGGTGGGAGCTCGCGGAGCGTGTGGGGGGTCCGCGCAGAGGCGGGGGCCGCCGGTGACGCGATCAGGAACCGGGTCTGCAGCGTCAGCTCCGGATGGCTGCCCGTGGCGGGCACAGTCACTGGAATCTCGTATTGCTCGAAGGGGGGCGCCGGCACGTTGGTTGGTCGGTGCGGCATGTCGTCTTCGCCCGAGACCGCGATCCACCCGAGAGCGGGACGGGTGGCGGTGCGTTCGGCCACCGGGCCGCGGAGCGCCCAGGCGGTGGTGAACGCGCGGTCGAGAGCGGCATTGACGGCACTGTCCGACTGCGTCGGAGAAGCCGACACCAGAGGCGCGAGCAGGTCGCCGACCTTGGCTACCAGCTCGGACGCGGTGTACGGCGACGTGCCGAGGTCGATGTGGCTCCTCTCGGTCCCCAGTACCTGGAGCTCGTGCAGCGGGGTGAGGGGCGGAGTCGCCAGGAGGCAGTAGGTCCTGCGGCCCGTCACCGCGAGATCGGCGAGAGCGTTGCCGAGCTCCTCGTCCTCCTGCGGCACCGAGCCGGCGGTGGGGTTCTGAGCGCGGAAGAACGCCGCGGCCGATTGGGCGAGGATCTCGTAGGGGTTCCGCTTCTTGGCGGCGTCACGCAGGGTCGGGATGAGCCGCATCTCGTTCCCGGAGTCGGCGAAACGCGCCGGCGGTTCGATGAGATCGGCGGGGAGCTCAGTTTCCGGGCAAGAATCGCCGGACGGGTTGACCGTTCTCGTATCCGTCGCGGGTAGTCCTCCATCTGCGAGCGGAGGGCGGGGGTTAAGAACGCCATCCCCAGCAGAGCAGACGTTGCCGGCCGACGATCGGTGACTCGTGGTCGACAGCGTATCCGGTTCCAGGCCTCGCACAAGCCGAGCCTGAGTTCATAGTTGCGCAGTTTGGGTGACGCCGCGGGCGCCGCGCGGGCTCTCGTCGGGGTCCAGCCAGCCTCCGAGTGCTTGCTCGAGTGAGCGCGCGAGTGGACGAGCCAAAGGACGCCGGACAGTCGGGAGGTGCTCGTCCGAACAGACGTGCTGCGAAGATGGCGCCGGCCATCCACGCCGCGGAGCGCTTCACGAGCTCGGTCACCCGTGCATTATCCGGTCATGGCGCAGCCGCAGCCACCGCCCGGGTCAGAGTCCACCGACGCCGCAGTCGAACAGCCTCCGGTTGCCACATCGCCGTCGGAACTCGATCAGGCGCGGCGTACTTCGATGGCTGCGGAGCGCACCTGGCTGGCATGGTGGCGCACCGGGCTGGGCGCCACCGCCGGGGCGCTCGCAGTGGGCCGGTTCGCGCCGCAACTGCTCGACGTCGCCGCCTGGCCGTACGTTCTGCTCGGCTGCGGCTACGCGTCACTCGCGGTCGGGCTGTTGATCGTCGGTGCGCAACGCCAGCGCGAGTTGGAACACGCACTGCGAACCGGCGGCCACATGCCGCTGCAATTCCGCACCGTCGCGGTGTTCACCGTCGGCGGCGTCGCGCTCGCCGTCTCGACCGTCGTGCTCGTGATCGCGCAGACGTGACGGCTGTCTCAGCGGCTGGCGAGTATGCGGCAGGCCGATACACGTCATCGTTCGTGGGGGTGGGCATGAGATCGACGGGTGTGCATGAACCGTGGATCTACGGGTCAGCCGCAGGGCGCTACTTGCTCGCGATCGCGGCGATGAGGCCCATCAGAATGAAGCCCGCCCCGAAGCCGATGAAGAGCCAGCCCCAGAAGTCGTCGGTCAGGATCCCGATCCCAATTCCGGCCACGATCCCGCCCACGAAGGCAGGCCCGCCGTACTCGTAGCCACGCCCTCCGTAGGTCGAGTCGCTCGTCGGTCCACTCACAGCATCACGCTCCTTCAACGGTCGCGGTCTACGGCGGCCTGCGTCGCGTCCGGCAGACAACGCGACGTGTTCATTCTAGGTTAGGCGGCTCATGCGCCTGCACGGGTGAACGTCACATGCGTGACACCGCGGGGTGACGGGGTGGCTTCGATCTCGTAGTCCTTCTCGATGCCCTCCAGTCCGTCCCAGAGGCGGACGCCTCGGCCGAGCAGGATCGGGACCACCACGATGTGCATGTGGTCGACGAGTCCGGCGGCAAGAAAGTCGCGGATCATGGTGGCACCCCCGCCGAGGCGTACGTCCTGGCCGTCCGCGGCCTCGCGGGCGGTCTCGAGCGCCTCGGCGGGCGAGGCATCGATGAAGTGGAACGTCGTGCCGCCCTCCATCTCGATCGACGGGCCTGGGTGATGGGTGAGGACGAAGGTCGGTGTGTGGAACGGCGGGTTCGGACCCCACCAGCCCTTCCACTCCGGGTCCTCCTGCCATCCGGGCGGGCCGAACTTGTTCGCACCCATGATCTCGGCGCCGATCCCGACATCGTGCAGCCGCACGAAGGCGTCGTCGATGCCGCTGCTGCCGCCGGGCTTGCCGACCATCTCGTTCCACCACCGGGTGGCGAACATCCATTCGTGCAGCCTTTCGCCGGCGTGACCGAACGGTGTGTCGAGACTCTGACCTTCGCCGGTGCCGAAACCGTCGAGCGAGATGGAGAAGAATTGGACGCGGGCGAGTGACATGGGTGGTCCTCCTTCGCTAATAGGGTCGGTCCTCGGAAGCCATGATGGCTGTCCATCGAGCAGCCGGAGGTGCGGGCGGGCCGGGCGGCCCACCGGTCAGACGAGGACTTCTTCCGCGCAACGCTCGGTGAGCGCCAGCCAGTCCTCCTCGATGCGCGCTGGATGTCGGCGACGACGCCGGCGTTCTCTGGCCGCAGGAGGTGTGCGAAGCGGCCCTGGAGCGCGAGCCAGTCGGCGACCGGCACCGTCTTCGGCGGCACGTAGGTGAGCCGGTAGCTTCCGTCGACCACCTCGTAGAGCGGCCAGAAGAGGCAGTCGACGGCGGTGTCGATCACCTGTGCGAAGAGCCGCGGCTCGTGGCCCCAGCCGACGGGGCAGTCGGTGAGCACGTTGAGGAAGGCCGGGCCCGGCGCGGCGACGGCGCGCTCGACCTTGACGCTCAGGTCGTGCCAGTGCGTCGCGGCCGCCTGCGCGACGTACGGGATGTGGTGGGCGACGGCGATCGCGGTCATGTCCTTTCGCTGCTGGGCCTTGCCCCAGCTCTCGGCGCCCGCAGGGCTCGTGGTCGTGCTCGCGGCGAATGGCGTGGCGCCGGAGCGCTGCACGCCGGTGTTCATGTACGCCTCGTTGTCGTAGCAGACGAACAGGAAGCGGTGGCCGCGCTCGAGCGCGCCGGAGAGCGCCTGCAGGCCGATGTCGTAGGTGCCGCCGTCGCCCGCGAAGACGACGACCGCGACCTCCTCGTCGGCCGGCAGCGCATGTCGCCGGCGGAGGGCGCGCTGCGCGCTCTCGACGCCGCTCGCGACGGCGGCGGCGTTCTCGAAGGCGACGTGCAGCCACGGCACGTTCCAGGCTGTCGTCGGGTAGCGGGTCGTCGCGACCTCGAGGCAGCCGGTCGCGTTGACGACGACGACCGGGCTCGTGATCGTGCCGAGGACGGTGCGGACGACGAGCGGGACGCCGCAGCCCTGGCAGAGCGAGTGGCCGCCGCGCAGCGGGGGGACTCCGTTCTGGTTCCGGACGAGTGTCTTCAGACGCGACATGCCGCACCTCGCAGTCCGATGTGGGAGAGACCGGCGCCCGCGAACACGGCGCGGATGTCCTCCGGGTGCAGGTCGCGGCCGCCGAGCCCGTAGACCGAGCCGGTGAGCTCGCAGCCGCTGCCGTAGAGCGCCGCGGCGACCTCGGCGTGCAGCGGCGGCGCACCGCCGGGGGAGTCGGCGCGATCGAGCACGACGACGGAGGCGACGTCACGGAGCGCGGCTGCGACCGCGGCTGCCGGGAAGGGGCGGAACGAGACGATCTTGAGCAGGCCGACCGGCTCGCCGGCCTCGCGCAGGTCGTCGACGACGTCCTTGACGGTTCCGGCGGTCGAGCCGAGCGCGACGATCGCGGTCGACGCGCCGTCGAGGCGGTACTCCTCGACCGCGCCGAAGCGGCGTCCCGCTGAGCAGCTCGAACTCGGCCGCGAGGTCGGCCAGCACCTCAGCGGCCCGTTCGATCGCGGCCGCCTGCTGGCGGCGAAACTCGTAGTAGTAGTCGGGCATCGCGAACGGCCCCTGCGTCGTCGGCTGCCCGACGTCGAGGACGGAGTGCGGGATGCGGTACTCGCCGACGAAGCGCGACATCCTCGTCCGGGCAGCACGCTCGACCGGCTCGGCTGAGTGCGTGATCGTGAAGCCGTCCTGGCACACGAGCACGGGCAGCAGCACGGCCGGATGCTCGGCGAGCCGCGGCGCGATGACGGTCAGGTCGTAGGCCTCCTGCGCGTTCTCGGCGAAGAGCTGGATGACGCCGGAGTCGCGGATCAGCATCGAGTCGGAGTGGTCGCAGTGGATGTTGATCGGACCGGAGAGGGCGCGGTTGCCGAGCGCCATCACGATCGGTGCGCGCATCGAGGCGGCGATGTAGACGACCTCGGCCATCAGGGCGAGGCCCTGCGAGGACGTCGCGGTCATCGTGCGGGCGCCTGCGAGAGCGGCGCCGATCGCGGCGCTCATCGCGGAGTGCTCGGACTCGACGTTGACGATCTCCGTCTGCGCCTTTCCGTCGGCGACGAACTTCGCGAACGTCTGGATGATCGGCGTCTGCGGCGTGATCGGGTAGACCGGGAACGACGTCGGGGTCGATCTGGCGCATCGCGTGCGCGACCGCCTCGCCGCCGGTGAGGAGCCGGACGTCGGTCATTCCGGCACCATCGCGATCGCGTCGACAGGGCAGACCTCGGCGCAGATCCCGCAGCCCTTGCAGTAGTCGAGGTCGAAGCCCGTGAACGTCTCGCCGTCGAGCGCGATCGCGGAGTCGGGGCAGTAGATCCAGCAGAGCAGGCAGTTCACGCACCGCGAGACGTCCGCGACGGGCTTCTCGCCCGTGCGCCAGCCGCCGGTCGCCTGGCGAGGCGCGTCTGCGGGCTCGAACGGTGCCTGCGACCGGCAGGGCTCTCCCAGGTGCGTCAGCTCAGCCATGCGTATCCCTCCGCGAGCGCGCGGTGCACGTCGTCGGCCGCGATCTTGCGACCGAGCGTCTCGACTGCCGCGTCCTGCAGGTGCTCGAGCGTCGGCTCGCCGAGCGCCGACGCGACCGCGCCGAGCATGACGATGTTCACGAAGCCGGAGCCGAGCGTCGCTGCGAGCCGCGTCGCGGGGACGCAGCGCGACGTCGACGCCGTCGAGCTCGGCGGCGCGGTCTCGGCGTTGAGGAGCGACGAAGCCGTCCGTCTCGCAGCCCGTCGGCGACGCCGGCCTCGTGCACGAGCGACGGCTCGAGGACGACGACCAGGTCGGGATCGGTGATCGAGTCGTGCCGGCGGATCGGCCGGTCTCGAGATGCGGGTGAACGCTCGGAGCGGCGCGCCGCGGCGCTCCGGCCCGTACTCCGGGAACGCCTGGACGCCCTTGCCGTTCCGCATCTCCGCGAGCGCCAGGATCTGGGCAGCCGTCTTGGCGCCCTGGCCGGCGCGCGCATGCCAGCGGATCTCGGTCAGCTCGCGCATCGCAACGATTCGTCGAGTGCGGCGACCGCGCGCTTTGCCTCGCGCACGGCCTGGACGACGCTGGCGCCGCCGTTGACGGCGTCGCCGGCGGCGAAGATCTTCGGATTCGCGGTCCGGCCGTCCTCGTCGACGGACTCGAGCAGCGTGCAGGAACTCCTCGCGCGGCCGCTGGCCGATCGCCTTCACGACCGTGTCGACGGGGACGACGAACTCGCTGCCCGGGATCGGCTCCGGCCGCCGGCGACCGCTCTCGTCGGGGTCGCCGAGTCGCATCTCGGCGCACCGGACGCCCTCGACGTAGCCGTCGCCGACGAACGCGACCGGGTTCGTCAGGAACTGGATCTCGACGCCTTCGCGCCGCGCGAGCTCGACCTCGTGCTCGTATGCCGGCATCTCGTGCTCGGTGCGCCGGTAGAGCAGGAGCGAGACGTCGGCGCCGAGCCGCTTCGCCTCGATCGCGACGTCGACCGCGGTGTTGCCGCCGCCGATGACCGCGACGCGCTTCGCGACGTGGGCCGGCTCGCCGGTCTTCAGCTGCTCGATGAACGGGAGCGACTCCCAGACGCCCTGGAGGTCGTCTCCCTCGTAGGACACGTCGACGTCGGCGCCCATCCCGACGGCGACGACGATCGCGTCGACCTCGGTCTCGAGCTGCTCGAGCCGCGCGGCGTCGATGCGCGTGTGCAAGCTGGAACTCGACACCGAGCTCGGCGAGCAGCCGCGCCTCGTCCGGCAGCGGCTCGTTCGACTGGCGGTACGGCGCGATCGCGAAGCGGACGAGACCTCCGACCTCGTCGCGCTCGTCGTAGACCGTCACGGCGTAGCCGCGCGCGGCGAGCTCACCGGCTGCGGCGAGCCCGGCCGGGCCGGCGCCGACGACTGCGACGCGCTTGCCGTTGCCGGCGCCGCCGCTCGCGCAGCGGGACGCCGTTCGCGTAGGCCCAGTCGGTTGCGTATCGCTGCAGCGCGCCGATCTCGATCGGCCGCCGGCCCTCGTGCACGAGGACGCAGTCGCGCTGGCAGAGGACCTCGACGGGGCAGACGCGGGCGCAGGTGCCGCCGAGGATGTTCTCGGCGAAGATCGTTGCCGCCGCGCCGGCCTGGATCGCCTGCCGCGATCGCGGCGACGAAGCTCGGGCACGTCGACGCCGGCCGGGCACGCGACCATGCACGGCGCGGGCGCGTGCGCGCCGCCGCACTCGAGGCAACGGTCGGCCTCGACGACGGCCGCAGCCGCGGACAGCGGCGGGTGGAGCTCGCGCGTCAGGTTGGCGAGAACGTCGCTCATTTGGCGCAGTCTGGGCGCGCTCGCGTCGCCCGGCCATCGGCGTCGGCCCCGAATCGACGTGCGGGAAAGCCGCAGCGCCTTCGCTCCGATCCACCGATGGCGGCCGTGCCGCCGGGTTCTAGCGTCGGATCGACACTTCGACAGAGGAGGAACCATGGCTGTCCGCGTCGCCATCAATGGCTTCGGGCGAACCGGTCGCGCCGCGTTCCGGGCCGCCTACGAGTCGGGCGCCGACATCGAGTGGGTCGCGATCAACGACGTCGCCGAGCCGGCGATGCTCGCCCAGTTGCTCAAGTACGACACCGTCTACGGCCCGTTCGCCGGCACCGTCGAGGCGGCCGACGGCGCGATCTTCGTCGACGGCAACCGGATCGTCACGCCGACGGAGGCCGATCCCGCTCTGCTTCCGTGGGGCGAGCTCGACGTCGACGTCGTGATCGAGTCGACCGGACACTTCCGCAACCGCGCCGATGCCGCGAAGCATCTCGAGGCGGGAGCGAAGAAGGTGATCATCTCCGCGCCGGCCAAGGAGCCGGATGTGACGGTCGCGCTCGGCGTCAACTTCGAGACCTACGACCCCGAGCTCCATCACATCATCTCGAACGCGTCCTGCACGACGAACTGCCTCGCGCCGGTCGCGAAGGTGCTGCACGAGGCGCTCGGCATCCGCCACGGCGTGATGACGACCGTGCATGCCTACACCGGCGACCAGCAGCTGCTGGACGGGCCGCACAAGGACTATCGCCGCGCCCGCGCTGCGGCGGCGAACCTCGTGCCGACCTCGACCGGGGCCGCGAAGGCGATCGGCCTCGTCGTGCCGGAACTCGCCGGCAAGCTCCAGGGCTTCGCGGTCCGCGTCCCGGTGCCGACCGGATCGCTCGTCGACCTGACCGTCGAGATGGAGCGCACGACCTCGGTCGAGGAGGTGAACGCGCTCGTCGAGCAGCGCGCCGACCGCGGCGAGCTCGCGGGCATCCTCCGCTACAGCGAGGAGCCGCTCGTCTCGTCCGACATCGTCAAGTCGCCGTACTCGTCGATCTTCGACGCGCCGCTGACGATGGTGATCGACGGCACGCTGGTGAAGGTCGTCGCCTGGTACGACAACGAGTGGGGATACTCGAACCGGCTCGTCGAGCTCGCCCAGCGCGTGCTCGTGCCGGTGCCTGCGCTCGTCTGAGCATCTCGCCCCGAGCGGCTGCGCCGCGCTTCGTGCGCGGCGCAGCCGTTTCGGGGTCTTCACGGATCAGCCGCCCGCCGCGGTGTAGCTGCCGGCGCCGGTCTCGGCCAGCACCGCCTGTGCGGCGGCGAGCCGGGCGACCGGCACCCGGTACGGCGAGCAGGAGACGTAGTCGAGGCCGATGTCGTGGCAGAAGCGCACCGACGCGGGATCGCCGCCGTGCTCGCCGCAGATGCCGATCTGCAGCGCGCGATTGACCGACCTGCCTCGCTCGACCGCGGTCCGCATCAGCTCGCCGACGCCTTCCTGGTCGAGCGTCGCGAAGGGGTCGTGCGCCAGGACGCCGTCCTCGAGGTAGTGGGTGAGGAACTTGCCCTCTGCGTCGTCGCGCGAGAACCCGAGCGCGGTCTGGGTCAGGTCGTTCGTGCCGAACGAGAAGAAGTCGGCGTGGCGGGCGATCTCGTCGGCGCGCACGCAGGCCCGCGGCAGCTCGATCATCGTTCCGACCAGATACGGGATGTCGCATCCCTCGGCCGCGGCGGTGCGGACCGTGAGCTCGCGCAGCCGGCGCAGCTCCTCCGCGAACGCCGACGAGCGGGTGCATGATCTCGACGTGCGGCGCCCGGCCCGTGCGCTCACGCACGGCGAGGGCGGCACGCACGATGGCGCGCACCTGCATCTCGTAGATCTCCGGCCACTGCAGGCCGAGTCGGCAGCCGCGCGTCCCGAGCATCGGGTTCGCCTCGTGCAGCGCCTTGATCCGCTCGCGCAGGCGCTCGTCTGTCGCCTCGTCGAGCGACGGAAGGAACTCGTGCAGCGGCGGGTCGAGCAGCCGGATCGTCACCGGCAGCCCGGCCATCGCCTCGAAGATGCCCTCGAAGTCGCTCTGCTGGAAGGGCAGGAGCCGATCGAGGGCGGCGCGCCGCGCCGCTTCGTCGTCCGCGAGGATCATCTCCTGGACGACCGGCAGGCGCTCCTCGCCGAAGAACATGTGCTCGGTGCGGCAGAGGCCGATGCCCTGTGCGCCGAACTCGCGCGCTTTCACTGCGTCGGCGGGCGTGTCCGCGTTCGCGTGCACCTCGAGCCGGCGAACATCGTCTGCCCAGCCGAGGATCGTCTCGAGGTCCTCGTTGATCCGGGCGGGAACGAGCTCGACCGCTCCCAGGATCACGACGCCGCTGCTGCCGTCGACGGTGATCACGTCGCCCTCGGCGACCTCGTGTCCACCGACAGTCGCGACCCGGCGCTCGAGGTCGATCGTCAGCTCGCCGCAACCGGCAACGCAGGGCTTGCCCATCCCGCGGGCGACCAGCGCCGCGTGCGAGGCGATGCCACCGTGGGCGGTGAGAATGCCCTTCGCTGCGATCAGACCGTGGATGTCGTCCGGGCTCGTCTCCCAGCGAACGAGGATCACGTCCTTGCCGCCGTGCGCCCACGTCTCGGCGCTGTCTGCATCGAACACCGCGTGGCCGGAAGCGGCACCCGGTGAAGCGACGAGACCTCTCGCGACGACGTCGTAGGTCGCGGTCGGATCGAGCATGGGGTGGAGGAGGTGGTCGAGCTGCGCGGGCTCGATCCTTGCGATCGCGTCTTCGCGGCTCAGCAACCCTTCCTCGACCATCGCGACCGCGGCCTTCACCGCGGCGGCTGCCGTCCGCTTTGCCGACCTGGTCTGCAGGAGATACAGCCGACCCTGTTCGACCGTGAACTCGATGTCCTGAACGTCGCGGTAGTGCCGCTCGAGCCGCTCGACCGTGTGCTCGAGCTGGTCGAACGCGGCGGGGAACGACGTGCGCATCTCTTCGAGCGGGACGGGGCGCCGGATACCGGCGACCACGTCCTCACCCTGCGCATTCAGGAGGAACTCGCCGCAGATGCCGCGCTCGCCCGTCGAGGGGTCGCGGCTGAAGCAGACACCGGTTCCGCAGTCGCTGCCTCTGTTCCCGAACACCATCTGCATCACGTTGACGGCGGTCCCGAGGTCCTCGGGAATCTCGTAGGTCTGCCGGTACACCCGAGCACGTGGCGAGTTCCAGGAGTCGAAGACGGCGCGCACGGCGCGCATCAGCTGCTCGTGTGCGTCGACGGGGAATGCGTGCCCCGCCTCCTGCTCGTAGATCTGCTTGTAGCGCTCGATCAGGAGCTGCAGGTCCGAGGCGGTGAGGTCGACGTCGTTCTCGACACCGCGCTCCGATCGGAGCGCGGCGAGGGCATGCTCGAAGCGGTGAGAGTCGATGCCGTCGACGACCTCTCCGTACATCTGGATCAGGCGCCGGTACGAGTCCTGCGCGAACCGATCGCTGCCGGTTGCGGCAGCCAGCCCCCGAACCGCCTCGTCGTTCAGTCCGAGATCGAGGATCGAATCCATCATCCCCGGCATCGAGATCGCAGCGCCCGAACGAACCGAGAGGAGCAGCGGATTCGACGGGCTGCCGAAGGTCGCGCCGGTGGCGAGTTCCAGCCGCTCGATGTGCTCCGGCGATCTCGTCCTCGAGGCCGACAGGCAGGTCGCCGCTCGTCAGGAATGCGCGGCACGCGTCGGTGGTGATCGTGAACCCTGCGGGCACAGGTACACCGAGGTGCGCCATCTCGGACAGCCCGAGACCCTTGCCGCCGAGCAGTTCTCTGCCGCCGGGCGCGGTCTGGTCGAAGGAGTACACGAAGCTCGTTCGCGTCCTGGTGTTGGGGGCCACGGTCGTCATGGCGCGCTCCTCTCGAAGATGTGAGGTCAGCCTGTCCCGACTGCGCGGCCGGGCGCATCCGCGAATACCGTGATGGGCCTGCGGCTTTTCCGCTCCCGTTGGCCAAACGCCATCCATCTCCGCGGTTTCCCCGCAGCGCGAATGCGGCGTGCTGCGGATGGAGGCACGAGGGCCGAGAGAGAGACTCGCTCTCACGGACGAGGTGCCAACTGAGGAGGACGATGAAGACCCGCGTGCTGATTGCCGGAGGTGGAGTGGCAGCGATCGAAGCGATGCTGGCCTTGCACGCCCTCGCTGAGGATCGCGTCGAGATCGAGCTCCTCGGGGCGGAGCCGCACTTCTGGCACCGGCCGCTGTCCGTTGCGGAGCCGTTTGGGCTTGGGAAGGCGACTCGTTACGAAGTCGGAGCGCTTGTTGCCGCCGCCGGTGGCGGGACGTTCACCCTGGGCAGGCTGCTCGGGGTCGACACGGCCCGGCACGAAGCGCGGACGTCCGTGGGTGAGATCGGCTACGACGTCCTTCTCGTTGCAGTCGGCGCCGTGCCGACAGGCGCCGTTCCGGGCGCGCTGACGTTCCGCGGGCCGGCGGACAGCGAGAGGATCGGCGACGTCCTGCGCGATCTGCGCGCCGGCGCGATCCGCCGCATTGTCTTCGCCGTTCCGCCCGGCGCGTGCTGGCCGCTGCCGCTGTACGAACTCGCCCTGATGACCGGGTCGCACCTGCAGGCGATCGGCATCCGCGATGTCGAGCTCGTGCTCGTCACCCCGGAGGACACGCCGTTGCAGCTCTTCGAGCACGAGGGCAGCGACATGGTGCGGCAGTTGCTCGAGGAGCGGCGGATTGCGTTGCTCACCAACTCGTCGGCGGTCGGCTACGCACATCGCGAGCTCCGGCTCGCATCTGGCGATGCGATCCACGCCGACCGGGTGATCACGGTTCCGGAGTTGCAGGGCCCTCGCCTGGACGGGATTCCCGCGACGCTCGACGGCTTCATCCCGATCGATTCGCACGGACGCGTGGTCGGGCTCACCGATGTCTACGCCGCCGGCGACATCACCGACTTTCCGGTGAAGCAAGGCGGCATCGCGACTCAGCTCGCCGACGTCGCGGCTGCGGCGATTGCTGCCCAGACAGGAGCGGACGTGGTGCCGCAGCCGTTCACGCCCGTCCTGCGCGCTCTGCTCCTCACCGGTCGGGAGCCGCTCTACCTCCGCCGCAAGCTTCCTGGACCGACGCGCGTGGCGACGGTTCCACAGGACTCACCGTTGAGGCCGCGGACGAAGATCCGCGGCCTCTATCTCTCACGGTTCCTGGCGTCGAGGGCGCGGATCCCGAGCCGTCGCTGAGCCGGCGCGAGAATCCGTACTCGCGCTAGCCGTGCTGCAACGCCGGGCTGATCCAGGAATACGCCTCGCGCGCGATCTTCGGAGTGCCGTCGACCAGCGACTCCCACGCACCGAGTACCGGCTGCCCGTTGTCCCCGGTGAGTGCACCGAGCACGGCGTGCGGATCGTCGCCCTCAAACACGAAGACCGCCGTGTCGGCGGCCAGGAACACCATGTGACGGTCCAGGCCATTCTCGAGCGGATCGAATGGTGGTCCGAGCTCGATCAGCTTCGCCGCTTGCTCCGCCGTGCCGGGGCGGAGAGTCGCAACTACCGCGATACGTTGCATCGCTCCTCCTTCGATCGAATGAGGTTCAGTGTCGCGGCAGTCGCAGCTCGCGACATCGGCGAGCACGCCGATTGCGTGGGGGAGAACTACGCATGTCGCGCGTCACGGTTCTCGGATAGCCGGGGGTCGAGGAGCACGCTTACGGACGGAACGACGCGCTCCGCCCCGAAGCCCAGCAACAGCTCTCCCTGCGCTCCTTCGCCGACGCCGATCACCGCGAGCCCCGCCGTGTGCCCGGCAGCGACGCCGGCCGCGCTGTGCGTGAACGTCACCGCTTCCTCGGGCTGAACTCCGAGCTGACGGCAGGCGGCGAGCAGGAGATCCGGAGCGGGCCGCGCACGCAGTCCCTCGGCGCGGATGACGTCGGCGTCGACGCGATCGTCGACCAGTGTCGCCAGCCCGGCGAGCTCCAGCATCGGCAGCGTGCTGGTGCTCGCTGAGACCACGGCGCGCTCGAGGCCGGCACGGCCGGCAGCTTCCAGGTAGCGGCGCGCACCGCCGAGCGCGGTCACGCCATGCTGGCGAAGGCCGCTCGCCAATGCTTCGCCCTTTCTTCTGGCCAGGTTGCAGGCGGTGTCGGACTCATCCGGATCGTCGGGCCTTCCCTCGGGCAAACGGATCCCACGGCTGTCGAGAAAGGCGTGAATGCCCTCCAGCCGCGGCCGCCCGTCCAGGTAAGCGCGGTAGTCGGCGTCCCGGTCGAAGGGAACGAACTGCCAGCCGGTCTTGTCGCTCAGCCGCAGCAGGAACTCGTCGAAGACCTCGCTCCATGCCCAGGCATGGAGCACGGCGCTGTCGGTGAGCACCCCTTCGAGGTCGAAGAGACATGCCCTGATCGTGTTGGGCAAGCCGAGCATCCTCGAGTTCAGCGGCACCGGCGAGAGCCACGGCACCGGCTGGATTCCGCGGAGCCGCGCCAGGCGGACGAGCATCTCCGCGGTCTGGCGACGCTCATGCACCAGGGCGTTTCGACGCTGCACGAGCTGCGAAGCGGAGAACGAGCCATCCTCGGCGCTCAGGGCGCGCTCGGCCGAGTCCAGGGCCAGTTGCCACCGTGCGGCGATCGTGTCCAGCTCCGGTGGTCGTGGTGGTTCTGAGACGCCCGCTGGCACCTCCACCCTTCGGGTGGCGATTGGCGTCGCCTGCGAGGCGGCCGGGTTGCCGCTCCTCGTGGCGCGGCGTGGGATGACGGACTGGACGCTCATTGCCCGCTACCGAGTGGGCTGGGTTCCGATTCGGGCCACGCCTGCGGCCAGCGCAGCCTCGGCCACGGCGCGCGCCATGATCGGCGCGACGCTCCGGTCGAAGACGCTGGGGATGATGTAGTCCGCGGAGAGTTGGTCCGACGGGATGACTCCGGCGAGCGCGTGAGCCGCCGCGAGCTCCATCTCTCTGGTGATCGCGCTCGCGCGCACATCCAGCGCGCCTCGGAAGACGCCGGGGAAGACGAGCACGTTGTTGATCTGATTCGGGTAGTCGGACCGGCCGGTCGCAATGACGGCGGCGAGGTCCTCGATCTCTTCGGGGTCGATCTCCGATCGTGGGTTCGCGAGTGCGAACACGATTGCGTCCTCCGCCATGCGCGCGATGCCGTCTCGCGTGACGGCTCCCGGCACCGAGACGCCGATGAACACGTCGGCGCCAACGAGCATCTCGTCAGCGGTTCCCGACTCGTGGTCCGGATTCGTCAGGCCGGCGTATTCCTGTTTCGCAGGCGAGAGTCCGGGTCGGCCGGAATAGAGCGCGCCGCCCTCGTCGCAGCCGACGATGTGCCTCGCCCCGGCAGCCAGCAGGATCTTCGTCACCGCGGTGCCGGCGGCGCCGCAGCCGGTGGTCACGATCCGGACGTCTTCGAGCCGCTTGCCGACGACACGGAGCGCGTTGACGAGCGCCGCCAGGACGACGATCGCCGTCCCGTGCTGGTCATCGTGGAAGACGGGGATGTCGAGCTCGTCGCGCAGGCGTTGCTCGATCTCGAAGCAACGCGGTGCGGCGATGTCCTCCAGATTGATCCCGCCGAACCCCGGCGCGATCGCCAGCACCGTCGCCACGATCGTGTCGACGTCCTTCGTCGCCAGGCAGAGCGGGAAGGCGTCCACGCCGCCGAAGTCCTTGAAGAGCATGGCCTTGCCCTCCATCACGGGCAGTGCCGCCTCCGGTCCGATGTCGCCCAACCCGAGTACGGCCGACCCGTCGGTGACCACGGCCACCATGTTCTTCTTGGTCGTGAGCGTCCAGGCTTTCTGCGGATCGTCGGCGATCGCCTGCGAGACGCGGGCGACTCCAGGCGTGTAGACCATCGAGAGGTCTTCGCGGGTCTTCAGCGGCGTCTTCGCGACCACTTCGATCTTGCCGCCCTCGTGCAGCTGGAACGTGCGATCCGAAACGGTCAGCACCTCGGTGCCGTCGACCCGGCGCATCGCATCGACGACCGTCGCGAGATGCGTCGCGTCTGCCGCGAGCACGGTCACGTCGCGCACCTTCGTCACGCGCTCGGCGCTGACGAGGTCGATCGCGCCGAGCGTAGCCCCGGTTTCGCCTACCGCTGCTGCCAGCCGGGCAAACGCGCCGGGTCGATCTTCGATGCGGACCCGCACGGTGGCGCTGAAGGACGCTGACAGATGCGACATGCCCTCACCGTACGGCGGGATCGCACGACCGGAATCGGTGCGATCCCCGCGATCCGATGCGGAAAAGTACGGGCCTCGCGTGGTCCGTTCGGGGTGCGCAGAACTACTGATCCGACTTCAGCAATGCCGCGGATGTCACAGATGCAAACTGGAGCGACGCTCTTGCCATACGCAAGCGATTGGGAGGAGCAGAGATGAACAAGATCCTTGTTGCAACAGACGGCTCGGAGTCTGCGACCGAGGCTGTGGAATTCGGCATCGAGCTCGCCGCCGAGAACGAGGCGGAGCTGATCCTCGTTCACGTCGTGCCTGTGCTGGACATCGTTCCGGCGGCAGGGTTCGGCATCGGCGGTGCCTTCCCTCACGAGCCCTCGCTCGAAGACCACGCCCTCCTCGAGCGCGCAGCGGCCGTTGCGGAGGCGTACGGCATCTTCCCGACGACCGTCCTGCTCGCAGGCGACACCGTGGACGAGATCGTCGCCTACGCCGACTCTCACAACGTCGATCTGATCGTCATTGGCTCGCGAGGTCATGGCGCGATCGCGAATGCCTTGCTCGGAAGCGTCTCGCGTGGAGTCCTGGCGGAGTCCAAGCGGCCCGTCCTGGTCGTCCGAGGAGGAGCGCCGGTTCCTCACTCCGGCAATGGGCGCCGGCGTGCCGGCATCGGGTTGGGGTTCTGACCTAGCGAGCGTGCTGTTAGCGCTCGCCGAAAAGAGGGGCAGGCCGACCGGCCTGCCCCTCTTTTGTTTGAGCTCAGGCTCCCGCGACTGCGGGCGCGGCCGCCTGCAGCTTCGTGGGCTCCACCGGCAGCGCGGAGAGCACGACCTTCAGCGCCTGCGTGTGCGCGGCATCCGCGAAGACGTCGTACGCCTCCATCGTCTCGTCGAGCTGGAACCGGTGCGTCGCGAACGTCGTCGCGTCGAGTCGGCCGCCTTCGATCAGCTGAAGCAGAACCGGGGTCGTGAAGGTGTCCACGAGGCCGGTTGTGATCAGCACGTTGCGGATCCAGAGCTTCTCCAGGTGCAACGTCGCCGAGCAGCCGTGGACGCCGACATTGGCGACGCGGCCACCGGCCCGAATCAGCTCGGTGCAGAGCTCGAACGTCTCCGGGACGCCGACTGCCTCGATTGCGGTGTCGACACCGCGGCCGTTCGTGATCTCCATCACGCGGGCGATTGCATCCTCCTCGCCGTTGTTGATCACCACGTCCGCACCGAAGTCGAGCGCGCGGGCGAGCCTGGCATCGGCGAGATCGATCGCGATGATCTTCGCCGGCGTGCGCAGACGCGCGGTCATGATCGTGGCGAGGCCGATCGGGCCTGCGCCGACGACCGCGATCGTGTCGCCCGGCTCCACCTGGCCGTTCAGGACACCGACCTCGTAGGCGGTCGGGAGGATGTCCGCGAGGAAGAGCACCTGCTCGTCCGTCAACTCCTCCGGGATCTTGTAGACGGAGGTATCGGCGAACGGGACGCGGGCGAACTCGGCCTGCAGGCCGTCGATCAGGTGACCGAAGATCCAGCCGCCGCCGCCGGTGCACTGGCCGTAGTGGCCCTCGCGGCAGTAGCTGCAGCGGCCACAGGCGCTGATGCAGGAGACCAGGACGCGGTCGCCGACGGCGAGTGTCGTCACCGCCGAGCCGAGCTCGGTGATCGTGCCGACCGCCTCGTGGCCGAGGATCGTCCCCGGCTTCACCGCGGGCACGTCGCCCTTGAGGATGTGCAGGTCGGTCCCGCAGATCGTGGAAGAGTCGATGCGGACGATCACGTCCGTCGGCTCCTGAATCACCGGGTCGGGCACGGTCTCCCATGCCTTCTGGCCCGGTCCGTGATACACGAGCGCCTTCATGACGCCTCCTTTGGTCGGGTACCGCCAGTCTCGGTCGGCCAGTTCGGAGGCGCATCCGCGGCCGCCCTGATGCAGTCACGTGGGCTTCTACTGATGCGCGCCCTCGCCGGCGGGTTGACCATCGACGTTGCTGATGCAACCTCGAGTCACAGAGGGAGAGTGATCCCGTTGTCAGGCTGCCAGGCGGTATTCGAGCTCATTCAGTCGCAGATGTGGCGTGGCAGCCGCCGTCGGAGTCAGCGAGCGTTGCCCCGGCACACGCTGCCCCTTTTGGGAGGCAGACGGGAGACTGAGGTTTCAGGCCGGTGCTCTATCGAAGAGATGGTCCCGTACCTCGGGGCGCTGCCGGAGTTCGCCAAGTACCTGCTCGAGCTGCGGACCAACTCTTCGTGGCGTGGAGGATCCTCACCGCGCGCGGTGGGCTTCTACGGATGCTCGATGACCCGCGACGGCAGCCACCTGGCGCTGCGCTTCGCCCGCAAGACGCGTCAGCAATCTCCCGCAACTCGGTTCAGCGCTACCGCTGATGGCGGCACCGCTCCTGTCGGCGAGTCTGCGCACAAGGAAATGGCCGACAGAAGGAGATCGTGATGAAGAAATTGTTCGCATACGGTGGGATCGCAGCAAGCGTGATCCTGGTTGCATTTGGCATCGGCGCGATCGTGATCGGCGTCACCGGGCTGAACACCGTCCGGGACGAGCTCACAGCCCAGAAGATCACCGCGATCGACGCAGCGGAGCTCACGAACGGCAAGCTGCACGCCTGGTCAGGCGATCACGACAGGCGCGGAGGCGAGGGCCTTCGCGGACGTCATGGAGCACCACACGCTCGAGGCGACGAAGGGGCAGTGCGGTACGCCGAGATGGGCCGCTTCCTGACCACGGCCGGCAAGGACACGAACGATGAGGCGCTGGCGGCCAAGACGCCGGAGGGCCGCCCTGTCGAGAACGGTCTGCGCAACTGTGGGTGACCGAGACGGCGCTCACGACGGCGCTCAACACGTCGTTCTTCGCCGAGCGGGTCGCGTACTTCTCGATCGTGATGGGCGCCGCGCTGCTGCTCACGGGCATCGGCTTCCTCGTCCTCACCCTCGGTGGTGCGCTGGGCTACGTGACAGTGCCCAAGCGGCAGAAGAAGCTCGACACAGTGTCGGCCGCGACCTAGATGCAACCGCGGCAGCCGGACGGCGAGCGGGTCATTGCGACCCGCTCGCTGTCTTTCTGCGTCTCACCGAGCGCCGACTCGGTGTACTAATGGGAACCGTGACGACACCTGCGAGCGAATCGGTCGACGTAATCCTCCGCGACGGCGGAACTCTGCGTTTGAGGCCCCCGACCGACGCCGATAGCGAGGCACTGCTCGACTTCTACAGAGCGCTTTCGAGCCAGAGCCTCCACCGCCGCTTCCACGGCTTTCCGAACGTCAGACCGCAGCTGGTCGAGTCGCTCCTCGATCCGGATTGGGTCGAGCGCGGCGCTCTGCTGGGCGCGCTGGCGGACGAGGGCGGGGAGCGGATCGTCGCGATCGGCAACTACGTGCGTCTCCGCGATCCGGCCATGGCCGAGTCGGCCTTCGCGGTCGCCGACGCCGAGCAGGGCAGAGGCATCGGGACGCGACTGCTCGAGCGCCTGGCGGCCCGCGCTGCCGGGGTTGGGATCGAGCGCTTCGTCGCCGAGGTTCTCGCAGACAACCGTCGATGCTCGGTGTCTTCGAGCGCGCCGGCTTCGAGCTCAAGCGCGAGCTCGCGAGCGGCGTCGTCGAGGTCGCAGTTTCCGATCGCAGCGACCGAGCGCTTCGAGCAGAGCGTCGAGGAGCGTGACCACACGGCGGTCGTCGCGTCGCTTCGCTCGTTCTTCGAGCCGACGAGCGTCGCCGTCGTCGGGGCGTCGCCCCGGCGCGGGACGATCGGCGGTGAGCTCTTCCGCAACGTGCTGGAGGGTGACTTCACGGGTGCCGCCTACCCGGTGAACCCCAAGGGCTCCGCGGTCGCAGGCGTTCGCGGCTACGCCTCGGTGGCCGAGATCCCGGATCCCGTCGATCTCGCGGTGATCGCGGTGCCGGGCGAGCACGTCCTCGGTGCTGCCGAGGAAGCGCTCCGCAACGGCGTGCGGGCACTCGTCGTCATCTCGGCCGGGTTCGCCGAGGTCGGCAGCGAGGGAGCAGAGCGACAGGAGCAGCTGCTGGCGCTGGTGCGTGCGCACGGCGCGCGCCTGATCGGGCCGAACTGTCTCGGCATCGCGGTCGCCGGCCCGCGCCTGAACGCCACCTTTGCCGCCCGCTCGGCGCCGAGCGGGAACATCGGCTTCTCCTCCCAGTCCGGCGCTCTCGGTCTTGCGCTGCTCGAGGCGGCGGATGCTCGAGGACTCGGGCTCTCCGCCTTCGTCTCGATCGGAAACAAGGCGGACGTCTCGTCGAACGACCTGCTCGAGTGGTGGGAGGAGGATGAGGCCACGCGAAGTCGTGCTGCTCTACGTCGAGTCGTTCGGGAACCCACGCCGCTTCGGCCGGCTCGCCCGGAGGGTCGCGAGGCGCAAGCCGATCCTCGCGCTGAAGAGCGGCACCTCTGCGACCGGCCAGCGCGCCGCCAGCTCGCATACGGCCGCTCTTGCGGGCTCCGAAGCCGGCGTCGACGCGCTCTTCCACCACGCGGGCGTCACTCGCGCGACCTCGCTGGAGGAGCTGATCGACGTCGCGACGCTGCTCTCCTCGCAGCCCGAGCCGAAGGGCAGGCGGGTCGCCGTGCTCACGAACGCAGGCGGCCTCGGCATCCTCGCCGCCGACGCCTGCGATGCCTCGGGGCTCGAGCTCCCGGCGCTGGGCGAGGAGACCATGCGCCGCTTGCGCGAGCTGCTTCCCGCCGAGGCCAGTGTCGCGAACCCGGTCGACATGCTCGGATCGGCGACCGCGGCGAGCTACGAACAGGCGCTCCCAGTCTTGCTGGCCGACCCGCAGGTCGACGCGGCGCTCGTGCTCTTCGTGCCTGCGGTCAGCGCCACGGCGGATCAGGTTGCCGTTGCTGTCGACGCAGCGGCCCGTGCGGCCGCTTCCGAGAAGCCGGTCCTCGCTGTCGTCATGAGCTCGGCCGGCGTGCCGGAGGCGCTGCGGTCGGGCTCGGCCGCTGCCGCGTTCGCGTATCCCGAGTCGGCGGCCCGGGCGCTTGGCCGCGTGGCCGATCGCGCCGAGTGGCTCCGGCGGCCGCTCGGCTCCGTTCCTTCGCTCGAAGGTGTCGACCGTCCAGCCGCTGCGCTCGTCGTCGAGCGCGCGCTCTCCCGGTCAGACGACTCCTGGCTGGATCCCGCCGAGACGCGGGAATTGCTGTCCGCCTACGGCCTGCCCGTCGTCCCCGAGCGGGTCGCCGAGGACGCCGACGCCGCGGTCCAGGCGGCTGACGAGCTCGGATTTCCGGCCGTCGTCAAGTCCGCCGCTGCGGGCGCTCACAAGACCGAGACCGGCGGCATCGCGCTCGACCTCGAGGACGAGGCGGCCGTCCGCGCGGCCGCAGAGCGGATCGGATTCCCCGTCGTCGTGCAGCCGATGCTCCGCGGCGGAACCGAGCTGCTCGCCGGTCTCCTTCAGGATCCGGTCTTCGGCCCGCTCGTCGCGTTCGGGCCGGGCGGCGTCTTCGCCGAGCTGATCGGCGAAGCCAGCCTCCGGATCGCCCCTCTGACGGACATCGACGCCGAAGAGCTGGTCACGGCCGGCAAGGCCGGGCGACTCGTGCGCGGCTTCCGCGGCGCCGAGCCGGCCGACGCGGCCGCGCTCGTCGACCTCGTCCACCGGCTCGCGGCGCTCGGTGACGACCTGCCCGCAGTGGCCGAGCTCGACCTCAACCCGGTCCTCGGCTTCCCGGATCGCGCGGTCGCAGTCGACGCCCGCGTCCGGATTCGCCGCCCGCAGGAGCAGCGGCGCGAGAAGAGCTGGTAGCGCGTAGTTCTCCGCAGGCGGAATGAGGCGGAACGCCGATGCTTCGCCCTCGGTCCTCGTCGATCGTGAGCTGTAGCCGCACGATCCCCAAGGAGGGCGACATGAAGACCGAGACCCGTCAGCCGCGCATCAACACGCTCCGTGTCGACGATGTGATGCATCGCGGCGTCTTCACGTGCGAGCGAGAGACACGCTTGTCGGAGGTCGCCGCGACGATGGCTCAGGAGCACGTCCACTGCGTCGTTGTCGAAAGCGACAGTGGTGAGCCAGGGTCTCTCTGGGGGATCGTGTCCGACCTCGACCTGGTCGCGGCCGCCAGCGTGCGCGACCTGGACGACCAGAGCGCAGGCGCGTCGGCGGCGGCGCCCGTTGTGACCGTGTCGCCCGACGAGACGCTCGAACGCGCCGCGCAGTTGATGACCGAGCACAACACGGCGCATCTGATCGTCGTCGACCGTGAGCGTCCGATCGGAGTGCTCTCGACCATCGACATCGCAGCCGGCCTCGCGGGCCGTGCGGCTGGAGCGAGATGGCGGCCTCGGGAACTGCGCTAGCCCGGCCACCCGGCGTGCGGCCGTAGTTTTCCGCAGCCCCATCGGCGCCCGCGCGGATGCCAATGCCGGCGTGGTTCACGAGCATTCGTCTCGACAACCGATGCAAGGAGGCCACAATGCGAGTCAGCGAGCTCATGACAGAGAAGGTCCTCACGATCGGCCCTGAGGCGCCGATCAAGGACGTCGCGAAGATCCTTGTTGCCAACGGGATCTCGGGCTTGCCCGTCTGCGACATCGAGCGCCGCGTACTCGGAGTGGTCTCCGAGGGCGACATCCTCTACAAGGAACACGACCCGCGCGAGGGGCACACCGGCGGACCGCTCGGCTGGATCATCGAAGGAGCACCCGACTACGCCGGGCTCGCCAAGTCGAAGGCACTACCGCTCGGACGGCGATGACCACGCCCGCGATCACGATCGCCCCCTGGGAGTCGGCGGCGGACGCTGCGCAGATCATGTGTGAACGGCACGTCAATCGACTCCCGGTCGTGAAGGACGGACTGATCGTCGGGATCGTCACCCGCGCCGACCTCGATCCGCGCCTTCACCCGCACCGACTCCCAGATCGAGCGGGAGCTGAAGGAGGACATCCTCGAGCGCACGATGTGGATCGAGACGGGTAAGGTCGAGGCCAGCGTGCAAGACGGGCGTGCAGCACTGAGCGGCCGGCTCCACCTGAGGAGCGACGTCGAGCTGCTCAGCCGGTTGGTCGCTCGCGTTCCCGGTGTGGTGACGGTCGAGTCGACCGTCACCTGGAATGTCGACGACACCACGCGAAAGGGCCGGCGTTCGCTGGAGCAGCCCGTCCGATGAACCTGCCGTCCCACGCCTTCGCGATCGAGCAGGTGAGGCGACGCCTCGAGGCCGGGAACGGCGGGTACGAGATCGTGCACGCCTCTCCTGGCCTCGAGATCGGCGTCTACGTCCTCGTCGCGCCCGAGCCCGACCACCAGCAACCGCATGCGGATGACGAGGTCTACGTCGTCCTCGACGGCAGTGGTGTCCTCAACGTCGAGGGTGAGGCGATACCGGTCGAGCCGGGGCAGGCCATTTTCGTTCCCGCGCACGCGGTGCATCAGTTCACGGCGTACGAGGGCCTCAGCGTGCTCGTGATCTTCGCCAAAGCGTCGGTGTAAACCCGCAACCGAATCCGTGGTTGCGGCGGAGGCCGTCGCGCTGCGTTGTGCCCAAACTGCTCGAAACGACGATCAAGGAGCCAACGTTGGCCACGTACTCATCATCACGCCCACCGGTCGAGACCGAGTCGGGCGCGTTCTTCAAAGTTGCTGCCGTGTTACTCGGCTTGGCCGTCGCGGTGGTCGGGTTCTTCGCCCTGATGATGTGGGCGGATGCCCGCGAGTCGCGCGACTCGACAGCCCCGGCGAGCGCCACCCCGGCGCACGACCATGCGACCGACCACAATGTCGCTCTGCCGCTGAACAGCTTCGCGGGCGTCGTGCCCGAGAACGCGGCCGAGCTCGCCGCCGCACACAAGCCTTACGACGCGGTGTTGCCGCCGCTGGCTGCAGGCGGCCTCGTGAAGGTTCACATGACCTTGAAGGACATCACGATCGACATCGCCCCCGGCGTCAAGTACAACACGTGGGCCTTCGGCGGCCACGGCGCCCCGGACCGGTTGTAGCAATTGGTGATGGTTCTGTCGTTGCGCCGAGTTTACGTATTGCT
>CAVXQE010000007.1:0-161200 GCA_963763755.1 uncultured Gaiellaceae bacterium
CTCTTCCCGACGAGCTGCGCGAAGCAGCGATCCTCCATTTCCGAGGCCAATCCGCGCGGCCGACAGCGCTCGAGCTGGCGCACCACTATCGCGAGCGCCGCATGATGGCCGTCATCTTCACCGTCGACTCGGAGTCGGTCACCGGGCAGCCGCGGGTACCGAACGAGGAGATCGCCGAGGTCGCGCGGGCGAACGCCGACGTGCTGATCCCGTTCGCCAGCATCGACCCGCACAAGGGTCGGCGCGGGGTCGACGAGGCGCGCCGTCTGATCGTCGACCACGGCGTCCGTGGATTCAAGTTCCACCCCAACGTGCAAGGGTTCTTCCCGAACGACCGTCTCGCCTATCCGCTCTACGAGGTGATCGAGGAGGCAGGCCTCCCGGCGCTGTTCCACACCGGTCACTCGGGGGTCGGCTCCGGCCTCCCCGGGGGCGGCGGCATCCGGCTCAAGTACTCGAATCCGATCCACGTCGACGACGTCGCCGTGGACTTTCCGACGCTCAAGATCGTCCTCGCCCATCCGTCGTTCCCCTGGCAGGACGAGGCGCTCTCGATCGCCATGCACAAGCCGCAGGTCTTCATCGACCTCTCCGGGTGGTCGCCCAAGTACTTCCCGCCGCAGCTCATCCACTACGCGAACACGCTGCTCCGCAACCAGGTGCTCTTCGGCACCGACTACCCCTTCATCACCCCGGAGCGCTGGCTCGCGGACTTCGACCTGCTGGACATCAAGCCGGACGTGCGCCCGTTGATCCTCAAGGAGAACGCCATCCGACTGCTCGGTCTGGGCTCGCCGCCCGACGGGACGTCGTAGGCGAGCTTCCCGGCCAGGCCGATTGGCTCACTCGAAGACGATCACGGGACGGGCGCGCAGGCCGCCGGCCTCCATCTGACGATGCGCGTCGGCAACACGCTCCGGTGGGAACGTCGAGATCTCCCACAGAGGAAGCATTCCCCGGCGTGCCAGATCTCCGATGTCCCGCAGCCAGTCTGTTCGCTCGAGAACGTCGCCGACCCAGACGCGACTAATCGTGATACCGCCCTCCACCTCATCGCCTTCCCACGCGCGGAGGAACGCGAGCGCGCCGCCCTCACGGATCGCGGGGAAGATCGTCCGTCCGAGAACGGCGGTGTCGATGACCGCCGCGACGCCCTCGGGAACCTCGTCGCGGACGGCAGCGACGAGTCCGTCGCCGCGCGGGAGCACGACATCGGCGCCGAACCCCCGCACCCGATCCGCGTTGGCCACGCTTGCATCGGCCAGGACACGAAGCCCTGCCCGCTTCGCGAGCGGGATCGCGTACGAGGCCAGCAGGCCCGCTCCCCCCGTGACGAGGAGCGTCTCGCCTTCGCGGAGGTCGAGCAACTCGAGCGCCTGTAGCGCGGTGAGGCCGTTCATCGGCAGGGTCGACGCCTGCTCGGGCGTGAGGTTCGCCGGGAGCGGGACGACCGACGCCGCCGGCGCCACGACGAGCTGCGACTGCGCACCACCGTCGGGCCGCCGTGGGCCAACGACGGCCATCACCGGCTCGCCAACTTCGAACCCGCTCACGCCTGCGCCGATCGACTCGATCGTGCCGGCCGCGTCCCACCCCGGCACCCAGGGCGGCGGCACACCCTGGATCCCCCGCGTCCGGAACCCGATATCGGACGGATGCACCGCGGCAGCCCGGACGGCCACCCGGATCTCGTCGACGCCCGGCTCCCTGACGTCGCGCTCGATCAGGCGGAGGACGTCGGGCCCACCCGGCTCCGTGATCCCGACCGCTAGAACCATGCGAGCATCTCCGCGACGCTGCCCACCGCGACGTCGGGACGCCGCGGCTCCGGGATGCCGTCGAGGTCGACGGACGCGCTGATTCCGCTGCGGACGAGCACCGTCTGCGAGCCGCCGAGGTGCCCGAGCGCGACGTCGAGACGGAGGTCGTCGCCCACGACGGCCATCTGCCGCGACGGCACGCCGAGCCGCTGTTCCAGCTCGCGCACCGCCGCCCGCGAGGGCTTGCCGACGACGACAGGCCTGGCGCCGCTGGCCTTGGCGATCGCAGCGGCGACCATCGCACCGCGGCTCAGGATCGGCCCGTTCGCACCTGCGTAGGCAGGGACGTAGCTGCCGACGAGCAGCCGCGCACCGGCGATCACGGCACGCGCTGCCGCCTCGAGCCGGTCGAAGCCGATCTCGTCGGTGTGTGCGACGAAGACCGCGTCGACCTTCGTGCCGTCGCCGCTCTCGACGAGCTGGATCCCGACGCCGCGCAGGTAATCCCGGGCGGGCTGCGTAGCGAACGCGAGGACCCGAGGCTTCTCGAGGAACCCGGCGAGGTGGTTCTGGACGGAGCAGAGCGGCGTCAGGACACAGCCGTCCTCGATCGGCAGGCCTGCCGCCCGGAGCTCTCCGGCGAATGTGTCAGGTGCCAGGTGGCTGCCGTTCGTGAACAACGCGTACGGTCGACCGGAGGCGGCGACGCTCTCGAGAACGTCGCGTGCGCCGGGAATGAGGTGGATCTCCCGGCCGGCGCGCTGGACGAGCGTGCCGTCGACGTCGAAGACGAAGCCGCGAACGTCGTCAAGGAGCACGGCGCCACACCACGAGGTCGTCGCCCTTGCGAACGCGCAGGTACGAGATCGAGCGCCGCCGCTCGACCTCGCGAAGGAGGCGGACAAGAGGGTCTCCACCGACGAGCAGCGGTCGCGGGGTCCGCTCCGCAATCGTCGGCGCTTCGCGCATCGCGTCAACCTGCTCCTGTGGCATCGTCAGCCGCAACAACAGCTCCTCGTCGGAGATGCGGCTGCCGAAGCGTGCCCGCGCTCCTTCGAGGCTGACGGGTTGCGCATCGCGCAGGGCGTCGGCCTTCGGCAAGGAGAGAACGCGGTCGGTGACCTCCTCGTCCGGTGGGGCGGCGAACTCTCCGTAGTGGCCGAGGAAGTAGCGCACCGTCTCGTCGGAGACGTCGAGCCAGCGCTCGGGATCGATCACATTTCGCGTTGCCTGGTACGCGACGAGCTGGGATACCGGCGTGACGAGGATCGGATAGCCCATCTCGGCCCGCACCCGCACGACCTCCTCCAGCACGGCGTCGAAGAGCTCGGGCCGCCGGATCTCGTCGAGCATCCGCTTCGTCGTGGTGACCATTCCGCCCGGAAGCTGGTGCCGATAGTAGGCGGCGTCGTACTCGAGCGGCACGCCGGGAGGCAGGCGCTTCTCGCGAACGAGCTCCCGGAAGTACGCGCCCACTCGGGCGAGAGCCTCCGGATCGAGCCTATGCGCGAATCCCTCTGCCTCGAGGTTCCGCACGGTCGACTCGACGGTCGGCTGCGACGTCCCGTTACCGGCCGGCCCGATCGCCGTGTGGAGGACGTCGAAGCCCTGTCTCACTCCTTCGAGATAGACGAACGGCGCCAGCCCGATCGTGCAGTGGCTGTGGAGCTCCACCGGTCGCCCGGTCGCGACGAAGCTCGGGGAGAGCTCCCGCACCGCGTCGGGCGTGAGCAGACCGCCCGGGTCCTTCAGGTAGAAGCGATCGATATCGGGGCAGTCGACGAGCGCTGCGATGCGCGCGGCGTAGTAGGCGTGCGTGTGGACCGGACTGATCGAGTAGGTGAGGCCGACAACGATCTCCTCGACGCCCTCCTCGCGGGCCATCCGTGAGACGCGGCGAAGCGCCTCCGGATCGTTCGCCGGTTCCGCGAACTGGAAGCGGCGGATCCCGTTTCGCACGACGCACCGGAAGGCGAGCCGCATCACGTCTTCGTCGCACGGTTGCCAGGAGATGAAGCGCATCCCGGTTGTGATGTAGTTGAGAAGCGTGGTCGGCAGAGCGGCCCGCATGAGCCGGATCAGCTCCCACGGGTCCTCGCGATGGAAGCGCACCGAGATCGACATGTGCGTGCTCGAGGTGAAGTCGAGAGCGTGGTAGCCGACCTGTTCCAGCGTCGGGGCGACCGCCAGGATGTCACCGGCGGTCAGACCGGTGGCGCCCCAGAGGCTCTGGTTGCCGTCGCGCGTGGTCGTGTCGACAATGTCGACGACGCGCGTCATCCCGCTTCCACGCGGAAGAGCGGCTGCCCGTACTCGACCTCCTGCGCGTTCTCGATCAGGACCTCGACGATCGTGCCGGAGATCCCCGCGGCGATCGAGTTCATCATCTTCATCACCTCGACGATGCCGACGATCGTGCCCGCCTCGACCACTGTCCCGATCTCGACGAACGGCGTTGCGCCCGGCGCGGGGGCGCGATGGAAGATGCCGACGGCCGGCGATGTGATCGTGAGCCCGTCGCTCTCGTCCCCGGAGGCGGCACCGCGCGGCGCCTCCGGGGCACCTCGCGGCGCCGGCTCCGCCGCAGCCCGCCGTTCGGGCACCGGCTCCGGCTCGAATGCGGACGTCGCGCCGCCACGAAGGACGTGGAGGGACAGGCCGTCCGTCTCGATGCGGAGCTCGTCGAGGTCGGACTCGTCGATGATCCGCAGGATCTCGCGGACGTCGTCGTCGTTCAGCGCCATCTGACGGCTCTCAGCTCTTCGTCCCGGCGGCGCCGAACATGCTCATCACGAGCGCCATCCCGGACTCGGGCTTGGACGCCTGGTCGCGCTGCGGCATCGCCGTGACCGGTCGCGACTGGACGACGAACAGGCTCGCGGGGAGCTCCTGCTCCCTTGCAATCGCCCACTCGACGTCCTGATGGCAGCCGAAGTAGCGCTCGACACGCCGGCCGACGTCCACGAGCGCGGCCAGCGCTGTGGGGTCGAGGGACGAGACCTCTCGGCGCGCCTCCGGCACGTCCTGCCGGACGGCGCCGCGACCTGCGGGGTCAGGAACGTACTGGACGTCCTTGGCGTGGATGTGCTCGCGCACGACCTCGCGCGTCACCTTGCTGACGAGGTAGTCGTCGGGCGTCACCTCGCCGCCGACCACGGCCAGCCCGAGACCCCAGCTGGCGTTGACGGCGATCATGCTCGGATCGCCGCTCACCGGGTTGCAGGTGAACAGGACGCCGGAGACGCCGGCGTCGACCATCAGCTGGACGGCGACGCCCATCGCAGGCTCACCGAGCCGTTCCAGGCGGGCGCGGTAGGTCATCGCCGGGGTGCTGTAGAGACTCACCCAACAGTCGCGCACTGCGTCACAGAGGTGGTCGGCGCCACGCACCCACAGATAGGACTCCTGCTGCCCCGCGAAGGTCGCATCCTGGCTGTCCTCGCCGAGCGCGCTCGAGCGGACCGCGACCGGCGGCCGATCGAGGCCGACCTCCTCCGCCAGCTCGGCGTAACGCCGACCGACCTCGTCACGGACGGCGTCGGGCATCGGGGCGGAACGCATCGCCTCGCCGATCGCCTTCGACGCGGCACCGACGGACTCGACGTCGTCGGGCGACATCCTTGCCGTGGCGGAGGCGATCAACGCCTCCAGCCCGGCCTCCGCGACGAATGCGTGAAACGCGGTCGTGTCCAGGGCGAAGCCGGGCGGCACGGGGATCCCGGCCGCGATCAACTCGCCGAGGGTGGAGCTCTTGCCCCCGAACGTACCGCCGTGCGTCGAGCCGCAGATCGGCAAGGCGTCTGGTGTGGCGAGCCTCGCTCACTCGAGGATCGTCACCGTGCCGGCCGTCCCGTCCACGCGGATGCGCTGGCCCGTGCTGATCTGGGAGGTGGCGCGACCGGTGCCGACGACCGCCGGCAGCGCGTACTCGCGGCAGACAATCGCCGCATGCGACATGACGCCGCCGATGTCGGTGACCGCCGCCTGGATCTTCGAGAAGATCGGTGCCCAGGCGGGCGAGGTGATGCTGCAGACGAGGATTTCGCCGTCACGGACGTCTCCGATCTCGCGCACGGTCCGCACGACGCGGGCGACGCCCTCGACCACCCCGGGCGACGCTGCCGTGCCGGTCAGCTCCGAGCCGCCCTCCGGATTCCGGGCCCATTCGTGGACACGCTGCGTGGTGACACCCCAGAGCATGATCAGCGCCGGATCCATCATCACCTCGGGCACGGCCCCGACGGCGGGCGGCGGCGTCCAGTCGCCGAGCCGCTCGAGCAACTCGCGGCGCCCGGCGACGATCGGAGGCCAGTACGTCGGGCCGCGCGCCTGCCCTCCGGTGGCCCACGAAAGCACGAGCTCGTCGAGCGCAGAGTGCACCTCGAGGCGAGAAAGCTGGAAGATCCCGTCGCGGTCCTCGAGGAAGTCGTGTGCCACGAGCAGGTCACCGAACTCGCGGATCTTGTTCCACCAGCTCGTCAGGAACCAGTAGTCGCAGATGAACTTGTGCTCCTCGACGTACGGGAAGACCGTGCGCGAGAGCGCGAGCAGCTCCTCGAACCCCTTCCGCGCGTCGTCGTCGAGCAGCGCCGCGTACTCGACCGCGAGGCGGTCCCGCTCTGCGGCGATGTGGCCCGTCGGGCGCTCGATCTCCTCTCCCGCTTCGAGTGCGGCGACGTAGCCGATCAGCGAGGCGTACGGGATCGTCGGATCGTCGAACCAGCTTCCATAGGTGTGGTAGAGACCGTCGCCCGTGGCCATGTGGAACCACGGCTCCTTGATCGCTTCGAGCTCGTCGAGCCATGCCCGGCCGTCCTCGGTGGCGGCGAGCGCCGCGTCGATCTCGTCCGGCGAGCGGCCCTCGACGAACGCCCCGGCGACGCCCGTGTCGATCGCGAGCCGCGCCAGTCGGCGCAGCTCGGCGTCGGGCTTGAAGAGGAGAACGTCCAGCCCGGCGACCATCTGGGCGATGTGCTGGTCCGGGATGTCCGGAAGGTTGGCCTTGCAGAGCTCGGAGAACGTCATGTAGGCGCCGTAGCCGAGCAGCAGGAACTCGAAATGGTTCTGCCACATCAGATCGGCGAGCCGCAGCGCCGTCCGGTACGCGTCGAGAACGGCGCAGTAGCTCGTCTCCTGATCCCCGAAGGCGACCTCGTCTGGCTCGTACTCGTCGAGCTGCGGTACCTCGACCGCCTCGAGCTCCTCGATCAGCGCCTCCATCTTCGTGCGCCATTTCGCGTAGAGGTCGTCCCAGTTCTCGTAGTAGTACCCGGCGCGCTTCTGGAAGAACTCGACCCGCTCGCCGATCTTCGCCGGGTCGGTGACGGGATTGCCGGAGATGTAGATGTAGCCGTTGAGGCAGCGCCAGTCGATGCCCATCGCGGGCGGCACGGCGAAGACCCGGTTCTGCCACGTTCCGAGCGCCTGGTAGGCAGTATCGATGCAGATCGCGTCGAACGCGGGCATCGGCACCGGGAAGTGCATCGAGTTCCAGAACCAGAAGCGCTGCTCGTCCGCCTCGCGACGCTCCTCGTCGAAGCGCGCGTAGTACGGGTACATCGCCTCCCAGCCCTCGCATCCCGCGGGCGTCTCGACCTCGTACGGGCTGGGAAAGGATCCCACCGCCGGCGTTGCTCCCATCTGACCTCCTCGTCGAAGCCATGCCCCTCAGCCGAGGGCGCCCGGCGACTCCAACTGCATTATCCACGGTTCGGCGAGCGCATGCCAGCGACGGTCGCGTCCTGGCTGCGCGCGCTCAACCGGCATCACGAAGCTGCTCGAGCCAGCCCACCGTCGCCGACGCGATCCGCGGCTCGACGCCGAGCTCCTCGAGTTAGGCGACAGCGGCTCGCATCTCGTCGACCCGCCGAGCAGCGTGGGCCTGCGAGCCGGAGAGCAGGCGCTCGAGCAGCGGCTCACCGATTACCGCGGCGATGTCGGCGTGGAGACGATCCTCTGACTCCAGCCGCGCCGGCCGCCTCGAGCGTCTCGATCGCCGTCGCCGCAAGACCCTTCATGAAGACGCTGCGCAGCAGCTTCAGTCCGGCGGCGTCGCCCGGACGCGAGCCGACGACCTCGACAGGCATCCCGAGCGGCCGGAAGATCGCGGCGAAGCGCTCGGCGCCGTCCCCCGACGCGAGCGCAGGGGTCCGGAGGCCGGTGGCTCGGAACGACGCCGATCAGCGCGACGTCCGCGAACTGGGCAGGAAGCGCGGAGGCGAGCTGCCTGCTTGAGCGCCGGGGCGGCGGTGTTCAGGTCGGCGTAGAGGACGCCGGCGGGAAGCGCGGCGGCGACGCCGACGGCCACGTCGAGGGCGACGGCCGCCGCGTTGATGCTGAGCACGACGTCGGCGCCCCTCGACGGCCTCGTCGCCACTCGCGGCATTCGTGATTCCCTCGAGGCTCCGGGCCGGGTCCCACCCGCGCACCGTGCAGCCCGCCGCCGCAAGATCGGCCGCGATCCGGCCGCCGGCCTCGCCGAGGCCGAGCACCGCGATCTCGATCAATCGCTTCCCTCGACGAGCTCGCGGAGCCCGTTCAGGTCGTAGGAGAGCTCGCCGGACGCATAACGCTGCCGCATCGCGCGCTCCCGCTCGGCTCGCTCGAGCGCGAGCGGCAGCACCTCGTCGATGCGCTCACTCGGCAGCGCCATCGCTCCGTCGCAGTCCATGACGACGAGGTCTCCGGGCCTGATCTCCGCGCCGCCGATGACGACCGGCACGTCCAGCTTCCCGACCTGTCCCTTGGTCGCGCCCTGCGCTCGCACGAACCGCGCCCAGATCGGCAAGCCGATCTCGACGAGCTCGTCGAGATCGCGCAGGGCGCCGTCGACGAGGATCCCCGCGACGCCGCGCGACGCCGCCTGCGTCACGAGCAGCTCGCCGACGAGCGCCACCGGCACGGGCTCGTCGCTCGTCAGCACGATCACCTCGCCGGGCCTCGCGTGAGCGACGACGGCGTGAACCATGGTGTTGTCGCCCGTTGCGCACACCGCAGTGCGTGCCGGGCCGGCGACGCGCGAGCCGGGCACGACCTGGATCAGCGGGAGGTCGACGACGCCCGTCCGACCGGCGGCCTCGTGGACGGTCGCGACGCCGAGTCGCGCGAGGTCGGCGTAGGCGGTCACAGGGCGTCGACGACGACGGGGACCTCGCGCTGGAACGCCTCCGCGTAGCGGATGTCGCTTCGGCCGGAGATCCGGCGGGCGTGATTGGCACGGTGCTCGCCGCGCTCGCTGTAGTACTGCCTCAGGTAACCCTGCGCCCCCATCGCCTCCATCGCTGCGACCTTCTTACTCCAGACGGGCGTGATGTCGAGGAACGTCGTCGGGACGAAGCCGCAGAGCTCGGGCTGGTGAGGCTCGAAGAGCAGCAGCTCGGGCGGTGCGATCGTCTTGAACGCGCTCGCGACGCCGGCACCGCTCGCGAGCTGGCGTGCCTGCACCGTTGCCTCGTAGGCAACACCGTGATCGGGGTTGAACGGATCCCTGGCTGCGTGCGTGAGGATGACCTGCGGCTCGAGCTCGCGGATCAGGTCGGTGAGCCGCTCGACCGCGACCGCATCCAGCACGAGCGGATAGTCACCGAGATCAAAGGCGCGGAAGCCGGCACCAAGCACGGTCGCGGCAGTCTCGGCTTCTGCATGACGGATCTCCTTGACCCGCTCCTCGGTCTGCCCGTCCTCCTTCCAGAGCTCGCCCGACTCGCCGCGCTCGCCGTACGAGAGAGCGACGATCTCCGCAGCCCCGCCTGCGGCGATGAGCGTGGCGATCGCGCCGGCCGCACGCCAGACGAAGTCTGCAGAGTGCGCGCTGACGACGAGGAGGCGCTTAGGCACCAGCGAGTCTCCGTGTGTTGACGACCGCCATCGTACGAACGTCGTCGTCCGGGAACCCGGCCTCGAGCAGCGCGTCGGCCATCAGCGCGAGGCCGTCCTCGACCGGTGGGTTCGCAAGCTGGCCGAGATCGGTCGAGAGCACGTTCCGCGCCGCGCCGGTGGCGCGAATCGCGGCGAAGGTCTCCTCCCACGACACCTTGCCGGAGATGGATCGGCGCGAAGCACCGCTCGAGGATCGCGCCCTTGTCGGCAAGCACGACCTGGTCGGCGATCGGCACGCCCTGGGTCGGATAGTCCGGATGCGTGACCAGCACGTGCGCGACGCCCGCCGTGAGCGCGGCCTCGACCGCCATCGCGATCTCGCCTCGACCGAGATGCCCGGTCGCGACGACCAGCTGATGGCGTGCGATGACCCGGAGCACCGGCTCGAGGGCCGAGGGCGAGACCGGTACCGGCCCGCCCGCAACACCCGCGGCCACGAACTCGTCCTGAAGCTTTCGCCAGACCGGCTGCTTCGCAGGCTTCGGCCCGTCCTCGCTCGCCTCGTTCTCCGAGTCGACAGTCGGCAGCCAAACGATCCGTGCTCCACCTCGCGCCGCGATCTCCACCGCCTGAGCATTCAGCCCGCCGACGCCGGCGTTCAGGGCGATCGCGCCCAGGGCATCGATCCCCGGTACGGACGCGCGCACGACAGCAGCGCGCTCCGCCGTCGGCACGTAGTGCGACTTGAGCACAAACCCCGCGAGCCCGAGCTCGACGAACCGGTGCGCGAGCGCGAGGTCGTCGATCCGCCTCTTCGCGAGATCCGGCTCGACGTGGACGTGGAGGTCGTACGCGCCGCGGACGAGCTCGCGCGCACGCGGCGTCGGCTCAGTGCTGGACGCCGGCAAGCAGCACATCCTCCTCGGGCACCGAGGGCGTCCCCTTGATGTGGAACGAGGCGATCGTCTTCATCCCCCACGCCTGACCCTTCGCCCGCTCCGCCTGCGACCAGATCACCGGCTCGTAGTCGGGAGCAAGAATCAGGTGCCCTCCCGAGCAGATTTCGATCCGATTGCCACCCGGCTCCCACGTGTAGAGAAAGAACGTCTGCTGGATCGCGTGCTTGTGCGGCCCCGATTCCATCACGATCCCGTGCTCGAGGAAGATGTCGGCAGCCCGCAATACGTCCTCCCGCTGCTCCACGTAGAAGGCGATGTGGTGGAGCCTGCCGCGCGTGTGCGTCTGGTCATGCGTGTAGACGAGCTCGTACGACTTCGGATTGGACGTCAGCCAGACGCCGGCCTCGGTGCCGTCGTCGAGCAGGATCTGCTCCGTCAGCCGCATGCCCAGGTGCCGCTCGGCGAAGGCGCGGTTCTCGGCGGGATCGACCGCAAGAAAGTTGACGTGATCGAGATGACTCACGCAGACCCCGCGCCCGGTGAAGCGCATCGGCTGGTTCTTGAGGGCGGGCCGGAGCTCGGCCGGTGGCTGGTAGCGCTCGGATTCGTAGAACAACTCGAGCCGATGGCCGTCGGGATCGAGGAACTCGTACGCCCGGCCGTGGCCGAGGTCACCCTCGAGCCACTGACCCCCCACTCCTGCCGCCTCGAGCGCGGCGACCCGGCGCTCGAGGGCCTCGGGGCTCTGCGTCCGGTAGGCAAGGTGCCTGACCCCGGGCTGCGCAGCCGCCGTCAGCTTCACGGTCGACCGCTCGTAGTCGCCGAAGCCGCGCAGGTACACCGAGTCGCCGGACTCGCCCGAGACTTCCATCCCGAGGATCTCCTGGAAGTAGAAGATGCTCTCCTCCGGCTTCGGCGTCAGCAGCTCCACGTGGGAGAGATGCGCGAGGTCGCGAACGGCGACGTCGGTCATCTGACGCCTCTGGCAACGTGCCGTCCGCTGTTCGTCTCGCTCATTCGCGCGGTCCTCCTGGGTTCGGCTAGACGACCGACGCCGTCGGCAGGCGCTGGACGCGAAGCGCCTCGACGACGTGGCCAAGGTGTGTCCGAACGGCCTGCTCTGCGGCGTCCGGGTCGCCGTCGGCGACGGCCTCCACGATCGCGCGGTGCTCGGCGTGGGACTGCTCCGCGCGGCCGGGCACAAGAATCGTCCGGTACTGGAACCGGACGAGCTGCGAGCTCAACGCCGCAACGAGCCGCGAGACGGTGCCGTGCTGGGCGATCTCGAGCAGGCGCGCGTGCAGCCTCGCGTTCAGGCCGGAAGCCCCGAGGAGATCTCCGTCGTCGAGCAGCGCGCGCATCTCCTTCAGAATCGCACGCAACTCGGCGACGTCCGCCTTCGTCGCGTTGCGGGCCGCGTATCTCGCCGCCAGCCCTTCGAGCACCATGCGCGACTCGAGGATCTCCGCCGCCTCGTGCTCGTCGATCAGTCGCACCTTCGCACCGCGGTTCGGCTCGTGCTCGACGAGCCCCTCCTGGGTGAGCCGCACGAGCGCGGTTCGCACGGCAGAGCGACTTGCGGGCAGCATCCGGATCAGGTCGGACTCGACGAGACGCTCGTTGGGCTGCAGCTTCCCGTCGACAATCGCCGCCTGCAGCAGCTCGTACGCCTCCTGCGACGGGTTCCGGGACGGCGCCGTCTGCGTCGCTGCGGGGTCAGGCACGGAGCCCTCCGTTCCGCAGCATCGTCGACCCGGTCGTCATCGTCTCCAGACTACTGGCGGGGAGGTAAATTCGTCAACACGATTCGCGACAATTTCACTAAAGATCTCGCCGACAAGTCGTCCGCGAAACCGTTCGCCCGCTTCGCGCAGTCGCTACCGGGTGTGATCGTAGGTCGCGAGCGTTTCGAGAGAGGCGCCGCGTTCGCCGAGAAGGCCGGCCGAGGTTCAGGCTCCTGCCCGACCCCGGCACGGCCATCCGGCCACAGACTCAGGTGACGGCGCCCTTCGTCCGCCAGCCGCCCGCGTACGACTCGCGCACGACCTCGGAGTACGGCACCGGGCTCACGATCACGCGAACCTCTTTCTGGCTGTGCGGCTGCACGGTCGTCTTGCTCGTGCCGCCGTCGGGCTCGCCCCAGACGACCCTGAGCTCGGTTCCGACCTCGATCTCCGGGTCGACGGTCGCGAGCGAGAGCGCCCGACGCTCGTTCGCGCTATAGCCCGTGAACAGCGAGAGCCCCACGACAGCTCCCGCCTCGTCGATCACGCAGTCGTAGTTGGACGAGCCGTAGTTCGCGTTCGGCAGGTCGAAGACCTGGTAGGACTCGCCCTCCGGGTCGAACACCGAGGCGAAGATGTCCGAGACGTCCTCGCTGCTCCAGGCAAGCGTGACCTTCCTCCGCTGCGCCTCGCGGTCGGTCTGTTCGAGCGCCCCGCGGCCGTAGAAGTCGTGGTCGAACTTGACGAACGGCCCGTAGCCGAGCTCAAACGGGTTGAGGTAGTAGTCCTCGATGTCGTCGGAGACGAAGCTGCCGGCGAGCGCGTTGACGGCCTCGTAGCTCGAAGGAGCGAGCCACTCGCGGTACGGCCTGAGCGCCTCGCCGGAGTAGACCGCGGGGAGCGGAGACGGGATCCAACCCGACTCGAGGGTGTTCGACGAGTACGCCCGCGAACCGACCGGCTCGAGCCCGAACTCCTTGCCCGCCTCGAGGATCGTCTCCTTTACCTCGTCATAGGTCTCGTAGGGCCCCCAGATCTCGAGGCCCGGAGCGCCGGCCATGCCGTGGCGGAGGGTCCTCACGGTCTGGCCCGCGATGGTCATCTCGCTCATCCGGAAGAACTTGACGTCTTCCAACGGGCTTCCATTCACCTTCTCGAGGACCTGCCACGCGTTCGGGCCCTGCACCTGGAACCGCCAGACCTTGCGCGTGACCGCCTTGCCCGACGGGCGCATGGGCGAGCGGTCGTCCTTCTCGATCTCGATGTCGTACCCGCCGGTCTCACCCTGGAACTGCAGCCAGTTGGCGGCCGGAGCCCGCCCGACGAAGACGAACTCGTCCTGGTCGAGGTGGAAGAGGATCCCGTCGCCGATCACGTATCCGGCCGGCGTCGTCGGGACATACTGCTTGGCCATCCCGACCGGGAAGTTCTCGACGCTGTTGATCGCCGTGTCCGAGATCAGCTTCAGGGCGTCGGGGCCTTTGAAGAAGAGGTTCACCATGTGGTGCGACTGGTCGTACAGCACCGCTGTCTCGCGCCACGCTTGCTGCTCGCGGCGCCAGTTCGTGAACTCGGCGGCGACGACCGGATAGACGTACGCCCCGACCTGCGAGTTGCGCAAGAGGTCGACGGCGGGCACACCGTCGAGGATCTCCTGCAGGTTGCTTGGTGCCATGGTCATGCTCCCTTCTGGGACGTGTGGGCTCTTGACGATCTCACTAGCGTTTCGCGTTGGTCGGCATCGCTCAGATCGCGAGGCGCAGCATGGGCGAGCCGAATCGAGCGAGTGCGACCTGGTCCTCGAGCACGAGCTCGAGGTTGAGCTGAGCGAGCCGAGCATGTTCGCGGGCGATCTGCTCGGCGCGGGTGCCCTGGCGTGCCCGCAGCGCGTCGACGATGACCCGGTGCTGATGCTGGGCCACGATCAGGATCTCGCGCGAGCGCCGGAGCGAAGCGTGGGAGGCGAGCAACGCTCCCGGCGCGGCGAATGGGAGGGCGGCGTTGGCTGTGATCGCGCGTGCGAGCGTCGGGCTCTTGGCCAGCCCGACGAGTGCGCCGTGAAAGGCGTCGTTGAGCTCGACGTAGAGGACGAGCGATTCCGGGGTGACGTCCTCGATCACGTCGTCGAGCTGTTCCACCGCCTCGACCAGCGGGTCGAGCTCGTCGGGGGACTCGAGGCGCTCGGCTGCGAGCCTGGCGGCCGTGCCCTCGAGCACACCGCGTAGCTCGATCCCGTCGAAGACGTCGGCGCGAGTGAACGAGCGCACGACGAAGCCGCCACCCGCCAGCGGCTCGAGCAGGCCTTCGTGGGCGAGCGTCGAGAGCGCGAGGCGTAGAGGCGTCCTCGAGACGCCCAGCCGCTTCGCGAGTCCGATCTCGGGGACGCGCTCGCCCGGAGCGAATGCGCCCTCGAGGACGAGCTCGCGCAGGCCCAGCTTGGCCTTCACCGTCTGTGACTGAGCTCCGTCGCCCCTAGGCATGCGAAGATCATCCTATTGCATGCAATACGACGATCCAAGCGCGCGATTTGCAGGATCCGCGCTCCGATTGCATGCAAAAGAGGCTTAATCCGATCTTGTTGACAATATTGCTGTTCATATGGTTGACTCGATCACGCAAGATCGAGCGATCGAGCAGAGGGACGGTCATCGGTCGTGTGCCCGTGTCATTGACGACGAAGTCGATGTCAAATCGGAAGGAGACCCATGAAGCGCTTTGCTCGAATCGCCGTGCCACTTGGCGCCGCGCTCGTAGCCCTGTTGCTCGCGATCGCCGCCTCGGCGACCACCTCCAAGACTGAGCAGGCTCAGAAGCCTCAGAAGGCTGAGAAGGCCCTGATGGGGGCAGCGCCCCAGGCGGTCACGAACTACCTCGCGTACACCCACGGGACGCGAGGCAAGGCCAACCCGAGGCTGTCGAAGGTCTACATCGGCTGGGTCAACCAGCAGGGTGGCCAGGTCGTGATCGGTGGCCTCGCGACAGCCGGGGCGTCGTTGGCAGTGAGCTACATCAATCAGTATCTCGGCGGCGTTCGCGGTCATCCCGTCCAGCTCGTGCCGTGCTTCATCAAGTCCGCTGAGGAAGAGGGCACGACCTGCGGGCAGAGGTTCGCCAACGACAAGCGGATCAGCGTGGTCGCGGAGGGTGCAGTCGCCACCGGCGCCCAGTCGCTCCACGCGACAATCGGCGCCAAGAAGCCGATCGTCACCGGAGTTGCCATCACCCCGGTCAACGGAGCATCGAAGACCGGCGTCGTCCTCTTCGGCGACGGCCCGCACATCCTCCTGCCGTTCGGGAACTACGCGAAGAACGTCCTCCATGCGAAGACGGCCGCGGTCGTCTACCCGAACGCACCGGGTGTCGCGGAGTCGGGACAGGTGATCGCGAAAGGCCTGAAGGATGCCGGCATCGCCACCAAGCAGGTCGGCTACACGCAGGGACAGTCCGACCTGACCGCGCCGCTGCTCGCGGCCGGAGCGGCGACGGCGGACTTCATCGCCCCCTACGGGTCGGCGTCCGACTGCGCGAACCAGGCGAAGGCGCTCAAGCAGCTGGGCATCACTGACTCGAAGAAGATCGTGACGGCTCCGCTCTGCCTCAACCAGGTGGTGATCGACGCGCTCGGCGATTGGGCACTCTGGACCTATGCGATCGCATCGTCGCTCTACGGCGATCCGACCGACAAGGGCATGCCCGCCTACAACGCGGTGATCAAGTTGTACAAGGCGCAGGCGAACGCTCCGGATCCGTGGCACATCGTCGCGTTCTCCGAGCTCCTGACCACCGTTCGGTTCCTCAACGAGGCCAGGGCAACCGGCAAGATCACACCGGCCCGTGTCCTTGCGAAGGCGAAGGCGTTCAAGGGCCCACTCGCGCTCGGTCCGCCGAAGCTCGTGTGCGGCAAGTACAAGGATGCGCCGGCGATCTGCAACGACAGCATCCAGGCGTTCACGTACAAGGGCAAGTTCGCGTTCACGAGGGCGTCCGGTTGGATCTCCCCGTAGGGAGAATCCAACAACGACCACTCTTCGTTCCGACGGGGCCGGTCAATCCGGCCCCGTCGGATGAACCTCACGAGGCGACGTGAACGAGATCCTTCTCTTCCTCCTGCTCGGGCTCGGAACCGGAGCGACGATTGCCGCGATCGCGGTCGGTGTCGTCGTCACCTACCGGGGCTCCGGCTTCATCAACCTGGCGGCAGGCGCCATCGCCATGCTCGCCGGGTTCACGTTCTGGGCGCTCCGCACGGGCGAGCTCGGCTTCACGCTCTCCACCCCACCAGCCGTCGTCCTCACGTATGTGGTCGTGATCGCCATCAGCATCGTGATCGAACTGGCGGTCTTCCGGCCGCTCCGTAACGCGGCGCCGCTGGCGAAGCTCGTCGCCTCACTCGGCGTCCTGCTCACGGCGCAGGCGGTCATGCTCCTCGCCTTCGGCACGTCGCAACATCCCCAGCCGACCGTGATCCCGGTGCGGGTGATTCGCATGCTCGGGGCGGCGGTGCCGTTGTCCGCCTTCGTGCTCAGCGGCATCGTGGTCGCGCTCACAGCCTTGTTGTGGGCGCTCTATCGCTGGACCCGCTTCGGGCTCGCGACCCGGGCTGCGTCGGAGAACGACGTCGCAGCGCGCCTCGCCGGCCTGTCGCCGAACGAGCTGTCGCTCGCCAACACGCTGCTCGCCAACATGCTGCTCGGGACGCTCGGCATCCTCGCCGGCTCGGTGGCGTCGCTCGATACCACCACGCTCCCGTTCCTCGTCGTGCCTGCTCTCGCCGCGGCCCTCTTCGCCAGGCTCACCTCGTTCTGGATCGCATGCCTCTGCGGGCTCGGCATCGGCATGCTCGAGTCCCTGACCGAGTATTCCTCGACGAAGTCGTGGTTCCCGACCACCGACGGCCTGGCAGTGCCCGGCGTCAAGGAGCTGCTCGTCTTCGTGCTCATCGTGGCGGCGATGTTCCTCCGTGGCGCGTCGCTGCCGACCCGCGGCGAGCTCGTCGAACAGCGCCTCCCGGACGTCCCCCGGCCGAAGCACGCGGTCAAGATCGCATTCCCGGCAACCTTCCTCTGCGCGATCGCGCTCGTCGTACTGCCCTTCGACTTCCGCCAGGCTCTGACGAACTCGCTGATCGGGATCGTGATGGCCCTCTCCCTCGTCGTCATCACCGGCTTCGTCGGTCAGATCTCCGTCGTCCAGCTCGCGCTCGCCGGCGTCGCCGGCTTCACCGTCTCGCACCTCGCCGTCGACGCGGGGATCGGCTTCCCGCTGGCGCCACTCGTGGGAGTCGCCGCTGCCGTCCTGCTCGGCCTCGTGACCGCGTTGTCGGCGCTGCGCGTACGGGGAGTGGGCCTCGCCGTCGTGACGATCGCGGCTGCGGTGGCCGTCTTCAACTTCGGCTTCATCAACCCCACCTGGGGCGGGGGCGCAATCGGCTCGCCGGTACCGGATCCGCACCTCTTCGGGATCAACCTGGGACCGACGGCGTCGTTCCGCGGCCTCGACGGCAACCTCCCGAGCCCCGTGTTCGGGTGGGTCGCGCTCACCGCCGTGCTCATTCTCGGCCTCCTCGTCGTCTCGGTGCGCCGCGGCATCCTGGGACGGCGCATGCTCGCGGTCCGCTCGAACGAGCGAGCCGCGGCGGGAGCGGCGATCAACGTCCGGAACGTCAAGCTGGCGGCCTTCGGCATCAGCGCGCTGATCGCCGGCGTCGCCGGCAGCCTGTACGCGTACAACTTCGGATCGGTGAGCGCCGACCGCTTCAGCGTGCCGCTGGCCCTCAGCCTGATCGCGTTCGCCTACACGGGCGGCATCACGCTCGTCTCGGGCGCCGTCTTCGCCGGCCTCGTCGCCGCGCAGGGAATCCTCCCCTACACCCTCGACAAGTGGTTCGGCCTCTCCGGGAACTGGTTCCTCCTCTTCGGCGGTCTCATCCTGATCTTCACGCTGATCCAGAACCCCGAGGGCGTGGCCGGCTCCTTCTACCGGACGGCTCAGGCGCGGGCGAAGCGAAAGGCGGAGCTCCCGGCGCCAGAACCTGCGGGGAGAGCATGAGCGCCGTCCTCGCCACGACCGGCCTGTCGGTTCGCTTCGGGGGTGTGCGGGCCGTCGACGCCGTCGACGTCGCCGTCGACGAGGGTCAGCTGGTCGGGTTGATCGGACCGAACGGCGCCGGCAAGACGACGTTCATCGACGCGATCACCGGGTTCGTCCGTTCCACGGGCCGGGTCGAGCTCGACGGGCGCGATCTCGCAGGGCTGCCGCCGCACGTGCGGGCGCAGCGAGGGCTCGCCCGAACCTGGCAGAGCACGGAGCTGTTCGACGACCTCACCGTAAGGGAAAATCTGATGGTGGCTGCACAGCGCCCGTCGTTCCTGGCTCTCGCCGCCGAGCTCGTGGGGAAGCGCGTCGGCGAGAGCGCTGCCGCGGAGCAGGCGCTCGAGTTGCTCGACCTCGGCCCGCTGGCAGAGTCGACGCCGACGGAGCTGACCCAGGGACAGCGGAAGCTCGTCGGAGTCGCGCGGGCGATCGCAATGGAGCCGCGGCTGCTCTGCCTGGACGAGCCCGCGGCAGGCCTCGACACGAACGAGAGCGAGGATCTCGGCCAACGGCTCCGGCAGATCGCGAACGCGGGCACGACGACGCTGCTGATCGACCACGACATGGGGCTCGTGATGAACATCTGCGACCAGATCGTCGTGCTCGAGTTCGGCAAGGTGATCGCAGCCGGACCACCGGACGAGGTGCGACGGGACCCTCTCGTCGTGAAGGCGTACCTCGGCGGCGCCGCGACCCGGCGGGCCGGCGAGGCCATCGCCGGGCACGACCAGGCGGAGGCCGGGAAGCTGTGAGCGCGCCTGTGCTCGAACTCGAGGGCCTGACCGCCGGCTATGACAACGCTGCGGTGATCCGCGACATCAACCTCGCCGTTGCGCCGGGCGAGATCGTTGCCCTGCTCGGGGCGAACGGCGCGGGCAAGACGACGACGCTCCGCGCCGTCTCCGGCCTCGTGCATCCGATGGACGGCGTGATCCGCTTCGAGGGGCGGGACCTGCAGCGCGTGCAGCCAAGCGCGCGCGCAAAGCTCGGCATCGCGCACGTCCCGGAGAACCGCGGCCTGTTCTTCGGCCTCACCGTCGCCGAGCACTTCCGCCTCGGCTATCGCGGTGAGCGCCTCGACGCGGACGTCGCGTACCGGTACTTCCCGGCGCTCACGGAGCTTCGTGACCGGCGCTGCGGCCTCCTCTCCGGCGGTGAGCAGCAGATGCTCGCGCTCGGGCGCGCGCTTGCCCGCCATCCGAAGCTCCTGCTGCTGGACGAGCTGAGCCTCGGTCTGGCGCCGGTCATCGTCGAGGGTCTCCTGCCGGTGGTCCGCGAGTTCGCAGAGGAGAGCGGCTGCGGCGTTGTCCTCGTCGAGCAGCACATCGCGCTGGCGCTCACGATCGCCGACCGTGGCCTCGTCCTTGCGCACGGCGAGACCGCGCTGGAGGGCGAGGCCGAGCACCTCCGCGCGAACCACGACCTCCTGATCTCGAGCTACTTCGGCGAGCACACCAATCTCTTCGCAGGGAAGGAACCGTGACAGGGCCAGCGACACCGTCGGATCCGCCAACGGCGAAGCCGTCGCGCCCCGATTCGAGCTACGACGAGCTCCGCGGCGCGATTGTTCGCGGCGAGATCGCCCCCAACGCGCATCTCGTCGAATCGGACATCAGCTCGTCCTTCGCCATGTCGAGGGGTGCCGTAAGAAATGCGCTCATCCGGCTCGAGCAGGAAGGGCTCATCGTCCGCGAGCCGCACCGCGGGGCACGGGTGCGGCAGGTCAGCGACCGCGAAGCGGTCGAGATCCTCCAGGCGCGCGCCGTGCTCGAAGGGCTCGCCGTCCGCCTGGCCGCCGAGCGAATCGACGAGGCCGGTGCGGAGCGCCTGCAGAATCACCTCGCGCTCCGTCGCGAGCTCCTCGACGCCGGCGACCTGCTTCGGGCCTCGGACGCGAACGCCGAGCTTCACGCAGCGCTCCTCGAGCTCTCCGGTCACACCACCGCGCAGCACCTGATCCGCGGCCTCAGTGCCCAGATGGTGCGGTACCAGTACCGAACGATCCTCATCCCCGGCCGGCCGGCAGCCTCGCAGGCGGAGCATGAGGCGATCGTCGAGGCCGTCGTCGCGAGAGCTCCTGAGCGGGCGGAGGAAGAGATGCGCCGCCATCTGTTCAACGTCGCAGAGGCACTCCGGCGCGGACTGCTTCCGCGCATCGACAGCGCGAGCCGTGGCGTGATCCAGCCGGGACGGTGAACGAGGGCGCGACGAGCTCGGCTACGGCAGCGACGTCGGCGAGAGGCCGAGAGCCGCTCCAGGCGTCAGGCGGGCTGGGTGCGCGTCCTCGCATACGCGAGGACGGGCTCCATCGAGGTGGGGCTCGCGAGCGCGTCCGTGCTTACCACCTCGGTCGAGGGGATGCCGCTGAGGATCAGCTTGACCGGCAACTCGAGCTTCTTGCCTGTGAGCGTGTGCGGGATCACCGGCAGGGCAACGATCGTGTCCGGTACGTGACGCGGCGAGAGCGCATCGCGCAGCGCTGACGCGATGCGCTTGCGCATTGCATCGTCGAGCTCCAGGCCGTCGCGCAGGACGACGAAGAGGATGAGCTCGTCCTCCTCCTCCAGGTGGACGACCAGGCTGTCGACCACCTCGTCGAGCTCCTCGAGCGCCGAGTAGAACTCGCTCGTGCCGAGCCGCACCCCGCCGCGGTTCAGGGTCGCATCGGAGCGTCCAGTGATCACGGAGCTGCCGCGCTCGCTGAACATGATCCAGTCGCCATGACGCCAGATGCCGGGGTAGTGGTCGAAGTACGCGGCGCGGTACCGCACGTCGCCGGGGTCGTTCCAGAACCGGACCGCCATCGACGGCATCGGCTGGCGGATCACGAGCTCGCCCAGCTCCCCGACGACCTCCTCGCCCCGCTCGTCAAACGCAGCCACGTCGACGCCGAGGCAGCGACCCGCGATCTCGCCCGCGTAGACGGGCAGGAGCGGACATCCCTGAACGATGCCGGAGCACATGTCGGTTCCGCCGCTGCCGTTGATGACGAGAACGCTCGCGTCGACCTGTTCGTAGATCCACTCGAAGCCGTCCACCGGGAGCGGTGAGCCGGCGACCGTGAGCGAACGAAGCGACGAGAGGTCGTACTGCCGGCCCGGCTCCACGCCCTGCTTGCGGCACGCGAGCGCGAACGCCGGACTGATCCCCATCAGCGTCGGGCGGGCCTCCTCGGCGAGCTTCCACGGGTGACCGAGATCGGGATACCCGGGGTTGCCGTCGAGCATCACTATCGACGCTCGGAGGAGCAGCGCCGAGAGGAGTGCGTTCCACATCATCCAGGCGGTCGTCGTGAACCACTGGAGCCGGTCGCCCGGGCGCACGTCCCACGCCAGGCCGAGATTCTTCAGGTGCTCGAGCAGGATCCCGCCGTGGCCGTGCACGATCGCCTTCGGCAGGCCCGTCGTGCCGGAGGAGAAGAGGACGTAGAGCGGATGCGCGAACGGCAGCGGGTCGAACTCGAGCGGCCCCGGCTCGCCCAGCAGCTCGTCCCACGGGATCGCATCGGGGATTACGCCGCCGGCGTACTCGACGTCGACGACCGTCTCGAGCGTAGGCAGCCGCTCACGGATCGCGGCGACGTTCTCGGCACGGTCGATGAGCTTCTCTCCGTAGACGTACCCACTGACTGCGAGCAGCACCTTCGGGTCGAGCTGACCCAGCCGATCGACGACGCTCCGAACGCCGAACTCGGGAGGGCACGTCGCCCACACCGCACCGAGGCTCGCCGTCGCCAGGAAGGCGATCGCCGTCTCCGGGATGTTCGGGAGGTAGGCAACGACACGGTCGCCGGGACCGACGCCGAGTCGCTTCAGGCCGGCGCGCGCCCGTGCCACCTGCTCGCGGAGCTCGCCGAACGTGAGCTCGCACGCCTCTCGGGTCTGGGAGTAGGCGATGATCGCGACGGAGTCGAGGTCCTCGTCGCGGCCGAGCATGTGCTCAGCGAAGTTCAGCGTCGCGCCCGGGAACCACTCTGCCCCCGGCATCTCGCGCGAGCCGAGCACCCGCTCGTACGGGGTGTGCGCGCGGACGCCGAAGTAGTCCCAGATCGAGGCCCAGAAGTCCTCGACGTCGGTCACCGACCAATGCCAGAGCTCGTCGTAGCCCGAGAAGTCGAGCCCACGCTCGAGACGCAACCACTCGATGTACCGGCCCATCTCGAATCGCCCGCGCCAGTCCGCAGGCGGCGTCCAGATCGCCTCTCCCTGGATCATGCAGCTACAGCGAGACCGCCGACGTCGCGGAGGCGCGAGTCCACGTCAGCGCGCCGGTCGTTCGTAGGCCTGTAGACCCGGCTTGATCCGCTTCTCGTCCAGGAACTGCTCGAGCCCCTGCTCGCGGCCCTGCTCCGGGTCGAGGAACTGCGATTGCTCGACCTTCGCGTAGAGGTAGTCCTCCGCCGCGTCCCAGCTCATCGCGCCACAGTGCTTGTAGCCGAGCCTGGCTGCCCGCAGCACCACCGGGTTCTTGCCGAGTAGCTCCCGCGCCAGGGACTCCACCTCGGCGCGGAGCAGCGCCAGCGGCACGCTCGCGTTGACGAGCCCCATCGCGGCCGCCTGCCGGCCGTCGAACGTGCGGCCAGTCATCACGTAGAGCAAGCCTGTCCTCGAGCCGACGGTGTCGGACAGCGCCTTGCTGACGACGCTTCCAGGCGGAATCCCCCAGTTGATCTCGGAGAGGCCGAACGCCGCCTCGTCGGCCGCGATCGCGAGATCGCACGCGACGAGAGGAGTGAAGGCGCCGCCGAGGCACCAGCCGTTGACCATCGCGATCGTCGGCTTGGCATACGTGCGCAAGAGCCGCCACTGCCAGTAGGCAGCGTCACGCCGGACGCGCCGCTGCACGTGCTCCGGCCCTCCGTCGACCTCGCGGAAGTACTCCTTCAGATCCATCCCGGCCGACCAGGCGTCGCCCGCCCCGGTCAGCACGAGGACGCCGCAGTCTTCATCGGCGTCGAGCTCGAGGAGCACCTCGACCATCTCGGCGTTGAGCGTCGGGTTCATCGCGTTCCGCTTCTCGGGCCGATCGAGCTCGACCCAGGCGATCCCGTCCTCGACCTCCACCCGAACTGTCGTCCATCGATCCGCGTACGACACCGTGCCTCCTCGTCTGCCGTCAGTCTCGACGAACTCGAGGGGTATCATATCAGGACACCTGAGATAGAACCGCGCGTCCGGGCGGGGACAAACCGGCCCGTCGCGCCGCGATATGTTCGGGTTCTGCCCCGTCGGTATTCGAGAGGGAGGTTCTGCGTTGGCTACCAGCACCACGACCACGCCGTTGTTGATCGGGGGCGAGGAGCGGCCGGCAGCCGATTCCTTCCCCGTCTACGACCCGTCGAACGGCGAAGTGATCGGTCACGCCGCCGCAGCATCCACCGCCGATGCGCTCGACGCCGTCCGCGCCGCGCACGAGGCATGGCCCGCCTGGGCTGCGCTGCCGACGGCCGAGCGCGTGCAGCTTTCGCTCGCCGCGCTCGCAGGGCTCGAGAGCGACGCCGACGAACGCTCGGAGCTGCTCGTACGCGAGAACGGCAAGACCCGATTCGAGGCGACGATCGATCCGCTCGTCCTGGTCGGCCGCTTCCATCAGGCGGCGGCAGTTGCGCCGAGCCTCGACAGCGACGATGTCCTCGCGGGGCCGCCGTTCACGACGACCATCGCTCACGTCCCGGTGGGCGTCGTCACGATCATCTTCCCGTTCAACTGGCCCCTCGCGATTCTCGGTGCGAGCCTCCCGTACGCCCTCATGGCCGGGAACACCGTGGTCGTCAAACCGCCGCCGACGACACCGATGTCGGTCGTGCGGACGTTGCGCCACATCGCTCTCGCACTCCCGCCGGGCGTTCTCAACGTGGTGACAGGGGCCGATGCCGTGATCGGTCCGGTCGTGATCGGCGACCCCCGCGTGAAGCACGTGTGCTTCACCGGCAGCGTGGGCGGCGGCAAGGCCATCATGCAGATGGCCGCAGCCAACCTGACGCGGGTGACGCTCGAGCTCGGGGGCAACGATCCTGCCATCGTGCTCGACGACGCAGCCTTCGACGAGGCGGAGATCGCACGGATGGCAATGGCCACGTACATGACGACGGGCCAGGTGTGCATGGCGCTCAAGCGTCTCTACGTCCCTCGTCGACGCTTCGACGAGGTCGTCGCAGGCCTCGAGGCCTTCCTCGGGAAAACCGTCATCGGCAGCGGTCTCGACGCGAACGTGACGATGGGACCACTCAACACGCAGCGGCAGCGGGACTTCGTCGTCGAGCTCTGCGGCGAGGCGAGCGACGCCGGTGTCGAGGTGCGCGAGTTCGGTGAGTACGCGTGCGATCCCGAGAGCGGGAACTTCATGCGCCCGGCACTCGTGCTTGCACCGGACCACGATCTGCGCATCGTCACGGAGGAGCAGTTCGGGCCTGCGCTGCCGGTGATCCCCTACGACGACGAGGCCGAGGCGCTCGCTCTCGCGAACGACACCTGGTCGGGCCTCTGCTCGTCCGTGTGGTCGACGGATGAGGAGCACGCGATGAGGGTTGCGCGGCAGCTGCGCTCCGGTGTGACGTTCTTCAACAACCACAATGCGACCGCGGTGGACGAGCGCGCGCCGTTCGGCGGCTTCAACCAGAGCGGCATCGGTCGCGAGCTCGGGCATGAAGGGTTGCTCGAATTCACCGAGACACACGTCATGAGCGTCCCCAGTGAGCCGCCTGGAGAGCACTGAACCGATCGACTCCCTTCGCCAATAAATCAGGCAGACTGATATGCAACGTGTCAGGCAGACTGATATGCGAAGCGGAGGCGTTGCCAGAGTGATCCGAATGCGCGAACAGCTGGCGCGCCCCGGGGCGTTCGTCGTCGCAGCGGAGGTGGTCTCGAGCCGCGGGCTGATCACGGCGGAAAGCGGCCGCCGGGTGATGGAGACCGCGCGGGAGCTCGCTGCCGATCCTCGCGTCGACGTGCTGTCGATCACCGACAACCCGGGAGGCCACGCCAAGCTCTCGGCAGAGACGCTCGGGGCGGATCTGGTCTCACGCGGCCAGGAGGTGATCATCCATCTCTCCTGCAAGGACTGGAACCGGAACGCGCTCGAGAGTCGCGGCTGGCAGCTCGGCTCGGAGGGATTCGACAACATCCTGGCGCTCTCCGGCGACTACCCGGCCAAGGGACGAGGTGGGCTCGCGGCTCCCGTGTTCGATACCGACTCGGTCGGCCTGCTCAACCTTCTGGCCGAGATGAACGAAGGGCTTCCGGATCTCCGGAAGCCAGGGCTGCGTCTCGACCCGACGGACTTCTATCTCGGCTGCGTCGTGACGAATCACAAGCGGCGCGAGCGCGAGGTGATGCCGCAGTACTTCAAGCTGCGCAAGAAGGTCGCGGCCGGCGCGCGCTTCGTCATCAACCAGATCGGCTGGAACACCCGCAAGGACGACGAGCTACTGCGCTGGATCAAGCGCGACGGCTTGCCGCTCTCGACGTTCGCGAACGTGTACCTCCTGACGGCGGGAGCTGCGCGCATGTTCCATCGGGGCCAGATTCCGGGCGTCGTCGTCACCGACGAGCTGCTCGCTGTCGCCGAGCGTCATGGTGCAAGCCGCGACAAGGGCCGGGCGTTCTTCATCGACCTGGCCGCGAAGCACGTTGCGACCGCGCGCGGGCTAGGTTTCGACGGCGTCTACCTTGGAGGCCACATGTCTGCCTCCACTCTCGGCGAGATCCTCAGCCTGGCTGAATCGTATGCAGCCGTCGACTGGCTCATGTTCGCGCGGGAGATCCAGTATCCGAAGGAGGACGAGTTCTACTTCTTCGAGGCCGACCCGGAGACGAAGCTCTCGTCCGACGAGGTGAACGCCGAATACCTCGAGTCGAAGCGCCGCCACAAGACCGAGCTCCGCGTGCCGCTCAAGTACCGCTTCAGCCGACGCCTGCACGCTGCGGCGTTCGAGCCGGAGGCGCCGCTCTTCCCAGCGGGACGCGCGGTCTACACGGCGGTCGAGAAGGCCTCGTCGGCCCGCAAGGTCGCACACTTCCTCGAGCAGGCGGCCAAGGTGCCGCTGTTCGGCTGTCGCGACTGCGGCGACTGCTCGCTGCCCGAGATCGCCTACGTCTGCCCCGAATCGCAGTGCGCGAAGAACCAGCGCAACGGGCCTTGCGGCGGCACCCGCGAGAGCCTGTGCGAGGTCTACGACTCGGAGTGCATCTGGTCGCAGGCGTACGAACGACTGAAGGCATTCGGCGAGGAGGAGACCATGCTCGACGGCCCGGTCGTCATCAAGGACAACGCCCTGACGGGGACGAGCGCGTGGGCGAATACGTTCCTCGGCCGAGACCACACGACGCGCGACGAGGCGGCCCCGGGTAGCGAGCAGGCGGCGCACTGACGTGGAGCCTCGTCTCAGCTACGTGCTCGGCCGCCTCGACCGCGTGCTCCGCCGCCGGCTCAGCGCCGCAGTCGAGCCGATCGGCCTGACCCTACCCGCCTATACCGCTCTCTCGGTGCTCCGCGTCAGGGATGGGCTCTCGAACGCCCATCTCGCCCGACTCTCGCTCGTCACACCCCAGTCCATGAGCGAGGTTCTCGGCCAGCTCGTCGCAAAGGGCTACGTCCGCCGGCGGGCGGAGCCCGGGCACGGCCGGGTGATCCGAATCGAGCTGACGAAAGCAGGAGCCCGCGCCCTCGAGCGCGGCGATCGGGCCGTGGACGACGTCGAGCGGGAGATGCTCGTCGAGCTCGACGCCGACGCCGCGGCAGACCTGAGGGCGGCCCTGCAGCTCTGCGGTCGCGCGCTCGAGCCCGATCACACGCCGGGCACCGCGCCGTAAACCGCGATGGTCGAGGTTCCGCCGAGCCGCGCTCAGGCGTGCTCGAGCTTGACGGGCAAGGAGCATCGATCAGCTCTCCCTGACCCCCGCGATAGGCTCAGCCGACCATCGACGGCACGGAGAGGAGCTGGGCGTGAACGTTTCCTCGCAGTTCGACGTGGCCGGGTTCGGCGCCATCGTCACGGGCGGTGCGAGCGGGCTCGGGCTCGCCTACGGAGAGGTGCTCGCGGCGCACGGCGCCCGGGTGACGCTGATCGATGTCGACGCGCGCGCGCGTCGCCGAGCAAACCGCCCGCCTGCAGGACGAGGGGCTCGACGTGCGCGGTACGGTCGCGGACGTGAGCGACCACGCCGCCCTCGACCACGCCATCGACGAGGCGGCGGACGTCTACGGCCGCCTCGATGTCGCCTTCGCCAACGCCGGCATCGATTCCGGCCCCGGCTTCGTCGGCGGCTGGGCGGGCCGCGACCGGCCGCGCATCGAGGACGGCGCCCTCGAGCGCTACACGGACGAGCGCTGGAACCGGGTGATCGAGGTCAACCTCACCGGGGTCTTCGTGACGGCGCGCGCCGCCGTCCGCCACATGCGCCCGCGCAGGTTCGGGCGCATCATCGTCACCACATCGCTCGCGGCGTCCAAGGTCGAGCCGGCGATCGGCTCGGCCTACATGACGGCCAAGGCCGGAGCTAGACACCTCATGCACACGCTCGCACTCGAACTCGCGGCGTACGGCATCACGGCGAACGCGATCGCACCCGGGTTCTTCGTCACCAACATCGGCGGCGGTCACGCACATGACCCCGAGCTGCAGACGGCGGTTGCGAAGGAGGTTCCGATGCACCGCGTCGGCCGACCGGACGACATCAAGGCGCTTGCCCTGTTCCTCGCCTCGCCGGCTTCCGAGTACATCACCGGGCAGGAGATCGTCATCGACGGCGGCTGGGGTCTGGGAATCGCAGACTGAGCGCTCGGTCCGCTGCGATCACGGCCCGTCGAGCCGGGACGAGCGCCGCCCATCGGACGCATGTCGAGAAGCTCTGACTGGCTCCGCTCACTAGGTGAAGGGCCACGACAGGCGCGGCCCACGACACCAGGAGACCACGATGCCGAAGTACCTGCTTCTCAAGCACTACCGCGGCGGCCCGGAGCCGCACCATCCCTTCCCGCCGATGGACCAGTGGGCCCCCGAGGACGTGGAGGCGCACATCGCCTTCCAAAGGCACGTCAGCGAGCTGCTCGAGGAGAACGGCGAGTACGTTGGCGCGGAAGCGCTCACGCCGGCGCGCACCTGGGTGCGCTACGGCGGTCCGGACGCCGCGCCCGTCACCACGGACGGCCCGCTGCCCGAGACCAGCGATCTCGTGGCCGGGCTGGTTCATGATCGACGTCGAGTCGCACGAGCGCGCGGTCGAGCTCGCGGCCTACGTCTCCTCCGAGCCCGGCCCGGGCGGGGAGCCGCTGTACGAGTGGATCGACGTCCGGGAGATCATGTCCGGCACGCCCTCGGACGACTGACCCGGCGTGATCGACGAGCCGACGCGACGGCTGGACGAGGGCGCGCTGCGCGCCCTCGTCCCTCGGGTGCTCGCGAGCCTGGTCCGGCGGGGCGAGGACTTCGACGCCGCCGAGGACGCGCTGCAGGAGGCGCTGCTGGAGGCGCTGCGGGTGTGGCCAGAGCACCCGCCGCGCGACCCGCCCGCGTGGCTGGCGACGGTCGCGACCCGGCGGCTCGTCGACGCCCGCCGCAGCGAGGCCGCCCGTCACCGCCGCGAGGAGGCGACGTACGCCGAGCCGCCGCGGCCCGCCACCACCGAGGAGGGCGACGACACCCTCTTCCTGCTCTTCTGCTGCTGCCACCCCGACCTCGCGCCAGCCTCCCAGGTGGCGCTGACGCTGCGCGCCGTCGGCGGCCTCACGACCCGGGAGATCGCCGACGCCTTCTACGTGCCGGAGGCGACGATGGCGCAGCGGATCAGCCGGGCCAAGCGCGCCCTGCAGGGGCGCCGCCTGGACCAGCCCGGCGACCTCGCCGTCGTGCTGCGCGTGCTCTACCTCGTCTACACGACCGGCCACGCGGGCCGGGTGGACCTGGCCGGCGAGGCGATCCGGCTCGCCCGCCAACTCACTCTCGCCACCGAGGAGCCGGAGGCGCGCGGGCTGCTCGCGCTGATGCTCCTCAACCACGCCCGGCTCCCGGCGCGATTCGACTCAGCAGGTCGGATCGTCACGCTCGACCGGCAGGATCGCGGCCTGTGGGACACCCGAGAGATCGCCGAGGGCGTGCGCGTCCTGCAGTCGGCGCTGGCCGTTCAGCGCCCTGGCCGCTACCAGATCGAGGCCGCGATCGCCGCCCTGCACGACGACGCGGCAAGCGCCGAGGAGACCGACTGGCCGCAGATCCTCGCCTGGTACGACGAGCTCGTCGCCCTCACCGACGACCCGGTGCACCAGGATCCCGCCGCGGTGCTCGGGCGCGCGGTCGCGGTCGGCCACTTCCTCGGCGCCGCCGCCGGGCTGCGCGAGACCGACCGGCTGCGCGAGGTGCTCGGCGAGCGGCACCGCTGGCACGCCGTCCGCGGCCACCTGCACGAACTGGGCGGCGACCTCCCTGCCGCCGCCACGGCGTATGCCGAGGCCGCCCGCCGGGCCACGAACGTCGCCGAGCGCGACCACCTGGTCCGCCAGGCCGCCCGCGCGCGGGCCGCCATCGGCATCCACTCTTGATCCCAAGGTCGCTGGTTCGATCCCAGCACGGCCCGTGACGACAGTTCCGGCGGGGTAAGGTCGCGATGGATGCCCGCAACGGCAGTCGACCACGAGCATCGCGTCACGCCGCGAGAGCTCTTCTTCGACCTCGTCTTCGTGTTCGCGTTCACGCAGGTCGCGACGCTGCTCGCCAACGATCCGTCGTTCGCCGGGATCGGCCGCGGCGTGCTCGTGCTGGCCGCGCTCTGGTGGGCGTGGGCCTCGTACGCCTGGCTGACGAACGTCGTCGATCCTGAGGAAACTGTCGTCGGCGCGGCGCTGCTCGTCGCGCTGATCGCGATGTTCGTGGGAGCGCTCGTGGTGCCGGAGGTCTTCGCCGGCAAGGGGGTGCTCTTCGGCGCCGCCTTCCTCGTCGTCTGCGCCATGCACACCGCGCTCTACGCGCTGGTCGGCCGTGGCCACCCCGACCTGCTGCGGGCTGTGCTGCGCCTGGCGCCGTGGACGCTCGGCGGCGCGACCCTGATCCTCATCGCCGGCTTCACGGACGGTGCGCAGATCTGGCTCTGGCTCGCAGCGCTCGCGTGCACCTACGTCGGAGCCGTCGCGACCGGGACGTCGGGCTGGCGGTTGCATCCGTCGCACTTCGCGGAGCGCTACGGCCTGATCGTGATCATCGCGCTCGGTGAGGCGTTCATCTCGATCGGGATCGGCGCCAGCGCCACCGACATCGGGCTGGGCGAGGTCGTGGCAGCGGTCCTCGGTCTGCTGATCGCCACCTCGTTCTGGCTCGCGTACTTCGACTTCTTCTCGATCCGCGGCGAGCGCACGCTTCTCGAACGCGACGGAGCAGAGCGCGTGGCGCTTGCCCGTGACCTCTACGTGTACGCGCACTTCCCGATGATCGTCGGCATCGTGCTCTTCGCCTTCGCGATGAAGACCGTGATCGGACACGTAGGCGAGGACCTGGACTCCGTCGCGGCCTTCGCGCTCTGCGGTGGGAGCGCGCTCTACCTGCTCGCGTATTCGGCGATTCGGTCGCGGGTCGAAGGACGGGTGAGGCTGAGCCGCGGCCGCTTCGTGGCGGCGCTCGCCCTCGTGCTCCTGCTCCCGGTGGCAACCGTCGTCCCGGCGTTGGCCGCTCTGGCGCTCGTCACCGCCGTCTGGCTGGCGTTGCACACCTACGAGTTCGTGTGGTGGCGCGAGGCCCGCGCAGAGTCGCGCTCGATGCTCGCGTCGTCCTAGGCGGCCTCGGCCACGGGCTCGAGCGTCTCGAGCGCACACAGGAGCACGACGACGAGCGTGGCGAGGGCGGTCACCCACAGTGCGGAGAGCTGGCCGCCGAACGCGAAGACGGCGAGCAGCCCGACCGCGCCCACCAGCTTCGTGTAACTCACCTCGCCCACCATCCGCAGCCTGAAGGCGACGTTCCCGAGCAGATAGAGGGCGAGCCCACCGCAGAGAGCGAGGCGCGCGGCGTCGGGAAGCGGTTCGCCCAGGTCATGGATCGTGACCTTCATCCCCACCGCGAAGACGATGATTCCGGCCACGATCACGAGATGGAGGTAGCTGTAGCCGTCGGCCGCCGCGAGGACGGGGTCGTCGTGATCGCGAAGCCGCGCCTCCGCCGTGTCGGCGAAGCGGTCGAAATAGGTCCACCACAGGCCGATGGTCGCGACGAGACCCAGAGCGACGGCCGCGACGAGGTCTGCGTCCATCGGTTGCTCGTTCGCGCTCAAGCCGATCGCGACGATCGATTCGCCCAGACAGATGATCACGAACAGGCTGTAGCGCTCGGCGAAGTGAGCAACCGCCACGCGCTGCAGGCCGCGAAGGCGCTCGCGGGTGAGCCAGGCGGGGCCCGCGTAGTCGATCGCCACCGCCAGTGTCCAGAGCACGACACGTGCCGGCCCGGTGAGGAACGAGCCGGCGATGAGGAGCGTCATGCCGACCCCAACCGTGGCGGCGAACCCTGCGATCGCCGACCACGAAGCATGGCCGCGTCTCGCCGCGTGCGCGTAGAGAGCCAGGTGCAGCAAACGGACGCCGGCGTAGGTGCAGGCGAAGAGCGTCGCCCGGTCGCCGAACGCCTGAGGCAGCGAGAGGCCGGTGATGAAGATCAGGACCATCCCCAGCAGCAGGACGCCGCGGAGCACGCGCGACCGCTCCTGCTCGGCATTCGCCGCCCACACGAAGGCCGACCACGCCCACCACACGAGTGCCAGTACGAGCATCCCGCGGCCGAAGCCGGGCCACGACAAGTCGCGGGAGAGAAGCGTCGCGACCTGGGTCACGGCGAACACGAACACCAGGTCCCACAACAGCTCGACCGGACTCGTACGGCGCTCTTCCACCCCGCGATTATCGCCGGGAGAGGTCAGTCTCCGAGCTCGGCCAGCCGCCGCTCGAGGAAGCGCCGCTCGGCGTCTGAGTGAACGAGCTCGAGCGCGCGGTCGTAGGCCTCGCGCGCGTCCTCGACGCGATCGAGCCGGCGCAGCAGCTCCGCGCGCGTCGCGTGAAGGTAGTGGTACTGGTCGAGCTCGAGGCTCTCCACCAAGGCGAGTGCCGTCTCGGGCTCGCCGGCCTCGGCGATCGCTGCGGCCTGGTTGAGCTCCACGACCGACGAACCGGTGAGACGGGCGAGCTCGCCGTAGAGGGCGGCGAGCTGCGGCCAGTCCTGCGGGCTCGTCCGAGTGCAGGGAGGCGATCGCCGCCTGCAGCACGTAGGGACCGCGGCCGCCGAGAGCCAGTGCGCGAGCGAGCGCGGCGCGTCCCGCCGCGATCTGGTCGTCGTCCCAGAGCGATCGATCCTGGTCGCGGAGGAGGACGACCGCGCCGTCGACGAACCGCGCCTCGCGCCGGGCGTCGTTCACCAGCATCAGCGCCAGCAGTCCGTGCACTTCCGGCTCGTCGGGCATCAGCCCGGCGAGCGCGCGTCCCAGCCGGATCGCTTCTGCCGCCAGGTCTCCGCGGCCGCCGTAGCCCTCGTTGAAGATCAGATAGACGACCGCGAGCACCGCGGCGAGACGGTCGGGGAGCAGGTGCGCCGGCGGCACGCGAAACGGGATCCCGGCGGCCTTGATCTTGCTCTTCGCGCGGACGAGCCGCTTGGCCATGGTCGGCTCGGGGACGAGGAAGGCGCGGGCGATCTCCTCGACCGTCAGCCCGCCCAGCGTCCGCAGCGTCAGCGCGACCTGGGCATCGAGATCGAGCGCCGGATGGCAGCACGTGAAGACGAGCTCGAGGCGCTCGTCCGGGATCGTCGTCTCGTCCATCTCGTCCTCCATCGACTCCGGCACCTCGAGCAGGCGGGTCTTCGCCAGAAGCGTGCGATCGCGGCGGATCCGATCGATCGCACGGTTGCGCGCCGTCGTCACCAGCCACGCGCGCGGGTTGTCGGGAGTCCCGTCGCGGGGCCAGCGCTCGGCGGCGACCGCGAACGCCTCCTGCGCGGCTTCCTCGGCGAGATCGAAGTCGCCGAGGAAGCCGATCAGGCCGGCGAGGACGCGGCCCCACTCGTCGCGGAAGACCTGCTCGAGCGGCGCCAGGCTAGTACTCCACGACCGGGCGCACCTCGATCGCACCGCCCATGCGAGCCGCCGGAATGCGCGACGCGAGCTCGATCGCGGCGTCGAGGTCGTCGGCCTCGAAGGTGAGCCAGCCGCCGAGCGCCTCCTTGACTGCGACGAACGGCCCGTCCGTGGTCAGCGTCTTGCCGTCCTGCACCCGCACGGTGGTCGCGGTCTCCGGCGGCTGCAGCTGGACTCCGGCGGGCGTGACGCCGGGGGTCTCGTTGATCGCCTGGTAGTCGGCGTAGACCGCCTTCTGCTCGTCCTCCGACAGGCGTCCCCACTCATCCGGGGTGTACGGCGTCGGCGCGTCACCCTGATGGATCAACAGCACGTACTTCATGTCTCCTCCTCTCGTCGAGCATTGTCGCCTTCAAGACGAACGGCGGACGTGCGAAAGGACACCCGCGAAAATCTCTGCGGAAACACTTGGCACCACCCTCGAGACGTTGTACGTTCGCACCAATGACGCCGCCGAGCACGCAGGCAGAGATTCTCCTCCAGGGCTCCAAGGGGCCCGCCGTGACGGCGCTGAAGAAGCAGCTCCATGCCTGGTACGACAAGAACTCTCCGGGCGAGTGGGAGACGTTCAAGATCGCCGACAACGACGTCTTCGGCGCCGGGGTCGACAAGGCGGTCAGGCGATTCCAGGCCCGGGCGGCGCTGACGGTCGACGGCGAGGTCGGACCGCAGACGCTGGCAGCCATGAAGGCCAAGCCCGCGAAGGTGAACCCCGCCGCCTACAAGGACCTCGTTTTCCCGGGCACTCTGCGAGCGAAGGCCAGCGGCGGGAGCGTGCGGCTCGTCCAGGGCTGGCTGACACTCGCCGGATTCAACGTCGTCGTCGACGGCGGCTTCGGGGCCGCGACGACGCAGGCCTTGCGTGCTTTTCAGGCCAAGCGTGGGCTCCCGACCACCGGAATCGTCGACGAAGCAACGTACGCCGCGCTCGTCGCACCGATGGTGGCCGCCCTCGCGCCGATCCCGAAGAAGAAGACTCTCGGCGAGCTCGTGCTCGCCTACGCCAACCAGCACCTCCGTCAGCATCCGCGTGAGGTCGGAGGCCAGAACAGCGGCCCCTGGGTGCGCCTCTTCACCGACGGCTCGGAAGGCGACAGGTTCCCCTGGTGCGCAGGCTTTGCGACCTTCTGCGTGAAGCAAGCCTGTGAAACGCTCGGCGTCGCGCTACCGGTGCAGCGCACGCTGGCGTGCGACACCATCGCTTCGTCGTCCGGGCACCGCTTCCTGAAGGGCGCGGGCATCGCGGCGGGCAAGATCACCCCCGGCAGCATCTTCGTGCAACAGGCGACAGGCGCCGAGCGCCAGAAGTACAAGTACCGCCACACGGGCATCATCGCGAGCGCCGGCCCCGACACGATGCAGACGATCGAGGGCAACACGAACGACGACGGCTCGGCCGAGGGCTACGAGGTCTGCGCCCGCACGCGCGGCTACACCAACATGGACTTCATCGTTCTGTAGCGTCGCCTGGTCGGCGTCCGTTCCTCCGCTAGACCACCTCCGCCGGGCGGTCGACCTCAGGAATGATCTCGATGTCCCCCTCGTGCGGCGACTCGATCGTGATGTTCGGAAGCAGGCGGTCGAGCCAGCCTGGGATGTACCAGGACTTCTCGCCCATGAGCGTGAGGAAGGCGGGCACGAGCGTCATCCGAATGATCAGCGCGTCGGTGAGGATCGCGATCGCGAGCAGCAGCCCGAACTCCTTCGAGATGCGATCGGGGGTGAGCACGAAGGCCGCGAAGACGGTGCCCATGATCAGCGCCGCGGCGACGATCACGCGCCCGATCGCCGCGATCCCATGCTCCACCGCCTCACGTGTCTTCAGGCCGTGGACGTGCTCCTCCCGGATCCGGCTCATCAGGAACACCATGTAGTCCATCGAGAGCCCGAAGAGGATCGCAAACGCGATCGGTGGGACGAACGTCTCGATCGGCCCCGTTCGGTCGAGGCCAGTCAGGCCCATGAGGTGGCCCTCCTGCACCACGAGCGTCAGGACGCCGAAGCCGACGAACGCCGACATGATCGTCGTGATCGCCGCCGTCAGCGAGATCACGATCGACCGGAAGGCCATCGCGAGGACGAGGAAGGTGACGCCGATGATGTAGAGCAGGAAGATCGGCAAACGCTCCATGATCCGTTCGGCGATGTCCTTGAACGCCGCGGTCTGGCCGGAGACGTAGGCGACCGAGTCGCCGCCTTCGGTCGCGACCGGCACGACGTCGTTCCGCAGACGGTCGACGAGCTCGCCCGTTGCCTCGTCCTGCGGCGCGGACGTCGGCGTGACGAACACGAGCGCAACTGTCTTCTCGTCGTTGAACTGCGGCTCGCCCACGGACGCCACACCCGGCAGGCCTTGCACGCGGTCGTGGATCTTCTCCGGCGCCTGCTGGTCGCCGTTCACGTCGACGACGATCGGGATCGGGCCGTTGAAGCCGGGCCCGAAGCCCTCCGCCAGGAGGTCGTAGGCGCGGCGGGCAGTCTGCTCCTTGGGTTGGGTGCCCTGGTCGGACGCACCGAGACGGACGAGCGACGACGTGCCTGCGAGCGCCAGGACCAGGATCAGCACGAGCGGGAACACGACCTTCGCGTGCGCGGTCACGAAGCGGCCCCAGCGGGCGATCGGAGTCTTCTCCCGCGCCTCCTCCGAGTCGTCGAGCCGGCGCAGGAAGGGCACCTTCCACCGGTCGACCTTGTGCCCCAGCTTCGCCAGCACCGAGATCAGCAACGAGTTCGCGATCGCCACGGTCGTCAGGACGCCGAGCGCCGAGCCGATCCCGAGCTTGGTGACGAAGTCGAGGCCGAAGAAGGCGAGGCCGGTGACCGAGATCGCGACCGTCAGGCCGGCGAAGAGCACTGCACGGCCTGCGGAGGATCCGGCCTCGGAGGCGGCGTCGACCGGCGACAGCCCTTCGTGCAGGAGTTGCCGGAAGCGGGTGACGATGAACAGCGAGTAGTCGATGCCGACACCGAGCCCGATCATCGATACGAGGAGCGGCGTGATCGTGTTGATGTCGGTCAGGCCCGCGAGGATGAAGAGCAGGACGAACGCCGTCGCCAGCGCCGTCAGCGCGAGCAGGATCGGGATCGACACGGCCACGAAGGTGCGGAACACGACGATCAGGACGATCAGCGCCGCCAGCAGGCCGAGCAGCTCCTGTGGTCCCTGCTCGATCGGCGGGAACTCGGCGTCGCCGTTGAACTCGACCGTGACGCCCGGCCGGCTCGACCGCCTCGCGCACTGCGTCCTGGACGGCGACGACGGCCGCGCGATCCTTGTCGTAGATGACCCGATCGAACTGGGCTTCCGCATAGGCGATCCGCCCGTTGTCCGAGAACCTGTTCGGGTCGAACGGATCGCTGACGCTCTCGATCCCTGCTTTGTCCGCGGTCGGCTTGAACTCCGAGGACTTGAGCTTCGCGACCGCGTCCTCGACTGCCTTCTTGTTCTCGGGACTGTCCAGTCGCTGGCCGGAAGGTGCGGCGAACACGACGTTCAGCACCCCGCCCTGCTCCGACGCGAACTCCGACTCGATCAGGTCGGTCGCCTTCTGCGTCTCCGAGCCCGGAATGGTGAACTCGTCCTTCAGGCCGCCGCCGACCGTCACGAGGAGGGCGATCAGAACGACGACGATGCCGACCCAGCTCAGGAAAACGCGCCGCGGATGGCTCGCGCAGGCTCGGTACCAGCGCGCAAGCGCGCCGGTGGAGAGACGTTCGTGGGCCGCGAGCCGGTCTGAGGCGTCGCCCCCGTTCCCACTGTTGCTGCCGGTTCCCCCGTCGTGCTCGGTCATCGATCTGCCCCCTCGTCGCTCAGGTTTTCGAACTAAGACCGGCTGAAGCCCCCGAACTCATCGGTCGGCGATCGGGTGACGAGCGGCGGCCTTGGCTCCAAAACGCTACACGCCGGGCCAGCCTAGGTCGGCGAGCGGTGTCCAATTTCGCCGGAAATCGCATCGGCCGTGCGCTTGACAGCCGGCCCGTGGCGCTCGATCAGGTCGTCCATCGAGACCATGGAACGGTGAACGGCCAGATTGAGCGCGGCAACGACGTCTCCCGACCTGGAGCGAATCGGAGCGGCGATCGAGCGGAGCCCGTACGCCAGCTCCTCGTTGTTCACCGCCACGCCGGACGCTCGAACCCGCTCCATCTCCGCTCGCAGCGCGGCCCGATCGACGATCGTGTTCGGGCCGCGCGCGATCAGGTCGGTCTGGTCGAGGATCTCTTCCAACCGTTCGGCCGGCACGAACGCGAGCAGCGCCTTGCCCATGGCCGTGCAGTAGGCGGGCAGGCGGGAGCCGACGTGAAGGTTCAGGTCGATCTCGCGCTGCCGCGAGCGGGACGTCCGGCACCGCTCGATGTAGACCACGTCGGGCCCATCGAGAATCGCCATGTTGACGGTGAACCCGGTCGCGTCACTCAGAGCCTGCAGGTGCGGGACCGAGATCTCGCGGATGTCCATCGAGTTGATCGCCGCAAAGCCCAGGTCGAGGACACGCGGACCGAGCCGGTAGCGCTTCGTCTCCGCGTCCTGCTGCAGGTACCCGAGCGACGTCAGCGTCGCGATGTAGCGATGGGTCGTGCTGCGGCTCAAGCTCGAGCTCCCGCGAGAGCTCACTGACACCGATCGTCGACTTGTCGGACCCGAAGGCCGACAGGATCGCGAGGCCACGTTCGAGCGACTGCGACCACGTGGCCTGCCGGGTCGAATCGGTAGTTGTCACCGGGCTCCCGACGCTAGCACGTTCCAAACTTCGGGACACGACGTCTCGACTTGCGGGACGGAGCCGCCGTGTATGAGGATGCACCGAGATGCCTGAGCTGTACGAACTCGGCGCGCTCGAGCTCGTCCGCCGTGTCCGCGCGCGGGAGGTCAGCCGACGGCAGGTGCTCGAGGCGCACCTCGACCGGATCGATGCCGTCAACGGGCTCGTGAACGCCGTCGTCGAGGGCGTCGACCGTGACAGGGCCCTCGCCGCCGCCGAGGCGGCGGACCGAGACCACGAGGCGCGCACGGCACTGCCGCTCGACGGCGTTCCGGTCGCGATCAAGGATCACTTCGACGTCGAAGGGATGCTGCACACGGAGGGGGTCCGCGCCTATGCCGACCGGCGCTCTCCCGGCAATTCCGCGGTGGTGCAGCGGCTGCTCGACGCGGGCGCGTTCGTCGTCGGCAAGTGCAACCAGCCCGACTTCCAGATCCGCTGGAACACCGTCAACGACCTCTACGGCGCCACTCGAAATCCCCGCGACACGAGCCTCACGGCCGGCGGCTCGTCCGGTGGGGACGCGGCGGCGGTGGCGTCCGGGATGGCCGCGCTCGGCCTCGGCGCCGACTACGGCGGGTCGATTCGCGTCCCTGCAAGCTTCTGCGGCGTCTACGGCCTGCGCCCATCGGCGGGCCGCGTGCCCCACGTCCAGGCGCTCGACCCCGAGCTGGGTGGGATGACGCTCGACTTGATGAACTCGCCCGGGCCGTTCGCCCGCACCCTGGACGACCTCTGGGCCGCGTTCGTCGCGCTCGCCGGCCCGGACCCACGCGATCCGACCAGCCTTCCCGTGGCAGCGCCCGAGCCCGGCCCCAAGCGGCGGGCGACCACAGTGCTCCGGATGACGCGCGAGACGGGAGCGATCGTCGAGCCCGAGGTCGAACACGAGCTCGACCTTGTCTGCACAGCGCTGGAGGAGGCCGGCTATCGCATCGTCGAAGGCGGGATCCCGAATGCCGCCCGCGCACCGGAGCTGTGGGCCGAGCTCGTCGGCACCGAGCTGCTTCACACGTCGCTCCCGGAGTGGGACGGCCTGATCGCCGACAGCAACCGCCAGCACATCGAGGCGCAGTTCGGCCTTTTCGACCTCGGTGACAGCATCTCCGCGTGGATGCGTGCGGTCGTCGAGCGGCGCCAGACCGCCCAGGCGACGGCGACGGCGATGGAGGAGCACCCCCTCGTCGTCGCACCCGTCGCGGGCATGAAGACGCCGCCCCTCGACTTCGACCAGTACCTCGATCTCGACGCGACACGCGACCTCTTCGACCACATGCGCGACGTCGTCTGGGTCAACCTGCTGAGCCTGCCCTCGCTGGCGTTGCCGAACGGGATCCAGCTCGTCGCCCGCCGCTTCCACGAAGCCGAGGCGGCTGCGGCTGCGGCTGCGATTGTGAACGTCTGCGGTTCGGTGGAGATTGCCGAACCCGCCCCGCCCCCCAATGACTCGAGAGGGAGACCATGAGCGAAGTGCTGCCGAAGACCGGCTTCCAGAGCCCGTACGACGTGCCCACGCCGGCGGGCGCCGAGGGCTGGGAGGAGATGTATCCGTACTACCTCCTCTTCGACCCCGCACGGCGCGAGGAGGAAGAGAAGCGATTCTGGTTCTACAACGGCATGCACTTCCCCGAGCCGATGCCCGCGTTCGACATGATCACCGGCGGCTCGTGTTATCAGTCGATCGGGCTCTACCAGGGCCGCGTCTTCTCCATCCCGACCGTCCTCGGCATCGAGCACCGCGTCGTCAACGGCTACATCTACATCACCTCCAACGAGGTGACCGACCCGGCCGAGATCGAGAAGCGGCTCGAGGTCTTCCTGCCGCGGATCGGCTTCTACTACGCCAACTGGGATTCGCTCGTCAATCGCTGGCAGGCCGAGGTCGACAAGCGGATCGAGGAGCTCACGGCGCTCGAGGTGCCGAAGCTGCCCGAGCTCGAGGACGAGCAGGAGGTGATCCACGACCACAAGCTCGGCTCGAACTACCGGCTGATGCGCTCATACGACCGGACGCTGCAGCTCTACAACGAGCTCAACCAGCTCCACTTCGAGCTGCTCCTGCTCGCCTACGGCGCCTACCTGACGTTCTTCCAGTTCTGCCAGGGCGCGTTCCCGGACATGGGCATGCAGACGATGACGCAGATGATCGCCGGCTACGACACGACCATGTTCCGGCCCGACGACGAGCTGAAGGCACTCGCGCGCTCGGCGCTCGACAAGCACGTGGACGGTGCCTTCACAGACGGACGCTCCCACGAGGAGATCCTCGCCGAGCTGAGCGAGTCGGAAGCGGGCCGCGAGTGGATCGCCGACCTCGAGTCGCGGCAGCACCCGTGGTTCTACATGTCCACCGGCGACGGCTTCTACCACCACCATCGAGCGTGGGCCGACGACCCGAGGCTGCCGTTCGCTGCGATCGGCGGGTACATCCGGCAGCTCGGAGAGGGACGAAGCCTCGACCGGCCGAAGGAGCAGCTGCTCGCCGAGCGAGACCGGATCGCCTCCGAGTACTCGGCTCTGCTGCCTACCGACGAGGAGCGCGTGCAGTTCGACGAGATGCTCGGGCTCTGCCGCCACGTCTTTCCCCACGCGGAAGGGCACAAGTTCTTCATCGAGCACTGGGGCACCTCGCTCTTCTTCAACAAGATGCGCGAGATCGGCCAGGTCTTCGTCGACCAGGGTTTCTTCGAGGAGGCGGACGACGTCTTCTTCCTCAACATCCACGAGGTGCACGAGGCTCTCTTCGACCTCGGCCTCGCCTGGTCCGGCGGCAGGCCGGGCCGGGGAACCCTGTACTGGCCGCCGCGGGTGGCACGGCGGAAGGAGATCCTCGCCAAGCTCGCCGAGTGGAACCCGCCGCCCGCGCTCGGCACGGTGCCGGAGGTGATCAGCGACCCGACCGTGCAGCTGCTCTGGGGCATCACTGCAGACAGGCTGCACGCCTGGGCCGCCACGGCAGGCGGCGGCGACGGCGTCGGCGACGTGAGCGGCTACGCGGCCTCGCCGGGAGTCGTGGAAGGCGTCGCCCGCGTCGTCAGGAGCGTCGACGACATCGGCACCGTCCAGCAGGACGAGATTCTCGTCTGCTCGGTCACTGCTCCGAGCTGGGGGCCCGTCTTCCCGAAGATCGCGGCCGCCGTCTCCGACATCGGCGGGATGATGTCTCACGCGGCGATCGTCGCCCGCGAGTACGGCCTGCCGGCCGTTGTCGGCACAGGCAACGCAACCTCGACGATCAAGACCGGCGACCGGGTGCGCGTCGACGGCAACACCGGCATGGTGACGATCCTGAGCTGATGACGACGTCCCGGTTCACGATCCCGTTCGACGAGCTCAGCCTCGACCAGGTCGAGCTCGTCGGCGGCAAGAGCGCGCATCTCGGGGATCTGCTGCGGGCGGGGTTCCCCGTCCCGCCGGGCTTCGCGATCACCGCCCTCGCGTTCGACCACGTCCTCCAGCCGGGCGACGACCGAGCAGCGCTGCGTGGCCCGTGAGATGCCGCCCGAGGTCGCGAGCGAGATCGCGACCGCATACGCCGCGCTGGGACGCCGAGTCGGCCGCGACGAGCCGCCGGTGGCCGTCCGCTCCAGCGCGGTCGCCGAGGACGCCGCCGACGCCAGCTTCGCAGGCGTTCAGGACACGTACCTCTGGTTGAGCGGGCTCGAAGAGGTGCTGCGCGGTGTCCAGCGCTGCTGGGCGAGCTACTTCAACCCGGAAGCGACCGCCTACCGCGCCCAGCACGCCGACGCTCGGGCAGGCATGAGCGTCGCCGTCCAGTTCATGGTCGACGCCCGTGTGGCAGGCGTCATGTTCACGCTCAATCCGGTCAGCGGCGATCCCTCGTCGATCGCCATCGACGCGAGCTACGGCCTGGGTACGCCCGTCGTCGGCGGTGAGGTCACTCCCGATTCGTACCTCGTCTCGAAGGTCACGCGCGAGGTCGTCCGCAGCGTCGTCGGCGCGAAGGAGATCGAGTGCGTCGCGGCGGAGAGCGGGGACGGCACCGAGCTGATCAGCGTCGACTCCGACCGCCGCGCCAGGTTGTGCCTCGAGCCGGCCGAGATCGCGTCGCTCGTGGAGCTCGGGCGTCGCGTCGAAGCCCACTACGGCCGTCACCAGGATCTCGAGTGGGCGATCGACCGCCGACTCGGCGAGGTCTTCCTGCTTCAGAGCAGGCCGGAGACGGTGTGGAGCCAGAAACGCCGCACGCGGCCGGCCGTCGCACCCGACGCGCTCTCGGCGATCGCCGCCACCTTCCTCCGCGGCTCACAGAGGGAGAGGCAGCAGTGAGCGAGGGCTCCGAGCTGAGCCCGGAGGACGTGAAGGAGATCCTTCGGCTGATCGACGAGTCCGAGTTCGACGAGCTCGAGCTCGAGACACCGCGGTTCAGCCTTCGGTTCAGCCGTCGCGGGGCCGGAGCCGCACCCGAGCCGACACCAGCCGTGCGCTCGGGCCTCGTGGATGTGCCGGCACCCGTCGTGGGCACCGTCTACCGCGCGCCTGCCCCCGGTGAGCCGCCTTTCGTCGAGGTCGGAAGCCGGGTCGACCGGGGCGCGCAACTCTGCATCATCGAGGTCATGAAGCTGATGAACAGCATCGACGCGCCGCTGGGAGGCACAGTGGCCGAGGTCTGCGTCGAGAACGGCGCGGCGGTCGGGTACGGGGACGTCCTCTTCAGGATCGAGCCCGATGCCTGACCGTGAGGTCCGCCTCGTCGACACGACCGTGCGCGACGGCCATCAGAGCCTCTGGAGCGCAAACGCCCTCTCCACGCCGATGATCGCCGAGATCGCGCCCGTCCTCGACCGGGTCGGCTTCCATGCCGTCGACTTCACCAGCTCCACCCACATGGCGATGGCGGTTCGCTGGCAGCGGGAGGACCCGTGGGAGCGGATTCGGGTCGTCCGCGACCTGATGCCCGAGACGAGGCTCGGCTTCATCACCCCTGGGATGCGCTTCATGGCGTGGTGGCGGGCGCCGGTCGACGTGATGCGACTGGCACTGGCCTGCGTGATCCGGAACGGTGTCCGCCGGATCTGGGTGGCCGAGTCGATGAACGACGTGACGACCGACCTTGCGATCGCCGAGATCGTGAGAGACGAGGGAGCCGAAGAGGTCGTGGTCGGTCTCGTCTACTCGATCAGCCCCGTCCACACCGACGACTACTACGCCGAGCGTGCGCGTGCCATCGCCGCGAGCCCTCACGTCGATGTCCTGAACCTGAAGGATCCCGGTGGGCTGCTCACCCCGGAGCGGGTGCGCACGCTGGTGCCGGCGCTGCGGGCCGCCGCCCCGAACCTGCCGCTCGAGGTCCACTCACACATGACGGCGACGATGGGCGCAGCCTGTTACGTCGAAGCCGCCGAGTTGGGCGCCTCGTACCTCTGCACCGCAGCGAGGCCGCTCGCGAACGGCACGTCGCAGCCTTCGGCGGAGCAGACGATCGCGAACCTGCGAGAGCAGGGGTTTCGCGTCGACCTCGACGACGACGCGCTGCACGAGGTCTCGCGTTACTTCACGAGCCTTGCAGCCGAGCTCGATCTGCCCGTCGGCGCTCCCGTCGAGTACGACGTCTCCGTCTACAAGCACCAGCTGCCGGGCGGGATGACCTCGACGCTCCGCCGCCAGCTCGCGGAGATCGGCATGGAGCATCGCTGGCACGACATCCTCGACGAGCTACCCCGCGTTCGCGAAGAGCTGGGCTGGCCGATCATGGTCACGCCGCTGTCGCAGTTCGTCGGCGTCCAGGCGTTTCTGAACGTCACCGGCGAAGAGCGCTGGTCGCGGCTCCCGGACGAGGTGATCCGCTACGTGCTCGGCCAGTATGGCCCGCCTGCCGGTGAGATCGATCCCGACCTGAAGGCCCGGGTGCAGCGCCTCGCCGCGAGCCGAAGAGCTCGCCGGCGAAGAGCACGGAATGGGACTCGAGGCAGCCCGCGCGCGCTACGGCGACGCCATCAGCGACGAGCAGCTGCTCTTGCGGATGATGCTGCCGGAGCAGCAGGTCGAGGCGATCGTCCCGTCCGCCCGGAGACGCCCACTCCCGCCGGACCGACATCCGCTGCGCTCGCTCGTGGAAGGGCTGGTCGCGCGGTCTCTCGACGACGTCGTGATCGAGCGGCCCGGACTGCGGCTACGAGCCCGCCGGGGACGCGCCGCATGACTGCCTTCTCCGGAGTCGAGGCGGTCGTCTTCGACGTGGACGGGACCCTCCTTCACACGCACGATCCGAACAGCGTCCGTGGCGCCACCGCGATTCCCGGCGCCGTCGAGGCCGTCGAGCGCGTCCGGGCGAGCGGCCGGCCCGTCCTCTTCTTCACCAACGGCACCGGCCGCCCGCCCGCCGACTACGCCGCCGACCTGCGCACCGTGGGCTTCACGCTCACGGACGAGGAGTTCATGAACCCTGCCGTCGTCGCGGCGGGCTGGATTGAACGTCGTCATCCCGGCAAGACCGTGCTCGTCCTCGGAGCGCCCGGGGTCGTCGCGCCGCTGAAAGAGCGCGGCATCGCGGTGATCGAGGGCTCCGAGCCTCGCGTCGCAGACGTCGTCCTCGTCGGCTGGGACCAGGTGCTGACGTACGACGCCCTCCGTGCGGCGTGCGATTCCGTCTGGGCGGGCGCTCCGCTCCTCGCGACGTCGACGGCGCGGACGTTCTCCGTCAACGGCGGTCCTGCACCCGGTTGGTCCGGCGCCGTGGTGGCCGGCATCCGCCAGACGACGGGCCGCCGGGCGCTGACGCTCGGCAAGCCGTCGCCGGCCGCGCTGCAGGAGATGTCGCGCGTGCTCGGGGTACCGGCGAGCCGCACCGCGGTCGTCGGCGACGACCTCTCACTCGAGATCGCCATGGCTCGCCGCGCAGGCGCGGCCGCGGCCCTCGTGCTCACGGGCATCTCGACCGAAGCCGAGGCGCGGAACTGCCCGCCCGAACGCGCTCCCGATGCCATCCTGCACGGACGTTTCGTCCTTTCCGGAGCTCCTCTCGGGGGCGAAGCCGGGTTGCAATGAAGTGTTCCGCTAGCCGGGATGACGTTTTGCTAACTCGAACAGGTTGATAGGGTCGATTGGACCCGCCGACGAAGGAGGACACGATGGAGCTGCAGCAGGAGAAGGCGCAGACCGGCGCCTCGGAGGGCCGTCAGTTCATCGGCGGCGAGTGGGTGGATGCCGCCGGCGGGGGCACATTCGAGTCGCGCGATCCTTTCACCGGCGAGACGGTTGCCGACGTCGCCGCGGGCGGGCGCGAGGATGCTGCGCGCGCCGTCGCGGCTGCGCAGGCCGCGTTCCCGGAGTGGTCGAAGACGCCGCCGGCAGTGCGCCAGGGGATCTTCCTCAAAGCCGCCGACATCCTCGAAGCGCGGCAGGACGAGATCGTGTCGCTGCTCGCGCGCGAGACGGGCAGCACATTTGGATTCGCGATGTTCCAGGCGCACGTCTTCGTGCCCGGCCTGCTCCGGCAGACGGCGGCGCTCGCCTACGCCCCGCTCGGCCAGGTGATCCCCTCCGACACGGGCGCGTTCTCGATGGGGTTGCGGCGCCCGGTCGGCGTCGTTGGCGCCATCGCGCCGTGGAACGCCGCATTGATTCTGTCCGCACGCTCGATCGCGGCGCCGCTCGCACTCGGCAACACGGTCGTCCTGAAGCCGTCCGAGCTCTCACCGGTCGTGGGCGGGCTGATCTGGGGCGAGATCTTCACCGAGGCCGGCCTGCCGCCCGGCGTCCTGAACATCGTCACGCACGCGCCAGGAGAGGCCGGCCCGATCGGCGACGAACTGGTCGAGAACCCGCATGTGCGCAAGCTCAACTTCACCGGCTCGACCGGGACCGGACGCAAGTTGGCGGAGGCGGCGGGCAGGAACCTGAAGCCGATCCTGCTCGAGCTCGGCGGCCTCAACCCGCTGATCGTGCTCGCCGATGCGGATCTCGACTACGCGGTCAACGCGACAGCGTTCGGCGCGTTCCTGCACCAGGGTCAGATCTGCATGTCGGCTCGCAAGATCATCGTCGAGCAGCCGATCGCCGACGCGTTCATCGCGAAGCTCGCCGAGAAGACGAAGGGCCTCAAGGCCGGCGATCCGAAGGAGCACGACACGATCATCGGCCCACTGATCAACGAGAGCGCGCTCCAGATGGTCAAGGACCGGGTCGCGGACGCAGTCTCCAAGGGAGCCAAGGTGCTCGCCGGCGGCGAGGCGGAGGGGCCGTGCTTCCAGGCAACTCTCCTGACCGACGTGCCGGAAGACTCCGAGTTCGCACAGCTCGAGACGTTCGGGCCGGTGGCGTCGATCGAGGTCGTCGGCAGCGCCCAGGACGCGGTCGACCTCGCGAACGCGACCACGTACGGCCTGTCGTCGGGGATCATCACGCAGGACGCCGACCGCGGGCTCGCGCTGGCGCTGCAGATCGACGCCGGGATCGTTCATGTCAACGACCAACCGGTCGGGGACGAGCCGCAGGTGCCGTTCGGCGGCGTCAAGGACAGCGGCTTCGGACGGTTCGGCGGCTCTGCGGTGGTCGACGAGTTCACCGAGCTCCGGTGGATCACGGTGCAGAGCGGCTCGCATCCGTTCCCGTTCTGATGGCCAGGTTCGTTTCGATGGCCAGCGCGTCTCGCTGGCCGAGGCCGTGGGCGAGCTGGTCCACGACGGTGACGTCGTGGCGCTCGAGGGCTTCACGCACCTCATCCCGCATGCCGCAGGTCACGAGCTGATTCGACAGGGGCGGCGCGAGCTGACCCTGGTGCGAATGACGCCCGACATCGTCTACGACCAGCTGATCGGGATGGGCTGTGCCCGCGCGCTCGTGTTCTCCTGGGGCGGGAACCCGGGCGTCGGCTCGCTCCACCGGTTCCGCGACGCAGTCCAGTCTGGCTGGCCGGCGCCGCTCGAGCTCGACGAGCACTCACACGCGGGCATGGCCGCCCGCTACGCGGCGGGAGCGGCGAACCTCCCGTTCGGAGTGCTCCGGGGGTACACCGGAACGCAACTGGCCGAGCAAACGGCCTCGATCGCGAGTGTCACCTGCCCCTTCACGGGCGAGGAGCTCGCGGCCGTGAAGGCACTTCGCCCCGATGTCGGCGTCATTCACGCCCAGCAGGCGGACGAGGCGGGGAACGTCCAGATGTGGGGCATCACCGGCGTGCAGAAGGAAACGGTGCTCGCCTCGCAGCGCGCGATCGTGACGGTCGAGGAGATCGTTCCGGAGCTCGAGCTGCGGCCGGGCGGCGTCGTCATCCCCTCGTGGGCGCTCGATGCGGTGTGCGTCGCTCCCGGCGGGGCACATCCCTCCTACGCCCACGACTACTACGACCGCGACAACGCCTTCTATCTCGAGTGGGACGCGATCAGCAGGGACCGCGACGTGTTCCTGGACTGGATGCGGCACCACGTCCTCGAGACAGCCGACGTCGACGAGTACCACGCCTCGCTGCAGGTCGCCGCATGAGCGCAACGCTGACCTTCACGGCCGACGAGATGATGGCCGTCTCGGCCGCACGGCTCCTGCGCGACGGGATGGTCTGCTTCGTGGGCATCGGCCTGCCTTCCCAGGCGGCCAACCTGGCCAGGCGGACGAGCGCCCCGGGACTCGTGCTCGTCTACGAGAGCGGCACGATCGGCGCCAAGCCGACGCGGCTCCCGCTCTCGATCGGCGACGGCGAGCTGGCGGACACCGCCGATGCAGTGGTCTCGGTGCCCGAGATCTTCGCCTACTGGCTCCAGGCCGGCCGCATCGACGTCGGCTTCCTCGGCGCAGCGCAGATCGACCGGCATGCGAACCTGAACAGCACCGTGATCGGCCCGTACGACAACCCCAAGGTGCGCTTGCCCGGCGCGGGCGGCGCCCCGGAGATCGCGACCTCCGCGAAGGAGGTGTTCGTGATGCTCCGCCAGAGCCTGCGCACCTTCGTCTCGGAGCTCGACTTCCGCACCTCGGCGGGCGGCTCGGTCTCCACCGTCGTCACCGACCTCGGGATCCTCGAGCCGCGGGGCGAGGAACGGGAGCTGACGCTGACGTCGGTTCACCCCGGGCGTCGACGTCGACCAGGCACGCGAGGCGACCGGCTGGGATCTGCGCGTGGCCGACGATCTGGGCGTGACGCCGCCGCCCACCGAGGCCGAGCTGACAGCGCTTCGCGCGCTCGAAGCCCTGACTGACTCATGACTGAGGGCGAAGCGTGACCGAGGTCGATCCGCCGTACCTCTATCCCGACTACCGCTCCACCGTCGCCCGGGCTCCCTCGCGGGCGTTGGTGCCGTTACCCGAGGAGCTCCATCGGCTCGCCGCGCCCGTCTTCGGCGAGGACACGGTCTCGCCCGGCGACGCGGATCTCACGTCCACGCACCCCGGCGAACCGCTCGGCGAGCGAATCATCGTCACCGGTCGCGTCCTCGACGACGACGGCCGGCCGGTCCGGAATGCGCTGGTCGAGGTCTGGCAGGCGAACGCGGCCGGCCGCTATCTCCACGAGGTCGACCAGCATCCCGCCCCGCTCGATCCGAACTTCACCGGCGCCGGGCGGACGATCACCGACGACGAGGGCCGCTACCGCTTCGTCACGGTGAAGCCCGGCGCCTATCCGTGGAAGAACCACCCGAACGCCTGGCGGCCGGCGCACATCCACTTCTCCGTCTTCGGCCGCGCGTTCACGCAGCGGCTCGTCACGCAGATGTACTTCCCGGGCGATCCGCTGTTCCCGTACGACCCGATCTTCAACTCCGTCCGCGACTCGAAGGCTCGCGAGCTCCTGATCGCCCGGTTCGACATGGAGACGACGCAGCCCGAGTGGGCCCTGGGCTTCCAGTGGGACATCATCCTGCGATCGACGCCGTTCGAGGAATGAGGACGCCTTCGCAGACGGCCGGCCCGTTCTTCCGCATCGGGCTCTGCGCCGAGCCGCAGAACGAGTTGCCCAACGGCAGCATCCGGATCGAGGGCCGGCTTCTCGACGGCGAGAACGCGCCGATCGAAGATGGCATGCTCGAGCTCTGGAGCTCCGAGCACGGCTTCGGCCGCTGCCCCACCGACGGAGAGGGCCGCTTCTCGTTCCTCGTGCCGGCAGACGCGCGCCGGTTCGAGCTGATGGTGTTCGCCCGCGGGCTCCTGAAGGGCGGCGGTCACCCGGCTCTACCTCGACGGTGACGCCGAGGACGAGACAATGGTTGCAGTGCGCTCCGGCGACGGCTATCGCTTCGACATCCACCTCCAGGGCGACGCCGCAACCGGCTTCTTCGACCTCTGACCACCTACGACTCCAAGGAGAACGATCATCAGCGAACGCACGAAGCCCCCGTTTCGCGCCGACCACGTCGGCAGCCTGCTCCGCCCGGCCCGATTGCTGCAGGCGCGCGACGACCATGCCGACGGCCGGATCGACCCGGCGGAGCTCCGTCAGGTCGAGAACGAGTCCATCGAAGAGGTCGTGCGCAAGCAGGAGGAGGTGGGCCTGCGCTCGGCGACGGACGGTGAGCTCCGCCGCGCCTCCTGGCACATGGACTTCATCTACCAGCTCGACGGCATCACCAAGGAAGCGGGCCACATCGCCGTCACCTTCCACAACGAGGACGGCGACATCGAGTGGACGCCGGCCGCGCTGCACATCGTCGGGAAGCTCGGCGTCTCGGAGACCATCTTCGAGGACGACTTTCGCTTCCTTCAGAACTCGGTCACCACGAACCTGCCGAAGCTGACGATCCCCTCGCCGAGCATGGTCCACTACCGCGGGGGCAAGGCGGCCATCGACCCGGCCGTATACCCGACGCTCGACGAGTTCTGGTCCGACCTGACGGCCGCCTACCGGGACGAGGTGAGCCGACTCGGCGAGCTCGGGTGCACCTACCTGCAGATCGACGACACGAGCCTCGCCTACATGAACGACCCGCATCAACGGGACTACATCGCCTCGATCGGCGGCGACCCCGAGCGCCAGCACGTCGAGTACATCCGTCACATCAACGAAGCGCTGGCCGAGCGCCCGGCCGGGATGTCCGTGACGACCCACATGTGCCGCGGCAACTTCCGCTCCTCCTGGGCGGCAGAGGGCGGCTACGACTTCGTCGCGGAAGAGCTCCTGAACGAGCTCCAGGTGGACGGGTTCTTCATGGAGTGGGACGACGAGCGCTCGGGCGGCTTCGAGCCGCTGCGCTTCCTGCCGAAGGGCGACAAGCAGGTCGTGCTCGGCCTCGTGACGACGAAGCGAGGCGAGCTCGAGTCGAAGGACGAGCTGAAGCGCCGCATCGAGGAGGCGGCGAAGCACGCGCCTCTCGAGCAGCTCTGCCTCTCGCCGCAGTGCGGCTTCTCCTCGACGGTCGAGGGCAACGAGCTGACCGAGGACGAGCAGTGGGCGAAGCTCGCCCTGATCGTCGAGGTCGCCGACGAGGTCTGGGGATCGTGAGCGCACCGTCCGTGATGCGACGTTCGACGTCTTCCGCCGGCGCGGGCTGACGACGCTCTTCTCGAACCCCGGCTCCACGGAGGTGCCGTTCCTCGCCGGCCTGCCCGACGACCTCCGGTTCGTGCTCGGGCTGCACGAGGGCTCGGTGCTCGGGATGGCGACCGGCTACGCGATCGGGCGCGGCGAGCCCGCGCTCGTGCTCGTCCACACGACCGCCGGCCTCGGCAACTCGGTCGGCGGCATCGCCACGGCACGCGTCAACCGGGCGCCGCTCGTGATCATCGTCGGCCAGCAGGACCGGCGGCACCTCGTCTTCGAGCCCTTCCTGGCAGGACGCCTGCGCGGCCTCGCCGGCGACTACCCGGTCTGGGTCGACGAGCCCGTCCGGGCGCAGGATGTTCCGGGCGCGATCGACCGCGCGTACCACGAAGCGGCCACCTCCCGCGGCCCTGCGCTCGTGATCGTGCCGATGGACGACTGGCTGCAGGAAGCCGACCTCGAGCGCGAGGACGCTTCAGCCGGGCGGGTGATGCGCGCGCACGCCGTGGACGAGGCGGCGGTGACGGAGCTTGCGGCCTTCCTCGAGAGCGGACGCTCGCCGGCACTCGTCGTGGGCGCCGGCGCCGACGGGCCCGAGACGTGGGAGGCGCTCATCGAGCTGGCGGAGCGGCTTGTCGCACCGGTCTTCCAGGAATCCTTCGGCGCCCACGCCGGCTTCCCCCAGGACCATCGCCTGTTCGCCGGCGTGCTGCCGGCGGATCGCCCCCGCCTGCGCGAGCGACTGGCGCCCCACGACGTCGTCCTGGTCGTCGGAGCGGGCGCGTTCCGCCAGTCGCCGTGGACTCCGGGCCGCTTCACCGCCGAAGGCACACGCGTGGCACTTGTCACCGAAGACCCCGCCGAAGCGCACCGCAGCCCGGTCGAGCTGGCGGTTCTCGCGCCACCCGCCGCGGCGGCCCGAGCTCTCGCCGGCCGGCTGCCGCAACGCGAAGCCGCTCCGCCGCAACAGTTCCGCTCCCCGCCGCCCCCCGCTCCGCCGCAGCCCGGCGAGCCGCTCACGGCGAGCCACGTGCTCGCCGCGCTCGCGGAGCGCCTGCCGGCGGAGGCAATCGTCCTCGAGGAGGCGCCCGTCGACCGGCCCGAGATCCACGACCGGCTCCTCGCCCGCCGTCCGCTCGGCTACGTCAGCGCAGCCATGGGCGGTCTCGGCTTCGGCGTCCCTGCGGCGGCCGGCCTGCGCATGGCGCTCCCGGACCGGCCCGTGGTGGCGGTGCTCGGAGACGGCGCGTCGCTGTACGGGATCCAGGCGCTCTGGAGCGCCGCCCACTACGGCGCGGGCGTGCTCTACGTGATCCTCTCCAACGGCGGCTACGTGATCATGGACCGGCTCGCGGAGCGATCGGGAAACGAGGGACCGTGGCCCGGCTTCGGCGACATCGACATCGCTGCGCTGGCACGAGGGTTCTGCTGCCCGGCGCAGCGCGTGACCACCCACGAGGAGCTGGTGGCCGCTCTCGACGACGCGATCCCGACCCTTGCCGGGCGCGAGGAGCCGTTGCTCCTCGACGTCGTGATCGCCCCGACGACGACGTTCGCCCCGTAGAGAGACAAGGAGGGCGCCCTGGGGGCGCCCTCCTTCGCTTCAGGGTGTCGGGAGGGCTACGTGACCCTGAAGGTCTTCTTGAGCGCAGGACGCGCGCTCGAGCTGAACGTGTACACACCTTTCTTGAGCGCGACCGCGAAGGTCGACCGGCCGGTGCCGGTCCGGCTCGTCGCCTTGTTCACGCCCGGCCCGACGAGACGTGAAGTTCTGAGTCTTCGACGAGTCGGCGATCACGATCGTGTAGTTGCCCGCCTTCAGGCGCGTGACGGCTTTGCCATCCAGCCGCAGCAGGATGAAGTTGTCGCCGACCGCACCCTGCAGCGCCTTGCCGCCGGTGATCGTGCTCGGGAAGAGCTTCGTCATGTTCGGCAGCGTCGAGATGACGCCGAACTCCTTCGCGTACTTCGCGAGCTGCAGGAGCTGCTCGCGGTCGAGAACCGAGCTCCAGATCGGCAGCCGCACGTTCCGAGACGCTGCAGGCAGGAGGTCTCGGATCTCCTCCGGGTGCGTCTGGGCGTACGCGAGCGACTTGTTGATCGCCGTGCGGAACTTGCCGGCGAGGCCCGGGTTGCGGGCGGCCCAGTCGTCGCGCGAGACGTAGCCCCCGTTCGGCCAGAAGCGGCCCAGCACCGGGCCCGGCGCCATCACGACGCGGGCGCCGTCGATCGTCAACGCCTGCGTCAGGAACGGCTCGGGCGTCCAGATCGCGTCGACCTGGCCGTTGTTCAGGGCCGAGCGCATCGCCGGGAACGGCAGCGCCAGCAGCTTGATCGAGTTCGGGTCGACGTTGACCTTCTTCATCGCCGCCTTGATCGCCACCTCGCCGACGCCCTTGAGGGCGTTGACCGCGATCGTCTTGCCCGCGAGGTCGGCGGGGGTCCGGATCGAGCTGGAGCCCTTGACGAGGATGTTCTGCCAGTTGTCGGCCTCCGAGGTTCCTTCGACCTCGCTTGCGGCGATTGCGGTCACCGGGATCCCCTGTGTGCGGGCGATCATCGCGGGCACCCAGCCGACGTAGCCGATCTCGCCGTTGCTGTTCTGGAGGGCGAGGACGATGTCGTTCCCGCTCTGGAGCACCCGCTTGTTGATCTCGATCCCCTGCTCGGAGAAGAACCCCTTCTTGATCCCCAGATCCATCGGCAGGGCATTTGCGATCGGGAGCGTGTTCACCGTGATCGTCACGGTTTCCTGCGGCCTCGCTGGTGCGCTCGCAGCGGTGGCTCCGAAGGCCACCACGACCGCAAGCAGACCCGAGACCGAGAGTCCGAAGAGCCTCGCTCCCCGGCCGCCCTTTGTGTCTTCCGTCATTCCCTTCCTCCTCGTGAGTCGTCTGGTTCCCCCATCGGTCAACCCTCCGCCGCGGCGAGCCGTGGCACGGGATCCTGCTCTCTCTTGATCAGTCGGTAGACGTGCGCGCGCAGGTGCGCGAAGTCGGCGAGCTCCTTCGTCTCGATCTGGTCGCGTGGGTACGGCAGCCCCACTGGGATGATCTCCTTCACCTCAGTCGGCGAGTGCGTGAGCACGACGATCCGGTCGGACAGATAGACCGACTCGTCGATGTCGTGCGTGACGAAGACGATCGTCACGCCGAACTCCTCGCGCACCTGCAGGACGAGATCCTCGAGGTCGCCGCGCGTCTGGGCGTCGACGGAGGCAAACGGCTCGTCCATGAGCAGGATCGACGGCTGATAGGCAAGCGCCCGCGCGATCGCCACACGCTGCTGCATCCCGCCCGAGAGCTGCCACGGGAAGTGGTCGCCGAAGCCGTCGAGCCCGACCGCCACGAGCGACTCCTCGACGAGCCGCGCTCGCTCGGCGCCCTTGAGCTTCTTGTGCCGGAGCGGCAGGAGGACGTTGTTCCGGACCGACGTCCACGGCATCAACGAGCGTCCGTACTCCTGGAAGACCAGCGCCATCTCCTCGGGCGGGCCGGTCACACGGCGACCGCGCAGCAGCACCTCTCCGTCGGTCGGCCGCAGCAGCCCGGCGATGACCTTCAGCAGCGTCGTCTTCCCACAGCCGGACGGCCCGACGACACAGACGAACTCCCGGTCCTCGACCGCGAACGAGACGTCCCCGATCGCACGAGTCGCCTTCTCGCCGCTTCCGTAGGTCTTGCTCAGGGACTTGATCTCCAGCATGTGCGGCCGGTGCTCCTTCGTCAGAGGGGAGTCGATGCGCGCCAGCCGCGGTGCCAGGCGAGCGCCCGTCGCTCGACGAGCAGGAAGAGGAGGTTCAACAGGTAGCCGAGCAGGCCGATCAGCAGGATCGCCGCCCACATCGGCGCGAGCTCGAAGGTGTTCTTCGAGATCAGGAGGACGTAGCCGACACCATTCGTGCTCGAGAAGTACTCGGCGAGCACCATCATGATCACGGCCAGCGCGAGGCTCGTCCGCATCCCGGCGACGATCTGCGGCAGCGCTCCGGGCAGGACGATCCGCCGGATCCGCTCCCGCCGCGGGATGCGGTAGGAGCGCATCGTGTCGACGAGCGTCGGGTCGATGCTTCGCACACCCTCGATCGTGTTCAGCAGGACCGGGAACATGCAGAAGAAGGAGATGAACGCGACCTTCTGCTTGTTGCCGATGTCGTTCAGCAGGACGATCGAGATCGGCAGCAGCGCGGGCGGCGGCATCGCCCGCCAGTACTCGATGTGCGGCATCGCCAGCTTGCGCGTCCAGCTCGAAAGCCCGATCGGGATCCCGAGCGCGACACCGGCGACGACGGCGATCCCGAAACCGAGGCCGATCCGAACGAGGCTGGGCACCACGTGCGTCGTGAACTGCGAGAACAACCACATGTCGTGGAACTCGACCAGGATCGTGGACAGTCTCGGGAAGTTGGGGCTGTCTGCGTGCACCGTCCACGCTTGCCAGACGACGAGGATCGCCAGCGGCACGAGGATTTCCGCGCCGATTGCGACCCCGTTGTAGAGCCGCCGGTTCACGCGGTGCCCCGTTGCGAGGGATGCCAGTGCAGCACGCGCCGCTCGAGCGCGACCATCACGAAGTGCACTGCGAGCCCGAGGAAGCCGGTTGCGATCGCGAGCGCGTACAACTGGTCGTTCAGACCGTACGACTGCGCGTAGTTCATGGCCTGGCCCAGGCCGGGCGTCCCCATGAAGAGCTCGGCGGTGAAGGCGAGGATGAGGGAGACGGTCGACGCGATCCTCAGGCCGGTGGCGATGTACGGCATCGCACTCGGAAGCGTGATGCGGTAGAGGCGTTCGTAGCGCCCTAGCCCGAAGGAACGCGCCGTGTCGATTGCCACCGGGTCGACATCCCGGACGCCGTAGATCGTCTGCACGAGCAGCGGCCAGAACGCGCCGAACGCAGCCAGGAAGACCTCGCTCTTCAACGAGGGGCCAATGGTGAGGAAGAGGAGCGGGATCAGGACGGCCGAGGGAATCGGCCGCAGGAACTCGATCGGAACCCGTAGCGCGCGCCCGGCCAGCTCGCTCGTGCCGAGCAGGATCCCGATCGGCACGGCGAGCACCGTCGCGATCGCCAGGCCGAGAGCCCATCCGCGCACCGTGTAGGCGAAGTCCTTCCAGAACTCGCCGGTCTTCATCAGCGACCAGAGCTCCTGCATCGTGGTGCTCATCGCAGGCAGGTCGTTCTCCGAGACCAGCCCGGTGCGCACGACGACCTCCCAGAGCACGAGTGCGCCGGCCACGGATGCCAGGGGCAGGAGGATGTCGACGGCCGCCGACGGCCCGGCAGTGCGAGACGGCACGCCCCGTTCAGGGATCACCGAGCCGCGCGCGACCTCCCCTCGGACGACCATTGCGTGTTGTATATCGCACGGGATGTCGAATATCCACGACACCGTTCCAGTAGTCGGGACAGAACGGCAAACGCTGTCCGAGGGCGAGTGGCGCCCCGCACGCCCCGGGATTCTCTTCTTTATCGCGGTCGTCCTGCTCGGCGCGAACCTGCGAGCGGTGTTCTCGAGCCTGCCGCCGCTGCTCGAGGACGTGCGAGCCGACCTCGGGCTCTCCGCGGCCGCCGCCGGCCTGCTGACCACGTTGCCCCTCCTCTGTTTCGGCCTGCTCGCACCGCTCGCCCCCGCACTCATCCGCCGCATCTCGATCGAGCGGCTCCTGGGAGCGTGTCTCGCCCTCACCGCACTCGGGACCGGGCTCCGAGGAGTCGGCGGAACCGCCGGACTGTTCGCCGGGACGCTCGTCGCCGGCTCGGCCGTTGCGATTGCCCAGACGACCGTGCCGACGCTGATCCGGGTCCGTTTCCCCGGTCACAGCGGCAGCCTCACCGGCGCCTTCTCGATGGCGCTGCCGCTGGGAGCGGCCGCGGCGGCAGCAGTGGCGGTGCCGCTCGAGCGTCTCTTCGACAACAGCTGGCGCGCCGCGCTCGCCGTGTTCGCCGTGCCCGCGCTCGTCGCGGCCGTGCTCTGGCTGCCGCCGGCGGCGCGGGAGCGGACGGTGGTTCGCCACGCGCAGTCGTTCGGCTTTCACAATCTTGCCCGCTCGTGGTCGCTCGCGGCGTACTTCGGCCTGCAGTCAATGGTGTTCTACTGCGGCCTCACCTGGCTGCCGTCGATCCTCCAGCACGAGGGCTACTCGAAGGCGGCTTCCGGATCGCTCCTGGCGCTCGTGAGCGCGGTCCAGGTCGCCCCGGCAATGCTCGTTCCCGTCGTCGCGAGCCGCCTTCGCAACCAGAGGCCGATGCTGCTCGTGGTCGTCGCGTTCACGGCGGCGGGGTTCCTCGGCCTCCTCCTCGCGCCGGGAGCCGCCGTGGTCTGGATGATCGTCATCGGCCTGGGCCAGGGTGGTGCGCTCGGGCTCGGGTTGATCCTCCCGGTTCTCCGCGGCGCGGGCGCAGCCGCCGTCGCCGCGTTGACCGCGCTGACCCTCTCGGCGGGGTACCTGCTCGCGTCCGCCGGGCCGACCCTTCTCGGCCTCGCCCGCGATGTCAGCGGAGGCTGGACCGTGCCGCTGGTCGCGCTGATCGCGATCACGCTGGCGGAGCTCGTGCCCGGGTGGAAGGCGACCGCGAGCTGGACGATCGGCGACGCGGATCTCGAGCCCATGACAGCGGTCGAGCCGTGAACCACTACGATCGCGGCATGTCGGCGTTCGACGGCCTCTTCGTCCCCGCCGAGCTCCGGGCCGCCGTCTCACCGCGGGCGTGGCTCGAGGCAATGCTCGACGCCGAGCGGGCGCTCACGAACGCCGGAGCGACGGCCGGCCTGGTGCCGGAGCACGTCGCGACCGAGATCGCCGGTGCCTGCGACCCGGAGCGCTTCGACTTCGAACAGCTCGCGGACGAAGGCCGAGCGGTCGGCAACCTCGCCGAGCCCCTGGTTCGCGCACTGGCCGGCGCGGTCGGCGACGAGGCGGCGCGCTACGTGCACCGCGGCGCGACGAGCCAGGACATCGTCGACAGCGCCTCGATGCTCGTTTCGCGGCGCGCGCTCGCGCTCGTGCTCGCGGAGGCAGACGACGTGGCGGCAGCCGCTGCAGCGCTGGCGCGCGATCACCGCGACACGCTGATGGTCGCCCGGACCGTCCTCCAGCACGCCGTTCCGACGACGTTCGGCCTCAAGGCAGCCGGCTGGCTGACTGCGATCGTCGAGGCCCGCGTGCGACTGGAGCAGGTGACCCGGGAACGGCTTGCTGCACAGCTCGGCGGTGCGGCCGGGACGCTCGCCGGGTTCGGCGACGACGGGATCTCGCTGCTCGACCTCTACGCGCGGGAGCTCGACCTGCCGGTGCCGACGATGCCGTGGCACGCGAACCGGACGCGCATCGCCGAGCTCGGCGCGGCGCTCGCGACCGCTGCCGGTGTCGCCTCGAAGATCGCGCCTCGACCTCGTCCTGCTCGCCCAGACCGAGGTCGGCGAGGTGGCCGAAGGCCGAGGCGCGGGACGTTCCTCGACGATGCCGCAGAAGCGCAACCCGGTCGGCTCGACGCTCGCACGCGCGAACGCACGGCTCGCCACGGCTCATGCCGGCGTGCTCGTCGGGTCGCTCGAACAGGAGCACGAGCGCGCGGCCGGCGCCTGGCAGGCCGAGTGGGCCGCTCTGTCCGGCGCGCTGGCGCACACCGGCGGTGCGCTGCACGCCCTCGCAGGCGCGCTCGAGTCGCTCGAGGTCGACTCCACCCGCATGCGCCAGAATCTCGATCTGACCGGCGGCCTCGTCATGGCCGAGCGAGTCGCCTTCCTGCTCATGGACCGGCTGGGCCGGGCGGAGGCGCAGGAGATCGTGCGCGACGCCGCCGCGTCCGGGACGAGCTTCCGAGACGCGCTCCTCGCCGATGCACGAACGGGTCTCGAGCCCGCGGCGCTCGATGCCGCTCTCGACCCCTCCACGTATCTCGGGTCCGCGGCCGGGCTCGTCGACCGCGCGCTCGCGCTCTACGAGAGCTCGCGGCAGCCGAACGAGGTCGATGCGTGACGCTGCACTACCGGCTCGACGGGCCGCACGGTGCTCCGCCACTGCTGCTGTGCAACTCGCTCGGGACAACCCTCGAGATGTGGGATCAGCAGGTAGTTCCGCTGACCGCGCAGTTCCGGCTCGTCCGGTACGACCGGCGCGGACACGGCCGCTCGCCTGTGCCTCCCGGCCCCTATTCGCTCGCGGATCTGGGCCGAGACGTTCTCGACCTGCTCGACGATCTCGGCATCGAACGAGTCTCGTTCTGCGGCCTCTCGATCGGGGGGATGGTCGGCATGTGGCTCGCCTCGGAAGCGCCGGAGCGGATCGACCACCTCGTTCTCTGCTCCGCGGCACCGAGCCTGCCGCCGCGCGAGCAGTGGCTGGAGCGTGCGGCGACAGTGCGCGCGGAGGGTGTTGCCGCGATCGCTGACGCCGCTCTCGACCGCTGGTTCACGCCGCTCGCGCCCGAGTCGCTCCGGCAATCGTTTCGCACGATGCTCGTCGAGACACCGGCCGAGGGATATGCGGGCTGTTGCGAGGCGCTGGCCGACGTCGACCTGCGCGACCGGCTCGCAACGATCGAAGCTCCGACGCTCGTCGTCACGGGGGACGGTGATCCCGTGGCGCCGCCCGAGAGCGGCGAGCAGCTTGCAGCGGCCATCTCCGGCGCACGCCACGTCACGGTCGCCGGAGCCCGTCACATCTCGAACGCCGAGCAGCCGTCGACGTTCACGCAGCACGTGCTCGCCCACCTGACGGAGGAGAACCCATGAGCGACAGCCACGAGCGAGGCATGGAGGTGCGCCGCGAAGTGCTCGGCGACGACTACGTCGACCGAGCGATCGCGCGCAAGACCGACTTCACGGCCGATTTTCAGGATCTGATCACACGCTACGCGTGGGGGGAGATCTGGACGCGGCCGGGGCTCGACCGGCGAACTCGCAGCTGCATCACGCTGACCGCGCTCGTCGCAGGCGGACACGAGAAAGAGCTCGCGATGCACATCCGCGCCGCGCTCCGGAACGGCGTCACGCCCGACGAGATCAAGGAGGTCCTCCTGCAGACGGCCATCTACTGCGGCGTTCCCGCGGCCAACTCCGCGTTCGCGGTCGCCCAGGAGGTCCTGGCCGAGGAGCCGGCATGAGCCGCGCCGTGGTGCTCTCGGCGGTGCGGACCCCGGTAGGACGGTATGGCGGCGGCCTGGCAGGAGTGCGGCCGGATGACCTGGCGGCAGTCGCAGTGGCGGCGGCTGTGGAGCGGTCCGGGGTCGATCCGGCGGAGATCGAGGACGTCTACCTCGGCTGCGCGAACCAGGCGGGCGAGGACAACCGCAACGTCGCGCGGATGGCAGCGCTGCTGGCTGGCCTGCCCGACTCGGTGGCCGGCGTGACGCTGAACCGGCTCTGTGCCTCGGGCCTTTCCGCCGTCGTCGGCGCCTGCCACGCGATCGCCGCAGGCGACGGCGACCTCTTCGTGGCGGGCGGCGTCGAGTCGATGAGCCGTGCGCCGCTCGTGACCGCCAAGCCCGATGCCGCTTTCCCGCGGGGCGACCGGACGATGTACGACTCGACCCTCGGGTGGCGCTTCCCGAACCCGGCCCTGGAGGCCAAGTTCCCGCTCGAGTCGATGGGCGAGACGGGCGAGAACGTGGCCGACCGCTGGGATGTCTCGCGCGAGGACCAGGACGCGTTCGCCCTGCGCTCGCAGCAGCGCTGGGCGAGCGCCGACTTCTCGGACGAGCTCATCCCAGCCGGCGGGCTCGAGCGCGACGAGCACCCAAGGCCCGACACGACGGCGGAGAAGCTCGCGGGCCTGAAGCCGGCCTTCCGCAAGGACGGCACGGTCACGGCGGGCAACTCGAGCGGCCTGAACGACGGCGCCGCGGCGCTCGTGATCGCCTCCGAGGAGAAAGCCACGGCTCTTGGGATCGAGCCGCTCGGAGCGTTCGTCGCGAGCGCCGTTGCCGGCGTCGACCCGCGCGTGATGGGGATCGGCCCCGTGCCGGCGGTGCGGAAGCTGCTGGCCCGCGCCGGTATCGATGTCGGCGACCTCGATCTGGTCGAGCTGAACGAAGCCTTCGCCTCCCAGAGCCTGGCCGTCGTGCGCGAGCTCGGTCTGGACGAGGAGAAGGTCAACGTGAACGGCGGCGCGATCGCAATCGGCCACCCGCTCGGGATGAGCGGCGCCCGGCTCGTCGTCACGTTGCTCCACGAGCTCCGTCGCCGGCAAGGGCGCTACGGCGTCGCCACGATGTGCGTCGGCGTCGGCCAGGGCCAGGCCGCCCTCTTCGAGCGGGCGGGATGAGCTCGGCCCACACTCAGGTGGCCATCGTGGGCGCCGGCCCCGCCGGTCTCGTGCTGGCACAGCTTCTGCACCGGGAAGGGATCGACTCCGTCGTGCTCGAGGCGCGCAGCCGGGAGTACGTCGAGAGCCGTGTGCGCGCCGGCGTCCTCGAGCACGGCACGGTCGAGCTGCTGACCGAGCTGGGCGTCGCCGGACGCCTGCACGAGCAAGGGCTCCCCCACCACGGGCTCGAGCTTCAGTTCGAGGGAGCCCGTCACCGCATCGACCTGAGCGAGCTCACGGGCCGTCACATCACGGTCTACGGGCAGCAGGAGGTCGTGAAAGACCTGATCGCGGCGCGGCTCGAGACCGGCCGGCCGATCCAGTTCGAGGTGGAGAACCTCTCGGTGCACGAGCTCGAGTCGGAGCATCCGGTCGTCCGCTACACGCACGAGAGCGAAGACATTGAACTCGGCTGTGACGTCGTTGCCGGGTGCGACGGCTTCCACGGGGTCTGCCGCGACAGCGTCCCCGACGGCGTTCTGAACGTCTTCTCGCGCGAGTACCCGTTCGGCTGGCTCGGCATCCTCGCCGAGGCGCCGCCCTCGAGCGAGGAGCTGATCTACGCCTGGCACGAGCGAGGCTTCGCGCTTCACAGCATGCGCTCGCCGGAGATCACGCGGCTCTACCTCCAGTGCGCGCCGGACGAGGACCTCGACGAGTGGCCCGACGAACGGATCTGGGAGGAGCTCCACCTGCGACTCGGGCTCGACGGCTGGACGCTCAACGAAGGCCCGATCCTCGAGAAGGGCGTGACCGGGATGCGCAGCTTCGTCGTCGAGCCGATGCAGCACGGCCGGCTGTTCCTCGCCGGCGACGCCGCGCACATCGTTCCGCCGACCGGCGCGAAGGGACTGAATCTCGCAGTCGCAGACGTTCGGATCCTCGGGGCCGCACTCGCGACGTGGTACGCGGACGGAGACGAATCTGCGCTCGCGAGCTATTCGCGCGACGCGCTCCGGCGCGTGTGGCGGGCCGAGCACTTCTCGTGGTGGATGACGACGATGCTCCACCGGATCCCGGGCGGCGATCCGTTCGATGCCAGGCTGCAGCTCTCGCAGCTCGCCTACGTGGCGTCGTCGCGCGCCGCGGCCACGTCGCTGGCCGAGAACTACGTCGGCTTCGACGTCGCGACGTCCGGCTGACGACAGTCGCCGCACTCGCCGCGCAACACGACCTCGTGCGCGTCGACGTTGTAGCCGAGCCGGCCGGAGGCGCTCGCGATCGCGCGCTCGAGCGAAGGATCGGAGAACGGCTCGACCTTGCCGCAGTCCTCGCAGACCACGTGGTGGTGATGGTCGCCGCCCGGTGAAGCGGGCTCGAAGCGGGCGATCCCGTCGCCGACGTCGACGCGCTGGACGAGACGAAGCTCCGAGAGCACCTCGAGCACGCGGTAGACCGACGCGATCCCCACCGACCGGCCGCCGACACGGAGGCTCGCGTGGATCTCCTGCGCGCTCGCGCAGCAGTCCTGACCGGACATCAGGTCGAGGACGGCGGCGCGCGCCCCGCCGGCCCGGAAGCCGGCCTCGCGGAGGGCGTGCTCGGTGTGCTCGCGCCAGGAGCCGACGGCTGCCATGCCGAAGATGATAGCGATTCTCATCGGCGTGCTACGGTGCCAGGCGTGAAGACGAGAATCGTTCTCACTCTCATCGCAGCAGCGACGCTCGCCGGCTGCGGCAGCAGCTCCGGCTCGACAGGGACAAAGGTCGTCGCCGCGTTCTACCCACTGGCGTTCGCCGCCCAGCAGATCGGAGGCGAGGGGATCGACGTCCGCAACCTGACCCCTGCCGGAGTCGAGCCGCACGACCTCGAGCTCTCCGGCAGCGACATCCGCACCATCGCCGATGCGCACCTCGTCCTCTACCTCGGACAGGACTTCCAGCCGGCCCTCGAGGACGCGATCGACTCGACGAACGCGCACGCGGTCGACCTCCTCGAGCCGCGCGAGACGAAAGACCCTCACGTCTGGCTCGATCCGATCCGGTACGCGGCGATCGCAGAGCGGATCGGCGAAGAGCTCGACCGTCGCCCCGAGGCCGAGCGCTTCGCGGCGAAGCTTCGCGTCCTCGACGGCGAGTTCCGCCGCGGCCTCTCCCACTGCGAGCGCCACGAGATCGTCACGAGTCACGCAGCATTCGGCTACCTCGCCGAGCGGTACGGGCTCGAGCAGGTGGCGATCACGGGCATCGCGCCGGAGGCCGAGCCGACCCCACGCGAGCTGGAGGATGTCGTGCGCGAGGTGCAAGCGGTCGGTGCCACGACCATCTTCTCCGAGGCCCTCGTGTCGCCCCGTCTCGCGGAGACCGTCGCGCGCGAAGTCGGTGCGAAGACAGCCGTGCTCGACCCGCTCGAGGGCCTCACAGAGCAGGAGGTCGGAGCGGGCGAGGACTACTTCTCGATCATGCGCGCGAACCTCGCGGCGCTGCGGAAGGCACTGGCATGCCGGTAGCGGTCGAGCTGCGCGACGTCTCGTTCGCCTACAACGGGGGCAGTCCCGTGCTGGAGCACGTGAACCTCGCCGTCGAAGCGGGCGAGTTCGTCGCGATCGCCGGCCCGAACGGCGGCGGCAAGACGACGCTGATGCGACTTGCGCTCGGGCTCGAGCGGCCGGCGTCGGGCGAAGCTCTCCTCTTCGGCGAGCCCGCGGCGAGATTCTCGGGCCGCTCCGCCCTCGGCTATCTCGCCCAGCGCTCGCAGCTCGGGGTCGACGCGCCCGCGACCGTGCGCGAGGTCGTCGCCGCAGGCCGGCTCGCGTCGGGAGGGCTGCTCGGCCCGCTGCGCCGCCGCGACCGCGCCATCGTCGCCGAGTCGATCGAGCGTGTCGGGCTCGCCGACAGCGCCGATCTCCCGTTGCGGACGCTCTCGGGCGGCCAGCAGCAGCGCGCCTTCATCGCCAAGGCTCTCGCCGGCCAGCCGTCGCTGCTCGTCCTGGACGAGCCGACGACCGGAGTCGACGCCGAGTCGCAGGAGGCACTCGCGGGCCTGCTCGATCGCCTCCACCGCGAGCTCGCGGTCACCGTCCTCTACGTCTCGCACGAGTTCGGAGCGGTCGAGCGCTTCGTCGAGCGGCTCGTCCTCGTCCGTGGCGGAATCGTCTTCGACGGGCCGCCGAAGAGTCTCCCGGGCGTCTGGCACGACCCCTCCCACGCCCATGCTTGACCTGGAGTTCATGCGGCTGGCGTTCGCGGCGGGCGCGATCGTCGGCCTGCTCGCGCCGGCGGTCGGCTTCTTCCTCGTCCAGCGGCAGCTCAGCCTGATCGGTGACGGCATCGGCCACGTGGCCTTCGCCGGCGTCGCCGCCGGTTACCTGCTGGGGATCTCGCCGGTGCTGACCGCACTCGTCGCCTCGATCGCCGGCGCCGGCGCGATCGAGTGGCTGCGCGCCCGCAAGCACACGGCCGGCGACCAGGCGCTCGCACTCGTCTTCTACACGGGCATCGCCGCCGGGGTCGTCCTGATCTCGATGGCCGGCGCGCTGAACGTCAACCTCTTCGGCTTCCTCTTCGGCTCGATCCTGACGACCACCCGCACCGATCTCGCGCTCGTGGCCGCCCTCGGGATCGCCGGGCTCGGGACGATCGCCCTTCTGTACCGCGCGCTCGCCGGCGTCGCACTCGACGAGGAGGGCGCCCGCGTCGCCGGAGTCCCCGTTGCCGTTCCTCAACATCGTCCTCGCCGTGCTCGCCGCGACGACGGTGGCGGTCTCGATGCGGATCGTCGGGATTCTCCTGATCGCGGCCCTGATGGTGCTGCCGGTGATCGCGGCGACACAGATCGCCCGCAGCATGCGCTCGACGCTCCTGCTCGGGATGGCGATCGGTCTCGGCAGCGTCCTCGGCGGCCTCACGGTCGCGTACTACGCCGACCTGCCTCCGGGCGGGACGATCGTCCTGATCGCCGCCGCGACGTTCCTGGTCACGAGCGGGATCGCGGCGCTCGGCCGGCTCAGGTGAGGATCAGGTGGCTGTCGCCGAACTCGTGCCAGCGATAGCCGTGCACGATCGCCGACTCGTAGCTCCGCGCCAGTAGTTCCGGCCCAGCCGCCGCGCTCAGCATGTCGAGGTGCGATGCATCGGCCTCGTGAAAGCCGCTGAGCAGGCCGTCGATCGTCCGCAGACCTCGGTCGGGCGTGACCACGAGATCCGTCCAGCCCTCGCCGGCGTCGACCGTCCCGTCCTGCAGCGCGACGGTCTCGAGCGCGCGGACGACCGTCGTGCCGGCGGCGATGACGCGGCCGCCCCACAGGTGCACCGCGTTCACCAGTCGCGCCGTGTGCTCCGGGACGCGATACCGCTCGGGGTACGGGCGCTCGTGGCGCTCCTGCGACGAGACGCCGGTGTGCAGGGTGATCGGCGCGATGAGCACGCCGCCCGCGACGAGCTCGGTGATCAGCTCGGCCGTGAAGGGCCGGCCTGCGCTCGCCATTTCGGCGCTGCCGGGCTCGACCGCGTAGACGTTCTGGTACGCGGAGAGCGGCCAGCGCTGCGGGACGTAGCCGTAGCGAATCGGCTGCCCGTGCTCCGCGAGGTAGACCTGAAGCGGCCGCGGCAGGTCGAGACGAGCGAGCCACAGCCGGACACCGGCGTAGGGCGCGAGGATCCGGGCCGTGCCGCCGCCCGGGAGCTCGAACTGGTCGTCGACTCGGACGCTTCCGAACGGTGCGTCCCCGCGGCGGAGCTCGACGATCCAGAAGCGTTCGGGATCCTGGTCTCGGGCGGGCGTCGAGAGCCGCAGCTCGAGCCGCTCGCCGTCCGCACGCGTTGCGGGGACGGCCGCTGGAAGCGTCGCGGAGGTGTTGACGACGACCAGGTCGCCGGGTGCGAGGAACTGCGGCAGGTCACGAAAGCGGCCGTGGACGATCGAGCAGTCCGGACGGCTCGAGACCAAGAGACGCACGTCGCCACGACCGGCATCGCCACGCGCCTCAGGCGGCTCGTGGGCCTCGAGCCGGGCGCGCAGATCGGTCGCGAGCGCGCTCATAGCCGCCTTGGTCTAGAGCGGGCGTGGGGGAACTGGAAGTCCCGCAGAAGAAGGGGGCTCGTGGGGGAAACAGGTTCCCCCACGGAGCGAGCCGAAGGCGAGCGACGCTCACGCGAGGCCTCGACGAGGTCACGGGCGCGGAAGAGGCCGCTCGGCGCGTCGCCCTCGATCAGCTGCAGGAGGCCGGGAACGCTCTCCTCGGGCGGCGGGCGGTCGGAGATGTCCTCACCGGGAAACGCCTCCTGGTGCATCTGCGTCCGCATGTCGCCCGGGTCGACGGCGTAGAAGCGAAGTCCAGGGTGCTCGGCGCCGAGCACCGCCGTGATCTGCGCCAGCGCCGCCTTGGACGAGCCGTAACCGCCCCAGGTCTCGTAGGGCTCGACCGCCGCATCGGAGGTGATGTTGAGGATCCGCGCCCCGTCGGTGAGCCGGGGAAGCGCGAGCTGCACGAGCGCGAGCGGTGCGAGCACGTTGATCTCGTAGACCCGGCGCAGCTCCTCGAGCGGGTAGTCCGCCAGCACCGGCTGCGGGCTCGGCCCGAGCACGCTCGCGTTGTTCACGAGCGCGTCGATCGAACCGCCTGCGGCGTCGACCAGGCGGCGCCGATGCTCGGGATCGGCGACGTCGCCCGAGACTGCGACGACACCCTCGAGACCGCCGACCGCGCGCTCCAGTGCGTCTCCGTCACGCGCGTCGACGACGACCTGCCAGCCTCTCTCCGCCAGCGCGCGGGTGAGCGCGAGCCCGAGCCCGCGCGAGGCGCCGGTGACGATGGCCTGCACTGCTCAGGCCTCGACCGGCACGCCGTGGCGCGCGACGACCCGGTCGTAGTTCAGCCGCAACAGCGCGATCACGTCGCGGATGTCCTCGTCGGTCTCGATCTTGCGCGCCCCGAAGCCGGGCTTGCCGGGAAAGACGGGGTGGTAGTCGATCCGGCCCTGATCGAAGAGGGTCTGCCAGACGTCCTTGGGAAGTCCGAAGTGCGCGACGTGGTCGCCGTGCAGGTGTCCGATCTCCCGGCGGCCGACCGTGAAGCCGAACTCGCCACGGGCGCCGAAGCCAGCCTCGACGCCCGGCCAGGACGTGACCTCGTTGGTGATCTGCTCGCTTGGTGTCATGCCCACACGATGGCCGCGGTCGGGTCTCAACCGCCAGCGGCAATTGGTCCTAGGACCGCGGGTCGACGAGCCCGGCCCGGACGGCCACGACAGCCGCCTGCGTCCGGTCGGTGACCCCGAGCTTTGCGAGGACGTGACCGACGTGCGTCTTCACCGTCTTCTCGGACAGCGTCAGCTCACGGGCGATGCGCTTGTTGGGAAAGCCGCGGGCGATCAGGATCAGCACCTCGCGCTCGCGTGGAGTCAGGCGGTCGAGGGGCCCGCGGCCGCCGTCGGCCCCCAGCGTCTCCATCAGCCGTGCGGCCACGACAGGATCGAGCAGAGCCTCGCCTGCGTGCGCGGCACGTACCGCGCGCACGAGCTCCTGCGGCTCGGCGTTCTTCAGCAGGTACCCGGCCGCACCCGACCTGAGCGCCGGCAGCAGCGTGTCGTCGTCGAGGAAGCTCGTCAGCACGATCACTCGCGCGCTCGGGACGGTCTCGCGCAACGCCCGCATGGCCGCCACGCCGTCGAGCCGCGGCATCACGAGGTCCATCAGGATCACGTCCGGGCGCAGCCGGGTCGCGACCTCGATCGCCTCCTCGCCGTCGGCGGCCTCGCCCACGACCTCGATTCCGTCCTGGAGCTCGAGGAATCCGCGCAGCCCCTCGCGGACCACCCCGTGGTCGTCGACGACGAGCACGCGGATCGACTCAGCCATCGGCAGCCCGCAGGCGGACGGTCGTCCCCGCGCCGGGAACCGAGCTGATCTCCAGCGTCCCGCCCAGCCGGCGCGCACGCTCCTCCATCGACGTCAGCCCGAGCCGGCGCGACCGCGTACCGGGAGCATCCGGGTCGAAGCCGATGCCGTCGTCCGCCACCTCCAGCAGCAGCGTGCCCTCGTCGGCCCCGAGCGTGACGACGACGCGCTGCGCCTTTGCGTGCTTGAGCACATTCTGGAGCGCCTCCTGCGCGATGCGGAAGACCTCGCGGTCCCGGACGGCGTCCGGCGGCAGCTCACCGGCCAGCACGAGCTCGATCTCTTCTTGCCCCAGCCGGCCCAGAACGTCGATGTGCTTTCGCAGCGTGCCGCCGAGACCGTCCTTCTCGAGGTCGGGCGGCCGCAGCTCGAAGACGAGCGACCGGAGCTCTTCGAGCGCCTCTCGCGCCAGGACCTGCAGCTTGGCGACGCGTTCGCCGGCCGCGGCCGGGTCGCGCTCGAGCACGGTCGCTGCGGCCTCGGCTTCGAGCACGAGACCGAAGAGCTTCTGGCTGACGGCGTCGTGGAGGTCGAGAGCCAGCCGGTTTCGCTCGGCGACGATCGAGAGCTCCCGCGTCTGCTCGTACAGGCGCGCATTCGCGATCGCGATCGCCGCGTGCGCGGCCAGCAAGCCGATCAGCTCCTCGTCCTCGTCCGTGAACTCCGCGCCGTCGAGCTTCTCGGTCAGGTAGAAGGCTCCGATCACCCCCGCCGGCGCGACGATCGGGACGCCGAGGAACGACCGCATGTCCGGGTGCGTTCTCGGCCACCAGCCGCGGAACCGCGGATGGTCGTGAATGTCACTCGTGCGGTACGGCGTCGTGGTGTCGAGCATGGCGCCGAGCATGCCGTGCTGCCGCGGCAGCGGGCCGAGCGAGGCGATCAGCTCGTCGCTCATGCCGGAGGTCAGGAAGCGCCGGAAGCCGCCCTCGCCGTCGGGCAGTCCCAGCGCCGCGTACCGCGCACCGGCCAGCTCCCGCGAGCTGTCGACGAGCCGCTGCAGGACGTCGTCCACCGACACCTCGGCTGCAACCGCGAGCACCGCGTCGCTGACCGCCCTCAGGGTGGGACTCAGGCGCTCGGCCATCGCCGTTGACGATAGCCCTCGCTCGACTACCGAGGCGTCGCGGCCTGGGACCTGTTGACCATTGACATTCATGGTCCACAGGCGCTCAATGCTCAGTAGCGTCAACAGCGGGAAGGGGAAAAGATCTTGCGCCCGACGCCAGGCCGATCGACCCCGTTCGAGCTCTCAGCCGTCGAAGAGTCCGGTGAAGGCATCCTGCCCCGGATCCCCACGGCGTTCTGGATCATCGACCGTGATCTGAGGATCACGACCGCCTACGGCCCCGGCTTCGACTCGCTGAGCCTCCATCCAGAGCTCGACACGATCGTCGGCCTCAACCTCTTTGAGTACTTCAAGACCGACGATCCCGAGTTCGAGTCGATCGCCAACCATCTGCGCGCGCTCGACGGCAAGACGGTCGACTGCAAGAGCAAGCTGCGAGGCCGGGAGGCCGAGGTCCGGCTGGAGCCGCTCCGCAGTCAGGATGAGGTCATCGGCGTGATCGGGTTCGCGCTCGACGTCACCGAGCACCGCGTGCTCGAGGGCCAGATGCAGCGTGTGCAACAGATCGACTCGATGAGCGCCCTGGCGGGCGGCATCGCACACGACCTCAACAACGTCCTCACGGCCATCTCCGGCTTTGCCCACCTCGCGCTCAGCGAACTCGAGGCAGGCAGTGCGGCGGCGGCTCACCTACAGCAGGCGATGAAGGCGAGCGAACTCGGTGCCGCGATGACGAGTGGGCTCGTGTCGTTCAGTCGTTGCGAGAAGCTCACTCCCCGCCGGCTGAATCTCGACGCGGTCATTCTCGACGTGGAAGCGATGCTGCGCGCGTTGATCGGAACGCCCGTCCGCCTGGTCATAGATCTCGACGGCAAACTCCCCGAGGTCTCCGCCGACCCCAACCAGCTGCGGCGGCTGCTCGTCAACCTTGCGGTCAATGCACGCGACGCGATGCCGGCCGGAGGAGTGCTGACGATCGAGACCCGGCATGCAACCGGTGAAGGAGTCGTCGAGCTCAACATCCGCGACACCGGTATGGGCATGGACGAGGAGGTGCGCGCGCGGTTGTTCGAGCCGTTCTTCACCACCAAGCCGGCCGGCAAGGGGACCGGCCTGGGCCTGGCCGCGGTCCAGACGATCGTCACGCAGTGTGGCGGCTGGATCGAGGTCGATACCGCGCCCGGCCAGGGGACGATCTTCTCGATCGGGCTGCCGACGGCCGAAGCGGTCTAGTCTGGTTTTCAATTCACACCCGCGCGCAATGCTGAAAGCGTGGGCGAGGAAGACGGAGGCTTCACGGTCATCAAGGTCTGCGGCGAAGCGGACGCGTACACCGCGCCCCGGATCCGCTCGGACCTCTCCAGCGCGCTCGGGACGTCGGCGCCCCTCGTCGTCGACCTGTCGCAGGCCACGTTCATAGACTCGACGGTGGTCGGGATCCTGCTCGAGAGCCTCGCCGAGTATGAGAAGCGCGAGTGCCCGCTCGTGCTCCTGCTGCCGGACGAGTCGGCGCCCGAGGTGCACCGCCTCTTCGAGCTGACTGGTCTCACCTCTCTGCTCCCCGTCGTGCGGAGCTGGGACGAGGCCGCTGCTCGCGTCGCAGGCTAGTTCGTCGCGCCGGGCTCGACGAGCCCGGTCTCGTAGGCGAAGACGACTGCCTGCACGCGGTCGCGCAGCCCGAGCTTCATCAGGATTCGTGCCACGTGAGTCTTCACCGTCGTCTCGCTCACGAACAGGTCCTTCGCGATCTCGGCGTTCGAGAGGCCGCGGGCCATGAAGCCGAGCACCTCCAGCTCGCGTGCGGTCAGGTCGGCCACGGCCGGGGAGGGCTGCGTCGCGATCGTGCTCGGCGGGCGGCGGATGAACTCCTCGATCACGCGCTTCGTGATCGCCGGTGAGAGGAGCGCGTCCCCCGAGGCCACGACATGGATCGCGGAGATCAGCTGCTCCGGCGGCGTATCCTTGAGCATGAAGCCGCTCGCACCGGCCCGCAGCGCCTCGTAGACGTACTCGTCGAGGTCGAACGTGGTCAGCATCAGCACGCGCACGGCGTCGTCGGTCGCAGCGAGAATCCGCCGTGTTGCCTCGAGCCCGTCGAGGTTCGGCATCCGGATGTCCATCAGGACGACATCGGGCTTCAGCTCGCGTGCCGCATCGACGGCCTGCACGCCATCTTCTGCCTCGCCGACGATCTCGATCTCCGGCTCTGACTCGAGGATCATCTTGAAGCCGGCCCGCACAAGGGCCTGGTCATCGACGATCAGGACCCGGACGGTCATGCGGCAGATCCTGTCACGGGCAGCCGCGCCGAGATCTTGAAGCCGCCGCCCGGCCGCGGGCCGGAGTGCAGCTCGCCGCCGCAGAGCGCGGCGCGCTCGCGCATGCCGACGAGGCCGTGGCCGCCGCTGTCGTTGTCGTCCTGGCTGCTCCCGTCGTTCGCCACCTCGATCTCGACATCGTCACCGACGTAGCGGACGGCCACCCAGGCATGCGCCGGGCCGGCGTGCTTGAGCGCATTCGTCAGCGCCTCCTGCACGATCCGGTAGGCCGAGAGGTCGACACCGGCCGGAAGCTTGACCGGCTCCCCCTCCACCGTCAGCTCCACCGGCAATCCGGACTGGCGCACCTGCTCGACGAGCGCGGGGAGCGTCCCGAGTCCCGGCTGCGGCGCGAGTGCTGGGACTTCTTCCTCGGTGCGCATGATCCCGATCAACCGCCGCATCTCCGAAAGCGCCTGTCGGCCTGTCTCCTCGACCGTCATCAGGGCCTCGCGCTCTCGCTGCTGGTCGGGCGTCAGCAGCCGGCGGACGGCGCTCGCCTGGACCGTCATCACACTGACCGAGTGCGCGAGCACGTCGTGCAGCTCGCGCGTGATCCGGTTCCGCTCGTCCTCGACGGCTCGCCTCGCCTCCTCCTCGGTCCGCCGCGCCCACTCCTCTGCGAGGCGCGCTCGCTCCGAATGCCTTGCGGCCGCGGTCGAGATCAAGAAGACGCCGATGAGCGTGAAGGTGAGCCAGATCAACTCCGTCCGCTGAACGCCCGGCGCGCGGATGAAGACCGTCCAGCCGGCAGCGAGAATGGCCGCCAGCGCAGTAACTGCCAGGCGCCGGTCGTCGAGCCAGCCCGCCGCCCAGGCGGAGAGCAGGATCGGCACGACCATGGTGTCCGTGCTGTAGGCGGCGCTCGGGTCGACCAGAGTGAGAACGACTGCGCCCGCGGCAACGACGAGCGGCGCGACGAACGGTGCGCGCCGGCGGAAGAGAAGCGCTCCGGATGTGACGAGCGCAATCGCGGCCAAGCGCGTTTGGTTCTCTTCGACGGTCGCCCAGATCTCGATCTGGGTCAGTACGACGCCCACCAGAGCAACCGCTTCGAACGCGTAATGCTTCGCCCACGCCAGGGGTTGCCGGGTCACGTTTCGAACGGTACTCGACCGGGGTGGGGGACGGCATCGTCCGCTCAGACGACGCCGAAATCCTCCTCGAGGAGGACGCGAATCACGAGCGCGGCCGATGTTCAGCGGGTGCGCGAGGGCCTAGCCTCGAGTGAGTGCTGACCCGACTCGAAGAGAGGCTCACCTGATGGAAGCTGCATTCGCGCTCGCCCACCCAGACACGGCGCAGGCACCCGCCGTCGTCGCTGCGTCCGGCCTCACACGCCGTTACGGCGCCGGCGACACGGCCGTCGACGCGCTCCGCGGCGTCTCGCTCTCGATTCCGCGCGGCGAGCTGACGGCCGTCATGGGCCCTTCGGGCTCAGGCAAGTCGACGCTGATGCACATCCTCGCCGGCCTCGACCGGCCGAGCGCGGGCTCCGTCCGGATCGACGGAACGGATCTGACCACGCTCAAGGACAACGAGCTGACCAAGCTGCGCCGCAAGCACATCGGCTTCGTCTTCCAGTTCTTCAACCTGCTCCCGATGCTGTCCGCCGAGGAGAACGTGACGCTGCCGCTCTCGATCGCCGGCGTGAAGCCGAGCTCGGAGTGGCTCGAGGAGCTTCTGGACGCAACCGGCCTCACCGACCGGCGCCGTCACCGGCCCGCGGAGCTGTCCGGCGGCCAGCAGCAGCGCGTGGCAGTGGCTCGCGCGCTCGTCTCACGTCCGACCGTTCTCTTCGCCGACGAGCCGACGGGCAACCTCGACTCGCAGACCTCGGCCGAGATTCTCGGCCTCCTGCGCGGCGCCGTCGACACGTACGGCCAGACGACCGTGATGGTCACACACGACCCGCGCGCGGCCACGATCGCCGACCGGGTCCTGTTCCTCGCGGACGGCCTGATCGTCAAGGAGCTCGGTCGCTCGTCGCAGACCGAGATCCTCGAGACGCTCTCCGAGATCTCCGACCGATGAGACGCGTAGCGATCCGGGGCTTGCTCGCTCGCAAGCTCCGGTCAACACTCACGGCGATCGCCATCGTCCTCGGCGTCGCGATGGTGAGCGGCACGCTCGTCCTCACCGACACGATCGAGAAGGCGTTCGACTCGATCTTCTCGAGCTCGTACGAGCAGACGGATGCCGTTGTCTCCGGCAAGAAGCTCGTCGAGTGGTCGCAGACGGGCAAGGCGCAGGTCTCGCCGGACGTGCTCGCGAAGGTGCGGGCGCTGCCGGAGGTCGACGCCGCCGCAGGGACGATCCTCGATCTCTCGGGCGACACGAACCAGGCGAAGATCCTCGACAAGGACGGCAAGGCGATCCAGGGGAACAACCCGACCTTCGGCCTCGGCATCGACCCCGCGGACGAGCGGTTCAACCCCTTCAAGCTCGTCGCAGGCAACTGGGCGGCCGGCCCGCACCAGGTCGTCGTCGACCTCAACACCGCCGACGAACAGGGCTTCAAGGTGGGCGACACCGTCAAGGTCGCCGGTGACGGGCCTGTCCGCGCCTTCACGCTCACCGGCATCGCCCGCTTCGGTGACGTCAGCAGCCTCGGCGGAGCGACGATCGCTCTCTTCGATGTCGAGACCGCTCGCAGCGTGCTGCGCAAGTCGGGATTCGACGCTGTCGCCGTGGCCGCGCGCGAAGGTGTCGGCCAGGAAAAGCTGATCGACTCGATCGCGAATGTCCTGCCCGAATCGGCCGAGGTGCGCACCGGCGCCGAGCAGGCTGCCGAGGACGGCAAGGGCGTCGGCGAGTTCGTTACCTTCATCCGCTATTTCCTGCTCGGCTTCGGCGGCATCGCGCTCTTCGTCGGCGCGTTCGTGATCTTCAACACGCTGTCGATCACGGTCGCCCAGAGGACGAAAGAGCTTGCGACGCTGCGAACGCTCGGTGCCTCACGCCGCCAGGTGCTCCGCTCGGTGGTGCTGGAGGGTCTCGTGCTCGGCGTCGTCGCGTCGGCGGTCGGCCTCGGGCTCGGCGTTCTGCTCGCGAAGGGATTGACGGCGCTCTTCCGGGCCGTCGACCTCGAGATGCCGCAGGCAGCGATGGTCTTCCAGACGCGGACTGCAGTGGTCGCGATGCTGACCGGGACGCTCGTCACGCTCGTCGCCTCGATCTGGCCGGCCGTCCGTGCAACGCGGATCGCACCGATCTCGGCCGTGCGCGAAGGCGGGATGGTCGTCAAGCGGCCGTCACGGAAGACCCTGGTCTTCGGCCTCGTCGTCACTGCACTCTCGGTGTTCGGCCTCGTCTACGGCACACTCGGCGAGGGCGTCTCGACGGCGGTGCGGATGCTCGGGATCGGCCTCGGCGCGTTCGGGATCTTCATCGGGCTCGCAGCGATCGCGCCTCGGCTCGTGCGCCCGCTGGCTCATGTCGTCGGCTTGCCTGCAGCACGCCTCGGCGGCGTAGCCGGCCGCCTCGCACAGGACAACGCGGTGCGCAATCCGGGCCGCACGGCCTCGACCGCCGCTGCGCTGATGATCGGCCTGACACTCGTGTCGTTCGTCGCCGTCTTCGGCAAGGCGCTGCTGGCGAGCGACAAGAGCTCGCTCGAGAAGCAACTCGGCACAAGCCACGTGATCACCTCGCAGAGCGGCTGGGACACCGTCCCGCTCGGCGCAGGCAAGGCCGCCAGCACGGCCCCGGGCGTGCTGCTCGCGTCCTCGATCCGCGGCGACCGGGCACAGCTCGCCGACGGCGGCGAGGTGGACGTCAGCGGCGCCGACCCGGCGACGATCGGCCGCGCCTACAACTTCGAGTGGATCGAGGGCTCGCCGGCCTCGCTCGCGACCCTGTCGCGGGGCAACGCCGTCGTGCGAGAGGGCGAAGGCCACGTCGGCGACGAGCTCGTGTTCTTCACGCCGGCTGGAAAGCGCGTCGAGACGGTCGTCAAGGGCGTCTACCGCAAGCACGGCGACCTCGACCAGCTCCTCGGGCAGGTGGTCATCTCACAGGCGGCCTTCGACCGCAGCTTCCCGCGCGCGGGCGACCTGCTGACGCTCGTGCAGGTCGACTCGACGGCGGGGCTCGAGCGGGCGCTCACCCCCTACCCCGACGCGAAGCTCCAGACGGGCGACGAGTTCATCGCGAACTGGACGGCCTGGCTGGACGACGTGATGAACCTCTTCTACGTCCTGCTCGCCCTGTCGGTGATCGTGTCCCTGTTCGGGATGGTGAACACGCTCGTGCTCGCCGTCTTCGAGCGGACGCGAGAGCTCGGGATGCTGCGTGCCGTCGGGATGACCCGCAGGCAGGCGCGGCGGATGATCCGGCAGGAGAGCATCATCACCGCGCTGATCGGGGCCGCGCTCGGGCTCCCGCTCGGCGTCGGGCTCGCGGCACTCGTGACGCAGTCGCTGTCGAAGTACGGCGTCTCGTTCTCGCTGCCGGTCGGGACACTCGTCGTCTTCACCGTGGTCGCGGTGATCGCGGGCGTCCTCGCAGCAATCGCTCCGGCACGCCGCGCCTCGCGCCTGAACGTGCTGAACGCACTCCAGTACGAGTAGCCGAGTACGTCGCGGGGAGCACGGGTTAGGGTCACCTGTGCTCCTCGCGATCGACCAGGGGACAACCGGCACCACGTGCCTCGTCCTGGACGGGTCGCTGCAGACGCTCGGACGCGGCTATCGGGAGCTCCACCAGCACTTCCCGGCGCCCGGCCTGGTGGAGCACGACGCCGACGAGATCTGGCAGACGGTGGTCGATGCGGCCGCAGCCGCCCTGGCCGAGGCGGACGTCGGCGCCGGCGAGCTCGATGCGATCGGGATCACGAACCAGCGCGAGACGACGCTCGTCTGGGACCGGCGGAGCGGCACGCCGATCGGGCACGCGATCGTCTGGCAGGACCGGCGCACGGCCGCGCGTTGCGCCGAGCTGCCGGTGGAGCTGATCCGCGAGCGCACCGGCCTCATTCCCGATCCGTACTTCTCGGCGACGAAGCTCGAGTGGCTGCTGGCGAACGCCGGCGCCGCGGGCGACCTCGCCTTCGGCACGATCGACTCGTGGCTGCTCTGGAAGCTGTGCGGCGAGCACGTCACGGACGTCTCGAACGCCTCGCGCACGATGCTGCTCGACATCACGGCGCTCGTCTGGGACGACGAGCTGCTCGACCTCTTCTCGGTGCCTCGCTCCGTGCTGCCGCGGCTCGTCCCTTCCAGCGGCGTCGTCGGCGAGGGAGAGCTGCTGGGCGCCCTCATCCCGGTCGGTGGAATCGCCGGCGACCAGCAGGCGGCGCTGTTCGGGCAGCGGTGCTTCACTCCGGGCCAGGCCAAGGCGACGTACGGGACCGGCGCCTTCGTCCTCGTGAACGCGGGCTCGGCTCCTGCGACGGCGCCGGAAGGCGTGCTGCGCACGGTCGCCTGGCAGCTGGGCGACGACGACCCCGTCTACGCCCTCGAGGGCGCCGTTTTCGTCGCAGGCGCGGCGATCCAGTGGCTCCGCGACGGGCTCGGGCTGATCGAGAGCGCGGCCGAGACCGAGGCGCTCGCGCGTTCGCTCGACGGCAACGAGGGCGTCTACTTCGTCCCGGCGCTCGCCGGGCTCGGCGCGCCGCACTGGGCGCCGGACGCGCGCGGGCTGATCGCCGGCTTGACCGGCGGGACGCGGCGCGAGCACCTCGTCCGCGCTGCGCTCGAGGCGATCGCCTTCCAGACGTGCGACGTGCTGGACGCGATGGAGATCGAGCTCGACGTCCTGCGCGCCGACGGGGGCGCAGCGGCGAACGGCTTCCTGATGCAGCTTCAGGCCGACCTCGCGCGCGTCCCGGTCGAGGTGGCCGCGGAGCGGGAGGCGACCGCGCTCGGCGCAGCCTCGCTCGCGGGACTCGCGGTCGGCACGTGGCCGGACCTCGAGGCTCTCGAGCTCGCCGCGCCGGCGGCTGCGCGCTACGAGCCGGCGCTCGGCGCCGACGAGGCGGAGCGGCTGCTGGCGGAGTGGCGGGTGGCCGTCCGCCGCACGCTCCTCTAGTTCTGCCGCGTGAGGAGAGGTCATCCTCGCGGCGGAGCCGGGCGGCGGCGCGTCCTCCCTGCGGCCGCCGCGAAGATCGCCGGAGCGACGAGGCCGAATCGTTTGCGCGGCCGACGCCGCGGCGACGCGCGGACCACAGACTCCCTTGCAGGGAATCCGCTGGAAATCGACTGCAAGGAGACGAGAAATGATCCGCAAGGGAGACATGATCGAAAACCCCGTCACGGGCGAGCGCATGTTGTTCCTCGAGACGTCCGCCGACACGAACGGCGAGTACGTCCTCGTCGAGGTGACCGTGCAGCCGAACGGCTTCGTCGCCGCCGCGCACACGCACCCGTACCAGACGGAACGGTTCGAGATCGAGTCCGGAACGATCGCCTTCAAGCTGGACGGCAAGGAGATCGTGGCCGGCCCGGGCGAGACGGTCGTCGTCCCGCCGAAGAGCTCGCACAAGTTCTGGAACGCGGGCGACACCAAGGCGGTCTTCGTCTGCGAGGTGCGGCCGGCGCTGCAGTTCGAGCGTCTCCTCGAGACGATGTTCGCCCTCGCGAGCGACGGCAAGACGAACCGGAAGGGGATGCCGAACCCGCTCCGCCTCGCCGTGATCGCGAACGCGCACTTCGACGACGTGCGTCTGCCCTTCCCGCCCGCCTGGGTGCAGAAGACGGGCCTGCTGATGGGCGCGCCGCTCGGCCGGCTACTCGGCTTCAAGCCGGAGTACGACGGCGGCTCGCCGGACACGCCGGCGCTGGCGATCTAAGCCACTGTCCGTCAGGGACGTGTCGGGGCCAGGACCCGGCACGTCCCAGGGACGGTCGCTCAGCGAGCGGCGAAGACCGAGACGGCGTCGACGACGTGCTTCAGCCGCCGCCCTTCGTCGGTCAGCCGGTACTCGACCCTCGGCGGCCTGGCGTCGATCACCCGCCGCTCGAGCACGCCGGCCTCCTCCAGCTCGACCAGCCGCTGTGCGAGCGTCCCGGGCGGAATCGACCCGAGCGCCTGCTTGAACTCGTTGAAGCGGGTCGCCCCTTCGTAGGACGCCCAGAGGACGGAGACGACCCAGCGCCGTTCGAGGAGGACCGCCACGCGGCGGACCTCCTCGGGAACGGGCTTGCAGCTCCTACACCGCATGGAGGTGATTCGCCGGCTCGAGCGCCAGCTCGAGCACCTCGTCGAGCGACATCACGGGATGGAACGTCATCTCGTCGCGCACGTGCTCCGGCACGTCGTCGAGGTCCTGACGGTTTCGCTCCGGCAGGATCACGTCGGTGAGCCCCGCCGCGTGCGCGGCCAGCACCTTCTGCTTGAGGCCGCCGATCGGGAGCACCCGGCCCTGCAGCGTCACCTCACCGGTCATCCCGATCGTGTGCTTGACCGGACGGCCGGAGAGGAGCGAGGCGAGAGCGGTCGCCATCGTGATCCCCGCGCTCGGCCCGTCCTTCGGGATCGCACCCGCGGGAACGTGGACGTGGAACGTCTGCTCGAACGCTTCCTCCTCGATCCCGAGCTCTCCGGCCCTGGAGCGAAGCGAGGAGAGAGCGATCTGCACGGACTCCTTCATCACATCGCCGAGCTGACCGGTGAGGACGAGCTTGTCACCCTTCGAGGAGGTCGCCTCGACGAAGAGGACGTCGCCGCCTGTGCCGGTGACGGCCAGGCCGGTCGCAACGCCGGGGACCGCGGTCCGCTCTGCCGCCTCGCGGTAGAACTTCTGCCGTCCAAGCGCGTCGCGCACCTCGTCGATTCCGAGCTCGACGGGCGGCTCGACCTTGCCGGATGCGATCCGCGTGGCGGTCTTCCTGAGCAGCTTGCCGAGCTCACGCTCGAGCTGCCGCACGCCCGCCTCGCGGGTGTAGTCGGAGACCACCGTCTCCAGAACGACGTCGGCGACGGACACCTCGTCCTCCCGTAGGCCGTTGCGATCGCGCTGGCGCGGCCAGAGGTAGCCGCGGGCGATCGCGACCTTCTCGTCGGTCGTGTAGCCGTCGAACCGGATCACTTCCATCCGGTCGAGCAGCGGCCCCGGGATCGAGTCGGCCACATTCGCAGTCGCGATGAACACGACCTCGGAGAGATCGAGCTCGAGATCGAGGTAGTGGTCGCGGAACGAGTGGTTCTGCGCCGGATCGAGCACCTCGAGCAGCGCCGACGACGGGTCGCCGCGCCAGTCGGAGCCGACCTTGTCGACCTCGTCGAGCAGGATCACCGGATTCATCGTCCCCGCGTCGCGCAGGGCGCGGACGAGCCGGCCAGGCAGGGCCCCGATGTAGGTGCGCCGATGGCCCCGGATCTCGGCCTCGTCGCGGACGCCGCCGAGCGACATCCGGACGAACTCACGTCCGAGCGCGCGGGCGATCGACTCGCCGATCGAGGTCTTGCCGGTGCCGGGCGGGCCGACGAGGGTGAGGATTGCACCGGACTTCTTGTCCGGCTCGATCCCGCGCTCCTCGCGCAGCTTGCGCACGGCGATGTACTCCACGATCCGGTCCTTCACGTCCTCGAGACCCTCGTGATCGGTGTCGAGCACCTCACGGGTGTGCACCGGATCGAGCCGCTCGTCCGAGCGCTTGCCCCACGGCACGGAGAAGATCCAGTCGAGGTAGTTGCGGATCATCGACGCCTCGGGCGAGCTGTCGCCCTGGCGGTCGAGCCGGGAGAGCTCGCGCTCGACCTGCTCCCGAACCTCCTCGGGCAGCTCCGCCTCCTCGAGCTTGCTCCGGTATTCCTCGACGACGGACGCGTCGTCCTCGCCGAGCTCCTTCCGGATCGAGTCCATCTGACGCCGCAGGATGTACTCGCGCTGCTGCTTCGCAGCGCCTTCCTCGACGTCGTCGCGGATGCGGCGGCGCACCTCCATCTCTGCGAGGCGTTCACGCTGCAGCTCGATCGCCAGAGCGAGCCGTTCCTTGATGTCCAGCGTCTCGAGCAGCTTGACCTTCTGCTCGAACGTGAAGTCGGGGGCGTAGCCGACGGTGTCGGCGAGCGCTCCCGGATCGCTGATCGAGCGCACGAAGGCCGAGACCCGGCCGTCGTCGCCACGCAGCTCGAGGATCTCCTCCACGATCGCGCGGTACTCGCGCTCGAGCTCGCGCGTGCGCGCGTCGGCCTCGTCGCTGTCCGGGCGTTCGTCGACCTCGACGCGAAGCTGTCCGCTCGCATCGGTCTGGGCAGCGCCTGCGACGCCGCGGTGCAGTCCGCTGAGCGCCACCGCACGGCCCCCGCCGGGCAGCCGCACGCGGTCCGTCACCTCGGCGACGGTGCCGACGGACGCATAGTCATTGTCGTGGCGTGGGACGAGCAGCACACGCTCCTCGGACCCGACATCCACGGTCAGGGTCACGTTCATGTTGGGGAAGACAACGATGTCTTCCAGGGGTACGAGCAGCATCGTGCTCAACTCATCACTCCTTGTAGCGTTTCCATACTCATATCAACTACAAAAAGCATACCGGTATTCCCTGCCGCGACAGTTGCCGTTCCACTAAACCTGCGTATGATCCGCTCGTGCCGAGAGCGACCCCGCTCGCAGCCCGAAACGACACGCCGAAGGTCGGCGCACGCGTTCGGTCGCTCCGCCGCGAACGCGGGCTGACGATCGAGCAGCTCGCAGCCGCCACCGGCCTGACCAAGGGCTTCATCAGCCAGCTCGAGCGCGACCGGACCGCGCCGTCCCTGTCCTCGATCGCGCGGATCTGCGACGCGCTCGGCGTCCGCCTGAGCCACATCTTCGAGCGCGAGCCGGCGCCCGCGCTCGTCCGCAGGAACGAGCGCTCGTCCGTCGACACGTATTTCCCGACCGAGAACCACCTGCTCTCCTCCCGCGACGAGGAACGCTTCCAGGCGATCGAATCCGTCGTTGCCCCGGGAGCCGGGGCGGGTGACGAGCTCTACTCCCTCCCGGGCGAGATGGAGTTCGTCTACGTGCTGGGAGGGACGATCGAGCTGCAGGTCGGCGACGAGACGCACGTGCTCGAGGAGGGTGACGCCCTCACCTACCCCCTCTCGAAGCCGCACACGTGGCGGAATGCCTCGGACTCGGAGGAGCTGCGCGTCCTCTGGGTCTCAGTACCGAACCCGTACTAGAAGCCCTCAATTCCGGACGCGATGACGTTCGACCGCCGACTAGCGGCCGAAACGCGAAAGAGCCGCGAGCGCAACCCGGCCCGCAAGATCGTCGGCTGCGCCGACTCGCCACGTCATGACCGTGGCGACGAAGACACCGCCGTGGAAGGCGACGATGCCGTTGTCGTGCCGGACACCGGTCAGCCACCCGGCCTTGTGCATCACGACCGCGCCCGGACCGAGGTAGCGGTCGAGCTTGCCCCGGTCGGCGACCTGAGCCAGGAGCCAGAGCAGGTAGCGAGCCTCGGAGCCGCTGACGCCGAGGCGAAGCAGCGGCCCCCGGCCCGCGGCCGCGAGATAGACGGTGCGGGCGAGACGCGCCAGATCCCAGGCCGTCGTGTACTTGCCGAACCCGAACGCCGGCTGACTCTCGATCCGGATCGGAATCGGCGCAGCGGCCGACGCGGAGCCGCGCGTCTCGTAGCCGCCGTACATCAGCGAATCGTTCAGCCCGAGCGCCCGCATGGTCTCGTTCACGCGCGCCGACCCGGCGGAGGTCGATCCCGCGAGCCAGACCTCGAGTGCGTTCGCGGCCGCATTGTCCGAGATGACCAGCATGTGGCCGAGCAGGCGAGCGACCTCCGTTTGCTCGGCGGGCTTGCCGTCGAGCGAGCGCATCACGGTGACCGCGATCGCGAGCTTGAGCGTCGATGCGGCGGGAAAACGCGCTCGTGCATTCCACGAGGCGCCGCGCCCGGTGCGGAGATCCTGCACGTAGACGCCGGCCGTCCCGCCGTGCCGTGCCACGAGCGAGCGAACCGTGCGGGCGAGAGGTAGATCGAGCCTCGACGCGCGTTGGCGGGGGTCGGAGCCGAGCGGGAGGGCGAAGACGGGTCCGACGACGCTCGTCGACCGGCGATTCCGGCCGTCCACAGCCGTCACGCGAACCTCGACCACGCCCGTGTGCATGGGAACGTTGAGTGAAAACGTCCTGCCCCGCAGCGGCTCTTGCGCGACGTTGTGCTTCCCGACGCGAACGATGATCTGCCGTGTGCCCTCCGGCGCGACACCGGCGACGAGGCCGAAGGACACCTCGCGCGGCGCCGGCGCCGAGATCACCGGTGGGGGAAGCGCCGGGGCATCGATCATGCTTGCATCATGGCGATCTTCGCCCATCTCGATCTGGACGCGTTCTACGCTGCCGTGGAGGAGCTCGAGCAGCCGGAGCTGCGCCGTAGGCCGCTCGTCGTCGGCGGCGATCCCAAGGGCCGCGGAGTCGTCTCGACCGCGAACTACGTCGCTCGCCGCTTCGGGATCCACTCGGCGATGAGCTGCGCCGAGGCACTGCGCCGCTGCCCGGAGGCCGTCTTCGTCCGCCCCCGGCACACGCTCTACCGCGAGTATTCGCAGGCGGTGTGGGCCTCCGTGCGCGAGGTCGTGCCGCTCGTCGAGCGCACCGGGCTCGACGAGGGGTACCTCGACTTCGCCGGGCTCGCAGCCGACTTCTCCCGCGCTCGTGCGGTGGCGGAGGCCGTGCAGACGTCGGTGAGCGCCGCCACGAGCCTGTCGTGCTCGCTGGGCGTCGCTCCGACGAAGGTCGTGGCCAAGGTCGCCTCCGACCGGCGCAAGCCGGGCGGGATCACGGTCGTCCCCGCGGGCACCGAGGCCGCCTTCCTCGCGCCGTTCGCCGTGCGGGCCCTCCCGGGTGTCGGGCCCCGTGCCGAGGAACGGCTGGCCGCGGCCGGGGTGACCACGATCGGGGCGCTCGCCGGCCTCTCCGACCCCGACCTGCGCGCGCTGCTGCCCGGGCAAGTCGGGCAGACGCTGCGCGATCGGGCCCAGGGGATCGACCCGCGCCGGCTCGAGACGACGAGCGAGCGGATCTCGATCTCGGTCGAGGAGACCTTCGAGCGGGACCTGCTCGACCGCGGGCTCCTGCACGCCGAGCTCCGCCGGATGGCGGACGATCTGGGCAAGCACCTTCAGCGCAACGGCCAGTCGGCGCGCACCGTGACCGCAAAGCTGCGGTACACCGACTTCTCGATCCGGAGCCGGTCGACGAGCCTCGACGTCGGGATCGACGATCCCGAACGGATCGGGGAGCTCGCGTGCGCCCTGCTCGACCGCGGGCTGCGCGACCGGCCGGGCGCGCTGCGACTCGTCGGGGTCGGGCTCTCGGGTCTCTCGGATTTTCGGCAGCTGCGCCTGGACGAGCACTAGATTTTTGCACGCGCTGACCTTGAAAACAGGTTCAATCTGCCGATAACTTCGGTAATGACGCCGCCGCCGTCCAGCGAGCGGATCCTGATCGTCGACGACGAGGATCAGATCCGCACCCTTCTCGCCCGCCTGCTCGGGGCGCACGGCTACGACTGCATCACCGCCGAAAGCGCCGCCGCAGGCCGCCGCGCGCTCAAGGAGACCCCGATCGCGCTCGTCCTCAGCGACGTGAACATGCCCGGCGAGTCGGGAATCGACTTCACGAACGAGGTGCTCTCGCAGTACCCGGACACCGCCGTCGTCATGGTCACCGGCATGGACGATCGCCGCTTCGCACAGATCGCGATCGAGCTCGGCGCGTACGGCTACATCCTCAAGCCTTTCAAGCCGAACGAGCTGATCATCAACGTCGGCAACGCACTCCGCCGGCGCGCGCTCGAGATGGAGAACCGCGACCACCGCGAGCGGCTCGAGCAGACGGTGCTCGAGCGCACGTCGGCGCTCCGCGACACGATTGCCCAGCTCGAGACGTCCGACATCGAGCTGCGCCGCCTCCGCGAGGAGACGATCCGCCGGCTCTCGTGGGCCGCCGAGTTCCGCAACCAGGAGACAGGCGAGCACATCGTGCGCATGAGCCTCTACTGCGCCCTGCTCGCCCGGCTCGCCGGTCTCGACGCCGAGCGGACCGAGGACATCCGGATTGCCAGCCCGATGCACGATGTCGGCAAGATCGGCATTCCCGACCGGATCATGCTGAAGCCCGGCCGGCTCACCGACGACGAGCGCAAGGTGATGGAGGCGCACACCGAGATGGGCCACCGCATCCTGGCCGGCTCCGACGTCGACCTGCTCGACCTCGCCGCGCTGATGGCGCTCACGCACCATGAGCGGATCGACGGCAACGGCTATCCGGCCGGCCTCGCCGGGGACGCGATCCCGATCGAGGGCCGCATCACCGCCGTCGCCGACGTCTTCGACGCGCTCACCTCCGATCGCGTCTACCGCCCGGCTTTCCAGCCGGACGAGGCCCGCGAGATGATGGAGAAGGAGCGCGGCAAGCAGTTCGACGCCGGACTGCTCGACCTCTTCTTCGAAGCGTTCGACGACGTGCTCGCAATCAGGCGCGCCGCCGACACCACCAACGCCGAGCAGACACTCGCACGCGCGCTCGCGAGCGTCACCGTACGCGCGAACAGCGCCTAGCGTCCGTCGTACCTACCGTGTGTCGAGAACGTCTCGCACCTTGGAGACGAGCTCCGTGGGCGAGAAGGGCTTGCCGATGAAGGCGACGTCCGGATCCTCGAACGCCTCGTCCGGCTCGCTTGCATAGCCGGACGTGTAGAGAACGCGCAGGTTCGGGCTGAGACGCGCTGCAGCGCGGGCCAGGTCGGGGCCGCTCATGCCGGGCATGACGACGTCGGTCAGCAGCAGGTCGATCTCGCCGAGGTGCTGCTCGAGCAGGCGGATCGCCTCGTCGCCGTTCGGCGCGGCGAAGACCTTGTAGCCGCTACGGGTCAGCACCTCGCCGACCAGGGAGCGAATCGTCTCCTCGTCCTCGGCCACGAGCACGCCCTCGATGGCGTTCCGCTCGATCGTGCGCTCCAGACGCTCGACCGGGACCGGGTCGTCGTCGATCGAGAGTGGCAGGACGATGCGGAAGGTCGACCCCTCGCCCGGCTCGGAGGTGACGGAGATCCCGCCGCCCGACTGCTTGACGATTCCGTAGACGGTCGCGAGGCCGAGGCCCGTGCCCTTCCCCGCATCCTTGGTCGTGAAGAACGGCTCGAAGATGTGCGGGACGGTCTCGGCATCCATGCCGACACCCGTATCGGTCACGGTCAGCTCGACCTCCCCGTCAATGCAGGTCACGGCGAGCTCGACCTTGCCGCCCGCGGGCATTGCGTCGCGGGCGTTGAGCACGAGGTTCGTGATCACCTGTTCGATCTGGCCGCCGTCAGCGCGTACGCGGCAGCCGGGCGTCACGGAGGTCGAGAGCTCCACGTCGTCGCCCAGGAGCCCCGAGATCAGTCTCTCGAGCTCCTCGACGACGTCGCCGAGATCGAGAATCTCTGCCAGCAGCACCTGGTGGCGGCTGAAAGCGAGCAGCTGACTCGTGAGCGCCGCGGCACGATCGGAGGCGCGCACGATCTCCAGCGCGTCTGCGCGCCGCGGGTCGTCGTCGTCGAAGCTGGCCACGAGGAACTCGCTGTAGCCGCCGATCGCGGTCAGCAGGTTGTTGAAGTCGTGCGCGACACCGCCGGCGAGCCGTCCGATCGACTCGAGCTTCTGCGCGTGCAGGAGCTGCTCCTGCAGCAGGCGCTGATCGGTGACGTCCCGGTAGTTGACGACGACGACCCACTCGCCGTCCTGGGAGCGCCGGCGCCCGATCGCCTCGACCGTGCGCCAGTTGCCGTCGCGGTGGCGAAGCCTGGCCACGATCGGCACGGGCTCCTCGCCCGCGAGCATCGCAGCGAACGTCCGCGCCACGGGCTCGCGGTCGTCGGGGTGCAGCAGCGAAAAGGTCTTCGTGCCCAGAAGCTCCTCGGGCGGGTAGCCGAGCACGCGCTCGACAGACGGGCTCTCGTAGAGGCTCGTGCCGTCGGCGGAGAGCATCGTGACCGCGTCGGACGCGTTCTCGATCAGCGAGCGGAACAGTTCCTCGCGGGCGCTCAGTGCCTCTTGTGCGGCGAGCTTCTCGGTGATGTCGCGGAAGCACCACACGCGGCCGACGACCGTCACCGCCCAGCCGTTGCGGCGCCGAGTCGCGCTCGACCGTCCGGCCGTCGACGAGCTCGAAGACGTCACGCGTCACGCTCTCGGGGTCTTCGTAGATCTCGGTCACCCGGCGGATGAACTCCTCCGGCTCGGCGAGGCGGTCGACCACGCTGCCGAGCGCTGCCGCGTCGTCACCGGTGTCGAGCACGGCCTCCGGGATCGGCCACAGCTCGACGAACGGGCGGTTGTAGGTCGTGATCTGGCCTTCCACGTTGACGACGAGGATCGCGTCGGCGGTCGCGTCGAGTGTGGCCTGGAGCAGGGAGTACGAGCCTTCGCGGGCAGCTTCGGCTTCCTTCAGCGCAGTCACGTCGAGCCAGACGCCCCGGATCAGAGCAGGCTCGCCGTGCTCGTCGAGCACGAGCGAGGCGCTGACTCGGAGCCAGACCAGCCGGCCGTCGGCAGCACGAATCCGGTGCTCGTACGCGTAGTCGGTCCGCTCCCGAATCGCCTGCGCGGTGATTGCCTCGATCCGCATTCGATCCACTTCGTCGACATGCGAGAGCAAGGCATCTTCGAGGCGCTCCGGTGGATAGCCGAGAATTCGCTCCGCCTGCTCGCTGATGTACGTGAATCGATTCGTACGCCGGTCGTACTCGGTCACGATCGCGTCGATCGTGCCGACCAGTTCCTTGAAGCGCTCGTCGGTCGGTTCGACCGGCAAGTCCGCAGATCCGTGAGAAGGCGTCATCTGTCTACGCGATCGGCCTGAGACTCGAAAAAATGAGGCCTCAACCTCGCGAGGCGCAGGCCGATCACCCGGTCGAGCATGCGTTACTCCAGCCAATACGTGATTCCCGAGACGCCGCCCGCCGAGTTGCTCGCCGAGCTCGACGCGGCAGCCCTCGTGCTCGACGAGCTCACAGCGCGTGCGGCCGAGCTGACCCTCGGCATGGACGCCCAGACGCGAGGCCTCCGGATCGACCTCCACGACGACGGCAAGTCGCACCGGCTCGCGCCCACGCAGCTGCTCGATCTGCTCGCCTGCGCCTAGGCCACTAGAGCTACGCTGCGGCCGTGAAGCCGCGTCCCGACGCCGAGGTCGCAATCGTCGGCGCCGGGGTGATGGGCCTCGCCACGGCATGGGCGCTCGCGCGGGCGGGACGGAGCGTGGTGGTCTGCGAGCAGTTCGAGGTCGGGCACGACAACGGCTCGAGTCACGGCGGCTCGCGCATCATTCGCCTCTCCTATCCCGAGGAACGCTGGGTGCGGCTGGCGCAGGAGGCCTATCCGCTCTGGCGGGAGCTCGAGGCCGGCTGGGGCCGCGCGCTGCTCGACCAGCCCGGGACGATCGATCTCGGAGACTGGCAGGCGACACCGGGATGCGCTGGCCGCCTGCGGCGTGCCGTTCGAGGTGCTGGACGCGGCCGAGATCGGGCGACGCTTCCCGATCCAGCTGGAAAACGGCGAGAACGGGCTCTTCCAGGCCGACGGCGGGATCGTGTACGCCGACCTCGCGCTGCAGGCGCTGCTCGGTGCAGCAACCGCTGCGGGCGCGGACCTGCGCGAGCGAACGCGGGTCGCGTCGATCGAGGACGAGGGCGAGACGGTCTTGCTCGACGACTTGCGTGCGAAGGCCGTCGTCGTGACGGCCGGTGCGTGGGCGCCGGGCCTCGTGGGCGTGGATGCGACGCCGACGCGCGAGACCGCGTCGTACTTCGACTTCGACGAGCCCGTGCCGTCGGTGCTCGACAAGAGCCTCGGTGAGACCCACCACTATGCGCTGGCGGCGCCGGGGGTCGGGCTGAAGGCGGGAGTGCACCGGTCGGGGCCTGTGACCGACCCGGACGAGCCGGGCGAGCCCGATGCGGCGATCGGCGAGCGGGCGGCGGCGTGGGTGGAGCGGCGGTTCCGCGGGGCCGGGTCCCTGCAGCGCATGGAGACGTGCCTCTACACGAACAGACTGAACGACGAGTTCCTGCTCGAGCGGACGGGGCGGGTCGTGATCGGCTCGCCGTGCAGCGGGCACGGCTTCAAGTTCGCTCCGGTGATCGGCAGGCGGCTCGCCGCGCTCGCGGTCGAAGCGCTCTGCTCTAGCGAAAGAGGTCGCGCCCGGCCGGGATGACGATGTCGTGGCCGACTGCCCGGCCCGCGCACGTCGAGACCGCGGATGATCGCGGCCGGGATCGCGTTCGTCTTCCCGATCACGAGCTCGGCGGCGCCCGCGAGCTCGTCGGCGACGGCGATCTGCGTGGCCTGGAGCTCGTAGCCGACGCTGTCCCGGACGCCGCGCAGGTCGAGGAGCGGAGTGATCCCCGCAGCTCCGAGCGCCACGTCGGTCGTTCCCTGACGGAACGGCCTGCCGAACGAGTCGCTCACGATCACGCCCACGTCGCGGCCGAAGCGCTCGCGCAGCCCTTCACGGATGGCGGCCGCCGAGGCATCGGGGTCGAGCGGCAGGAGCACGAGCGTGCCCTTCGCCCTTCGCGTTCGACGCGTCGACACCGGCGGACGCGCAGATGAAGCCGTGGCGCGTCTCGGTGATGATCAGCGGCGGCCGGACGCGGACGACCTGCGACGCTCTCCTGCAGGATCGCCTCGACGTGGCGCGGGTCGCGGTCGTCGGCGAGCTCGAGGGCGCGCTCGGACGGCTCGATCTCGTCCAGCCGCACGACGCGTCCCTCGGCCTTCGAGACGACCTTCTGGGCGACGACGACGACGTCGGCGTCCTCGAGCCCGCCGGCGCGCTCGGCCGCGTCGGCCAGCAGCGCGACGAGGTCGTCTCCGTCCTCGACCTCCGGGATGCCCTCGAGCGGGATGATCCTGATCTCGGCCGGTCACTCGAAACCGGTGACGCGGAGGCCCGCGTGCGCCTTGTAGCGCTTGTTCACGTTGACGATCACCGCCGTCATGCCTTCGAGTGCGCGCGCGCTCGCCAGCGGCCCGCAGTCGACGGCGCGGCCCGAGACGAGCCTGCCCGCGAGGTCGAGGGCGAGCTCCTTCGCCTCGGCGTCGTCTCCGCACACGAACGCGTCCTCCTCCGGCGGCGCCTCGGCGAGGTTCGAGGCGGCGAGCGAGTGCAGCCCGGCGACGACGGGCGCGTCGAGCTCGTCCTGGATCCGCTTGGCGATGGACGTGGCCTCGGGCGTGGGCTTCACGCCGCCCGGGCCGAAGACGAGCTCCGAGCAGACCGAGAGCACCGGCGTCGAGCCGATCGACTGGCGCAGGTCGCGCGCGGTGTCCACGGCCGCCTCCGCCTTGACCGCGAAGAGGACGAGGTCGACGCCGCGGACGGCGTCGTCGTTGTTCGCACCCTCGGCACCGAGCGCCTCGGCCGCCTCGCGGGCGCGCTCCGCGTCGCGCGAGCCGATCACGATCTCGACTCCCGCATCGACGAGGCGCTTGGCGACCGCCTGGCCGAAGCTGCCCGTCCCGCCGACGACGGCGACCCTCACGCAGCGGCCCCGAGCACGGTCTCCGCCAGCCGGCGCGACGCATCGAGGTCGGTCATCAGCGTCTGCGTGACGACACGCCGAACGGCGAGCGGGCCCGCCGGGTCGGATTCGTCGACGACGAGCGCGTCGATCAGGCCCTCGTAGCAGGCCGCGACGTGCTCCGGACCCGTGCCGCCCGCCATCCGCGCGAGCATACGGTCTGCCGGGCCCTTGACGGCGCGGCCCCCGACGAGCGGGCTGACCGCAACGCACGGCACGCGACGGGCGACGAGCGCGGCGCGGATCTCCTCGACCGCGAGGATCGGCCAGATGCTCACGTACGGGTTGGAAGGCGCGATCACGATCGCGTCGGCGCCGGCGAGGGCCTCGAGCACGCCCGGTGCCGGGGCCGCGCTTCGCCTTCGAAACGAACGCCGTCGACCTCGTCGCGGTGGCCGCGGGCGACGAACCACTCCTGGAACGGAAAGCTGCCGGCCGGCGTGTCGATCCAGGTGCGCAGCCGATCGTCCGTCGCCGGGAGGATCTGCGGCCTCGACCCCGAGAGCCCGCGCGAGCCGCGCCGTCACCGTCGAGAGCGGCTCTCCGGCGCGCAGAGCCTGGGTGCGCACGAGATGGAGCCCGAGATCGCGGTCGCCGAGCCGGAACCAGTCCTCGCCGCCGAGCGCCGAGACCGTCTCGAGCGCCTCCCACGTCTCGCCCGCCCGGCCCCAGCCGCGTTCCTCGTCGTGCAGCCCGGCGAGGGCGTAGAGGATGCTGTCGAGGTCGGGCGAGACCGCGAGGCCGAGGACGTCCAGGTCGTCGCCGACGTTGCCGATCACGGTCACGTCGCTCGGATCGACTGCGCTGACGAGGCCGCACGCGAAGCGGGCGCCGCCGACGCCGCCGGAGAGGAGCGCGACCTTCACGGGTGGCCAGCTGGCCGAGCGCCGCCTGCGTGCGCGGGCCCGCGCGAAGGCCGATCCGCTCCAGGTCGTCCAACGTGTCGACGTCGTCGCGCAGGTTCGGGATCACGGCCGCGACGGCCATCACGCCCTGCGCGTCGAAGTGCTCCCGAAAGCGATTCGGCGCTGCCCGCGCCGTAGAGCGAGGCGAAGAGGGACGCGCGGGGAAGCACGAGCGCGTTCGTCGTCCCGTCCTTCGCCTCGACGAGCCCGACCGCATCCAGCTCGGCCGGGCCGGCCAGGGTGCGAAGGTCGTGCGGCACGACGCACGGGAACATCCGCGTTGACGACGATCACCGCGCCGTTGTCCGCACGCTCGAGCCCGGCGGCGACCGCCGCGCCCTGGCCGCCCCCGGGATCGTCGACCGCCTCGGCGCCGAGCTCCTCCGCGAGCGCGCGGGCCGCGGCGTCAGCGGTGACGACGAACGTGCGGCCGGTCGCGACGCACGCGGTGAGAACGTCGCCGAGCATCGCCAGCGCGAGCGTCGTGCGCACGGTGTCCGGCGCGTCGAGCCGCTGCTTGCCGGTTTCGCCGCGGAAGGGGACGACGATCTGCGTCATGGGAAAGACTCTAGACGTGGAGAACGCCGCCCTCGCCGAGCGACTCGAAGCCTTCGCCGCATTGCTCGACCTCTCCGGGTCGGGCCACTACACCGTGCGCGCCTACCGCCGGGCGGCCGAGCTGATCCGGTCGACGCCGGTCGACGTCGCGACAGCTCGTCCGTGCCGGGCGCGCCCGCGAGCTCGCCGGCATCGGCCCGGGCATCGAGGCCCGGCTGAAGGAGCTCGTCGAGACGGGCGAGCTGGCCGAGCTGCGGGAGCTCGAAGCGCAGGCGCTGCCGGAGCTGGTCGGCGTCGCGGCGCTGCTCGGAATCTCGCCGAAGCGGATGCGCGAGCTCGGGCACACGCTCGGGATCCGAACGCTCGCCGAGCTGCGCGAGGCGGCCGCCGCCGGGAAGCTCGACAGCGTGCCCGGAATCGGGCCGAAGACCGCCGCCAGGATCCAGTCCGGGCTCGCGGAGCTCTCGACCGCGCGGCCGCGACGCGGGATGCTCCTGCACCGGGCGCGCGCTCTCGTCGGCGAGATCGCGGAGGCACTCGGCGGCGAGGCCGCAGGCGATCCCGCGCCGCGCCTGCGACCTCTCGACGCACTTCGCCGTCGTCGTGCCAAGTAACAGACTGTTACTTGGCGTCGAGGCGCTGCCGCAGATCGTGGCCGTGCTCGAACAGGACGACCGACGCGTCGTCGGCGTCACCGCCGAGGGCTATCCGATCGAGGTGATCGCCGCCGAGCCCGAGCGTTTCGGGACCGAATTGCTGCGTGCGACCGGCTCGCCGGAGTACGTCGCCTCACTCGGCGACCTGCCCGATGCGGCCACGGAGGTGCATGTGTACACATGCATCAGTCGTCCGTTTCGGCCACCTGAGCTGCGAGAGGTCGACGCAGACGACCCTCCGCCCGACCTGCTCGAGCTGACGCACGTCCGCGGCGACCTGCACGTGCACACGACGGCCTCGGACGGCAAGGCGACGGTGGAGGAGATGGGCCGAGCTGCGCAGGAGCTCGGCTACGAGTACCTGGCGATCTGCGACCACACGCGCAACGTCCGAGTCGTGCCCGGGCCTCGACGCCGACGACATCCGCCGGCAGGGCGAGGAGATCGCAGCCGCCAACGAGGCGCTCGCCCCGTTCCGGATCCTGCGCGGGAGCGAGTGCGACATCCTCCCGGACGGCTCGCTCGACCTTCCCGACGACGTGCTCGCCGAGCTCGACTGGGTCCAGATCAGCCTGCACGCCGGCCAGCGCTGGGGCCGCGAAGGCTCTGACGAGCCGTGTCGTCGAGGCAATGCAACACCCGGCCGCGTCATGCCTCTCGCACCCGAAGGGCCGGATCCTGAACCACCGGCCGGAGAACGCGCTCGATCTCGATCGCGTCTTCGAGGTAGCGCTCGAGACCGGCGTCGCGGTGGAGGTGAACGGCCTGCCCGACCGGCTCGACCTCGCGGCGGGACACGTGCGCGAGGCGCTCGCCGCCGGGGTCCGGATCGTCTGCTCGACCGACGCCCACTCGGTGCGCGGGCTCGGGAACATGGGGCTGTCCGTCGCCACCGCCCGCCGCGGCGGCGCCGCTCGTGGCGCGGTCGTCAACACGCTGCCGCTGGAGGAGGTTCTAGGCGGCTGAAGCGCCTGGGCCGCGAGCCGCGTACTCGCGCACCTCGTACCAGTGCGTGTCGCGCAGCGCCGCCGCGACCTCGGGGTCGGTGTGCGCGTCGTAGAAGACGTGGTGGTCGAGATCGCAGCAGATCGCGACGTCGCCGAGGGAAACGTGAGAGATGACCCGCAGCGCCTCCACCGGCAACTGCGCCTCGGCAACGGTGTAGTGCATGAACTGCAGATCCGGTGCGAGCTCCATCAAGTCGGGCCAGTCGGGACAGGTGCGGGAGCTCATAGCCGTTCGATGTTCTCCTCCGCAGTCCAGCTCCCTTCCAGCCGAACGACTCCGCGCTCCTCGCCGGCGGGATAGACGAGGAAGACGAGAGCGTCGTCGAGCCAGTGCAGCAGCCGCTCTCCATTCGCGTCCGCGAGGCCCAGCCGGAGGTGGAAGCGGCCGTCCGAGAGCGGCAGTCGATCGACGTCGTAGCGCAACTCTCGAGTCCCGGAAGCCCAGCCGACGCTGCCGGTGTCGAGGACGTCAGACGCAACGAGCAGGCCGGCCTCGTCGCGCAGCTCGAGCTGGAGCTGCGGCGGCGCGATCCCGTTCTCGGCCTCGATCCGGAGCCGGAGCGAAAACGGCTCGCCCGCGAGGAACTGCTGTCGCTCCTCGCCCTCGGCGCCGACCAGGCGCGCGGCTGCGATCGTCGCCTCGCCGGTCCCCCACTCGCGCAGCCCCGCCGCCCGCTCGGCAGGATCGGCGTCGGCGGCAAGACCCTTCCGGTAGCGCACGATCGCCTCGTGGGTCGGGCCGTCGAACTCGAGCTTGCCCTCCCGCAGCAGCACCGCGCGCTCGCAGAGCCGCTCGACCTGGGTCGCGTCGTGCGAGACGAAGACGATCGTGCCGCCCCGCTGCTTGAACTCGAACACCTTGCCGAAGCACTTCCGCTGGAACGCCTCGTCGCCGACCGCGAACACCTCGTCGAGCAGAAGCACGTCCGCGTCGAGGTGCGCCGCGATCGCGAAGCCGAGGCGCATGTACATCCCCGAGGAGTACGTGCGCACGGGCCGGTCGATCGCCTGCTCGAGCTCCGCGAAAGCGACGATCTCGTCGAAGCGCTCGCGGATCTGCGCGCGCTTCAGCCCGTAGATCGCCCCGTTCAGGAAGACGTTCTCGCGGCCCGAGAAGTCGGGGTGGAAGCCTGCACCGAGCTCGAGCAGGGAGCCGACCCGTCCGCCGACGGCGACGCTGCCCACGGTCGGCTTGATGATCCCGGCGATCAGGCGCAGCAGCGTCGACTTGCCGGAGCCGTTCCGGCCGACGAGCCCCACGGCATCGCCCGGCTCGACCGCGAGGGACACGTCCTGGAGCGCGACGACGTCGGTCGCCTCGGTTCGCCCGCCGAGCACGAACAGCTCCTTCAGGCTTCGCGCCTCGTTCGCCCGGACGCGGAAGCGACGCGAGACCCCTTCGACGCGGATCTGCCCCGTCTTCACACCTGGGACGGTACAGCCGAGTGCCGCCGGACGAGACCCGCGAGCACGTCGATGAACGCCGGATCGGCGTTCGGAAGCTCGATCCGCTCCAGGCGAACCCCGAGCTCGCGCGCCCGCTCGGCCGCCTCGATGTCGAGGTCCCAGCGGATCTCGAGGTGGTCGGCGACGAACCCGATCGGGCAGAGAACGACATCGCGGACGTCGCACGCCGCGAGCTCGTTGAGGTGCTCCAGGATGTCCGGCCCGAGCCATGGCTCCCCGGTCGGCGACTGGCTCTGGAAGGAGAACGTCCACTCGTGCGCCCCGGCGCTCTCGGCAACGAGACGCGCGGTCTCGAGCAGCTCGTCGCGGTACGGATCGCCCTCGTCGAGGATGCGGGCGGGCAGCGAGTGCGCGGTGAAGACGACGTGCTCGTGCTTGTGCGCCGTGAGCCGCTCCGCGAGGAGCGACACGAACCCGGGCTCCTGGCCCCAGCGCTCGACGAAGCGGAGCTCGGCACGGCCGTCGAGCGCCCGCACGACCTGCTCCCGGTACTTCTCGATCGACAGCGACGAGTAGTGCGGCGCGAGGACGAGCCCGACGATCTCGGTCGCACCGGCGGAGAGCGCCTGCTCGACCGCCCCGGCGATCCGTGGCGTCCAGTGGCGCATGCCGGTGAAGACGGGCAGGCCGAGCCTGGCTTCGAGCGCTGCGCGCGTCGCCTCGGTGATCTCGTTCAGCGGGTTCGACTCCTCGATCCCGAGTCGCCGGTACCGCGCGACGAGATCGTCCAGGTTCTCCTGCTTGATCGGGCGGCCGCCGCGGATGTCTGCGTAGTAGGCCGGGACGTCCGCGATCCGGTCTGGCGAGCCGTACGCCATCAGGACGACCGCGGTGCTCATACCGGAACGCGGGCGGTCTGCTCGTGCACGAACGCGCGCAGGCGGCCGAGCACGTCGGGATCGGTGTCCGGCATCACACCGTGACCGAGGTTGAAGATGTGGCCCGGCCGTCCCGCCGCCCGCGCGAGCACGTCGAGCGTCGCCGTCTGCACCCGCTCCCACGGGCCGAGGAGGATGGCGCCGTCGAGGTTCCCCTGGACACCGCGATCCTCGCCGACGACCTCCCAGCCCCAGTCGAGCGGAATCCGCCAGTCGAGCCCGATCACGTCGCCGCCGGCGTCGCGCATCTGCTCGAGCAGCGTTGCCGTGCCGGTGCCGAAGTGGATCGTCGGACAGTCGACGGCGGCGAGGATGCGGGCCGAGTAGGGCTGCACGAACTCCTCGTAGTCGCCCGGCGACAGCGCGCCGACCCAGGAGTCGAAGAGCTGGATCACGTCCGCTCCGGCGCGCACCTTCGCCCGGACGTAGCGCGAAAAGGCGTCCGTCAGCTTCTCCATCAGGGCGTGCCACGTCTGCGGCTCGGCGTACATCATCCGCTTGACGTTCAGGAACTCGCGGCTCGGCTTTCCCTCGATCAGGTACCCGGCGACGGTGAACGGGCCGCCGCAGAAGCCGATCACGGCCTGATCGGGGCGCAGCTCGCGCCGCACGATCGAGACGGCCTCGAGGATGAAGGGCACGGACTCCTCCGGCTCGGGCACGGTCAGGCGCTCGACGTCTGCGAGCGAGCGGATCGGGCTGCTCGATCACCGGCCCGACGTTCTCGACCAGCTCGACGTTCACGCCCATCCCGAGCAGGGGCAGCATGATGTCGGCGAACATCACCGCCGCGTCGACGTCGTGACGGCGGACCGGCTGCAACGTCACCTCCGCGCAGAGCTCGGGCTCGTAGCAGACCTCGAAGAGGGTGTGCGTCTTCCGGATCTCGCGGTACTCCGGCAGCGAGCGGCCGGCCTGGCGCATGAACCAGACCGGCGTGCGCTCGGTCGGCTCGAGACGGGCTGCGCGGACGAGAAGTGGCTCTGCCATGGGCCGAAGTAGGCTACCCCGCGCATGGAGCGCGTCGGCGAGCATCCCGTCCCGATCGGCCCGCTCGCCGTTCGGTGGCTCGCGATACGACCTGGCCGAGCTGCGGGCGGGCAGCACTGCGTCCGCAAGGATCGCGCTTCGGAACGAAGGCACCGCGACGTGGCGCTCTCGGGGAGAGACCGGGGTGCAGTTCTCCTATCACTGGCTCGACGACCGCGGCAACGCCATCGTCTGGGACGGCCCGCGAGTCGCCTTCGAACGACCAGTCGCGCCGGGCGAGCGAGGTCGAAGTCGAGACGCTCCTGCGCGCGCCGCAGCCGCCCGGCCGCTACCGGCTCGCGTTCGACCTCGTCGAGGAGTTCCGCTTCTGGTTCGCGGAGATCGGATCGTCGCCGCTCGAAATCGCCGTCGAGGTGAAACCGCGCATCTCGGAGCGCCGGCTGGCGGTCGTGGTTCACGGCGGCGGCGACGACGAGACGGCGGCGGCACTGGCTGCACAGGAGGAGCCGTTCGTCGCAGCAGGACGCTGTCGCCACCGCGCACCTCGTCGCCGGCGCGCTTGCCCGAGCCGGATTGGTCGGCACGCGTGCTCGATGCGCACGCTGAGGGCTTCGCCGCGGTCGGCGGCTCGATCGAGACACGCGACCGGTCGCTCCGACCGTGGGCCCCCGGCGGCGGCCGGAACCCCGGCTTCGCGCACCCGCTGCTGCTGCCGTCGCTCCTCACCGGACTCGAGCCGGGCGAGCACGAGGGATTGCCGGCCTACGACGCCGAACGGGGAACCGTCGATCTTCGACGGCCGGATCAGACTTCGACTGCCACGCGGTCGTCCACGCGGCTGAAGACGAACGCGCCGAGCGCGAGCGCAACCACCGCCGAGACGGCAAGGTAGATCGCATCGACCGTCGCAGGCGGCTCGCCGAAGAAGATCGGGTCGCGCACGGCCTGGATCGCAGGCGTCAGCGGATTGCCGTAGTGGACGAGGTCGACGAGGCGCGGGTGACTCTCGACGCCCGGGATGCTCTCGAGCGAGTAGAGCACCGGCGTCAGGAAGAACCAGGGCAGCAGGAGCGCGGCAACGAGATGCTCGACGTCGCGGTAGAGCGCGTTGAGCGAGGCGATGGCGAGCGACAGCCCCGCCACGAGGCCGACGACGAGCGCAGCAAGCGGAATCGCGAGCCAGACGGTGTCGCGCGCCTCCGGGACGAAGACGAGGCTGAACGCCATGACGATCGCCAGCATCACCGCGAAGCCGACGAGCTGAGTGGCGACGATCGAGAGCGGCACCAGCTGCCGCGGGAAACGCACTTTGCGGATCAGATTCGCGTTCTCGAGCAGGCTCCGGGAGGCCGACTGGAGCGAGGTCGCGAAGAAGACCCACACCGGCAGGCCGCACAGCAGGAAGAGCCAGTAGTGCTCGTAGTCCGCGGTCTGGATCTTCAGCATCACGCTGAAAACGAGCAGGTAGACGAGCATCAGCACGACGGGATGGGCGAGCGACCACATGAGCCCGAGCACCGAGCCCTTGTATTTCGCACGCAGGTCCCGGCGGAAGAGGCTGCCGAAGAGCTCGTGATAGCGGAAGAGATCGGCGTAGACCGTCACAGGTGCCGACTAGTGTAGGCCGCGTGCCTGCTCACACAGCCCTAACAGGGCTGCTCTACGCTTTCCGTTCGTGAGCGCGATCGTCACGCTCGCGGCCTTCCCAGTCGCGGCTCTCGTCCTCTGGACGCTCCTGCGGTCCCACCTCGGCGAGCGGCTCGTAGCCGAGCCGACCGGAGAGCGCTGGCACGAGCGCGCGACGCCGCTCTTCGGCGGTGTCGGCATCTTCGCCGGCTTCGTCACGGGCGTCCTGCTCGCCGTCGCCGTCGGTGCGGTCGAGCCGTCTTCGGAGCTGCTCGGAATCCTCGCCGGCTGCACGCTCCTCTTCCTGGCCGGGCTCGCGGACGACCTCTACTCGCTCCGCCCGTGGATGAAGCTCGCAGCCCAGTTCGCGCGCCGCGGGAATCGTGCTCGCGAGCGGGCTCTCGGTCGAGGTCGTCGACTCGAACGTGCTCGCGACTCGTGATCGGACTCGTGTGGCTCGTCGGGATCACGAACGCGTTCAACCTGCTCGACAACATGGACGGCCTCGCCGCCACACTCGCCGCGGTCGCCTGCGCCGTGTTCGCGGCGCACGCCGTCGCGCTGAGCGGCCAGAGCGACATCGTGCTGCCGCTCGCGCTCGCCCTCGGCGCCGCCTGCCTGGCCTTCCTGCCCTTCAACCTTCGCTCCGGCCGCCCGGCGGCCGTGTTCATGGGCGATTCCGGCAGCCAGGTGATCGGCTTCGGGCTCGCCTGCCTCGGGCTGGCGTCCAGCTGGACGGCCGCCGGGGCGACTCTGACCGGCATGCTGCTGCCGCTCCTCGTGCTCGCCATCCCGATTCTCGACACGACGCTCGTGACGATTCGCAGGACCCGCGATCGCCGCCCGGTCACCCAGGGCGGCCGGGATCACTCGTCGCACCGGCTGGTCTACTACGGCCTGTCCGAGCTGCAGGCAGTCGCGGCGCTTGCGCTCCTGGCGGCACTCCTCGGCCTGACGGGACTCGCCTACAACGCGCTCAACAACCCACGCGTGACCGCTGTCGGCGTGCTCGTCTCGTTCGTCGTCCTCGTCCAGTTCGCAAGCTTCCTCGGCGACCTGGAGGAACGCTCGCGCCACGCCGATCCAGGCGTGCCGCCTTCCCTCCTGCGCGCACTCGTCTCACAGCCGCGCCGGCTGATCGAGGTGCTCGTCGACTTCGCGATCATCTGCACCTCGTTCCTCGTCTCGTACCTGCTCTTCATCGACGGCAAGGGCACCGACGTGGAGCGTGCGGTCTTCCTCGCGACTCTGCCGGTGCTGCTCGGCGTCCGCTACGTCTTCTTCGTCGTCTTCGGGATCTATCGCCGGGTCTGGCGGTTTGCGACACCGCGCGACCTGCTCGCGATCGCGACGGCGACGGCCCTCTCTGCTCCGATCACGATTGCGATCGTCGCCAAGACGCAGTCGCTCGCCGGCTTCCCGCTGGAGATCTTCGCGGTCGACGTCCTCCTCTGCACGACGCTCGTCGCGGGATCGCGGCTCGCGCTACGCGTTGCCCCCGACCTGCTCGCGGCTCCGCGCCGCCGGGCGCGCAAGCGAGTCCTGCTCGTCGGAGCCGGCCGCTCGGGCAGGCGGCTCGCTCGCGAGCTGGGCGAGACCGACGACGCGCGCGTCGTCGGTTTCCTCGACGACAACCCCGGCGTTCGGCGCCGCCGCGTCCTCGGCGTGAAGGTGCTCGGCGCGCTCGACGAGGCGGAGGCGCTCATCGCAGTCGCACGGCCCGACGAGGTTCTCGTGACGATCCCGGACGTGCCGCCGATCGGCTCAACACCGTGGTCGCGGCGTGCGCCGCGGCCGACGTTCCGTGCCGGTTGGTGCGCAGCCGTACCGAGATCAGCCATCCGCCGCTCGTCGAGATCTCGGCCGAGTGAGCGCGCCTGAGCCGAAGCCGGTCGCGACTCGATCGCGCCTCGGTTCGCTGTGGCCGCTCTTCGTCGCATATCTCGTGCTCGGCGGCGCTCTACGCGTGGCAGGCGTGGCGCCGCGAGACGCCGACCTTGTTCAGCGACGAGATCGAGTTCACGCAGGTTTCGCGCTCGATCGCCGAAACCGGCAAGGCGACCTTACGCACCGGCTTCGGCCAGCCGGCGACGAGCGTCTCACTGTTCGCGTACCTGGCCGCGCCGGCCTGGTGGCTGAGCGACGTTCACACCTCGTACGCGCTGATCAAGCTGCTCGGCGTCGCGCTGATGACCGCCACGATCTTCCCCGCCTACTTCCTCGCCCGCCTGGTCGTCTCCCGGCCGTACGCGATCTTCGCGGCTGTCGGCGCGGTTGCTGCGCCCGCACTCTCGTACTCGCCGTTCCTGGTCGACGAGCCGCTGGCCTATCCCACCGCAACGCTCGCGTTCCTGCTGATCGCGCGCGCAGCGGTCAGGACAACGCGCTGGTCGGTCGGCCTGGCGTTCGCGTCGTGCTGCCTCGGCGTGCTCGTCCGGACGCAGCTCGCGGTCCTGTTCCCCATCCTCGCGCTCGTCCTACTCGCCCGACTCTGGCGGACCGAGCGCGCGAGCCAGTGGCGCGAGACGTGGTCTGCGGGAGACTGGGTCGGCTTCGCAGTGCTCCTCACCGGCTTCGCGGTCGTTCTCTCGGCTGCGATCGGCCGCCGGTCGTTCACTTGGTACCTGGCGACAGGGTTCCTGAAGGAGCGCATGCTCGAGTACGGCCTCTGGGCCATCGGCGCGCTGGCGATCGGGATCGGCATTGTTCCCATGATCGCCGGGCTCGCGGCACTCGTCCGCCCACGCGGCGAGCCGCGCGACGAGCGGACGACGACATTCGTCACGCTGACGGTCTCTGCGCTCGCGGTGTTCGGCTTCTACACAGCGATCAAGGCCGCCTACCTTTCGAAGACCTTCGCGATCGTGGTCGCCGAGCGCAACCTGATCTACGTCACGCCGCTTCTCTTCATCGGACTGGCGCTCGCCCTCGAGCGGCGGCGGCTCTCCGTTCCTGCGACGGTGGTCGCAACCGCATTCGCCGCCTACGTCGTCTCGGCGACTCCGTACCTACTCGACCACTACCCGTACTACGAGGCGCACGGGCTGGCGATCGCGGCCCTCGCGAATCGGATTCCCCGCTGGCCGGCCGACACGATCGAAACGGTCCTGTTCATCGTGGCGCTCTCCTCGGGCCTCGCGCTCATCGCGCTCGGTCTCCTGCGCTCACGGCGTGTCGCGCTCGGTGCCGCCGCCTCGATCGCCGTCTTCGCGCTGGCCTGGAGCCTGACGACGGAGATCTATGCTGCGAACGGCGAGAGGCGCGCGTCAGACCAGGCGTACGCTGCCCTGCCCAAGCCCTCCGACTGGGTCGACCAGACGACCGGCCGACAGCCGACGCTGTTCATCGGACAGGGCGTCAGCGACGCAAACGCTTTCTGGCAGCTCGAGTTCTGGAATCCGTCGATCAAGTGGTTCTGGGGCATGGACGGCAGCACCCCAGGCGGCGTGACGCCGAACCTGCTGCGACCGGACGGAACACAGGATCCCGCCGACCTCGGCGCGGAGTTCGCAGTCGTCTCGAAGGGCGTGCAGATCGCGGCGCCCGTGGTGACGACGGTCGGCGACTACGCCGTGTACCGCCTCGGGGGCAAGCCGGTCAGGCTTCGCGAGACGACCACCGGCGTGGGGGGTGACGGCTGGACCGGCGCCGAGGCCTCCTACACGCGCTACGACGTCACAGGCCTCGGCCGCGGCTTCGTCAAGGTCGCGCTCTCACGCACGGCAGCGTGCTTCCCCCAGCTGAAGCCGGCAGTCGGGACGGTGAAGGTCGGCCCGGTCGTGGTGAATCGCTTCGACCAGCCCGGGATCGGCACGGTGACCGCGAGCCGTGTGGTGCCGGTGGTCGCGGGCCAGCCGAACGCGGTTCTCCTGCAGGTGCCGAGCGTTCCCTGGCGGGTCGAGGTGAGGATCGCTCCGACGTTCGTCCCGCGGGAGCTCGATCCCAACTCGCCCGACGCGCGGCAGCTCGGCGCCAGGGTCACGTTCGAGTTCGTCCCGCTGAGCGGCTAGCGGAGGACGAGCAGGCGCTCGGGGTGCTTGCGCACGAACCGCGCCATCCCGCGCAGGTGCCAGAGCGTGTGGCGGCTGAGGAAGCGCTTGTCGATCACGGCGGCATACGCGTGGTGGACGATCGCTTCGGGGACGAGCCACCGCTCCCAGCCGGCCTGTGCGGCGCGGTACGCGACGTCGATGTCCTCGACGTAGTGGCGAAAGCCGCCGTCCCAGCCGCCGATCTCCTCCAGCATCGCGCGGCGCATCAGCAGACAGGCGCCGCCGAGCAGCCAGTCGCCCTGCACGGGCTCCGCCGGGCGCGTGCCGTAATGAGCCGTCTGGTGGTCGTAGGGGCGACGCAGGAGCCGGAGCGGCGTTCGGCGCCAGATCGTGCCCAGGACGCCCGGGAAGCGGCGAAGCGACGGCTGCCACGTCCCGTCCGGCCAGAAGACGAGCGGCCCGACGAGGCCGGCTCGCGGGTGTGCGTCCGCGAAGTGCACGAGCGCCGCGACCGCGCCCGCCTCGGGCACCGCGTCCGGATTGGACACGAGCACGTACTCGCCTGCCGTTGCCGCCACGCCGGCATTCACGTTCGCTGCGAACGTGCGCGGCCGCGGGCTCTCGAGCACTCGCGCGCCCGCAGGAAGCGCCCCGACGCTGCCCGGGAGGTTCGCGATCACGAGGAGCTCGTCGACCTGAGGTGCGAGCGCGGGCAGCGACGTCTCGAGCTCGCGCGCGTGGCCGTGCGAGACCACGACCGCCGAGACCGTCATCCGAGCGCCTCCCGGTAGACCTCGAGCGTCCGCTCCGCAGTCACACGCCAGCTGAACGCCTTCGCTCGCTCGAGCCCTGCGACGGCCAGCTCGTCGCGCTCGGCGAGCGCGCGACGCATGCCGTCCGCAAGCTGCGCCTCCTCGACGAAGACGGCGGCGTCACCGCCGACCTCGCGCAGGGCCGGCTCGTCGAGGGCGACCACGGGAGTGCCGCTCGCCATCGCCTCGAGCATCGGCAGGCCGAAGCCTTCGAAGTGCGAAGCCTGCACGAGGCAGGCCGCGCCGCGGTAGAGCTCGGCGAGCTCCTCCTGGGAGACATAGCCGCGCAGATCGGCGCCGGCATCGCGCAGTCGCGTCGCAAGCGCCTCGTCCTTTACGGGGCCTGCGACGACAAGGGGCAGTGGGACCGCCTCCGCGGCAGCGAGCGCCGCCAGGTGGTTCTTGCGCGGCTGCACCGCCCCCACGGCGAGGACGTACGTGCCGAGGCTCAGGCTGTTCCCGGGCACGAACGCGGGGTCGACGCCGTTCGGGGTCACGACGACCTTCTCCTCGGGTAAGTCGTAGAGCCGAACGAGATCGTCGCGCGTCCGCTCGGAGACCGTCAGCACGCGGCGCGCCGCCCGCGCGGCCCGCGGGACGACGCGACGAAAGACGAGCCGGTCCTTCAGCGCCATGTGCGCGGAACCATGCTCGAACGAGAGATCGTGGATCGTGACCACCGCCGGGCACGGCGAGCGAACCGGGACGGCGTACTGCGTGTGCACGAGCGCAGCGCCCGTACGGCGGAGCAGCCGCGGCAGCGTGCGGAGCATCCGGATCTCCTGAAACGGCGTCCGCAGCACGAGTGGCTCGATCCCCTCGGGCACGAGCTCAGGATGCCGACTGACCGCGGCAATCCGGAGACCCGAGGAGCCTGCGAGCGAGCCCAGCTCGCGCAGCAGATTCCGCATGTACGTCTCGTCTCCGGTCCGGCGCCTGCCGAGCACGTCCGCGTCGACCACGACGAGCGGCTCGGTCATGCGATCGCTCGCCGGTAGGAGGCGACAGCCGCGTCGACGGCACGCTCCCACGTGTAGTGGGCGGCACGCTCCAGGCCGAGCGGAACGAGCACGTCGCGCTGCCGGTCGGCGGTCTCGATCCCCGCGGCGATGGACGCAACGTCGAGCGGGTCGACGAGGATGGCAGCCTCGCCGACGACCTCTTCCATCGCGCTGCCGACGCTCGTGACGACGGGCGTGCCGCACGCCATCGCCTCGAGCGCGGGAATGCCGAAGCCCTCGTAGAGGGACGGGAAGACGAGGCTGCGCGCGCCGCGGTAGGCGGCGGCCAGCTCCTCGTCGTCGATCCTGCCGAGCCAGGTGACGTGCTTCCCGGCGACACCTGCGTCCCCCCAGCCAGGCGCGCCGACCAGCCGCAGCTCCACACCGGCGCGGGCCGTGGCCTCGACGACGCGGGCGAGGTTCTTGCGGGGCTCGAGCGTCCCGACGGCCAGCACGTACTCGCCCTCGGCAGCGCCGCCGTCCGAACGAAAGACCGGCTCGAGCGCGTTCGGCACGACGTCGATCCGATCAGCGTCGACGCCGGCCAGTTCGACGACCTCCCGCTTCGAGAACTCCGAGACAGCGACCACGCGGTCGGCTGCTCGAATCGTCGGACGGAGCGCCGTGCGCCCGTAGAGCCGCGTCCAGAGCGGGAAGACCTCCGGGTGCCGGAGGACCGCGAGGTCGTGCACGGTCAGGATCGTCGGGACGCGAGCGCGGGGCGGCGCGCGGAAGATCGTGCAGTGCAGGACGTCGACGTGCGCGTTCGCGGCCTGGCGCGGGAGCAGCCCCGGATACCAGAGCACGTCACGGGCGACGGCAGTCCACCGGCCCGGCCCACCCCAGCTGAGCGGCGTGAGCTCCACGTCGGGACGCGCCGCGAGACCGCGCTGCAGCCCACGAACCCAGCGCGCGGTGCCGGCGCGCGTCTGGAGCAGCGGAGCGACGTCGAGCCCAACGTTCACGCACGCCTCCTCGAACGCGTGCAGATGGATTTCGCCGCAGCGCCGCCAGGTGAACTGGGCGGCGTGCGCGATCCCGGCAGCGTGCAGCTCCTCGCGGCGCTCGAGCGCGGTGCGGATGCCTGCCGCGATCGCATCGGGATCGTCGGGATCGACGCGCACCGCGGCGTCGCCACAGGCCTCGTCCATCGACGGGTGCGAGGACACGACGACGGGGACACCACACGCCATCGCCTCCACGATCGGCATGCCGAACCCCTCGAAACGAGACGGATAGACGAACACGGCCGCCCCGCGCATCAGCCGCGGCACCTCCGCCTCCTCGACGAAGCCGAGCTTCAGGATCCCGGGATCGTCGAGCAGCGGCTGATCGCCCCAGCCGGCGGCGCCGGCGACCGCCAGCGCCAGCTCTTCCCGCAACGGCCGCCACGCCTCGACCAGCGTCGCGAGATTCTTGCGCGGCTCGAGTGTGGCGAGGCTGAGCACGTACGGCCGGCCGAGCTCGGCGCGCTCGCCGTCTGCCGTGTACTCGGCGGCCACGCCCGGCGGGGCGACGCGGATCCGCTCGCGCGGGCACGCTCAAGTGCTCCTCCACATCGCGGCCGGTGTAGGCCGAGTTGACGAAGACGAGATCGCATTCTGCGGTGCGCGAGAACTTGTAGCCGTGCATCGAGCGTGTGCGCGGTGTCACCCACTCGGGATGCAGCAGCGGCACGAGGTCGTGCACCATCGTCGACCGGATCCCGCGCCGCTGCGGCGGCACCATCCAGTCGCTGAAGTGGACGACGTCGACCGGGCCGAGAAAACGCTCCACCGACGGCCGGCCGAGGCGGCTCCACCCCATCCGGAAGGCGTGTGACCACGGCAGGACGAGCGTGCGGACGTCGACCGGGACGTCCGCGAGCGCCTCGCGAATCAACCGGCGGCCCCTCGGGCGGGTGGGGGCGAATGCGAGCAGCTCGTGCTTCCCGGCGGCCGCCTCTGCGAGGCCCGCGAGCGACCCCTGGACGTAGTTGCCGATCCCGGTCCGCGGGTGGGAGAGCGGGCTGACGTCGAACGCAATCCTCACGGGCGGTAGTCGAAGGTGTTGAAGTGGGCGCCGAGCTCGCGGTCGTCGCCACCGCCCGGGACCTTTGTCTGCGCGACGCGGAAGACGACCCTGCACGTGCCACGCTCGGGCGTCGGCCGAACGCGCAGTCGGGCGGTGCCCATGGGAGCGATCCGCGCGCGCCCGACGACCTCTCCGGCCACGGACGCAGTCACGATCTGATCGTCGTCGAACAGCTGCGGGTCGCTCGAGAGCGAGACGGTGAGCGTGCCGCCGCGACAGCGCTCGCGCGTCCAGGTGACGGTTCTGCCGGACCACGTGTCGCCCGGGTACAGGCCTTCGATCCGCGTCGCCGTCGCGACGAGAGGGCTCGCCACGCGCCAGAGGGTCAGGCCGATGCCGGGGTCGCGGGCCAGCACGACGCCGTCGGGCGAGACGGCGTCCTCGGCGAGCAGGTACTGAGGGTCGATGCGCTCGCCCAGCGGTCGTCCGGATCGCACCGGTCGCCTCGTCGATCGTCACCTCCGTCTCCGCAAGGCCGCCCGGAGTCGGGCCGCCGATGAAGTAGATCGGCCCGACGCTGCGGTTGAAGAACTCGTTCTGATTGACCGAGAACCGGTCGGTGACGCCTGTCCACACCACCGCCACCGTGGCGTCCTTCGGCACGGCCCGGTCGATCCAGTCCCTCTCGCCGACCCGGATGCCCTGGAAGAGCGCCCCGACCGACGCCTGCCGAAAGCCGCGCTCGCCGAACCAGACGTTGTGCGAGATCGCGACGAAGAAGAGCAGCGTCGACTACGGGGAGAGCGAGTGCCCAGCGACGCGGCACGAACACGAAGAGGGCAGCCGCCAGGACGCATCCCGCGAGCACTGTCGCGTCGATCGAGTCGAACAGGAGCGAGCCGTAGGCACTCCAGATCGGCAGCAGCGCGAGTGTGTCCGAGATCGCGCCCGTGTCGATGAACCGCTCGAACGGGATCGCAAGCGGGAGGAGCGCACACGCGACGGCCACGGCGGGCGTCACCCAGCGCGGGCGCGGCAGCCCTCGGTCGACCCAGACGAGAAGCGCGATCAGGAAGAACGGCGCCACGACGAACGTGTTCCGCTCCTGGATCCGGTTCGCGAACTCCGACGCGAACGCGGCGACGACGAGAAGCAGCGAGATCGTCAGCGCGGTGCCCGCGGCGAGGAAGGGAGCCAGCGCGGGCGCCGAACGCCGGGCGATCACGGCGAGCAGCACGAAGCGCCGCGAACGGGCAGGACACCGAGATACAGGTCGAGCTCGGCCAGGTGGTAGACGAAGAAGCGGGCGACGGTCCCCACGTCGTACGAACGGTCGCCGACGATCGAGTACGCGCCGAGCAGATCCGACGGCGACCGGCCGCGCACGAGCTGCGCCGCGAGCACGAGGATCGCGCCGCCGACCAGCAGCTCGTAGAGCACGCGGAAGCGCACCAGTGTCGCGCGCAGCGGCTGTCTTCCGAACAGCGCGAGCAGGAAGGGCGCGACGACGATCGCGGGCCCGAAGGCGACGGACTGCGCACGAGTCGCGAACAGGAGCCCGATCAGCGCGAACAGCGTCAGCTGGCGTCCCCACGTCGGGCGTTCGAGCACCAGGACGAGCACGAGCGCCCCCGTCAGGAAGAGGGGGTAGAAGACGTTCTCCGTCATCACCGTCCCGGTGTAGACGAGCGACGGGACCGCGACCGCGAGCACGGCCGCGGCCAGCGACAGCGGCATCGGCAGCAGCCGCCGCGCGAGCAGGTAGGCCGGCACCGCCGCGAGCGACATGAACAACGCGTTGAGCGTCTTGACGGCGGCGTACGCCTCGGGAAGCGAGTCGAAGAGCGCGTAGGCCGGGCTGATCAGGATCGGATAGACGAGGCTGAAGCCGGCCGCCGGTGCGCCGCGAACCTGAAAGCCGTCGCCCGCCGCAAAGCTGCGCGCGAGCTCCGAGTAGATCAGCTCGTCGACCATGATGAACGGCGCCGAGCATCCCGCGCGCCAGCCAGGCTCGCAACGCGAAGGAACAGATGACGATCGCCTGCAAGCCACGCCCACAGCCGGGACGCGGCGCAACCTATCGGCCAAGCTCGACCTCGGCGAGGCGCTGCGCCAGCTCCGCCGCTTCGGGCGAGCCGGCCTCGATGCCGACGTCCGCGGCGGCGCGCGAGACGTCGTCGAGAACCTGGTGTCGCAACCGCCTCACCGCCGGCCGCCTGCTCGAGTGCCGCGGCGTAGAGGTCGGCCACGCGACCCAGGTCGTGCTCCCGTCGGACGAGCTCGGCTCGCCGCCTCCGACATCGCCTGCCGAGCGCCGTCGTCGCGGGCGAGCAGCTCGAGGGCCGCGTAGAGCGTCTCCGTCTCGCCTGCGTCGACGGGGATCTTCAGTGCGACATCGTCGGGAAGCTCGGCGAACCAGCCGACATCGCTGACGATCACGGGCTTGCCGAGCGATAGCTGGCGGATGACGCTGCCCGACGTCTCACCCATCGTCGGGGAGCGCAGGCTGACGCACACGTCGCAGGCGGCCATCAGCGACCACAGCCGGTCCTCCTCCACGTACGCCTCCCGGACGATGCCCTCGTCGGACAGGCCGAGCCGCTGCAGACGCCGGTCGAGGTCGAAGCCGGGCGAGACCGCGCCGACGAGCAGCAGCCGCGCGTCAGGCCGCTCACGGCGCAGGCGTGCGAACGCCTCCAGCAGCTGCGGGATCCGCTTGCTCGCGTTCACGTTCCCGAAGGAGCCGATCAGCGGGCTCCCCTCGACCTTCGCGGGTGAGACCGGCGGCACCTCCCACGCGGGATGCGGGATTCGCCAGACGGGCCCCTCGTACCCGGCCGCGCGCGCCCGCTCCTCGACGTAGCGCGAGTGGACGATCAGCCCGGTGGCGAGGTCGAGCACCTCGCCGGCGAGATGGAACTCTTCCGGCCGGCTCTCCCAGAGCGGCGGGATCCGCTTGTCGAGGACGCCGTGACCGAGCAGGCGCCCGACGACGCCGCCCTCGCGCTCCATCGCGTCGAGATAGCCGTGGCCGTCGCGCCGGCCGATGGTCAGCCCCGCGACGAGGTGGTGCAGGACGAAGTCGTGCAGCACGACGACGCGCCGCCCGACGCCGGAGCGCTTCGACGATCCAGCCGTGCGCGTCCGGGTTGTTGCCGACGTGGTAGAGCGCGAGGTCGGTCCCGCGCACCGGGCGCTTGCGCCCGCGCCGCACCACCTCGACGTCGATCCGCTCCCGCAGCGCCGGCAGCAGATGGGCGCTGTAGTCGGCGATCCCCGACCGCTCCGGCGGCATCGGGCTGTAGTACGCGACCCTCACGCCAGCAGCCGCTCGAGGCAGCTGTCCCAGGTCACGCGCGTCGCAATGTCCCGTCCAGCCCGCCCGTAGGCGCGGGCCTCGTCCGGGTGCTCCCGCAGGCGCCCGGCCGCGCGCGCGAGCTCGCCGGCGTCGGGAGCGGTAACCAGCCCGGTGCTGCCGTCTGCCACGACTTCCAGCGGGCCGCCGGCATCCGTCGTCGTCAGCACCGGCTTCTCCGACAGGAACGCCTCGTACGGCACCATCCCGAAGTCCTCGTCGACCGGCGCGTAGTAGACGGCGAGACAGCGAGCGTAGAGCGAAGCGAGCTGCGGCTTCGTCGATCCGGCCCGTGAACTCGGCGCGGCCGTTCAGCCCGCGCTCGTCCGCCAGCGCCTCGAGTCGCGCACGGTCGGGCCCGTCGCCTGCGACGACAACGCGCAGCGAGGGGTCGAGTGCCGCTGCCTCGAGCAGCAGGTCGATCCGCTTCGCGCGGTCGAGCCTGTTCACCGAGAGGACGAAGTCGCCGTATTCCTCGCAGCGGTACGGCAGCGCCTGCGGCGGATGGGGCATCACCTCGGGTGCGAGCCCGGTCGAGCGCTCGATCCGGTCGGCGACGTTGCGAGAGGTGGCGAAGAGCCGCTTCGCCTCGCCGAGCGCGATCCCGTCCAGACGTTGGACCGAGCGCCGCAGCGCCCGGTCTGATGGTTCTTCGGAGAACTGGCCCAGATCGGTTCGGTCCAGCTCGTACGCCTGCCGGAACTGGTGCAGCACCCAGACGCGCTTGTTCGGATGGCGTACGCAGTACGACGGGAACTTCGTGGCGACGACGAGATCGATCGGACGCCCGTCCGACTCGGTCAGGTCGAGCAGCCGCCAGAGGAACGCCTGATCGAGGACCCGGGTGCCGGGGTACCACTTGAAGGGGATCGTGACCAGCTCGGTCTCGTGGTCGCGCTCGCGCAACTCGTCGACGAGCGTCTCCGCGAAGATCTCGGCGCCGCCGCGAACGAACGGCACCTGCGGAGCGCAGACCGCGATTCTCATGAACGCTGCCGGAGCTCGGCCTCGAGCTGCGCGACGCGCGCCTCGAGGTCGTCGATCAGCCGCAGAGCCGCCGCGTTGAAGGAGCGCTGGTCGTACGCGAGCGGCTCCACGTACCACCGCATCAGCTTGCGCAGCACCGCCTTCGCGGGCGTGCCGATGCCGCCGCGAACACCGGGGCGGAGCCGGAGCGAGCGGTCGGCCGACACCGGCCAGAGCCGCTCGGCCTCGGCTCGGGCCGCATGGCGATCGTCGCCGGTCCCAGCCTGGCCCGGGGCCGCGCCCGAGCGCCGCACCTCCTGCTTCAGCTGCTCGAAGAGCGCCGCGACATCGACGTCCCCGTTCGACGAAATCCCTGCAGAGCTCGCCAGTTTCATGGTCGCTCTGATCGGGCATCGGAGGATTGTACCGGGAGGGCGGGATACGCTCCTCGAATGCGTGTGGGAATCAGCCTGCTGACGCTCGTGCCCGGCGAGGTCGGCGGGACCGAGACGTACTGCACGCGGTCTCTGCCGCGGGCTTGCCGAAGTCGGGACGCTCGACTACGCGGCCTTCACCCCGCCCGCTGCGCCCGGAGCCGGCGAAGGGCTGCCCGAGGTGCCGGTCCCCGAGTACAGGCTCGCACGCAGTATCCCGGAGCGAGCGTTCGCGATGGCACTCGCCGCCGCGCGACCAGGCGCGCCTCCGGCGCGCTTCTGGTGACGCTCGACGCCGTCCACTACCCACTGACGATCGCGCTGCCGCCGCTCGAGATACCGACGGTGGTGACGGTGCACGATCTCCAGCACCTCGACCATCCCGAGCTCTTCTCGCGCGCGGAGCGCGCTCTTCCGGGCTTCGCACGCATGAGGGGTCGGCGCGCAAGGCCGACGCGGTGATCGTGCCGAGCCAGTTCGTCCGGCGACGGGCGATCGAGCTGCTCGGCATCCCGCCGGAGCGGGTCCACGCGATCCCGTGGGGTGTCGACCACGAACGGTTTCATCCAGGCGAACGAGCAGCGCGAGCAGTTCCTGCTCTATCCGGCCCGTCCGTGGCCGCACAAGAACCACGCCCGACTCTTCGAGGCGTTCGCGCTGCTCCGCGAGGAGAGGCCTGAGCTGCGCCTCGTCCTGACGGGCGGCGGCCACGAGGGCCGCCCGGTGCCGCCGGGAGTCGAGGTGCTCGGACTGGTCTGCCGATGAGGAGCTGGCCTCGCTGTACCGCCGCACCGCCTGCCTCGTCTTCCCGAGCCTCTACGAGGGATTCGGACAGCCGCCGCTCGAGGCGATGGCGTCGGGGGCGCCGGTCGCGGCGTCGAACATTCCGGCGATTGCCGAGGCGACCGGCGACGCGGCCGCACTCTTCGAGCCGTCCGAGCCCGATGACATCGCAGCCGTGGTCTCGGGTGTTCTCGACGCGCCCGAGCGTTTCGCCGCTGCAGGCCCCGAGCGCGCGGCCGGCTTCACCTGGGCGGAGACCGCACGCCGACACGAGGCGGTCTACGTGGCAGCCGGCGCCACGTAGTAGCGCACGGTGCGGACCGGCCCGTCCTCGAGCTGCTCCGCCAGCAGCACCTGGGCGCCGCGCCTCTCGACCAACGACCGAACGGCCGTCTCAGTGACCACCGTCATGCGCATCGGTGTCAGCGGCGTCCGCCGGAGCATCCAGTCTTCCGGCACGCCCAGGCGACGAAGGAGCGCATACAGTCGCCGACGCGGCTGGAGCGAGTACGGAAACGCGACGTGCGCGGGGATCCCGAAGACGGCGAGACCTTCGGGCTTCGTGACGCGGAGAAACTCCGACACGTACCGCTCGATGTCACGGCGTGAAGGCAGGTGCTGGAGGACGATGCTCGAGTAGACGAAGTCGAAGGCTCCCACTTCGAACTGGCCGAGGTCTTCCGCGGCGTTGATCACGAACTCGCAGGTGGGAACCTCTTCGTTGAGACGTGTCGCCTGCACGACCATTGCCTCCGCGATGTCGACGCCCACGGCCCGCCCGAACCGCGTACCGAGCGCGCGCGTGAGGCGCCCGACGCCACAGCCGAAGTCGAGCGCACTTCCGCGCGCGACCGGACGAAGGCCGTCAGCGACCTCGAGGACGTGCGCGATCTCCGCGTCGCCGGTTGCGAAGAACCGCTCGGCATCCCACGCGCCGCCCTTCTCCGCCGGCGCGGTGAGCACCGCCCACATCGCGTCCGCCTCGGCGAGGCGCTCCCAGTCTTCCTTGTGGCGTTCCAGGCTCACCCGCCCACTATTCACTAACGGACAGTGGACGGCACCGTTGTCGCAAGTCGCCCGGAACGGGAAGGATGGGGCGATGCCGGCCCGTCATCTGCGGATCCAACTCGAGTCGATCGGCCTCCAGGGGATGGCGCGGCTTGCCTGGCAGAACCGCACTCACTCGCGTCTCCGGGCGTATGAGATCTGCCGGCCGCTTGTCGACGGCCGACGCGGAATCGAGATCGGTGGCCCTTCTGCCATCTTCGCGCGCACCGGGCCTCTGCCGCTCTACCCCCTGTTCGACGGACTCGACAATTGCGACTTCGCAGGCACTACGATCTGGCACGGCGCAGCGGCAGACGGCGCGGCGTTCGTGTACGACGAGGAGCGGCCGCCCGGTCGACGATTCATCCGGGATGCGACCTCCTTGGACGGAATCGACGATGCGTCATACGACGTCGTGCTTGGCTTCGCACACGCTCGAGCACATCGCGAACCCGTTGCGGGCGCTCGCCGAGTGGAGGCGCATCCTCGGGAGTGACGGTCACCTCGTGCTCGTCTTGCCGCACCTGCAGAACACCTTCGACCACAGGCGGCCGGTGACCGCCATCGAGCACATCGAGACAGACTTCGCACGCTCGACCGGCGAGGACGACACGACTCATGTCGAGGAGTTCGTCGAGCTCTGCGACCTGAGACGTGTCCCCGATCAGCTTTCCCGCCAGGCGTTCGAGCAGCGAACGCGCGAGTCAGTCGTGAATCGCACCCTTCATCACCACGTCTTCGACACCGATCTCGCCGTGCGGCTGCTCGATCGCGCGGGCTGTCAGCTGCTCTGGGTCGAGACGGCGCTTCCGTTTCACATCGTCGTCGTTGCTCGAGCGAACGGACCTGAGCCCGACAACGGCGACTTCCTCGCGTCGACGGCCGGCTGGCGCCGCGAGAGTGTCTTCCGCCGCGACCGCTACTAGCCCGCCAGGACGCGGTCGTAGGCAGACGCGAGCCTTTCGGCGGCGGCCTGGGTCGAGTACTTCTGGACGACCTCGGCCGGATACGCGACGCGCTGGGCCGGAGGTGCCGCGAGCGGGCCGGCCTCGAGCAGGCGCGCGAGCCCGAGCCAGTCTCCCGGGCTGAAGAGCGGAGCGCCCGACCCCTCGAGAACCTCGGGGATCGCGCCCGAGGAGCTCGCGATCACAGGCGCTCCGGCGGCGAGAGCCTCGGCCAGCACGAGCCCGAACTGCTCTTCCCACGTCTTGGTCGGCAGGCTGGCGAGAACGACGCACGATGCGCCGGCGAAGACCGCCGGCATCTCGTCGTACGCAACGGGCCGGACCTCGACCCGGTCGCCGAGCCCGAGATCGTCGGCGTAGCGGAGCAGCCTGGTCCGCTCGGGACCCGCTCCGACGATCAGGAGCCGCGGCTCCGCCGCGACCGTCGCCAGTGCTCTGATCACGTCGTAGTGGCCCTTCTCCCAAACGAGGCGGCCGGGCGACACGATCAGATGTCCCTCGCCGGGACGAGCCGAGCCGGCTCCGAACCGGTCGACGTCGATCCCCGGCTCGACCACCTGGATCCGCTCGTCGTCTGCTCCCTCGAGCAGCAGACACTGACGGGCGCGCTCCGTCGTCGGCAGGAAGAGATCCGTCTCGGCGAGCAAGGCACGACGGTTCGTCGCCGCCCGCGCAGTGCGAAAGGTGGCGCGAAACGGGATCGTCTCCCACACCGTCGTGACCAGGCGGAACCGATGCTCCCGGCGCAGGCGGGCGGGCTGGGCGGCGAACCACGGACCGAGCTCGGCCGTATGGACGATCGCGGCCCCACGCACGAGCGACTCCACGTCGAGGTACGCATCGCCGATCAGATGAGTCGCCAGTGTCCCGAGCCGTCCGCGCGGGAGCCGCGCCCTCCTCGTCCGCGCAGTCGTCCACGGGACATCGAGGCCCTCCAGTTGCTGGTCGGCACGGGCCGTGGTCACGACCTCGATCTCGTAGCGGTCGCGTAACAGCTCCCACGGACGCAGCTCACCGATGTTCGCGTGGTGCCCGCGCAGGACGACGACGCGCGGCCGTGTGGTCACGACTCCTCCCCTCCCTCGTCGTCGTCCTCGCCCCATCTGAAGCCGAGAGCGTGGTAGAGATCGAGTGGCACGGCCCTCGTCACGATCGCGACGGCAACGAAGGCAACTGTGGCGACGCAGACGCCGACGATCGGTGCGTCGCGCAACAGATACCCGGCCCCGACTGCGAGCCCCGCTGCCACCGCGACCTTCCACACAGCTCGCAGGCTCGGCGCTCCGGCCGGGTTCGTACGGTGCAGAGCGATCCAGAGGAACGTGGCGAGCGCCGTCTCGGCGGCGACGGCGACCCAGGCTGCACCCTTGGCACCGCCCGAGGGGACGAACGCGAGCCCGAGGACGATGACGAGAACGAGCGCCAGGCCGTTGGCGACCGCCATCGCACGCTGCGCTCTGCCCGCGATCAGCCCGAGCTGCCACGTCTGGACGAGGAAGACAGGGAGCAGCGCCAGCGCCTGGATCCGCAACACGGGCACGGCGCCGAGGTACTCGTCGCCACCGATGAGGCGAATTCCCGGCTCGGCCAGGATGACGATGCCGACCACGAGCAGCGCTGCGACCAGCAGCGAGGCCTCCGTCATGCTCTGAAGCCCACGGCGCAGCCGAGAGTCGTCCTCGTCACCGGCGACCGAGAGCAGCGGCAGCGCGACCGAGAGGATCAGCGCCGGCAGGCCGAGCAGCATCTCGAAGATGCGGAACGACGTGCCGAAGAGGCCTGTCTGCTCCTCCGTCGAGAGCAGCGAGACGAGCACGACGAGCACGCGGAAGTAGATGACGCTCATCGCAAAGGCGACGGCCAGCGGGAGCGTCTCGCGCACCAGCTGCACGATCACGGTGCGGCGAACGCCCCTCGCGAATCGGACCCCGACGCGCGCCAGGACAATCGTGACCGGGATCAGGACGACCGCGACGGCGACCTGGAGGCCGAAGAGCGGAAGGAGACCAGCACCGGCAAGGACGACCACGGCCACGCCGGCGAGCGTCAGGAGGTTGCGAAGCACTTCCAGCGCCGTCAGCGAGACGATCCGGAGGCCGACCCAGATCGGAACCGTGAGCATCGACTGAGCGCTGATCAGCACGACGCCCACTCCGCCGATCGCCGTGCCGGCGATCACGACGCCCTCGTAGCCGGCCACGACCGTGAACCCGACCGCAGCGAGCACTCCGAGGCTGGCCCCGATCACTCGAAGAAGGAGCAGGTTGTTGAGGATCTCGGCGCGCTCGACCGCCGTTCGCGCCACCGAGATCTCCCGGCTGCCCACGGCGGTCAAGCCGGCGTCGGTGATGCCGGCGACGATGCCGAGTATCGCCATCACGGTCGCGTACCGCCCGAAGTCGTTTACCCCGAGGTGCCGGAGGAGCAGAACGGCCGTCGCGAGGCCGAGTGCGGTGCTGATCCCGAAGCCGACACCGCGGATGAGCCCTCCCCTGACGACCCGCCCTCCCGCCTCGGGCGTCCGGAGGAGATCGAGCGCCATCTCATCGGTGTCGGCGATCACGTCCCCACGATGCGGCTATCCCGGCGCCTGCGCCACGTGAGCGCGGAGGTCGATCTGTCGGTGCCAGAGGTGACGAAGACGTCCCCGGAGCACCCGATCGACGACCGCGCTGCCAGGGCCGAGCGCCCCGAGCGGCCCGACCGAATCGACCACGAAGCCGGCTTCCTCGAAGGCTCGCCGAAGACTCGACGGGGAGAACCACCGGAGGTGGGTTGCGTCGAGCGGGCCGTAGCTCCGAAGCTCCCAGCGCCCCTTGAGCAGCATGAGGATGATCTCCCGGTGGGCGACGTTGGGCGTGCTGGCGAACACGAGCGCACCGGGCCGCAGCAGCGGCCGCACGCGCTCGAGCACGGCCCAGGGATCGCGCAGGTGCTCGAGCACCTCGCTGAGAATCAAGGCGTCGAACGACTCTGCGGGCCACGGCAGCTCGACCTGCTCGACATCGCCTTCCACGACCTCGGTGAGCCGTTCGCGGGCGGCAGCCGCCGGCTCCGGGAAGAGCTCCACGCCGCAGTAGCGGCCGACATTTCCCCTCTGCGAGAGCCAACGCTCCGGTCGCCCCGTTCGAGCAGCCGATCTCGAGAATCGACGCTTCCGGATTCTCCGGCAGGGCGGCCACGTAGTCGTCGCGAGCCATCGCGAAGTACGACGTGTCCTTGAGGTCGTAGCCGCCTCCGCGGACGGACACGGGCCGCTCGTCACTCACCACGCCGTCCACCCTAGAGCAACCATCTAACGGCGAGCGCCGCCTGAGATCGCCCGCGATGCGGCCGCGACGGTCGCCCGCAGACCGCGGCGGTCGAGTGACGAGCGGGCCAGAGTGGCCGCGGCGCGGAGTAGGACGCCACGTTCGGAGGAGCGTCGTCGAGGGGCCGACGCAACCCGGTCGATCAAATCCGCGAGCGGCTCACCGACGCGGCTCCATGACAACTCGTCCTGCGCAGCCTCGACCGCGGTCCGCGCCGCCGCGTAGGCCCGATCGTCGTCGAGAAGATCCGCCAGCGCGTCCGTCCAGCCGTCGACGTCGCCCGGCGCGAGGGCCCGGCCCATCCCCCTCGACTCGACGAGGTCACCGAGGACGTCGCCTCGAGTCACGACCAGAGGCGTCCCGCCGGCGATGTGGTCGAGCAGCCTGGTGCGGAACGCGAGCCGCGCCTCGAACGAGTCGCGATGCGCACTCACGCCGAGGTCCGCCTCGGCAAACCAGGCGAGACGCTCGTCGTACGGAACCCAGTCACGGTTGAAGAAGACCGAGCTTCCGTCGAGGCCCGAGTTCCGCCGCAAGCGCTACAGCCCGATCCGCCATCGTCATCTCGGCGACGGCGCTGCTCGGGTGCTTCAGGCCGAGGAACAACAGCTTCACGTCGCTCCGGGAGTCCGACAGCCGCCCGACGGCACGGATCACGGTCAGCGGGTCGAACCAGTTCCAGACTCCGCCGCCCCAGAGCAGCAGCCGATCGTCCGCACCGATCCCGGGCAGCACGCCCTTCACGACCGGCCCCGAGCTCGGCGGCGCCGGGTCGAGCCCGAACGGCACGACGGCGACGAGCGACCGCAGCGCCGGGTCGCGTCCGTAGACCTCCGGCGAGACGCGACCCAGAGCGGCGAGCGCTCCCAGCCAGTGATCGCGCTGCCGGTCGCTGGCGCAGAGGAATGCGTCTCCGAGCTGGAGCGCAACCCGCGTGACCGCGACGACCTCCTCGTAGCGGATGCCATCCGACCGATCGGCGCTGTGCTCCTCCTGCGAGGATGGCGGCCGCTTCGACGAGTGCGGGCGCATAGAGGTCGAAGACGATCCGGACACCGGCTCGGTGCAGGCTGCGGATCAGGCCGAGTGGCAGGCTCTGGGCGACGACGACGTCTGCCTCCACGTCCGACGCGGAGCTCACGGACTCAGCCGGCCGGAAGGTGTACGGCATCCCAGGAATGCCTTCGCCGGGAGCGACGAGCGTCACCTCGAAGCGCTGCGCGAGCTCGATCGCGAGGCGGTGATAGCGAATCCCGGGACCCGCCATCTGCTTTCCGACCGGATCGGTGGACCACATGACCACGCGGAGCATTCGCGTATCGTGCCTTGTCGCATGCGGGCAGTCGTCGTCATCCCGACGTTGAACGCCTGCGGATTGCTCGCCGAGGCTGTCGCGAGCATCGAAGCCCAGACCGTCCCTGTCGAGATCATCGTCGTCGACAACGCGTCGAGCGACGGGACGCTGGAGATGCTTGCGACTCGTTTCCGCGGGTGACGGTCGTCCGAAACACGAAGAACCTCGGCTTCGGGCGCGCCGTGAATCGCGGTGCCGCCGAGGCCGGACCGGCCGAGGTGATCATCCTGGTCAACAACGACGCCGTGGCCGAGCCCGACTTCGTCGCCAACCTGCTCGCTCCGTTCGCAGACGAGTCGGTCGGGCATGGTGGCGGGCGTTCTCCTGCAGGGAGCCGCACCGGAGCTGATCGACTCGGCCGGGATCGAGCTCGACACGACTCTTGGTTCCTGGGACTACCTGTGGAACCGGCCCGTGGGCGCGCTGGCCGCGGCTCACGACCCGGTCGGTCCGTGCGGCGGCGCAGCCGCGTATCGCCTGCCCGCATTCCAGGAGCTCGGTGGCTTCGACGAGACGCTCTTCGCCTACTGGGAGGACGTCGATCTCGCGCTGCGTTTCCGCGAGGCCGGCTGGCGGTGCGTCCTGGCGTCCGGCGCGCACGCCCTGCACAAGCACGGGCAGACGCTCGGCGCCGCGTCACCTGCGGCCCGCCGACTGGAGGCCTTCGGCCGCGGCTACGTGCTCGCGAAGTACCGCGTGGGCGGCCGCAACCCGCTGCGCTGGGCGAAGATCGCAGCGCTCGACTGGCCGGTGCTCGCCGTCCACCTCGTCCTGCGTCGGGAGGCGGGCCCCGCGCGCGAGCGTCTTCGCGCCCGCTCGCTCGGCCTGCGGACTCCGGGTCGCCGAGCACCACTGGAGCTGGCCACGATCGGCTTCGTGACCGCCGTCCAGCGACAGGTCGATCAGCTGCGCCTGCGGTTCGCCGGCGCGCTCCCGCCCACTTCACCGACGGCAAGCAGCGGAGGTTGACGTACGGCTCGGTCCACGGCTCCGAGATCGACGCAGTGCGCCCGTTCGTTTCGTCGATCCACTCGACGAGGTAGCCGCGCTCCTGCAGCCAGGCGATCAGCTCGTCCTGCGACGATCCCGCACGTTCGAGCAGCACCGGATTGCACTCGAGGAAGAGTGCGTGCGGCGGCCGCCCTCCGGTGATGAAGCCCTCCATCCCCCGCAGCGCTGCCAGCTCGGCTCCCTCGACGTCGAGCTTGACGACGTCGACCGGGCCCTCGAGCTCCTCGTCTGCGCGGACGACGTCGACCTCGATCGGATCGGCGTCGCCGGTCGGCTCGTAGAGGCTGCTTTCGTCGCCCCTGACGAAGAACCGGGCGGTGCCCGCCGCCTCCCCCAGCGCCTTGGGGACGATCTCGACCCATTCGCCGACGCCGTTCGCGATGCAGGTTCTCGCGCAGAACACCCAGCACGCCGCCGTTCGGCTCGAACACGACCACCCGACCGCCCGGCCCGACCGCCCGCGCCTCGTGGACGGTGACGAAGCCGAGGTGGGCTCCACCTTCGACGATGACTCCATCCGAGGGGATTGCCTCTGCCAGCAGGCGAACGAAGGTCCGCTCGCGTCCGAGCTCACGGAGCTCCCGGACGTAGTGGAGCTGGGCGAGGTTCGTTCCTCCGAGCTGGACGCCGTCCACGTCGAGCACGAAGCGCTCGAACGGACGGGATGCGATCGGCGCCACCCGGTCGACGACCGGCCCTAGGCCAAGCCTCCGCGCAAGCCCGGCGAGCCGTTCGAGCGTCGACAGTACGGCGAGCTTCGCTTGCATGGCTCGCCCTCGACACTACCCGATACCCTTGTCGCGGCTCGATGAGCGACTCGATCTGGACTCCTGCCGACCTCGACGCGCTCCAGCGCGACTTCGGCGACGTCTACGGGGGCCGGACGGTGCTCGTCACCGGCGCGGACGGGTTCATGGGTTCGCACCTGACCGATGCGCTCGTCGAGCTCGGCGCGAACGTGCACGCCTTCGTCCGTGCGACCTCGAGCGGCGCGCTGAACAACATCTCGCACCTCCGCAACCGGCTGACCGTGCACTTCGCCGACCTCACCGACAAGACGTCGATCGACTACCTCGTGAAGGGCCTTCGCGATGCACCGGACAAGCCGTACGTCTTCCACCTCGGCGCGCAGGCGCACGTCGGCGAGTCGTGGCACCGGCCGTACGAGACGGTGATGGCGAACACGATCGGCACGCTCAACCTGCTCCAGTCGATCGTCGACTGGGGACTCGAGCTCGAGAAGTTCGACACGGCCGGCACCTCGGAGGAGTACGGCAACGTGCACGAGGCATGTGGCCCACCATCACGACTTCGACGACGCGGGCGGGCTGATCCTGCACGAGCGCTCGCCGCTCAACCCGAAGTCGATCTACGCGACCGCCAAGGTCGCAGCCGACTTCCTGACGATGAACTACCACGACGCCTTCGGCGTCCCGGGCGTCGTCACCCGCATGTTCAACAACTACGGGCCGCGCCAGAACCCGCGCTACGTCACCGGCACGATCATCACGCAGGCGCTGACGCGGCCGCAGATCGAGCTCGGCGCGCTCGAGCCGCTGCGCGACTTCTGCTTCTGCACCGACGGCGTCCGCGGCCACCTCACCGTCGCCGCGCACGGGGTTCCCGGCGACGTCTACGTCTACGGGCAGGGGAAGAACATCTCGATGGCGGACTGGTCGAGTTGATCCTCCGCGTCGGCCGAGAGAACGGCTACTGGCGCGACGACCGGGAGATCGTGACGACGCCGGCACGCCTGCGGCCGGGCGTCACCGACGTGATGGCGCTCCGCGTCGGCTACGAGAAGCTGCACGGCGAGACGGGCTGGGAGCCGCTCGTCTCGTGGGAGGAAGGCGTCCTGCAGACGATCGCCTGGTACGCGGCGAACCGCGAGCGCTGGATCGGCCGTGTCGACTGGCTCACCGCCGACGAGCGGTCGCGCGCAGTGTGACGATCCTTCGACGCGGCGAGCTCGTCGAGCACGACGGCATCCTGCACCGGTCCGACGACAGCCGGAATCTCCGACTACCGCCGCCGTTGGGAGGACGAGGCCGCGGACGATCACATTCGCTCCGCGATCGCCGACGGGTCGTCCGGTCCAGTCGACCATGCCTGCACTGACGGCGAAGACCTCGTCGCTGTGGGATCGCTTGCCGGAAGGGCAGCACTTCGAGACCGTGCTCGAGATCGGCGCGGGCTACGGGCGAATCCCGCTGTACCTCGCCAACGCACGCGGCGTCCACCTGGTCGACCTACTGTCGCGGTCGACATCTCCGAGAACATGCTCCGCGAGCTGCTCCGCTACGACGAGCGGTTCGGCCGGAATCCGGAGGCGAACCTGTACCCGATCTGCGTGTTCGGCGGACACCCTGCCGCTCGAGGACGACTCCGTCGACCTCGCGATCACGAGCGCGCGGCCCAACTGACGAACACCTCGCAGCATTGCAAGGGCCGCCGTCGCCTGGACACGCACTACGCTAGCCGGTGGCACGAGTCCTCGTCACCGGCGGCGGCGGCTTCCTCGGCTCCCACCTCGTGGAACGGCTCGAAGGCGACGGCCACGACGTCTTCGCCGCCAGGCGCCGCGACTACGACCTGACGTCGATGGAGGCCACGGCCAGGCTCTTCGAGGACGCGCGCCCGGAGCTCGTCTTCCACCTCGCCGCCGAGGTCGGCGGCATCGGCGCGAACCGGGCGAACCCCGGCCGGTACTGGTACGCGAACCTCGTCATGGGCGCGCACGTGCTCGAGCAGAGCCGGATCCACGAGGTCGGCAAGCTCGTCGTCACCGGCACGGTCTGCGCCTATCCGAAGCACACACCCGTCCCGTTCCGGGAGGACGACCTCTGGGACGGCTACCCGGAGGAGACGAACGCACCGTACGGCGTGGCGAAGAAGGCCCTGCTCGTCGGCGGCCAGGCATACCGCGCCCAGTACGGCCTGAACGCGATCTACCTCCTGCCGGCGAACCTCTACGGGCCGCGCGACAACTTCGACCTCGAGAGCTCGCACGTGATCGCGGCGCTGATCCGCAAGATGATCGAGTCGCCGGGTGAGGTCGTGCTCTGGGGCGACGGCACGCCGACGCGCGAGTTCCTCTTCGTCGACGACTGCGTCGAGGGGCTCGCACTCGCAGCCGAGCGCTACGACGGCGACGAGCCGGTCAACCTCGGCAACGGGCGTCGAGACCTCGATCCGCGAGCTCGCGGAGACGATCGCGCGACGTGACCGGATTCGAAGGGGAGATCGTCTGGGACACGTCGATGCCGAACGGCCAGCCCCGCCGGCAGCTCGACGCCTCCCGCGCCGAGGAGCTGTTCGGCTTTCGCGCGCGGACATCCCTGCGCGAGGGGATCGAGCGCACCGTCGCCTGGTACCGCGCCGCCGCTCCCGCGCATGCCGCTCGCTGATCGGCTCCGGGCCGCGGGAACACGCAGCGGCCCGCTCCTCGGTGCGGCGATCCTGCTCCAGTGGCTCTCGACGCTCGTCGTCGCGCTGCGGGCGCGACCACACCGGCTGGCGCTTCGAGCAGAGCGCGGCTGCGTTCGCCTCCATCCAGGGCGCGTTCGACGCTCGTCGACGGAGACCTGCCTCGCCGACGGGCCGGGCATCCTGTGGCCGATCGTGCTCTCGCCGTTCGCGAGCGTTGCCGACACGATCGACGGCGTGCTGGCGGGGGCCGTGCTGCTCAACGTGCTCGTACTCGGCTCCGTGGCCCTCGTCGCCGCCTACTGGATCGCGGCGCGGATCGGCGGGCGCCTGCTCGGCGTCGCGACCGTCGCCCTCTGGGTCGCGGCGCCATGGCTCCTGCTCATGCTCGCGCTCGAGAAGTACGACCCCGTCGTCCGCGACCGCGTGCTGCCGCTCGTCCTCGGTCTGACCGCGGAACCGGCCTTCCCGGCGGCCGTCGCCCTCGTCGTGCTCCGCCGCACTGATCTCGACTCCTCGCTCGACCGCCGGTCGCTCGCCGGAGCCGCGCTCGCGGGACTGGTCGCGGGCGCCGCAGTCGCGATCGAGCCGCACAGCCTGCTCTTCCTCGGTGGTGCCGCGGCGCGTACGTCGCCGCCCGCCGCGTTCCCGAGGCGGGCGCGTTCGCGCTCGCGCTCGCGCCCGGCCGTGCTGGCAATCGCGCTCTGGCAGGCCCGAGCGCTCGACGGCCCCGACCCACTCGCCTTCGGCCCCGTCGACTGGGACCAGTTCACGATCAACATGGCGGGGCTGCGGGAGTTCTTCTGGAGCCAGCGCCTCCTGCAGTGGCTTCCGCTTGCGGGAACGATCGCCGTCGCACGACGCTCCGTACCCCTGGCGCTGCTGCTCGGTGGCTGGATGATCTCGTTCGGCGTCGTCCTTGGCTCGCAGCCCGAGGCAGTGCTCGACGGCGGAGCGCATCTTCCGGGTGCTGCTACCCGCCCTGCCGGCCTACGTCCTGCTCGTGGCGGCGATTCCGCTGCTCGTCCCGACACTCGCCGTCAGGCTCGGCACGAGGCTCGATCCGATGTCACCCGGCCGCCTGCCAGGCCGAAACGCGCTGGTGGTCGCCGCCGTCGTCCTCGCTCTCGTGCCGCTGGCGACCGCCGCGTTCGGGGGAAGCTAGCGCTCGTTGCTCTCGCCGATCCGCCGCTCGAGCAGCGCGAGCTTCTGCGCGAGGATCACGTTCTGGTCGGCGAGCTTGGAGATCACCGTCGAGTAGTGCAGCAGCACCGCGAGGATGAAGAGCGTCGCGACCGCGAAGAGCACGGCCGGTGGGTAGCCGGTGACGCCGAGCCAGCCGGCGATCGTGTCCAGGCCGCCACGCCACGCGGAGAGGACGAGCAGGACGAGCCCCGGTGGCGAGCCAGAGCAGCGCGTAGCGCTCGCGCAGCCTGCGGCTGCGGATCAGCTCGAGGACGACGAGGATGAGCAGGATCGAAGCGACCGAGCCTGCGATCGAGACGTACAGCGGTGTCATGGCTATCCCTCCTCGAGCGGGACGACGCGGCGGCGGAAGATGCCGACGAGGAGCGCGAGCGTCACCTTGATCGCGTAGTAGAAGGAGCGGAACGCGGTGATCGACGATTCGCCGGTCTCGCGGTCGCGCATCTTGACCGGGACCTCCATGATCTGAAGCTTGTGGCGGACGACCATCACGGCCGCCTCCACTTCGGGGTAATCGTGCGGATAGTCGGCGGCGAAGAGGCGAATCGCACGTGCGTTCACGGCCTGAAAGCCGGACGTCGTGTCGGTCAGCTTCTGCCGCGTCAGCAGCGACACGAGTTGCGCGAACCAGCGGATTCCCGCACGACGGGCGAAGGGCGGCCGGTAGTCGCCGTCGTTTCCGTTCGCAAAGCGAGAGCCGACGACGACGTCGGCTTCGCCGCGCGCCAGCGGGGCGAGCAGCTGCGGGATCTCCTGCGGGTCGTGCTGGCCGTCGCCGTCGAGCCGAATGACCGTGTCGTAGCCTTGCTCGAGCGCGTACTTGAAGCCGGTCTGAACGGCGCCGCCGATTCCGAGGTTGAACGGAAGCCTGACGACAGTCGCGCCTGCGGCAGCCGCGCTCGCTGCGGTTGCGTCTTCGGAGCCGTCGTCGATCACGAGCACGTCGAGCTCAGGATCGAAGGCGCGCAGCTCCTCGACGACGAGGCCGACCGCCCCCTCCTCGTTCCGGGCGGGGACGATCGCGAGGCGGCGGCGCTCAGGCACGCACGCCCGCCGGGGCACCGAGTCCGACCAGCGAGAGCAGCTGTCGGGCGCGATGCGCGTACGTGTGCTCGTCGAGGACGCGCTCGCGCGCGCGGGCGCCCATCGCCTCCGCCTGGGCCGGGTCGCCGAGCAGCTCGCGGTAGGCCGCGAGCGCCTCGTCCGCGTCGTTGACGACGAGCAGCTCCTGCCCGGGCTCGAACCAGCGCTCGATCCCCTCGTAGGGGTTCGAGACGATCGCGGCGCCGGCTGCAGCGAGCTCGAACGGCCGGCACGACGACGAGGCGGTGACGCTCGCGTGCGAGCGGCGGGTGATGTTCAGGTTGATCCGCGAGGCGGAGATCGCCTGCGCGAAGGCATTGAACGGAACGTCTCCGACGAGCCAGGCGCGACCGGTGTCGCCCTGAAAGTCGCGGCCGCCGAGCGCGAACTCGAGCTCCGGCGCGGCGCGGCTGGGCTCTCCCACCATCGCCGCCATCCAGTCGCGGCGGAACTTGTCGCCGTAGCCGTAGAAGAAGACGTCGTGGAGCTTCTCGACCTGCCGGGGTGCGAAGAACTCGGGATCGGCGCCCCAGAAGACGGCCTCGGCGCGTCGCGCACCCAGGTCGAGCAGGCTCTGCAACCCACCCTCGGAGTTCGAGACGACCATGTCGTACTCGGACGGATCGGCGCCGTGGTAGTAGTTGAAGCCGGTGTCCATGCCGCCGAACTCCGGCAGGCTCATCGGCACGTCGCCGTCGTAGAAGATCACCGGCACGCCGAACCGCTCCCGCAGGTAGGTGGGGATCCCCCGGAAGTGCGCCATCGGGACGGTGAAGACGATCACCGCGTCCACGTCCTTCTCCTGCTCGAGCACTCTCGCCAGGTGCCGGCGCCAGCGCGGAGTGACCCAGCGCCAGATCGTCTCGCGCGCGGCCTTGTCGAGCACGGAGTCGTCCGGGCTGTCCTCCGAGCGGCGGAGGTACCGATCACCTTTGAGCCGCGCGAGCCCGCCGCGAACGGCCGCGTAGCTCTCGCCCTCGAGCCGCGTCGGGTTGGCCGCCGTCCGCCACCAGGGCGACTCGACCGGCTTCCCGCGGTAGGGGGTCACGATCAGGTCGACACCGACCTCGTAGAGCCCCTTCCAGAGCTGCCACCACGCCGGCGTGCAGCCGTAGCGGAAGTCGAGGTCGACCGCGGACGCGACCGCGAGGATCTTCGGCGCCTTCATGCGGGAAAGTCTACGGTCGGCATGTGAAGGACCCGTAAGCGAGAAGCCGGTCGGATGAGTGAGATAGCGTGCGCGGCTGCCGGATGCGCATCTCCTTTCTGATTCCGACCTTCAACGAGGCTCCGACCATCATCGAGGTGCTCGAGCGGATCGAGGCGCTCGGAATCGATCGCCAGGTGATCGTCGTTGACGACGGCTCGACGGACGGCACGTTCGACCTACTCGAGGAGTGGAAGAGAAGTCACTCGGACATCGTGCTCGTCCGGCAGGAGAACGCCGGCAAGGGGGCCGCGATCCGGGCAGCGATCCCGCATATCGACGGCGAGATCGCGGTGATCCAGGACGCCGACATGGAGTACGACCCGGCGGATGTGCCGGGTCTCGTCGAGCCGATCGAGCGCGGCTCGGCTGATGTCGTCTTCGGGTCACGGCTGTCCGGCGGTCGCCCGCAGCGCGCCTACCTCTTCTGGCATCTCGTCGGGAATCGGTTCCTCTCGCTCCTGACAGGGCTCCTCTACAACACCACGCTGAGCGATATGGAAACGGGGTACAAGGCGTTCCGGACCGAGGTCCTGCGCAGCCTCGATCTCCGACAAAGCGATTTCTCGATCGAACCGGAGATAACGGCGAAGGTCTGCAAGCGGAACTTACGCGTGTATCAGCTGCCGATCTCGTACTACGGCCGAACGTACGAGAGGGGAAGAAGATCACCTGGCGGGACGGGTTCAAGGCGATCTGGGTGCTTCTCCGTGTCCGCATCCGCGACTGACCGCTCACCGAAGTGAGCGCCTCCGGCGTACAGCGTCACGTCCGGAGGCGAATAGGCTGGCTGGGTCTTCTGCTCTCAGCTCTGTTCGGTTATCTGGCGTTCCGAAACGTCAACCTTCACGAGCTCCGAGACGCACTCGCGAGCCAAGATCTTGTCTTCCTCGTCCCCGCTGCCGTCGCTCTAGCCGTCGGTGTGCTCCTACGCGCCTGGCGCTGGCAGCTCCTCTTCGAACGCGCAACGCGACCGCCGTTCCGATACGTCCTGAACGCGCTGCTCGTCGGTTATCTCTTCAACACCATCCTCCCGGCTCGCGCCGGGGAGCTGGTGCGCATCCAAGTGCTCGGGCGCCGAGCCGCGATCTCGCGTGCAGAAGTCCTTGGAACCGTTGTCCTGGAGCGGGCGTATGACCTCCTCGTCCTGATCGGGTTGCTTGCAGTGGCCGCGCCATTCCTGCCGCCGGTCGACTGGCTGACGGCAGTGCTCGTGTTCGGGGCGGCCCTCGGAATCTCACTCGCACTCGGCGCCTTCGTTGTCCGGCGGCATGGCATTCAAGCCGCACGCATCCTGGCTCGTCCGCTCACCCTGCTGCCGGCGATCGACAACAAGCGTGTCGAGAACATTGCCCGCAATGCCGTCGTCGGACTAGCCGCACTGAGAGTGACGAGGCTCGCGCTGGCGGCGATCGCGGTAACGGCAGCCTCCTGGCTCGCTCTGGCGTCTTCGGCGTGGTTCCTGCTCGTCGGGACCGACATCGACGCAGCTTCGGGATGGCCCTACTCGTGCTCGTCGCCACCAACCTCATCATGGTGCTGCCCTCTTCCCCCGCAGCGCTCGGCGCCTTCGAGGCGGCGGTCGTGCTCGCCCTTGCGGCGTACGGCGTCGATCGGGAGCAGGCGCTCTCGTTCGCCCTCGTCCTCCACGCCCTGAACGCGTTGCCGTTCATCCCGCTGGGGTACCTCGCGCTCGGACTGCACGCCCGTGCCATCCGTCGCTCAAACCTGGCGCCCTAGTAAGCGCCGCGGCCCGCGATCACGGCGGGCAGCGTCTTGACGAGGATCGAGATGTCGAGCCAGATCGACCAGTTTTCGATGTAGTAGAAGTCGAGCCGCACGAGATCGTCGAACGTGAGCGACGAACGTCCCGAGATCTGCCAGAGGCCCGTGATTCCCGGCAGCACGTTGTACCGCTTGCGGTGCCAGGCCTCGAGGCGGTCGTAATCGCGCACCGGCAGCGGCCGGGGACCGACGAGGCTCATCTCGCCTCCGAGGACGTTCAGCACCTGCGGCAGCTCGTCGAGCGAGAGCCTGCGGAGCACCCTGCCGACCCGCGTCAGGCGCGGATCTTCGCGAATCTTGAAGAGCGCGCCGCCCGCCTCGTTCTGATCCTCGAGCTCGTCCTGGAGCTCCGCCGCCCCCTGCACCATCGTGCGGAACTTGAGCATCCCGAACTCGCGCTCGCCGACGCCCACCCGCCGGTCGCGATAGAGCACCGGCCCGCGCGAGTCGAGCCTGATCGCGAGCGCGATCAGAAGCCAGAACGGCAGCCCGACGAGGACGACGACCGAGCTGACGACGAGGTCGAACGCCTTCTTCACGACCCAGTCCGTCCCGGCGAGCACCGGCGGGCGCAGCTCGAAGAGCGGCATCCCCTGGCCGGGAACGTACTCGCCGCGCTGGAGCAGCAGGTCGGTCGTCTTCGGCGCGATCCGCACCTTCACGCCCGCGCGATGCGCCGTCTCGACGATCTCGAGCACCGCCGCTTCGTCGAAATCGCCCTCGTTGAGGATCACCTCATCGGGGCGGGTCAGCGCGATGCGCTCCGACAGCTCCTTGTCGCGCTCGGGCGGCAAGACGTCGACGAACTCGTACGCGATGCCGGCCCGCTTCCCGGAGAGCATGCGCCGAAGCGTCGCCAGGCTCTGACCAGCTGCCGAGGAGGAGCGCTCGCTTGCGGGCGTGGAGCAGCCGCTGCAGCTCGAGCGTGAACGAGTCGTACGCGGCGCGCAGCAGGCCGATCGTGATCGCGCAGACGACCAGCGCCGTCGGGATCAGACCCGGTCGTGTTGAAGTCGTAGCCGGTTCCGTACCCGAAGGCGAGGACGATCAGCGCGACGAGCAGCAGTGACGACGCGACCCGCCCGAGACCGGCGCGGCGCTCCCGCGTGGCGTACAGCCCCGCCTGCCAGAAGACGAGCAGGGTGATCGGAATGAGGAACGGCAGCCACTCCTCGGACTCCGTGCGCCAGAGGAGGCTCCAGAGGACGGGATCTCCGAAGACGACGCTGCGCAGGACGAGCGCGATGTAGAGACCGAGCGACAGCCCGATGGTGTCGAGCAGCGCAAGAGACGTGATCCCGAGCACGCGGCGCCCGAACGTCCGCAACGGGCGCGCGCGAGAGGACGTACGGCCGCGCCGCACGGACGTCGCGGTCGCGGGAAGGGAGCGCCGGCTCAGAAGGCTGGATCGCCACGGCGATGATGTTACTCGCGGGTCTGGGCGGCAATGATCTTCGTGACCGCATCCGCCCACGATTCGACGGAGTGACCGGCGACGACGCGCCGGCGCAGCTCTGCTCCCGCGTCCGCGCGCGCCGTCGGGGTCCGGCCGCAGCGAAGGCGAGCAGGGTGTCCGCAAGACTCTCGGCGTCGCGCGCCCGAAACCGCAGCTCGACCGGAAGCCCGCCGAGAAACTCGTCGAGCGCCGAGTTGCTCGCGATCACCGGCACACCGCACGCGGCGGCCTCGTACACCACCTTGTCGAGCGTCTCGCTCTCGCGCGGCTGGGTCGCGCTGAGCAGACGCGTCGGAGGCTCGCAGCCTGGCCGGGATCTCGTCCCGCGCGAGCGGAGGCTCGATCCGAACGCGGTCGCGCAGGCATCCGACCCGGCGACGATCGCCTCCAGCTCGTCGCCGGTGCGCGCCCTCGTCCTCGGTCAGCTGCGGCCCGCGGAGCTCGAGCTGCGCATCGAGCCCCCGTTCGGTCGCGAGCTCGAGCGCTCGGAGCATCGTGTCGTAGCCCTTCCAACGCGCAGTCCTGCCCAGCGCGAGGAGCCGCAGCGGCCCGTCGGCCGGAGCGTCCTCCGACGGCGTGAAGCGCGCGACGTCGATCGCGTGGCCGGTCGCGTGCAGCTTCGCGGTCGCGAGCGGGAACGAGCCGCTGCTGACGCTGAGGACGACGTCCACGAGCGGAGCGCAAGCCGGAGCGATCGGCCGGCATTCCAGTGCGTGTACCAGAGGAAGACCGGGACGCGAAGCACCTTCGCGAGCGGCGCGACCAGCAGCACGAAGAGCGGGACCATGTGCACGAGCACCGCGTCGGGTCGCGTCCGTCGCGGCAGCAGCGATGCCGCGGCGGCGCGCACGAACCGAAGACCTCGACCCAGGCGGTTGCTCGCGCCGAAGGTCCGGAGCCGGACGTTGCCGGGAGGTCGTGCCGGCGCACCGAAGTCGCACAGGACGGTGACCGACTCGCAGCGTGCCGCGAGCGCGCGAACGAGATCGACGGTCTGCGCGAGCACCGGGTGGTCGGCGTCGACGGTCTGGGTGACGAAGATGAGACGCATGTCAGCGAGCCGTTCCGGCGACCGTGGCCTCGACGAGCGCCCGCATCTCGCCCGGCGAGCTGTACGGGAGTCGAGTGCCAGTCGCCGTAGCGCACCCTGGCGGCCGCACCCATCCTCTCGGCGAGCTCACGGTCGGCGAGCACGCGCTCCAGGGCGGCTGCCAGCGCGGTCGTGTCCGCCGGCGGAACGAGCAGCCCCTCGACCTCGTTCGTCACGAGATCCGGAATGCCGCCTCCGTCCGTCGCGACCACCGCGCGTCCCCGGGCGAACGATTCGATGATCACCCGGCCGAGGCCCTCGGGCCAGGACGGCAGCACGAGCACCGTCGCGGCGTCGAGCTGCTCCGAGACGGCCTCCGGCTCGAGCCACTCGTGGTGCTCGACGCGGCCGGGAAAGTCCGTCACGAGCCGGTCGACCACGGCCTGCTGCGAGCCGGCGCCGACGATCACGAGCGCGGCCTCCGGCAGCCGATCGGCGACGACACGCCACGCGGCGGCGAGTCCTTCGACGTTCTTGTACGCCTCGAGCGGCCCGACGAACGCGACCGTCGGTCGCTCTGGAAGCGGAACAGGCGCTCGTTCTGAGAACGCCGACAGGTCGCTGAACGCCGTGAAGACGGCGGTCGGACGGCACCCCTCGCGTCTCCTCGACGAGGCCTGGCCGTGAAGCTCGAGACGGCACGCGTCGCGTCGGCCTGCCGGACTGCGTGGGCCGCGATCGCGTCCGCGAAGGGGCGATCAGCCGGCGCGCAGGCGAGCCGTACAGGCGGGAGAACGTCCGCCAGTCGCCGTGCACCTCGACGATCACGGGCACCCGCCGGCGCGGCAAGCGCTCGACCGAGCGAGCGCCGCCGCGCCGAGAAAGGGATCGGACGCGAAGATCGCCTGCGGCCGGAAGCTCCAGAATCTGGCGCCGCACTCGCAACGGCAGCCGGAGGTAGAAGAGGAGGCCGTCGAGCTGCGCGGTCGGACGCGGCGGCGCGCAAGCCGGAAGCGGTCGTCGCTCGGCCCGCTGTCGTCGGCGCCGCCCCGATGACGCGATAGTCGAGCTGCTCTCGACCGCGTCCCACTTCTTCGCAAGCCACCCGGAAGAGGAGGCGGTAGCGCGCACGACCGACGAAGAGAACGCGGGGCCGCTCGGTCACCGCACGGCCTCCGAGAGCAGCGCCTCGAGCTTGCCGTAGACGATGTCGCTCGACAGCGCCTCGACAGACGGCTTCGCCGCCGCCGCAAGCCGGTCGCGGAGGCCGGGCTCCTCCAGGATGCGCCGGATCGCGGCCGCAAGCGCCTCCGGGTCGCCGGGCGGCACGAGCAAGCCGTTCTCGCCGTCGCTCACGACCTCGGGCACGCCGCCGACGGCAGTCGAGACGACCGGCACGCCGACCGAGAGAGCCTCGACGGCCGAGTGCGGCAGGTTCTCCCAGTCGCTCGAGAGGAGACCGGCCTCGGCGCCGGCCACGATGCGCAAGCTCTCGTCGCGAGTTCGCAGCCCGAGGAAGCGCCTCGGGAAGCACCGCTCGGAGGCCGCCGCCTGGCGCTCGAGCTCGGCCCGTTCAGGCCCGTCTCCGACGATGACGAGCTTCGCGGCAGGCACGCGGGCGATCGCCTCGATCGCGATGCCGAGGGCCTTCTGGTGGGTGAGCCGGCCGACGAAGACGAACGTGCCCGGCTCGAGTCGCTCGGGCTCGACCTCGGGGGGCGGTGGAGCGGGGTTCGTGAGCACGAGGATCCGCGTCGCGACGAGGCCCCATCCACGCGCGATCTCGGCGAGGTACGCGCTCGGCACGACGATCGTCGTCGCCGTCCGCAGAGCGCGCGTCCGAGCCGCCTTCAGTGCGCGTAGCGGGTGCCGACGCGCCCTGGAACTCCTCGAGCGCGCCCTCGAAGAGGCGGTAGCGGCGCGCACGCTCGTAGGCGGGGTCGGAGACGAGCTTCGCGACGAGCGGGCGCCGCGCGGCGCCGTTGCCGCGGCCGCCGCGGCTGCGTACGTCGCTGTCGCGTAGACGACGTCGGCGCGCGCGCCGCACGTGCTCCCCGCAGCGCCACCTGGCCGTAGCGGAGCGGGAACGGGAGCCGGCGCGAGACGACCTCGATCTCGCAAGGCCGCTCCGCCGGCTCGCCGTCACCCATCGTCACGACCCGGACGGAGTGTCCGCGCGCGACCAGAAACCGCGCGAAGTCCGGCCCGTGCGTCGCAGGGCCGCCAACGTCCGGCGGCCAGATTCCTGTGAGAAATGCGATGCGCATGCGCGTCAACCGGCGCGCCGCGCACCGGACCACGGCGCCTATCATAGTCTCTCCCGATGCCCAGCCCGCTTTCAGGAGCGCTGCGGCGGCCGGCGAGCGACCTCTCCTTCTCCGTCTTCCTCGTCACCGTCGTGCTGTGCCTGCTTCGCTCACGCGACCTGCCGAACGTCGACTTCGGAGTCGCCGAGACCACCGTCTCGGTCGGCCCCGCGGACGTCGCGCTGCTCGCGACAGCCGTGCTCGCGGCGCTCCGCCTGCGTGCTCGGCGCACGCTGCCCTCCCCCTGGCTGCTCGCGGCGATCGCGGCGTTCGCGCTTCTGATCGTCGCGTCGGCGATCACGAACGGAGCCGCCGCCTTGACCTCGGCGGGCAAGGTCACTGAGTTCGCGGCGCTGTCCCTGGGCGCCGCCGCGTTCCTGGACACACGCGAGCGCCTCGCCGCGCTCGCCGAACTGATTGTCGGTACACCGCTCGTGGCGGTCTTCTGGGGCTGCCGTCGGCTTCGTCGCGGAGCCGGCGGCCGCCAGGGCTCATTCCTCGGCGAGCACGACCTGGCCGCGAATCGCGACGATGGCCCTCGCCGTCGGCCTCGCCCGGATCCACACCCGCGCCGGCGGGCCGGGCGTCCGTCGCTGGGTTGCGATCGTCGCAGGCGCCCTCGGGATCATTCTCGGCGCGTCGCTGGCCAGCCTGCTCGGACTCTATCTTGCGGTTGCCGCCGTGGTGGGCCTTTCCCTCGCGCGCCGGAGCCTTCGGCTCGGGAGCCGTCCTCGCAACGCTCGCGGTCACGATCTGCGTCACTGCGGGAACGCTTTCGACTCCGCAGCGGCGAGCTCGGCTTTCTCCAGCAGTGGTTCGGCCCGGAGCCGGAGCGCCCAGGACAGTACGCGGCGAGCTGGAGCCAGCGCTTGATCTACGCGTACGTCGGCGGCACGCGTCTTCCTCGATCGCCCGTTGCTCGGCACCGGCTGGCAGGGCGAGCTTCCTGCGGAGGACTTCGCGCGTTATCTGCCGGACGCAAAGGAGCGCTTCTCGGACCAGCCGCCGCGCTACTTCCCGCGGAGCGACGGCACCTTGATCCCGCAGCAGACGTACGACCAGGTGCTCTTCGAACTCGGCCTCACCGGCGCCGCCCTGTTCCTCGCGTCGGTACTGCTCGCGGTGCGGAGCGCGTTCGGAGCCGGCCTGCGCTGGCCGCGCGGGGCGAGTGGCGAGCTCGCATACGTGCCGGCGGCGTGGCTCGCCGGCATCAGCAGGCGCGCTCGCGGGCGCAGCACTCTTCGGCGGCGCGCCGCTCACAGCGATGCTCTGGCTTACGCTCGGAGTCGTGGCCGCTGCTCCACGTCTCGCCAGCCCTCCCGTCGTGAGCGCTCCACCTCTCAGAATCGTGCACGTGATCGCCCGTCTCAACATCGGCGGAGCAGCACTCCACGTGCTCCAGCTCGCCAGGGAACAGCGACGGCGTGGTCACGATGTCGTCGTCGTCACGGGCTCGCTCGCCTCCGGGGAGGAGTCGATGGAGTACGCGGCCGATGAGTTCGGCGTATCGGTTCGAAACTGCCGGCTCTCCAGCGGGAGATCTCGGTCCGCGCGGATCTCACAGCGATTCGCGCTGCGCCGCATCCTTCTCGAACGCAAGCCCGACGTCCTGCACACGCATACCTCCAAAGCGGGCGCCACCGGACGGATCGCCACACTCCTCGCGCGGGCGGCGCGTCCACGGTCGGTCGTGCACACCTACCACGGACACGTTCTCAGCGGCTACTTCATCCGGCGCGCGAGCGACTCTTCCGTCGGCTCGAGCGGTTGCTCGCGCGCTCCGACCGATACGCTCGATCGCCGTCAGCGACGAGGTACGAGACGATCTCGTCGCGTTCGGCGTGGCATCGGCAGACCGCTTCGCCGTCGTCCCTTACGGCTTCGATCTCCCGGCCTGGAGCGAAGCCGACGACGAGGCACGCGTGCGCATCCGCGCCGAGCTCGGCGTCGCGAGGAGACGTTCGTGATCGGCTGGGCGGGCCGACTGACACCGATCAAGCGGCCACTCGACCTCGTGCGCACGCTGAAGTGCCTGCTCGACCGCGGTGTGGACGCAGTGCTCGTCCTCGTGGGAGACGGCGAGGATCGTCCGCGACGGAGGCGCTGGCACGGGACCTCGATGTCGAGAGCGTTGCCGCTTCGTCGGCTTCCAGCAGCGAATCCGAGACTGGTACGCCGCCTTCGACGCCTCGCTCCTGACCTCCGCGAACGAGGGCACGCCTGTCGTGGCGATTGAGTCGCTTGCCGCCGAGCGGCCGGTGGTTGCGACACGGGTCGGCGGCACGGGCACGGTCGTCATCGACGGCGAGAGCGGCTTCCTCTCGTCGATGGGCGACGTCGAGGGGCTGGCCGCACGTCTCGTCGGGCTCGCCCGCGACCCGGAACTGCGAGCGCAGCTCGGGCGGGCAGGCGCCGCCGACGTACGCGAGCGATTCGCGACGTCGCGGATGGCGGATGAGCTCGAGGAGATCTACCGCAGGGTGCTCGCTCGTTGAAGGTTCTCCACGTCCACAAGGTCGACGGGCGTCAGCGGGTCCGAGAACCATCTGCTCGCACTCCTCCCCGCCCTGCGCGAAGCCGGGATCGACGCGCGCTTCCTCGGCCTCGACGTTCCACGCAGCGACGCTCCGCGCTTCTACGAACGGCTCGACGAGCTCGGCGTCCGGTACAACCGCGTCCGCTGCGGCCTCGACGTCAGCCCGCGGATGGCGTGCGACGTCGTCCGCGCCGTCCGGGCTGAGCGGCCGGACCTCCTGCACACCCATCTCGTTCATGCGGATCTCTACGGTGCGGTCGCGGCCGCGCGGCGCGGGCGCCTATGTGTCGACCCGGCACAACGACGACCGATACCTCCTCGGGCCGTTCCGTTACGTCGACCGCGCTTTCGCGCTGCGCACGCGAAGCCTCATCGCGATCTCCGATGCAGTGCGCCGTTTCCTCGAGAACGCAGGCACACCCGTCGGAAGCTCGTCACGATCCACTACGGGCTCGACGAGCTGCCGACCGGCTCCCTCTGAGATCGACCCCGGCGGAGCCGGACTCCCCGTCGGCGCCCCGCTCGCGCTCGCCGTCGGCCGCCTGATCGCTCAGAAGGACCACGGGACGCTGCTACGCGCGTTCGCGCAGCGTGCACGCGCGACACCGCGACGCACGACTGGCGATCCTCGGAAGCGGGCCGCTCGAGGAGGCGACGCGCTCGCTCGTGCGGGAACTCGGGCTCGCTGGACGTGCGTCGTCGCTCCCGGGCCGGCAGGAGCCACGAGACTGGCTCGACCGCGCGGACGTCTTCGTCCACACCTCTCGCTGGGAGGGCTTCGGGATCGTGCTGCTCGAGGCGATGCTCGCCTCGCTCCCGATCGTGGCAACGAGCGTGAGCGCTGTCCCGGAGATCGTCGTCGACGGCGAGACCGGCATCCTCGTCGAAGGGGACGTCGAGGCGCCTCGCCGCGGCGCTGGAAGAGCTGCTCGCCGAGCCAGAGCGCGCGCCAGCGCCTCGGCGCGGCCGGCCTCGAACGCGCGCGGAGCGAGTTCTCGGTTGGCCGGATGACCGAGCAGACCATCGGCGGTCTACCGCGACGTCTGATCGTCGCCAGCCGGCACAGCAGGAGCGGTGCCATCGCCGCCGCGAAGACGACCGGTGCGGTCACCACTCGTCGAACGGAAGTCGCGACGTGGTAGTCGTAGTCGAGCGGCGTCGCCCAGTAGACGACGACGAGGACGAGCGAGGGACGCGAGCACGACGAACGGCCGTGAAGACCGCGGCGTCGCGGCCGGCGCTTGCGGCGTAGCGCGAGCGAGAATGGCCGACGCGGAAAGCAAGACGAGCGCAATCCACGAAGACGGGATCGGCGAGTTCCCGCGCGATCGCGACGGCGGCTCGAGGAATGCTGTCCGACCATGTTCAAGAGATCGACGCGAGCCGGCGCCGCCGGCATCGGAGTACGCGTTGCCGAGGCCGTGAGCACGCGACCAGAGCTCCCACGGGACCAGGCTGGCGAGCACGGCGAGCGCAACGACCGCCGAGCCAGCCCAAGCGGAGCGGCCTGGCGTCGCAGCGCCGCCACTCCAAGGGCGACGAACAGGAACAGCGACGAAGACGCTCTCCTTCGAGCTTCGTGCCCACCGCGGCGGCGGCGAACACCCCGTCGAACCAGAGCATCTCGCTCTCGCCGAACTCGACCCAGCGCCAGCCGGCCACTGCCCGCGAGCGCGAAGAAGACGGCGAGCGGCACGTCGGCGACCGCGGAGGCGGTCTGGATCTGGAGCGTGGGCGCGAGCAGCGATCGCCAGCGCGACGAGCCAGAGGATGAGCGGCTGGGACGCGGTCTCGCAGCAACGCTACGAGCGCAACGGGAAAGGCGAGGAAGAGGAGTCCGAGCTGCAGCGGGATGAGCTCGCTCGGCAGCCCGCTGAACCGGAGCGCGCACCAGCTCGAGCACGGGAACGAGCAGCGGATAGTCAGCGTTGAACACGCTCCGGACGACGAGGAACTGCCGGCGTCGAGACCGCCGAAGCGCGACGATCGACGTTCGCCTTCGCCGCCCAGATCGACCAGGCGTCGTCTGTCCAGATCGGCTGGACGGCGAAGTCGATCGGCGACGTACGCGGAGCGACCAGTAGCGCGGCGACCGGCAGGAGCTCGCACCCAGCCGAATGACCGTGCCGCACGGGCGACGCGGCCCGCGTCGCGCCGAAGCAACCCGACCGCGAAGAGGCGGCGCACAGCAGGAGGAGCTGCCACCACGCGAGCGACGAGTCCGAGCGACGAGCAGGAGCCGAGCCGAGCACGCCGACGCCGCCGCGCCGAGGAGGTAGGCCACTCCGAGACGACCAGGGCAGGTCCGTCGAGCGCGGGACGGAGACCCGACGAGCCGCGAAGCACGCCGCGGCCTGCCGCGAGCAACGCAGGCGTTTGCGAGCGCAACCGCGGCCAGGTCGCGGGTCATGCGCCGCACTTCTGCGAGGTAGACGGGCTCCTGGCTCGACCAGCCGGTTCCGGCCGACGAGCCGCGGCGGCCGGCACGGATGCCGAGCGCGCCGGGCGTTGCACCCCAGACCACGATCCAGTCGGCCGCGCGCGGGTCGGCGAACCTGGCGGCGCGGGATCAGCGCATAGCCGAGCCAGAGCGCCAGTGATTCGCGGATCTCCAGGTAGGCGTCCGGGGCGACCGCGACGTAGTACGTCGCGTCCGCCGGAAGGAGCCGCCGCGATCCGCTCGACGAGCTCTCCGTCGATCAGCTTCGTCTCGGCGCCGACGAAGCGCGCGTGCTCGGCCGGGATCGGGCCGTCTCGCGAATGTCGACGGCGACCCGCCAGAGCGTGAACGGAGCCGCGGCGATCGTGAGCGCGAGCGAGCCGGTCACGAGCCCAGGGACAGCCCGCTCGTCGACGCGAGGCGAGCTCTCCGACGACGCGGTCGCGCAGCAGCGCGAAGACCAGCAAGGCCAAGAGCCGCTCCGCAGGCCGAGCAGGATGAGTCCGGTCGTGCCCGGCTGGGACGGTAGGTTCAGCATCGGGAAGCGGCGCGGGCAGCCTCGGCGAGCATCGGCCAGCGGCGGGCGAGCCTCATCCGTACACTCGTCCGCGATGGAGCACCGTCGCTTCCGCGAGCTCGTCACCGGCCCGCAACCCGGCCCGGAGCGCGTCTTCTTCACGAGCCTCTGGTTCAAAGGCCACAACAACCCGCGCTACGCGGAGCTGTTGCCGCGGCTGACGCGGCTCGACGGCATACCTGGCGACCGCCTCCGACGAGCGGATCAGGCGGGGCATCCAGTACCGCGCCTTCACGTGGAGCGCAAGGCTGCGCAACCCCGCCCTCTTCGCGCTCGCGAACCGGCGCTACTCGACGATGTTCACCGCCGACAACGAGCAGATCCCGCACTTCGCGGGGCCGATCGTCTCCGACGTCGACGATCCGCTCTTCCACGCCGCGAGAGGTCGAGCTGCTGCAGCCATCCGAATCTGAAGGCGTACGTCGTCACCGCAGACCGCGCCGGCCGCCGCTTCCAGGAGCTCGGCGTCGACAAGCCCTACCACGTGATCCCGCAGGGCGATCAGCCTCAGCTCGGTGAAGGCCGAGCAGGTCGCCGAGGCGGCGGCGCCGGCGAGCGCCCGGGCGAGCATCGTCGTCGGCTGGATGGCGGCGTTCCTGCTCAGCGGCGAGCGACCGCGGCGGCGAAGGGCCGCTGTACAACGTCGACCACCTGCTCGAGCTCTGGGACGAGATCCACGCGCGGCTCCCGAACGGCCGGCTCTGGCTCGTCGGCGGAGGCGAGCGAGCGGATCAGGAAACGCGTCGAGGGCGCGACGACATCGTCCTCTTCGGACGGGTTCCGCGCGAGCAGGCGCTCGCGACCGCCGCGAACTTCGACATCGCGCTCTATGCCGCGCACGGAGGACATGGGCATCCAGGCGGCCAAGGTCGGCGAGTTCATCGGCCTCGGCGTGCCGACCGTCTCGTACGACTACGAGGTGACCGAGAACCTGCGCGAGACCGGCGCGGGCCTCCTCGTGCCGACGCCGCGGGAGTTCGTCGACGCGGTCGTCCACCTGGGCGAGGACGAGGCGGCGCGGCTCGAGCTCGCGGCCGCCGCGAGGCGCGCAGGCGCCGCTCTCGACTGGGACGTGCTCGCCCGGCGGTACGAGGACGAGATCCTCGACCGCTACCTGCCGCGCGGCTAGACCCAGGTCGGGCACGGCGCCGCGGGCGGCGGCCGCAGCTGGCGGCCGAGCCCTGCTCGCTCCTCGGCGATCCAGGCCGAACCGCCAGAGCGCCCAGCCGCAGACCAGCGCCCAGACGACCCCGAGCGGCAAGAGCTCGAGCAGCGTGTCCGGCTGCGCGACCCGCGCGACGCCGACCAGGACGAGCAAGCGCCGCGGCGGCGCCCGGGATCACCGGCCTGAGCGTCGCCCAGGCGAATGTCGCGACACGAAGCGACGCGGCCGGCGCAACCAGCACGGGCACGACGTACAGGAGCACGGCGATGTCCGTCAGGAGCGTGCTCAGCGCCACGCCCCAGATCCCGACCGTCGACGCGAGCACGACCGAGAGGACGATGTTCGCGACGCCGCGCGCCGACGAGCACCCGCGCGATCTCGTGCTGTCGCGCCCGGGCGATCAGGAACTGCGTGACGAGATAGATCGGCTGATGGACGAGGAGGACGAGCGCGAGCAGCGCCATGCACCGGCGAGCTGTCGCCGTACCCGTCGCCGACCCAGCCTTCGATCAGCTGGTCGGGAATCAGGAGGAGCGGAAACGCGAGCAGGACCGCGGCCGCAGTTCCGCCGCGAAGGCCGGCGAGGAGCAGGCGGCGCTGGCGAGCGCTCCTCGCCTGCACCCTCGTGCTCGGCGAAGGCGGGGTAGAGCAGGCCGGAGCCGACGTTGCCGAGGCCGAAGGCGAGCGCGAAGAGCTTCGCCGGGATCGCGTAGAGCGTCGCTGCCTCGGCGCCGAGCACGATCCCGACGACGACGACGTCGGTCGCGAACACCACCTTGCTCGCCAGGTGGACGAGGAAGTTGCTCCAGCTGACGGCGGTCAGCTCGCGGAGCCGGGCGCGCGTGACGAGAGCGCGGCGGAGCCGCAGGTCCGGCAGCTCGCGGCGGAGCCACACGAGCGGCAGCCCGAGTCGCAGCAGCGTCACCCCGAACGTCAGCGCGCCGAGCAGGATCAGCCCGCCGCCGCGGGGCAGGAAGACGGCCACGAGCACGCGCGTAGAGAACCGTGCCCGACGAAGTTGGCGAGGTTCAGCAGGTCGAAGCGCTGCTGCGCCGATCAGCAGGTTGTTGAAGAGGCCGAGCGGGAAGCGCGCGGCGATCGAGAGGACGAGGAGCAGCGTCGAGATGCGCGCGGGCCAGACGAGGTCGTCCGGCGTCGCGATCAGCTCGGGAACGAGCCAGGCGAGCCCGACACCGAGCGGAAGGGTGACGAGCGCCGATCAACGCGTAGAGCGTCAGGCCGGTCGAGGCGATGGCGTTCGTGTCCTCGGGCGACTGCCGTCCGCGCGCCTCCGCGGCGAAGCGGATGATCGATGGACCGACGCCGAGATCGAGCACGGACAGGTAGATCGTGATCGAGCCGATGAACGCCCAGATGCCGAACGCCTCGTCTCCGATCGCGTGGAGCGTGATCGGCGTGACGATGAGGCCCGAGACGATCGCCGCCGCGTAGACGCGCGTAGGTCCCGAGGACGTTTCGCCTGAAGAGCCGCATCAGGCGCCGACGGTCGCGACGACGTGGAAGTTCGCCGTCAGCGAGCCCGGACGAGGCTCGCGCAGAAGCTCGACGCGCCGGTCGAGGGCGTCGGCCGCCCGGTTGAGCAGCCAGACCGGGCCGCCCGCGAGCTGCGGCACGCGGGCGCGGCGGAACGCGATCTCGGTGTACGTGCCGAGCAGCATCGCGAGACACGTCGCGGTCCCCGCGCCGGGGCGAACCTCGACCGACTGCCAGTTCGCGTTCTCCGTGAACAGCCGCTGCAGCCCGGCGTGCGTCCAGCGCCAGTAGTCCTCCGGCGATGGGTGGTACACCTGGACGCCGTGCGTCGAGGCGAGCACGCGCCCGCCGGGAGCCGTGACGCGCCTCAGCTCGCGCACCGCCTGTGCGGGGTCGTCGCAGTGCTCGAGCACCTGCGTGCAGAGGACGACGTCGAAGCTCGCGTCGTCGACGGGCAGCGCCTCGACCGACCCGCGCAGCTCGGCGACCGGGTTCTCGACGACGTCCACGCCCGACGTACTCGCTCGCGCGCTCGGCGAAGAAGGGGTAGTACGGCTTCGGGCCACAGCCGACGTCGAGGAGTCGGTAGGCCCCCGTGCCCTTGCGGGCTTCCTCTTCGAGCCACGCGGCGAGCGGCGAGCGCACGGCCCAGGTCGGAGAGCTCATGGGCGGCCGCCGCCGCTCCTCGCCAGGCCAGTCGAGACCGCTCATCGAGCGGACGTTATCCGCGCAGCTTCTGGAACGCCGCGAACGCGGGCTTCTTGGCGCCCGACGCGGTGAGCAGGCCGGACTGCCAGCCGTCGTTCACGAGCCGCCGCTCGTCGCGGAGCAGGAACCAGATGAACATGTCGATGCGAGGGTTCTTCTTCGCGATTCCGTACGCCTGCGTCAGGTACTTCGCCTGGTTGGCCCACGAGACGCCGAAGATCCGGTCGGGCGGGTTCGTCTGGTAGCCGTACTCGGTGATCCAGATCCGCTTGTTGCCGTAGAGCCGCGTGACCTCTTTGATGAGCAGGTTGATGTTGCCGAGCGTGATCGCGGTCGGCGCGTTGCCGTGGATGCCGGGCGGCGGCGGCGTGCTCGGCGTCTCGCGGGGCGCCCCGTAGTACGGATGGTGGGCGTAGGCGTCGAAGCCCGTTCGCGCCGGCCTTCTTCATCGCGCGCAGGAATGGCAGCGGCGAAACTGCCGGCCTGCTCGAGTTCGGGTTGTTGTTGCCCCGCGGGCCGGTGACGCCGCACGCGACCTTCGAGGCGCCGACCGTGCGTCTTCCGGACGCCCTTGACGATCGCGTTGCAGATCTTCGCGTAGTCGATCGCGCTCTGGATCACGAGCTTGCCGCCGACACGGCGATACTGAGGCCGAAGAAAGGCCGGGTTGTTCGGCTCGTTCCAGGCGAGCCAGCTGCGCACCGCCGGGAGGATCGCGGCCGTCGGGGGCCTTGAACGACCCGTTGTAGCGGCGCGCCGCGGCGGTCGCGAAGCGCTCGAGATCGAGGGGGTTCTTCGGGGCGACGTTGAGCGCCCGCGGCCGCGTTCGCCCAGGGCGGCGTCCCGATGATCGAGAACACGACCTTGATCCCGTTCGCCTGCGCGTACTGCACCGTGCGGTCGTAGACCGCCCAGTGGTAGGCGGGATCGTTCGGGTTCATCGGGTTCACGGGCCGTCGCTTGGCGACGCCGTTCGGGCCGCCCCAGACGAGGTTGACCCGGACCAGCTGCGTCCGCAGCTGCTTCAGCACCGGGAAGACCTGGTCGGGGTTCCCGTAGTTGAACGACGTGTCGTCGAAGAGCCCGACCTGGAGAAAGCGCGACGCGCTCGCCGCGGGCACGCAGAGCACGGCGGTCGCGACGACGGCGGCCGCAACCGAGAGGAAGCGCCTAGACAACGATCGGTTCCGTCGGCAGAGCGGAGCGGAGTCGCTGGAGCCCCTCGTCGAGCGAGACCTCGGGCTCCCAGCCGAGCAGCTGGCGCGCGCGCGTGATGTCCGGCTCCCGCTGCTTCGGGTCGTCGGTCGGCAGCGCCTCGTGGACGATCTCGCTCGCGCTGCCCCAGACCTCGATCACCTTCTCGGCCAGCTGGAGGAGCGTGAATTCCTGCGGGTTGCCGATGTTCACCGGCATGTGCTCGCCGCTCTCGGCCAGCAGGATGAGCCCGCGGATCAGATCGTCGACGTAGCAGAAGCTTCTGCGTCTGCGACCCGTCGCCGAAGACGGTGAGCGGCTTCTGCTCCATCGCCTGGCGGATGAAGGTCGGGATCGCGCGGCCGTCGTGCGGTCGCATGCGCGGGCCGTAGGTGTTGAAGATCCGGACGATCGCGGTGTCCACGCCCTGCTGGCGGTGGTAGGCCATCGTCAGCGCCTCGGCGTACCGCTTCGCCTCGTCGTACACGCCGCGCGGGCCGATCGGGTTCACGTGGCCCCAGTAGGTCTCGGGCTGCGGGTGCACCTGCGGGTCGCCGTAGACCTCGCTCGTCGACGCGAGCAGGAAGCGAGCGCGCTTGAACTTCGCGAGGCCGAGCGCGTTGTGCGTCCCGTAGGAGCCGACCTTCAGCGTCTGCAGCGGCAGCCGCAGGTAGTCGATCGGGCTCGCCGGGCTCGCGAGGTGGTAGACGAAGTCGACCGGCTCGTCGATCCGGATCTCGTGCGTCAGGTCGCGCGGGACGAAGACGAACTCGTCGCTGCGGTTGTGCTCGATGTTCGCGAGCGAGCCCGTCTCGAGGTTGTCGACACAGATGACGCGATGGCCCTTGGCGAGCAGCGCATCCGTGAGGTGGGAGCCAAGAAAGCCGGCGCCGCCGGTTACGACCGAGGTTGGCATCCGCGGGATGCTAGCGGCCTGCGGCCGCCGACAAACCGTTCGCTAACGAAATCCGTACCTCTGCCGATCTCGCTCGTACACTGAACCGGTGGCCGCGCCGACGGGTCGACGGTTCGTTGCCGGATTCCTCTCGATGGTGCTCCCGGGAGCTGGGCAGCTCTACGTCGGGGCACGCCGGCGCGGCTTCATCCTGCTCGGGATCACGGCCGCCATGCTGCTCGCCGTTCTCGTCCTCGCCTCGTGGATCTCGGTGGATGCCGTCTGGGGCGTCGACCGGCGGCTGGTCGCGACCATGCTCGCCGTCGACCTCGCGCTGCTCGCCTTCCGGCTCTTCGCGGTCGTCGACGCCTCGCGCGGCAGCTGGGCGGCCGGGCTCGCCGTGCTCGTCGCGCTCGACCGCCGCTCCCCACGTCGCCGCCGGCTACCTGACCGTGCGCGGCTACAGCGTGCTCGAGAACGTCTTCGCAGACGAGGAGCCGTGCGGCACGGCGTGTGACCGGGGCAGCGTCCTCCTCGCACACGTGGTCGTGCCGCTGCCGCAGCGGGTGCCGAAGGACGCCTGGGAGTTGGCGCTCGTCGAGCGACTCGGCCCGGGCGAGGTGGCGCCGCTCGAGGCCGACGCGCGCGTCGTCGCCGACGCGAAGCCGGCGAAGACGAAGCCGTGGACGACGATCCTCCTCCTCGGCACCGACGAGGGCCCCGGCAACTGGGGCGCGCGCACCGACACGATCATCCTCGCCGCGATCCAGCACGGCACGGGGCGCGCCGCCGCCTTCGGGATCCCGCGCAACCTCGCCCAGGTGCCGCTCGGCGGCGGCGCGAAGCCCTTCAAGGAGCCGCTGAACGCTCTCTACGGCCGCTCCGGCGGCGGCGAGGAAGGGACGACCGCGCTCAAGCAGGCGGTCTCGACGCCTGCTCGGGATCCGGGTCGACTACTACGCGATGGTCAACCTCCTCGGCTTCGCCGACCTCGTCGACGCGCTGGGAGGCGTCGAGATCGCGGTGAAGGAGCGGCTGGTCGACGAGGTGACGCGGCCGGCCTGGGGCGAGCCGAAGCCGTCGATCGACGTTCAGCCCGGCCACACGTACCGCTTCTACGGCCGCGAGGCGCTCGCCTACGTGCGCTCGCGCAAGGCCTCGAGCGACTACACGCGGATGGCGCGCCAGCGCTGCTTCCTGAGCGCGATGGCCGACCAGCTCGACCCGGTGCGCGTGCTCCGCCACTTCGGCTCGCTGGCGAAGACGATCGAGACGAACGTGCACACCGACATCCCGCTGAACCGACTGCCGTCCCTCGTGCGTCTCGTCAGCTCGGTCGACTCGCAGGACACGCTCGACGGTCACTTTCGGCCCCGACTACTTCTTCGGCCGGCAGCGCAACGGCAACTACCCGGTTCCGAGCATCGGCCGCATCCAGACGACCGTTCGCCAGGCGATCCTGACCCCCGAGCTGCTGAAGAAGACGGGCGCCGCGAAGACGACGCGCCAGAGCTGCTGATGTTTGCGGATTCGGCCGGACGCGAGAAGGAGAGTCCAATGCTGATTCTCCTCCTGGTGCTCATCCTGATCCTCGCCCTCGGCGGCGGGATCTTCGTGAGCAAGTTCCTCTTCCTGCTGCTGCTCCTGCTGCTGGTGCTCGCGCTCTTCCGCGGCCGCTTCTAACAGCCGTTCAGCGCAGGTCCTTGTTCGACTCCATGTCGAACCACATCGCGAAGAGCGTGAACTGGCTGCCTGAGATCAGCAGCAGCGCGACGAGGACGATCGTCGGGGTCGTGATCTCGTTCCCCATCAGGCGCAGGACGACCTCCACCACGCCGAGCAGGAGGCCGACGAAGGTCATCAGGATCCCGAGCGCGTAGAAGAAGACGAGCGGGTGAAAGTCGCGGATCACGTACTTCTCGCGCAGCCGCCAGAAGAAGCCCTTCAGCAGCAGCCAGGAGATGCGCGGGACGACCTTGCGCAGCTTGATCCCCGATTGCTCGCCGACGCCGTACACCGGCCGGGACGGGAAGTCGCGGACGCGCGCATTCCAGACGTTGAGGTGCACGAGCATGTCGTTCGGGAAGCCGTAGCCGCGGTAGACGTTGTCGAGATCGAGCTGCGCGAGCATCCCTCGTGAGATCGCCGTGTAGCCCGTCTGCGAGTCGGCGACGTGCCAGTAGCCGGACGCGACCTTCGTCAGCAGCGACAGGATCGCGTTCCCGAGATAGCGGGTCCGCGGAATCAGCTTCCACGCCTCGCCGCTGACGAGCCGGTTCGCCTTCGCGTAGTCGACGTCGCCGCGCGCGACCGGCTCGACCAGCGTGAGCAGGTCGGCCGGATCCATCTGATTGTCCGCAGCCATCACGCAGACGACGTCGAGGCCGTCCTCGAGCGCGCGCTGGTAGCCGGTCACGATCGCGGCGCCGACGCCTCCGTTCCGCTCGCGCGCCACGAGCTCGACGCGTGGATCTGCCAGGGCGCGCACCGCGTCCGCAGTCCCGTCCGTCGAGGCGTCGTCGACGACGAGAATCCGGTCGACGAACTCGGGGATGCCGGCCAGTGTCGTCCCGATCAGCCGCTCCTCGTCATGGGCGGGGACGACGACCGCGACGCGCTTCCCGTCGACCATCGGCCTAGGCCGTGCGGTGGTTGCGGCGCGCGAAGAACGGGTCGGCGAGGAGCGCCGCCGTGCAGCCCAGCAGCAGGCCGATCAGCCCGCCGACGAGCGCACCGTTGCGGCCGCTGCGAGCAGTCGTCTTGACCGCCGCCGCCGGCTCCACGACCTGCGCCTTCTCGACGTTCTCCGCGAGCGCGAGCTGCTGGCGGACGTCCGACTGAAGATCGAGCAGCTGCCCGCGCCGTTGCTGCGCGTTGTCGAGCGAGCTCACCAGGACGAGCTTGTCGAGTGCGCTGAGGCCCTCTTCGTTCACGGCCCGCTCGAGCTGGGCAATACGCGGCACGAGCGTGTCCAGCTGGTCCTGAATCGAGGCGAGCTGGTCGTTGAACGCCGTGATCTTCGTGTCGACGTACTGCGCCGAAGTGCGCCTGATGACCTCCTCTGCCAGTGCGTCGGCCGCTTTCTCGGCCTTGAGGGGTTGTCCCGCGATCACCTTGATCGTCACGAGCGGCGCGCCCGTCGGCCGGGCGCCCGGGCCTGATGCGCCGACGATCGCGGAGCTGATGTTCCCGCGCAGGGCGCGTACGCGCAGGCCCGAGGCGTGAGCCGCCTTCTCGAGCGCGGACTCCGAGCGCACGATCTCGGAGACGGCGCGCGCGTTCGTGAGGAAGCTCTGCACCGGCGCGCCTCCGTTCGGGGAGAACGGCTGGCCCATCGCGACGAGCGTCTCCGCCTGGTACACCTTGCCGCCCCCGAGGGCGAGCGCGAAGCCGATCAGGAGCCCCAGCAGGACGCCGAGGACCGGCAGCCACCAGCGTGCGGCGATCCGCTCCCAGACCGAGCGGAGGTCGACTTCCTGCTCGGCGTCGAGGTCTGGTGGCGTATTCACGCGGGCGACTCTACCGCCGCCCACTCCCACTGCGTCTGCATTCCCTCTTCGAGCCCGGTCTGCGGCGACCAGCTCAGCTCCTCGACCGCCTTCGTCACATCCGCCTTCGTCCGACGGACGTCGCCGTGCGCGGCTCCCGTGCGCTCGACGTCGAGCTTCCGTCCGGAGATGCGCTCGGCGAGCTCGATCGCCTCGTTCATCGTCGCCTCGTCGCCACCGCCGACGTTGTAGATCTCGCCCGCCCGACCACGCTCCATCGCCGCGATCGTCGCCGCGACGGCGTCGCCGACGTACGTGAAGCTCCGTGCGGCACTGCCGTCGCCGAAGAGCCGGAACGTCTCGCCGCGGGCCAAGGCCTCGAGCATCGCGGTGAACGCCATGTCCGGCCGCTGGCGCGGGCCGTAGACCGTGAAGTAACGGAGCGAGACGCTCTCGAGCCCGCGCGCCCGTTCGATCGCGACGGCGAGCTGCTCGCACGCCAGCTTGGTGATCCCGTACGGCGAGATCGGCTGCGGCGTCACGACCTCGGGCGTCGGATAGCGCTCGGCATCGCCGTAGACGGACGACGAGGATGCGAACACGACGCGAACTCCGGCGTCTGCGGCCGCCTCGAAGACTCGCTGCGTTGCCAGCACGTTGCGGCGCAGGTAGAGCTCGAAGCTCTCGCCCCAGCTCGCGCGGACGCCCGGCTGGCCCGCGAGGTGGAAGACGCCGTCCGCGCCGGCGAGGATGGGGGGAAGCGCCGCGTCGGCCAGATCGGCCTCGAGCACGTCGATCCCCGCGGCATTCCGCTCCTTGCGAGCGCGCTCGTAGTAGTCGGTGTACGAGTCGACGCCGAGCACGTCGTGCCCCGCACGCTGAAGCTCTCCGGCGAGGTGCGAGCCGATGAAGCCCGCGGCTCCTGTGACGACGTATCTCATAGGGTTCGCGGCGTCATCGCCCGGACGCTACCTTGAACGCCCGCCTGGTCGCGGCGCTCGCACTCGCGCTGTCCGTGGGTGCGGCGCTCGCGCTACCGGCGCGTCTGGTGGGAGCCGCTGCACCTCGACGAGGCGATCACGATCGACTACGCCACGCGCTCGTACGCCTCGATCGTGACCGATGTGTTCCTCGATCGTGGCGGCGCGCCGCTGCACTTCTTCATCGAGCACGTGACGCTCGCGGCTCCGGGCGGGATCGAGGGACTGCGGCTGCCGTCGGTCGTGTTCTTCCTCCTTTCGCTCGTCCTCGCCGCCCTGCTCGCGCGCGAGCTGGCCGGAGAGGAGGCCGCGCTCCTGACGCCGCTCCTGCTCGCGGTTGCTCCGCTCGGCGTCTCGCTCGCGACCTTCGCGCGGATGTACTCCCTCTTCGTCGCCGCGGTGCTCGGGGCGACGCTCCTCGCGCTTCTCGCCGGCCGGAGCGGAAAGCGGGGGGACTGGATCGTGGCCGGGGTGGTCATCGGCGCGCTCGTCTACGTCCATCCGATCGCGCCGCTCTATTGCGCCCTCGCCGCCGGCACCGGCCTGATTCTCGCCGACCGGCGCCCTCGAGCGCTCTTGCGCGAGGCGTGGCCGGGGGCACTGGTGGCCGTGGTGGTCGCTGCGCCGTACGCGTACGCACTCGCAGTGCTCCGGTCGCGCTACGACGTGAGCCTCGAGAGCAGCCGCCTGCGCACGACGGCCGGCCGCTCCGTGCCGGAAGAGGCACTCCACAGCCTCACCCCCGGCGGGACCCTCGGCGCGGTCGTTCTGCTCGCGCTCGCGCTCGTCGGACTGGGGTGGCTGGCCTATCGCCGTCCGCGCGCCGCGGTGGCGCTCGCCCTCTGGCTCGCGGTACCCATTCTCTTCTTCACCGTCGTGCCCTCGTCCACGCGCTTCTTCGGTCGTTACCTCGCTCCGGCCGAGCCGGCCTTCTACATCCTCGTCGCAGCCGGCTGCGTCGCGATTGCCAGGCGCCGGCTCGTGGTCGCGTCAGCTCTCGCGGCCGGTGTCGTCGCACTCTCCGTCTCCGAGCGGATCGACCGGCTGCGCGCGCTCCACGATCTCGGCCTCCGCAATCTCACCTCGGCCGTCGATCACGAGGGAGTCCTGTTCTCCTCAACGGGGCTCGCGCCGACCGACGTCGTCGCGGTCGCGCACAAGGCGGTCGCGAAGGCGGAGGGCCGGGTGGTCGCGCTCGCCGATGTCACGCCCGGCGCGCGGGCGCTTGCGCTCGCGGCCGAGCACGGCAAGGATCCGCGGCTCGTGGAGCTGATCATGTCCGAGACGGCGCCGCTCGTGCGCGCCGACGCCGGCCGGCTCATCTGCCGGACGCGCCACGGCTTCGTGTGCGCGAACGCGGGCGTCGACCAGTCCAACGCCGGCGGGGAGGCACGCGCCGTCCTCCTCCCGCTCGATCCGGACGCGTCGGCCCGCGCGTTGCGCGCCCGGCTCGGCTGCGCGGTCGTCGTCACCGACTCGTTCGGGCGCGCTTGGCGCACCGGGCAGGCGGAGGTCGCGATCGGCTGCGCCGGACTCGCGCCGATCGACGACTGGCGCGGCCGGCCGGACACCGCCGGGCGCGTCCTGCACGCGACCCAGATCGCGATCGCCGACGAGGTCGCGGCCGCCGCCGACCTTGTGCGCGGGAAGGACACGGGCGAGCCGGCGGTGCGCCTTCGCGGCCTCGCGCGCCACATCCTGCCCGGCGACGGCCCCGGCGCGGCCGCGCTGCTCCGCGCCGCCGACCAGGACCTGTTCGGCTGAGCGTGCAAGAAACGTGCCTGGCACGTTTCTTGCACGGGCTACGCGGCCTTGCGCTGCTCCTGGCGCTGGATCGCGCGGCGCAGGTCGAACCGCTCGCGGGCGGCCTCGACGTGGCGGCCGTGCGCGACCGACCAGCTCCCCAGCGCGCGCATCGGCGCCGCGAGCGTCGCGCCGAGCGGGGTCAGCGCGTACTCGACCCGCGGCGGCACCTCGGCATGCACGCGCCGGCCGATCAGGCCGTCGCGCTCCATCGCGCGGAGCGTCTGGGTCAGGACCTTCTCCGAGATCGGCGTGAGGTCCTGCAGGAGCTCGTGGTAGCGGCGCGAGCCGTCACCGAGCGCGAGCAGCACGTCGACGCTCCACTTGGACGTCAGGAGGTCGAGCGTGTCGTGGATCAGCCGCCCGGAGCGGGTCCGCTCCGCGGCACGGGAGGTGGGTTCGATGTCGAGCGCAGTCACGCGCCGCATCTTCGGCCGCGGAAACCGCGCTGTCTCTGGACCGGAGGGAGAAGTGCGGGGACCGCGAGTTGGCCGCGCGGACAACCCTGCCAAGCTTTCCCGCCACGATGGCGGGCTCCAGGGTCACCAGCGTCGACGTCGCGCGCGCGGCCGGCGTCTCCCAGTCCACCGTGTCGCTGGTGTTCTCCGGCAAGGCGCCCGGGCGGATCTCGGCGGCGACGGAGGCGAACGTGCGCGCGGCCGCTGCGGAGCTCGGGCTACCGGCCGAACCAGGCCGCGCGGGCGCTCAAGACCGGCGCGGCGCGCGCCATCGCGCTCGTCGTCCCGGACATCACCAACCCGTTCTTCCCGCGGCTGCTCCGCGGCGCCCAGCTCGCCGCCCGCGAGGCGGGCTACGCCGTCGCGCTGATCGACACCGCGCACGACCACGAGTGGGGCGCCGCTTCCGCGGAAGCGCTCCAGTCCGGGCCCGCGGACGGACTGCTGCTGTTCGAGGTGGATCCGCCGCCCGTCGAGGCCGGCTGGGAGCCGATCGTGGTGATCGAGTCCGACGGCCGCGGCCATCCTTCCGTGCGGCTCAACGTCCGGCAGGGGACCCGGCTCGCGATCGAGCACCTCCAGGCGCTGGGTCACGCGCGGATCGGCCACCTGACCTCGGTGTGGGACACGCGCACGTTCGTCGAGCGCCGGGAGGTGATCGACGCGCTGGTCGGCGGGCCGGTGCCGCGGGCGAAGACCGACTTCCGGGTCGACGTCGCGAAGGAGGACAGCGTCCCGTTCCTGCGGTCGAACCCGGACATGACGGCGGTGTTCGCGGACGACGACGTGCTCGCGACCGGGCTGTACGTCGCCGCGCGGGAGCTGGGGATCCGCATCCCCGACGACCTCTCGGTCGTGGGCTTCGGGGACTTCGAGCTCAGCCGCGTCGTCGATCCGCCGCTGACGACGGTGCTCGCCGACGCCGCCGCGCTCGGCCGGATCGCGTTCGAGACGCTCGCGGCCGCGATGGCCGGCGGCAACCCCCCCGACCGCGTGCAGGAGCTGTCGCTGATCGAGCGGGGGTCGACGGCGCCGCCGCGGTGACGGCGCGCACCCGCGGTCGGCGCGCGCCGCCGCGGACTTCGGCACTGAGTGGGGGCCGGAGCCGGGGGCGGCGTTCCGCGCCCGGTCCGCGCCCCGGCGGCGGTTGGGCGCGCGAGTGTCGAGTTATCCCCGTGTCACGAGGAAAAGTCGACACTCGGCGCGTCGAGTGTCGAGTTGTTCGTCTCCTGCACGGATAAGTCGACACTCGGCGCGTCGAGTGTCGAGTTCCTCCCGGTTATGCGGAAGCAAGTCGACACTCGGCGCGGCGGCGGGCGCGGGCGGGGCGCGGGCGGCGCGGCGGCGGGCGCGGGCGACGCGGCGGCGGGCGCGGGCGCGGCGCGGCGCGTGCGGGAATAGGCGCGCCGCAGAAGCGTCGTAGGGGCCATGAACCCCGTTGTCAAGCCACATCATACGTAGTACGCTCATACGTATGACCAAGCTCATCATCGTCACGCTGGCCGGCCTCGTCGCCGGCCTGTCCGCCGCCCCCGAGGCGCCGGCGCCGCGGGCGGCCGAGCGGGTCGCCGTCGTCGTGGATGCCTCCGCCCCGGGCGCTCCCCAGCGCATCGCCGCCGCCCGGGACGAGGCCAAGCGACGGCACGCTCCCCTCAAAGCTCCCCGCTCCCTGCGCGAGCAGGTGTCGACCACGACGCTCCTCGCCGCCCAGGGCTACACGACCATCGTCGGCTACGACCTCAACGAGCATGCCGCGATCACGCCGCTGCACGGCGCGGTCCGCTACGTCAGCCCGGCCTCGTAGACCGTCTCGAGCGAGTACCCGTCGTTCTCGCCCGGGGCGGTCTTCTGCAGCCACAGCCGCGCGGAGCGCCCGCGCAGCTCGATGAAGCAGACCTGGTTGTCGAAGTACGGCGCGTCGCCGGTGAAGCGCCAGCGCACCGGCGGGTCCTCGACGCCGCGCGACCCGCGCCAGCACGCGACCGACACGCGTTCCCGCCCGCGAGCAGACGAAGCGGATCATGCGCCGCTCGTTCTCGTCGAGCGGATTGCGGAACGGCGAGCACGTCGCCTGGAAGACGGCCGACGACATGCCCGTCCCGCGCGGGAAGCCGACCTCGGCGAGATACGCGTGGTGGACGTCGCCCGACAGCGCCACGATCGACGCGGGCGCGCGCTTGCCGTGCGCGCCCGTCCCGACCTCGCGCATCAGCGAGACGATCCGGTTCGAGCGACACGCCGAACGCCGCCCAGTGCTCGAGGTCGACCGCGCGCCGGATCTTCTCCCCCGCCCCCGCGGCGAGCCGCCCCCAGACGCCGTTGCAGACGGCCTCGTTCCAGGACTCGAGGTAGTGCAGCCCGGGTGACAGCAGGAACGGGAGCGACGTGCCGATCAGCAGGTGGTCGAACTCGCGCTCGCGCGCGTGCTCCTCGAGCCACTCCCACTCGTCCGGGTCGATCATCGAGCGGTCCTCGGGCGGCTCGAGCACCCGCCCGGCGCGCGAGTCGATCATGATCAGCCGCGAGCCGCCGAAGTCGCGGCAGTAGCTCCAGCGCGTGCCCTCGACCTCGCGGTCGGCGCGGAAGGCGAAGTCGCGCAGGATCGGCCAGCCGTCGTCGACCTCGCGCACCCGCTCGTAGACGTCGTCCTCGGCGAGGTGCGACGGCGAGAGGTTGCCCATGTGCTGGTAGATCCAGTAGGAGGCGAACCCGCCGACGATCCGGTCGTCCCACCAGCCCGTCGCGCGCATGTCCGCGACCCAGTCGCGCGACGTGTTCCAGTCGTCGTGGACGTCGTGGTCGTCGAAGATCATCGCCGAGGGCACGGTGGAGAGCAGCCAGCGGATGTGCGGCTCCGACCACGACTCGCGGTACAGCCGCGTGTACTCCTCGAAGTCGGCGACGGTCTCGCCGGGCGGCACCGCGGGGTCGCGCCGCGAGCGGATGAAGTCGCACACCGCCGGCGAGACCTCGTCGGCGTAGACCTGGTCGCCGAGCAGGACGAGCGCGTGCGGCCACTCGTCCGGGTGCTGCCGGCACATGTCGTCGGCGAGCACCCGCAGCGCGTCGACCTCGCGGCCGCGCGGGTCCTTGTCCTTGCGCAGCGAGTACGGCGGCTCGTGCGGCGCGGACACGCGGCAGGAGCCCCAGGCGATCCGCACCTCGCGCTCGGGCCCCTGCGTGCGGATCATGCTCGGCGGGAACGGCGAGTCCTCTTCCGGCCACATCCTCACGCCGTCGAGCCGCACCTCGTAGGGCGTCGTCGAGCCGGGCTCGAGCCCCGTGCAGTGGACGAGCGCGTAGTGGTGGCCGTCGACGTGGAACGTCCGCGCGCGTGGCCGAGCACCTCGACCTCGCACGGGGCGTCGGTCTCGACCCAGATGGTCGCCTCGTCGTCGCCCGCGTAGCGCAGGAGCGGACCGAGGACCAGGTCCGCCATCAGTCGGCCAGTGCCCGCAGTGCGCGCACGGCGAGCATCAGCGCGGGCAGGTCGCCCGTGCCCTCGACCGACAGCGAGGCCGTCACGGCGGCGAGCCGGCGGCTGAACGAGCGCCGCTCGCCGAGGTAGGCGTCGACCGCCTCCTCCGGCCCGGCGCCGGCGGACCCGCTCGTCAGCGCGCTCCGCGCGAGCTGCGCGAGCGCGTCGAGGCAGTCCTCGCGCACGGCCTGCACGGCCCAGCGCTGCGTGCGCGTCGGCTGCGGGAGCTCGTCGAGCGCGCCGAGCAGCCAGACGATGTCGAGCCGCGCGGCCAGCTCGTGGAACACGCGCGTGACGTCCTCGACCGGCCGGCCGGTGTCCTCGGCGACGGCGATGATGTCGGGCGCCTGCATCAGCTCGGGCGTGAGCGCGTGCGCCCAGGCGACGTCCTCGGGCACGCCGGCCTCGACGAGCTTCGCCGCGGTCTCCTGCCCGCTGCGCGCGCCAGTCCTCGTGCCCGATCTCGGGCAGCACGGCGACCAGCCGCGCGAACGGCGCCTCGGCGGCGCCGATCCGCTCCTCCATCGGCACGCCGGTGTCGTGCGCGAGGTACCAGCGCGCGGTCGCCTCGACCAGCCGGTCGACGCCCGTCATCAGCTCCGTCTGCACGCGTGGCTCGACGTTCCCGGCGAGCGACTCGACGCCGTCCCAGCGCGCGTCCGCGCCGGTGACCTCGCGCGCGATCCGGTACGCGCGCACGACGTCGGCGGCCTCCGCGCCGCGCTCGGCGGCGAGCTGGGAGACGAACGTCGGGCCCGAGCGAGTTCGACCACGAGGTTCGCGTTGATCATCGCGATCAGCTCGCGCCGCAGCGGGTGCTCGGGCAGCAGGTGCCCGAAGCGCTCGACGACCGGCTCCGGGAAGTACTCGCGCAGGTCGCGCTCGAGCCACGGGTCCTCGCAGAAGCCCGACTCGAGCAGGTCGCGCGCGAGCGCGCGCTTGGCGTAGGCGAGCAGGAGCGCGAGCTCCGGCCGCTCCAGCCCGCGCCCCGCGCGCCGGCGCTCGGCCATCTCCTCGGTCGCCGGGCAGCGCCTCCGACGCGCGGTCGAGCAGCCCGTCGGACTCCAGCGCCGTCATCAGGTCCTCGTAGGCGTACATCCGCGCGGGCGAGACGACGACCTCCTGGGCGAGGATCTGCGCCTGCAGGAACGAGTCGTAGAGCACGTGCTCGACGACCTCGTCGGTGACGTCGCGCAGCAGCTCGTCGCGCGCCGGCGCGGTCGAGCTCGCCGCGCCGCTCGGCGAGCCCGAGCAGGATCTTCAGGTTGACCTCGTGGTCGGAGCAGTCGACGCCGGCCGAGTTGTCGATGAAGTCGGCGTTGACGCGGCCGCCGTCGCGCGCGAACTCGACCCGCGCGCGGCGCGTCAGGCCGAGGTTGCCGCCCTCGCCCACGACCCGGCAGCGCAGGTCGCGCGCGTCGACGCGGATCGCGTCGGATGCGCGGTCCATCGCGTCCGCGTCGCGTCTCCGTCGAGGCCTTCACGACGGTGCCGATGCCGCCGTTCCAGAGCAGGTCGACGGGCGCGCGCAGGATCGCGCGGATCACCTCGGTCGGCGCGAGCCGCTCGTCCTCGACGCCGAGCGCGGCGCGCACCTGCGGCGACAGCGGGATCGACTTCGCGCTGCGCGGCCACACGCCGCCGCCCTCGGAGATCTTGCGCGCGGTCGTAGTCGTCCCAGCGTCGAGCCGGGCAGCTCGAACAGCCGCTTGCGCTCGGCGAAGCCCGACGCCGCGATCGGGGTCCGGGTCGATGAAGACGTGCCGGTGGTCGTAGGCGCCGACGAGCCGGATCCGCTCCGACAGCAGCATCCCGTTGCCGAACACGTCGCCCGACATGTCGCCGATCCCGACGACCGTGAACGGGTCGGCCGCGACGTCGACGCCGAGCTCGGAGAAGTGGCGCTTGACCGACTCCCACGCGCCGCGCGCGGTGATCCCGAGCGCCTTGTGGTCGTAGCCGGTGCGAGCCGCCGGAGGCGAACGCGTCGCCGAGCCAGAAGCCGCGCTCCTCGCTGACGCGGTTGGCGGTGTCGGAGAACGTCGCCGTGCCCTTGTCGGCGGCGACGACGAGGTAGGTGTCGTCGTCGTCGAGCACGCGCACGCCGTCGGGATGCACGACGCCGCCCTCGACGAGGTTGTCGGTCAGCTCGAGCAGCCCGTCGATGTAGCGCACGTACTGGCGCTCGACCTCGGCCCGGAGCTCGTCGCGGTCCGGCCGGCGGGCGCTTGAGGTAGAAGCCGCCCTTGGCGCCCGCCGGGCACGATCACCGCGTTCTTCGTCAGCTGCGCGCGCATCAGGCCGTAGACCTCGGTGCGGTAGTCCATGCCGGTCCGACCAGCGGATGCCGCCGCGCGCCACCTTGCCCGCCGCGCAGGTGGATGCCCTCCATCGCGGGCGAGTAGACGTAGATCTCGAACAGCGGCGCCGGCTGCGGGATCGCGGGCACGTCGGCGGAGCGCAGCTTGAACGCGATCACCTTGCGGTCGGCCTTGAACGCGTTCGTGCGCAGCGTCGCGTCGATCAGGCCGAGCTGGTTGCGCAGGATGCGGTCGTGGTCGAGCGACGCTGACCGCGTCGAGGTCGCGCGAGGATCTCGTCGCGCAGCGCGCGTCTCGGCCGCCTCGTCGCGCGTCGCGCGCCGGGTCGAAGCGCAGCTCGAAGTAGCGCATCAGCTTCGCCGTGAGCGCCGGGTTGGCCGCGAGCACGTCGTTCTGGTAGCCCTGCGTGAAGCGCGAGCCGATCCGCTGGCGGTACATGCGGTACGCGCGCAGGACGTTGACCTGGCGCCAGGTCGAGCCCGGCGACGAGCACGAGCCGGTTGAGCGAGTCCGACTCGGCGTCGCCGCGGCGCACGGCCGCCGATGCAGTCGGCGACGCGGTCGCCGACCTCCGCGAGGTCGAGCGGCCGGTCGCCCGGGCCGAGCACGCCGAAGTCCTGCACCCAGGTGTCGCCGTCGCCGCCGAGCAGGCGCGTCGGGACCTCCTCGATCACGCGCAGCCCGAGGTCCTCGAGGATCGGCATCGCCTCGCCCAGCTCGACCTTGCCGCCGGTCTTGTAGAGCGCGACGCGCGTGCGGCCGGGCTCGTTCTGCAGCCCGACGACGAACGGCAGCTGCTCGCGCTCGAGCCGGTCGAAGCACTCGACGTCGGCGACCGCGACGGCGGGCTCGACGGACGCGCGGTAGTACTCGGGGAAGCGCGGCCCCCAGTGCGCCGCGAGCTCGCGCCCGCGGGTCGGCCCGAAGCGGTCGACGAGCCGCTCGCGCAGGCCGTCCTCCCACGTGCGGGTGAGCGAGACCAGCTCCTGCTCGAGCTCGCGCAGCGACACGTCGGGCACGCCGCCGGGCGACGTGCACGGTGACGTGCACGCGGACCCGGTCGTCCTCGCCGAGCACGGTGTGCGGTGTCGACCGCGTCGGTCGCGAAGCGCGTCGCGCAGCAGCGTCGGTGAGCGCGTCGAGCAGCTCGGCGTCGTAGCGCGCGGCGCGGGCAGCGCGGCGATCAGCGAGGCCGAGCGGCCGTCGTCCGAGCGGCGGCCGAGCAGCCGCACGCGGTCGCCCTCGAGCGAGAGCAGCGCGACGACCGCGCGGCGCAGGTCGTCGGTGCGGGCCGAGAACAGCTCGTCCTTCGGGAACGAGTCGAACAGCGAGACCGCGGCCTTGTAGTCGTGCGAGCCCTCGATCAGGTCCTCGTGGCGCAGGATCTGGCGCAGCTTGCGGTTGAGCAGCGGCGTCTGCGAGGCCGGCTCGGCGTAGGCCTTGCGTCGTGAACAGGCCGAGCATCCGCGCCTCGCCGGTGATGCGCCCGTCGGCGGCGACCTTGCGCACGCCGACGTAGTCCATCCGCTCGCGCCGGTGCACGGTCGAGAGCCGGTTCGTCTTGGAGACGATCAGCAGGTCGCCCTCGAGCGCGCGCTCGCGCATGTCCTCGGGCAGCGAGGCGAGCGGCCGCGGCGCGCGCGAAGCGCCGAGGACGCCTCGTCGGCGAGGATGCCGAGCCCGGAGCCGGGCACGACGCCGATCGTGTCCGTCGTCGATCCGGTACTCGCGGTAGCCGAGGAAGATGAAGTGGTCCTGGCAGCAGCCACTCGAGGAAGGCGACCGTCTCGTCGACCTCGTCGTCGGCGTAGCGCGCGGCGCCGGCGCTCGGCGAGCTGCACCATCCGGCGGCCGCGGTCGGCCATCGCCGGGAAGTCGAGGACCGCGCGGCGGACGTCGCCGAGCACCGAGCGGACGTCGTCGGCGAGCTCCTCGAGCGCCGTCGCCCTCGAGCCGGCGGTCGAGGTCGAAGTGCATCACCGACTCGCGCGCGGCTCGCCTCGCGCGGGTGCAGCACCGCGCGTGATGCGCGCCGTCCGCGTCGCGCTCGACGCCGACGATCGGGTGCAGCACGCGCTGGACGCGTGAGCCCGCGCGCCGTCGAGCTCGCGCGCGCACCGAGTCGACCAGGAACGGCAGGTCCTCGGTGGTGGTCTCCAGCACCGATGCCGGGCCGCTCGTAGCCGTGCTCCTCGATCGCGTCGGGTTGAAGGCGCGCACGAGCGATCGGGCGGTCGCCGCGGCTCGTCGCGAAGTCGAAGACGCCGGACGACCTCGCCGAACAGCTCCGCCGACGTGGCCTGCTCGGCCGCGTCGGCGGACAGCCGCCGCAGGTAGGCGGCGGCGAACTCGCGCCAGCGCGCGCCGCGTCCTTCGGGCGGCGCTGCGGCGATCAGCTCGCATCAGCTCGGTCGCGCACCGGCGCGAGTCGCGTGCTCCCTCGTCTCGGTTGAGATGCCCACGCGCCGCCCATCATGTCACCGCCCGGAGTGGCGCGTGCAGCCTGGTGCGTATGGTCGGCGTGACGTCGGTGGCCGTGCTGGGCGGTGGGGTCGGCGGCCTGAGCGCCGCGCACGAGCTGGCCGAGCGCGGGTTCGACGTGACGGTGTACGAGGCGCGCGACGCGTTCGGCGGCAAGGCGCGCTCGATGCCGGTGCCCGGCTCGGGGACCGGCGGGCGCGCGGACCTGCCGGCCGAGCACGGCTTCCGCTTCTTCCCCGGCTTCTACCGCCACCTGCCGGACACGATGGGGCGGATCCCGCACGGCGCGCCGGAGCGTCGCCGGCCACCTCGTGCCGCGACGCGGATCCTGCTCGCGCAGGCCGGCGGGCGGCAACGAGCTGGTCGCCGCCGCGCACGCGCCGTCGTCGCTCGACGACCTCGCCGTCGACGGTGCGCTTCGTCGTGGGAGTTCGGCACGTCGGCGGCATCCCGCCGCACGAGCACGCGCTGTTCGTCGGAGCGGCTGCTGACGCTGCTCACGTCGTGCGACGAACGCCGGCTCGAGCAGTGGGAGCAGCAGAGCTGGTGGGAGTACTCCGGCGCCGAGCAGCGCAGCGCGGCGTACCAGAAGTTCCTCGCCGACGGGCTCACGCGCACGCTCGTGGCCGCCCGCGCGCGGGAGATGAGCGCCCGCACCGGCGGACTGATCCTGTGCCAGCTGCTGTTCGACCTCACGCGCGCGGGCGGACGCGCCGACCGCGTGCTCGACGCGCCGACCAGCGAGGCGTGGATCGACCCGTGGCTCGGAGCACCTGCGAGCGCGGGGCGTCGACGCTTCACGCCGGCTGCGCGGTGGCCGGGATCGAGTGCGACGGGCGGCGGATCACCGGCGTGACGGTCAGACGCGCGGCGGCCGAGCGCGTGACGCGCCGACCACTACGTCGCGGCGCTGCCGGTCGAGCAGCTGCGGCTGCTCGTCTCGCCCGGAGCTGCGCGCCGCCGAGCCGCGGCTCGCCGCGCTGCCGCGGCTGGTCACGCGCTGGATGAACGGGATCATGTTCTACCTCGACCGCGACGTGCCGCTCCTGCACGGGCACGCGATCTACATCGACTCCGAGTGGGCGCTCACGTCGATCTCGCAGGCGCAGTTCTGGCGCGAGCGTCGACCTCGAGGCGCGCGGCGACGGGCGCGTCGAGGGGATCCTCTCGGTCGACGTCTCGGAGTGGGAGCGGCCCGGGCGGCGCACCGGCAAGGTCGCGATGGCGTGCACGCCGCGAGGAGATCCGCGCGGAGGTGTGGGGCCAGCTGCGCGACCACCTCGACGACGGCTCGCTCGACGACGCGCAACGTGGTGACGTGGTTCCTCGACCCCGCGATCGAGTTCCCGAACCCGACCGCGGCGACGAACCTCGAGCCGCTGCTGATCAACACGGCCGGCTCGTGGGCCGACCGGCCCGACGCGGTGACGCGGATCCCGAACCTGTTCCTCGCCTCCGACTTCGTGCGCACGCACACCGACCTCGCGACGATGGAGGGCGCCAACGAGGCGGCGCGGCGGGCGGTCAACGGGATCCTCGACGCGAGCGGCTCGCGCGCGCCGCGCTGCGGGGTCTGGAAGCTGCGCGAGCCGGCTCTTCTGGCCCCGCTACGGGCGCTCGACCGGCTGCGCTGGAGGCTGCGCCGGCCGGCGAAGCCGCCGCTGCGCGTCGGGCCGACGGGCGCGTCGAGCCGACGGGCGCGCTCGCGCGCGGCGCTGCTCGCCGTGGGGCGGCGACGATGAACGACGGCGGCCGCGGGGCGGGCCGGTGAAGGCCGCGGGCCGCGACTCGAGCGCCTTCCGGACGCTCTCGGACGTCGTGCTCGCGATCGCGGCCGAGCGCGAGGTCGAGCCGGTGCTGCAGACGATCGTCGACGCCGCGCGGGAGCTGGGCGAGGCGACGTACGCGGCGCTGGGCGTGCCCGACCGCGCGGGCGCGTTCGACCGCTTCATCACGTCGGGGATGAGCGACGAGCTGATCGCGGCGATGGGGCCGCTCCCGCGCACGCACGGGCTGCTCGGCGCGATGCTCGAGTCACCCGAGCCCTACCGCACGGGCGACGTCCGCGCCGACCCGCGCTTCCGCGGCTGGTGGCCGCGCGCGCACCCGCAGATGCGCTCGTTCCTCGGCGTCCCGATCGTGTCGCGCGGCACGATCATCGGGGCGATCTACCTGACCGACAAGGTCGGGACCGGCGCGTTCAGCGACGCCGACGAGAAGCTGATCGTCCTGCTGGCCGCGCACGCGGCGATCGCGATCGAGAACGCGCGACTGCACGAGCGCAGTCGCGGGAGCTGAGATCGTCGAGGAGCGCAACCGGCTCGCGCGCGAGCTGCACGACTCGGTCACGCAGCGGCTGTTCGGGGTCGTGCTCGCGGCGGAGTCGGCGGGCGAGCTGCTGGGGCGTGACGCGAGCGCCGCGGGCGAGCAGGTCGAGCGTGTCGGCGAGCTCGCGCGCGGAGCGATGGAGGAGCTGCGCTCGGTCGTGTTCGAGCTGCGGCCGGCGACGCTGGAGGCCGAGGGGCTCGCGGGCGTGCTGCGCAAGCACGTCGAGCTGTTGCGCCGCGTGACCGGGCGGGCGATCGAGCTGCGGTTCGGCGCGCCGCCGCCCGCTGGAGCCGGCGGTGGCGGGCAGGTGCTCCGGGTCGCGCAGGAGGCGCTCAACAACGCGCTCCGCCACGCGGACGCCGAGCGGATCGAGGTGCGGCTGGAGGACGGCGACGGGCGGGTCGTCCTCTGCGGTGGCCGACGACGGCGGCGGGTTCGACGCCACGGCCGGCGGGGCCGCGCGGGGGCGCTCGCTGGGGCTCACGTCGATGGAGGAGCGCGCAGCGGCGCTCGGCGGGCAGCTCGCGATCGCGTCGCGGCCGGGCGAGGGCACCACGGTGCGCCTCGAGGTCCCG
>CAVXQE010000008.1:0-81266 GCA_963763755.1 uncultured Gaiellaceae bacterium
CCTCAGCAAGCGCGGCGCGAGCGTCAGCGGCGGGCCCAAAGGCGCGAAGCTGAGCGTGAACACTCGCAACGAGAAGCGAGCATCGGTTGGTCGGTTCGGCACCTTTCTGGCGTAAGAAGCTCTAGGGCAGTCCAGCCCCACCTCACCCCGCCACATGTGTTCGTTCACGAGCACGGCACGCAACTCGGCAAGACCGCTTGGCGGGTCTTCCAGCGCGGCCAGGATGACTGCCCGCTCATCAATGGTCAGTGCCAGGAGTTGCACTCCGTCGTCCAGGCCGCGGTCGAGCCGGGCAGCGAGTTCTGGCACCGATGGCAGCTCATGGGCGAAGTGTGCTCCGCGCAGAGGCCGGGATGGGGGAGCGGCTGCCACGCCGCTGCCACGAGGCCCTTTTCGGCGTTTCGGGCCGGGCGGGATTCCGCTAGTTTGAGCCATCGGGGGCGGTTAGCTCAGCTGGTAGAGCACCTGCTTTACACGCAGGGGGTCGGGGGTTCGAGCCCCTCACCGCCCACCACGAAGCCCCGGAAAACGGGACCTGTGTGCGCTTGAGGGTCATGGGTGGTACCGGCTATACGCCCGAAAGCTAACCTCTTTTGTTGACCAACGCTGACCCCGTGCTGATCCCCAAGCCGCGTCGGCAGTGGCCTTCAGCCGTGCACGTCGCGACGGAAGCTGACCCCGGGCAGTAACCATTCGGGTGAACCATCTCACCCGATCAGGACGACCCCAAGCCCGCGTTACGACCGCGCTCCTCGATCAGAAGCCGAGCCGTCAGGGTATCGCCGCCAATTCGAGCCGGGCAACGCGCCGAGCTCCGGGGCGGACCGGCTCAACCGCCGGCAGGTTCGGATCGGATCGCGGATCCGAGGTGCCTCCACCCCCGCGGGATGGATTCGGCGCGCGGGGCCCCATGCGGGAGGAGCCGCCCGCCCTTTAGGGCCCTGCCAGCCGTTGCCCGAGCGGTTCTCGATGTCCCGGCGGTGGTCCTCGGCTTCCCTTACCGCGGCGGATGCGCTTGACCCGGATCCACTGCGGTTGACCCAGTCAAGGAATCTCACGATCCGTCGGTACAACGCCCGAAACATTTAACGCTGAGGTTACTGCGCTGGCTTGAGATCGCCAAGCCCACCTAGAGGCTCTTCGGACCTGTCCCGATCGCGGGAATACGCAGCCTCTCCCCGGTGTCCTAGTGGGCATGGACATCAACGAAGGGGGAAGTCATGACCACTAAGAAGCAGCAGATCGAGCAGGAAGAGATTCGCGCAGCGACGGCCATCATCATCCGCGCACTCATCCTCGCCGTCATCGTCGCGCTCGCCGTCTCGGTAGCGCCCGTCGCCTCGGCGGGTACCTCGAAGAAGCCGCCGTCGCAGACATTCATCGAAATCGGGACCACTGGAGACGCTCGACATGAACGCGACAGGCACGGCGAAGCGGCGCGGTGCTAGCAAGGTCGCCAACCACACCGAGGGCACGGTAAGCATCATCTGGAACAACGGCGATGGTAACGTACAACCACGGCTCCCCCGAGCACGCGGTGACACGCTCGCACGGGTGACGTCCGTTGAGTTTCGATCCGCAGAGGCGCATGATCGTTTTAATGAGCCTGGTACGCCGACTTGCTTGTAAGGCTCGCGGCGGGCATCGCTGGGAGACGACGACCGATGTCGTCGGCTCGTTCACCGTCTGTAGGCGGTGCGGAAAGCTCGGCCACGGGGGGAAGTGGGTGTCCTCCGGTTCCCCTCTGTACGGCGTCGCGGACGAGGCCTCGTCGATTTCGCCGCCCGGAATCCAGGCCCATAACCTTCCGCGAACCAGCGCGACGGCGTCCTCGCGCGGCAGGCCTCAAATCTAGTCGAGTTCGGCGAGTTTCGCGGTGAGGGTCTTCACGTACATGTCCAGGTCCACGTCGAAGCTCTCGTCGATTCCGCGTTCGCGCCAGCGATCTGCGTCGTACCGGGTTTGGTTCAGCTGAACCGCCCATGCCTTGAACCTGGGGGGCATGAGATCCAGCCGTTTCAGGACCACCATGAGGTTCCAATCGCGCATCGCGTAGCCGAGGAAGAGGAAATAGGTGTCCCGGAGCCGTTGGATCAGAGCGACAGGAATTTCGTCCCAGATGTCGCGCGTCAGGTACTCGATGTACTGGTTCTCCGAGATCACGTAGCTGTCCCTCGTGCGGTCGATGGGGTCGAACGTCCCGTGGATCTTGAGGATCGTCGTCCGCTCGTCGAGCCCCAACTCGTCGTACCTCGACGGGTGCGTGATTAGGACGGGCTCGGCGTCTGGAGGATAGTGGCGGAACTTTCCGGCCTCGTCGCCCTCGGCCACATACGCGACCACGTCGTATGTCTCACCCCTGTTGGCAAGCGCGTGCTCGAGAACACCGTCGTAGTTCGTCGTCACGATCAGCGCAGGCGAGTCCCTCTCTCGAGCGACCTGTGCGGACCGCGCGAGGAACTCGTGGAGCGAGGTCGGATGAACGTCCCGGTCGAAGACCTCCCGCAGTTTGTTGTAGAGAGGCCGCCGCCCAAGCGAGACCTCGCCGTAGGTCGCGACCGCCATCAGGTCGTGCGCGGCTACTGCCCACATAGCGGACGTACTCGGCCAAGTGGAGCGATAGCTCCGCGCCGCTCGGAAAGGCGTGATCACCCAGTGTCCAGGAATAGTTTCGCGGTCGCCCGCAGAGATTCGCGCCCGCTCCGAGGAACGGCGTGACCCGCCCGTCAACGAGTCGGCGGACAACGTGCGCTGCGTGTTGATCTAACTCATCCATGCCCAGCTTGTTCCAGGTCACCACTCTAGGGCGAGCCGCGAAGCAACTTCCAGCCGGTGTCCGAAACGGCCATCTTGTCAGCCGACGTTCCTCGCTCTACCTTCTCTCACGGGCCGGGTCGTGGGAAGCGCCGCGGCGTTCGGCTCGCCGCTCGGCCCGGCATCCTCGGTGACCCGCCTGTCTCGGCTGGCTTCCGGCGACTTACGCTAGCGCCGCGTAAGCCGAAAGCTGTAGACGAAGCGGTCGCCGAGATGATTTCGGCAATCGAACCGCGAGCGACTCCCGCGACGTGAGACGACGCATGGAAAGCGGAACGCTCCGGGAAGCCCGCCAGATTTGTTCCGTGGAAGCCGACAGTCACCTTTGGTGGGATCCGGTTCGGGTGCATGAGGACGATCGATTCGAGATCGGCTCGCGGGTGGCACATCCATGTCAAGACTCGCCGACGCAAACGTCGCGCTCACCGCCGACCTCGTAGGCCGAGGGGTACTCGTCGAGCTCGACGCGGTGGTACATCATGCGTCCTCCCAGCAATGGCAGGGCTCTCTGTTACGTTGTCAACGCGGAGAACGCCTACCTCTAGGCGCCCGGGCGGTTCCGTCGCGGCATATGACCCCGGTCTGTGGCGGAACCGTTCGGTCTCCGCTCCGCGGAGGTGGCTGGAGTCGCGGTGCTCAGTCGTCAGCCGAATTCGGCGCGGACCCCTCCGGGGCCGACGTTCTCCGGAAGCCGGCGTCCCGCCCTTGGAGGGTCTAGAGTCAGGTCACTCTCGACTAGGAGGCCGTACATGTCACTCGCACGAGTCGTGACCTTCGATGGCGTCAGCAGCGACCGGATGGCGGAGATGAAGAAGGAGATGGAGGGCAACGAACGGCCGGACAACGTCCCGGCAAAGGAGCTGATCGTTCTTCACGATCCGGAAACCGACAAGTCGGTTGCGATTGTCTTTTTCGAGAACGAGGACGATTACCGGCAGGGCGACGAGGCGCTCAGCGCGATGCCGGCCAGTGACACTCCCGGTCAGCGCACGTCGGTCACGAAATACCAGGTTGCGTTCCGCATGGCCGACTAGCGTCACGGCGTCCGCGGGGCCGCTTCCTCGTCACTCGATGACGGGCCTGGCGATGGCGGCCGGCTCGCGGCCGGCGAGGAGCCAGCCGGCCGCCGTGGCCACCAGAGGGATGCCGACGACGATGAGGGCGAGCGCAAGGAGCGGGATCCGGCTGAGATAGCCGAGGTCGTCGAGGTATGTCGCTACGAGCGCGAGGTATGCACCCGCGACTCCGAGGAGCGCGCCGAGGAAGGCGAGTGCGCCTGCGGTGGCCGCAGTCAGTGTGCGCCGTGTCCGGCTCGTGGCTCCGGTCGCGGTCAGGGTGCGAAGGTCGCCTCCGCTCTCGCTACGGATCAGCCCGACGGTCATGGCGAGGATCGCGAGCGCCAGGAACGCGCCTGCCCCGGTTGCGATCGCGATCGGCGTCGCAAACGAGGCGCTCTCTCGCTGCACCTCGATCGTCAGACCGGCGTTCGCCGCGAGCTGGCGCGCGGCCGCGATCTGTTCGCTCGTCAGGGGCCTGCTCGACTCGATGAGCCAGCCGCTCGCGACCCGCTGCCAGCCGTGGCGGCGAAGACCGTCGAGGGTGACGAGCGAGGACGGCAGATCGGAGCTCGAGTCCCCTGCCCCGAGAACCTCTCGGCTGTTGATCCTCTGGACGTTCGTGACGGGGCGCTCCGTCCGGTCCCGGAGGCGCAAGACGACGAGCTCCTCGGTGGGCACGGTTCGGTCGGCCAAGAAATCTGCGGTGGGATCGACCGTCGCGGGGTCGATGTCGAGGTGCCGGAGCAGGGCAGGTGTGGCGACGTAAAGGCCCGATGCGAGGTTGAAGCCCTTGGGACCCGTCCTCCTCGCGAGACCGGCCGCGACCATGGCCCGGTCGCCCTCGAAGGTGGCCAGGGGCGGCTCGCCTGGGTCGACGGGCTTCCACAGAGGGATCACGACTGCCTGACCGAGACCCGCGGCGAGTTGGTGGACGCGCGCAGCACTCGCTGCAAGCTGGGCAGGCGACTGGACCGGCAACGGGATGAGCTGAGGGTCTCGCGTTCGACCGGTGTAGACCCGGATCTGCCGGTCAGAGAGGTTCGGGGGCTTGGCGGCCATCCGTTTGTCCTCCTGCTTCTCTTCTGCTGCCGCGATGACGACGACCGCCGCCGTGATGCCGAGGGCGAGGGTGATCGCGGCGAGTGCAGCCCCGGAACGGGCCTGGTAGCGGGCGAGATCTCGTAGCGCCAAGCGTGGAGCGATCGGGACGTGACCGGCGGCCCGGGCGAAGACGCGAATTGCCAGAGGACCGAGGAGCAGGGTGCCGAGTATCGTCGCCAGAAGCCCGGCCGCGATCAGGGGCTTGCTGGTTCGGTCGGAGAACGCGAGGCTGCACACTCCTCCCGCGATCAACAGGGCGGCCAGCAGCGCCGAACGATGTGCGGGCTTCGGCCTCTGGGGGTCGCGCAGAGAGGGCGAGCGTGACGGGGACGCGGGTGACCGCCCGCCCCGGCCACCAGGCGGCGGCGGTGGCACCGAGCACTGCGACGAGGACGACCAGCACAAGCAGTGTCCAGGGCAGGCTGAGCGGGTCGATGCGGTGGTCGAACCCGGTCTCGAGGGCGGGAGGACCCCGAACCAGAGCGCGAGACCGACGACTGTCCCAATCACCGCGCCGATGGCACCGACGACCGCGCCGTTCGTCAGCAGCACGAGTCGCAGATGCTTCGGTGTTGCGCCGGTCGCGGCAAGCATGCCGAGCTGGCGAAGCCGTCGCTGCGCGATGACGGCGAAGCCCGCGGCGGCAACCAGGGAGGCCAGGAGCAGGAAGACGGTGGCCACCGAGAACATCGCCAGTGCGCCCGCGCGCTGGCCGTTTCGCCCCCGTGCGGCGGATCCCGACCAGGCGGACCGGCTGCCTTGCTGACTGGTGCGAAAGCGGTCGATCGATCCGCGTCCGCGGCGACCAGCAGCGTGACCGTGTCGGGCGCACCTGCGGATGCCGGCGAGACCAGGGCGAACTCGTCTGTCAAGTGACGGGGGTTCTCGACGATGCCGACGATGGTCCGGCGACGGCCATCGAGGGCCAGCGTGTCCCCGATCTCGAGTGCGAGGAGGTCGGCCACACCGTCGGTCACGGCTACCTGCCGGGGACCCTGCGGGTAACTGCCGCGGCGGAGTGCGAGAAGCTCGCTTGCGAAGATGCCGTGCGGCTCCTGGGCGCGGAACTCCACGCTGTCCACGCTGCCGGGGACAGCGATCGAGCGGTAGCCGATCACCTCGGTCGTCCCGAACCACTTCCTGGCGGAGTCGAGTCCCGCCTCGAGCGCTCGCGGATCGGTTCCGTCGAATCGCAGGAGGTAGCTGGCAGAGCCGAACTCTGCGTCGTCCGGAGCACCTGAGTTGTACGCGATCGTGACGCTCGCGATCGCGGCCGCAACCGCAACGGTGAGGAGAGCCAGCACCAGGATCTGCTGCCGCCATTCGCGGCGGAACATGCGCCAGGCCCACCGGATCATGGCGCGACGGGCTGCAGCACCGCCGTTGGCCGGCCCGTCCAGCGCTGATCGGTGAGCGAGCGTCGTCAGCGCCGATCACCTGTCGCGAGGAGCGACTCCGGTCCGGGCGGTGTGACCGTCTGATCGACGACCTGGCCGTCGCGCAAGAAGACGACGCGGTCGGCCCACGACGCGAGGCGCGCCTCGTGGGTGACGACGACACCGGCTACGCCACGGTGGGTGGCCGCTCGCAGCAGGCGCATGACGGCTTCGCCGTTCACAGAGTCGAGAGCGCCGGTCGGCTCGTCGGCGAGCAGTAACCCGCGCTCGCCAACGATTGCTCGAGCGATCGCAACACGCTGGCGCTCGCCGCCTGACAGCTCGTCGGGGTAGCGGTCGGCACGGTCTGCGACATCGAGCTCTTCCAGTGCCTTCAGCCCCGTCGCTCGCGCGGCTTTGGCGTTGGTTCCGTCGAGCTCGAGCGGCAGGGTGACGTTTTCGAGCGCCGTCAGTCCCGGAAGCAGGTTGAAGTCCTGGAAGACGTACCCGATCGACCGTCGCCGCATCTTCGCCTGCTCCGAGCGCGAGATGGCCGCGAGGTCGATGCCGTCCACCAGCACCTGGCCACCTGTCGCCTCCTCGAGGCTCCCGGCGATCGTCAGGAGCGTGCTCTTGCCCGAGCCGCTCGGCCCCATGACGGCGACGAGCTCGCCGCGCTCGACGCGGAGATCGACGTCGCGTAGCGCACACACCTCCGTCGGGCCCGAGCCGTAGACCTTCGACACCTGGCGCAGCGTGAGCGCGCACGTCATTGCGAGACCTCCATCGAGTGGGTTGAGTCGAGAGGCATGTCGGCCACCGCGGGCGGCGCGAGAGACTGCCCCTGCTTCAAGCGGACGTCGGCCGTATCGAGCCAGCGGACGATCGCCTCCAGCCGGAAGATCTCGGCATCGGCGACGAGCGTCAACGCCAAGTCGTCCTCTGCAGCCCCGGCCTTGATCTGCGTGTAGCGCTGCATGATCTCGATCACGTGCCGTCGGTGCACTTGCAGGATCTCGTGGACGTCCGTTCCGGGGACCTGCATCGCAACAAGCACCTTGATCACGAGTTCGTCGCGAGGAGGTGGTACGAGGTCAGGCGGAGTGCGAAGCCACTCGCCCAGCTCTCGCTCTCCGGTCGAGGTGATCCGGTACTGCTTCCGCGACCGTTCGCCTTCTCCGTCGTCGGCCTCGACGAGTCCGTCTCGTTCGAGGCGTTGGAGGGTCGTATAGACCTGCCCGACGTTCAGCGGCCAGACCTCGCCCGTCCGAGACTGGAACTCGTTCTGGAGCCGCAAGCCGTACTTCGGCCCCTCACTCAGCAACGCAAGGATGGCGTGTGGGACGCTCATGAACGGCTTCCGCCGGCAAACATACTGAGTACTATACTCAATATAGTCGTCCTGCGCAAGCGGACTGGATTCTGCCGCCACCCGCGCGGCATCGCGCTTCTTCTTGACACCGATCCAGGGCGGGCGGACACTCGGAGGCGGTCATGCCGACTGCCGCCGACCAGAACCAGGACGAGCCGCGCTTCGTTCTGATTACGCAGTGCATCCAGAACGACTTCTTCCTGAACGGAGATTGCCGTCTGCGGCTGCCCGACACGATCGTGCCGCAGATGCTGCTCGGCAACGGCGGCTTCGACCTTCACGCCGGCGGTAACGGGCCGGACGACAAGCGCGCCGTCGCAATCGAGAACGGGCCGTTCGGGATCTTTCTCCAAGGGGCCGTCGGCCGCAGGATCGAGAGCGGCGGTCTTCCGATCCTGCACGTGATCAACGTCCGCGACTGGCACGTGCCCGGCCACGAATACGACCTGGAGCGCCGTGCCTACGGCAGCCACTGCGAGGCGGCGACGTGGGGTGTCCAGTACGTGGACGGCCTGGATCGGTTCCTCGATCCCACCCACTGCGCCGAAGACGGCGAGTACGCGGAGATCGGCGCGGCGCGTGTCTACCACGTGCGTTCCGACTCCGTCTTCGACTTCAAGCCGCGCGCCGAGTCGCGTCGAGGCGAGCGGAAGTTCCGCGCCTCCGAGATCGAGGACGTGCTCGACCTCGTCGTGCAAGGCAGTGACAGTGACCTCGAGAAGTCGAGAGAGCTCCTCCGCGAGGGCGGCTTCGGCGCCATCCACGCCCTTGCCCGCAAGATCGACGCGAGCGACAAGCCGCGCACGTCGCGGAAGATCTACGTCGCGGTGGTCGGCGTGTACACGGACATCAAGGTGCAGACGCTGCTCGTGGGCATGCGCACCCGGTACGACTTGCCAAACCTGGCGGTCTCGGACACGTTCACGGCTTCCCAGACGCTCGAACGCCATCTCTCCGGGCTCGACTACGCCGCGAAGGTGCTGGACGTCGAGGTCGTCCACGGGATCAACGACCTCGTCGGCTTCCTGGGGCTGCCCGCGGCGGTCGAGGACGAGGAGGACCTGGTGGCGCGGTCGAGCTTCGCGCGCTACCGCTCCTTCTTCCAGGACAAGCAGAACGTGCTCGCCTTCCAGGACGAGAAGCTGCGTCAGTACCTGGCGCTCACCGAGCGGCAGGTCGCTGGACGTCTACGAGCGGATCAAGCGCACGAACACGTTTCTCATCCTCTTCGGCTGCACGTTCCTGTCGCTGACGCTCGTCCTCTCGGTCCTGAACGCCTTCGGGCTCGTGGGCTGGCAGATCGCCGCCGTCACCGGGGGTGTCGGGCTGCTGCAGCTCGTGTCCGCGTTCGTGTCCAAGCCGATCCGCGACCTGCAGCAGAACCTCACCAACCTGGCCGTCTTCAAGATGATCCTGGAGAGCCACTCGCTGAAGACGGCACTCGCCCGCTTCCACCTGACGACGCCGCAGACGCTGCGGGAGTTGCAGACCGAGGAGGAGGCCAAGCTCGCCGAGGCTCAGGTGCGAGTCCTCCAGCAGCAGGTGTCGGCGATCCAGGAGTTCGACAGCGCCGACTTCGCCGATCTCGCGCGGCTCGCACTTGCGATCGGCGACGGCGGCGTGGCTGCGGCGAGCGCGGCCGCCGCGACGAACGGGGCGGCGCCTACTCCCCTCCCAGAAACTCCCGCCGCTCCTGGGGCGTCAGCTTCCGCGTAGCGCGCGAGCTTGGCGAGCTGGAGCAGGTCGGCGAACGGCCGGCACGGCTCGCAGTCGTAGAGTCGGACCACTCGGTCGTCGCCGCCCGTCGCCACGAAACGGCCGTCGGGGCTGAACTCGGCGGCGTTGACGGGCCGGCCTGTCGCACCCAGGACGGCGACGCTCGCGCCGGACGCCGCCTGCCAGACGCGCGCGGTGCCGTCGGCGCCGGCCGTCACGACCAGCTGTCCGTTGGGCGAGAACGAGACGCTGTTGACCGCGGCGACGTGGCCCCGTAACGCGATGTTGGTGCGGGTCGCGACGTCCCAGACGCGTGCCGTCCCCTGCTCGTCCGCGGTCGCCGCGCTCCGGCCGTCCGGGCTGAAGGCCACGTCGTTGACGACGCTGCCGGTGGGGTTGACGAGGTCGCCCGCCGGCGCGCCGCCGCGCCAGAGGTGGACGCGACCCTCGTCGAGCGTCGCGCTGAGCCCGCCGGCGGGAGCGACCGCGTCGTAGGGGCCTTCGCCTTTCCGCACGCTCCGCGGAGGGCCGCCGTCGGGCGGCCACACGCGCTCCGTCGTCCCGACGTCGTTCGCTGGTCACGACGACCGCACCCGTCGCGCGTGAAGCCGACGTCAGGAACGCCTCGGGATCGCGGCCGAGGATGCGGACGTCGCCGGATCCGAGCGTCCACACGCCCACACGGCCGTTCGTCGTCTGCGAACGCCAGCCGGCGCCGAGTCGCGGCTGAACGTCGCGCTCGACAGCGGCGCCCGCCAGCGCCAGTTGCCGGTCAACAGCGTCCCGAACACCGGAGCTGTCCGCAACGAGCTTCCCGTCGGGGCTGACCGAGAAGATCCCGATTCGGGATAGCCGACGGCAGAACGCGCGTCTGGATCCGGCCCGGAGCCGGCTTCGAGCGTCCACGCGCCGCTCCGACGTCACCGCGACGAGGTGTGACCCGTCCCGCGTGAAGGTGATCGCCCCGATGGGCGGGCTCTCGAACCATGGGCGGAAGCCGTCGCGCGAACTGCGCCGGCACCGCGTCCACGGCCCAGACGCGCACCTCCCCACGGCGCGTCGTCACGATCCGCTTTCCGCTCGGCGAGAACAGCGCCCTTGTCGGCGCGGTGGGGCTGCGGAAGACGGCGAGCTGCTCGCCCGTGGCGGCGCGCCAGAGGCGGGCCGAGCCATCGTCGCTCGCCGTCAGCACCGTTTCGCCGTCGGGGGCGAACGCGACATCCGAGATTCCGGCCGCGTGACCTCGGAGGACTGGGAGGGCGCGGCCGAAACGTCCCGGGAGCGTGTCCCAGATGCGGGCCGTCTCCGGTCCCGCGGTCGCGACGAACCGGCCGCCGGGGCTGAAGGCGATGCTGCCCGCCCCGCCGGGGACGAAGATCGTCTTCCGAACGCCGGTGCGTGAATCGACGATCAACAGCTCCCCCGTGACGTCGTCGGGTCGCATACCGGGAACGAGCCCGATCCCTCCCCCGAGCGCGACGCGGCCATCGTCGGCGACCGCGCCGGACGTGTACGGGCCGAAGCGACAGAAGGTGCTCCGCGCCGGCTCGCCCGCCTGCCAGCGCCACACGCGCGCGTCGCCTCCTCTCCCGACGAGGAGGACTGCCTCGCCGCGCGGGCTGAAGAGGTGGCTGCGCAGCGGCGAGCGAACACGTGCGTCCGCCCCGCGCTTGCCCGTTCGTGCGTCGAAGGTGCGGGCAACGCCGTCCCTCGAAACGGTGAGCACGCGGCGCCCGTCGCGCGAGAAGCGTGCGGCCACGACGGGCGCCGAGCCGGCTCGGATCACCAGCCGTTCCTCTCCTCGACTCGCGTCGACGATCCGCGCGGTGCCGTCCTCTGTTCGCCGTGACGATCAGCCGGCCGGTCGGATCGAAGGCCGCGTCGTTGACGAGGCCGGCGCCGAAGGAAGCGAGGTCGCCGCCGCCTCCGGTTGCGCTCCGCACGTGCGCAATCCCCAGACCGTCGACGGTGAGCACGCGGCTGTCGTCGGGTGAGATCGCGGCGCTGCGGACAGGGCCGCGGGTCGGCACGACGGCACGCAGGCGCGACGACGTCAGCGCGCGGCGCAAGGCATCCTCGGCCTCCCGGGTTGGTTTCCCGTCCGCAGCCTCGACTGCGAGCAGGAGTCCGAGCTCGGGATCGGCGTCGAGCTGGGACACGGCGCTTGCCGCGAGTGCCTGAGAGCGCGCCACCTCCGCCTGCTTCTGCGCTTCGCTCCGCTGGCCCAGCGCCCAGATTGCGAGACCGGCGAAGACGACGACGAGCAGCAGCATTGTGCTCCCGCCCGCCGCGAGCCGCCTCCGTACCGTCCGCCGCCGCGCCGCCGCCTCGCGGGCCACCCGCGCCTGCTCGTGCGCAGCGCGCCAGTCGAGGATCGCGGGCGCCAGGACGTCGTGGAAGATCTCGAACCGCGGAGTCGTCTCGCCCGGGGCGGGGTCGACAGGGCGCAGGATCCGCGCCGCGGCGAGCGTCTCGAGTACCGGCACGAGCTCCGACTCGGGGACCTCCGCGTACTCCGCGAGATCCGGCACGGTGTGAACGATCTTCGTTCCGGACGGCGTCACCAGCTGGTGGAAGACCGCGGCCGTGATGTCGCGCGAATGATCGTCGAGCTCCGCCAGGGCGTCCGCGAGGTGGCTGCGGACGAGCCGCTCTGCGCCACCGAGCCGCTCGAGGGTGGCGGCGCGCAGCGTGTGCGAATCCGACCGGCGCTCCTCCTCCCACAGCCGGGTCAGCACGAGCTGCAGGAAAGGGGTTGTCACCCGGAGGTCACCGTGCCCGTTCGTTTCGACCGTGCCCGCGCCCGCCTGACCGAGGGCGATCGTGCCTGCCCGAACCTGGTCGAGCACGTCGTTCACGAGGTCGGGCTCGATCGCGTACGGCCCGTCACCGTCGGGAAGGAGCTCGTTGTACCGCTCCACGGGCCCCTCGATCGCCCGCCGGGCGGCCGGCTCGTCGAGATGCTCGAGCCGGAAGTTCGAGCCGAAGAGGTTGCGGATCCGTCCCTCGAAGCGGTCGAGCTGGGTGTAGGCGTCCTCGCGGATCGAGACGACGAAGCTGGCGCGCAGGTTCTCGCGCATCACCGCGCGCGGGAGCTCCAGGGCGAGTGTTCCGTCGCCGTCCTCGTCGGGGTGGTAGAGGAAGTACTCCTCGAACTGGTCGAGGACGAGCAGCAGCTCGCTGCGCGGAGGCTCGTCGCCGCCGGGCGCGAGCGCAACGGCCCGTTCGTCGAGGCGGCGGATCCATTCGGCGAGAAGATCTTCCAGCTGGGCCGTGTACGGCGGCGGCTCGGGCGCGAGCTCGCCGAGCTGGTCGCTGACGGCCGCCTCGATCGCGTCCGCGAGCGCCCGCAGCGGGTCGTCTCGCCAGCCGGAGCAGACGACGAGCACCGACTCGGGCATGACGCCGCGCGCGAGCGCCGACCGGGCGCGGGCGCGGAAGTCTGCGGCGAGGCCGGCCCGCAGGAGCGAGCTCTTGCCGACGCCGCTGGCGCCGTAGAGGAGTGTCAGCCGCGACGAGAGGATGCTCGCTGCAAGCAGCCGCCGCTCGCGCTCGCGGCCGAAGTAGAACGGTGCGTCGCGCTCGTCGAAGGGCGTCAGGCCGACGTACGGGGTATCGGGAAGGCCGTGCGGCTCGATGGCGCTCGCCGTCACGACGCGGCCGTCGCCGTCTGCAGCCGCGACTCGAGCTCCGTCACATAGTCCTCGAGCGGAATGTCGAGGACGTCGACGCCGCGGACGCGCCAGAGCTCCTGTTCGATCTCGCTCGGGTCCTTCTGAATCGCCCAGGACTTGTATGCGAGCGGCTGCTGCCCCCAGATGCGGTGCAGGATCACGCGCAGGTTCCAGTCCTGCATGCTGTAGCCGAGGAAGAGGAACTTGCTCCGCGTCAAGCTGACCAGGAGCTCGGCCGGGAGCAGCTGTCCCACCTCGGTCTTGGTCAGATAGTCGATGTAGTGGTCCTCGGTGATCACGTAGCTGTCGCGGTCGGGCTGGGCGCGGTCGACCGCGCCGTGGATCTTCACGATCGCCGCCCGCTCTTCGAGTGCCAGCCCGTCGTAGAGCTTGGGCCGTTCGATCAGCCGCGGCTCGCCGTCCGGCGGCCGGTGCCAGAACGTGCCGCGGTGCTCGCCGTCGGCGATGTACCAGACGACGTCGTACGCCTCGCCCGCGTCGTCGAAGGCGCGCTCGAGCGCGTCGTCGTAGTTCGTGGTGACGACGACCTGGTGCTGCGGTGTCCCGCGTTCGCGGAGGGCGCCGGGCAGGGAGGCGAGGAAGCGGTGGACGCGGGTCGGTGCGTACTCGCCGGCGAAGAGCTTGCGGAGCTCGTCGTAGAGCGGGCCCGGCCCCTCGCGCGCAACCGCCCACTGCGAGACGCGCAACAGGTCGAGCGCCTCGCCCTTCGGGTACCAGAAGACGCCTGCCAGGTGCTGCGCGAGCTCCCCGCCGCTGGGGAGCAGCTTTCGATCCTGCCAGTCCGCGCCGACCGGGCGGTCGCACAAATTGACGCCGGCCCCGAGCAGAGGAACGACCTGGCCATCGGCAAGCGCGGCGGTGACCCGCGCGTAGTGCGCCTCGAACGTGTCGGGCACGAAGTGCTCCCTCCTGCGGCGTAGGGAATTCAGGCTTGACCGATTAGAGCGCTCGGCGTGCGGACATTCAAGGTCCGCTCGGCAGCTCCGACGCAGCGTCGACCTCGATCGGTTGGTTGGTACCGTTGCCGCGATGCTCGGAGTTCGGCTCACTGTCGTCGGCGACGCGATGGAGGCCGCCGCGATCTGCGGTCTGCTCAGGACCGAGGGAATCGCCTGCACCGACCGGCGGACCGACATGGGTGCCGGCGCGTGGGAGGCGACCGGGAGTGGCGGGCCGCGCGAGATCCTCGTCGCCGCGAGCGATCTCGAGCGCGCGCGAGAGCTCATCGAACCCGGCACCGCGTAGAGGGTGTCTCGCGAGCGAGGCTCTGCGACTCGGCGTTCCACTCGATCGCCTCTGGTCTGACACCGCGGCCTTCAGCCCCAATGGTCATGCCGGCGGGACGTTTCCACCAGCCAGATACCCCGACCTGTTGCTGAGGGCGGTTGATTCACGCGACGCCGGCTCACTCTGGCGCGCGTCACGGCAAACGTAGCACCGTGACAGAAGTCACGCCTGCGCAGGTGGCGCGGCGCGACGCGAGACACCAGAAAACCGGCCCTCGAACCACAGGTTTCCCGTCTTCTCCTCGACGCGTGCTGCTGCGAGCTTGGGTGCAACCCCAATAGCTCGCAAAGGAGCACCCATGAAATCACGCGTGATGGAGAACGGCCCGCCGCCCACACCGCTCGACAACCACTCGACAAGGAGCAACGGAATGCAGGTACTCGAAACCCCAACAGCTGCGCCGCGCACGCGTCGCGGCCACGCCTGTCGTCTCCGCCCACGACCTCACTCGCCAGTACGGCGAGGGCGAGACCGCCGTGCACGCCCTGCGCGGTGTCTCGGTCGAGGTTGCAGGCGGCGAGCTCACCGCCGTGATGGGCCCCTCCGGGTCCGGCAAGTCGACGCTCATGCACATCCTCGCCGGCCTCGACAAGCCGAGCTCCGGCGACGTCTGGATCGCCGACACGAATATCGGCGAGCTCAACGACACGAAGCTGACGAAGCTTCGGCGTGAGCACATCGGCTTCATCTTCCAGTTCTTCAACCTGCTGCCGATGCTGACGGCGAAGGAGAACATCGTTCTTCCGCTCTCAATCGCCGGCGAGAAGCCGGACCCCGCGTGGCTCGAGGAGCTGACCACCGCGGTCGGTCTCACCGAGCGGCTGTCGCACCGTCCCTCCGAACTCTCGGGCGGACAGCAGCAGCGGGTCGCGATCGCCCGTGCTCTCGTCTCGAAGCCGACGGTGATGTTCGCCGACGAGCCGACAGGCAACCTCGACTCCCGCACCAGCTCGGAGATCCTTGCGCTCCTGCGCGAGTCCGTCTCGAGCTACGGCCAGACCACAGTGATGGTCACCCACGATGCGCACGCAGCCGCGATCGCCGACCGCATCCTCTTCCTCGCCGACGGCCTGATCGTCAAGGACCTCGGCCCCTCCAGTGCACACGAGATCCTCGAAGTCCTCCAGGAGGTGACCGTCCGATGATCGGCGTCGCCCTCAAAGGACTGCTCGGCCGCAAGCTCCGTGCGACATTGACGGCGTTTGCAATCGTGCTCGGCGTCGCGATGATCAGCGGCGCCTTCATCCTCACCGACACGCTCAGCAAGAGCTTCGACGGTATCTACAGCGACTCGTACAAGGCAACCGACGCAGTCATCAGCTCGAAGGTCGCGGTCAAGACCGCCGACGGAGACTCCGAAGCTCCGGCGTTCTCCAACTCGGTGCTGACCAAGGTCGAGAGCCTGCCCGGCGTTCATCTCGCGCAGGGCGTGATCGAGGACGAGTCGAGGCTCGTCGACCAAGCAGGGCAAGGCCATCGGCAAGGCGGGCGAAGGTGTCGCGATCGGCATCGATCCGTCCGCCGATCAGAGCCTCAACCCGCTCCAACTCGTCAACGGGCAGTGGCCCAGCGGCGACGGCCAGATCGCGATCGACAAAGCGACCGCTGAGAAGCAGCACTTCGCCGTCGGCCAGACCGTGGGCGCGTTCGGCGACGGGCCGCTCACGAACTACAAGGTCAGCGGGATCGTTCGTTTCGGAACGGGCGACTCGCTCGGCGGTAACACAATCAGCGTCTACGACCTCTCGACAGCGCAGAAGCTGTTCGACAAGGCCGGCAAGTTCGACCTGATTCGTATCGGCGCCGAGAACGGCGTCACGGATGCCGAACTGCTCCGGCAGATCAATCCACTGCTGTCGGAGACGACGCAGGTGAAGACCGCTGCCGATCAGGCCAGCGCGGACAGCAAGGAGTCGCAGGAAGGGCTGAGCTTCATCAAGTACTTCCTGCTCGGCTTCGGCGGCATCGCGCTGTTCGTGGGCAGCTTCGTGATCGCCAATACGCTCGCGATCACGGTTGCGCAGCGGATGCGTGAGCTCGCGACCCTGCGTACCCTTGGCGCCTCGCGGCGTCAGGTGCTGGGCTCGGTCGTGCTCGAGTCGGTGGTCATCGGTCTCGTCGGATCGATCATCGGGCTCTTCCTGGGGCTCGCTATCGCGATGGGCCTGACGGCACTGCTGGCCGCGACCGGCGTCGACCTGGCAAGTGGCGGACTCGTCTTCTCGATGCGGACGATCGTCGTCAGCCTCGGCGTCGGCACGCTGATCGCGTTGCTCGCGAGCCTGCGGCCGGCGATGCGTGCAACACGGGTCGAGCCGATCTCTGCTGTCCGCGAGGGTGCGGTCATGCCCGCGTCGCGCTTCGCGCGCTACGCAGTGGCCACGTCGGCGATCGTCGGCATCACTGGCGATCGGCCTCTTCTCGTACGGCGTCTTCGCGGACGGCCTCGAGATCAAGGTGCGGATCATCTCGCTCGTGGCCGGCGTCCTGCTGATGTTCGTGGGCGTCGCGATGATCGCGTCGCGCGTGGTGCGTCCGCTCGCCTACGTGCTCGGGGCTCCCGGCGCACGCTTCGGCGGCACCCCGGGCAAGCTGGCCCGCCAGAACGCGGTCCGCAATCCGGCGCGGACGGCCTCCACGGCCGCCGCGGTGATGATCGGCCTCGCGCTGATCACGTTCGTCGCTGTGATCGGGCAGGGCTTCAAGTCCTCGTTCTCGAGCGCCGTCGACGACGTGTTCGTGGCCGACTACGCCGTATCGGCCGGCCTCAACGGCGATCCGCTCACGAACAAGGCCGCGAAGGCCGTCGTCAACGCACCAGGCGTCACGGCGATCTCGGAGATCCGCTCCGGCGAGGCCAAGGTCGGCAGCACGACCGTGCTCGTCACGGGTGTCGACGCGAACCTGACGAAGGTCATCGCGACGAAATGGGCGAACGGCTCCGACGCGGTGCCCGCGCAGCTCGGCCGGGACGGCACCTTCGTGCTGAAGCGGTTTGCCGAGGACCACTCGCTGAAGCTCGGCTCGCCCTTGACCGTGAAGACACCGACCGGAAAGACTCTCCGGTTGCACGTCGACGGCATCGTCGACCCACCCAAGGGCGGCTCGGCGTTCGGTGAGGTCTCGATCTCCACGGCGGCGTTCGACAGCTCGTTCGCCGACCACCGCAACCAGTTCACCTTCCTCAACCTGAACGGAGGCCCATCTGAAGCGAACACTGCCGGGATCGAGCAGAGCCTCGCCGCGTTCCCGGCCGCTGTGGTCGAGACCCGCGACGAGTTCAAGGCGACCCGCGTGGGCGACATCGAGCAGGGGCTGACGATCCTCTACGCGCTGCTCGGTCTCTCGGTGATCGTGAGCCTGTTCGGCGTCATCAACACGCTCGTGCTCTCGGTCTTCGAGCGCACCCGCGAGCTCGGGATGCTGCGGGCGATCGGCATGACCCGGCGGCAGGTACGTCGCATGATCAGGCAGGAGAGCGTCGTCACCGCGTTGATCGGCGCGGCGCTCGGGATCGCCGTCGGCATGTTCCTCGCCGATCATCACGACTGCCGCGCTCTCTCAGTACGGGATCGTGCTTGGCGGTGCCCTACGGGACGCTCGGCGTCTTCGTCGGGGTCGCGATCCTGGCCGGAATGCTGGCCGCGATCCTGCCCGCGAGGCGGGCCTCGAAGCTGAACGTCCTCGAGGCGCTGTCATACGAGTGACGGCACCACCTGCTGAGTGGGCCCGCAGCCGCGGGCCCACTCGGCAACGAGAGTAGTCTTCGTGACAATGAACACGACTGTCGCCGTCCCGCCGGTCGCGGAGCGAGTCGTCCGTCCGCCGAAGGCCTCAGTTCTGTGGGCGATCGCCCTCGCCGGCCTGATCCTCTCCGTGCTGGCGGCAGTGTTCGGGTTGACGAACAGCGACGTCGACGACCAGCAGATGGTGCTCTACCTCTGGATGATCGTCCCGTACACGGTGGCCGGGCTCATCGCGTGGTCGCGTCGCCCGCAGAGCCGCTTGGGCTTGCTGCTGATCGCCGGGGGGCTCGCGACGGGGCTCTCGGCGCTGCAGTTCTCACATCACAGCCTCCCGTACACGATTGGCGCTGCGCTCGACCTGCTTCCCGCGGCGATCCTTCTGCACGTCTTTCTCGCCTTCCCGGACGGTCGCCTCAGGTCGCGGTTCGAGCGCATCCTGGTTGCCATTGCGTACCCAGCAGCGGTCGGCGTGCAGGTCTTCCGGCTGACGCTCGGCTCGTCGGACAATCTGATGGAGATCGGGGCGGCCACCGAGGTGGCAGATGACGCGCGGACGATCGGTCTGATCCTGTTGAGCGGCATCCTGCTGATGGGGACGGGCGTGCTGGCCGTTCGGCGTCGCCACTCCGGCCGGGGACGTCGGCGCGCGCTGGCGCTCGTGATCGACCTGTGCGCCCTCGGCATGCTGCTCGCGGCAGCCCTCCTCCTGGACGCTGCCTTCTACGGCCCGCACCTCGTCGCGATCCAGCGAGCGACGTGGATCGTCGTCGGGCTGGCACCGATCGTGTTTCTCATCGGCCTCCTCGATGCGCGCCTCGCCCGTTCGGCCGTCGGAGACCTGATCGTCGAGCTGCGGACGGACTTGCCTCCCGCAGAGCTCGAGGGCGCGGTCGCACGGGCACTGCGCGATCCCTCACTGACGCTCGCCTACTGGCTGCCGGACTTCGAGACGTACGTCGACCTGGAAGGGCGGCGGGTCGAGGTGCCGTGTCTGGACGGCCGGATGACGACGCCGATCGACCAGGACGGTGTGCACGTTGCCGCGCTGCTTCACGACCGCGAGCTCGGCGAGGAGCCGGAGCTGCTCGAAGCAGTTCGCGCGGCGGCTGGGATCGCGCTCGAGAACGGCCGCCTCCAGGCCGAGCTCGCCGCTCGGCTCGAGGAGGTCAAGGGCTCCCGCGCGAGAGTGATCGAGGCCGGCCAGAAGGAGCGCCAGCGCCTCGAGCGGAACCTGCACGACGGTGCGCAGCAGCGACTGGTGGCGCTCTCACTCGATCTGAGCCTGCTCGAAGGCGAGCTCGACGAAGACTCGGATGCACGATCGCGGCTGGGCCGTGCGCGAGGCGAGATTGCCACGTCGCTGGCTGAGTTGCGTGAAATCGCGCGCGGGATTCATCCGGCCGTGGTCACCGGGCACGGGCTTGCCGTGGCGCTCGAGCAGCTCACGGCCCTTGCACCGGTCCCCGTTCGGTTGACGGTTGCGATCGAGGATCGCCTGCCGGAGGCGCTCGAGGTCGCGGCCTACTATCTCGTGTCCGAGAGCCTGGCGAACATCGGGAAGTACGCGCAGGCCACCGCGGCTACCGTCGACGTCACGTCGAGCGAACGGCCTGGTCGTCGTCGAGGTGACAGATGACGGGATCGGCGGCGCCGAAACGGAGAACGGCACGGGGCTCCGCGGCCTTGCCGATCGGGTCGAGGCGCTCGACGGTCGGCTACGGATCTGGAGCCCTCACGGGGGCGGGACGAAAGTCAGGGCGGAGATTCCGTGCGTGCCGTGATCGCCGAGGACAACGTCCTGCTGCGCGAGGGGCTCGTGGGGCTGCTCCAGGCGGCCGACTTCGAGGTCTTCGGCTGCCAGACGGCCGACGAGTTGTTGCTGAAGGTGCGCAGCTACTCGCCGGATGTGGCGATCGTCGACATCCGGCTCCCGCCGACCCACAGCGACGAGGGGCTGCGGGCGGCGCTCGAGATTCGTGCCAGCCACCCGTCGGTCGGAGTGCTCGTGCTGTCGCAGTACCTCGAGCTGGGGCTGGCGATGAAGCTGCTGGCGGACTCGGCCGACGGCGCCGGCTATCTGCTCAAGGACCGGATCAGCGACGTCTCGGACTTCATCGGCGCGGTGCGCCGAGTCGCCGAAGGTGGCTCCGCGATCGACCCGATCATCGTCTCGACGCTCCTCTCCAAGCATCGAGCCGACGATCCCACCGACGCGTTGACGCCGCGCGAGCGAGAGGTCCTCGTGCTGATGGCGGAGGGTCGCTCGAACCAGGGCATCGCCGACAAGCTCGTGATCACGCTCCGCGCCGTGGAGAAGTACGTCTCCAGCATCTTCGGCAAGCTCGGCCTGCCTTCCGCGAGCAGCGACTCGCGGCGCGTTCTCGCCGTGCTGCTGTACCTGCGCTCCTGAGTGCCGCTAGGCGGCGGAGGTAGAGCTCTAGCGGTCCTCGAACTCCCGACGGGCGCAGTCCGGACAGATGAAGAGGAGCTCGGGCTGCCCGCCCTCATCGGGATCGGCGACTCTGTACGCCTTCCAGCCGCGCGCGCTGACACTGCTGACCCGCGGGCATTCCGCGCAGCCGAACACGCGGACGTCGCCGCTGGTTCTGCGATCAGTGTCCATGCTCAGCATCATCGCGCAACGCGGCCGGTTGCGGTACTGGCCCAACGGTGAGCATGGGTCCTCTTCTCTCCGACGACGAAAGAGACAGCCGGGGCGCGCCGTGCCGCCCCGGCTTGGACTCGCAACTTACAACTCACAATATTCCTGATCGGGTGGTCGGCAAAACGCGCCCCTCGTTGCGGAATGTGGCCAGCGTCACGAGGAGTGCGGTACCCTCGGTGTGGAGCACAACGAAGGAGAACGGTTTGAAGGGTTCGCAAAAACCGAAGAGTGCGCAGAAGAAGCCCGCGCAGAAGACCTTGAAGGAACGTCGCTCGGCGAAGAAGGCCGCCGCGAAGATCCGCGGAATCGCAGAGTGACCGCAGCGTGACGGAACCCCGCTTGCGCGGCGAGCTGCGCTTCTTCAACGAGGAAACTCAGCGAGGATTGATCCGCACCAGCGAGGCCGACTTCGCGGTTCTCGGCAGCGGCTTCGTCGAGGGTCAGATCCCCGTGGGTCGTTGCGCCGGTGTCGCGGTGGACTTCGAAGTGGAGGGAGTCGACCCGGAACCGCTGGCCGTCCGCGTCAGCATCGTCGACGTCACCCCCGGCCGGCGAGCACGCCGGCACTCGCGCGGCTAGTCCCGCCCGCAGGTCTCGAGGATCGTCCGGACGAGGTCGTCGAACCCCTCGGACTTCGTCACGAACGCCGCCGCGCCCGAGTCGAGGGCGGCCGCTCGCGAGAGCTTGTCGGAGTGGCCGCTCAGCGCGATCACCTTGGGCGCGTGCTCGAGGGCGACCAGCCGGCGCGTCGCCGCAGGCCCATCGAGAATGGGCATCGACATATCCATCAGGACGACGTCCGCCTCGGCCCGCTTCGCCAGCGTCACTGCCTCACGCCCGGTGGACGCCGTTCCGACCACGGCGAAGCGACCGTCCTGCTCCAGGATGGTCGTCAGAGCGTGCGTGAAGAGCTGGTGGTCGTCGACCACGAGCACCCGGATCGGCTGTCCCCCCTTCATGCGAAGGGGGGACTATGCCAGGCCTCAAGGCGCCGCGACTCCGTTGTCGTTGAACTGCGCCTCTTCGGTCGAGCCCTTGAGAGCGAGCGTCGAGCTCCGGCCGCCTGAGACCGCCTGCGCGATCTCGTCGAACCAGCCGGCGCCGACCTCCCGCTGGTGCTTCGTCGCCGTGTAGCCGGCATCCTCGAGCGCGAACTCCCGCTCCTGCAACCGCACGTAGGCGGGCATCCCCTCCGCCGCGTAGCCACGCGCGAGCTCGAACATCGACTCGTTGAGCGCGTGGAAGCCCGCGAGCGTGATGAACTGGAACTTGTAGCCCATCGCCCCGAGCTCGCGCTGGAAGCGTTCGATCGTCTCGTCGTCGAGATGCCGCCGCCAGTTGAACGAAGGCGAGCAGTTGTAGGCGAGCAGCTTGCCGGGGAACTCGGCATGGATCGCGTCCGCGAACTCACGCGCCTCGCCGAGATCGGGCGTCGAGGTCTCCATCCAGACGAGGTCGGCGTACGGTGCGTACGCGAGGCCGCGGGCGATCGCCGCCTCGACGCCGGAGCGGACGTAGTAGAAGCCCTCGGGTGAGCGCTCGCCCGTGAGGAACTCGTGATCGCGCTCGTCCGCGTCGCTCGTCAGCAGCGTGGCGGAGTCGGCGTCGGTGCGTGCGACGACGAGCGTGGGCACGCCCATCATGTCCGCGGCCAGCCGCGCCGCGAGCAGCGTGCGGATGAACTGGCCGGTAGGAACGAGCACCTTGCCGCCGAGGTGCCCGCACTTCTTCTCCGACGAGAGCTGATCCTCGAAGTGCACGGCTGCCGCGCCCGACTCGATCATCCCCTTCATCAGCTCGAACGCGTTCAACGGCCCACCGAAGCCCGCCTCCGCATCGGCGACGATCGGCAGCAGGTAGTCGATGCCGCCGTGGCCCTCCGCCCACTCGATCCGGTCGGCGCGCAGGAGCGCATTGTTCAGCCTTCGCACCATCGCCGGGACGCTGTTCGCCGGGTAGAGGCTCTGATCCGGGTAGACGTCGGCGGCGAGATTCCCGTCGGCTGCGACCTGCCAGCCGGAAAGGTAGATCGCCTTCAGGCCCGCCTTGGCCATCTGCACCGCCTGGCCGCCGGTGAGCGCGCCGAGGGCCGGGACGTAGTCCTCCTCCGCCAGTAGCCGCCAGAGCTTCTCGGCGCCGTGGCGGGCGAGCGTGTGCTCGATGGGAAGGGATCCGCGCAGCCGAATCACGTCCTCGGCCGTGTAGTCCCGCGTGATCCCGTCCCACCGAGCTCCCTCCGCCCACTCGAGGTCGAGGCTCTCGACCGCCGCAAAGCGTTCCGGACGGGTGCCGTTACCGTTGGTTGCGCTCATCTTGATGTCCTTTCGGATCCGAAATTGACATTCTCGGATCCTAGATGAGCAATTGAGCGCCCGTCAAACGGTATTTCGTTCAGTATCGGATCCCAGCTGTTGGGCTAGGATCCGCTCGAGCAAGGCGCCGGAGGAGAGCACATGCTCGCGCGCGAGCGCCCTGGCGCCGCTCGGGCTGCCTGCTGCCAGCGCGTCGAGCAGCGCCCTGTGCTGCCGCTCGTTCGCGCCGTAGAGCTCGTCCAGCTCGCCCGCGTCGGACGGCGCCCAGACGGCGGAACCGGAGTAGCGGGCGCCCTTGGCGATCCGCTCGACCATCGGCAGGGCCGCGACGCGGTAGATCACGTCGTGGAACGCGTGATTGGCGCGAACCCACTCGGTGACGAGGTCGGCGCGCCGGTCGGTGGCCAGGCGGCCGCCGCGGCGCAGCTCCTCGGTGAGGCCGGCGAACCGATCCTCGATCGCCTCCAGCTCGTCGAGGTCGGCGCGGGTCATGCGCTCGGCGGCGATCTCGGTTGCGAGGCTCTCCAGCTCCGCCCGGATCAGGAACGCCTCGCGCAGCTCCGCGCGCGTCAGCGTTCGCACGCGAACGCCGCGGTTGGGCTCGAACGAGACGAGGCCGAGCGCGGCCAGGCGACGGAGCGCCTCCCGGATCGGCGTGCGACTGACGCCGTACTGCTCCGACAGCCGGTCCTGGCGAAGAACGGTTCCCGGGGCGAGCTCACCCGAGACGATCGCCTGCTCGAGCTCGAGCGCGACGTCATCGGCCTTGGTGCTTACCGCCTCGCTCACGGCCGGGGAGTCTATTGCTGCCGCCCCTACCGCGCGGTCCAGCCGAGATCCATCACGACCGGCGCTCCCGTGAAGGCCCGCCCGCCGGGACCGAGCAGAAATGCGGCCGTCTCGGCGACCTCGTCCGGCTCGAGCAGTCGCTTGATCGCCTGCGGCGCGAGCAGCACGTCCTCGAGCACGTTCTCCGGCGCGACGCCGGTCGCGCGTGCCTGCGCCTCGATCTGCGCTTCGACGATCGGCGTCCGGACGTAGCCGGGGCAGAGCGCGGAGACGCAGATGCCGTGCTCCGCGCCTTCGAGCGCCAGCACCTTGACGAGGCCGAGCAGACCGTGCTTCGCAGCGACGTACCCGGCCTTGTACGGCGAGGCGACCAGCCCGTGGACCGAGGCGACGGCGAGAAAACGGCCGTCGCCAGACTCCCCAAGTGCCTTCCAGGCGTGCTTCGCCAGCAGGAACGGGCTCGTCAGCAGCACGGCGAGCAGGCTGTCCCAGCGCTCGTCGGGAAACTCCTCGATCGGAGCGACGTGCTGGAAGCCCGCGTTCGCGACGACCGCGTCGAGCCCGCCGAACTGCTCGAGCGCAGCCTCGACAGCTGCCGCGTTCCCGTCTCGCGTCGCCAGATCAGCTTCGAACGGCTCTCCCGGCCCGTCCGGATCGGGATGCAGGTCGACTGCGAGAACCCGGTGGCCGTCGCCCGCGAGCCGTTCCGCGATCGCTCGGCCGATGCCGCTGGCGGCACCTGTGACCAGCACCCTGCGTTGCATGTGCAGACGTTAACCCGGGATCGAGACTTCGGATCAGGAGCCGACGGTGGGCGGGGTGAGAATGAGGATCGGCTTGCCGTCGCCGCCGGCGTTGAACTCGAAGGCGTAGGTCCGCGGTCGCGTCAGTCTCGCGATGTTGCCCAGCTCGATGGCGCTGAGTGCCCCCAGGCGCGGTGTGCGCGCGGGAAGAAGGTGAGAGATCGGAGAACGGAGCTCGTCGGCGACGTCACCCCGGCGGAAGAACATCGAACCGTTGCTCTGGCCCTCCGGCGACGGCGGCAGGAACACGACCACAGAGTTGACATCGCTGACGTACTTGAACGTGTACAGCGAGAGCTCGAGGGCCTGACGGCTGAGCAGCATGGAGCGCTCGCCGGAGGTCCCCAGGCTCATCGCGCAATGCGCGTTCGCTCCCAGACCGCAGAGCCCGTACGCAACCGCGTCCGTGCCGCTGTAGGCATCGATGTCGCTCTCCTCCGCGTTGCCGCGAGACGCGTCGGGACGGACGAAGATCGACGCGACCGGCGTGTCGCCGGACGCGGTGGGATTGGGAACGGCGAGCTGGCTTGCCTGGGTCACTGTCAGCTGCTCTCCGTTCTCCTGTTTGTACGCCTTCGGGATCCGGTCGGCGATCTGGCGCACGCGTGCAAGCTTGCTGCCGGTCGGCTCCCAGCTCGACCAGGCCGCTGCTTCCGGAGGCGCAGGCCGGCTCGCGAGGACGACGAACGCCCCGACGCCGGCCCCGACGATTGCCGCGAGCGCCAGATAGATGATCCCGAAGCGGAGGCGGTACGAGGACTTGCGGGCCCGGTCGCTTCGCGTCGGCGCGAGCTGAAGCGGGAGCTCCGGCTCGGGCGGAGCGGGGGCCGGAATCACATCCTCGGCCACGTTTCCTCCTTGTCGAGATCGAGCTCGGGCTTCTTCAGGCCGACGCCGTCGAGGATCCGAAGCAGGTCGTCGCCGAAGACCTCGCGGCGCTGTACGAGCGTGTCCGCGATCTTCTCGACCGCGTCCTTGTTCCGCAGGATCAGGTTGTAGGCCGAGACATACGCCTGGCCGAGGATCTGCGCCGCGAGCTGTCGCTTGTCGCCGTCGCCGAGGACGCCGGCAATCGGGTTCTCCGCGAAGGGCCCACCGCCGCTCGTCCGGTTCATGATCTGGACGCCGATCTTCTCGAAGCGCTTCAGGACGCGCTGGCGGGCGTCTTCCTCGCTCTCGTCGTCGAGCGGCGTCACCACGAACGGCTCGGGACCCATCGCGGACGCGCCGACCATCCACGCCGCCTGCGCGGTCGCGGATTGCACGTCGCCGCCGACCCCGTTCGAGTTCTCGCCGTAGAAGACCCGCTCGGCCGCCATCGCGCCGAGCGTCCAGACGAGCCGTGCCATCTCGTCGGAGAGGAAACGGCTGAAGCGCTCTTCCTTCTCGAGTGCCTGGTGATGGCCGAGCGAGCCGCCGCGCATGCGGATCGAGAGGCGGGTCGACTCTGCGCCCTGCATGAAGACGTGCCCGGCCGCCGCGTGACCCGCCTCGTGGATCGCGACCGCACGGGTCTCGGAGGCGATGTACTCGATCCCGATCGCAGTTCCCGACTCGATCGTGGTCATCGCCTCGACGAGGTCCTCCCAGGCGAACTGGTCGCGACCGTCGTGGTGGGCGATGGTCAGCGCCATCGAGCAGACCTGGTCGATCATCGCCGGCGAGTAGCCGTTCGTGATCCGCGCGATCTCGTCGCGTCGCTGGGGCGTGTCGAGCTCGGACTCGTGCGCGACCTTCGTGATGTAGAGGTCGAAGACGTCGAGCCGGTCCTGCTTGGTCGGCGTCCGGAACGAGACGTGGCGGCCCATGCGACCCGGCCGGATCAGCGCGGGATCGAGCCGGTCGAGGGGGACGTTCGTGGCGCCGATGAAGTAGATCTGGTCGCCTCGCGGTCCCGGCGGGGCGAGCCGGAGCTGGATCTTGCCGAGACGCCGGGGGACGATGTAGGTCGCGTCCAGGAACGTGTTGAACCTGCTCGTGAGCACCCGCTTCGTGAAGGGCGGATTGTCGATCCCGTCCATCACCACGAGCAGCTGGTTGAGCGCGAGCCCCGTGCCGCCGCCCATGCCGGGGAACGTGAAGTTGAGTGCCGAGGCGATCCGTGTCTGCAGACCGGAAGGCCCGAGACGCTCGGGCGCGCGCAATTCGAACATTCGCTCGCGCCAGCGCCGCGTCTCGAGGATCAGGTCGCCGCTGCCTGTGAGCGCTCCGCTCGGCCCGAAGAAGAGGTGGTCGTGGATGTCCGCCGGGGCGAACGCGCCGGCCGGCGCGCCGCCGCCGAGCGCCTGGCGGCGCATTCCGACTGCGTCGATCTCGTCGATGAAGACGATGCACTGGCCGCCCCACTTGCGGGCGAGACGCTTCGCCTTCCAGGCGAGGTAGCGGACGACGATCGCGTCGACGCCGATGAAGGTCTGAGCGAAGCCGGAGCCCGGGATCGAGACGAATGGGGAGTTGAACCCGGTCGCGATCGCTTTCGCGAGCATCGTCTTACCGGTTCCGGGTGCGCCGAGAAAGAGCAGTCCGCGCTCCCGCTTTCCTCCCGCCCGCTCGAAAGCCTCGCCCGACTGCCAGAGCGTGACGACCCGCCGAACCTCCTCCTTGGCCTCCACCTGGCCGCGGACGTCCTCGAGCTTGACTCCCCACTGCGCGTCCCCTGGCTCGAAGCCCCGGATCTGGGAGATGCCCATCAGCAGCATCGGGCCCATGAGGATCGCGAAGTTGGCGATGAACAGGAACGTGACGAAGACGACCTGCGTGAGCACCGCCGGGTTCGAGAACGCCGACAGGAGCCCCTCGATCATGTCGACGACGGTGCCCCACCACGTGCCGCCGCGGATCAGCCAGACGACGGTGATCACGCTTCCGAACACGATCGCGAACCGCGCCTTCTTCCGCCAGTACCACGCGCGCCGCCGCCCGATCACGTCCTCGTCGCGCAGCTGCTGGCTGTCGGCGCCGAAGAGGCTGGGCCACGGAATCAGCTTGCGGAAGAGCAGATCCGCGAAGCCGCGGAACACGATCACGACGCCGAGCGTCGCCAGAAGCGACCAGAGCGTGCTCCAGCCGTTGTACTGCTTGAACCAGATGAAGAGCGCCGGGCTCGTCAGCAGCGCGACCACGGTCGCGGCTCGCGTCAGGCGGCGCCACTGGTCGGCGAGCTCCGTCGAAACCGCAGCCTGCGGACGCACCAACCCAGCCAGTGGCTGCTCCGCGGTGGCCATCCTCGGATTATTGGGACGCCGGTGCCTCAGCATGGTTAGCAGCGCGTTAAGCGTGTTCGTGCTACACCCCACGCGTGACAGGGGGGACGAGTGCCGATCGCGAACGCAGCTACCACGACCCTCGCTACCGCGTGATCCTCGCCGATCTCCTGCTCGGGCTGGCACTCCTCGCCCTGCTGGCGTTCACGCCGGCCGGCCAGGACGTCCTGGGCATCGTCGACGGGCTGCCCGACGTCCTCGGCGCGTTTCTGCTCGGCATCCTGATCGTCGTCCTCTCCGCGCTCGTCAGGCTGCCGCTCACCACCTGGCTCGGGCTGTGGCACGAGCGCCGCTTCGGCTTCTCGCGGGAGTCGACAGCCGCCTTCGCGCTCGACCAGCTGAAGGCGTTGGCGATCGGCTCCGTCCTGACCGGGGCCGGCCTCGCCGGCCTCGTCTTCTGCGCCCGCGCGTTTCCGTCCGCCTGGCCTCTGGTTGCCGGGATCGGAGCCGCGCTCCTCGTCCTCCTGCTCAGCTTCGTCGCGCCCGTCGTGCTCGAGCCCGTCTTCAACCGCTTTCGCCCGCTCGAAGACCCGGGGCTCCGCGACGCCGTGCTCCGGCTCGCCGTGCGCGCGGGCGTGCCGGTCCGCGAGGTGCTCGTGGCCGACGCGAGCCGGCGGACGACGAAGCTGAACGCGTACGTCTCCGGGCTGGGAGCAACGCGGCGGGTGGTGCTCTACGACACGCTCGTCGAGAAGGCCGGCGAGCCCGAGGTGCTGACGGTCGTCGCACACGAGCTCGGCCATCGCCGCTTCCGGCATGTCGCATTCGGAACGGCGATCGCCATGGCCGGCGCAGCCGTGTACGTCGTCGTCCTCTGGGCACTGCTCTCGTCCCAGGCGGTGCTGGACGCCATCGGCGCCTCGGGTCCGGGAGACGCCGGGATCGCGGCGTTCGCGTTGCTCGTCGGCTCGCTGCTCGGGCTTGCCACCGCCCCGCTCTACGCCGCGCTCTCTCGCCGCTGGGAGTACGCGTGCGACCGCTTCGCGCTCGAGCAGACCGGCGATCTCGAGGCCTTCGAGCTGGCGTTCGGGCAGCTCTCGGAGTCGAACCTTCCCGACTCGGCGCCGCCGCACCTCGCCTATCTCTGGCTGTTCTCGCACCCGACCGTTCCCGAGCGTGTTGCAGCGGCACGCCGGGTGGCCGCCTTGGGTACGGTCCCGGCATGACACAAGCCACCTTTCACACCAGCGAAGGAACAATCGAGCTCGAGCTCTATCCGGACGAGGCGCCGAAGACGGTCGAGAACTTCACCAAGCTCGCCGGCGAGGGCTTCTACGACGGCCTCATCTTCCACCGCGTGATTCCGGACTTCATGATCCAGGGCGGTTGCCCCGAGGGCACCGGGACCGGCGGCCCCGGCTACAAGTTCGAGGACGAGTTCAACGACCACAAGGTCGAGCGCGGCGCACTCGCGATGGCGAATGCGGGGCCGAACACGAACGGCAGCCAGTTCTTCATCGTCACCACCGACGCGGCGCCGTGGCTCGACGGCAAGCACACCGTCTTCGGCAAGGTCACGAGCGGCCAGGACGTCGCCGACAAGATCTCGATGGTCGAGCGGGATGCCCGCGACATGCCGACGACACCCGTCGTGCTGGAGCGCGTCGAGTCTGAGCTAGCAGTCTCGGTCTCGTCCTCGTCGCTCGGGCTCGAGCACCGCGCGCTCGTCCGCGGCGTGCCGGAGCACGTCGTCGACGTACGCCTCCACGGCCGGAGTCAGGCCGATGTCCTCGCCGGCTTGCTGTGAGAGAAACCAGCGGTGCTCGAGCGCCTCGTGGAAGACCTCCGCCGCGTCGCGCTTTCCCCAGAGCTCGGCGGGCACCGCGGCGACCGCGGGCTCGAAGACCTCCGAGAGCCAGCGGTGGACGGCGACGGTCTCCGGCACCGGCCGTCCGCCCTTGCGGTCGAGCTCGGCACGGTAGCGCGCGAGGTCGTTGAGCATGCGGCGCGCCTGGTTTTCCTGCGCCATCAGCCCGGTGAGCGCGTGCAGCCGGCGCCTGTGGTGGCCCGGCTCGACGACACGCGGGTTCAGCCGCAGCTTGTAGCCGTCGTCGCCGGCGATCAGCTCCAGCTCGTCCACGTCGAAGCCGAGCTCGTTCAAACGATGCAGCCGGTCGTCGATCTTGTAGCGCGTGTCGTCGCCGAACGACTCCTCCCGCGTCAGCTCGTCCCAGAGCGACTCGTAGCGGGCGACGAGCTCGGCGGCCGTCTCCTCCGGCGCCAGCTCGCCCTCGCGGCCGAGCTCGGCCTCGACGTCGGCGAGCTCGCCGGCCACGTTCTCCTCGGCGATCATCAGGTCGTGGCCACGCTGGCCGTCCGAGAGACTCGGATGCATCTCACCGGTCTCGGCGTCGACGAGGTAGGCGGCGAGCGCTCCCGCATCTCGCCGAAAGAGCGTGTTCGAGAGCGAGCAGTCGCCCCAGAAGAAACCGCCGAGGTGCAGGCGGACCAGCAGCTCCGCCCCGGCGTCGAGCAGGCGGCGGCGCAGGTCGGGCACGCTGCCGCGTGCGAAGAGCGTCCGGAACGGGAGCGAGTAGTCGAGATGTCGGGTGATCAGGACGGCTTCGAGATCGTCACCCCGTTCGGTCACCACTCCGACCGCCTCGACCACCGGCATCTCCTCGGCAGCGAGGCTCCGCAGCAGTCCGTACTCGCGCCGCGCGATCGGCGCCGGCAGCTCCTTGAGCGCGTAGAGCGCCGGTCCTGTTGGCGTCTCGTACTCGACGAACCGCACGACATGACGGTGGATCCCACGCACCACCTCGACGAGCCGCTCCGACTCCCACTCGGCGAGGGGATCGTCCCACGGCAGGTCGAGGAAGGCGGGATGCCCCGTCCGTGCGATCAGCTGCAGACGTGGAGGCACGTCACCGCCGCTCGTGGATCGTCGCCTCGACGAAGGCGGCGACACCGCCTGGGCTGCCACTGATCTCGTTGTCCTTGAGCTCTGCCTCGGCCCCGCGGTGGGCCTGGATGGCGACGCCGCGGCGGGTCTCGTCGTCGGACTCGGCGTCCGGCGTCACGTTGGAGATCGTGTTGTCCTCGATCTCGCACTCGGAGTAGTCGCCGCAGAAGATCCCGACTCCGACGGCCCCGTCGACCTCGTTGTCCTCGATCATCCCCATCGACATCTCGGTCATCGTGATCGCGCGCAGCTCGGTGCCGCTGATGTGGTTGTCGCGCACCATCACCATCGCGAAGTGGGTGACGATGCCCTCGAGCCCGCCGGTCACCGTGCACCGCTCGACGATGCTCGGGTGGAGGTCGAAGCCGAAGGAGATGTCGATCCCCTGCGTGTAGGCCGCCGGCAGAGAGCGGATCGTGCAGTCGCGGATCTCGACCTGGCTGCGGCGGACGTTGATGCCGTCCAGCTCTGCTCCTTCGACGACGACGTCGTCCAGCTCGACGCTGTCCGCTCCGTCGACCTCGATCCCGTACTCGCCGCCACGCACCGTCACGTTGCGGACGGTGACGTCGTCGGCCGTGATCAGGATGCCGCCGCGGACGATTGTTCCCGGCTCGCCGATGACCGTTTGCGCGTGGTCGAGGACCAGCGGCCCCTGGTGCACGCCGGCTGCGAGCCGGACAGTCGGCGGCTCGACGGCCCACGCTGTGCCGACGACCGCCAGCAGCACGACCGGGAGCGCGACGGCGAGGATGCGGCCGGGCCGTCCCAGCTCGCCGCCGTCCTCCGGCCAGCTGAGCCGCAGCAGCGGCAGGCCCGCGTGAGCAAGCGCCTGGTGCACGAGCCAGGCGAAGGCGAAGAGCGCAACGGCAGGCCGGAGCGGCGCATTCAGCTCGAGCAGCCGCGCGGCGCCCATCGTCAGCGCCAGCTCGAGGAGGCCGAGCGGGACGGCGAGCCAGCCCGGCTGATAGGGAAGCAGCCGGTGGTAGAGCAGGACGTCGAGCGCCGAGCCCCACTGCGAGCATCACCCCCATCAGCTCGAGCGGCCACCAGACGTGCAGGATGGGTGAGAGCACGGCGGCGACGGCGAACGGCAGCAGCGAGGCAGCCAGCCGGGTCTCGATTCGGCCTCTCAGCGTGTAGGACATGACTCGATCCTGCGGCGGAACCCGCGGGCTGCGACCTTCATCCCCACGAGCGTGTCCGCCGCGGGGAAGGCCCACTGCGCGGAGACACCGGACAGGGCGAGCGTCCGCGTCGCGTCGGTGAGTGCGGGGACGGTCGAATCGTCGGCGAGGACGATCCAGTCGTCCTCGGTCTCGAGCTCGTGCTCGGCGACGAGGCGCGCGAGCAGAAGGTCGTGCTCGTAGCCGCGCTGGAAGCCCGTCGCGCAGATCACCTGCTCGGTGCCGTTCAGCGAGCCGTTCAGATCCTGCGCGACCCGGAAGCGCCCCGCCAGCGCCTGCCCTCTGGAGCGGCTCGTCCCAGGCTCGGCCGGGCGGGTAGGACGGCTGGCCGTAACGCGCGCAAGAGCGCGGCGCGCTCGGGAGCGGCGGTCGCGTGGAACGAGGCGAGGCCACGCTTCGTGAAGAGCGGCCGGGCGACGTTGAGCGGGCGCCGCGCGGGCTCGTGCCGGCGCACCGAGACGACCTCGGCTCCTGCCCCGAGCGCGTTCAGCCACTCCGTCGCAGCCGCCATCCCGGCGCCGACGATCGCCACGCGCGAGGCGTACTCGTGCGGCTCGTAGGCGTGGACGACTCGCGCGTCGTCGGCGAGCTCGGCCGGCACGTGCGAGCCCGGGGTGTCCCGGCGCGAGCAGGACGTGGCGGAAGACGCCGTGGCCGTCGAGATCGAAGCCACCGTCGGCCGCCAGCACACGCTCGATCCGCGCCCGGCGGAAGCTCTCGTCCCAGCGGCTGCGCTCCCGCAGCTCGTCGACGTGGCGAAGGAAGGCCGAGACGCTCGGCCGGTAGCGGTCGCAGACGCTGAGGATCAGCGGGGCCAGGTCGCGCCTCCAAACGGCCTCGCGCGCCGCCAGGCCCGGGAACGACGTGGGCCAGCAGTGGCCGTCGCTCTCGGAGCGCATCCGCCTCTGCCTGATCGCCGCCGCTCGCTGCCGCCACGCTCCGGCCGGGTCGGGGTCGTCGCCGAACACCGCGATTTCCGCCGGCTCGAGCCCGCCGTGGCGCAACGTGGCGTACGCGACGAACCCGCCGAGCCCGGAGCCGACGATCGCGACGCGCGGTATCACGCGGCCTACTTGACCGAGCCGGCGAGCAGGCCCTGGACGAAGTACCGCTGGAAGGCGAAGAAGACCGCGAGCGGGAGCGCGAGGGAGACGAACGCGGCCGGTGCGATCAGCTCGATGTTCGAGCCGAACTGGCGCAGCTGCGTGAAGATCGCGACCGTGATCGGCTGCGTCTCGCGCCCGAACGTGAGCGCGACGAGCAGGTCGTTCCACGTCCAGAGGAACTGGAAGATCGCCAGCGAGGCGATCGCCGGCAGCCCGAGCGGAAGGATCAGGCGCACGAAGATCCGGACCTCTGACGCGCCGTCGATCCGCGCCGCCTCCATCAGGTCTCTTGGGATCCCGATGAAGAAGTTCCGCAGCAGGAAGATCGCGAACGGAAGCCCGAACGCGGTGTGGAACAAGATCAGGCCCAGCACCGTGTCGAAGAGCCCGACGTCGGAGTAGAGCGAGAAGATCGGGATCAGCGCCATCTGGATCGGGACGACGAGCATCGCGATCACGGCGATGAAGAGCCAGTCCCTGCCCGGGAACTCGAGCCAGGCGAACGCGTAGCCGGCCATGGAGGCGACGAAGATCGGCAGGATCGTGCCGCCGACCGAGATGAGCACCGTCGTCCAGAGCGCGGAGGTGATCGCCTGCGTGTTGAAGACCTCGTCGTAGTTGTCGAGGGTGGCCAGGCTCGGCTGTGGAGATGATGTTCCACCAGCCCTGCTCGGTGAACTGCGACGGATCCATCAGCGAGGTCAGGAAGAGGCCGAGCGTCGGGATCAGCCAGAAGATTCCGACGATGATCAGGATGATGTGGACGGGCGCCTTCGCGAGGAAGCGCAGGATCCGCTGCGCGGTCGTCTCGTCCTCGCGCGGGAGTTCCTCGGCCACGGTCGTCACTAGACCTCCCTCCGGAAGCGGCGGATGTTGAGCAGCAGGATCGGGATCACGAGGATGAAGAGGAAGACGGCGATCGCCGAGCCGTAGCCGAAGTCGCTGATGCCGCCGAACGAGGTGCGCCACATGTCGAGCGCGATCACGTTCGCGTCGTCCTGCACCGAGCCCGGCGCGAGCGCGATCACGATGTCGAACACCTTTAAGACGTTGATCAGCATCGTGATGAAGACGACGCTGAGGACCGGGGCGAGCAGCGGCACCGTGACGCGGCGGAACACCTGCCACTCGGTGGCGCCGTCGGTGCGCGCAGCCTCGAGCGTGTCGCGCGGGATCGCGGCGAGCCCGGCGGCGATCACGACCATCGAGAACCCGGCCCAGATCCAGATGTAGGCGAACATGATCGAGGGCGTGATCAGCTTCTCGCCCAGCCAGGAGATGCCCAGGAAGGGCTTCGCGAACGTGTCGGCGCCGATCGCGACCTGGTAGTCGCCCGGCTCGAGCTCGGGGAACTCGAAGGTGCCGTTGTCGGCGGTCGAGGTGCTCTCGACCTTGTCGCCGCTCGCGTCGCGCAGCTCGATGGTGACGCCCGGGATGCCGAGCTCCTGTGGCTCGACCTCACCCGGGGTGCCGCCGCCGGGGCTGAAGTCTCTCCAGACGACGCCGTTGATGCCGCCCTGCAGCGGCTCGGGCTTGACGGCCTGGACCGCGTCCTCGGGCATCTCGGCTCGCGCTGATCCCCGTCAGACCCAGCGAGACGACGCTGCCGGTCGGGACGGCGCCCTTCAGCTCGAGGCCGCCGTCGGATGTGGCGACGATCTCTTCGGTCGACGGCTTTGCCTCGGAGAGCACGCCGGGCTCGTGGACGTAGTCGTAGCCGACGCGGACCATCGCGTTCACGGCGCCGATGTCGGGATCCTTCTGGTCCATCACGCGCCAGATCACCGCCGCCGCGAACGCCGAGATCGCCATCGGCATGAAGACGGCCGTCTTGAACGCCACGGACCAGCGCACCCGCTCGGTCAGGACGGCGAAGATGAGCCCGATCGCGGTCGCGAAGGCGGGAACGATCAGCAGCCAGAGGAAGTTGTTCTTGATCGCGGTGAGCGTGCGATCGTTCGTGAACAGGTTCGTGTAGTTGTCGAACCAGACGAACTCGTCGCCGGTCTTGTCGAAGAAGCTGCGGTAGATCGTCGAGATCGCCGGATAGACGATCCAGATCAGCAGGAAGAAAGCGGCGGGAGCGAGGAAGCCGGCCGCGAGCGCGTACTTGCGCCAGCGCGCCGGTCTCCCCTTCCGGGGGAACCGCCGCGACGGGCGGCTCCCCCGCGATGCTGCTCCCGCCTCTCCATGCCTCTAGCCGTACGCCTTCGCTGCCGCGGCCTCCATCTGCTTCGTGATCCCGTCGATGTCCTTCGGGTTCTTCAGGAAGTCCTGGAACAGCTTGAAGAGCCCCTGGCCGACGGTGCCGCCGAACGCGGACGGCTGCAGGTCGGACAGGTCGAAGCGGAAGACCTCCGCCTCGCCGATTGCGCCTGCCGTCGTCTCGCTGGATCGGATCCGGATACACGCTCTTGGCGACCTTCTTGTTCGGCGACGAGAAGCCGCCGCGCTTCGCCCAGATCTCCGAGGCCTCCGGCGTCGTCAGGTACTCGATGAACGCCTTCGCGACCGGGTTGTCCTTGAACATCACGACGAGGTCGCCGCCGCCGACGACCGAGTCGGGCGAGTCGTTGATCGACGGGAACGGGAAGATGTTGAAGCCCGTCTCCGGCTTGAGCGGATTCTTGTCGCCGGCGACGCCGGGGACGAAGTCGCCCTCGATCACCATCGCCGCCTTCGGGGTGTTGGAGAAGACGTTCGCGACCGAGGTCGGGAAGTCCGTCTGCAGGGCGCCCGCCTTGCCGCCGGCGATGTTGTCGGTGTCGCCGACGACCTTCGCCATCTCGGCGAGCGCGTCCTTGACCGACTGATCGGTCCACGGGATCTCGTGCTTCGCCAGCTTGTCGTAGGTCTCGGCGCCCGCGGTGCGGAGGTAGATGTTCTCGAAGAGGTCGGTGAGCGTCCAGCCGTCGGCGCCGCCGATCGAGTAGGCCGGGACGCCGGACTGGCTTGATCGTCTTCGCGTCGGTGAGGAAGTCGTCCCAGGTCGTCCGGCGCCTCGACGCCGGCGTCGTCGAACGACGCGACGTTGTACCAGACGGTCGACTTGTTGGCCGCCTTGAAGAGCAGGCCGTAGAGCGTGTCGTCGACGCTGCCGATCTCGACGATCGAGTCGCCGAAGTTCTCCTGGACCGCGTCCTGGCGAAGTCGAGCGGCTTCAAAGCCTTGCGCGACACGAAGTCGGCCATCGTGCCCGGCTGGGAAACGGTCGCGATGTCGGGCGGGTTGCCGCCTTCGACCGCCGTCGAGAGAACGGTGACGATGTTGTCGCCGCCCGAGGTGTACTTGACGGTCGCGTCCGGGTTCTTCGCCGTGAAGCCGTCGATCACGGCCTGGAAGGACTTCTGCTCGGGGCCGGTCCAGACGCCGATCACGGAGATCGAGCCGGAGACGCTCTCGCCGGTCGTCTCGCCGGCGGTCGTGCCCGCGGACCCCGATTCGTCGTCGCTTCCACATGCCCCGACGAGGAGCAGGAGAGCGAGCATCATTCCGAGGAGGGTCAAGTGTTGGCGCTTCATGCGTGTCCTTTCGTTCCGTCGTAGATGCCGAGTCCCGTCTCCGGGTCGAAGAAGTGCAATGCGCGCGTGTCGACGGCGACCTTGGTCGGCTCGCCCTTGCGGGCTTTCGAGCGTGCGCCGAAGCGGCCGACCATCGTCGTGCCCTTGTCCGTGTCTTGGGCGACAGGCGCCATCTCATGGGTGCCGGCGTCTCTCTGCAGCTCGCGCACCTCATCGGTGACCGCCGGCTGTGCGTCGATGCTGAAGTGCACCATCACCTCGGAGCCGAGAGCTTCGGTCAGTTGAACCTCGCCGTCGAGCAAACGCTCGGATGACGTGTCGGCGGCGAGCTCGGCGTCCTCCAGGTCTTCCGGCCGGATGCCGAGGATGACCTGCTTGCCGGCGAAGTCCTTCAGCGCCGGACGGGCTGACAGCGTCTCCTCGCCGAGCGCAATTCGTTGGCTGCCGGCGACCGCGGTCATGCCGCCGGTCCCGCCTTCGAGCGTCGCCTCGACGAGATTCATCGACGGGCTGCCGATGAAGCCGGCGACGAAGAGGTTCAGGGGCCGGTCGTAGAGCTCCTGCGGCGCCGCCACCTGCTGCAGCTCGCCCTTGCGCATCACGGCGACCCGGTCGCCCATCGTCATCGCCTCGATCTGGTCGTGCGTGACGTAGACGGTCGTCGTGCCGAGGTCGCTCTGAAGCTTTGCGATCTCTGCCCGCATCTGGACGCGCAGCTTCGCGTCGAGGTTTGAGAGCGGCTCGTCCATCAGGAAGGCAGACGGCTCGCGCACGATCGCGCGCCCCATCGCGACCCGCTGGCGCTGACCGCCGGAGAGGGCGCGCGGCTTGCGGTCGAGGAAGCTCTCGAGGCCCAGGACCTTCGCCGCCTCCTGGACTCGCTTGTCGATCTCCTTCTTCGGCATCTTCTTCAGCTTCAGGCCGAAGGCGATGTTGTCGTAGACGCTCAGGTGCGGATAGAGCGCGTAGCTCTGGAAGACCATGGCGATGTCGCGATCGCGCGAGGGCACGTGGTTGACGACGCGATCGCCGATCTTGAGCACGCCCTCGGAGATGTCCTCGAGGCCGGCGACCATCCTCAGCGCTGTCGTCTTGCCGCATCCGGACGGGCCGACGAGCACCATGAACTCGCCGTCCTCGATCGAGAGATCGATCGCGTTCACGGCCCGTGTGCCATCGGGATAGATCTTGCTCACGTCGTCGAACGTGACTCCGGCCATCAGTCCCTCCCACCGGTGCGAATTGTCCATTCAATTGGACCGGCGGCATCATGTCAAAGCACAACGTCGCGACGCGTGACCCTTCGCTACCGTCACGCGCATGGCTGGTGCGCACCACCGACATGGGAACGGGCAGGATGCGCGCCGTGCGCTCGCGCTCGTTCTTGCGCTCGTGCTCGGTTTCGCCGGTGTCGAGGCGCTCGTTGCGCTCGCGGCCGGATCCCTGGCACTCCTCGCCGACTCCGCGCACATGCTCTCGGACGCGCTCGCGCTCGGCCTGGCGCTCTTCGCCGCCTGGCTCGCCCACCGTCCGGCGACGCCGCAGCGGAGCTTCGGGTGGCGGCGGGCGGAGGTGCTCGCCGCGCTTGTCAACGCGCTCGTGCTCGTCGTTCTCGGCGCGGCGATCGTCTGGGCAGGGATCGGCCGCCTGTCTGATCCGCCCACGGTCCTCGGCGGCTGGGTGCTCGCCGCCGGCGTCGCCGGGCTCATCGTGAACGTCGTCGCGGCGCGCGTGCTCCACGGTGCCGGCTCGGGCCTGAACGTGCGCGCGGCGATGCTGCACGTGCTGGCGGACCTCGCGTCGTCGGCGGGAGTCGTCGTTGCCGGGCTTGTCGTGCTCGCCACCGGCTGGGCGTACGCCGACCCGATCATGGCCATCCTGATCGGCTTGCTCGTCATCGCCAGCACTGCCGGCGTGCTGCGCGAGACCGTCGGTGTGCTCCTGGAGGGCGCGCCTGAGGGAATGGATGCGCGTGAGGTAGGCGCGGCGATCGCGTCGACGGATGGAGTCGTCGGCGTGCACGACCTCCACCTCTGGACGATCACGTCCGGGTTTCCGGCCCTCTCGGCGCACGTGCTCGTCGAGGCCGGGGCGGATTGCCATGCCATCAGGCGAGAGCTCGAGGTGCTCCTGCGTGAACGATTTGAGCTCACGCATACGACACTTCAGGTCGAACATGCTCCCGGACTGATTAAGTTGGCCAGATGAGCCTCGAAGGCAAGACCGCGATCGTCAGCGGCGCGTCGAGCGGGATCGGCGCCGCCGTCGTGCGGGACCTGCGTGCTCTCGGAGTACGCGTCGCGGGCGGAGCACGGCGTGTCGAACGCATCGACGCGGACGTGGCGCTCGAGCTCGACGTGACCGATCTCTGCCAGCTGCGAGCGCTTCGTCGAGGCCGCGGTGCACGCGTTGGGCGGGCTCGACATCCTCTTCAACAACGCCGGCCTCGCGCTCGGCCGCTATCCGGTCTACGAGTCGACCGAAGAGGATGAGGCGACCGTGCTGGCGACGAACGTCGCCGGGCTGATGCGGATGACACGCCTTTGCCTCCCGCACATCCGGGACGGCGGCCACATCGTCAACATGGGGTCGATCGCCGGACGGCAGGCCTATCCGAACGGCTCCTCGTACGTGGCGTCGAAGTTCGCGGTTCGGGGGTACACGTACGCGCTGCGCGAGGATCTGCTTGGGCGGCCGATCCGCGTGACGACGGTCGACGCCGGTCTGGTCGAAACCGAGTTCTCGGTCGTGCGCTTCCGGGGAGACGAGGAAGCGGCGAAGTCCGTCTACGCGGGCCTGGACCCGGTCACCCCCGACGAGGTCGCCGACTGCGTCCTGTTTGCGCTGACGCGCCCGCCGCACGTGAACATCGACGAGATCGTCGTCAAGGCGCTCGCGCAGTCGAGCGGCGCCCGCATCGTCCGCGCCGAGTAGCTTGCGCCTTCGCAGCCAGTACGACAGCGAGATCCTGAAGCTCGCGGTGCCGGCGCTCGGCGCGCTGGCGGCCGAGCCGCTGTACCTCCTCGTCGACACGGCGATCGTCGGTCATCTCGGCCGGGAGCAGCTGGCGGCGCTCGGGATCGCTGCGACGGTGCTGACCGGCCTCTTCGGCATCTTCAACTTCCTCCAGTACGGGACGACTGCGCAGGTCGGCCGCGCGTCCGGAGCAGGCGAGGCCAAGATCGCCCACCGGCTCGGCGCGCAGGCGCTCTGGCTTTCGCTCGGGTTCGGTCTCGCGATCGCCGCCGGCGTCGTGGCGCTCGCCCCACAAATCGTCGCGCTGATGGGAGTCGACGGCGACACGGCCGACTATGCGCTCACGTACATGCGGATCGCTGCACTGGGGCTGCCGTTCGCGTTCCTCGCGCTCGGCGGGCAGGGCTACCTGCGGGGCGTCTCCGACCTGAAGACGCCGCTCGTGATCGTGATCGTCGCGAACGCCGTCAACCTCGTGCTCGAGGTGCTGTTCGTCTACGGGTTCGGCTGGGGGATCGAGGGCTCGGCGTGGGGCACGGTGATCGCGCAGGCTGGGATGGGCGCAACCTTCATCGTCGTCATCCTCCGTGCCGCCCGCGGCAATGCGCGGCCGTCGCGCGAGCTGATGCGGCGACTGCTCGTGGTCGGCCGCTACATCTTCGTCCGCACGGCGGCGTTGCTGAGCGCCTTCACGCTGGCGGGCGCCGTGATCGCGCGATTCGGAGACGCCTCGCTCGCCGCGCACCAGATCACCTTCCAACTCTGGATCTTTCTCGCGCTCGTCCTGGACGCGATCGCGATTGCCGGCCAGGTGATCGTCGGCCGAGGCCTCGGCGCCGGCGACACCGAACGGGCCTATGCCGCCAGCGTTCGCATGATCTGGCTCTCGGTCTATGCGGGGATCGCCTTCGGAGCGGTGATGCTCGCTCTCAAGGGCGTCCTGCCCTATGCGTTCACGAGCGACGAGGAGGTCGTGGGGCGCGTCCAGGCGATCTGGTTCCTGTTCGTGCTCATGCAACCGCTGAACGGGGCAGTCTTTGCGCTCGACGGGATTCTGATCGGCGCCAGCGACGGTCGCTTCCTGATGTGGTCGATGGTGCTCGCATTCGCGACGAGCGCGGTCGTCTCGCTCGCCGCCCTCGAGTTCGACTGGGGGATCGTCGGCGTCTGGGCTGCCCTGTTCGTCCTGATCTGCGTCCGCTTCGGCCTGATGTTCTGGCGCTTCCAGGGCCGCCTCTGGCTGTACGGCTGGGCCTAAGCCGGTGTCGCGTGACGCGGGTCACGCGGGTTACTGGGGCAGACCCGGGTGCCGTGGCAGTCGAACGGTTCAGTTCCAGCGGTGCCAGCGCTCGGGGCGCACCCAGGCGCTGACTCGCTTGGACGTTCGGTTCCGGTAAGGGTGACCCTGGTAGCGGAGCGCGAGCCGGTCGATGTCGGCGAGCTCCGGATCGTCGACCATGCGCTCCACGACGCCGAAGAGGGAGACGTGGCTGTACCAGTCGTCCTTGTCGAGGACGGTCAGCGACACGCGCGGGTCACGCCTGAGGTGATCGAGCCGAGAGCGCGACGCGTCCATGTTCAGGAGGATCCGTCCGTCGACCCAGTCGTACCAGGTGGCAACTGAGTGCGGTGAGCCGTCGGGTCGAATCGTCGCCACGACGGCCGGGTTCGGCTGCTTCAGGAACTCCTCGATCTCGGGCGGCACCGGTGTCGGCGGCATTGCGCGAGCCTACGCGCTCGTCCGGCGGGTGTCCCAGTAGCGCTTCAGGCCCTGGTACGACTGCCAGATCGGCATCGCGCGTTCGTAGCTCGGAGCCTCCTCCGGCGGTAGGTCGGCGACGGCCGCAGCGACGAACTCCTCTTCGGACAGCCCCTCCTTCACGCGGTCGGCCCAGACGTCGAGCCGCTCGCGCAGCTCGGTCAGGTGGCGGCTGACGTCGTCGGCGACGCCGAAGTGGATCAACGCGAGCCGCTCGGGCGCATGCCGCTCGATCTCCTCGAGCGTCCGGTACCAGGCCTCGACGTCGACGTCCGGCGGCGGGGTCGGCGGCAGCACCGCCCTGCTGGGCTGGATCCGCACGCCGGCGGCGTCACCGGCGAAGAGCGTCGTGCCGTCGAAGTAGCAGACGTGGTGCGAGGCGTGGCCGGGCGAGGGAAAGCACTCCAGCCCTGCCGCGCGGCCGCTTGCGATGCGCACGTTCGCCTCCGGCACGGGCGCGAGCTCGCCCCAGAGCTCGTCGAACGCGTCGCCGTAGAGCCGCCGCGCGCTTCGCTCGAGCCGCGACGGGTCGACGAGATGCGGCGCGCCGATCTCCGAGACCCAGACCTGAAGCTCGGGCTGCTCGCGGACGAGACTGCCCGCCGCGCCTGCGTGGTCGAGGTGGATGTGCGAGAGCAGTAGCTGTTTGACGTCGCCGAGCTCGAGCCCGCGCTCGGCGAGACCGCGCTTCAGCGCGGGGATACAGGACGACGGTCCGCAGTCGAAGAGGGCGAGGCCGACGTCGGTCTCGAGCAGGTAGACGCCGACAGACTTCTCCGCGCCCGCATGGACGAGGTCGATCGGCTGATCGAGGCCGTCCAAGTAACAGTCTGTTACTTGGCGTGTGCGGCGGCGGGGACGAGCGCCGCCGCCAGATCCGAGATCAGGTCGTCGACCGCCTCGATCCCGACCGAGATGCGGATGAGGTTGCGAGGCGCCGCAAACGGGGCGTCGGCGGTCGATGCGTGCGTCATCCGCGCCGGGTGCTCGATCAGGCTCTCGACACCGCCGAGCGACTCGGCGAGCTGGAAGAGCTTCGTGCGTCCGACGAGCTCGACAGCCGCCTCTTCCGACTCGGCGAGAATGGAGATCATCCCGCCGAAGTCGCGCATCTGCCGCTTCGCGATCTCGTGGCCGGGATGCGAGGGAAGGCCGGGGTAGAGCACCTGCTCGATCCCGGGCTGCTCGTCGAGCCACGCGGCGATCGCGCGTGCGTTCTCGCAATGACGTTGCATGCGCACGGCGAGCGTCTTGATCCCGCGCAGCACGAGCCAGCAGTCGAACGGGCCGGGCACCGCCCCGAGCGACTTCTGCAGGAAGTAGAGGCGCTCGGCGATCGTCGGGTCGTTCGTGGCGCAGAAGCCGCCGACGACGTCGGAGTGGCCGCCGAGGTACTTGGTGGTCGAGTGCAAGACGACGTCGGCGCCGAGATCGAGCGGATTCTGGAGATACGGGGTGGCGAAGGTGTTGTCGACGACGAGGATCGCGCCGACCGCGTGCGCGGCATCGGCGGCGGAGCGGATGTCGACCAGATTCATCATCGGGTTCGACGGCGTCTCGATCCAGACCATCCGCGTGTTCCTCGTCCAGCCGGTCGGCGAGGTTCGCAAACTCGGTCGCCGGCACGTAGTCGAAGAGGTAGCCCTTCGGCTCGTACACCTGCGACGTCATCCGGTAGACGCCGCCGTAGACATCCGCGATCAGAACGACGCGCTCGCCCGGGTTGACGAGGTGCATCAACGTCGTCGTCGCACCGAGTCCGGAGGAGAAAGCGACGCCGTGCTCGGCGTTCTCCAGCGAGGCAAGCGCCACCTGCAAAGCCGTCCGGGTCGGGTTCGCGACGCGCGCGTAGTCGTAGCCCTTGTTGACGCCCACTGCGTCCTGCACGAACGTCGCGGTCTGGTAGATCGGCGTGATGATCGCGCCGGTCGCGGGGTCGGGCTCCTGACCGTCGTGGATCGCTCGCGTCTCGAACTCCATCTAGCGGCTGATGCTAGCTGCCCCCAGCCACGCGGCGAGGTCGTCGAGTGCCTCGTCGAGGCGGGACGTGTCTCCCCACGCGCCCAGCAGTTCGAGCGTCCCCGTCTTCTTGTCGAAGCGCGGCTCGGCCCGGCCGACGACCTGGTCGCCGACGAGGAGCGGCAGCACGTAGTAGCCGTACTCGCGCTTCGCCTTCGGGACGAACATCTCGAGCCGGTAGTGGAAGTCCCACAACGCCTCCGCCCGGGCGCGGTCGTAGACGAGGCGGTCGAAAGGGGAGAGGAGGACGGCCCGGTCCGGCACCGGCCCGTCCGTGGCATCCGGGTGCGCCTCCCACTCGCCCCGGACGTAGCGGACGCCCTGAGTGCGGAACCGGCGCTCGGCTCGAATCCGCTCCCCGGCCGGCACCGAGACCGTCTCCGTCTCGGGCCACCAGCGGGAGGCGAGATCCCACAGCCGCTCGCCGCCCTGGCGGCCGGCGACGACGACCTCGCCGTAGAGGTGCAAGTGACAGGAGCATCAGCCCGACCATGCGGGGGCCCCACCACCGGCTGTCGCGCTTGACGCCGACAGAACGGTCCTCGAGGTCGCGCGAGAGGAGCGGCCCGCGCTGCTCGAGCTCACGCATCACGTAGCGGCGAAACGCACGGTTCGTCGTCAGGAAGTCGTGCACCCACCGCTGGTTCTTGGTCCGCCGGGAGCGTCGGAAGTTGCGGATCCGGGCGCGAACGAGCGGCAGGTCCTCGAGCGGGTAGATGAACGCGTCCCACTCGAAGAGCGAGCGCTCCTCCCACAGCAGCCGGTCGAGCTCCGCGCGGTCGTAGCCCGGGCCGAGCCGGCTGAAGAGGACGAGGTGCTGCGGCCGCTCGACGGGCTGGACGACGTCGATCTGGAGGAAGCCGAGCCTGCGCACCGAGTCGAGAGCACGTCTCGTCGCGGAGCCGTCGAGGAGCCTGCGCCCGCACCGCGATGCGCCGCGCCTCCTCGACGCTGACCTTCACCGGCGCACCTCCTCCAGCCCGATCGAGCGGGCGAGCCGGTCGAGTGCCGTGTCGAGAGCGTCGTCCAGGGCACCCGAGGCGCGGATGCCGTCCTCGCGGTGAAAGGCGCGGACGACCAGGCGGCCCTCCTTCCGCTCCGACTTCAGGTCGGCGCGGCCGACGATCCGGTCGCCGCGCAGGAACGGGAGCACGTAGTAGCCGTACTGCCGCTGCGGCGCCGGCTTGTAGACCTCGATCAGGTGGTCGAAGCCGAGGATCCGGCGCGCGAACGGCCGGTCCCAGAGCAGGTTGTCGAACGGCGAGAGCAGGACGGCGGTGCGCGGCGGCGGCCGGTCGAGCTCGGCGTCGGCGGCGACCAGGACGTCGCGCCGCCGTCGTCGACGCGCAGCCGCCGGAGGCGTCCTTCGGCGACGAGCTCGTCGAGGGCCGGTCTGATGCGGGCGATGCCGCCGGTCAGCCGCCAGTGCTCCTTCGACGCCCGGACTCGGTCAGCGCGCCGCGCGCCCGCACCGCCTGCTCGGCGAGCGTCCGCAGCACCTCGTGCGTCCGATGGCACCGGCGCCTCGAGCTGCGCCCGCGGGATCACCCGCTCGGTGAGGTCGTAGACCCGCTGGAAGCCCTGCCGTCCGGCGATCACGAGCTCGCCGTGGTTCCAGAGCCGCTCGAGCATCGCCTTCGCCGGCTTCCAGTTCCACATGCCGCCGCCCGCTGCTCCCTCGAAGTGCCGCGAGGCGAGCGGGCCGCGCTCGCGGATCTCGCCGAGGATCTCGTTTGCGAGCTCGGGATGCGACGACGTGACGTCGTTGACGTTGCTGTACCAGTCTCGGCCGCCGTTCTGCATCGCACGCCGGAAGAGCGGCCACGACTCGATCGGAAGCAGGCATGCCTCGTGCGCCCAGAACTCGAAGATCCGGCCCTGGAGAGCAGGTTCGAGACGGCTTCCCTCGGGTAGTTTCCGACGCGGCTCGTGAGCGCGATCCGGTGGCTGCGCTCGACCGTCGAGATCGAATCGAGCTGGACGCACGACAGCCGGCGGATCGCGGCCTCGACGCTCGCGTCGGTCGCGCGCCGATACCGGCTCGCATAGCCCTGCGCCGCGACCGCAAGGCGGCGGACGGCCGTCGCGCTGACCGTAGTCTCCACCATCGTGCCCTCATCCTCCCCGTTCCTCGAGTTCGCCCGAAACTACCTTCCGTCCCCGCCGGCCCGCGTGCTCGACGTCGGCTGTGGCCAGGGCGAGCTGACGACCGCGCTCGCGGTCGAGGGGTACGACGATGCTCGGGATCGACCCGCTCGCGCCCCAGGGAGATCTCTTCCGACGGGTCCGGCTGGAGGATCTCGAGGATGACGAGGGCGGCTTCGACGCCGTCGTCGCCGTCCGCTCGCTCCATCCGATCCGCGATCTGGCGCACGGGCTCGACCGCGTTGCGGCGCTGCTCCGACCCGGCGCGCCGCTCGTCGTCGACGAGATCGGGTGGGACCTGATGGACGAGCCGACGCTCGACTGGCTCTACGGCCAGCGGCGTGCGCTCGCCGCGGCCGGGCACGGGGACGCGCCGGCCTCGCTCGACGAGCTCCGCGAGGAGTGGGAGTCGTCTCACCTCGGAATTCACGGCTACGACGCACTGCGTCGTGAGCTCGAGTCGCGGTTCGAGGAGCGCGCATTCGTGCGGACGCCGTTCCTGCACCGGCTGCTCGCGCGGCGTTGCGACCGAGGTGCTCGAGCAGGCGCTGATCGACGCCGGGGCCATACAGCCACTGGGTTTCCGCTGGGTCGGCGTCGCCCGCCCTCGTTGAACGGGGGCAGTGGCGTCACCCGAAGCGGGGATGGTTCGCAAGCCTGAAACGTGACTGGGGGTAGAGCGAAAGTCGATCCGATAGTGAGATTGCGGCATGTTTGCACAACTATTGCGGAGGCTTTCGAATGTCAGCGACTCTCAGCACGACGACCAGCGCCCAGCGCCTCACCTCCTCGGAGGCAGAAGGCCTCTGGCGCAACTGGAAAGAGCGCAGGGATTCGCGCTCACGCGACCAGCTCGTCCTGGCGTATGCGCCGATGGTTCGCTACATCGCTTCGCGCAAGGTTCGCGAGCTCCCGGCTCACTGCGAGCTCGACGACCTGGCGTCGTCCGGCCTCGTCGCGCTGATGGAGGCGATCGATCGTTTCGACCCCGTCAAGGGTGCCAGCTTCGAGCAGTACGCCTGGACACGGGTCGCCGGCGCGCTCGTCGACGAGCTGCGCAAGCAGGACTGGGCTTCTCGCTCGGTCCGGCGCGAGGGCCGGCGCATCGAGCGGGCTCGCGACTCCTTCTTCGCCCGCGCCGGCACGATGCCGACCGAGTCGGAGCTCGCACACGAGCTCGGCACGACCGTCGACGACCTGCGGACGAGCATCGAGGACATCGACCGCTCCGACATCGCCTCCTTGAACGCTCCCTCCCGCGGAGCCGAGGACTCGCTGCCGATGGAAGTCGGCGAGACGATCCAGGCGCCCGAGGGCGAGTACGACCCTGAGCCGAGCCTGCTCGGCTGCCGACCGCAACGCGGCCGTCCGTGCCGGCATCGCCCGGCTGTCCGATCGCGAGCGCCACGTTCTCTCGCTCGTGCACGTCCAGGAGCTCCCCGGTGCCGAGATCGGCCGGATGCTCGGCGTCAGCGAGTCGCGGGTGTCGCAGATCCTCGCGGGGATCCGTCGCAAGCTGAAGGATCAGCTCGACTCGTACGAGACGGCTGCCGCGGCCTAGACTACTCTCCGCCGCTGTGGCGGAGGAGACGCACGAGGAGCGGATCAACCGCGAGCTGATCGAGCTCCTCAACGAGCTGCGGGTGGCGCTCCCCGGCGTCCAGGTGCTGTTCGCGTTCCTGCTCGCCGTCCCGTTTTCGCAGCGCTTCGAGCAGACGACGGACCTGCAGCGCGACACGTACATGGTCGCGCTCCTCAGCACTCTGGCCGGCTCCGTGTTCCTGATCGCGCCGAGCGCCTACCACCGGATCCGCTTCCGAGACCGCGACAAGGAGGCGCTGCTTCGGATCTCCAACGTCTTCGCGATCGTCGGGATGATCTTCCTTGCGGTCGGAATGACGTCGGTCGTGTTCCTGGTGACCGACGTCATCTACAACGGGGTCGTCACCACCGTCGTGACCTCCGCTCACAGCGGGACTCTTCGCTCTCGTCTGGTTCGTGCTGCCGCTTGCTCGCAAGTCGAGCGACTAGTCCGGCGTCCCGCCTGCGAGGATCACCTGGAGCCGGTCGGAATCGATGTTGCCGCCGGAGACAATGCAGACGAGCTTCCGTCCCGGGACCTGACCCGAGACCGCGGCCGCGACGGCAAGCGCGCCTGCCCCTTCCGCGATCACCCGTGCACGCTCGGCGAGCAGCCGGACGGCAGCGGCGGTCTCGTCCAGCGATACCGTGTAGGCACCGGCGACCAGCGGCCGAGCCCGTTCCCACATCGCGGGCAGCACGACCTTCGCACCCGCCCCGTCGACGAACGACGGCTGGAACTCGGCCTCGCGTGGCTCGCCGGCCTCGAGCGCTGCGGTCACCGCCGCGCCCGTCTCGGGCTGCACCGCATACGCCTTCGTGTCGGGTCGGAGCGCGGCGAGTGCGCTCGCGATCCCGGTGAAGAGGCCGCCGCCGCCCCAGGGCACCAGAACCGCATCCGCGTCGGGGAGATCCTCCGCAAGCTCGAGCCCGATCGTGCCGTTGCCCGCCATCACGCGCTCGTTCTGCACCGGGTGGACGAAGAAGCCCTCGGCTTCGTCGAACTGCGAGGTGAGCACGATCTCCCACCAGCGCTCGTACGGCACTTTGACGACCGTGCCCCCGAGCCGCTCGATCGCGTCCAGCTTCGTCTGCGGCGCGCTCTCCGGGGCGATCACCGTCGCCGGTACGCCGAGCTCACGTGCGGCCCAGGCGACTCCCTGCGCCATGTTGCCGGCACTCGCGGTGACGACACCCTTGGCGGTCTCGATGTGAGAGGCCTGCCGGATCGCGTTGACGGCGCCGCGAATCTTGAAGGAGCCGATCGGCTGGAGGTTCTCGAGCTTGAGCCAGATCTCTGCCGGTCCATCGACTTCGAGGCGCACGAGCGGCGTTCGAATCGCGGCACCGGCGATCGTCTCGCGGGCGCGCTCGATCTGCGCGAACGGGATCAGAACTCGACCTCCGTCCCCGCTCCCTCCTCGCGGGCCTTCCGCACCACGAGCTCCGCGGCGGCGAGATCCTCGACGGCGAGGCCGAGAGACTTGAAGACCGTCAGCTCCTCCGTGTCGGTCCGGCCCGGATGCGAGCCGATCAGCACCTCGCCGACCTCGGCGCGGATGTGATCCTCGCCCAGCCCGGCGAGCAGCAGATCGCCCGACTCGTTCAGCGTCGACTCACGCCGGTCGACGAAAAGGCTGCACGCGGCCATCGTCTCGGTGTCCAGCTCACGGATGCTCGGGAGGCTCGAGCCCACGGCGTTGACGTGAGTCCCCGGTGCGAGCCACTCGCGCCGGAGGATCGGCTCGCGCGCGCTGGTGCACGTGCACACGATGTCTGCGCCCTCGAGCACAGCCTCGGAGGTCCCGCCGTCCCGGCGGCTCCACGACCGGATCTCGACGTCACCGAGCACCGAGCGCATCGCGTCCGCGTGCGAGCGCGCCTGCACACCGGCGCCGAGGATCGCGACCGTGCGCGCTCCGGGTCGGGCGAGTGCCCGCGTGGCGACGGCGGACACGGCGGCCGTCCGGATCTCGGTGATCGGCGACGCGTTCAGGATCGCCCGCAGCTCGCCGGTCTCGCCGTCGTGGAGGAGAACGGCGCCCTGGTGGGCATCGAGCCCACGGGCCGGGTTGCCGGGTGCGATCACGATCTCCTTCAGCGACCACGTCGAGCCGTCCCCGCTCCTGTGCGCAGGCATGAAGCCCATCAGACTCTCCGCACCGGGCGGACGCGTGACGAATCGCAGTGGCTGGTGCAGTTCGCCCCGCGCAAGCGACTGGAGGACGCTTTCCATCGCTTCGATGCACTCGTCCATCGGCAGCAGCCGGCGGACATCGTGCTCCGGGATGACGAGCACGCTCATGCGAAGATCGTGGCCAGCTGATCCCGCTCGGAGGGCGAGAGCTGGAGGTCGAGCGCTTCGAGCGCCGGGCGGAGCTGATCCGGCCGCCGCGGCCCGACGACCACAGCCGTCACGTTCGGATCGCCGAGCAGCCAGGCGATCGCGAGGGCCGCGGGGGACGTCCCGCGCTCACGCGCCTGCGCCTCGAACGCCTCGAGCGCGTCGAAGACCCGATCGTCCTGGAAGTGGAGGTAGGGGTCGGGGCGCAGCGTCATCCGCGAGCCGGGCGGCGGCTCCTCGCCGCGGCGGTACTTCCCTGTCAGCCAGCCGCCTGCCAGCGGGCTGTACGGCGTGTAGCCGAGACCTTCGCGGAGGCAGATCCCAATCGTCCTCGTCCTCGCGCTCCAGCAGGGAGTACGAGTTCTGGGCCCACGCCGGCCGGCCGTGCCGGAGTGCCTCTTCGAGCCAGGCGGCGTCGACGTTGCTGCCGCCGTACGACCGGATCCTGCCCTCTTCGACCAGCTCTTCGAAGGCGCCGATCGTCTCGGCGATGGCGACACTCGGATCCATCGCATGCGAAAGATAAAGCGGTACGGCTTCGACGCCGAGTCGCGTCAGGCTCGCGTCGATCTGACGCCGGATCCGTTCAGCGGAGAGACCGCTGTCCTCGCCCTCGCCCATCGGGTTGAACGTCTTCGTCGCCAGGACGATCCGCTCGCGCACCTCAGGGCCCTTCGCTCGAAGCCAGCTGCCGATGAACGACTCGCTGCGGCCGCCGCCGTACGCGTCAGCGGTGTCGAAGGTCGTGATCCCCGCTTCCCAAGCCGCATCCATGAGGGCATGCGCCTCCGCTTCGGTCTCACCCGCGCCGAAGAATGCGGGCGACGAACCGATGCCGCCGAAGTTGCCGCAGCCGAGAATGACGCGCGACACGCCGACGCCGCTCTGCCCAAGCGCACGATGCTCCATGCCTCGATGCTACGCGTCGCGGCGGCGGCGGTCGTCCGCGTAGTCGAGCAGCGCGAGGGCGTCGCGGGCGTAACGTGCAGCGCTCGAGCGTTCGCCGGCCAGGGCGAGCGAGCGGGAGTGCTCCCAGAGGACGCGTGCCCGCTCCGCCGGGTCGTGGAGGCTCCCGGAGGGCCGGTTCGGCTCGGGTTGCCGGTTCCAGTCACCGTTGAGACGGCTTTCCACCTCGGCCTCGACCACCTCGGGAGGCATCTGCTGGATCCGCTCCTCGCCTGTCGCCAGGTACTGCTCGTCTGCGTTCAGCTTCTGAGCGAGCTTGCGCAGAAGCTGCAACGACGGGACACGATCCCCCGCTTCGAGCCGCGAGATATACGCAGCTGAACAGCCTGGGAAGGAGAGTTGGCGCTGGGAGAGTCCCGCCTCGATGCGAGCATCCCTGAGTCGTCGCCCGACGGCCGCAGGGTCGTCGACGTGCGAATGGTAGTGCGGTGCAGTCATCGCGAGCCGCAGTCGCGAGTCAAGACAGCCGCCTCGAGCCTCACCGCAGGCGTGCGGGCAGGCCTCGATCGTTTGTCATGTCTCTACGTACTGAGTGGCGCTTCACCTCCTCGGAGACGCAGTGACATGGCACTGCGCTGACCGAGCATATCCCTGCTTTCCGAAACCACCAAGCCCGATGTCAACACTCGCCCGCATGCGGGTGACACACTCTCGTTCATGAGCTTGGGCAAGGGAGTGGCGCTCGTGCTGAGCGCGTTCGCCGTGATCTTCGTTCTCGCGTACCGGCGGGTGCTCGGAGTCACGCAGCGGCCGGGCTGGCCGCCACCCGTCGACGCCGTCACACCGGCGGGCGCTCAGGCGGCGACCGAGGCATTCGTGGCCCGAGGCGCGACACGCCCGCACGACGCGGCGCTTCCGTTTGCGTGGTCGACAGCAGCCACGATCGAGCCGTGGGCGGAGGGCGTGAACTTCTTCCCGAGGATCTTCGCCGACGTCGAGGCCGCGCAGTCGACGGTGCACATCCTGATGTTCGGCTGGCGCGAGGGCGAGATCGGGATGAGGATGGCCGCACTGCTGGAACGAAAGCTGGCGGAAGGCGTCGAGGTCCGGGTGATCGTTGACGGATTTGGCTCGAGGCCGTACGTGCAGGCGCGGGAGATGTTCACGAGCCTCGCTGCCGCCGGCGGCCGGATCGTCGTCAACGACGTGTTTCCGTTGGACCGGGATGGCCTCTTCCCCGACGGCCAGCGGGTCGACTGGCGGCAGGACGAGGTCGGCCGGGCCGATCACCGCAAGCTCTACGTGATCGACGGCACGGTCGCGTGGACGGGTGGCGCGGGGATCGAGGACCATTTCGAGAACGGCGGCTTCCATGACGTGATGGTGCGAGTCACCGGCGATGTCGTCCGGCAGGCGCAGGCGGCGTTCCTGACGAGCTTCCACGGGCACGGCGCGCCGCTTCCGTCCGAGTTGTCGGCCTACTTCCCGGAGCCGGCCGACCCGGGCTCGACGCCGATCGCGCTCGCACAGGTGATCCCCGGTGGGCACGTTGCCGCCTCACAGGCAATTCGCGAGCAGATCGACGGTGCTCGCGAACGCCTCGACGTGATGAATCCCTATCTCACCGACCGGGGCATGATCGACCGGATCGTCGCGGCTGCTCGGCGCGGCGTGCAGGTCAGGGTCGTCGTCTCGAAGGCCTCCAACAACGCCCAGGCGACGGCGGCGCTGAAACATCGGTACCCGGACCTGCTCGAGGCGGGCGTCGCGCTCTGGGAGCTCCCCGACACGGTCGTCCACGCGAAGGTCGTCGTCGCCGACGACGTCGTCAGCTTCGGCACGGTGAACCTCGACGCCTGGGCGCTCTACCGCAACTCGGAGATCATGATGATCACGCGTAGCGCAGATGTCGCCGCGCTGATCGAGGAGAGGCTGTTCGAGCCGGACATCGCCCGCTCGTCTCCCGGCGAGCCGCTCTCGGGCACGCACGAGAGCTTCGAGGGCTGGTTCTGGAACAAGCTCTCACACCTTCTCTGAGCCTGAAGACAATCCGGCCGTCGCGTGCTTGCGTTGCGTTGGCGCCGTGAAGGGTTAAGGTCGAGCAGCCGATGAGGACGACTACCGGCCGGATGACGCTGTTCGGGCTGCTCCTCGTGCTTGCGGCCTGCGTCGCCGCGAGCTCCGGTCAGGCTTCGACGGGCGTCCGCTACGGAATTCAGGACGACGCGTGGCTCGAGTTCGGCCCGGGGACCCTGAACCAGCGGCTGGCCACCTTCAAGCGACTCGGTGTGCCGCTCGTCCGTTTCAACCTGCGCTGGAACGCAATCGCCCGGAGCCGGCCGACGCATCCGACGTCGCCGCGCGATCCCGCGTATGACTGGCGCAGGGCGGACAGGGTTCTGCGCGGTCTGCGCCGCTACGGCCTGACCCCGGTGCTCACGCTGGTTGGAACGCCCGCGTGGGCGAACGGGGGACGCGCGCCGAACTTCGCACCGCCGCGCCCTCGAGACTTCCGCCGCTTCGCGACCGCCGCCGCCAGGCGCTACCCCTGGGTTCGCTACTGGCTGATCTGGAACGAGCCGAACAAGCGCCTCTGGCTCAGGCCGACGAGGTCGGCGATCTACGTCCAGCATCTGCTCAACCCTGCGTACGAGGCGATCCATGCCGTGCTGCCACACGCCCGCGTCGGCGGAGGGGCGACGGGGCCAAAAGGCGCGGCGGGGGGCGTCGCACCCGTCACCTGGGTCCGCGGCATGGCCGCCGCCCACGCGAAGTTCGACGCCTACGCCCACCACCCATACCCCTCGACGCCGTCCGAGACGCCGTCCAGCGGCGGCTGCCGGAACTGCCCTTGGATCACGATGGCGACGATCAGGAAGCTCCTCATCCTCGTCAAGCGCTCCTTCGGGTCGAAGCCGATCTGGCTGACGGAGTACGGCTACCAGACGAACCCGCCCGACACGTTCCTAGGCGTGCCTCTGAAGCGGCAGGCGACGAATCTCAGCCTCGCCGCGATGAGGGCGTGGAGGCTGCCACGGGTCACGATGCTGATCCAGTACCTCTACCGCGACGAGCCCTCGCTCAGCCGCTTCCAGACCGGCCTCGTGTTCGTGGACGATCGTTGGAAGCCCTCGCTGCAGGGATTCAAGCTGCCCTTTGCGCAGATGGGGCGGCGCGGGCTGCAGGTCATCGTCTGGGGCCAGGTTCGCGACGGGCGGCCCGGGCGGAAGTCGTATCGGCTCGAGGTGCTCCGCCGGAACGTGTGGAAGCCCGTCGGGCGCGTCCGGCTGACGAACGACGACGGCGTCTTCATGCGGACGGTTCGGATCAAGCCCGGCGCGCTCTTCCGGATCTGGTCGCCGCGCCAGCGACGCTTCAGTCTGCAGCTGCGGATCAGGTGAGTCGCGTCGTGTCGTCTGCGTGCGGCATCGGTGCCAGGTCGACCTGAGCAACCACTCGCCGGACCCGGACACGGATCAGAGCGTGTCCTTCGCCTGCGTTCATGATCCCGATCTCTTCGGCTCGCTCAGGCCCCATGTAGCGGCCGGCGATCCTGGTCGTCCAGGCGAGCACCTCGGGCCCCTCGGAGATCTCTGCGACACCGTCAAGGCGAACGAAGCCGAACGGAGGGCGGTCGTCCTCGACGCAGAGCGAGACACGCGGGTCGCGGGCGAGCGCGTGACCTTTCAGTGACCTGCGTTCCGTCTCGAAGACGACCGACCCGTCGTCGTCGAGCAGGAACCAGACCGGCGTTACGAACGGGGATCCGTCTTTTCGGACGACCGCCAGCTTCGCCGTCCGCGTCCCCTCGAGCAGAAAAGCCTTCACCTCGCTGTCGCTCAGCGAGCGCATGCCAGGACGATATCTCGGCGGCGACCTTCGGCAAATGCAGGGCCGGCCGGCGGGCGTTGAGGGGTACTCGCAGTACCTGGATCAACAGGGTCGGTCGCCGCTCGGATACTCGTGTCAAAGTGGAGAGCAGGCTAGCTGCCTGTTTCCCAAGCCGATCGGAGGCGTCTGCGTATGCGCGCAACGGTGATGTACGGAGCGGGCGATGTCCGTGTCGAGGATGTTCCCGATGCACGGCTGATCGATTCGACGGACGCGCTCGTGCGGGTCACGCGCGCCGGGATCTGCGGCAGCGATCTGTGGCCGTACAAGTCGATGCCGCACGACGATGCCGGCCGGCGGATGGGGCACGAGTTCATCGGCGTCGTCGAAGCGGTCGGCTCCGACGTCGCGAGCGTCAAGAGCGGCGATCTTGTTGTCTCGCCGTTTCTCTGGTCAGACGGGAGTTGCGTCTTCTGCCGGGAGGGGCTGCATGCGAGTTGTTTGCACGGCGGCAGGTACGGCTGGGGCGATGTCGACGGCGGCCAGGGCGAAGCGGTGCGTGTCCCGCAGGCGGACGGCACGTTGGTGGTGCTGCCGGTCGGCGCTGACCACGAGCTGATGTCGTCGCTGCTCACGCTCACGGACGTGATGGGGACAGGCCACCATGCCGCAATCGCGGCGAGAGTCGGCCCCGGTAAGACGGTCGCCGTCGTCGGCGACGGTGCGGTCGGGCTGTGCGGGGTGATCGCCTCCAAGCGCCTCGGCGCCGACCGGATCATCCTGCTCGGCAGCAACCCGGAGCGGCTCGCGCTCGGGCAGGAGTTCGGCGCCACCGACGTCGTGCAGCGAGCGCGGCGAGGAAGCAGTCGAGCGCGTCCGTGAGCTGACCGAACACGGCGCGCACTCGGTACTCGAGTGCGTCGGTCTTGAACAGGCCGTCGAGACTGCACTCGCGATCGCCCGTCCGGGCGGGGCGATCGGTCGCGTCGGCGTGCCGGAGCACGACACGACGCCGACCGGCCTCGCGTTCTGGAAGAACGCTTCGATGGCCGGCGGCCCGGCACCCGTGCGCGCGTACATCGAGGAACTGCTCCCGGACGTCCTCGAAGGACGGATCGAGCCCGGCCGTGTCTTCGACCGCACCGGCTCGATCGAGGACGTGCCGGACGGGTACCGCGCCATGAACGACCGCGAAGTCCTGAAGTTCCAGATCACACCGTAGAAGGAAGCCGATGACCGCAACCCGTACCGACTGACAGCGACGCAAACGATGAGCATTCCCGAGACAAACTAGGAGGACAAGATGGCCGAAGCTGAAGCCCAGACACGAGCCCAGCAGTTGATCGGCGACTTCGCGCCCAAGCTCGTGTCTCTGACCGACGACGTGTTGTTCGGCGACATCTGGGCGCGCACAGAACTGTCACCACGAGACCGGAGCCTGATCACGGTCGCCGCGCTCATCACCGGCGGCAACACCGAGCAGCTCCCCGGCCATCTCGAGAGAGCGAGACAGAACGGGCTGACCGAGGCCGAGCTGAAAGAAGTCATCATCCACCTCGCCTTCTACGCCGGCTGGCCCAAGGCGATGTCAGCCATCCAGGTCGCAAAGCTCGCGTTCGAGAGCTAAGAACGGTGCGCAGTCAGGAGCGCGTGCCTGCGATGAAACCGCTGACACGCTCACGGCACGAAATTGACCTCGATGTTCGACCGTGCGCTTTCGATGAGCTCGAGCCACCGAGTCCCGCCCATGTGCTCCCACAGGGCACGTGCCTCGTCGAGGAGCGGCTCGGCCTCGGATGCCCGGCCGCACTCGACGAGCCACGTGCCGTAGTCCGCGAGCACGGCCGCGATCGTGTGGACGCGTCCGTAGCTCCGCGCGGCCGCTAGAGCTCTGGCGTATGCGTCCGCCGCAGCACCCTCATCCCCGTCAGCGATCGCCTTGAACGCCACGATGCGCTCGCCGTGCGCCTGGATGATTCGCGTGGTGATCGCCTCCGGTAGTCCCTCGTAGACGGCCGCCAGATGGGCTGCGGCGGACCGATCGCCGAGGAGAAAAGCCCCGTCGGCGGCAAAGTTGAGCATGGGCTCGACCGCCGCGGTGCCGTCCGCCAGGTCCCTGTAAGCGCGCTGGGCGTAGTTGACGACCTCCCCGAGCCGGTGCGCGAGCAGCGCATCCAGGGCCTGTGCGAATCGCCCCTGTGCCATCCGTATCTGATCCGTCGACTCGCCGAGCTCCTGAGGGATGCGTTCGAGCCAGGCCCGCGACCGCGCTTCGTCGCCGCGTTCGAAGCTCGACTTGGCTAGCCAGAGCGCAGCGGCGATGCCGTTCGGTGTGGTAAGGACGTCCTCCCCGAGGGCTTCCTCGCCCACGACGAACGCGTCGTCCCACTCGCCGAGCTCGAGCTGATGCATGACGAGCCCTGCGCCGAACCACGTGGCGAAGTAGCGATGGCCGCGAGCACGCGCGAGCTCGAGTCCTCGCTCCATGAGAGTCCAGCTCTCGTCCGGCCGATCCCACTCTCCCATCAGGACGATCAGGTTGTTCATCGCCCTGAGCGTCGCCTCGAGGCTGTCATTCTCCTCCGCAACCCGAAGCGCCTCCCGGAGGAGGGCGTGGCGCTCGTGTGGATGCGTGGATGGGATGAGCAGGCTCTTCGTGTTCAGCGAGTGCGAAAGGAGCGACGCGTCCGCGTGGCGCTCGGCCACGTCCAGGGCGATCTCGATGTATCCGCGCGCAGCGTCCGGGTTTCCGGCGAAGTACTCGATCCTCGCGATCTCGGCAGCGAGCTTCCCGACGTCGAGATCGCGCTCGTCCGCGGAGAGCGCCTCGAATGCCGGGGTCAGCGTGGCGAGTGCATCGTCGAGCTGATTGAGCTGCCAAAGCGTGAGCCCGAGTGCGGCGGCTGCACGTGCCGCGCTATGCGTATCTCCGGCTTCCCTGAAAATGGCCACCGCCTCGCCAAGACGGTCCTGCGATTCGGTCATCCGGTCCGCGAGGAACGCAAGCTCACCGGCGCGCTCGAGGAGAGCCGCCCGTTCGAGAGGCTCGTCGGTCAGAGTCGCAGCGTCGTCGAAAGCGCGCTGCGCGTCTTCGGGAGCGCCCAGTGCGGCGGCGCGTTCTCCCGCCCGCGCGAGCCACCCGCGTGCCGACGCACGGTCTCCGGCTGCGCTCTCGCCGGTCGGGTCGAACTGCGCTGCATCCCGAAAGTGCGCCGCAATGACCTCGGAGATCTCGTCAGGGTCGACGCCGACGTCGTTCTCGAGGTGCACGGCCGCGAGACGATGAAGCCGCCCGCGCTCCTTCTTCGACTGCGTCTCGTAAGCCACTCGCTGGACGAGCGCCTGGAGGAAGCCGTACTGCCCGCGCTCGGGAGAGCGTGGGTTCGCATCGAGAACGAGGAGCTCCTTGCGAACCAGCCGCCCCAGCACGGGCTCGACCGCATCGGGCTCGACACCGCCGAGTGCGGCCACACCGCGCGCCGGGAATGTCTTTCCGAGTACTGCCGCGTGCTCGATCACGCGTCGCTCGTCTGAGGGAAGACCATCGAGGCGAGCCGCGATGAGGGCGTGCAGCGTCTCCGGTACGTCGAGGTTGTCGAGGCGCCCCACCAGGCGAAGGATCTCCCCGTCGCGCTCGAGCGCTCCGCGGTCGAGGAGCATGCGCACCGTTTCGACCGCATAGAGCGGAATGCCGTCGGCGCGATCGCGAATCTCGGAGCGAACGTCATCGGGAAGGCCGGGGACGAGGCCGTCCAGTAATTGGTTCATCGCGTCGTCGGACAACGGCTCGAGCGCTAGGCGCGTGGAGCTCCGGCCACTCGCACCGAAGTCGCTGCGTCGCTCGAGGAGGTCAGGTCGAGACAGCGCGAGCACGAAGATCGGCCGCGCCCGTGACCACTCGACGAGGTGCTCGATGAAATCGAGCAGTGCCGTGTCGCCCCAGTGAAGGTCCTCGAAGACGAGCGCGACTGGCGACGTCTCGCTCATCCGCTCGATGAACAGGCGCCAGGCTGCGAACAGATCTGTCCGCTCCACCTGCAGCCGTTCGCCGAGGCCGAGCAGGTGGCGGAGCATCGGCTCCACCCACTCGCGCTCGCCGTGATCGGCGACGTGTTGCCGCACCATCTCGCCGAGCTTCGCCGTCGCGCTCTCCTCAGGCTCGTGCTCCGTGATTCCGGCTCGCATGCGCACCATCTCGGCGAGCGCCCAGAATGCGACGCCTTCGCCGTACGCGAGACAGCGACCGCGGTGCCACCAGATGTTCCCGACGAGACCGTCGAGATGCTTCTCGAGCTCCCAGGCCAGGCGCGACTTGCCGATCCCGCCGATCCCGAGAACGGTGACGAGAGTTGCCCGGCCGTCGTGTGCCGTCCCCTGATAGGCGTCCTTCACAACGCGGAGCTCGTAGTCACGTCCGACGAACGGCGCCTCGAGCGTGCTCGCTCGTCGTTCGCCGCCCCTGTGCGCCACGATGCGTTGCGCCTGCCAGAGGGAAACCAGCTCCTCCTTGCCCTTGAGCTCGTGCGTTCCCGCCGACGAGTACGAGATGGACGCCTCCGACGCACGCTTCGTCGATTCTCCGACGAGCACGGTCCCTGGCTCTGCTGCCGACTGGACGCGGGCTGCTGTGTTGACCATGTCGCCCGCGACCATGCCCTGCCCTTCGGCGCCGATGGTGACTGCGGCTTCGCCGGTGAGGACGCCCGCACGAGCTGCGAGCTCGGGCGCGCCGACCTCGTCTCCGAGCGTCGACACCGCGGCGACCAGGTCGAGCGCTGCCCGAACGGCGCGCTCGGCGTCGTCCTCCGTCGCAGTTGGCGTGCCCCACACGGCCATGACTGCGTCGCCGATGAACTTCTCGACCGTGCCGCCGTACAGCTCGATCAGCCTCCGGCAGGTGTCGAAGTACCGGGAGAGGAGTTCGCGCACCTCCTCTGGGTCGCGGCTCTCGGAGAGCGTCGTGAAGCCGACGAGGTCGGCGAAGAGAACGGAGACGAGCCGACGCTCCGCCGCGGGCCTGATTGGTGCTGGAGTTGGGGACGCGGCCACGGCCACGGCACCGAACGCGCTCCCGCATTCACCGCAGAATTTCACGGTCGGCGGGTTCGCGGTCCCACAACTCGGGCAGGTCTGTGCGAGCGCGTCGCCGCACTCACCGCAGAACTTCCGTCCCGCCTCGTTCTCGTAGCCGCAGGACGAGCACCTAACGACGTCGGCCACGCGCTCACTCTATTCCGCTGTGGTCAGGCCCTCAATCAGACGCGGCCACGCTCCGCGGAGTGCCCGCCGAGCTGATCGAGGCCTCCGGCGAGCTCTCTCCGACGCGCGCGTGGTGGCTATGTGAGCGAATGCGGGAGGTTGTTGACCGCGCTTTGGCTTACGGGCTCGAAGGTGCGTACGAGCCGTGGCCGTCGATCTGTCGTTGCATCGCTTCGTGGAGGGCCTGCGTTTGATGGTTCGCAGACGGGCCGCCCTTTCGGACGGCCCGTTGCGAACCTTGCGGACATCGACGTGCTCAGGAAAGAGACGTCGATGCTTGCAACCAACTAGCTGCAGCCGGTGTTCGTGCCGCAGTCGCGGCACGTGTAGCACGAGCCGGTACGCACCATGCTGCCTCCGCACTTGGCGCACTCGACCGCGTCCTCCCAGTTGTTGAAGAGGGCGGTCTGACCCCGCGGCGGCGCCTCGTGTGACGGCTCGGACGCCTCGCCGGCGGCGTACGCCTGCGCGAGCCGCGCCTTCACCTCGGCGGTCAGGATCCCGGCCTCTTCCTGCTGCTCGGAGGTGAGGAACTTCTTCCCCATCCAGCGGAAGATGTAGTCGACGATCGACTTCGCGACGCGGATGTCGGCGTCGTTCGTCAACCCGCTCGGCTCGAAGCGCATGTGGCTGAACTTCGAGACGTACACCTCGAGCGGCACGCCGTACTGGAGGCCGAGGCTGACGGAGATCATGAACGAGTTCATGAGGCCGGCCAGCGTCGTGCCCTCCTTGGCGATGTCGACGAAGATGTCGCCCGGCGTGCCGTCCTCGAAGAGGCCGACGTGGATGTACCCCTCGTAGTCGCCGACCTTGAACTTGCGGCCGACCTCGACCCGATCCTCTGGCACCCGCCGCCGCTTCGGCTGCGCGACCGGAGTGGCCGGCAGGAGCGGCGCGACGCTCTTGTCGGCTGAGCCGGAGAGCGGCTGCGCGACCTTGCAGTTGTCGCGGTAGAGCGCAATCGCCTTGACGCCGAGCTGCCACGACTCGATCACGAGCTGCGACACGTCCTCGACGGTCGCCTCCTCCGGCAGGTTCACGGTCTTCGAGATCGCGCCGGAGATGAACGGCTGGACAGCGCCCATCATCTTCACGTGGCCCATGTAGTGGATCGCGCGGTCGCCGATCGCGCAGTCGTAGACCGGGTAGTGCTCGCTCTTGACGTACGGGGCGCCGACGATCGTGTTCCGCTCGTCGATGAACGCGACGACCTCGTCGGCCTCGCTCGGCGTGTAGCCGAGCTTGTCCAGCGACATCGACACGGTCTTGTTCACGATCGTGATCTCGCCGCCGCCGACCAGCTTCTTCGACTTGACGAGCGAGAAGTCGGGCTCCACGCCGGTCGTGTCGCAGTCCATCATGAAGCTGATCGTTCCGGTGGGCGCGAGCACGGTCGCCTGCGCGTTCCGGTAGCCGTGCACCTCGCCCAGGTCGAGAGCGTCGTCCCAGGCCTTGCGCGCAGCGGCGAGCAGGTCGTCCGGCACCGAGTCGGAGTGCTGGATGTTCCCGACCGCGGCGCGGTGCTTCGCGATCACGCCGATCATCGCCGCGGCGTTCGCCCGGTAGCCGGCGAACGGCCCCATCCGCTGCGCGACCTGCGCCGACTTGCGGTACGCACGGCCGGTCATCAGCGCGGTGATTGCGGCCGCATAGGCCCGGCCGTCATCCGAGTCGTACGGGAAACCGCGCGCCATCAGCAGGGCGCCGAGGTTCGCGTAGCCGAGGCCGAGCTGACGGAAGGCCTTCGCGTTCGCGTCGATCTCCGGCGTCGGATAGGACGAGTAGCCGACGCAGATCTCCTGCGCCAGCAGCATCACGTCGACCGCGTGCTCGAATGCGGTGACGTCGAATTCGCCGTCCTCGCGCCGGAACTTCATCAGGTTGAGAGAGGAGAGGTTGCACGCCGAGTCGTCGATCGACATGTACTCCGAGCACGGGTTCGACGCGTTGATCCGGCCCGTGTTCGGGAGCGTGTGCCACGCGTTGATCGTCGTGTCGTACTGGATGCCCGGGTCGGCGCACTGCCAGGCCGCCTCGGAGATCTGCCGCAGCAGGTCGCGGGCCTCCGTTGTCTCGACGACAGAGCCGTCCGTGCGGGCGGTCAGGTTCCACTCCTTGCTCTCCAGCACCGCCTCCATGAAGGAGTCGGTGACGCGGACCGAGTTGTTCGCGTTCTGGTACTGGATCGAGGCCCAGTCGGCGGAGTCGAGCGACATGTCGTAGCCCGCCTGCTCGAGGACGCGCGCCTTCCGCTCCTCCTTGGCCTTGCACCAGATGAACTCCTCGATGTCCGGGTGGTCGACATCGAGCACGACCATCTTGGCCGCGCGCCGGGTCTTGCCGCCCGACTTGATCGTGCCGGCCGAGGCGTCGGCGCCGCGCATGAAGCTGACCGGCCCGGACGCGTAGCCGCCCTTCGAGAGCTGCTCCTTCGAGCTGCGGAGCTTCGAGAGGTTGAGGCCTGAGCCGGAGCCGCCGCGGAAGATGACGCCCTCGCGCCTGATCCAGTCGAGGATCGACTCCATCGAGTCGTCGATCGAGAGGATGAAGCAGGCGGAGCACTGGGGCTTCTCCTCGAAGCCGACGTTGAACCAGACCGGTGAGTTGAAGGAGGCGTACTGGTTGACGAGGATCGCCTTCAGCTCCGCCTCGAACGTGTCGGCCTCCTCGTCGGTGGCGAAGTAGCCGCCCGCGCGGCCCCAGCCGCCGATCGTGTCGACGACGCGGCCGATCATCTGCTTCACGCTGCGCTCGCGCTCAGGAGAGCTGAGCCGCCCGCGGAAATACTTCTGAGCGACGATGTTCGTCGCGGTCTGCGACCAGAAGCGCGGGAACTCGACGTTCCGCTGCTCGAAGGCCGGCCCGTCCTTTCCGGGGATGAGTGCGTCCCGGAGCTCCCACTCGATCTCGTCGAACGGGTCGCGTCCGGGGATCGTGAAGAAGCGGCCCGGGGCGACCGACGCCGTCTCCTCGACGACGACGTTCGTGATCTCCTCGTGCGCTGATCCTGCTTCCTGCATCGCGTCCTTCGTCTGCTTCGCGGTCGCCATTCTGGTCCTCCCGGCCTTAGGTCTCTATGCGGCGCTCGCAGGTCTGCTGCGGTCCTCTGAGCGGATCGGGGACGTTAGTCCCCGCGTCGGACAGAACGAGAGGAGACCCGTATTTTAGCCGCTGGGAGGTGTTGTGCGGAGTGCTAGACGGCCGGCGGAGGGTTGTTTCGACCCTGGTGCCGACGGATGAAATAGCCCGCCGAGCCGCCCGCGATCAGCAGCAGCGCGAGGCCGGCGAGCACGAGGAGCGGGATCGGCACGGAGCTCGCGCTGTCGGTCTCGACATCACCTGAGGCCTCGGGCGGGTTCTCGTTCTTCGGGTTGCTCACATCGGTCGTCGTCTGGTTCTTCGGCGGCTTCGCGGTGGTGCCACCGCCGGGAGAGGGATCGGTCGACGCCGGCGGCGCGGGCTCGTTTCGCATGCGCGCCTGGAGCGCCCGCTGGATGTCCTCCTTCGCGCTCGAGTAGTCCCGGACGTCCGGCGGGAGGGCCTCGATCGCGTCGTCGTAGCAGTGCAGCGGATAGGTGCGGTCGACGCGCCCGTCGTCGTACCAGTCGTCGATCACCTGGCGCGCGCAGGACGGGGCCGCGCTCGCCGGCGCTGCGGCGAGAAGCATGCGGCAACGAGCGCCGCGACCGACGCGAGCGCGTAGAGCACACGTCCGATCGTCTGGTGGCGGGAGGGGATCGTCAAGATCGTGGTCGTTCGTCGAATCGGCTGCACGGATCCGAGCGCAGTGTGCAGAGTCTTTCGGACAGCGTTGATGCCCGGGTGAGCGGCAGGTAAACGGTTTGTAATGCCCTGCGGATACGGCGCAGGGCCTTCCGGTGTCACATGCTAGCTTGGCCCGCGATGCGGAGGCCCGGAGTGGCGGTGTCGGTCGCGACCGCGATGCTGCTCGGCGCCGTCTTCGCGGGCGACTCGGTGTGGACGGCAATCGCCGTTCTTGCCGTTGCGGGCGGCTGGGGCGCGCTTGCTCTCGCCGGTCGCACGCCCCTTCCCGGCGGCGGAACCGTGCTGCTCGGCCTCGTCCTGGCGATCGGCGCCTGGAGCGGCCTGTCCGTCGGCTGGTCGGTGGCGCCGGATCTCTCGTGGGCGGATGTGAACCGGACGCTCGTCCTCGCCGGCTTTCTCGCCGTCGGGCTCCTGCTCGGCGCGTCAGGCCGGACCGCGTGCCGCTGGGCGGCCGCGGCGCTCGTGACGGCGCTCGGCGCCGCTGTTCTCTGGGCGCTCGCGGGCAAGGCGATCCCTGCGCTCTTCCCGGACGGCGGTCGTGTCGCGCGGCTTCGTGATCCGATCGGCTACTGGAACGCGCTCGCGCTCGCCGCAGACATGCTCCTCGTCCTCGGTCTGCAGCTGGCGGCGGACGCACGACAGTCGCGCGCGCTGCGAGCCGTGGGTGTCGTGCTCGGGTACGCCGCGGTCGTCGCGGTGCTCCTCGCCGCTTCACGGGCCGGAGTCGCAGCGGCCGTGTTGGGAGTCGCCCTGTGGCTCTGGCTCCGGCGTGACCGGGTGGAGGCTGCGCTGCTCGCGCTCGTCGCCGTCGTCCCGGGCGGTCTCGTCGCCGCCTGGGCTTTCACGCGACCTGCGCTCGTCGACGACGCGCTTCCGCGCGCCGATCGCGTCGCCGACGGCGCCTGGTTCGGTCTGCTGCTCCTCGCGGGAGGCGCACTCGCGGCCTTCGGAGCCGTGTCCCTGCGGCCACTCGAACCAAAGCGGCGCGCGCTGTTCGGTCGAGTGCTCGGCGGCCTCGCCGTCGCCGGCGTCGCCGTGGCGGCGATCGCCGTCCTCGTGAACGCGGGTCGCATCGCCGACGAGTTCGGGGGCGCCGAGGTCAAGAACGATCCGACCCGGTTCACGAGTCTGAGCTCGAACAACCGCTCGGCCTGGTGGGGTGAGGCGTGGCACGTCTTTCGTGCCGACCCGGTCAAGGGAGCCGGCGCGAACACGTTCGAGGTCGCGCGTAAGCGCTACAGAGAGACGGCGTCGGCGGTGTCGGAGCCACACAGTGTTCCGCTCCAGTTCCTGGCCGGCACAGGGCTCGTCGGGCTTGCGCTCTTCCTGGCGCTCGTCGCAGCCGCCGGGGCGGCCGCGGTCGGCGCTCTCCGGAGGCTCGAGGGGAGCGAGCGAGATGCGGCCGCCGCCCTGGCCGTTGCGCTGGCGCTGTGGCTCGTCCATGCGCTCGTCGACTACGACTGGGACTTCGTTGCGGTCACCGGCACCGCGCTCTTCGCCGCCGGCGTTCTGGCCGCAGCGGGCCGGCCTGCTCGCCGGCCGCCGGGGTTGCTCGCGGCCGCGGGAGCCGCAGCACTCGCGCTGGCGGCGATCGTGTCGGTTGCGACGCCGTGGCTTGCGGACCGGGAGCTTCGGCAGGTGAACGTCGCGCTCGACCGCGGCGACCTCGAGGCCGCCAGCAACGCGGTCGAACGCGCACGCTCCCTCGATCCGCTCTCGCTCCAGCCGGTCTTCGCCGACGCCCGTGTTGCCGAACAGCGGCGGCGCGACGTGGCCGCACTCCAGGCCTACCGCGAGGCGACCGGGTTGCAGCCGAAGAACCCCGAGTCGTGGCTCCAGCTCGGCCTGTACGAGTTCGATATCGGCGACCGCTGCGGCGCCTACCGGGATCTGAACGAGGCGTTCACGCTCGACCCGGCCGGCAAGCAGTGGACGCGCGGCGGCCCGCTCGACCTCGCACGGGACTGGGTGAACGCCGGGAAGTGCAGTTAGCTAGGAGCCGATGATCAACGCGAGGTGTGCGCCCATCAGGTCCCGCGGACGGAGCCCGTCGAGCGGCCCGACGATCTTCACCTTCAGGTCGCGTGCAAGACGGACCGCCTCGGGACGGTAGCCCGGACGGAACATCACGAGCGTGCGCGTGAAGTCGCTGCGCGGAGCATTGCCGACGGTGCCGATCGTGTAGCCGTGCCTGCGAACGCGCGCCGCGCCGTCCGAGGCCGCTCCGGAGCGCCCGTTGCCGTTCAGGACGATCACCGAGGTCTCGGCGCGTGACAGCTTCGGCTTTCCGATCGGAGTCGCGACCCGTGGCTTCGCCTTCACCGGTGCGAAGACCCTCTTCTCCGCGGCCTGCTGGACGTGCTGCGAGACCGGCTTCGCGAGCAGGACGACGCCGAGCGTGACGAGCGCGACCAGCTCGAGCGCGGCCAGCGCAGAGGCGACCAGCGTCGCCGTGCGCCACGGGGTCCGGATCTCGGGGAGCGAGTGGTCCACGGCCGCCTAGATTCGTGCCCCCTGCTCGCCCTCCTCCTATGCGACCCAGATCCCGCGTGCGAACGCTGCCGCGGCGAGCGCGCCGAGGGCGGCGAACGTGCACAGCGTCGGTCCGCGAGCTCGCGGATGGTCGAGCGTCAGCGAGGCGAGAGCCAGGAAGAGGGGGAAGTCGCCGAGGAGGAAGCGCGGGAGGCTGACGAGAGGGAACCCCTCCGCCGGGACCGAGAGGAGGATTGCGAGCGTGGCGAGGGAGTACAGCCCGAAGGCGGGTCCGAGACGGCGCCACGCGATCCAGGTGAGCCACCCTGCGACGACGAGCAACCCGAGATGGGAGAGGTTCCAGAGCGCGACGCGCTCGTCGTGGCCCGGGCCGGTGGCAGGGAGGTTCAGGAGGTCGCGCGCACCCCGTCCGGCGGCGAGGACGGCGTCGTGCAGTCCCGCGAGCGGGCCGAGCGGCGACGCGCCGCGATCCCAGTCGGCCTGGGCGTTGGTGAACGCCCAAGGGTCGTCGAGCGTCGAGTTGAGATACAGCGCGTAGAGACCGACTGCGGCCGGTAACAGCAGCACGGGCACCAGCCGGCTGAGCGAACGGGGATCGCGCCCGCGCCAGAGCAGCACGACGAGTGCCGGCACGAGCGCGAGCCCGAGAAGTCGCGTCCCGGTCGCGAGACCTCCGAGCACTCCGGCCGTGACGGCCTTCCCGCGCGTCGCGGCCAGAAACGATCCTGCGGCGAGGGCGAGGAAGAGGCCATCGGAGTACAGCGCCGTGAACACGAAGCCGACGGGGTAGAGCGCGAGGTAGAGAACGACGTCGTTCGCGCCGCGCCCGCCCAGGATCGGCCTCGCGATCTCCGCCAGCGCCCAGGCGGCCACCGCCCCTGAGGCCAGCGAGATGAGCACGCCCGCGACGAGCGTCGAGCCGGTCACCCAGGCGAGCGCGTGCGCCGCTGCCGGATAGACCGGGAAGAACGCGGCGGCCTGTGGCACCTCCTCGTAGCCGTGCTCCGCGATCTGGAGGAACCAGCGGGCATCCCACTGCGCGAAGGTGCGGAAGAGGAAATCGCTCGCCGGCCCGTAGGCGCTGCCGATCAGGCGCCGGTCCGGCGCGGGCGCCCAGATGAGCGTGGCCGCCGCCACGAGCCAGAAGGCGACGCGAATCGCGACGAACGTCGCGGCAGGCCCCACGTGTCAGGCGTCACCGAAGCGCCAGGTCGCGCGGAGCCCTTCGTCGAGGGACGTCTCGGGCCGCCAGCCCAGAGCGCTTGCAGCGAGGCTCGGATCGAGCACGCTCCGCTGCAGCTCGCCGGCGCGAGCCGGGGCATGTTCGGCCTCGACCTCAACGTCCGCGACGGTGCGGCAGGCCGCAAACAGATCGATCACGGACGTTTCGATTCCTGTGCCGACGTTGAAGACGCCCCCGGCCTGCCCGACTGCGGCGAGTGTCGCGTGCGCGACATCGCCCACGTAGACGTAGTCGCGCGTCTGCCTGCCGTCCCCGAAGATCTTCGGTGCATCGCCTGCCCGAAGCAGGCCCAAGAAGATGGCGACGACGCCCGCCTCGCCGTGCGGATCCTGACGCGGGCCGTAGACGTTGCCGAACCGGAGCGAGACATGACTCGTCCCGTACAGTCGGTTGTAGGTGGCGAGGTACTCCTCGCCACAGAGCTTTGACGTGCCGTACGGCGCAAGGGGCTCGCGCCGCGCATCCTCCGGGGCAGGGCTCGTGCGCTCGCCGTAGATCGCGCCTCCCGTCGAGCTGAAGACGAGTTGCGCTGCGACGGGTCTGGCGGCTTCGAGCACGCGGATCGTGCCGCCCACGTTCACCGCGGCGTCGTAGTCGGGACGCTCGACGGAAACTCGCACGTCGGCCTGGGCCGCAAGGTGGAACACGGCCTCTGGCCGGATGTCCTGGAAGAGCTCATCGAGAGGCTCCCGGATGTCGCGTTCGTGCAGCGTCGCCTCGGCCGGCACTCGCTCGCGCTTCCCTGTCGCGAAGCTGTCCACGACGTGCACCTCGTCGCCGCGCGCGAGCAGCGCATCGACGACGTGGGAGCCGATGAATCCCGCTCCTCCGGTGACTACCGCCCGCACGGCCATATCCTACGCACGATGTTTGTGACCTTCGAGGGGATGGACGGCTCCGGCAAGACGACCCAGGTCGAGCGGCTGCGGGCGGCGCTGGAGGCCGAGGGTCGCGAGGTCGTGACCGCTCGAGAGCCGGGCCAGACAGTGCTCGGCGAGGAGATCCGCAATCTCGTCCTGCACGGCGGCCCGATGACGCCGTGGGCGGAGGCGCTGCTGTACGCCGCGTCGCGGGCGGAGGTCGTCGCGGAGGTGGTGCGGCCTGCGCTGGAACGCGGCGCGGACGTTCTCCTCGACCGCTACCTCGACAGCTCGATCGTCTACCAGGGCATCGGACGCGGGCTCGGAGTCGACGAGGTGCTCGAGGTGAATCTGCTCGCGACCGGGGGTCTCCTGCCGGACCGAACCTTCGTGCTCGCGATCGAGCCGGGGACGTCGTCCACACGCGTGGGCTCGAAGCCGGACCGGATCGAACGCGAGGACGCCGACTTCCACGAGCGAGTGGCGGACGGCTACGCGCAGCTCGCCGCTCTCTTCCCCGAACGCGTCGTCGTCCTCGACGGGTCGCTCGATCCGGACGTGCTCGCCGACAGGATCCTCGATGAGCTTCGACGACCTGCCTGAGCAACCCGAAGCGCGCCGCCTGCTCAGGGCGGCGGTCGCCGAAGGGCCGGCGCACGCCTATCTTCTCCACGGCCCCGCCGGGGTGGGCAAGCGCGCCGCCGCGCGCACGTTCGCAGCCGAGTTGCTCGGTGACGAGCGTCGTGTGGCCGCCGGCACGCACCCCGATCTGTTCCTGCTCGAGGCGCTCGGAGAGATGATCCGGATCGACGAGGTGCGAGCGCTGCACCGCGACCTGCATATGCGGCCGTACGAGGCCGAGCGGCGGGTCTACGTGATCGCCGACGCGCACCTGCTGAACGAGGACGCTGCCGACGCATTGCTCAAGGACCTGGAGGAGCCGCCGTCGTACGCTGTGATCGTGCTCGTGGCGGACGAGCTCGGCCCGATCCCGCCGACGATCCTCTCGCGCTGCCAGCTGGTTCCGTTCCGGCGGCTTCCGGAACGTGCGGTGCGCGCCTTCCTCGCCGAGCGTGCGCCGGGTCTCTCCGAAACGGAGGCGCGCGCGCTCGCCCGTGTCTCGGGTGGCCGCCTCGATCGCGCCGAGCGCCTCCTCGATCCCGAGGCGCGTGGCCGCCGCGACGAGTTGCTGCGCGTCGCGCGTTCCCCCTACGCCGATCCCGAGCTCGACCCGGCCGATGCAGCGGGCACGCTCATCGAAGCGTCCAGGGTCGTCGGCGCCGCGGCCCGGGAGCGGGCGGAGGCCGGTCTTGCCGGAATCGACTTGACTGCGCGCGAGTCCGATCAGCGGCTCCGCCGTGTGCAGCGGGGGGCCGAGCGGGAGGAGTTGCTCGCCATGCTGGAGGAGCTCGCGTCCTGGTACCGCGACCTCGTGGTCGTCGCAGCCGGCGCCGAGCAGGCGGCCGTGCACGCCGACCGGCTCGACGTGTTGCGCGAGGACGCGACACGCGACCGGGCCGCGGACGCCGAGACCGCAGCCGAGCTGGTCCGCGCTGCGTGGCGCGCGCTCGAGGAATTCAACCTCAATCCGGCGCTGACGCTGGAGGCGCTCTTCGTCCAGCTGAACCGCGCGTTTTCCAGCGTTTTACTTGTTTGAATCAGGATTTAAAAGGGTGATGTAAAGATCCCCCTTTAGGGGTTGCACAGGGTACGGCCCGGGCTAAGACTGCGACCAGGCGTTCGGGCGGAACGCCGGTTTCTCCGTCTCCTCCAGACATAAGGGGCTCCCCCGTTGGCCGCAGTTCCGTCCATAGGACGTGCGTCGCTTGTCGAGCGCTCTCGCGTCGCCCCTCAGGCGGCGGCTACCGAGGGCCTCTACGAACGTCACGCCGCGAAGCTCCAGAGCTACTGCCTGCATCAGCTCGGCTCGCGCGAAGAGGCTGAGGACGCGGTCCAGACGACGTACATGAACGCGTTCCGCGCACTCGGTCGCGGCATCGTGCCCGAGGCCGAGTCGGCCTGGCTGTTCAAGATCGCCGAGAACGTCTGCCTCTCTCGCCGCCGCTCCTCGTGGCGCCGCGGCCGCGATCGAGAGCCCGAGCGACTTCGAGATCATCGAGGAGATCGTTCCCGGCCCGACCCGACAGAACGACGAGCTGATCGGGATCGAGGACGCGCTCGCGTCGATGCCCGAGCAGCAGCGCCGGGCGATCCTGCTCCGCGAGTGGCAGGGCCTCTCCTATCGCGAGATCGCCGAGGAGCTCGAAGTCACCCAGTCGGCCGTCGAGACGCTGATCTTCCGCGCGCGCCGCTCGCTCGCCGCCGGGCTCGAGCAGCCGGACGTGGTCAAGAAGCCGAAGCGCAAGAGCTTCCGCCGCGCTCTCCAGGCGTTCGACATCGGCACCGTTGCCGCTGCGTTCAAGGCTCTGCTCGCCGGGAGCGCGGCCGTCAAGGCGACTGCAGCGGCCGTCGCGGTCACAGCAGCAGCCGGTACCGCCTACGGCGTCGACAAGATCGAGTCGAAGCCACCGGTCCGCGCAGCCGCCCCGGCGAAGACGCTGGTCAGCAAACCTGCGCCTGCCGTTGCGACGTCCGCGCGGGTCTCCACGCCTTCCAACTCGGTTCGGCTCGCTGCAGGTTCCACGCCGCAGCGTGCGGTCAAGCCCGCTGTGGCCAAGCCCGCAAGCGTCACGTCCAGGCCTGCCGCGACGGCGGTCGTGAGGCACTCGGCGCCGCTGCACTACATCCCGGCCGAGGACACGCCTCTCCAGGCTGCGCCGGCGCAGCACGCCCCGGCGGCCGCCGAGCCCGCTTTCGACCAGGCTTCAGCTCCCGGGGCACAGCCCGCGACGGAGCAGGCGCGCGCAGACGAGGGCAAGACCGACAGCGGCACGCGGAACGTCGAGCCGGTGTCGCAGGTGGACGCGTCGGCAGTCGTGCCGACAGCGACACCCGCGCCCGCCTCGCCGGCCAAGGCCGAGCCGGTTGCGGTCGGACACGCGGTGACGATCGTCCCGACCCCCGACCCCTCAATCGTCACGAACCCGGCTCCGGCTCCTGTCGTGACCGCGGCACCCACCGCTCCGACTCCGGTGGCCACGACGCCGAGCACGACGAAGGCCCAGCCCGTGCCCGGCTTCGGCACGAACTAGGCCAGCGCGGCGTACAGATCGACCGGGACGCCGTCGGGGTCCTGCAGTTGCGCGTACCGCTGTCCCCAGAACGCATCCCACGGCTCCTTCTCGCCGTGGAAGCCCGCCGCGGTGACGCGCGCGTAGATCTCGTCCACCTCGGCGGGGCTCTCGCACTCGAGCGCCAGTCCGACCTGGTTGCCCGTCTCGCGTGTCCAGTCGGGGCGAAAACTGAGGACGACGTCCTCCGTGTCGAGCATCAGGCGGATCCCGTTCGGCAAGGGCGCATCGACGTGGCCCTCGTCCGGCGTGTCCGGGACGGTGAGCCCGACCAGCTGGTAGAAGCGGATCGTGCGCGCCATGTCCGAGACGACGATCCCGATCGCGTTCAGCGCAGGCATCGCGCTGAGATTATCCGATCGATCGAGGTGCTAAAGCCTGGCAGTTCGGCAGGTGCTGTTCGGCGAGCCGCAGGAGCAGCGTGTGGAGTTGTGCTCGCTCTTCGTCGCTCAGGGAGGCGAGGAACTCGTCTTCGAGTTGGCTGGAGAGGCGGCGGAGGCGTTCGAGCGTCTTGCGTCCCTGGGCTGTCATTCGGACGAGCTGGCGTCGCCGGTCAGCGGGGTCGCGGCGGCGCTCGATGAGGCCGGCGTCCTCGAGCTCGTCGAGGAGCCCGACGAGCTGGCCCTTGTCGTAGCCGAGCGTGTCGGCGATTGCGCCCTGAGTCGCGAGTGAGCCTTCGTCGAGGACGGCGAGGATCGCGTGGTGGTACGGGTGCAGCCCCGCCTCGTTGTAGGCGGCGAAAGAGCGTTCCTTGGCGGTCATTCCGAGGCGCTTGAGCAGGAAGAGGGCGGACGAGACGAGCTCTTCGGGGAAGCGCTGTGGAAGTGGCTTTGTCTCGATCTCGGTCATCGGAAGAAAGTGTAGCGCCGATATCGTTGTTTGTGTATATTGTTGAGATCATCAACGATAGAGGAGCTTAATTGATGAGCATGACTACAGATTCCGGCAGGCGGTGGGCCGCGCTGGCGTTGATCGTGACCGCGCAGTTCATGGTGATCCTCGACGTGGCGGTCGTGAACGTCGCCCTGCCGTCGATCAAGACCGATCTCAATTTCTCCGACGAGAGCCTGCAGTGGGTGGTCTCGGCGTACGCGATCTTCTTCGGTGGCGCGCTGCTGCTCGGGGGCCGGCTTGCCGACCTGCTCGGTCGGCGCCGCCTCTTCGTCGGGGGACTCCTGCTCTTCGCGGCGAGCTCGCTGCTCTGCGGGATCGCCTGGTCGGAAGCGTCGCTGATCGGCTTTCGCGCCCTCCAAGGGCTCGGCGGTGCGCTGCTCGCGCCGGCGGCGCTGTCGCTGCTCATGACCACCTTCGCCGAAGGGCGTGAGCGCAACCTCGCGCTCGGCATCTACGGGGCCGCCTCCGGCAGTGGCGCCGCCGCCGGCGTCCTGCTCGGCGGCGTGCTGACCAGCTATCTCAGCTGGTCGTGGATCTTCTTCGTCAACGTCCCGGTCGGGATCGCGGCGGTGCTGCTCGCACCGGTGCTGCTGGAGGAGAGCCGTCCGGAGCTCGGGCATCGCCACCTCGACGCCCGCGGCGCAGTCACAGCGACCGCCGGGCTGATGCTGCTGGTGTACGCCCTGACGCGCGCCACGACGGAGGGCTGGACCTCGACCGCCGCGCTCCTGCCGCTCGTCGGCTCCTTCTCGCTGCTCGCGGCGTTCGTCGTGCTCGAAGCCCGCTCGCCCTGGCCGCTCCTGCCGCTGCGACTGTTCCGCGGTCCGTCGCTCGCTGCCGCGAACGCCGTCATGGCAATCATCGGCGCCGTGGCGTTCTCCGAGTTCTTCCTGCTCTCGCTGTACCTGCAGGACGTCCTCGGCTACAGCGCCATGCAGGGCGGCGTCGCCTTCGTCGCCTTCGCAGGCACGGTCGTCGTCGTCTCCAACCTCGCTCAGCTGATCGTGACGCGTATCGGCGCACGCGCCACACTCACCGTCGGGCTCCTGACCTCGGCGCTCTCGGTCGCGCTCCTCATTCGCCTGCCGGTGGACGGCCAGTACTTCTGGGACCTGTTCCCGGCCTTCGTCCTCGGCGGCGCCGGGATGGGACTCTCATTCGTCCCGGTGACGATCCTTGGCCTCGCCGGTGTCGCCCGCGCAGACGCCGGCGTCGCCTCCGGGCTGATCAACACCAGCCGTCAGATCGGCGGTGCGATCGGGATCGCCGCCGCCAGCGCGATCGCCGCAGCAGCGACCAACCGCTACAGCGACGCCCCCGGCGCGAGCCTCGCCGCGCTCGACCACGGCTACCAGACTGCCCTCGCCGTTCTGACCGGGCTACTGCTGCTCGGAGCCGCCGTCGCCGCCCTCTTCGTCCGCACAGCCGACATCGCGGACGAGCAGATCTCCGCAGTGCCCGAGCCGGCGCTGCTCGACGAGGCCGCCTGAGATGTCCTACGTCGCAGAAACAGCGTCCATGAACGTGCGCCGCACCCAGCAGCGCCACGTCGCAGCGCTCCTCGACGAAATCGCTGTGCGTCGGCACCGCCTCTACGTCCTCAAAGCGTACGGAGTGCGCCGCGCCGGCCTGCGCTCGCTCAAGTCCGAGCTGGGAGCAGTTCGCGACGAACTCGCTCAGGTCACAAGCGCGGCGACATCGCGGACACGCCCTTCGGCGGCGGGCTCCACACGCGAGAAACCGGCTAATCTAGGGGCGCGCCGACGTAGCTCAGCTGGTAGAGCACTTCACTCGTAATGAAGGGGTCCGCGGTTCGAATCCGCGCGTCGGCTTTCTCTTCGAGGCAGTTCCTGCATCACGCGTTATCGAGTTGCCTCTGAGGCGCCGATGCACTCCACCGTGAGTGATGTGCTGGTCACCGTTCGACGCGGCAAGGCGTAGTGAACAACGCACATCTTCTAAGTTTTGAAGATGCTAAGATAGTGCTCGCGTGTCACACAGCGGTCGGCCAGTCCACGAGGTGAAGGCGAACCTCTTTCGTGTGCTCGGCCACCCTGCGCGCGTTCGCATCCTGGAACTGTTGCGCGACGGGGAACGGTCGGTCGGCGCGCTCCAGAAGGAGCTGGGGCTCGACTCTGGCGGGACGTCGCAGCACCTCGCTGCGTTGCGCCGGATCGGCCTCGTCGAGTCGCGGCGTGAGGGGACGAGCGTCTACTACCGGGTCGAGGACGAGCGGGTGTTCGACCTGCTCGAAGCCGGCCGCGGGATCATCACCCGGCAGCTCTCCGAGCAGCAGTCAATCCTGAGCGAGCTCGAGAGCTCGTGATCGGAGTACTCCTGGTTGCCGCGCTCGAGCGCGGTTGCGATCGGGGCGGTGCTGGTGCTCGGCCGGCGCACGTTCGAGGCTGGGCTCATCGATGCAGGCGGCGGGGGCGGCGGGAGTGGGGGTCGCGGGCTTCTGGGCGCTCGCCTCCGGCGACACGCTCGGGGCGGGGTTCACGAGCTCGTTCGATCCGCGCTTCGGCGTCGACGGGTTGAGCGGGCTCTTCCTCGGGACGCTCGGCCTGATCGCGGCTCCGGCGCTTGTGTTCTCGCATCCGGTATCTGGAGCCCACCCGCCGGGGGCGTGTGATCGCGGCGCTCACCGCGGCTTTCTTCCTCGCGCTCGCGCTCGTCGTCTGTGCCCGAGATCCACTGACGTTCCTCACGGGCTGGGAGTTGATGACGCTGCTCTCGGCCACGGTGATCCTCGTTGCGCGGCGCGCCGACAGGCTGTCGCGGCAAACGGTGTTCAACTACCTCGCCGTCACCCATCTCGGCGGCGTCGGCACCTGGATCGCGATCCTGCTGCTCGCGCACGCGGACGCGTTCGGCGGCGCGGCTGCGATCAGCTCCGGTTCGGGACTGCAGATCGCGATCGCCCTTGCGGCTCTGGTGGGGATGGGGACGAAGGCGGGCGTGATGCCGCTGCATGTCTGGCTCCCGCGCGCGCATCCGATCGCTCCGGCTCCGGTCTCGGCGCTGATGAGCGGGGTGATGATCAAGGTTGCGCTGTACGGGCTCGTGCGCGTGCTCGTGGAGTGGGTCGGCGTCCTTCCGGTCTGGTTCGGCGTGCTGGTGCTCGCCGTTGGCGGCGCTCTCTGCGGTGGGGGGCGTCGTCTACGCGCTGTTTCAGCACGATCTCAAGCGGCTGCTCGCCCTGCACTCGATCGAGAACGTCGGGATCATCGTGCTCGGGCTCGGCGCCTGCCTGATCCTCCGCGCTCGCGGTGCCGACTCCTGGGCCGCCTTCGCACTCGGTGCTGCGCTCCTGCACACCGTCAATCACGCCGTCTTCAAGTCGCTGCTCTTCCTGGGCGCAGGTGCGTTCGAGCGGGCGGTGGGCTCGCTCGAGCTTGACCGGATCGGAGGCCTCCTCCGCCGGATGCCGTGGACGGCCGGGGCCTTCCTGGTCGGGGCGATGGCGATCGCCGGCCTGCCGCCGCTGAACGGTTTCGCCTCCGAATGGCTGACGCTGCAGGCGCTGCTGCACGTGACCGCCTACGGGCACGTCGGGGACGGGATTGCCGGGGCGGTCGCCCTCGCCACTCTCGCTGCGACCGCCGCTCTCGCCCTCTTCTGCTTCGTCAAGGTCGTCGGCCTCGTGCTGCTCGGGCCGCCGCGGAGCGACGCGGCTGCGGCTGCCGAAGAGGCGCCGCTGCCCATGCGAGCGGCGCTCGTGCTTCCTCGCCGGCGTCTGCGTCGTGCTCGGGGTGGTGCCCGGTGTGCTCTTCAGCCCTCTCGTCGGGCTCGCGCCCTGGTCGGCCGGCGTGCCGACCCAGACCGGCCTCGAGCTTCCGGGCACCGGCTCTCTGCCGACGGTCTGGATCGCGGTCGTGCTCGTTGGGCTAACCGGCGGCTTGACGCTTCTGCGCGGGAACCGAGCCGCTGCTCCGGCCCCGGCCTGGGCGTCCGGTCAGCGCCTCGAGCCCGCGCTTCTTTGGACGAGCGCCGGCTTCACCAAGCCGCTGCGTCTGGTGCTCGAGCTCGTGCTCCGCCCGCAGCGGGAGATCACCGTGCGGAGCCAGGACGGCGTCCTGCAGGAGGTCGCGTACTCCGGCCATGTGCCCCAGCTGATCGACGATCACTTCTACGCGCCACTCGAGCGTGTGTCGCTCGCCGCCGCCGCCCAAGCTCGACGCCTGCAGAGCGGAAGCCTCGGCACCTACGTCGTCTACCTCGCCGGGCTCGTCCTTGTGCTCCTCGCCGCCGCGCGTCTGGGGTGGCTCGGATGAGTGGCGCGACAGCCGTTGCCGGGACGGTTCAGATCGTCGGGGGCATCGCACTCGCACCGCTCCTGCCAGGCCTCGTCCAGCACTGGAAAGCGCGTCTCCAGGGAAGGCGGGGGCCGACTCCGTTGCAGCCCTACCGTGAGCTGCGGCGGCTGTGGGGGAAGAGCGTTGTTACTCCTGAAGGAGCGAGCATCCTCTACCGGCTCGCACCCTCAGTCGTTGGCGCAGCCGTCATCGCAGCCGTTCTCGTCGTGCCGGTTGCGGCGACTGCTCCGAGTTGGGGCATCGGCCACGACGCGCTCCTGCTCGTGGGGCTGCTCGCGCTGGCGCGGTTCGTCGTTGTTGCCGCCGCCTGGGACGTGGGTAGCGGCTTCTCGCTGATCGGGGCGAGCCGCGATCTCACCCTGTCGGTCTTCGTCGAGGCGACGCTGGTGCTTTCGCTCGCCGTGGCCGCGCTCCTCGCCGAAACGACCGATCTCCGCGGCGTCGTCGCGGGGACTGCAGGCACGGACGTCTGGACGAGCCCGGCACTTGCACTCGGCGCGCTCGCCTTCGCGCTCGTCGCCGTCGCCGAGACGGGCCGGCAGCCGGTCGACAGCGTCGACACGCACCTCGAGCTGACGATGATCCACGAAGGCCCACTGCTCGAGTACGCCGGGCGCGACCTCGCCTATCTGCAGTGGGCCGCGGCGGCCCGCCACTGGCTCGTGCTCGTGCTCGCCGCTCAGGTCTTCCTACCCCATCCGCGCGACGTCTGGTTCCAGCTCGCCGTCTTGCCCGTCGTGCTCGTCGTGCTCTGCGCGGCGTTCGCGCTCGTCGAGACGCTCGTCGCGAAGATGCGCGTCCTGCTCGTGCCGCGGCTCCTCGCTGCCGGCACCATCTCTGCACTCCTCGGCATCGCCTCCTGGCTCGTGAGCTCGTCGTGAGTGGGGCGGTCATCTGGACGCTCGTCGCGCTCGGGCTTGCCGTCCTCGTCGTCCGCCGGCGCTCGCTCGCAGTCGCGCTCGTGACCGCGCAAGCGCTCGTCCTCGTCGGCGTTGCGCTCGACGAGGCGGAGAGCAGCGGCGACGTCATCGCGGCCGGCGCGCTCGCGGTTCGCGCGATTGTTCTGGCCGGGCTGTTCCTGCTGCTCGTCTCGCGCACCCGGGCGGTGCGGCCGGTACGGGCGCGAGTGGCACCGCTGGCGCGCGCCGGCATCGCCGTCGCGTTTGCCCTGGCTTTGACTTGGCTCGTGCCGGCGATCGGACTTGTCTCGCGCGATGCCGAGCGCGGGGTGCTCGCGCTCGTTGCCTTCGGCATCGCCACGGCGGCGCTCCGGCGCGCGACGCTGTTCCAGATCATCGGCATCGTCCTCGTCGAGAACGCGCTCGCGCTCGCGGCGCTCCAACTACCCGGCGGTGCGTCGGTCGCGATCGAGCTCGGCGTCGCCCTCGACCTGATGCTCGTCGCCGTGGTCGCGGTCGTCTTCTACGAGCGGATCTTCGCGGAGTTCGGCACCGCCGACAGCGCGGCCCTGAGGGCGCTGCGTGACTAGCCGCGAGCTCCTCGCGCTGACCGTGATCGCCCTCCCGGCGCTCGCCGCGGTGCTCTTCCTGCTCGCTCCGACGGGCCTCGTGACGGGGCTCGCGCGCTTCGCGTCCGTGCCGGTTGCCGCACTTGCGTTCGCGCTGACCGTGCTCGCCCTGCGCGCATCCGGCAAGCCGGTCATCGGCGACTGGCTCGTCATCGACGTCGCCGGCGGACTTCTCGTCGGCGTGATCGGCCTCGTCGGGCTCGCCAGTGTCCTCGTCTCACCGGCCTACCTCGATGTGAGCAGCGACTCGCTCGTCTCGCCCGTGCGCCGACAGAGGATCTACTACGCCTCGCTCTATCTCTTCTGGGCGATCCTCCTGGCAGTACCGCTCGTCGGCAACCTCGGCGCAGCCTGGCTTCTGGTCGAGGCGACGACCGCCGCGTCGGCACTGCTCGTCGGCTTCAGCGGCCACGCCCGCGCGCTCGAGGCGGGCTGGAAGTACCTCGTCCTGACATCGCTCGGGCTCGGCGTCGCGCTGCTCGGGATCGTGATGCTCGCGGCCGGCATTCCCACAGGAGGGCTCGACGGGCTCTCCTGGCAGGCGCTCTCGACCTACTCCGGCGGCAGCGAGACGGCCCTGATCGCCTACCTGCTCCTGCTTGCAGGGCTCGCGGCGAAGATCGGCTGGGCGCCCGTGCACAACTGGCTGCCGGATGCCCACTCGGAGGCACCGCCGCCCGTCTCCGCGCTTCTCTCCGCCGCGCTCCTGCCCACCGTGCTACTCATCGCCTGGCGCTCCCAGCACGCACTCGCACCGGTCGTCGGCGAGGACACGACGCAGACCGTCTTGATCGCCTTCGGCCTCGCCTCGCTTGCCGTCGCGGTGCCCTTCCTCTGGCGCTCCCTGCCCTGGAAGCGGCTGCTCGCCTACTCCAGCCTCGAGCACATGGGCGTGATCGCCCTCGGAATCGGATTCGGCACGTCGCTCGCCCTTGCCGGCGTCGCCATCCACATCGTCGCTCACGCCGTCGCCAAGGCGCTCGGCTTCTACGCGGCGACGCCTCTCCTGAGCCACGAGCCGCGCGCGGGCGAGCACGCCGTCACCGGTATCGGTCGCACCAAGCACGCCCTCGGGGTCTCGATGGGGATCTCGCTTGCCGCGCTCTCCGGCCTGCCGCCCTCGCCACTCTTCGTCAGCGAGGTGCTGATCGTCGCGGGTGGCTTCCAGGCGGGACACCCCTGGGCTGCGAGCGCGACTGCCCTCCTGCTCGCGCTCGGTTTCCTCGGCCTCGCCCATGCCTTGATCGAGACCACCGCCGGCGACAGCCCACCGCGCGAGCGAGGGCCGATCGCCGGTCTGCGCGGCGTGACGGCGGTCACCTACGTTTCCGTCGTCCTGCTGTTGGGTCTGACCGCGGCTGCGGTCGCGCTTCCCGGCTCGGATCTCGCGGACGCTCTCGTCCGAGGTCTCTCGTGACGACCTCGGACGCATTCACCTCCTACCGGGAACGGGTCGGCGCGGCACTCGCGGACGGTGCGCGCTTCGCCGGCCTACACGCCACCTCGGGCGGGGCGCTCGTCCGCACGCTGCTCGCCGACCAAGACGGGACCACGCGCCTGGAGACCGTTGCCGCCCAGGAGGGAGTCGTCCCCTCGATCATCGATCTCGCGCCCGCGGCCGGCTGGGACGAGCGCGAAGCGCACGATCTGCAGGGAATCCGCTTCGCCGGGCACGAGCCGCTGCGGCCGCTCGTCAACCACGACCCAGCGCTCGAGCGCTGGGTGCCGGTCCGCGGCGAGGACGTCTACCAGCTCGCCGTCGGACCGATCCACGCCGGCATCATCGAGTCGGGGCACTTTCGCTTCCATCTCGTCGGCGATCGCATCCTCCACCTCGACGCACAGCTCTTCTACAAGCACCGCGGGCTCGAGCGCGCCGCGGAAGGGAAGACGCTGGACGAAGGACTTGCCTACGTCTCGCGTGCCTGCGCCGCCTGCAACGTGGCGAACGGCGTCGCCTACGCGAGCGCCTGCGAGCAAGCGCTCGGGCTGGTGCCAACCGCAGAGCTCGGCCGCGTCCGCACGATCCTGCTCGAGCTCGAGCGGACCTGGAGCCACTTGAACGACATCGCCGCGATCTGCGCCGGCGTCAGTCTCGCCGCCGGCAACAACAGCTTCGCAGCGCTCACAGAGCGCGCGCGCCGGCTGAACGCAGTCGTGAGCGGACACCGCTTCCTCTTCGACACGGTCCGTGTTGGCGGTAGCGAGCTCGCGCTCGAGCAGGAGCAGATCGGGGCTGCACGTGAAGAGCTTGCGTCGATCAATGCGGCCGCGAGGCGCGGCTGGCGCGAGCTCCTCTTCAACAGCTCCTTTCAGGATCGCCTCCCCGACATCGGCGTCGTCACCGCCACCCACGCGGAGCGGCTCGGCGGCGTCGGCCCTGGCGCGCGCGCTGCAGGAGTCAGGCAGGACGTGCGCGCGAGCAGCCCACGCCTCTCCTACGGGGGCTTCTCTGCTGTCGTCCCGGAGCGGGCGGCCGGTGATGTGCAGGCGCGGTTCGAGCAGCGGGCGCTCGAGCTCTGGCAGACGTTCGGGATCCTCGACGAGCTGCTCGACCGCCCGATCCGGCCCGCCTCGGCCGAGCCGAATGGGGAAGAGCAACCGATCGGTGTCGGCCGGGTCGAGAGCCCGCGCGGCGCGACCAGCTGCATCGTCGAGCGGCGCGGCGACCGGATCGAACGCCTGCGCCTTCGCACCGGCTCCTATGCGAACTGGCCGGTCGTCGCCTACGCCGCAACCGACAACCTGCTCCCGGACTTCCCGTTGATCAACAAGAGCTTCGAGCTCTGCTACGCCTGCGTGGACCGCTGATGCTCACCCTGCTCCGCGACCTCCGCCGCCTCCGCAGGACAATCGACCTGCCACAGCCCGGGCGCGGTCGCAGCCTCGCAATCCGCCACGTCGACGCCGGCTCCTGCAACGGCTGCGAGCACGAGCTCACCCAGCTCGCGAGTCCCTACTACGACCTGCAACGCTTCGGCCTCGGCATCGTCGCCTCCCCTCGCCACGCCGACGTGCTCCTCGTGGCAGGCGCCGTGACGAGCCGCATGCGTGAGCCGCTTCTGATCGCGTACGCCGCGATGCCTGAACCGCGCCGGGTCGTAGCCCTGGGCGACTGCGCGCTCGGCTGCAACCTGCTGGGCAGCACCGATGACCTCGTCGGGCCCGTCGAAGCGATCCTCCCGGTCGACCTCCGGATCCCCGGCTGCCCACCCACGCCAGCGACGATCGCCGAGGCGCTCCTGGAGCTCATCGATTCACCGAGCTCACACGCGCCGGAATCCCCTGCTGTATCTCGGTCGAAGAGTTGAGGGCGGTGCAGAAGCGGGTTCACGGCGGGTTCAAGTCGGCACGCGTCGACCTCAAGCCCCGTTTTGCAGGGAGATTCCGACCCGAACCTGATCACTCGTAATGAA
>CAVXQE010000009.1:0-146667 GCA_963763755.1 uncultured Gaiellaceae bacterium
TGACTGGCGTTCAGCCCACGAGCGCTTCTGGGCGGACCACGAGATCACGGACGATTCGCTCGTCGTGGCCCAGAGGTTCAGGATCGTCGAGCGGCTTTAGACGGCTCCCCGGCGCCCAGCCAGATCGCGGGGAGACCAGGGTCAGCGCACGGCATCGGGGTGAAAGAGGGTGCGCAAGCTGCCTGACGCCGTCAGCCAGCCGCGGAGCCGGTCGCGAGAAGTAGCTGTCGCCGTCGACCACCACAGTCGGGCAGGGAAACTCGAGACCTGCAGCTCGTCCGGCGGCTTCCTCCGCACCAAATCCGCACGGGCCAAGGACGACCAGCTCGGGATCGAGCCCCCATCACCTCGCCCAGTAACCGACCGCGACGGCGTCGCGGCCACGCCGATGACGTCCCGGCCACCTGCGAGTGCGACCATCTCGGGCACCCAGTGGCCGGCACTGAACGGGGGATCGAGCCACTCGGCGAAGAACACCCGACGAGGCACGCGATCTCGCACGGCCTCGGCGGTCTCCTCGATCGAGCTGTTCATCCGAGCGGCGATCCGATCTCCCTCGGCCACGGCGTCGAGTCGCTCGGCGAGCCGTTGGACCGACGCGGCAACCTCGTCGAGCGTGCGGGTCGAGCGACAGCACATCCGCCCCCACGGGGCACGCGTCAGCCAATTCCGTACTCGACACCGCGCAGACGGCACACAGATCCTGGGTCAGGATCAGGTCGGGATCGAGCTCGGCGATCAGTTCGGCATCGACGGCATAGAGTGAGCCACCCTCCACGAGCGACGCACGGACAGCGGCGTCGATCTCGATGCTCGAGAGACTCGACGGGTCGATCCTGGCTGCCGTCACGACCGGTTTCCCGACGACCTCTGGCGGCCACCGACACTCCTCCGAGACTCCGACGAGCGAATGGATCGGCCTCGGCGACAATCTCCGTTGCGCTCGGGCAGCAGCGACGAACACGCCACGCTTCGCCCAAGCTCTCTCGGTGCCCTCGGAGCTTCCGATCGACGGCTAACTGGCTCGTGTCCGCGCTGGAATAGGTGCAGTTGTCAGCGTCAGCACCGTCTCCACCGGCGGCCCACCAAACCAGCACGCCGTTCGACGGTGCGCGGGAAGCTGGCTTCGGGGAGAGCAGGGAACGGCTCGCAGGACACGCGGCATGGGAGAGGCGATCACCGCGACGCCGCGAGCCCCCATCGCCTGAGAGTTCGCCGGCGGGCAACGCCATGCCCTTGCTGGTCAAAGTTCTCCGTCGGCCTGCCCGGGCCTGACCAACGTGCCAGGGACGCGGACGTTCGCCCCTTGAAACCGGTGGCCGTGAAAGGCTGGCGTGGAGCAACGAACCTGCTCTCACCCCCGCACTTGGGAGCGCCCAGCAGCACGGCTCGAGTCACTGCAGCCGAGCCGTTGCTGCCGCCTCAATCCGCACGCTTGGCCTCTACAATGTGGGAGTGCTCGAGCGGACGAAGATGCGGACGCTCCCGGTGCTCAATGAGTCGCCGATCTCGTTACCCGCCGCGCAGGCGTGCTGCGGTGTTTGCCGGTCGTGCATGACCACGAACGTTGTCCACGGTCGGCGCCGCCGCAGTTGCTGGTGCAGCTTCCTGGCTCGCCACGCGAAGCGCCTTCACGCGTCGCTCCTAGCTGCCGAGTTCGAGGTGCTCTGATGCGGACGAGGTGCATCGTGTACTGGAGGTCGCGCGGCTGGTCCATCTCGCCGAGGGCTGCGTCGAGGATCGACGCCTTCGTGGTCGAGACCGAACATTTCCATTGGCTCGACACCGGCGCATCAGAGTCCACTGGCGCTGCTTGATGCGGGCGGTGTGTTTTGGGGCTAAAGCTGAAAGGTCATTCTGCCGATACCTAGAGATTGGCCCGCTTGGCTGAGAGGGCAATCCAGACATTCGTCGACCCTCCCTGGGCGGTCCTGTCCTCCACCGGCGCCACCCCCGCACCAGGAGCTGAACGGCGAACTCGAGGCGCCGCCTGATCCCGGTCGCGATCCTGGTCGCCGCGGTTGCGTGCGCCGGCAGCAACGCGGGAGGTTCCGCCATCGTTCCGCTTCGAGCGCCGAGTACAGCCGCTGCTGCTGAGCCGTGCGGCCTGCGCCTCCCGCCCCCCGTGAGGGGCGAGCTCGCGTTCAGGATCCCCTCCGGAGGCCGTCCTGCCCGTCGCCTGCTCGCCGGGCGGCTGATGCTCTGCACGCTGTTTCGCAAGGACGGTAGCCGGTTCGCCCGCCTGCACAGCGACTCGCGCGACCGGGTCCTCGGGGTGGCGTTCTACCGGCGGTCCGGAGCGCTACGGAGTGCGGTCGACACCCGCTATGCCGTGCCTCCGGAGGAGATCGGGGCGAGCGTGAAGTGCGACAGCTCCTCGCAGGCGTCGATCGGCCCGGCCCACTGGCGAGTTTCGACGCTGGTGGATCGGCGCGACGGCGAAGGGCATCGACCGCGACGTGGTCGTAGAGGCGGTCCGGAAGGCGCAGAGCGAATGGACGAACAACATCAACTGGTGCGGCATCAAGGACGAGGCGAGCCCACCCGCGCAGTACGAGGGCAAGACGTCGCAGGCGCTCCGGGTCAAGCACGACGGCAAGAGCGTCATCGACTGGGGCAGCCTGGAGACACGACCAGGACTGCAACGGGGCGCTCGCCTGTACCGGGACCTGGTACGACGAGCAGGGAAACCCGGTCGAGTCCGACATCCGCTTCAACACCGCGTTCAAGTGGTCGACGACGGGTGCCTCGGACGCGTACGACATCCAGTCCGTCGCCGCCCACGAGATCGGCCACGTCCTTCCAGTTCGACCACGTGACGAACCAATCGAAGCGCGACTACACGGAGCTGATGTGGCCGTACGTCGAAATCGGTGACACGACCGGCCGCAAGCTCGGCCGCGGCGACGGGCTCCAGGACAACAACCACTACTGAAGTCGAACGGCCGGGCGGGCTGCCTCAGGTCGTCACAAGACTCGTTCGCCCAGCACGCCGTGCCTGCAACCCAGGTACTCACCCGACCAGGCTTCAAGGCTTGCCGCCGCCCCGCCTGCTGGGTCGACGAGTGTCGAGACTAGGATGAGCAGTGGCGGGCAGTCAGGAGGATCGGCATGAGCACCCATCCCCATACCAACCTCTTCACGCAGGTCGACCGCACCAGGGACCCTGACTTCTTCATTCGGTTCATGGATGAGGCGCAGAAGCCTCCAGCGATCCAGGCGAGCAAGCGGCTCATGCTGGAACGGATCGCTCTGGCGCCGGGAGCGGCAGTCCTCGACGTTGGCTGCGGTCCCGGCACCGATGTGTTCGACATGGTGGAACTCGTCGGTCCGACCGGCCGTCTTGTTGGGCTTGACGCGAGTGAGGTCATGCTCGCTGAGGCCCGACGACGCGCCAAGGAATTCCACGTCCCCATCACCTTTGAGGTCGGCGAGGTGCAGGCGCTTCCCTTCCCGGACGACACGTTCGACGTGTGCCGCGCCGAACGACTACTCGAGCACCTCCCCGATGCCGAGCGGGCGCTCGCGGAGATGGTGCGGGTACCCGCCCAGGTGGACGGATCGTCGTCTTCGATTTCGACTGGGACACCCTGATAATCGACCACCCGGACAAGGAAACCACGCGAACCTTTGTCCTGTCCTACTCGGACTCGATACGGAACGGGTGGATCGGTCGGCAGCTCCCGCGCCTTTTCAAGGAGCAGCACTTGGAGGGGCTTTCCGTCGATCCTGTGCAGGTCTTTGTCCACTACGCGTTGGCCGAGCTGTTCTTCGGCAGTCACCTCGCTTTGCTCCAGACAAACGGAACGCTCGATGCCGGTAGGGCTCGGCAGTGGTGGGAGTACCTGCAACACGCAGACGAGCACGGGACGCTGCTGATCAGCTTCACGGCCTTCATCGTTGTCGGCGCCAAGAGCTGATCCTCCAGGGCGGCCGCCAGATCGGCCGCGGCGGGGCGACAGAGCGGGCAGCGTCCTTGACACCTGGTCATGGGCGACGTACAAGAGCCCTCATGGGATGCGCCGGTCGGCGACTTGCGGGCAGCAATTGGTGATCGTCGGGATCTTCTTCGACGGCCACACGCCTGCACCGTCCCTTCCCACAACGACACGACTCCCCGAGGAGGAAAGGTGCTAGCGGTTTACAACACGTTCGGACAGGTGATGTGGACGATGCTCGTCCTCTTCGCCTTGGATCTTGTTTCTTCTGGCTTCTGTTCGCCGTCTTCGGTGATCTCTTCCGCCGCAGCGACGTCAGCGGCTGGGGGAAGGCAGCGTGGTCGATCTTCGTGATCTTCCTCCCCTTCCTCGGCTTGCTTCGTGTACCTGATCACCCAGGGGCCGGCAAATGGGGGAGCGGAGACCTGCAGGAGGCGCAGGCCGCGCAGGCGCAGTTGGACGACCTACGTCCAGGTACGTGGCCGGCTCGGGCAACTCGGCGGAGCAGATCGCGAAGGCGAAGGACTTGCTCGACAGCGGTGCGATCACGCAGGCCGAGTTCGACCAGCTGAAGGCCAAAGCACTGGCCTGGCGCCAGGCCCGGGCTCACGCCGTGCCTGGCTGAACGGCCCGGGCTACGGCGCTAGGATCGCCGCCGATCAGCCCTGCAGGCCGACGACGATGCACGGCCGATCGGGCACCGTCACGCGCGCCTCGGGGGCGCGATCGTGCCGGCGCCGACGACGGCGTCGCCGTCGTACGAGCGCCGCCGTCTGCCCCGGGCGCGACGCCGAAGGCCGGCCGGTCGAGGTGCAGCTCGAGCTCGCCCGGCGCGTGCCGCGACGCGTGGCGGCGACGGCCGGCGAGCGGTAGCGCAGCTTGGCGTCGACGCGCGTGCGCTCGACGTGCAGGCGCGCGTCGTGGAGGCGCAGCCGGTCGCGGCCGAGCCGCGCCCGCGGCGCCACGACGACGACGTTGCGCCGGCGCGTCGGTGCGCAGCACGTACAGCGGCTCGGCGCCGGACACCCGCACCCCGCGGCGCTGGCCCGGCGTGAAGCCGGCCGCGCCGTCGTGGCGGCCGAGCTCGCGGCCCGCCTCGTCCACCGACGGCGCCGTCGCCGAACGGCACGCCCGGCGCGCGCAGGAAGCCGCGGTAGTCGCCGCCGCCGAGGAAGCAGACCTCCTGGCTCTCGGGCGCGTCGGCGGCCGCGAGGCCGAGCGCCCGCGCCCGCGCGCGCGTCTCGTCCTTCGTCGGCGCCGCCGAGCGGGAAGCCGAGCGCGCGCCAGCGCGGCCGGCGCCGAGCGGCGCGAGCATGTAGCTCTGGTCCTTGCGCGGGTCGGCGCCGCGTGCGACGAGCGGCACGCCGTCGCGCTCGACGGTGCGCGCGTAGTGCCCGGTCAGCAGCGCGCTCGCCGCCGAGGCCGTCGGCGGCGTCCAGCAGCGCGTCGAGGCGGAAGTCGCCGTTGCAGCGGACGCACGGGTTCGGCGTCTCGCCGGCGGCGTAGTCGGCCACGAACGGCTCGACGACCGCCGCGCGGAAGGCCTCGCGCAGGTCGAGCGGCGAGGTGCGGCGACGCCGAGGGCGTGGCAGGCGTCGCGGGCACGGCGGACCGCCGTCGGCGCGCAGCAGGCGCGCTCGGGGTCGGGCGCCTCGCGGGTCGATCCAGAGCCGCAGCGTGACGCCGACGGCGGCGCCGGCCGCGGCGGCCGCTCGGCGAGCACCACGGCGGAGTCGACGCCGCCGCTCATGGCGACCGATCGCGCGGCCCCGGCGCTGGCGTCCACCGTCGCGCCGCGCGCGACGCGCATCGCCGAGCGCGGCGCGCGAGGGCGTCGACGGCCACCTCGACGTGCGCCGCGCAGCCGGCGCTCGAGGCCGCCTGCACGACGCGGCGTCCGTGCCGAGCCGCGCCGCGTCGAGCAACGCCGCGCCCTCCGCCCGGCGGCCAGCCAGGCCGCCGCCGCGGTCGCCGCCGGGCACGCGTCGGCGCCGAAGCGGACGCGCGCGAGGCGCCCGCGCTCCAGCGCGACGGTGATGCGAACGCGGTCGCCGCACGCGGCCGCCCGCGACGCCCTCGCCGTCGGGACGCTCGACCGCGCCGGCGCGGGCGAGGTCGATCACGACGCGGCGGCGAGCATGCGCGCGGCCTCCGGCAGCACCTCGCCGAGCGCGGCGACGAACGCGTCGACCTCCTCGGCCGTCGTCTCGGGGCCGAGCGACACCCGCAGGGCGCCGCGCGCGGCGTCGGCGTCGAGGCCCATCGCGACGAGGACGTGGCTCGGCTCGCGTCGCCGGACGCGCAGGCCGAGCCGGCGGCGACGGCGATGCCGTGCTCGTCGAGCAGGTGCACGAGCATGTCGCCGCGCGCGCCGGTGAGCAGCAGCGCGTGCCCGGGCAGCCGCGGCGCGCGCCGCGCCGGCGACGGGCAGGCCGACCGCTGCGATCAGCGGTCGCGGCGCGCGGCACGCGCGGCCCACTCGGCCGCTGTCGCCCTGGCGCAGCTCGAGCGCCGTCGCGAGGCCGACGGCAGCCGGCGACGTTCTCGGTGCCCGGCCGCAGGCCCGCGCTCCTGGCCGCCGCCGCGCACGGTCGCCTGCAGGCTGAGCGATGCCGCGGCCGGCGAGCGACGCCGACGCCCTTCGGGCCGCCGAGCTTGTGCGCGGCGAGCGTGACGGTGACCGTCGCCGGGCAGGCGAGCCGAGCTCGACGCGGACGCCGGAGGGCGCCTGCACGGCGTCGAGGTGCAGCGGCACGCCGCGGTCGGCGCAGATCGCGGCGACCGTCTCGACCGGCTGCACGACGCCGGTGACGTTGTTGGCCCACATCACGCAGGCCAGCGCGTCGCCCGGGCCGCACGAGCGTCGGCGAAGGCGTCGAGGTCGAGCGACGCCGTCGCGCGTCGACCGGCGCCCAGCCGACCTCCCAGCCGCGCGCGCCGAGCGCGCGCACGGGCTCGCGCACCGGCGGGTGCTCGATGGCGCTCGCCACGACGCGGCCCGGCTGGCCCGAGCGTGCGGCCGAGCACGGCCATGTTGTCGGCCTCCGAGCCGCCGCCGGTGAAGACGACCTCGTGCGGGGCGACGCCGAGCACGCCGCGCGACGCGCGCGCGCGCGTCGACGAGGCCGGCGCGCGCGGCGCGGCCCGCCCAGTGCGGCTCGGAGGCGTTGCCGAACCGCTCCGTGAGGAACGGCAGCATCGCCTCGAGCACCGCCGGCGCGAGCGGCGTGGTCGCGGCGTGGTCGAGGTAGATCACACCGCCGCGAGCGTAGCGCTCCACCCTGCCGTGGCACCGCCACCGGTTGAACCTGCTGAGCAGGTGGGCTCCCTGCCCGGACGGGCCCCTTCGCGAAGGGGCGCGGACGGGACTCCGGGATCCCAATGGGTAAGACGTTGGCCCAAGCGCGGATGTGCGGGCCTCGTACAGGGTCGAGCGGGTCGCAGTGTAGCGGTCGCTCGCCGCCGTGCGCTCGACCCATCGGGGGCTATCAGGGACTGCTGTGACGGACGTCCCAGCGGCGCCGCACGACGGCCACCGGCGGCGGGACCGCGGAGGTGCGATTGCACCGTCGCCGACCGCGTTCCGCGCGGGTCCCGCGTCACCGTCGGCGGTCCGTGCGAGAGACGTGCGGTTCGCCCGCGAGGCGGCGCCTACTGGCACGGAGCCACGCTGCTCTGCGCGCTCCCGGTGACACGTCCTCGGGGCACGCTCGCCACATGACGATCAGCGCTTACAAGAACCGCAAGCTGCCGCCGGAGCGGCAGCTCTGCCTCGTCTGCCAGCTGAAGACGCGGCTGCCCGTCGTCGAAGTGCACCTGGACTACGACGTCTCGGTGCATCTCTGCACGGTCCATGCCTCCAGGGCGTTCCAGTCGATGCGACGCGGCCGGGACTTCGCGGTCACCATCGAGCGCGCCTGGCAGGCCGCGAACTGCCTCACGCCGAAGCGGCGCAAGGCACTCGCGGCGCATCGCGACCGGTTCCGCCGCCGACGCGGCGCGCCGCGACCGCCGGAGCCCGGCAAGCCCGGCTCCTACAGCTGGAAGTTCCTGCGCGACCAGCTCGAGCGTCGCGCCGCGGCAGGCGAGGCGGCTATGAGCATCATCCGCGACCTCCGCGAACGTCACCAGCACGACGTGGCGGACATGCCCTCCATCAGCACGATGCGTCGCTGGTATCGCCAGGCTCGCTGGAAGCAGGGCGGACGCACGGCGCTCCGGCCCGGATTCGAGCGCCGCGACGTCGCACATGCGAGCCGCGCCCAGCGCGCGCACGTCGACCTGTCCCAGGGACGCGGAGCGTACGAACGAGGCGGCAGCGGCCGACGCGCCGGGCGGGACCTCCAGGGCCGGGGCGGGTGCGCGGCGCGAATAGCGAAACGGCGGCGTTCCGCGCTCAGGCGGGCGCGGCGACCGGCACGACCTCGACGGCCCGCACCGGATGCTGCAGGAAGCGCGTTGCCAGGCTCGCGAACTCGTGCGGATCGCCGGTGGAGAGGAACGCGTAGTCGCCGCGGCGGGACGCCTCGTTGCCCCAGCCCTTGCGGCGCAGCGTCTCCGCGACCTCGCGGGCGAGCTCGTCCGCAGCGGCGACGAGCTCGACGTCCGGGCCGAGCTCTCGCTGGAGCATCTTGGCCACCAGCGGGTAGTGCGTGCAGCCGAGGATCACGGTGTCGACGCCCGCCTCGCGCAGCGGCTCACAGGCGCGCTGCACCAGCGTGAGGGTGTGCTCCGAGACCGGCTGCTCGCCCTGGATGGCCTCGGCGAGCCCGGGACAGGGGACGGACACGAGCTCGATGCCGGCGTCGAGGTCGTGGATCGCCTCGTCGTAGCGCCCGCTCGCGACCGTGCGCCTCCGTCGCGAGCAGCCCGACACGGCGGTTGCGCGTCGCCTGCCAGGCGGCGTGGGCCTCCGGCGTCACCACGCCCAGCACCGGGAGGCGGGCCTCGCGCTGCAGCGCCGGTAGCGCCGCCGCGGTAGCCGAGTTGCAGGCCACGACGACGAGCTTCACGCCGCGCGCCTCGAGCAGGCCGTAGAGCTCGCGGGCGTAGCCGAGGAGCTCGTCACGCGAGCGCGGCCCGTAGGGGAAGCGTCCGGTGTCGCCGAGGTAGATGAAGTCCTCGTGCGGCAGGCGCACGAGGCAGGCGTCGAGGACGGTCAGCCCTCCCACCCCGGAGTCGAACATGCCGATCGGCGCGGAGCCGGTCACCTGCCTGAGGGTAGCCGGGCCAGCCGACGGCGCGAGACGGAGCCGCACGACGCGCACGCGACCAGCGCTCGTACCTCACGGCGCCGCTCCGACACGAACGGCTCCTCCCGGACCTCCGCGGTCTGCGCGCCGCACGCGTCGCAGCGCACGACGCTGCCGATCGGGAAGCGCTCGGCCGCGTCGGCCTCGCGCCGCTCGCGTCGCTCCTCGGCCTCGCGAGCCTTGCGCTCCGCCCCGGGCCTGAGCTCCACGAGTGCCCACGCGATGATCGCCAGGATGACGACGACGACCAGGACTGCGATCACGAGGCGGGCCACGATCGTATCGTCACCGATTGGCGACCTCCCGGGGAACCGTGCGCTCGCATGGAACACCGGGCGGCGACCCGACGCCAGGCTCCTGCGGACGATCGCCGACCTACGCGGGCAATTGGAGGATCTCGAACGCCAGGTCGAAGGTCGCGGCGTCCCGCCGTCACCGCCGCACCTCTGACCGCCTCTATCCTCGGCGCGTGTCCACGAGCGTCCGCATCGGCACCTGCTCGTGGGCCGACCAGGGCCTGCTGGAGAGCTGGTACCCGCCGGAGCTGAAGACCGCCGAGTCGAGGCTCCGGTACTACGCCGAGCGGTACGACACCGTCGAGGTCAACTCGAGCTACTACGCGATCCCCGACGGGCGCACCGCGGAGCGCTGGGCTGAGCGCACGCCGGACGGATTCGTCTTCCACGTCAAGGCCTTCGGACTCATGACGGGCCATGCCGTGCAGCCCGAGCAGCTCCCGCCGGACCTGCGCCCGTTGGTTCGTCAGGTCACGTCGCGCGGGCACGTCGTGCCGGACGCCGACCTGCGGCGCCGCGTGTTCGAGCGGTTCCATCGCGAGCTCCAGCCGCTGCGCGAGGCCGGCAAGCTCGGCGGCATCCTCATGCAGTACCCGCCGAGCTTCGCGCCGTCCGAGGACGCGTGGGAGGCGATCCGCGACGGGCAGGCGCGGCTGCAGGGCGACGAGATGCTCGTCGAGTTCCGGCAGCGCGACTGGCTGGCCGGCGCCCAGCGCGAGACGACGCTCGACACGCTCGCCGACTGGGGTCTGACGTACGTGATCGTCGACGCCCCGGTGATCCGCGGCCCGAACGTCGCGGAGACCGTCGTGGCGAACACGTCGCCCACCGGCTACGTGCGGTTCCACGGGCGCAACGCGTCCACCTGGAACGTGCGTGGCCGCTCCGCGAGCGAGCGCTTCGACCACCTCTACGACGCCGAGGAGCTCGCCGAGTGGGTCGAGCCGCTGCGGGCGCTGTCCCGCACCACCTCGCGTCTGTACGCCATGTTCAACACCAACAACCTCGACCAGGGGCCGCGTAACGCCAACCTGCTGCGCGACCTGTTGGTGCAATCGCACGTGCCGACGACCCCGCCGCCGGGTCCGCCGGCGGGCAGCCAGGAGTCGCTGTTCTGATCTAGGCCGGCTGTGGGCGCAGCTCCTTGCGCCACACGAACCGCAGGCCGGACCACGTCTCGTCGACGGCGCAGACCTTCGTGTCGACCAGGCCGGACGGCAGGATCACCTCGCGCAGCACGTCCTCGGTGATGTCCGTTTGCACCTTGGACGCCTTCTTCGGCCACGACAGCCACAGCGATCCATCCGGCTCCAGGCGCCGGCCGAGCTCCAGGAACCGGCGCTCGACGACCCGCCGTTCCGTGGCGAAGAAGAGGATCACGTCGAGCGGCGCGCGCGCCTGCCGGCCGAGCGAGACGCCGTCCGGCAGCGGGTCGAGCAGCGCCTCGGCACCATCCGGCGCATCGACCAGCGCGACACGCGCGCCCGGCTTGATGCCGAGCTTCTTCGCGAGCGGCGTCCCCGAGTAGCCGGCGGCCATTTGCACGCAGCGTACCCCGCCACGGCGCCGCCGATGAGATCCTGGCGGCGGGTCGGACGCGCCGGCCGCGGTAACCTTCGCGCCATATTCGCGATGCGATCAGGAGGCTCCGGATGAGCGCGACGCTGCCCCGTCCCGAGACCCAGACGCGGGTCCTCAGGAACTACATCGCCGGCGCGTGGACGCCGTCGGCGACGTCCGAGCTGCTCGACGTGACGAACCCGGCCACGGGCGAGGTCATCGCCCGGGTGCCCGCTCTCGACCGCGGACGAGGTCGAGCCAGGCCGTGGCCGCCGCGCGCGCGGCGCTTCGACGGCTGGCGCCAGCATCCCGTGATCGAGCGCGCGCGCTGGCTGTTCGGCTTCCGCCAGGCGCTCCACGAGCGCCGCGACGACCTCGCCCGCTCGGTCACGCCCGAGATGGGCAAGACGCTTCCCGGACGCCCGCGCCGAGGTCGCCCGCATGATCGAGATGGTCGAGTGCGCCACCGCCATCCCGACCACGATGCAGGGCCGCAAGCTCGAGGGCGTGGCCACGAACGTCGACTGCGAGACGATCCGCCAGCCGGTCGGCGTCGTCGCCGCGATCTGCCCGTTCAACTTCCCGGCCATGGTCCCGATGTGGTTCCTGCCGTTCGCGATCGGCTGCGGGAACACGTTCCTCCTGAAGCCGTCCGAGCAGGTCCCGATGACGCAGCAGCTCGTCTTCGAGATCATCGACGGCCTGGGCCTGCCCGCGGGCGTCGTGAACCTCGTGAACGGCGGCGCCGAGGTGGTCGACGCGATCCTCGACGCGCCGGGCATCGACGCCGTCTCGTTCGTCGGCTCGGCCACGGTCGCGAAGCACGTCTACACGCGCGCGGCGGCCGCGGGCAAGCGCGTCCAGGCGCTCGGCGGCGCGAAGAACTACATGGTCGTCATGCCCGACGCCGTGCTGGACAAGACGGTCGACGGCATCGTCGGCAGCGCGTTCGGCGCGGCGGGCCAGCGCTGCATGGCCGGCTCCGTCGTCGTCACGGTCGGCGACGCCCACGAGCCGCTGCTCGCGGCCCTCAAGCCGGCCGCCGAGGCGCTGCCGTCGGCGACGGCATGGCCGAGGGCGTGTCGGTCGGCCCGCTCGTCTCCGCGTCGGCCTGCAGCCGCGTCCAGGGGTGGATCGAGAAGGGCGAGGCCGAGGGCGCGACGGTCGTGCGTCGACGGCCGCAAGCCGGGCGGCGCGAGCCCGGGCGGCGCGTTCGTCGGGCCGACGATCCTCGAGGTGCGGCCCGACATGGAGGTCACGCGCGAGGAGATCTTCGGCCCGGTGCTCTCGGTGGTCCGCTGCGAGTCGCTCGACGAGGCCATCGAGCTCGTGAACGCGAGCCGCTACGGCAACGGGACGTCGATCTTCACGGAGTCGGGCGCGGCCGTCCGGCGCTACCGCCGCGACGTCCAGGTCGGCATGATCGGCGTCAACATCGGCGTCGCCGCGCCGGTCGCCTTCTTCCCGTTCTCGGGCTGGAAGGACTCGTTCCTCGGCGACCTGCACGCCCACGGCGGGGACGCGGTCGACTTCTACACGCGCAAGAAGACGGTCACGTCGCGCTGGTTCTCGGACGGCGACGTCGGCGCGTTCTTCGTCGAGCAGGGCCACGCGCCCGCGAAGGAGGCCCGCTGATGGCGACGCTCGACCAGCGCGTCGACGCGAGGCCAGGTCCGCCGCGACGACCGCGCCACGTCTTCCACTCCTGGTCCGCGCAGGGCCAGATCGACCCGCTGCCGGTGGCCGGCGGCGAGGGCGCGTGGTTCTGGGACTACGACGGGAACCGCTACCTCGACTTCGCCTCCCAGCTGATGAACGTCAACATCGGCCACCAGCACCCGAAGCTCGTGGCCGCGATCCAGGAGCAGGCCGCGCGGCTCTGCACCATCGCGCCCGAGCGTGGCCAACGACAGGCGCAGCGAGCTCGCGCGCCTGCTCAGCGAGATCGCTCCGGGCGACCTCGACATGGCGTTCTTCACGAACGGCGGGGCCGAGGCGAACGAGAACGCGATCCGCATGGCGCGGCTGCACACGGGGCGCCACAAGGTGCTCGCCACCTGGCGCTCCTACCACGGTGCGACGAGCGGGGCGATCACGATGACCGGGGACCCGCGGCGCTGGCCGTCGGAGCCGGGCATGGCCGGCGTCGTGCACTTCGTCGGCCCGTACGCGTACCGCTCGTCGTTCGGCGCCCGCACCGAGGCCGAGGAGGAGCCGAGCGCGCGCTGGCGCACCTCGAGGAGGTCGTCACGTACGAGGGCGCGCACACGATCGCCGCCGTCATCCTCGAGCCGATCGTGGGCACGAACGGGATCCTCGTGCCGCCGGACGGCTACCTCCAGGGCGTCCGCGAGCTCTGCGACCGCCACGGGATCGTGATGATCTGCGACGAGGTCATGAGCGGCTTCGGCCGCACCGGCTCGTGGTTCGCGTCCGGGCTGTGGGACGTCACGCCCGACCTCATCACCTGCGCGAAGGGCATCAACTCGGGCTACGTGCCGCTCGGCGCGGTCCTGATCTCCCAGCGCATCGCCGACACGTTCTGGACCGGGTCTACCCGGGCGGCCTGACCTACTCGGGCCACCCGCTCGCGTGCGCGTCGGCCGTGGCGTCGATCGAGGTCTTCCGCGAGGAGGGCATCGTCGAGCGGTCCGCGCGCCTCGGCGAGCAGGTCCTCGGACCGGAGCTGCGCGCCCTGATGGAGCGCCACCCGTCGGTCGGCGACGTGCGCGGCCGCGGCTGCTTCTGGGGCCTCGAGCTCGTCAAGGACCGCGAGTCGCGGGAGATGCTCGTCCCGTTCAACGCGGCCGGGCCGGCGCTCGGGCCGGTGGCGGAGCTCACGAAGGCCGCGCTCCAGCGGGGCCTGTCGCTGTTCTGCCACTGGAACGTGGTCCTGATCGTGCCGCCGCTCGTGACGTCCGACGAGGATGCGCCGGCCGGCATCGCGATCCTCGACGAGGTGCTCGACATCGCCGATCGCGCCGCCGCCGCCGCGTAGCGATCCGACGCATCCCGGGGACGCGCGCCCGCGCCGTCCCCCGGATGTGCAATTGCACGTTCGTCAGCCCTGGTAGGGCGGCGCCTCGCCCCAGCCCCAGCGCGGCACGGGCGCCGCGGGCGGCGGCGCGGCGCCGGGCTGCGAGTTGCCGAGCGCGAGTCGGGTGCCCCACTCGACGTAGGCGACGAACGCCGAGCGGAACTCGGGGTCCAACGGCAGCTCGGCCTCGTCGGCGGCGTCCGTGATCATTGTCACCCAGCGCCGCCGCTGGGTCTCGGTGATGGCGAGGCCGAGGTGCTTGTGCAGCATGTGTGGGTAGCCGCCGTGCTCCTCGGTGTACCGCGGCGGCCCGCCGAAGACCTCCGCCAGCCAGGTCGCGACGTGCTGGGGGTGGTGCTCGTCCATGCCCGCGAAGACCGGGGCGAGGATCTCGTCGTTTCGCACGCGGCGGTAGAAGACGTCGGTCAGGCGATCGAAGGCCGCCTGGCCGCCGGCCCATTCGTAGACGGTCGGAGTCGCGCCCTGCATCGAAGCCTCCGGGTCGGATCGGGACGGATCGGGAGCCGCGCTAGGCGGCGAGCTCCGCCGGGGTCGCCACGAGGGTCAGCCTATCGGCGTCGCGCGCGACGTCGAGGGGCAGGTCGCTGCCGATGCGATCGGCCGTCAGCAGGCGCTGGAGGTCGGTCGCGTCGGCCACCGGCAGGCCGTCGACGGCCAGCACCAGGTCGCCCGGGCGCAGGCCGGCGCGGTCGGCCGGGCTGTCCTCGACGACCTCGACGACCTCCAGCGCGTACGTCGGCGCCTCCGGGTCGCAGCAGGCGCGGCGGGAGCGGACGGCGCCCGCCGGCGATGCCGAGGTAGGCGCGGCGCACGCGGCCGTCGGTCATGAGCGCGCCGACGATGCCCCGCGTGGTCGCGTCGATCGGCACGGCGAAGCCGAGCCCGACGCCGGCCACGGCGGTGTTCACGCCGACGACGCGGGCCTCGGCGTCCGCCAGCGCGCCGCCGGAGTTGCCGGGGTTGAGGGCAGCGTCGGTCTGGATCACGCCGTCGATCAGGCGCACCGTCTCGCCGGCGCGCGCGGGCAGGGCGCGTCCGAGCCCGGAGACGACGCCGGTCGTGACGGAACCGGCGAAGCCGTGCGGGTTGCCGATGGCGACGACGAGCTGGCCCACGCGGAGCTCGGCCGCGTCGCCGAGCGCGGCCGGCGCCAGGCCGCGGGCCTCGGCACGCAGCACCGCGAGGTCCGACAGCGGATCGGTGCCGACGATCTCGAAGCCCACCTCGCGTGCCGTCCGTGAACAGCGCCGACCCGCGCCGGTCGCGCCCGGCGACGACGTGGGCCGACGTCAGCAGGAAGCCGTCCGGCGTGAGCACGACCGCGCTCCCGGCGCCGGCCGGCACGCGCCCGTCGCGGCGTTGACGGGTCACCCGCAGCGAGGCGACCGACGGGCTCAGGCGCTCGACGACGCCGACGACGAGCTCGGACAAGGGGTCGAGGGCGCGCATCGTCACTCCCAGCGGACGAGCACGTCGCGCTCGTCCGCGCCGCGCACGACCCGCAGCGCGAGGTCGCCCCCGGTGGCGTCGATCGCCGCGAGCAGCGCGTCGACGCTCGTCAGCGGCGCGTCGCCCGCAGCGACCAGGAGGTCTCCGCTCTCGAGGCCGGCGGTCGCGGCGGCCGACGCGTCGGCGACGTCCTGCAGCAGGAGGCCGTCGCGCTCCGGCAGTCCGACGGCGCGCCGTAGCCGCCGCGCCGCGCGCGGATGTGCAATTGCCACACCGAGCGTGCGGACGGCACCGGCCCGCCCCTCGGCGAGATCGTCGAGGTGGCGCCGCAGCGCGATCGTCGCCGGCTGCGCGAGCAGGAAGCCGCCGTCGAGCCGCGCGGAGGTGAAACCCAGCAGGCGCGCCGTCCGCGTCGAGCAGCGGGCTGCCGCAAGCGCCGCGCGGCAGCGGGGCGGTGTGGACGAGGCCCGGGTCGCCGAGGCGGCCGCGGGGGCCGCGCAATCGCTCGCCGACGGCGGCCATCTCGCCGCGGGTGGCGTGGAGCGCGCGACCCGAGGGCCGGGCGACGGCGACGACGCCGTCGCCGAGCGCGGCCTCGGGTCAGCGTCCGGCCAGGCCATCGCCGCGGCGTCGCCGGTGTCGGCCTCGAGCACGGCGAGCGCGCGGTCGGGGTCGTGTGCGAGGAGCGGCGCGGCGACGACGTACCGTCGGCGCGCTCGACGGTCAGCCGCTCGGCGCGGATGCCGCGGCTGCCGACGAGGACGCCGCAGCCGGGCGCGAGGACGATGCCGGAGCCGCGGCCGCCGCGCGCGAGCGCGACGAGCGAGGGGACGACGACGTCGGCGGGCGCGCCGAGCGTCTGCGGGGAGCGTAGTTCGATTCATAGTGACTTGCAAGTTAGAAGTAACTACCGCCGCCGTCAACTCATTCGGGCGCCAGCGCCGGCACCGTCGCGGTCACCGTGGTGCCGCGACCGGGGGCACTCGTAACGTCCAAATGGCCGCCGACGGCCTCGAGGCGATCGGTCAGCCCGCGCAGCCCGCTGCCGCGCATGGGCTCGGCGCCGCCCACGCCGTCGTCGGCGATCTCGATGACGACGCGCCCGTCGTCCCGCCAGGCGCGGATGGACGCGGCGGTGGCGTCGGCGTGCTTCGTCACGTTGGCGAGCGCCTCGCACGCCGTGAAGTAGAGCGCCGCCTCGTGCGCCGGGGCCAGCCGAACGTCCAATTGCACGTCCAGATCGACCGGCAGCGGCGCACGATCGGCAATGAACTGGAGCGCCGCGCCGAGCCCGCGCTCCGTCAGCATCGCCGGTGGATGCCCCAGCCAGCTCGCGGAGCTCCTCCAGCGCGGTCGCGAGCTCCACCGAGCAGGCGTCGAGTGCCGCGATCGTCTCGTGTCGGCGTCGCCGGCCGTCCGGCGCGCCAGCTGCAGCCGCAGCGCGAGCGAGACGAGCCGCTGCTGGGCCCCGTCGTGCAGGTCGCGCTCGATGCGCGCCGGTGGCGGCCACCACGATGCGCACGCGGGACTCGGTCAGCTCGCGCCGGGCCTCCGCATTGGCGACCGCCTGGCCGACGAGCTCCGCAAACGCGCCCAGCCGCAGCTCCGTGCGCGGCGGGACGGCCGGTCGCTCACCGTCGACAGCGAGATCGAGCCCCAGATCCGGGCGTCGACCACGATCGGCGCCGCGACCGCGGCGTGGATGCCCAGCGCGCGCAGCGGCCCGTCGATGCGCTCGGCCTCGATCTCGTCGTACGAGTCCACCCGCGACGGCGCGCCCGTCTGGTACACACGGCCCGTCGCGCTCTCCAACGCGAGGTCGACCCGCAGACCCTTCGGCATGTCGACGACGGCGACGTCCGGGGGATCGGTGGCGACCAGCTGGACGAGCTGCTCGCCGGTATCCACCTGGCCGAGAACCTCGACTCCGCTCTCCGCGAGAAGCCGCGCTATCCCCTCCCGTACGACGCGGCGTCGTCCGCGAGGATCACCCGCATGGGATGACCGCCGTGACCCGCGTGCCGTGCGGGGCCGCGTCTGGACACGCAGGCGCCCGTCGACCGCCTCGACGCGGGCCCGCAGTCCATGCAGCCCGGTGCCGGCCGCGTCGGCACCGCCGACACCGTCGTCGTGACCTTGATCGCAGACCCGTCCGTTCGTGCGGCTGACGTCGATCGTCGCCTGGGAGGCGTGGGCATGTTTTGCGACGTTCGCGAGGGCTTCGCTCGCGACGAAGTAGGCGGTGGCCTCGACCGGTGGGGAGCAACGCCCGGGCGAGACAGTCAGCTCGATCGGGACGGTGCGCGTCGCGCGAGGGCGGCGAGGCCGGCGCAAGTCCTTCGTCGGGAGGAGCGCCGGATGGATGCCTCGCGCGAGGGCATGCAGCTCGTCGAGGGCGCCGCCGACTTCGCCGTCCGCCTCGGTGAGGAGCTCGTCGACTGCGCCGTCCCCGTCGGCGAGTCGGCCGCGGGCGAGCTGCAGGGCGAGCCGGATCCCGAGCAGGCGCTGCTGAGCGCCGTCGTGGAGGTCGCGTTGATCCGTCGTCGTTCGGCGTCCCGGCTTCGACGATGCGTGCCGGAGGCCTGTACCTCGGTGAGCTGGGTGCGGAGTTCCGCCTGCAGTCGGGCGTTCTCGAACGTGAGGCTTGCACGCCGGCGACGGCCTGTAGGAGTTCGGGGTCGTCCAGGAGCGTCGGGTCGTGGATGAGGGCGGCGAAGGTCGCCGTCGTGCTCGAGGGCAGTGACGGCGTGGCCTTCGCGCGTGGCCAGGTCGAGGGGCTCCCGCAGGGATCGACGTAGCGCTCGTTCCGGGCAGCCAGAAAGCGAGCTCGAGCGACGGATCGCCGAGTGCACGGGCGATCGCGTCGCGGACGTCGTCGGGTCGCGAGAGCGAACGGAGCTCCACGATCAGATCGGCGACACCGGAGCGCTGTAGGCGGGTGCGCAGCAGCCCGAAGAGGAACGCGATCGGAATCGCCGTGAAGGCCCCACCGACCCAGGAGAGCGGCGCGTCCTCGACCTGGCCGCCGGCGGCGTCCACGATCAGGTAGGGGACGAACAGAAGGATCGCGACGGCGCTCGTCAGGAGCACAGGGGCGAGCGCGCGACGCGTCGCCCCGCGCGCGGCTCGCAGCTTCCGCACGAGCAGGACGCCGGTCACGAACGAAGACTCCGACGACGAGACAGTTTGTGGCCGCTTCGAAGACCGGCGCAACGGTGTCCAAGCCAACGACACGAAGCGGGTTCGTCGGACAGCTCCGGGCACCCGTCGTCCCCGCGCGGGTCCCACATGAGAACCCCGAGTGGCACCAGGACGAGCCAGGCGCAGTACACGCCGACGACCAACCGCCGTTCGAGGCTTGTCTCGAGCCGACCGCTCGGGAACGCGAGGAAGAGGTGCACGGTAATCACTAGCTCGAGGCTCCCGAGCGCCGTGAACACCGTGTAGGGGAGGGACGCGTCCCAGTAGAGCTGTCCCGAGGCAACCGCGAAACCGAGCGCGACCATGAGAAGTCCGACACGGTTCCCCGGACGGCGATGCAAGGCAACGAGCCCGGTGGCGATCCAGATGCCCGCGTACGCGACCAGGCCACCCTCCCTCCGCTCGGCCGGCTCGAAGTCGTGGGCGAGCCGCACCAGCGCCGTGGCAAGGGCGACGAGCACCGCACCCGGAAACGGCCAGCGCGACGAGCAGGCGGCGGCTCATCCGGGAGCCCCGGCAAGGCTTGCGAGCGCTGCGGCCGAGAGGTCGTCCTTGTGGATGAAGCCGCGTGCAGGGCTGCGGTCGAGCCGCGCGCCGAAGTCGGTCGCCTCGCGACTCGACGTGAGGACGACGAGCGTCGCGGCGCCGCTCTCGGCGATCCGCTCCGCGACCTCGAACCCGTCCGTATCCGGCAAGAGGACGTCCAGCAGCACGACCTGAGGCCGGAGCGCATCGACCGCCGCGAGCGCCGATGCCCCGTCCCCGGCCTCGCCGACGACCTCGAAACCGTCTGCCTCGAGCAGGCGGCGGGCAAAGCCACGGAAGCGCGCATGGTCGTCGACGATCAGCACCGTCTGCGGCATTGAGCGAATCGTCTCATTCTCGACCGCGATCGGCTATCAGGGATACCCCGAATCTTCAGCTCGCGGAGCCCAGGTCCGGGGATCTCATCGATGCGATCTCGACCGACGCGGCCTAGCGTCGGCGGCATGAACAACAAGCATCTTCTGCGTATCGGAGGCGCCGCCGCCGTCCTCGGCGTGATCGTTCAGCTCGCCGCGGCGATGCTCGAGCCCGGACGGGACGGAGACACTGACAAGGCGATTCGCACCATCGCCGAAAGCGGAGCCTGGACGGGGCGCTGGCTCGTCCACGTCACGGGCATCGTCCTGATCGTCGTAGCGGTGGCGGTCGTGACGCGCACCTTTTCGGAAGGGCCCGCGAAGGAGTGGGCTCGTCTGGGCCAGCCGCTGTTCGTCATCGCGGGCGCGCTCGGAGTGGCCGAGGTGCTGGTCGGTGCGAGCACGAAGCACCTTGCGGACGGGTGGGCCGCGGCGGCGCCCGACGCGAACCTGTGCGTACCTGGCTGCCTTCGAAGGCACGTGGAACGCGACCGTGAATCTCGATTTCGGCGCGCTGCTCATGCTGGCGCTCTATCTCGCGACGCTCGCCGCCGCGATCCTGGCAGGCAACGTCTACGCGCGGTGGCTCGGCTGGACCTCGGCGGTCGCCGCTCCGCTCCTGCTCGTCGGGATCGTCCTCGAGCTGCGATCGCCCGTAGGGACTGCCCTCGGCCTCGTGGGCAACGTGCTCTTCTTCGTCGTGCTGATCGGCCTCGGACTGTCGATGTGGCGACGAGCATCTTCGCCTGCCACGCACGACGCCGACGGCCGCGTGCCTCGCGACTACGCGGCCACACGAGCCTTCTGCTCGCACGTCGAGCAGGCGAAGGCGCAGATCAAGGCCGCCGAGGCCGCCGTCGACAACCCGTGACCTCGACCGAGATCGGAGGAGACATGCCCAAGCACCTCGTGGCCATTGCAGCTGTCTTCGTGTCGGCGCTGGCACTGCTCGGAGGGCTCGGCTCCGGACACGCGTCCGCGGCCGGCGCGACCGGATGCCCGGCCGACGCGTCGAGCTTCACGGATCCGTGGCTGCTCGTGAGCGTCGGAGACGGCAGCGTCCGGCTCGCCGACCGTGACGGCGACGGCTCCGTCTGCGTCGCACGAGTCGTCGTGCGCGGCCGCGTACTCACCATCGTCACCGACAACACGATCGGCAATCCGAACATCATCCCGCCGGGACCGTGCACCGATCCGTTCGTGCCGTTCGCGATCGGCAACCCCGGACATCCTTCCGGGCATGCGCGAGATCGACGCGAACGGCGACGGCGTCCTCTGCGGCGGCCTGAGCCTCGCCGCACGCGGGCTGATCATCATCCTCGTCGACAACCCAGTCGTCCGATGAGGGCTGGGCGAGACATCAACGCCCCCGAACGCGGCTGGCCACGGCGAGGCCGTCCTCAGAGCGTTATCGAGGAACAAGGAGGAGACGATGCTCCGCTTTACAACGCTGATCGCGCTCGGTGCGGTCGCCGTCGGCCTCATGGCCGGCAGTGCGACGGCGGGCGCGGTGACGCAGAAGTTCGTCGGCCCGTTCGGCGGTACCTCGCCGTGCAATGGCGAGTTCGTGTTCGGCAGCGGCCCCGGGCACGCCGTCTACGAACAGAACGACGGGCACTTCGTGGTGCACTTCGCGATGCGGGTCAAGGCGACGGGGAGTCTCGGCAACGACTACCTGCTCGCCGTCACCGCCAACGGGCAGTTCGAAGCGCCCACCCTGACGTTCCCGAACGGCACCACCGCGTTCGACCTGCCGGTACGGCTGGTCGCCGTCTCGCACGGGCGCGCCCCGAACTACGAGAGCCTGTTCACCGTCCGCATCTTCGTCTTCGACGCGGAACCGGTGGGCTCGACGTTCCTGGGACCTGCGACCGAGACCTGTCTCGGCTGACCATCGAAGGAGGCAAGAGCCATGATCACGATCATTCGCCCTCTCCCGCTGCTGGCGCTGGTCGGAGCGCTCGCCGCGGTCGTGCTCGCGTTCTGGCTCGCGGGGCCGAGCCGCGCGTCAGTCGGATCGACTGCTGCGGGCATGCCGAAGTCCTCGTGGAGGCTCGCGCTGACAAGCAACCGGGAGGGCGACTCCGAGATCTACAGCATGGGCGCCGACGGGAGCAGCGCGCGGCGCCTCACACGGACGCCGGGCTTCGACGGCGCCGGCCCTTGGTCGCCGGACGGCCGGAAGCTCCTCTACTACCGCAACCAGGGCGGCGTCTGGGTCATGAACGCCGACGGGAGCGGCAAGCGAAACCTGACGCCGAACAACGGGTTCAACGCTCCGGGCTCGTGGTCCCCGAACGGACGGACAGGTCGTCTTCACCACCGACCGGGACGGCAACAACGAGGTCTACGTCATGAACGCCGACGGAGGCAGGCAGCGGAGTCTCTTGCCGAGCCCCTCCACCCAGGAGTTCGCGGGCAGCTGGTCGCCCGACGGGCGGACGATTCTCTTCTCGACCGACCGCGACGGCAACTGGGAGCTCTACGCCATGGGCGCGGACGGAAGCGACGTGCGCAACCTGACGCAGAACGCAGGCCAGGACGGCCGCGACGGCGGGGTCTTCTGGTCGCCCGACGGGCGCAAGATCGCGTTCGTGACGAATCGCGACAAGAACCGCGAGATCTACGTCATGAACGCCGACGGCAGCGGACAGCGGCGGCTGACGCGGACCCCCGAGGACGAGTACCTGCTCGGGTGGTCACCGGACGGCAGGAAGATCGCGTTCAGCCGGGACGGCTCGAAGCCGAGGTGGGCATTCTTCGTCATGAACGCCGACGGGACCGGCGGCACGGCAGGTGAACTGGTCGTTGCCCGGGAAGACGGGAAGCTGACGTGCGTGAGTAGCTCAGAAGACGAAGCCTGAATCGGCTGGGTTGAGCGAGAAAATGGAGGCGGCGGGAATCGAACCCGCGAAACGTTCCCACCGAACTCGAGCGACAGGACGCTCGCACAAGCGAAATAGCGTTTTGCTCAATCTCATCAGCTGCGAATCCCAGCCTCGCCGCCCCGCCGCGCGACCGCCGCGACGAAGAGGAACAGCGCCGCCGCGGCTGCGGCGCCGAGGAGTCCGGTGGCGAGGCCGTGTTGGGCGGGGATGGCGGCCGCCAGGAGGGCGACGGTCGCGCCGGCGAACGCGAGCAGCGCAGTGACGAGCAGGCGCCCCACCAGGACGGCGGTGACAGCCGGTCGCTCGACCGCCGCGTCCGGCGCCGCGCCGCGGGACAAAGAGACGAGCTCGAAGAAGATGAGGACGGCGGCGGCGAGGAGCGGAGTGCTCCAAACGGGGATGTCTTCGCCGTAGAGGACCGCTAGCGCACCGAGGCCGGCGCCGAGGCCGAGCGCCGCGGCCGCGGCGGCGCGCCGAAGTCGCCTCCCGCTCATCGTGCCGCGGCGAGGGCTTCGACGGGAGCGGCGATCGGCTCGTCCGGTCGCCACGAGGCGAGCGCGATCCCCGCGCCGGCGAGCTGCGTTCGGACCGCGTCCCGCTCGAGCAACCAGGTTCGCCAGGCGAGCGGCCCGGCGGCGGCTTCGGCGTCAGCGAGGTACGGGAGCGGATCGACCTCGATGATCGAGACCTGGTAGCCGCGGCGGCGGAGATGGAGGAGCGCGCGCGTGACGCGCCAGTCGAGCCGCGGCGTCAGCGCCACGATCAGCGACTGGGGCGGGAGGATCCGGCGCGGGATGAGGCTCGTGTCGCGCCAGCGATACGTTCGCGCGAGCTCGCTCTCGAGCAACGCGTCCGCGATCCGATACTGCTGGCGCAGGCCCGAGCCGGGGATGATCCACTCGATGTCGCCGCCGAAGCGGAGGAGCCCGACGCGGTCGCGCTGGCGGAGATAGGCCTCGCTCAGCGAGGCGGCCGCGCGCACGGCGTGGTCGAGCGTGCTCGCCGCGCTCGTCGCGGCGGCTCCGAGCGCGTCGAGGAAGATGACGACGTCGGAGCTGCCGCTCGGGCAGCCGATCGTTGACGAGCAGCCGGCCGCGGGCGGCGGTCGCACGCCAGTTGATCCTCCGCGCCCGCTCGCCGGGGGCGAGGAACCGGAGCTCCGCGAACTCGATGCCTTCGCCGGCGACCGCAGCCGGACGGCTGCCGGTTACCGGCCGTGTCGCCCGCGGCCCGGCGAGCCGTCGCAGCCTCTCGACCGACGGGTAGACCCGCAGCGTCGTGGTCGGCTCGACCACGACTTCGACAGAACGGAGGTGAAGCTGATCGCGTGCCAAGAGCCGGATCGAGGCGATGCGGAAGGCGCCCCAGCGAGGGCAGTTGATCGCGTACTCGAGCGCCCGCGTCTCGCCCGCATGGAGCGCGAGCACGCGCCGCGTAGGCGCTCCATCCCGATCGAGCCGTTCCGGCAGCCGCAGCTCGACCTCGAGCCAGGGGCATGCGTCCGACGCAGCAAGCGTCAACTCGAGCTTGACCCGCCCGCCCTCGATCACGCGATCAGCCGAGACTCGGACGGTCGCTTCGGGCAGCCGAGGCGGCCGCGCCGCGAGCCCGAAGAGCAGCGGAACCAGGAAACCGGCCCCGACCGCGACCAGCGCCGACTGTGCGGTCGCGAGGCCGGCGAGGAGGCCAGCGGAAGCGACGACGAACCAGACGACGGCGCGCTGCTCGAACGTCACGACGATTCGTCCAGGACAGGCACAGGAACCGACGCGACGGCCGCCCGCACCGCTTCGGCCGGATCGATCCGCTGCACCCAGAGCTCCGGCGCCAGCGTGAGCCTGTGCGCGAGGGCGGGGATCGATACCGCCTTGATGTCGTCCGGCGTGACGAAGTCGCGGCCGAGATACGCGGCGCGAGCGCGGCCCAGCTTCATCAGCGCGAGTGAGCCCCTCGGCGAGGCGCCGACGGACAGCTGCGGCGAGTCTCTTGTCGCGCGCGCAATCGCGACCGCGTACTCGGCGAGCGGCGGGGCGACGTGCACCTCCTCGATCGCCGCCTGCATCGCCCGCAGCGCCTGCCGGTCGCAGACGGGCTCGAGCTCGATTCGCTCGCGCCGTCGACGTGAGCGTTCGAGGAGGATGTCGCGCTCCGCGTCCTCCGACGGGTAGCCGATCGTGACGCGGACGAGGAAACGGTCGAGCTGCGCCTCCGGCAGCGGGTATGTCCCCTCGTACTCGATCGGGTTCTGCGTCGCGAGGACGAGAAAAGGGGACTCGAGCTGCCGCGTCGTGTTCTCGAGCGTCACCTGCCGCTCTTCCATCGCCTCGAGCAACGCGGCCTGCGTCTTGCCCGGCGCGCGGTTGATCTCGTCGGCGAGCAGGATGTTCGTGAAGATCGGCCCGGGCTCGAACATGAGGCTGCCGCTGGCGCGGTCGTAGATCGAGGCCCCGGTGACGTCGCTCGGGATCAGGTCCGGAGTGAACTGGATCCGGGCGAAGTCCATTGCGCACACCTGCGCGAAGGAGCGGGCGAGCAGGGTCTTGCCGAGCCCTGGGAGATCCTCGATCAGCACGTGGCCGTCGGCGAGCAGCGCGAACAACACCATCTCCACCGCCTCTCGCTTGCCGATGATCGCCTGCTCGACGGCGTCGGCCACCGCGGTCGCCAGCTCCTGGACGGCGACGCCTGCCTTCGCCTCCTCGGTCACAGCTGCTCCAGCCGCTCGATCGCCGTTCGCAGGTCGTCGCCGGCGAGACCTCGGCCGACGCGGTACGCGGCCGACGGACGGTCAGGGCGGACGATCTCCCACAGCACGTCGCCGAGCAGCTCCTGCGCGCGCCGTGGCGCGAGCGCCATGTCGACGCCGCGGCGGCCGAGGCGTGCGGCGACGATCGGGACGAGCAGCGGTCGGAGCGACCGGTCGACGCCGACCTCCGATTGCTCGCTCTCCCGCAGGTCGTCCGCGATCTGGCGCAGCCGCAACGGCATCATGTGGTCCCGCGCAGGTGGCGGTGGCTGTTGCTTCCGCGCGGGTCGGAGCTCCAGCGCAGCCGCGACGGCGAGCGCGGTGACGAGCGCCAGCGCGGAGGCGAGCGCGACCGTCCTGCCCTGCCCGAAGACGAGACCCAAGGCGGTCGCCGCGACACCACCGGCGGTGACGACGAGCAGCGCGCGGCGTGCGGTCACCGCGGCGCCACCTCCGCCTCGATCCGCCGCACCGACGCGATCGCGCGCCGACGGTCGTCCTCGTCCATCGGGTGCTCGCTGAACCGGGCAATCTCGAAAAGGCCGGTGAGATCGGACGCTGCCGCGGCGCTCGCGCCGAGCACTCGAAGGACGCGGGCCGTGAACTCGGTCGGGGTCTCGTCCGGCGCTCGCGAGAGCTCGATCGCGCCGAGCGACTCCTCCATGCGCGCGTAGGCGCGCTGGACGGCAAGCCGCGGGTCTCGCTCGGACTCCAGGTCTGCGAGCGACCGCCTGAGGCCGAAGCCGACCCGCGCCGCCGCATCGGGAACCACCGCCTGACGTGCGCGCCGCGCGCGCCGACGACGGACGAAGACTGCCGCCGGCGCGAGCAGGAGCAGTGCGGCCGCCGAGCCGACGACGAGCCACGTCAGCGCGGCGGAGGTCGGGTGTCCCGCCGGAGTGGGGGTGCTCGTGTGGCCGCGCGGCACGGCGTTCCCGGGCGTGGCGCCGGGCGGTGTCGCCGCATTGGGAACGAGGAACGGCAGAGTGAGGAGCAGGAACAAACCGATCGCACCACCGACGATCGCAGTGGCTTTCCCGGCCGCCGACAGCGACGCCCCGAGCTCCTCGAGGTCTCTCGCACCGCGCCGTCGCCTCCGTCGCCGGCGCTTTTCCACCGAGGGCGTCCCGACCCAGACGAGGAGCAGCGACCCGATGACGAGCGCGCCCGCGGCAGCGGCGAGCGCGCGGACGACGCCGACCGGGACCTCCTGCAGGCCGCCGGCGTGCCATGGTGACCCGCCGCTCGCCAGCGCCACGAGTGACACGAGCAGGAGCCCCACCGCGGTGGCGGCGACCGCTCGCGCGTCGCTCAGAGGTCTGACTGGCACGGCTAGATCATCGTCGATTCGCTTTGCGGAATTCGAGTGCCCGGTGAAATCACAACTTCAGCGGGTTCGAGTACGGTCGGCGCTGCGGCGCCTACCTCTCATTTAGAAACGACTTCCGTTGCCGCGTTCCCTGTCGGCTTCGGCTCGCATCACTTGACGGCGCAGCGTACGGCAGTCCGTACCTCAAGAGACGTGCTGGCTCGCTAGTCGCCGACCCGCTGACGCTTCAGTCTCTCCAGCATGTCGTCCGTCCCACAGAACACACCGGCGCGAACGGTCGTCCGCGCTCTCGCGCTCAGCCGCTCCGGCGGCTACGTGCTCCTCCGGCGCGCGCCCGACGACCGGTTTGCCGGACACTGGGAGCTCCCGGGCGGCACCGTCGAGGCCGGCGAGTCGCTCGAGCGGGCGCTCACGCGGGAGCTGCGCGAGGAGGCCGGGCTGACGCCGCTCAGGCCGCCGACGCTCATCTCGACGGCACACCGGCGCAGCCCGAACGGCACGCCCCTTCACGAGCACACATTCCGGGTCGAGGCCGCGGGAAGCACGACGCTCTCGCACGAGCACGACGCGTTCTGCCTCTGGCAGCCCGGCGAGCAGGCGCCGGGCGACCTAACCGAATCGGCCGCTGAGCTCCTCGCCTTCGCCGCGGCGGCGTAGCGCCACCCTCAACCTCGGCCGCGATGCGGGCCGTCCTGGAGGGCGAGAAGTGAATCATTCCCGCCCTCCTATGCAAAATCCCTGCAAACGGTTGGTTAGTGGAGGCGGCGGGAATCGAACCCGCGTCCGCGGACGCACCGGACAAAGCATCTACAAGCGTAGTCTGGGCTTTGATTTCGCCCGGCGGCCGGTTCCCAGACGACCTACCGACGGGCTAGCCATCCTGAAGCGTCGCGCCGCGGGCGATTGGCTCTCCCTTGGCGCCGAGCCCGAACGTTGGCGCCGCTACCCTGGCCTCGGGCCGAACCAGGAGCGACGTCGCCAGCTCTAGTTACCTAGGCAGCGATTGCGAGTTCGTTCTTCGCATTTATCTGTTTCCCGGTGGATTTACGAGGCCGACCGGGGACCTCGGCTTGCAGCTCTACCGGCGTATCGACCACGTCGAAACCAGGTCGCCCCCGTATGTGTGTTCGCTACATAGTGTAGCCGGATGCTGAGAATTCGCGAGATCGCTGAAGACGAGCTGGAGGAACTGGTCTCCGTCGCGCTGGAGGCCCAGCCGCGAGAGCACGCGACCGCGGCCGGCTTCGTCGACTGGCGCAACCAGGCGGGCGACATGGTCTGGGTCCTCGCCGAGCGCGACGACGAGACGGTCGGCGCCGGCTACGCGCTCGTCGGCTGGCACAACGCCGCCCGCACCGGGCGATCGGAGCCGCATTCGTCCCGCCATGACGAACGCGGCGCGGGCGTCGGCATCGCGCTGCTCGACGCGCTCGAGGGCTGGGCTGCCGAGCAAGGGTGCACAGAGCTCGAAGGGCCCGTGTCGGAGGAGGACGAGGGCAGCCTGGCCTGGGCTGCACGCCACGGCTACCACGAGAGCGGCCGGAATTCCCGGCTCGTACTCGACCTGACGACAGCTGAGATCCCCGACCCGTCGCCGCCGGAGGGGATCGAGATCGTGACGTGGGCCGACCGGCCCGAGCTCGCGCAGGGACTCTGGGAGGTCGCCCTCGAGGCGACGCCTGACATCCCCGGCGAGGAGGAGGGCGACATCGGGACGCTCGAGGAATGGCTCGATCGGGACATGCGAGGCGCGAGCGACGACCCCCGCGCCGTCTTCGCGGCGCTCGAGCACGAAGAGGTCGTCGGCTACGCCAAGCTCGCATTCTCGGAGGAGAGCACCGAGAGAGCCTTCCACGACCTCACAGGAGTCAGGCGATCCCACCGCGGCCGTGGGATCGCGGGAGCGCTCAAGCGGACGCAGATCGCCTGGGCGAAGGCGAACGGCTACACGTCGCTCCAGACCTCGAACGAGGTTCGGAACGAGCCGATCCGTCGCCTCAACGAGCGGTACGGCTATGTGCTCGAGCCGGGAGTCGTGATCGTCCGCGGCGGTTTGGGCGCTACCTAGCGGTCGCCTCCTCGATCGCGCGCTTGCCGATCACACGCGCCAGATGCGAGCGGAATTCCGCACTCGCAGCGGTGTCGGTTGGAGGATCCGTCCCGTCCGCCATGTACGCAGCCGGATCGTCTTCGCCGGCGACGAGCGCCTTCTCCACCGCGGCCGCCCGCAACGGGGTGGCGCCCATGTTCGTGAGTGCGATCCGGGCGTCATCGATCTTGTCCGAGCCGTTGTCCTGGCGTACGAGCGCGGCGACGCCGACCGTCGCCCAGTCCTGGGCGCGCCGGTTGTACTTGAGGTACGACCAGCCGGTCCAGTTGCCGAGCTTCGGCACCCGGATCTCCGTCAGCATCTCCTGCGGCCCGATCGCCGAGTCGAAGACGCCGTGGAAGAACTCCGTCGCCTCGACGGTCCGCTCCCCGTCCGGGCCGGTGATCACGAACTCGGAGCCGAGCGCGAGCATCACCGCCGGCAAGATCCGAGGCCGGATCGCAGTGTGCGAGCGAGCCGCCGATCGTCCCGCGGTGGCGCACCTGAGGATCGCCGATCAGCCCGGCCGTGTGCGAGACGATCGGGCAGTGCTCCTGGACGAGCGGGTCGTCGCGAATCGCCTTGTGGCGCGTCAACGCCCCGATCGCCAGCCATTCGCCGGTGTCCCGGACGTACGAGAGCTCGTCGATACGGCCGATGTCGACGAGCAGCGACGGCCGCGTGAAGCGGAGCTTCAGCAGCGGGATCAGCGAGTGGCCGCCGGCGAGGAGCTTCGCGTCCTCGCGCGAGCCGAGCAGCTCGACCGCGTGCTCGGCGGACTCGGCGACCTCGTAGTCGAACGTTGCAGGGATCATCGCCGTGCCTCCTCCAGCGCCCGCCACACCCGCTCGGGAGTGGCCGGCATGTCGATGTCGGTGACGCCGTACGGCGCGAGCGCGTTTGCGACGGCGTTCATCACCGCCGCCGGCGAGGCGATCGCCCCCGTCTCGCCCACTCCCTTGACCCCGAGCGGGTTCGTCGGGCTCGCCGTCTCGGTGCGGTCGAGCTCGAACGAGGGCACCTCGACCGCCGACGGAACCAGGTAGTTCGTGAGCGAGGACGTCAGCAGGGCGCCGTCCTCGTCGTAGATCGCCTCCTCGTAGAGGGCCTGCGAGATCCCCTGCGTGATGCCGCCGTGGATCTGCCCGTCGACGATCATCGGATTGATCACCTTGCCGACGTCGTCGACGGCGACGTAGCGGAGCAGCTGGACGTCGCCGGTCTCGGTGTCGACCTCCACCAGAGCCGCGTGCGCGCCGCCCGGCCAGCTGAAGTTCGGCGGGTCGTAGACGGCCGTCGCCTCGAGCCCCGGCTCGAAGCCCGGCGGGATGTCGTGCGCGTGCCAGGCCGCGAACGCGAGCTCCTTCATCGTCACCGACTTGTCGCCGGCCGTGAACGTCCCGTCCTCGTAGTCGAGCTCGTCCTCGGGCACCTGCAGCTGATGGGCCGCGAGCGTGCGCGCCTTGGCGACGATCTTCTGCGCCGCCTGGTGGAGCGCGATCCCGCCGACCGTGAGGCTGCGGCTGCCGTAGGTGTCCATCCCGAGCGGGCTGACGGTCGTGTCGCCGTGCAGCACCTCGATCTCGTCGACGCCGTAGCCGAGCTCGTCGGCCGCGATCTGCGACCACGCCGTCTCGTGTCCCTGGCCGTGCGGCGACGTGCCGGTGAGCACCTGCACCGTGCCGCTCGGCAGGCAGCGGATCGTGGCGGCGTCCCAGCCTCCGGCGACGTAGCGGATCGCACCGAGAATCCCGGACGGAGCGAGCCCGCACATCTCGACGTAGGTCGACAGTCCGATGCCCAGCTCCTTCGTGTCGCCGCGCGCGCGCCGCTCGGCCTGCTCGGCGCGTACCGCATCGAGGTCGAGATGCTCGAGCGCGCGGTCGAGCGAGGCGTTGTAGTCGCCGCAGTCGATCGTGAGCCCAGACGCGATCGTCGCCGGGAACTCGGTGATGAAGTTGAGCCGCCGTAGCTCGACCGGATCCATCTCGAGCTCGATCGCGAGCGCGTCGACCGCCCGTTCGATCGCATACGTCGCCTCCGGGCGGCCCGCGCCGCGGTACGCATCGGTCGGCGTCGTGTGCGTGAAGACACCGGTGCACTCCAGGCTGTAGGCGGCGATGTCGTAGCAGCCGCCGTAGACCCAGGCCCCGAGCAACGGGATCCCAGGCGTGACGAGCTGCAGATAGGCGCCCATCGCGGAGACGAGCCGCACCCGGACGGCCGTGATCTTCCCCTCCGCAGTCGCGGCGAGCTCGATCTCCTGGAGGACGTCGCGGCCGTGAATCGTCGCGTTGAAGCCCTCCGAGCGCTCCTCGATCCACTTGACCGGCTTCTTGAGCCGGCGCGCAAGCGCGAGGCAGAGCGCTTCCTCGGCGTACACGTCGAGCTTCGAGCCGAACCCGCCGCCGACGTCGGGGGCGATCACCCGCAACCGGGCTTCGGGGACGCCGACGACGCCCGCGAGCGTGAGCCGCAGAATGTGCGGGATCTGGGTGGATGACCAGAGCGTCAGCTCGTCCGTCCCCGGCATCTGGTGCGCGATGGCTCCGCGCGGCTCCATCGCGACGGGAATCAGGCGCTGCTGGCGGTAGTTGCGCTTCACCGTCACCTCGGCAGCGGCGAACGCCTGCTCCACTTCGCCGGCATCGAGCTTCCACACGTAGCACTCGTTGGTCTCGAGGTCGTCGTGGACGAGCGGAGCACCGGAGTCGAGCGCACGGCCGACGTCCGTGACCGCATCGAGCGGTTCGTACTCCACCTCGACGAGCTCCGCTGCATCCTTCGCGATCTCCCTCGAGTCGGCGACGACGACCGCGACGCCGTCTCCGACGTGGCGAGCCTTGTCGAACGCCAGCGGGAAGTGCGAGGGCATCCTGATCTCTTCCGTCACGGGCCAGGCGCAGGGCAGCGATCCGGCCCAGTCGGCGGCGAGCTCGGCGCCGCTGAACGCCGCGACGACGCCCTCCAGCTCGCGCGCCGCCTTCAGCTCGACGCTCTTGATCGTGGCGTGCGCATACGGGCTGCGCACGACCGACAGCCAGAGCTGGCCGGGAAGATTGATGTTGTCGATGAACTGCCCGTGCCCGGTGACGAGCTTGTTGTCCTCCTTGCGCGGCACCGAGGTGCCGACGACACGGCTGCTGGTACGGGTCTCGGTAGTGGCCATCTGTCCTCTCCCCTATGCCACGGCGGCCGCGCTCTGCACGGCCTCGACGATGTTCTGGTAGCCGGTGCACCGGCAGAGGTTGCCCTCGAGCGCGTGCCGGATCTCGGTTTCGGTCGGCTCCGGGTTGTCCGCGAGCAGGCTTGCCGTCGCCAGGACCATGCCCGGCGTGCAGTAGCCGCACTGCAGGGCGTGGTGCTCGTGGAACGCCTGCTGGATCGGATGGAGATCGCCGTTGTCGGCGAGACCCTCGATCGTGGTCACGTCGTACCCGTCCGCCTGGACGCCGAGCACAGTGCAGGACTTCACCGACTCGCCGTTCACGAGCACGGTGCAGGCGCCGCATGAGGACGTGTCGCAGCCGACGTTCGTCCCGGTCAGTCCGAGACGGTCGCGCAGCACGTAGACGAGGAGCTCACGGGGCTCCAGGTCGAGCTCGTGGCGGACACCGTTGACAGCAAGAGAGACGCGTCTCACAGTTGCCTCCTCGTCGGCGGTGGAATCGCCGCGAGCCTACTCCTCCCTCGTGGCGCGCGCCACCAGCTAGCGGCGGGACTTCACCGCACGCTCTATCTGGCGCTTCGACTCACGGTCTGCGATGTCACGGCGCTTGTCGCCCTTCTCCTTGCCCCGGGCGAGCGCGAGCTCGATCTTCACGCGACCGTCCTTGAAGTAAAGGCGCGTCGGCACGATCGTCTGGCCCTTCTCGCGCACCTTGCCGACGAGCGAGGCGATCTCCCCGCGGTGGAGGAGAAGCTTCCGGTCGCGGGTCGGCAGGTGGTTCTGGCTGTTCCCCTGGTCGTAGATCGCGATGTCGGCGCCGATGAGCCACACCTCGTTGTCGCGGACGTCCGCGTAGGCCTGCGCGAGCGTCACGCGGCCGTCGCGCAGCGACTTCACCTCGGTGCCGGTGAGCACCATTCCAGCCTCGAAACGCTCGAGCAACTCGTAGTCGTGGCGGGCGCGGCGGTTCTCCGCGATCAGCTTCGTTCCGGTGGGTTTGGCCATCAGGCGATTGTAGGTACGGTGCGGCAGTGGAAACCGTCCTCGCCTTTTCCGCGGCGACGTGGGGAATCGCGATGGCGGTGTCCCCCGTGCTCCAGATGCGCAAGATCGTTCATCACCGCTCGTCGCACGGGGTCTCGGTCGGATACATGACCGTGCTCTTCGTCGGCTTCCTGCTCTGGCTCGCGTACGGGATCGCGCTCGGAAACTGGGCCATGATCGTGCCGAACATCGTCGCCGCGATCGTGATCGTGGCGACGATGGCAGTGACGATCCACTACCGCCGGCCGTAGCACCTCTCGCAGAGGGCGAACCAGGGGGCGCAGCTCTGGCCGCACGACTTGCACCGGCCGACCGAGGGTGAGTTGACCTCGGCTGCCAGCTTCTCGCTCACACGGCGCGCCGCGGCCTCCTCCAGCTCGGCCGCCTTCTCGAGCGTCACCCCACCGACGTCCGGGTACTGGAGTGCGAACCAGCGGAGAATGCTCGCCGTCCGCGCGGTCTGCTCGGCGTCCTCGAGCGAGGCGTCGCGCAGGCGGCCTGGGTCGAGCAGCCACTGGAGGACCGGCCGCTGTGCGCGATCGCCGGCGAGTGCCAGCGCAAGCGTCGCGAGCAGCTCGACGTTGTCCTCGTCGACCGGTGCGTTGATGAGCTTCCAGAGCTGCTCGAGCGGTAGCTTGCGGCCGCGCTCGAGCAAGCGGCGCTGCACCGCATCGAGCCGAACGAGTAGCGGGCCGATCGACTCCACCGCCAGCCAGCCCTCGGTCGCCCACTTGCGCAGCGCGGCCGAGTGCCACGCCCGAAGCGAGGCGGAAAGCTGTTGCGGCGAGTCGACCGGCAGGTCCTCGAGCCGCGGCCGCAGCCGCGCGGTGTCGACGATCCGGTAGCCCATGTGGCCGCCGGGGAGCTGCACGTGCGGGACGAGCGCGGACTTGATCAGATCGGGGTCGGCGTTCGCCCAGACGATCCCCGTGAGGACACCGACGTGGCCGCGCTCGACGAGCCCGAAGCGGCCGGCACGGCCGGCGATTTGCGCGATCTCCCAGGCGTGAAGGTCGCGCCGCTCCTCGCCGTCGAACTTCTGTGACTCGGCGAAGAGCAGCGTCTCGCAGGGGAGATTGACGCCGTGGCCGAGCACGTCGGTGGCGCAACAGACGGTGGCTTCGCCGTTCACGAACCGCTCGATCTCCAGCCGGCGGGAGGCAAGGGGCATCGCGCCGTAGAGAACCGCGACCTTCCCCGGCTGCCGGCGGTTGAGTTCGCCGGCGAGCGCGAGCACGGCACGGCGGCTGAACGCGACCACGACCGTGCCGGGCCGAAGGCTCTGGAACGAGACCGCGCCCGTCCAGTCGAGCGGCGCCTTGCGCTCGAAGAAGCGCACCTCGGCCTCGGGGAACGCGTTCTCGATCAGCGGCAGCGCCTCGACGGCGCCGAGAAGGAGGATGTGCCGGTACTCGCCCGCGAGGAGCAGCCGCGTCCAGGCCGAGCCGCGCTCGGCGTCGTCGGCCCACTGCACCTCGTCGAGGACCAGACACCTCACCCGAGAGAGGGGCCATCTCAGCCGTGCAGCAGATGATCGGAGCGTGCTCGTTCACGCGCTCCTCGCCCGTGACGAGGCCGACATGCTCCGCTCCGAGCTGGGCGCTCAGGCGGCGATGCGCCTCCTGGGCGAGCATTCGGAGCGGTGCTGCGAAGACGCCGCGGCCCGTATCGGCGAGGAACTCGAGTGCAGAGTGCGTCTTGCCCGAGTTGGTCGGCCCGACGTGCGCGACGACGGTCTCCGGCTCCGTGCGCCGGAACGGGAGGACGATCTCCGGCTCGGGGACGCGGATGTGCGCGGCGCGCCGCTGACGGCGTTGCCCGCGGCTGGGCCGCTTCTGGCGGCCGCGATGCTCGCGGCGAGAGGCCACTTGAACCTAGACCTGGAGGAAGCGGCGTATCGTGATGCCCGACCCGACCGCCCCGACGGTCAGGCCGACGAGGATGACGATCAGCGAGATGGTCGTAAACGACCAGGCGTCGACGCCCGCACCCGCGTCGAAATGGGAGCTGATTCGCTCGAGCACGACCGCCTTGCCGATCAGGAGGAGGAGCACCGCGATCAGCGATCCCACGACGCCGCAGATCAGTCCTTCGAGCATGAACGGGCCGCGGACGAACCAGTTCGTCGCTCCAACGAGCTTCATCACCTCGATCTCCCGGCGGCGGGAGAAGATCGAGAGCCGAATCGTGTTCGCGATCAGGAGCGCCGACGAGACGAGGAGGATGATCGTCGCGATCGCAAACGCGGTCGAGAGGACGCGAGCGACTGTCACGACACGGGCTGAGACCTCGCCGCCGTCGTTGATCTTCTCCACGCCGGGTGGAAGCGTCGGCGTGCTCAGATTGTGGCTGATCGCCTTGATGTCGCTGCCGTCGTGCGCCGCGACCTCGAACGCGTCCGGGAGCGGGTTGCCGGGCAGGTTCTCGACGATCTCCGGCTGCAGCTTGCGCATGCGCTCGAGCGCCTCGGCCTTGGAGACGAAGTCGACGCTCTTGACCAGCGGGTCGGAGGCGAGCTTGACCCGGACGGCGTTGATCTGCGCCTGGCTCGCCGGCTTGGCGCACGTCGACTCGGTGCAGAAGTAGACCTTGGTCAGGAGCTTCTCTTTCTGGTTGTCGCCGAACGCCTGCGCCCAGGAGCCGAGCGCGATGAACAGCCCCAGCAGGAACATCCCGATCAGGACGGTCATCGTCGCTGCGATCGTGGTCGAGAGGTTCGCGCCGAGCGACCGGATCGACTCCGAGAACAGGAGCTTGAACTGCCTCATTCGCTCTCGTAGCCTCCGCGCCGTTCGTCGCGAGCAAGCCTGCCGTCCTCGAGCGCGATCACGCGCCGGCGCATCTTGTCCACCATCTCGCGGTCGTGGGTGACCATCAGGATCGTCGTACCCGCACGGTTGATCCGGTAAAGCAGCTGCATGATCCCGACCGAGGTGTCCGGGTCGAGGTTCCCGGTCGGCTCGTCGCAGATCAGGAGGGGCGGGTGGTTGACGACCGCGCGCGCGATCGAGACGCGCTGCTGCTCGCCGCCCGAGAGCTCGTCCGGCAACGAGCTCACCTTGTCGGAGAGCCCGACGAGCGAGAGCACCTCCGGCACCTTGCGGCGGATGTTCGCGTTGCTGTCGCCCTGGACCTTGAGCGCGTAGGCCACGTTCTCCGCCGCAGTGCGGTTCGGGAGCAGCTTGAAGTCCTGGAAGACGCAGCCGACGTTGCGGCGGAGGAGCGGCACCTTGGAATGCTTGAGCCGTGTGAGGTCGCGGCCGCCGACGAGAATCCGTCCAGAGCTCGGCTCGAGCTCCTTCAGGAGCAGGCGGATCATCGTCGACTTGCCCGAGCCGGAGGCGCCGACGACGAAGACGAACTCGCCCTTCTCGATCACGAACGAAACGTCGTTCAGGGCGACGACGTTCGGGTCGTAGACCTTCGTCACGCCGTCGAACACGATCATCGTCCCCGCGATCGAGGCGTCGATCGGCACACCGTTCTGCGGCGCTGGAGTCTGGACCGTCGTTTCAGTCACGTCTGTCTGCAAGTTCTGATCAGCCACCGGAATCGAGGGGGAAGTCGGCCACACAAGAGCCGCTCCGGCATCTGTGGGAAGAACCATTCTAGCCGACAGGGTGGTTAGACAGCCTTCCCGGTCGCCTTTGCGAGGAGGTACTCGCGCACGAACCCGTCGAGGTTGCCGTCCAGCACGCCCTGGGCGTTGCCGACCTCGTAGCCGGTGCGGAGATCCTTGACGAGTTGGTAGGGCTGGAGCACGTAGCTCCGGATTTGACTCCCGAAGCCGATGTCCTGCGCGGCGCCCCGCTCTTTCGCCAGCTCGGCCTCACGCTGCTCCTCCTGGAGCTCGACGAGCCGTGACTTGAGGATCCGCATCGCCGTCTGCTTGTTCGAGGTCTGCGAGCGCTCGTTCTGGCACTGCACGACGATCCCGGTCGGAAGATGCGTGATCCGGACCGCGGAGTCCGTCTTGTTCACGTGCTGGCCGCCGGCCCCTGACGCCCGGTAGGTGTCGATGCGCAGATCGTCCTCGTTGATCTCCACCGCGCTGTCTTCCGGCAACAGCGGTGCGGTGACGACCTGCGCGAATGCCGTGTGACGGCGGTGGGCGCTGTCGAACGGACTGAGACGCACCAGCCGGTGCACACCGCGCTCGGCCTTGAAGAGGCCGTACGCGTTCTCGCCCTTGACCGTCACGGTGGCCGACTTGAGGCCGGCTTCCTCGCCGGGGCTCGCCTCGACCAGCTCGGTCTGGAAGCCGCGGTCGTCGGCCCAGCGGAGATACATGCGCAGGAGCATCTCCGTCCAGTCCTGCGCGTCGGTACCGCCTGCGCCGGCGTGCACCGACACGACGGCGTCGCCCGTGTCGTACTCGCCGTTGAAGAGGGCGTCCTCCTGCAGGCGCTCGAGCTCTCGCCGGAGCGGCTGCAGCTGGGCTGCGATGTCGTCGGTCAGATCGGGCTCGAGCTCGAGCAGCTCGGCGGCATCGTCGTACTCGCTCTGAAGCCGTTCGTAGCGCTCGAGGCGCTTCGAGAGGCGAGAGTGCTCGGTCGAGACGGCGGTGGCTCGAGCCTGGTCGTCCCAGAAGCCCGGCTCGCCCAGCTCCTGCTCGAGCTCGGCGACGCGGGATGCTACCGCGTCGGGGTCAAAGGTAATCACGAACCCAGGCGAGCTGGGCTCTGATCTCTTCGAGCTGCTGGTCGAGCGGGATCGCGGTCTCGGACATGCGTCGATCGTAGCCAAGTGGCGGCCCCGGACAGGTTGGGCGGCCCTAGCGGACGTAGAAGTCGACGAACTGGCCCCCTTTGTAATGCCCTGGCAGGTTGCAGAGCAGAGCGTAGTGACCCGTCGTCAGGGTCAGAGTCAGCTTCTTCGTCTGGCCGGGCTTCAACTCGCCGACCTCACCGACGGCACCGGTTTCGTCCGCCTCGTTGCCCTTCATGAGATTCCCTGCCGGCTTGGCCGTCTTGACGACCACGAACTCGTGCGTCGCCTTGCCGCTGTTCTTGAGCACGAAGGTGGCCTTTCCGGCCGGAGACGCCTGCTTGCTGGGCACGATGTTGAACTCGTTCAATCCGACGAGTACGACCTTGGACGACGTCACGGCACTCGCCGTCACCGCGCCTGTTGCGGCGACCCCAATGCCCCCAACGACCGCCACGACAGCTGCGGCAATCAGTCGATTCTTCATGTCGGCTCCTCCTGCGAGTTGTGGAGCCAGCCATGATCGAGCGGCTTCTTCAGCGCCGCGTCAGGGTCGACGCTGAGCTTGCTACGGGTTACCCGCAGCTGAGGGGGGCGGCCGTGTGACCGCCCCCCTCGCGTGCGGATCAGCTCAACGAGACGTCGTCGATGCGGAAGCTCGTCGGCAGCGACACGTCCGTCGTGCCCCGGAACTGAAGCCGCACCGTCTGCCCTCTCCAGGCCGCGAGGCTGAACGCCCGCTGCGTGTACGAGTTCGTGCTCGTCGTCGCGTTGCGGTTGCTGAAGCTGCCGAGCGTGCCCAGCAACGCCCCCGAGGTGCTTCGGACCTCCACGAAGACGAAGTCGAAGGCCGTCGACAGGGACTCGCTCGTCGTGATGTTGAGCCAGAACGTGAGATTCGCCGGATGGCCCGCCGGGATGCTCACTGTCTGGTACTCGGCGCCGCTCGCGTTGTTCGAGGCGCCGAGGATGCTGTAGCCCGTGCCGGAGTGGTGATTACCCCCCGTCGACCAGAACGCGGCTCCCGAGAGCGTCCACGGCGAGGCGGAGCCCTCGAAGCCGCCGTTGACGATCAGCTGGCCGCCTCCACCCGTGGCATTGCTCACGGTCACGTTCACGACCGTGCTCGAGCCCACGTTGCCGGCGGCGTCGAAGGCCCTCGTCTGGAGCCCGTGACCGGCGTTCGTGGCGGTGGTCGTGTTCCAGGCGATCTGGTACGGCGCGGTCGTGTCCGAGCCGGTCAGGACGCCGTCCACGTAGAGCTCCACGCGGCTGACGCCGACGTTGTCGCTCGCGTTGGCTGCGACCGTGACCGTGTTGCTCACGGTGGCGCCGTTGGCCGGCGAGGTGATGGACGTCGTCGGCGGCGTGGTGTCTCCGGGAGATCCTCCGCCGAAGAGCGGTGAACAGCAGGCGGTTCGGAGATCCGGTGCCCGGGTTCGTGACCTTGTTCGGCGTGGAGTTGTCGATCAGCGCCTGAGTCGCCGCAGTCGGCGAGGCGCCCGGATTCGTCTGGAGATAGAGCGCGAGAGCACCGGTCACGTGCGGAGTCGCCATGGACGTACCGCTGATCGTGTTCGTGGCGGTGTCGTTGGTGTTCCAGGACGAGGTGATGTTCGAGCCCGGCGCGAAGATGTCGACGCACGTGCCGAAGTTCGAGAACGAGGAGCGAGCATCGGTGTTGGTCGTCGCACCGACCGTGTTGGCCGACGGAACGCGCGCGGGAGAGCTGTTGCACGCGTTGGCGTTGGAGTTGCCCGCGGCGATCGCGTAGCTGACACCCGAGCTGATCGAGTTGGCGACGGCCTGGTCGAGCGCCGAGGAGACGCCGCCTCCGAGGCTCATGTTGGCGACCGCCGGCGAGCCGTGGTTCTGGGTGACCCAGTCCACGCCGGCGATGACACCCGCGTTCGAGCCCGAGCCCGAGCAGTCGAGAACACGCACCGCGTGGAGCGTGACCTGCTTCGCGATGCCGTACGTCGTGCCGCCGACGGTGCCGGCGACGTGCGTGCCGTGGCCGTTGCAGTCGTTGGTGCCGTTTCCGTCGTTGATCGCCGTGAATCCGTTGCCGACCCTGCCGGTGAACTGCTGATGGGTCGCGCGCATCCCGGTGTCGATGATGTAGGCCTGAACGCCCTGCCCCGTCTGGTTGTAGGTGTAGGTGTTGTTGAGCGGCAGGTCGCGCTGGTCGACCCGATCGAGCCCCCAGGTCGCAGGAGTCTGGGTCGCGAGCGTGTGGAACACCTGATCCTGCTCGACGTACTCGACGCGGGGGTCGTTGGTCAGTGCGTCGGCCTGGTCGGCGGACAGCCTGGCGGCGAAGCCCTTGAGGGCGTACTGATAGACGGCCGTCACGTCGGCGCTGTGGGCCCGGCTCAACTCCTGGGCCACGGTCGACACGAGCGGACGCGCCGACCGAGCGCTGGCGTCGGATCGGGCGGCATCGGGCTTCAGGACGACGATGTAGGAGTCGAGGCTGGGCTCCTGAGCATCGCTGAGCGCAGCCGCGCTCGAGGGAATGGCCGCGGCGAGAACGACAGCCACCGCGGCGAGAATGCTTCTTGTCATCGACTTCCTCCTGCGAGGGTTACTGGACGAGTGAAACGCCGCCGCAGGGCGATGGGGGATCCTACGCTACAAAAGACAAAGAGCTTTTCGGACATCCGAGCACTCGGACGGCCCGGATCATAGTCGCGAATCGTAAAAGTGGGCGCGCGGCTAGGAGAGCCCGTGCTAGGCGCCGTGGCACTTCTTGAACTTCTTGCCGCTCCCGCACCAGCAGGGATCGTTCCGGCCGATGTCCTTGTGCTCGTTCACGGCCGTCGCGGTTGCCGTGCCGCCTCCCTGCGCCGCGAACGATGTGCCGACCGAGCCCGCCGCGCTGCCCGCGGCCGAGATCGCGTCGGCGCCGGCGGCCGTCTCGTGCTCGTAGACGAGGTTGCCGTTCCCCTGCTGCGGCTCCAGCTGCTGGGGCTCGACCTGGATCTGAGCGTGGAAGAGCGTCAGCACGACTTCCTCGCGGATCACGCCGCCGAGCTCCTCGAACATCGCGTGGCCTTCGGCGCGGTACTCGACGAGCGGGTCCTTCTGGGCCATCGCGCGCAGGTGGATGCCGTCGCGCAGGTAGTCCATCGAGTCGAGGTGCGAGCGCCAGCGTGAGTCGACGACCTGGAGGATCACGTAGCGCTCGATCTCGCGCATCAGATCCGGGCCGTACGACTCTTCCTTCTCGTTGTACGTCTCGATCGCGTCGTCGACGAACTCCTCGATCAGAGCCTCGCGCTCGAGCTCGACTTCCTCGCGCAGCTCCTCGACTGTGATGTCGCTGCCGTAGAGCGACTGCATCTGGGTGACGAGCGCCCCGAGATCCCACTCCTCCGCGAACTCACCCTCGGTCGCGTTCATGACGCCCGCCTCGACGGTCTCGCGGATCCACTCGCGCACGTCGTCGGAGAGGTCGTCACCGTCGAGGACGCGGCGCCGCTGCTCGTAGATCACCTGCCGCTGCGTGTTCATCACGTCGTCGTACTTGAGGACGTTCTTCCGCGCGACGAAGTTCTGCTCCTCGACCTTCTTCTGCGCGTTCTCGATCTGGTTCGAGAGGATCTTCGCCTCCATGGGCTGGTCGTCCGGGAGCTTGAAGCGCTCCATGATGTTCTTGATCCGGTCGCCGGCGAAGAGGCGGACGAGATCGTCCTCGCCGGAGAGGTAGAAGCGGGTCTCGCCCGGATCGCCCTGACGGCCGGAGCGGCCACGGAGCTGGTTGTCGATCCGGCGTGACTCGTGTCGCTCGGTGGCGAGCACGTAGAGGCCGCCGAGCTCGACGACTCCCTCGCCCAGCTTGATGTCGACGCCACGACCGGCCATGTTCGTCGCGATCGTGACCAGCCCGGGTTGCCCCGCGTCCTTGATGATCTCGGACTCGCGTTCGTGCTCCTTGGCGTTCAGCACGTTGTGCGGCACGCCGCGGCGCTTGAGGAGCTCCGCGAGGTATTCCGAGGTCTCGACGGCGATCGTGCCGACCAGGACGGGCTGCCCCTTCTCGTGGCGCTCCTTGATGTCCTCGACGACGGCCGTGAACTTGGCTTCCTTCGTCTTGAAGATGTAGTCGTTCTCGTCGCGGCGGGTGACCGGCACGTTGGTCGGGATCTCGACGACGTGCAGGTTGTAGATCTCGACGAACTCCTTCTCCTCGGTCTTCGCGGTGCCGGTCATGCCGGCGAGCTTCTCGTAGAGGCGGAAGTAGTTCTGGAGCGTGATCGTGGCGAGCGTCACGTTCTCCTCCTGGATCCGGACGCCCTCCTTCGCCTCGACCGCCTGGTGGAGCCCGTCGCTCCAGCGCCGTCCCTCCATGATCCGGCCCGTGAACTCGTCGACGATCTTGACCTCGCCGTCCTGGATCACGTAGTCGACGTCCCGCTGGTAGAGCGACTCGGCCTTCAGCGCCTGGATCAGGTGGTTGACGAGCTCGACGTTCCGCGGGTCGTAGAGGTTCTCGATCCCGAGCGCGCGCTCGATCGTGTCGATCGCCTTCTGCGCCGGGGAGACGGTCTTGTGCTTCTCGTCGTAGAGGTAGTCGGCGCCGGAGAGCTCGGTTTCGTCCTCGCCCTTCTCGCTCTTCCGCGTTGCGGGCGCGCCGGTCAGCTCCTTGACGATGCGCGCGAAGTCGTAGTACGTCGTCGCGGCCGTCTCGGGCTCGCCGGAGATGATCAGCGGCGTCCGCGCCTCGTCGATCAGGATCGAGTCGACCTCGTCCACGATCGCGAAGGAGTGGCTGCGCTGCACGAGCCCTTCCTTGCTGACCGCCATGTTGTCGCGCAGATAGTCGAAGCCGAACTCGGAGTTCGTGCCGTAGGTGATGTCGGAGGCGTACGCCTCGCGCCGCTCGGCGAACGGCATCATGTTCTGGATGAAGCCGACGGTCATCCCGAGGCGCTCGAAGACGGGGCGGTTCCACTCGGCGTCACGCTTGGCGAGGTAGTCGTTGGTCGTGACGAGGTGGACGCCGGTGCCGGGGAGCCCGTTCAGGTAGAGCGCGAGTGCGGCGACGAACGTCTTGCCCTCACCGGTCTTCATCTCCGCGATGTCGCCCTCGTGCAGGACGATGCCGCCCATCATCTGGACGTCGAACATCCGCTGCTCCGACTCGCGCCAGCGCGCCTCGCGCGCGGCCGCGTAGGCCTCGAAGAGCAACTCGTCGAGCGACTCCCCGTTCTCGAGCCGCTGGCGCAGCGCGGCGGTCGTGCCCTGAAGCTCCTCGTCGGAGAGCTTCTGGAAGTCCGGCTCGAGCGACGCGATGTAGTTCGCCTGCTGGGCGAGCCGCTTCATGCGCCGGCCCTCGCCGATGCGAAGGACCTTCTCCAGCTTCCCAAAATCTGCGGTTGGCATCGACGTAGGGTAGCCGCTGCGCAGTTTTCTCACTTCGGCTTCACGGCCGGCTAACACGCGCGCGCTAGCTTCTGAGCATGCGGCGGCTTCTCCTGTTCATTCTGGTTCTCGCGCTCGCGCCGGCTGCAGCCGCGGCGACGGTGCGCGAGCGGCCGGTGGCCGGGCCTATCTCGGCCGCGAGCATCGCGGGCACCGAGGCCGCCTACTCGGACGAATACAGGAAGCGCTGCCACGAGATCCGGCTCTGGGACGTCGCCACCCGCAGCGACAAGCGGATTGCGAGCCACTGCTTCGTCAGCACCAGCACCGGCAGCGGTGTCGCCGGCGTGATCGCCACCGGCGGGCGCGCGCTCTGGCTGACCTACATCGGCGGAAACATCCGCGAATGGTCGCTCTGGACGAAGGGGCCGCAACGCGAAGGCGCGGCGAATCGCCTTCCTGACGGCCGATGTCGACGGCCCGGCGCCCGTGATCCTCGGGGACGTCTGGGAAGGCTCGCTCCCCTACGCGACCGGGAACAAGATCGTCGTGCTCGCACCGAACGGCTCGAGGCGTTTCACGTTGACCGCTCCCGACCGCGTCGTCTCGCTGAGCGCTCACTCTCGCGGCTATGCGGCGGTGCTCGAGAGCGGCCATGTGCTGACGATCTCACTCGCCGGCAAGCTGCTTCGGGAGCGGGAGTTCGAGCCCGGCTTCGTCCAGGACGCCGTGCTCGCCGCCCCGGGCCTGATCGTCAAGACTCCGACCGCCCTCGAGATTCACAACGGTGACGCGACTCGGTTGATCCCCTTGCCGCAGGGCTCGCGGTTCCTCGGCTACTCGCAGGGGATCGCGGCCTACGGGTTCGGGCGGCAGCTCCGGCTCAAGCTGATCACGAACGGCAAAGAGACGCTGTTCCGGACGCTCGAGCCGCGCTTCCAGGCTCAGCTCGGCCGGCGGGGAATCGTGTACGGCTCGAATCGAACGCTCGGGTTCACCGCGTGGGCCCTCTTGGCCAGCTCCTTCTAGAGCGGCGTCACCTCGACCTCGAACAGGTCGCCGTCGAGACGGCGTCCGATCACGACGTTGCCGTCCTCGACGAGCTCCAGCTCGTCGCCTTCGGTGTCGGAAAACTCGCGTACCTGGATCCTGCTCGCCGCGACGGCCCAGACGTCGTCCTCCCGCTTCACGGCCTCGGCACGGTAGGGCGGATTCAGCGTCACCTCGATCGCCTCCGCCAGGGGCGTCAGCGAACCGTCCGGCACGTCTTCGTCGACGATGAGTGTTCCGTCGGGCAGTGCGGCGAAGTGCACCTCGTCGACCGGCAGCTCCGCCCGGGCGCTCGCCACGACGTCCCACCGGCGTGCCCGCGGGACTCCGTGAACCCCGACCTCGCCGAGCGGCGACGGGTTCCCGAACTCATCCGGCGGCGCCGTCAGGAAGCCGTCCGCGAGGCCGTGCATGAGTCCCGCCAGACGTGACGGCGTCCGCTCCATCCCGCTTGGCTCAGGCCCGAACTCGATACCGCCTTCTTCGGCCAACTGCTCGTGCAGCGGCCGGTCGCGCCGGAAGAAGCCCAATCTAGTCCTGTGGCTCGATCAGACCGTACGCGCCGGCACGGCGGCGGTAGACGACGTTCGTCAGACCGGTCTCGGCATTCGTGAAGACGAAGAAGTCGTGTCCGATGAGCTCGAGCTCGACCGCCGCCTCGTCTGGCGTGAGTGGCTGCAGATCGAACTGCTTCGACTTCACGATCATCCTGTCCAGCTGCTCGCCGGAGAAGGACGGCTCGACAGGCTGAGATCCGTTTGCGCGCCGACCGGTCTCTCGCCGGCTCCGCTTCTCGCGGTAGCGCTTCACCTGGCGCTCGAGCTTGTCCGAGAGTTGGTCGATCGAGGTCTCGAACGCGTTCGAGCTCTCGCGGACACGTAGGGTCGTCCCCTTCGCCCAGACCGTCGCTTCGGCGATGTGATCCGCACTGATCGAGGGGTTGGTCTCCAACGCCAGCTCCACCTCGATCTGGGTCGCCTCGGGAAGCTGCCGCTCGACTCGCTCGAGCTTTTCCTCGGCGTATCTCCGGATCAGATCGCTGACATCGACGTTTCGGCCCTTGACCTCGAGTCGCATCACGTTCTCCTTCATCCGGGGATCAACCCAGGTTAACGAAGCCCGTTCCCAATTGTCAGAAACTCAGCGCACCGCTCGTGCGAACGTCACCACCTCCACTCTCCGGGCGCCGCCCCGCCGCAGCGCGGAAGCGGCTGCGGCGGCGGTCGCGCCGCTCGCGTAGACGTCGTCGATCAGGCAGACGCGCGTCGGCGAGGCGCGCGCGGAGACGAACGCACCGGCGACGTTTCGGCGCCGCTCCTTCAGCCCCAGTCCTCGCTGCCGCTCGACCGCGCGCGCCCGCCCGACGAGCCGCTGCACCGGCAGCTCCCAGAGACGGCCGAGCTGGTCGGCGAGTGCCTCGGCCGGCCGGTGCCCACGCTCGAGCGCGCGCCCGGCATCGGCCGGAACGAAGGCGAGCGACGCGACGTCCGGTCGAGTGAGCGTCTCGACGACGAGCGCCGCAGCCTCACGCGCGAGCCGTCGCTGACCACGTTCCTTCCACGCCTGAACAAGCCGGCGTGCGCGTGCGTCGTAGACGATCGCGGCCCGAGCACACGCGAACGCCAGCCTGCGCCCGCTGCACTCCACACAACGCTGGACCGGCCAGGCGCCCGGCGAGCCGCAACGAGCGCAGAGCGGCGGCGCGAGTCGGATCAGCGCGTCCCGACAGCCGAGACAGAGCGCAGTCCCGGGCAGTGCACAGGCGGCACAACGGTTCGGCAGCAGGAGGTCGAGCAGCACACCTTCGACGCTACGTCCCGATCTGTCACGAAAGCGTGAACGAATCGTGCCGGTTGACTAAATCTCGAGCTGGTACTCGGCTCGCTCGGGCAGACCCTGCTGGCGGCGGAGCTGGTTGTCGGCGGCCAGCAGCTGCTCCTTGTCGCCGATGTCGAGCCACCTGCCGGCAAACCGATACGCATAGACCGGCTCGCGTGCGTGCAGCCAGGCGATGAAGCTACCGACCTGGTCGGGCGCATTGCCTTCGGCGAGGTATCGCTCGACGAGCGGGACGTGATCACGGTGATAGATGTAGGTCGCGGTCGCGGCGAGCGTGCTCGGCGGATCGTCGGGTTTCTCGACGAACGACGTGATCCGGTCGTCCTCGGCGACGTCGATGATCCCGTATTGCGACGCAAGCCGCAGGTCGCCGACGTCCAGGACAGCGACGGCGCTCGCCACGCCCTTGCTCCGCCAGTACGCGGTGAAGTCGGCGAGCGAGTAGTCGAAGAGATTGTCGCCTGCGACAACCAGGACGTCGTCCTCGATTCCCGCCCGCTCGAGCGTGAACGCGACGTCCCCCATCGCGCCGAGCCGGTCCTCGTTCGACGTCGTCCCGTCGTCGTGGACCGTGACGCCTTCTCTCTGCAGCGCCCAGCGCTCGAAGTCCGGCGCAAAGCGGTGGTTCGTGACGAGGTGTACCGCGTCGATCTCGTTCACGGCACGGAGCGAGTCGAGGATCCAGTCGACCATCGGCCGGCCGCCCACGGGCAGCAGGCACTTCGAGAGATCGTCCGTCAGTGGCTGCAGACGCGTCGCGTAACCGCCCGCAAGGATGATCGCCTTCATGCGTGCACCGCGCGCGGCAGCGACTCGGCGTACGGCGCGCGATGCACGCCCTCCTCCGTCACGATCGCGGCGATCAGGGCGGCGGGCGTGACGTCGAAAGCCGGGTTCCTGGCGGCAAAACGCGTGCCGAGCTCGGCGCCGTCGCGCTCTTCGATCGGGATCTCCGCACCCGTCGGCGTCGCGAGATCGATCGTGGAAGTGGGAGCGACGATGTAGAGCGGGAGCCCGTGATGGGCGGCAGCGACCGCCAGACCGTAGGTGCCGATCTTGTTCGCGGTGTCACCGTTCGCGGCGATGCGGTCGGCACCGGTCACGACGCAGTCGACCTCGCCCCGGCTCATCAGGTGCGCTGCAGCCGAATCGGCGATCACTGCATGCGGGATGCCGAGTGCCTCGAGCTCCCAGGCCGTCAGGCGCGAGCCCTGGAGCAGCGGCCGCGTCTCGTCGACCCAGACGTGTTCGAGAAGACCTCTTTCCCAGGCGGCGCGCAGCGCGCCGACCGCCGAGCCGTACCCTCCGGTCGCCAGGCCGCCGGCGTTGCAGTGTGTCAGGGCCTTCGTGCCAGGTCCGAAGAGGGCTGATGCATGTGTACCCATGCACCTGCACCGATCAACTTCCGCTAAGTGCAAAGCGCGAGCCCGCTCGGGTGTCGGTTCATCACGCATTTGCTCGAGCGCCCAGACGAGGTTCACGGCCGTCGGCCGGGCTTCGGCCAGGACTCGGTAGGCGACGTCGAGATCCTCGCCGCGCTCAGCCGCGAGCGCGTAGCCGTACGCGGCGGCGACGCCGATCGCCGGCGCCCCGCGCACGGCGAGCGTCCGGATCGCCTCGGCGACCTCGGCCGCCGACTCGCAGCGAAGCTCGAGCTCCTCGTCCGGAAGCCGGCGCTGGTCGAGCAAGACGACCGCGCCGGCCTCCAGACGAACGATGCTCTCCGGTGTTAGGTCCCCTCGTCCCACGAGGCCAGGTACTTCGCCTGCTCCTCCGTGAGCCGGTCGATGTCGACGCCCATGGTCGCGAGCTTGAGCCGGGCGATCTCGTTGTCGATCTCCTCCGGCACGACGTAGACCTTCTTCTCGAGCGAGGCGGCGTTCTGGACGACGTACTCGGCCGAGAGCGCCTGGTTCGCGAAGGACATGTCCATCACCTGGGCCGGATGGCCCTCGGCGGCGGCGAGGTTGACGAGACGGCCGTCGGCGATCAGATAGAGCCGGCGACCGTCGGCGAGCGTGAACTCCTCGACGAACTCGCGTGCCTGCCGCGTGTCGGTGGCGAGCGTGCGGAGCGCGGGCAGCTCGATCTCGACGTTGAAGTGACCGGTGTTGGCGAGGATCGCGCCGTCCTTCATCCGCTCCATGTGGCCCTTCGCGATCACGGACTTGTCGCCGGTCGCGGTGATGAAGATGTCGCCGATCTCGGCAGCCTTCTCCATCGGCATCACCATGAAGCCGTCCATCACGGCCTCGATCGCCTTCATCGGGTCGACCTCGGTGACGACGACGTTCGAGCCCATGCCCTTGGCGCGCATCGCGACGCCGCGGCCACACCAGCCGTAGCCGGCGACGACGAGCGTGCGTCCGGCGAGAAGGACGTTGGTGGCGCGGATGATCCCGTCGAGCGTCGACTGGCCGGTGCCGTAGCGGTTGTCGAAGAGGTGCTTGGTCTTCGCCTCGTTGACGGCCACGACGGGGAAGCCGAGCTTGCCGTCACGCTCCAGCGCCTTCAGCCGGATCACGCCGGTGGTGGTCTCCTCGGTGCCGGCGATCACATCGCCGAGCTGCTCGCGGCGGGCGGTGTGCAGAACGCCGATCACATCGGCGCCGTCGTCCATCGTGATGTGCGGCTTGTGATCGACCGCAGCCTCGATGTGCTGGTAGTACGAGTCGTTGTCCTCGCCCTTGATCGCGAACGTCGAGATCCCGTACTCCTCGACGAGGGCGGCGGCGACGTCGTCCTGGGTCGAGAGCGGATTGGACGCGCAGATGACGACGTCCGCTCCGCCGGCCTGGAGCGTGCGCATCAGGTTCGCGGTCTCGGTCGTCACGTGCAGGCACGCTGAGACGCGGTAGCCGGCCAGCGGGAGCTCGCTCTCGAAGCGCTCGCGGATCGCAGCCAGCACCGGCATCTGCCGGTCGGCCCAGGCGATCCGGCGCACGCCCTCGGTGGCGAGTCCCAGATCTTTCACGTCATATCGCTTGGTTGTGGCCATCTATCCCTTTCGTCAGGTCAGCGGAGCAGTGTAGGTGGATCGTCAGGCGACGAGAAGCCGCTCGTGCTTGCGCTGCTCCCAGTCCACCCAGTCAGCGGACGGAGTACTGCCGTGCAGCCACGTCTCGACGGCACCACGCAGCGCCGGCTCGCGCCGTAGTCTGGCGGCGAACGCGAGCTCGTCCAGCTCCACCGCGTGGCGCTCGCGAAGATCGCGCAGCGAGCGGAGCTGATTCAGCTCCCGCAGCCCGTAGAGGCGGTAGCCGGACGGCGCCCGCTCGGGAACGACGAGTCCCGTCGTCTCGAGATAGCGGAGCATCCGGGCCGACCAGCCCGTCTGGGCGGCCGCCTCGCCAACGGTGAGCGCTTGCATCGCGCAGAACCTTACCACAACCGTGGCAAGGTTCTGCGTCAGGCCTCGGAGGTTCCCTCTCTGCCGTAGAGATCCTCGAGCCGCACGACGTCGTCGAGATGCGGCGTCGACACCTCCAGGATCGTGGTGTCCTCGATCGCGGTGACGCGGTGCACGGTGCCGGGCACGTAGTGGAATGCCGCACCGGCTCCGATCACCTCCTCGCTCAGCGCCTTCTGCCCCACTTCGCCCAGCTCGAGCTTCGCCTTGCCTGATTGAACGAGCCACGACTCGTCCTTGACGTTGTGGAACTGGAGGCTGAGCGCGGCACCGGCCTTCACGAACAACACCTTCCCGCAGTACACATCCGTCAGCGCCCAGATCAGCTCGTAGCCCCACGGCTTCTCGACCTTCCTGACGTCGAAGGCCCAGCGGTCGAGCGAGTCGATGTTCGGAGAGTCGATGCCGGTCACGAGAAGGAGACTGCGCCCGCGGCGATTGTCTGGTCCGCCGCGACGCGCATCCCGTGGTCGAGCATATTCCCGTCACCGACCTCCGCGCCAGGTCCGACGACGCAGAGCCCGCGCACCTCACAACCAGCCCCGATCTCGGCCCGCTCGGCAATGATCGACCCCGCCACGTGCGTGCGGGCGCCGACGACGGCCCCGGCACCGATCACGGAAGACTCGATGCACGCATCCTCTCCGATCCGAGCGCCCGCGCCGATCACCGCCAGGCTGCCGATGCGAGCGCCGGCGCCGATCTTGGCGCCCGCGCCGACGAAGACCGGCGGCACGAGCCGCGCAGCGGGGCTGACCTCGGCCGCCGGATCGACCAGCGTGTAGTCGGGGCCGAGCGCGTCGCCGAGCTCGGTCGTGAAGTTGCGCTCGAGCACATCGCGATGCGCTTGCAGATACGCGTCCGGTGTCCCGATGTCGAGCCAGTAGCCCGCGAGCGCAATCCCGTAGACAGCCTGCTCGTCGACGAGCAGCGGGAAGACCTCGCGCTCGATCGAGACGGGACGGCCCGGTGCGATCAGGTCGAGCACGTCCGGCTCGAGCACGTACAGGCCCGCATTGATCAGGTTGGTGTCGATCTCCTCCGGGCGCGGCTTCTCGAGGAAGCTCCGCACCTGCCCGTCTCCGTTCACCCGCACGAGCCCGTAGCGCGTCGGGTCCTCGACGGGCGTGAGCAGGATCGTCGCGCGCTTGGGACGCTCCCGATGGAAGGCGACGAGCGCGTCGAGGTCGGTCTCCCGCAGCGAGTCGCCGTTGAGCGCAAAGAACGGCTCGTCGATCCCTTCGGCTGCGAAGCGGATCGCGCCGCCGGTGCCGAGCGGCTCCTCCTCGATCCTGTATTCGAGCCTCAACTCGCCGTAGCGGTCACCGAAGTGCTCCTGGATCTGGGTCGGTAGGTAGCCGCACGAGACGATTGCGCGCGTGACGCCGTGGCGGCGCAGGTGCTCGAAGGTGTACGCGAGCTGCGGCCGGTCGACGAGGGGCAGCATGTCCTTCCGGGTGCGGTCGGTGAGCGGCCGCAGCCGGGTGCCGAGCCCTCCGACGAGAATGACGGCCGGGAGGCTCATCGTTCAGGCCGCCGCGCGGCCGATGCCCTCGTACGTGAAGCCTGCGTCGCGCATCGCGACCGGATCGAGCATGTTGCGGCCGTCGATCAGCAGTGGGTTGCTCATTCGCGCTGCTGCCTCCGCCCAGTCGAGCTCGGCGAGCTGCGACCACTCGGTCACGAGCACGGCCGCGTCCGCGCCGTCGAGGGCCTCCAGCGGGTCGGCGCAGATCGTCGCGCGCGGCAGCACCGCACTCCCGTTCGCGACTGGATCCCAGGCACGCACGTCGGCTCCCTCCGCGACGAGCCGGCCGGCGAGCACGAGGCTCGGCGCCTCGCGAACGTCGTCGGTATTCGGCTTGAAGGCAAGCCCGAGCAGCGTCACGGTCTTGCCGCGGAGGCTGCCGAGGTGGTGCTGGAGCTTCCCGATCACACGCCGCTTCTGAAGCTCGTTGACCTCGATCACCGCGTTCAGGAGCTGGAAGTGGTAGCCGGAGTTCGCAGCGAGCTGCTTGAGGGCCAGCGAGTCCTTCGGGAAGCAGCTGCCGCCGTAGCCGATGCCGGCGCGGAGGAAGCTGGAGCCGATCCGCCTGTCGAGGCCGACGCCTTCCGCGACACGCACAACGTCCGCGCCGGTCGCCTCGCACACGTTGGCGATCTCGTTGATGAAGCTGATCCTCGTCATCAGCGCGGCGTTTGCGGCGAGCTTGATCATCTCGGCCGAGGCCACGTCGCAGCGCACGACCGGGCCGTCGATCCCCCGGTGGAGCGCCTCGACCGCGTCCCCGTCCTCGTCCTCGAACGAGCCGATCACGATCCGGTCCGGCTGCTGGAAGTCGCGGATCGCCGTACCCTCGGCGGTGAACTCCGGGTTCGAGGCGTAGCCCACGCGATCGAGCCCCCGCTCGTCGAGGCGGTGGCGCACCATCGCGCCGGTACCGACCGGAACGGTGCTCTTCATCACGAGGACGGCCCTCCGGTCGAGGCCGTCGAGCTCGTCGACGACCGTCCAGACGGCGGAGAGGTCGGCGTCGCCCGAATAGGTGGGCGGTGTGCCGACGGCGACGTACAGAAATTCGGCGTCCGACACGGCCTCGCCGACATCGAGCGTGTACGTCAGCCGGTCGACGTTGCGGCGCAGCAGCTCCTCCAGACCGGGCTCCCAGATCGGAACCTCGCCCGCACGAAGCTGTTCGACGCGGTTGGGAAGAACGTCGCGCACCACGACCTCGTGGCCGAGTTCCGCCAGACACGCCCCGGTGACGAGACCGACGTAGCCGGCACCGAAGACAGCGACCTTGGACACGCGCGGAACCTACCTACTTGATCTTCGAGAGCGGCTTGAGACCCTTCGCGATCGCGAGCATCGTCTCATTCGAGAGCGAGTCGAGCAGCGTGTTCACGACCCAGTACGTCGCACCCCCCTGCCGGAGCACGACCATGTGCAGCTTCGGGCCTGTGTAGTGGAGCTCGTAGCTTCGCCCTCCGATCGACCGGACGAAGTTCCGCTCCGAAAGCACCGGAGCTTCATCCCAGTCGGTCATCTGGACACCCCAGTACTCCCTCGCCCCCGTCCGGTACGTGAGCCTGATGGTCTTGTGCTTGCCGTCGGGGTCGATCCGATACATGCGGATCGGCCGCTCGCGGTCGATCCACGAGCTGCGCTCGAGCACGGTCGGCACCATCACCTTGAACGGAACCTTGCGCGCGCGCTCCCGCAGGAGGGCGAGCGAGGCCTCCGCGCCCGGCGCGACGTTCGGCGGCTGGCGCTGCGGAGTCTTGTCGACCGGCGCCTCGGCCAGCGTGCCGTGGAACGTCTGGCCGACGATCACCGTCAACATCGCGCCGTTCGAGAGACCCTTGATCACAGCGTTGACGGGCTTCACGTCCTCGGTGCCGAAGAGGACGGCGACCTTCTTCGCCGCGGCCAAGGCCCCCGGCTGGGACTTGTCGTAGTGGATCCTGGTCTGGAAGTAGTTCCAGTTCGGTGCGTTGGCGTTCTTACCGTCGGGCGGATAGATCATCTGATAGCCGCGTTGGGAGAGGACGTAGCTGGCGGTTCCCGCCGAGCCGGTGACCCCGTTCCCGTTCAAAACCGTGATCGCGGTCTGGCGTGCCGGGGGCGCCTGGTCGACCGACGCCTTGGGCTTCTCGTTCAGCGCCACCTGTGTGGCCTTCTTCGGCGAATCGACGTCCGGGTGCGAGAACTCCTGGACGGCCTTCTGGACGTTCTCCTGAGGCACGAGGAGATCGAAGCCGGACGTCTCCTCGATCCCCTCGAGCTTGGACTGGAAGAAGTGGCCGGGCGGGAGCGAGTACGCGAAGAGCGCGTACCGAAGCACGGTCTTGCCGTCCAGCTCCGCGTTGCCGCCGACGCCGACCTCGACGTTCTTGGTGATCGTCTTGATCACGCGCGGGAGGTCCAGCGGCCCGGCGCTCGAGCGGATCTGATCCTTGAACGCGCGCAGGAAGAGCTGCTGGCGCGCGACGCGGTACAGGTCGGAGTCGGTGTGGCGAAAGCGGACGAAGTCGAGTGCCTGATAGCCGCCGAGCTTCTGGTAGCCGGGAAAGAGGTTGATCGCGGCGTAGCCGAAGTCACCGCCGCGGTCGTTGAAATACCGCCGGTCGACGTCGATCCACACGCCGCCGAGCGAGTCGACGAGCTGGTGAAAGCCGCGAAAGTTGACGGTGATCAGATAGTTGATGGGAACCCCGGTCAGCTTCCGAACGGTCTCGAGCGTTCCCTTCGTGCCGCAGGCCGAGAAGGCACCGTTGATGCGGGCGCTGAAGGTCGTCTTGCCTGGGCAGTAGATCTTGACGTAGAGGTCGCGGGGGAACGAGAGCAGCGACACGGACTTGGTGTCCGGATCCGCCCGCACGAGCATGATCGTGTCGGAGCGCGACGGGTCGCCCTTTGCTTCGTTCGCGCGCTTGTCGTAGCCGATCACGAGGGCCGTGGCGGGCTCGCCGGCGGGTGCGATGTCGAGGCGCTTCGCGGCGACCTTCACGTCGGGAGTCGTCGCAACCACCGCCGCAACGCTCTGGTGGAACCAGAGATAAGCGCCGCCGGCAGCCGAGCCGACGGCGACCAGCAAGACGACGAAAGCCCAGCCGAGGGCGGTGCGGAACGTCGCCCAGCCCGAACGTCTGGGAGGCTCCGGCTGGCGGTACATCGTGATCGGAGAGAGCGCCCCGGGCGGCAGCACGGGCCGTCCATTGGCTTCGACGGTCGCACCGCGACCGATGCCTCTCTTCAACGTTGTCCGCATACGGAAAGCGCGGGCCACACTGCACCCGCGAGAGCATCAGGATAGCCGACGCCTAGGTCGTCGCGGCCAGTACCGAGGCCAGGGCCGCCGCAAAGAAGGCGTTTTCGTCCGGTGTTCCGACGGTGATCCGCAGCGCTCCCGGCGCGCCGAATCCACCCATCGGCCGCACGATCGCCCCCTGCCGGAGAAGTGCCTCGAACAGCGGCCGCGCGTCCTCCCCCACCTCCACGAAGAGGAAGTTCGCGACCGCGGGCCCCGCCGGCTCGAGTCCGTGCGCACGGAGCGTGCGCTCGAGCTGCTGTCGCCCCTCGTGGGTCAGCCGCCGCCGCTCGGCGAGCTCGTCCGACGCATCGATGCTGGCCAGCGCAGCCACCTGGGCCTGCGTGTTGACGTCGAAGGCCCGGCGCGTCTTGCCGATCGCCTCGATCACGTCCGTCGGCCCGATCCCGTAACCGACCCGCAGCCCGGCAAGCCCGTAGATCTTCGAGAAGGTGCGAAGCACGAGCGCCCGCCGGCCGGCTTTCACGTACTCCTCGACACCGTCCGGGTAGTCCGACTGCTCGATGTACTCGAAGTACGCCTGATCGAGAACGGTGAGCACGTGCTCGGGAACGCGATCGAAGTAGGAGTCGAGCTGCGAGCGCGTCGTCATCGTCCCCGTCGGGTTGTTCGGCGTGGCGATGTAGACGAGTTTGGTGCGCGGACCGATCGCGGCGAGCAGCGCGTCCAGGTCGTAGTGGTCGTCCACCAACGGGACCTTCTGCGGCACCGCGCCCAACTTGAGCGTGTCCAGGACGTAGCTGATGAACGACGGCCAGGCCGTCACGACCTCATCGCCGGGGTCGAGAGTCGCGAGCGAGAGGTGGCCGATCACGGCGTCTGCGCCCGCTGCGGTGACCACGTTCGCCGCATCGACGCCGTGGCGCTCGGCAAGTGCATTGCGGAGATGGAAGGCGCCGCCGTCCGGGTAGCGGTTCAGCCCGTGGGCGCTCCGCTCCATGGCTTCGAGCGCGGCGGGAAACGGGGCCCAGGGCCCCTCGTTCGAGGCGAGCTTGACCACGCGGTCGAGCCCGAGCTCGCGCTGCAGCTCCTCCTCGGGCTTGCCCGGCTCGTACGGAACCAGGCCGTCGAGGGCCGCGCGGAACACTGCCACGGCCGAACTAGCTTTCGGCGGCGGGTGGCTGGTCGCTCGAGCTCTTGCGGCGCCAGAACCACAGCACGCTGCCGACGGCCGCGACCCCTGCGGCAATCGCACCCTTGTTCGGGCGCTTCGACCCCTCGACCGTGCCGGGCACCGCCTGCTTCGCCTTGTGCTTCACAACGGTCTTCGCGCCGACCCAGGTCAGCCAGCCGAGAACGGCGTACCGCCTGTTGAAGATGGACATGCCGCGGAGGCTACCAACCCCCTCCGCACGTGTCGCTCTTCGCGCCTTTGGGAGCGAAGCGACCCTTCAGGCGGCAGTTCTGTGAAAAAAATGAGCCGCCCCTCTGCGGCAAGGGGCGGCTCTGGGAGAAAGGCGGGGCCGGCGGGCGGCACGGCCCCTATGTGGGGACGAGGGCACGTCCTTACCTATTGAGATACCACTCCCCCGGAAACCTTGCGCATCGAATTTCACTACGCCTGCGCGGGAGCCTTCTTCTTGTTCGGGAAGTGGATCGCGCGGCCGAGCGCGACGAGGCCTGCTTCCTTGATCGCCTCGGAGAGCGTCGGATGCGCCGTCATGCCGTCTGCCACGGTCTCGACCGTCGCCTCGGCATCGATCGCCACGGTGCCGGCCTCGATCAGATCGGTCACGTGCGGCCCGACCATGACGATGCCCAGCAACTCGCCGTACTTCGTCTCGTGGATCGACTTGACCCAGCCGACCGTGTCCGCCTGCATCACGGCGCGTGCGTTCGCCACCCACGGGAAGACCCCCACCGCGACGTCGTCACCGTGCAGCTCGCGCGCCTGCGCCTCGGTCAGGCCGACACCTGCGATCTCGGGGTCGGTGTAGATCGGCCGCGGCACCGCCGGCTCGCCGATCGTCGCCTCGTGGCCGCAGGCGTTCTCGGCCGCGACCTCGCCCTCGCGGAACGCCGTGTGCGCGAGCTGCCAGTAGCCGGCGCAGTCGCCGACGGCGTAGATGTGCGGGACGGTCGTCCGCCGGTGCTCGTCGGTGGCGATTCCCTTGCGCTTGTCGAGCTCGACGCCGATCTCCTCGAGCCCGAGGCCCTCGACGACCGGGCCCGCGGCCGACGGAGACCAGCATCAGGTCGGCCTGCACGCTCTCGCCCTCGCCGAAGTACACGGTCAACTGCGAGCCGTCGTCCTGGACACCGGTGCACTGCTTCCCGAGCTGGAGTGCGATCCCCCGCTTGCCGAACTGCTTCGCGAGCTCCTTCGCCGCGTCGGCGTCCTCCTGCGGGATGAGCGTCTCGAGCATCTCGATGACCGTCACCTCGGTGCCGAAGCGCTGGAAGATCGAAGCGAACTCGCAGCCAATGATGCCGCCGCCGAGGATCACGAGCCGTCGCGGGATCTCGGTCTGTGCGAGCAGGGCGGTGGAGTCGACGCAACGGGGCGAGTCGAGCCCGTCGATCGGAGGCATGAGCGGGAAGGAACCGGTGGCGACGATCGCGCTTTTAAACGTGACGTCCTCGGCGCCCTCGACGGCGATCGTGTTCGGGCCGGTGAAGCGGCCGCGGCCCTTGACCCACTCGACCCCGTTCGTCTTGAAGAGGCTGGCGACCCCGCCCGTCATCTGCTTCACGACGCCGTTCTTCCATTCGACCGCCTGGCCGAAGTCGAGCTCGGGCTTGCTGACGTTGACGCCGAACTTCGCGAAGACCTCGTCCGCCTGATGGAGCGCATGAGCGGTCTGCACCCAGGCCTTCGTCGGGATACAGCCGACGCGGAGGCAGGTGCCGCCGAGCTCGGGCTCCAGCTCGATGCAGACGGACCTCGCGCCCAGCTGGGCCGCGCGGATCGCTGCTGTGTACCCGCCGGGGCCTCCGCCCAGGACGGCGACGTCACATTCCATGTCCGGTCAACTCCTCATTCGTTGGCTGGGCTCGATGCTAGCGAGGCGACCATCGTCCAGGCATCCGCTCCCTCGTCGACGACGGCGAAGCCGTGACGCTCGTAGAGCTTGCGGGCCGGGTTGCCGGGCTCGACGCTGAGGCTGAGGCGGTCGTAGCCCGCGGCTTTCGCCTTCGCGATCAGCTCCTGCAGCAACTCGTCCCCGATCCCGTGGCCGCGCTTCGAGGGCACGACCGCGATCGCGAGCTCCGGCGTCCCCTCGTCGACGAAGCCGTAGCCGGGCTCGTCGTCGCTGAAGACGCGGTACCACGCGGCACCGACCGGGAAGCCGTTCTCGAGCGCGATCAGCGCCGTGTCGCCGGGCCTCCCCCAGCCCCGCACGTAGCGCGAGACCAGAGAGCCGGGCACCCGTTCGCGCCAGTAGTAGGCGTGGTGGAGCATGTCGCGCAGGAAGCGCACGTCCTGGGTGCCGCCACGTCGAAGGACGATGCCCACCGCTACGAGTCCAGGGACTGGGCGAGCTGGATGCGGTTGCCGTCCGGGTCGAACACGTCCACGAGCCGGATCTGCCCGTGCAGCTCGAAGACGACTCCTACCTCCACCCCGGCCTCACGCAGCCGCTCCGCCTCGCTCTTCACGTCGGAGACGTCGATGTGGGCGACGCCGCCCGACTCGTCCGGCTCGCCCTGCGCGAGTGCGATCTCCATGCCGCCGTGCTTCAGCTGCGACCAGCTCTCGTCGAAGTCGACGAAGACCTCCTCGAACCCGAGCGTGTCGCGGTAGAAGGCCCGCGCCGCCTCGAGGTCGCGTACCCGGTACCAGACCGCGGCCATGCTCACAGCGCGAGCGCGGGCTCTTCGAGCAGCTCTTTCACCGTGCGCAGGAACTCGGCGCCGTCCGCGCCGTCGACCGCCCGGTGGTCGCACGTGATCGTGATGCTCATCAGTGGCCGGATCTCGACCTGACCGTCCCGGACGACCGGCTTCTCCTCCGTCGAGCCGACGGCGAGGATCGCGGCCTGCGGTGGATTCAGCACCGCGATGAACTGCTCGATCCCGAACATGCCGAGGTTCGAGATGGTGAACGTCCCGTCAGCGAGATCCGAGAGCTGCAGCTTGCCGTCGCGGGCGCGTCCGACGAGCTCGGCGCGATCGGCGGCGATCTCCTGGATCGTCTTCCGGTCGGCGTCGCGGATCACCGGCACGACGAGGCCGTTCGGGGCCGCGACCGCGATTCCGACGTGCGCGTACGGGAAGCGCAGGATCTTGTCGCCGGTGAAGTGCGCGTTCACCGCCGGGTGGCGTACGAGCGCCGCAGCGCAGACCTTCGTCAGCAGATCGCTGACGGTCGGCTTCGTCTCCCCTTCCTTCAGCCGCGCAACGAGCCGCTCTCGCAACTCGAGGGCGCGCGTCATGTCGACGGAGAGGGTGAGCTGGAAGACGGGCGCCTGCCAGGCTTCGGTGAGGCGTCGCGCGATCGTCTTCCTCGTCGAGGTGAGCGCGATCTCCTCGACCTCACCCGTTGCCGCGGCGCGCACCGCGGCCGGCGCAGCCGTCGGCTGCGCGACGACACCGCGCTCGACGTCCTCGGCGACGATCCGGCCTTCCGGCCCGCTGCCCTGGAGCTGGGCGATGTCGATTCCCTTCTCGCGTGCGAGCCGGCGCGCGAGCGGCGAGGCCTTGACGCGACCTGCCGTCGTCGCAGGGGCGTCGGCGACCGCCGCTGTCGCCGCTTCTGCGGTCGCGGCGGCAGCCTGGCGGCCGCGCTCGCGCTCGTCGTCCATCTCGTCGGCGGGCGAGCCCTCTTCCTCCGGATGCTCGTCGGGCTCGGCGGCGTCCTCGTCCTTCTCCTCGCTCGTGGCCTCGGCCGGCTGGCCGCCGTTGTCCGAGGGGACGTCCTCGCCCTCGTTGCCGATGAACGCGATCGTGCGGCCGACCTCGACCTCGCCGGAGGGGACGACGATCTTCAGCAGCACGCCGTCGGCCTCGGCCTCGACCTCCTGCGTCACCTTGTCGGTATCGAGCTCGTAGAGCGGCTCGCGCTTCTTGACCGGCTCACCCTCACCCTTGAGCCACTTGACGATCGTGCCGGACTCCATCCCCTGGCCGAGCCGCGGAAGCTTGACCTCGGTCGCCATGACTAGCTGCGTGCCACCGTTCGCTTGACCGCTTCGAGCACGTCGGCGGCGTGAGGAACGACCCATTGCTCCATCGCGGGCGCGAAGGCGAGCGGCGCGAACTTCGCTCCGACGCGCTCGATCGGCGCGTCCAGATAGTCGAAGGCGCCCTTCTGGATGACAGCGGTGAGCTCGGCGCCGAAGCCGCCGCGGGTGACCGCCTCGTGGGCGGTGACGCAGCGCGTGGTCTTCTTCACGGAGGCGACGATCGTCTCCTCGTCGAGCGGGAGGAGCGTGCGCGGGTCGACGATCTCGACCGAGATCCCTTCCTTCTCCGCGTCCTCTGCCGCCTTCAGCGCCTCCGGCACCATCCGGCCGATCGCCACCACGGTCACGTCCGAGCCCTGGCGCAGCACGCGCGCCTTGCCGAGCTCGATCGGCTCGATCTGCTCCGGCACCTCACCCTTGAGCGGGTAGAGGAGACGGTGCTCGAAGAAGATGACGGTGTTGTCGTCGTAGATCGAGCTCCAGAGGAGCCCGCGAACGTCCTCGGGCGTCGAGGGGTAGACGACCTTCAGGCCCGGCACGTGCACGAACCACGACTCGAGCTGCTGCGCGTGCTGGGCGCCCGGGCTCCACCCGGCGCCGCCCTGCGTGCGGATCGTGAGCGGGACCTTCACCTGGCCGCCGCTCATCGTCCGGTGCTTCGCCGCCTGGTTGACGAGCTGCTCCATCGAGAGCGTCAGAAAGTCCTGGTACATGATCTCGACGACCGGGCGCATCCCCTGCATTGCGGCGCCGATACCGGTCCCCACGATCGCGATCTCCGAGATCGGCGTGTTGCGAACGCGCTGGGGGCCGAACTCCTCGAGCATCCCCTGGGTGACGCCCATCGAGCCGCCCATTTCGGCGATGTCCTCGCCCATGATGAAGACGTCGTCGTCCGTGCGCATCGCGCTCGAGAGCGCGTCGCGAACCGCTTCGCGGTAGGTGATCTCAGGCATAGACGTACTTGAGGGCGTCTTCGGGCTTCGGGTCGGTGCCCGCCTTCGCAAACTCGACCGACGACTCGACGATCGCGTGGGCCTCGGTGTCGAGCGCCTCGAACTCCTCGTCGGAGAGCTCGAGCTGTGCGCGCAGGAGCTCGATCGGATCCTTCGTGTTGCGAAGCTCCTCGATCTCCTCCTTCGACCGGTAGACCTGCGGGTCGCCGATGTAGTGGCCGACGAGCCGATAGGTGCGAATGTTGAGGAAGACGGGGCCCTGGCCCGAGACGGCGTACTCGCGCGCCTCGCGCGTCGCGGCGTAGACCTCCTCGACGTCCTGACCGTCGACCTCGATCGAATGCATTCCGAAGGCAACCGCGCGCTGCGAGAAGTCCTGGATCGGCGAATGCTGCGAGGTCGGCGTCGATTCCGCCCAGCCGTTCATCTCGAGCACGAAGAGCGCCGGCACCTTCCACAGCTGGGCGAGGTTGAGCGACTCGTGGAACGTGCCCGTGTTCGTGGCGCCGTCCCCGAAGAAGGCGACCGCGACGCGGGGCTGCTGGCGGAACTGGAAGGCAAGGGCGGCACCGGTGATCGCGGGGAAGCCGCCGCCGACGACGGCGTTCGCACCGAGGTTCCCGTGCTCGAGGTCGTAGAGGTGCATCGAGCCGCCGTAGCCGCCGGAGCAACCCTCCTTCTTGCCGTAGAGCTCGGCCATCACCTTGTTCACGTGCGTGCCCTTGGCGATCGTGTGGCCGTGCGCGCGGTGTGTCGAGGCGATCACGTCGTCTGGCTCGAGCGCCGCGCAGACGCCGGTGGCCACCGCTTCCTGACCGATGCACACATGCAGGAAGCCGGGAAGCTCGCCGGCCCGGAAGCGCTCCTCCACCTTCTCCTCGAAGCGGCGGATGAGCAGCATCTCGCGGAACAACTCTCGGAGACGTTCCTCCGAGAGCGCGTTCTCCGAGCGTGGCTTCTTCTCGACCTTCGCCATTGCGGGCTTCATTATGCTGACGCCCGCATGGGGCTCGTCGAGCAGTGGCGTCTGATCCGCGCGGAGTTGCCCGTGGACTGGGCGGACGCCCGTCTCGCAATCACCGTTCCGAACGCCTCGCAACGCTCACATGCGGCCGCTCTCCTCGGTCCGGCCGGGCCCGGGATCACCGGCGACGACCTGCGTGTGACGGTCAGTCGCACCGGTAGCGGGATCGGGCCCGACCAGCTGACGAAGCTGCTGGGAAAGATCGACGGGGCGCGGATCCGCGGCCGATCTCAGGCTGCTCGAGGCCGGTGAACGGAGCCGCGCGGGTGGAGGCGCCGCGCGTGGGGCTCGCAGATGCGTGGGTGCGGGCCGTCGCCGCGTTACCGCCTGATTGGAGCGACCTGTACTGCGAGCTCGAGCTGACCTCGAGCGACCACCTCCAGCGCGCGGCGCTGTTGGTCGCTCCGGTCAATCCGGCCCGCGTCCCCGACCGCAGCGCACTTCGGTTCCGGGTTGCGCACAGCTACGGCTACGGCACCTCGCCGCAGATGACGGCACGCTGCTTCGAACGCCTCGACCAGGAGGGGATCCCCGGGCAGATCACGATCCTCCACGCCCTCTCCGACACCCACAACGTCGACACCCAGGGACCGGTCTGGCGGGTCGGAGGAAAGGCGGTTTGAGATGAGCGACGAGCCCGACCCCGTCTCCTGGCTGCTGATCGAGCGCGGCTGGAAAGTCGTGGACGCGAACGGCCAGAAGATCGGGAAGGTCGACGAGCTGCTCGGCGATGAGGAGACCGACATCTTCCACGGCCTGATCGTCGACGGCGAAGAGATCCTCTCCGAGCGGGTCGCCGGGATCCGAGAAGGCGAGATCCGGCTGAACTAGCGGGTTCAGGTTTGCAACGGCCGGGCCCAGGCAACGAGAGAGTCATGCCCTCGAAGAACGCCGACCTGGACACCGTTACGTCACCGCAGGCGCCGTCCGGCCCGCAGCACAGCCCACAGAAGTCGGCCAAGCGCGGCCCGAACCCGTTCGTCGTCGCCGGCGCGGCTTTCGCGGCCGGCACCGTCCTCGCGAAGGTGATCGACTGGAGGGGCCATGCCCACCCCCGTCGCTGAGACCCGGGTCGACGAGACGCCCGGCGTCGGCACTGCGGCGAAGCAGGTCGCCGAGCACGCGAGCATGCTGGCGCGGCTCGAGCTCGAGCTGGCCGGCCTCGAGCTGAAGCGGAAAGCAGGAGCGTTCCGCACCGGGGTCGGGCTGGGAGCCGGTGCCGCCGTCGTCGCCCTCTACGCTGTCGGCTTCCTCTTTGCCACTGTCGCCTTCGTGCTCGCGACCTTCCTGGACGCCTGGCTCGCGGTCCTGCTCGTCACCGTCGCACTCTTCGGGGTCGCCGCGATCCTCGGCCTGATCGCGCGTGCCCAGATCAAGCGCGCCACGCCGCCGCTGCCCGAACAGGCGATCCGCGAGGCCAAGCTGACCCAGGAGGCGCTGAAAGCCAATGGCCACCGCTAGCGTCAACGGCCGCACGTCGGACACCGTCCGCCGCGAGATCGAGGCCGAGCGCCTCCAGCTCGCGACTGCGGTCGAGCAGCTCCGCGACGGCATCGGCGAGGCGACGAACGTCGCCGCCAAGCTTCGGTCGAGGCTGCCGGTGGTCGCCGCCGGCGCGCTCGGCGCCGGCTTCTTCCTCGCGGGTGGGGTCGGCGCGACGATGCGCTTGCTCGCCCGCAAGGGCCGCGAACGCTGAGCTTGGCGGCGCCCTCGGTCGAGATCGGTCGTGCTCCCGCGAGTCCCTGGCGGCTCTCCGCTCGCGAGTGGGTCGACGCCTTCAAGCGCGCCTTCAAGTCGTTCCTCGCCGACGACGCGATGGGGCTCTCCGCCCAGGTCGCGTTCAGCGCGCTGCTCGCGTTCTTTCCCGCGATGGTCTTTCTGGTCGGGCTGCTCGACCTGTTCGGCGCCTATGACGCTCTGAAGGAATTCCTCGCGCCGGTTGCGCCGGGCGACGTCCTGTCGACGATCGACACGCTGCAGAAGGACACCTCGACGGGGACGTCCGTCGTGGCGTTCGTGGTCGGCGCGACGGCGGCGATCTGGGCGGCGAGCGGCGCAATGACGGCAGTGATCAAGGCAGTCAACCGCGCCTACGACCGCGTCGAGACGCGACCGTTCTGGAAGACGCGACTGATCGCGATCGTGCTCGTCGTCCTCACGGGGCTCATGCTCGCCGGCTTGCTGCTGCTGATCGTCTTCGGCGGTCCACTCGGAACGGCGATCGCCGACAAGGCCGCACCTCGGCGGCGAGTTCGAGCTCCTGTGGACCATCATCCGCTGGCCGATCGCCTTCGTCGCGATCCTCCTCTTCTTCGGGCTCGTCTACTACCTGGCGCCGAACGTCGATGTCCGCAGCTGGAAGTGGCTGACACCCGGGTCGCTCGTGGGGAGCCTGATGTGGCTCGTGCTCTCGGGGCTCTTCGCCCTGTACACGAGCCTGTCCGACTCCTACTCCAGGACGTACGGCGCACTCGCGAGCGGCATCGTGCTGCTGCTGTGGCTCAACTACTCGGCGTTTGCGCTGCTCTTCGGCGGCGAGCTGAACTCGGAGCTCGAACGCCAGGCCGAGATTCGCGCGGCGGGCGGCGAGGACGCCGGCCTGATCAAGCCGAGCCGCCGGGCCTAGGTGACCTTGACCGAGCCCTTGACGGTCGTGGGGCTCTTGTCGGAGTAGAAGCGGAGCGCCCCGGCCGAGAGCTTGACCTTCCACGTCACCGTGCTCACCCCGACGAGGCCGGACTTGCGGTTGACGCCCTTGCCGACGAGGTGGAAGTTGTGCACCTTCGAGCGGTCGCGAACGGTGATCGAGTAGACGCCCGCCTTGACCGTCTTCAGCGCCTTCCCGCTCGCGCTCTTCAGCGAGATCGTGTTGCTCGGTCCGACGGTCGCCAGGAGCTTCGGGGTGGCGGGCTTCGGCGACGGCGGGGTCGGTGGGGGCGGCGGATTTCCGGCCACGAACTCGCGGTGCATCTGGAGCGAATGCGGATCGCAGACGACGCTGTAGCGGCCCTCCACGAAGGTGACCGTCCAGTTGAAGTCGCCCTCGGTCTCCACCACGGTGGCCTGGTTCACGCCTGGCCCGCTGAGGTGGAAGTTGTGCTCGATCGCGAAGTCGTGCACGACGACCTCGTACGTCCCCGGATCGATCTGCGTGACGGGCGAGCCGTCCGGGTGCGTGATCGTGATCGAGAAGCCCGGCCCCACCGTCCCGATCAGCTGCGGGAGGGTGGCCGGTGTCGCCGCCGGGACGAGCATGACGGCTGCCGCAGCGGCGAGAAGCATGAGACCCCGAAGGCGCATCACTCACCTCCTACGGGGTGACAGCGCATTCGGATTGCCGACTAGGCGCGCAACTCCGCGCCGAATTGCTCGGCGAGTGCCGCAACGATCCGCTCGCGGATCGCGGCCGCATCGTCGTCGGAGAGCGTCCGCTCCGGCGACTGGAACGCGGCCGCCAGGGCGATCGACTTCCTCCCGTCTCCCACCTGCTCGCCGCGGTAGACGTCGAAGACGCGCAGCTCGCGCAGCTCCGGCCCAGCGGCCTCGCGGGCAGCAGCGATCAGATCTCCGGCGACAACCGACTCGTCGACGGCGAACGCGAGGTCCTGCTTCACGGCCGGATACGTGATCACGTCCTCGTACTGGATCGGCTCGTTCGAGGCGGCGAGCAGCGCTTCGAGGTCGAGCTCGAAGACGCCCCACGTTCCCTCGAGGGCGGTCGGGTGGAGCTCGCCGAGCCAGCCCTCGTCGACGCGCGCGGCGCGGCCCGGGTAGAGGAACGGCCGGGCGTCACGCTCGATGCGAAGCTCCACCTTCAGCGCCCGGTAGAGCGCCTCGACGACCCCCTTGGCCGCCGCGAAGCCGCCCTCGACGATGCCGCTCACGTGAAGCTGCTCCTCGGGTAGCTCGTCACCCTGCGGGAGGTAGACGCGGGCGATCTCGAAGAGACCGATCCGCTCGTTTCCGACCGCGACGTTTCGCGCCGCCGCTTCGAGCAGGCCGTGCAGGAGGGTCTGCCGCAGGACCGCCTGGTCGCCCATCGGGTCGGGCAACGCCAGGCCGTCGGGCTCGGCCGCCGCCGGGACGAGCGACGGGGTGTAGATCTCGGACAGCCCGAGCGCCGCAAGGACGTCCTCGACGCGGCGCCGCAAGCGCTGAAGCGGCGTCAGCGACCCGAACATCGCGCGGCGCACCGGCAGCGTGAACGGCACCTCGTCCATCCGCACCCGCGCGATCTCCTCGATCAGATCGACCTCGCGCATGCACGTCCCGGCTTCGCCACGTGGGGACCGTCACGCTCCAGTCGCCGTCGACCTCGAAGCCGAACCCGGTGAGGATCCTGCGCTGCTCGTCGGGAGGCGTCTCGAGCCCGATCAGCTCGTCGGCGCGCGCAGGACGGAGCCGGACGACGGGACGGGGCGGCAACTCGCCGTGAACGTCGTTGTGGCCGAGCCAGCGGGCGTCGGCGAGCTCGACGAGCAGCTGCGTGGCGAACGACGCCGCCTGCGGCGCGAGATACGGATCGACCCCCTTCTCCCAGCGATTCGAGCCCTCGGTCCGCAGCTTCAGCCGCTCCGAGCTCCGCAGCAGCCCGAACGGCTCGAAGTTCGCCGCCTCGAGCAGGAATCTCGGTGCTCGAGTCGCGCACCTCCGTCTCCTCGCCGCCCATGATCCCGGCGAGCGCGATCGCGCGCTCGGCGTCGGCGATCACGAGATCCCGCTCGTCGAGCTCGCGCTCGACGCCGTCGAGCGTCCGGAGCTTCTCACCGCGCGTGGCGCGCCGAACGACGATCTGGTCGCCGGCCAGCGTGGTGCGATCGAAGGCATGGAGCGGGTTGCCGAGCGCCAGCATCACGTAGTTCGTGACGTCGACGACGTTGGAGATCGGGCGCATCCCCGCGCCCGTGAGGCGCGCCCGGAGCCAGGGCGGCGAGGGTCCCACCCGGACGTCGCCGAAGGTGCGTCCCACGTAGCGCGGGCAGCCTTCGAGGTCGTCGATGCGGATGTTGACGCTCTCCGTGCCGCGCGGCTCTGGATCGATTCCCGGGGGCGGGGCGAGCTCCACGCCGAAGAGCGCCGCCACCTCGCGCGCGATGCCGTAGACGGACAGCAGGTCGACCCGGTTTCCGGTCGGCTCGACGTCCATGATCAGATCGGCGAGCGGGAGCACGTCGGCGAGCGGCGTTCCCGGTTCGGCCTCGGGGAGGACCATGATCCCGGCGTGATCGGCGCCGAGCTCGAGCTCGCGCTCGGACAGGATCATTCCGCGCGAGACCTCACCGCGCAGCTTTGCCTCCCCGAGCGGGCCATCCGCGCCCGGAAGCTTCGCGCCGGGCAGCGCCACAGCGACCGTGGCGCCCGCACCGAAGTTCCACGCGCCGCAGACGATCTGGCGCGGCTCTCCCTCGCCCACATCCACCTGGCAGAGCTGGAGCCGGTCGGCGTTCGGGTGCTTGCCGGCCTCCAGAACCTTGCCGACGAGGAAGAGACCGTGATTGCCGTCCTCGTCGACCGGCCCGCGAGGCTCGATCGTGTTCACCTCGGCCGCGCTGATGCTGAGCCGCTCGGCCAGCTCGCCGACGGGCATCGACAGTGGAACGTAGTCGCGCAGCCACGACAGCGGGACGCGCATCAGAACTGCCTCAGGACGCGGAGGTCGTTCTCCCAGAACGGACGCAGGCCGGGGACTGCGTGGCGAAGCTGAGCGCTTCGCTCCAGCCCCATCCCGAACGCGAAGCCCGTCCACTCCTCCGGGTCGTAGCCGACGTTCTCGAAGACGGCCGGGTCGACCATCCCCGAGCCGCCCATCTCGATCCAGCCGGAGTGCTTGCACACGCGGCACCCCTCGCCGCCGCAGATCGGGCACGAGACATCCGGCTCCATCGAAGGCTCGGTGAACGGGAAGTAGTGCGTGCGGAACCGGACGCGGCGCTCCGCCCCGTACAGCGCCCGCATCACGTGCAGGAGCGTGCCCCGCAGGTCCGCCAGGGTCAGGCCGCGGTCGACGGCGAGCCCTTCGAACTGGTGGAAGATCGTGAAGTGCGTCGCGTCGATCGTGTCGCGCCGGTACACGCGTCCGAGCGAGACCATGTAGATCGGCGGCTCGCGCTCTTCCATGATGTGGATCTGCGACGGCGACGTCTCCGTGCGCAACAGCCGAGTGCCGTCGAAGAAGAAGGTGTCGCGCTCGGAGCGCGCGGGATGCCACTCCGGGAACGCGAGCTTGTCGAAGTTGAACTCGACCGTCTCGACCTCCCGGTCGTCCCTCACCTCGTAGCCCAGCCCGAGGAAGGCATCCTCGACGGTTCGCCGGACCTGCGTGATCAGGTGCAGCTGTCCCAGCGGCCGCTCCTCGCCGGGGAGCGTGACGTCGAAGTCGACGTCCTCCACGACGTCGGAGGTGAGCTCGCGCTCGCGCTGCTCCAGCGCCTCCTCGATCCCGGCACGCGCTGTGTTCAGCGCCATCCCGGTCTCGCGGTCACGTACTTCGCGCAGCGCGAGCTTGAGTGGGCTCTTGCGCCCGAGGTAGCGAACGCGGAGCTCCTCGAGGGCGTCCGGGTCGGCGGCGCCCGCGATTGCGGTCCGCGCCTCATTCTCGAGCGCCGTGGCGTCCATCGGGCGACGATACCATCGGCTTCGTGAGCCTCTACGACGCCTTCGCGCCGATCTACGACGACTGGTCGGCGCACATGACCGACGACGTTCAGTTCTACGTCGAGCTCGCCCGGGAGAGCGGAGGGGCCGCTCGTCGAGCTCGCGGTCGGCAACGGGCGCGTCGCGATTCCCGTCGCGCGCGAGACCGGCCGGCACGTGCTCGGCCTCGACACGTCGCCGGCGATGCTCGCTCAGGCACGGGCGAGCGCGCCGACGCGGCCGGTGTCGACCTCGAGCTGCGCGAGGCGACATGCGCGAGCTCGAGCTCGACGAGCCGGCCGGACTCGTCTACTGCCCCTTCCGCTCGCTGCGCCACCTGCCCACCTGGGCCGATCGGCGACGCGTCTTCGAGCGCGTCCACGCCTCGCTCCGCCCGGGCGGTCGCTTCGCCTGGAACGCTTTCGTCTTCGACCCGCGGATCGCGGTGCGCGTCGACGGCGAGTGGCAGGAGCAGAACGGCGTGCGGCACCGGATCGACCAGGCCAAGCACGACAACCGGCTCGACATCACGCTCGAGAGCGGAGACGCGATCTCCCTCTGGTGGCTCAACCGTTCCGAGTGGGAAGGGCTGATCGAGGTCGCGGGCTTCGAGGTCGAAGCGCTCTACGGCGGCTTCGAGCGGCAGCCCTTCGACGAGAACGCGAACGAGTTCGTCTGGGTTGTCCGCAAGCCCTAGTCCCTACGACGCGATCGCGCGGGTCTACGACCCGTGGAGCGCGAGCGTCACCGAGGACGTCGAGTTCTACGTGGCGGAGGCTCGCGCGTCCGGCGGCCCTGTCGTCGAGCTGGCCTGCGGCACCGGGCGGATCTCGATCCCGATCGCCAAGGCCGGCATCCGTCTGATCGGCGTCGACGCCTCGGCCGGGATGCTCGAGGTGGCGAAGGAGTACGGGCGCGCGGAAGGGGTCGGAGAGCTCCTCGATCTCCGTCTCGGCGACATGCGCGACCCCCCGGTGACGGAGCGCGTGCCGCTCGTGCTGATCCCCTTCCGCTCGCTGCTGCACATGACGACCGAGGCCGACCGCCTCCGCGCGCTCGGCGCCGCCCGCGAGCTGCTGGCCGAAGGCGGGCGGATCGTCTTCGACGTCTTCGCGCCGAGTCGCGAGGACGTTCGGGACACGCACGGCCGCTGGATCGAGCGCGAGCGTGGGATCTTCGAGCGCGCCGACTGGGACGAGGGCAGCCGAACACTCACGCTCTCCGTGCGCCGGGGCGACGAAGCCTCGACCATGCATCTCGCCTGGCTCTCGCCGCCCGAGTGGCACATGCTGCTCGACCGCGCAGGCTTCGACGTCGACGCACAGTGGGGCTGGTTCGACCGCCGTCCGTACAGCGGCGGCGAGGACGTTGTGTTCTCCGGTACTCGACGCTAGTAGGGTTCGCGCATGCTCCTCTGGATCTTGCTCGCGATCGTGGTCGTGCTCGTGCTCGTCCTGATCACGTTCTACAACCGCCTCGTCAGGTTCCGCAACCGGGTCGAAAACGCATGGGCACAGGTCGACGTGCAGCTGAAACGGCGCTACGACCTGATCCCGAACCTCGTCGAGACGGTGAAGGGCTACGCCTCGCACGAGCGCGAGACGTTCGAGGCCGTGACGCTGCGCGCACGCGTGCCGCGGCAGCCCGACGGGCCCGGCCGAGCAGGGCGCGGCGGAAGGGATACTCGGACAGGCTCTTGGCCGGCTCTTCGCGGTCGCCGAGGCGTATCCCGAGCTGCAGGCAGACGAGAACTTCCGTCAGCTGCAGGAGGAGCTCGCCCAGACGGAGAACCGGATCGCCGTCTCGCGCCAGGTCTACAACGACACCGTCCTCACCTACAACACCGCGATCCAGACGGTGCCGGGCGTGTTCTTCGCCGGGCCGTTCGGATTCTCGAAGAAGGACTTCTTCGAGGTCGAGGACGGGGCCCGGGAGGCGCCACGCGTCGCGTTCTAGCGGTCGCGCTCCTGGCGGCGCTCGCGCTCGCCGGGGACGCCGCCGCGAAGTCGTTCGCCCTGCCCGCGGCGGACGTGACGGTCCAGGTCGCCCGGGACGGCAGCCTGCTCGTCGACGAGGTGATCGTGTTCCAGTTCGACGGTTCCTTCAGCGGCGCCTTCCGCGAGGTGCCGCTCCGCGACGGCGAGTCGCTCGACCAGGTCGCCGTCTCGGAGGGAGACGTCGCCTACCGGCCCGGCGCGTGCGCGGAGCTCGGCTGCTCGGGCCAGCCCGGGACGTTCGGCACGACCCGGACCGACAAGGGCGTGCGGATCGTGTGGCACTACCGGGCGGAATCGGAGCCGAGGCGCTTCCGGATTCACTACCGGCTGCGCGGGGTGGCGACGGCCTACGACGACGTCGTCGACGTGAACGTGAAGGTCTGGGGCGACGAATGGGAGGTGAGGCTCGACCAGCTGACATCGACGCTGGTGGCGCCCGGCGACATCGTCCGCGCCTGGGGCCATCCCGGTCGGCGTGCGCGGCGACGTGACCTTCGACGGCAATCGTGCCAATCTGCGGGCACTCGGCATTCCGCCCGGCCAGTTCGTCGAGCTGCGCGTGCTCGTGCCCCGCCGGGTCTTCACCTCGACCGCGGGAATGAAGGTGGAGAGCGGCACAGGCCTCGAGAAGATCGTGGCTGAGGAGCGCGCGGATGCGGCGGCGTACGAGCGCGACCAGCGAAAGATCGACGAGGCGCTCGACAACCTGCCGCGAACGATCGCGCTGCTTCTCCTCCTCGCGCTCGGCCCGGCACTCGCCGTGATCGCGTTCGTCTGGTGGGGCTGGGGCCGGGAGCGCGGGACGAGCTACGACCGCGAGTACGAGCAGGAGCCACCGACCGAGACCCAGGCGGCGCTCGTGCCGGGTCTTCTGGCGCAGGGCGGCACGCCCGGGTCGCTCGAGTTCACGGCCACGCTCTTCGACCTGATCCGGCGTGGCCGCTATCGCTCGTCGCCGGTGACGACGGAGCGGAAGATCTGGGGCGGGTTGAAGACGCAGCAGGTCGCGGATCTCGAGTTGGCTCTCGGAGACGTCGAGGCCCCGGTGGAGGCCTTCGAAGCGCCCGTTGCACAGGTGGTCGACGCGATCGTCGCCGAGACCCCCGAGCGTCTCTCGCTCTTCAGGGACCGGATCGAGGAGGACCGCACCGGGAACTCCGAGCGCTTCACCTCGTTCAAGTCCGCGGTCGCCACCGAGATCTCGGGCCGGAGATGGTTCCTGAACACCGGCCTGGCGATCCTCCTCGGCGCCGCGGTCTTCTTCGCGCTGGTCGGCGGGCTGACACTCGTCTGGGGAATCCAGTCGTTCAACTCGGTCGCGCCCAGCTGGAACAGCATCGTGAAGATCGCGCTCGGCGCCTGCGGGCTCGTGAACGCCGCCGCGCTCGTGATGGCCGCGTTCAACCGCCGCCTCTGGCGCCGGCGCTCACCCGCCGCGCAGGCGGAGGCGGAACGCTGGGAAGCCTTCCGCCGCTACCTGACCGATTTCCCGCGCCTCGACATCGCGCCGGCCGCCACGCTCGAGCTCTGGGAGCGCCTGCTCGTCTACGGGATCGCGTTCGGGCTGGCCGAGCGCGTGCTGCAGGGCGCGCAGCTGCACATGCCGGAGGCGCTGGCCCACGCGAGCACGCTGTACTGGATCGGGCCGTACGGCGACCTCGGATCGGGCCCGACGTCGATGAGCATCGGCGACCTCGCCGCAGGCTTCGGCTCGGCCCTTGCTCCCCCCTCCTCCGGCTCGGGTGGATTCGGTGGCGGCTTCTCGGGCGGCGGTGGCGGCGGAGGCGGCGGTGGCGGCGGCGGCGCCTGGTAGCCGCCGGCTACAGCGTGCGATCGAGGCGCCAGTGCACTTTGCGCCTTGTGCTCGCTCGTGCGGGTGAAACCGAGCCGTTCGAGCGTGCGCACCGAAGGCATGTTGTCCTGGTCGGACACAGCGAGCACGGCACGCACACCGGGTTGGCCCAGCGCCCAGGTGACCAGCGCGTCGGCAGCCTCCGTCGCGAAGCCCCGCCGCCGGGCAGCTGGAACGATCGCCGTAGCCGATCTCGACAAGACCATCGGCATCCGGCCGGCCGAGGAAGCCGGCGTCGCCGATCACCTTCCCGGTCTCGCGCTCGACGAGCACCCAGATCCCGAACTGCTCGTCGCCGGGCCCGAGTATCGCCTGCCCCGGGAGGAGATCGAGCAGGTCTTCTTGCGGCCAGTCAGGCGGCAGCATCGCGCCGAGCAACTGCGCGGCGTCCTCTCGATCCAGCTGTAGGGCAGCCGCGGCCTCTGCGGGCAACGGGCGCAGCTCCAGTCGGGCCGTCTCCAGTCGCGTGCCGGTCACGTCGCGCGCTCAGCTCCGGCGCGAGCGCTCGTAGAGCGCGATCGCACCGGCGACCGCGACGTTGAGCGACTCGGCCGCACCGGAGGTCGCGATCGTCGCGACGTGGTGTGACTGTTCCACGACGTCCTCGGGAAGCCCCTGCCTCTCGGCTCCGAGGACGAATGTCACCTGACCGGAAAGCTCGAGCTCGTGCAGCGGCGGGGCACCGTGCGGGACGAGCGCCACCCGCGTGCCGGGCGCGTCGTCGAATGCGAGCAGCGGAACCCGGAAGATGGCCCCGGCCGACGCTCGCAGGGCTTTCGAGCCGAGCGGGTCGGCGCAACCGTCGGAGAGCGCGACCGCAGCACCGAAGGCGTCCGCGGCGCGCAGGAGGGTGCCGATGTTGCCGGGATCGGAGACGCGCCAGAGCGCCAGCGTCGTCTCGCGGGGCTCGCGTGGCAGGGCCGCGGTACGGAACACGCCGACGACGCGAGCCGGGTGAGGCAGCGTCGAGACGGCGGCGAGGAGCTCGGGCTCGATGCTCTCGCCGGCGACGAGGAGCTCGATCGGCTCGATTCCGGCTGCCGCTGCCGCGTCGACCAGATCCTCGCCCTCGACCGCGAAGAGTCCGAGCTCCTCGCGCTTGCGCTTTTGCGCGAGGAGCTTGCGGACGAGCTTCAGCGTCGGGTTCGACGCCGAGGTGATCAGACGCTTACGGCTTCCTTGGAGGACTCGAGCGCGGCCTTTGCCTGCTCGACGACGGCCGTGAACGCGGCCGGGTCGGACACGGCGAGGTCGGCGAGCACCTTGCGGTCGAGCTCGATCCCGGCCTTGTGGAGACCGGCGATGAACTGGTTGTACGACATCCCGTTCGCGCGGGCGGCGGCGTTGATGCGCACGATCCAGAGCTGGCGGAAGGTCCGCTTCTTGTTCTTGCGGTCGCGGTAGGCGTAGGTGAGCGAGTGCTCGACCTGCTCCTTCGCGTAGCGGTAGCTGCGGCTCTTCAGGCCCCAGTAGCCCTTCGCCTGCTCGAGTACCTTGCGGCGTTTCTTGCGCGCGTGGACTGATCTCTTTACGCGTGGCATTACTTCAACCCCAGCAGCTTCTTGAGCCTCGGCGCGTCCACTTTCGCGACGTTGTAATCCTTGCCGAAGGCGCGCTTACGCTTTGCTGACTTGTGCTCCAGGTTGTGGCTCTGCATCGCGTGGCGGCGCAGGATCTTCCCCGACCCCGTCACCTTGAAGCGTTTCTTCGCCCCGCTCCCGCTCTTCATCTTTGGCATCTGTCTTCACTCCTGCATTCTTTGTGGGGCCAAGCAGCATCACCATGTTCCGACCGTCGAGGAGCGGCGGTGACTCGATCACGCCGATCTCCTTGATCTCTTCGGCGAGACGTAGCAGCAGGTCACGTCCGCGCTCCGGGTGCAGGTTCTCGCGCCCCCGGAACATGATCGTGACCTTGACCTTCGCGCGCTGGTTGAGAAAGCGCACGACGTGGCCCTTCTTCGTCTCGTAGTCGTGAATACCGATCTTCGGCCTGAACTTGATCTCCTTGACGTTGATCTGGGTCTGGTGCTTCCGTGCGAGCTTGGCCTTCTGCTCCTGCTCGTAGCGGTACTTGCCGTAATCCATCACCCGCGCGACAGGCGGGTCGGCTTGCGCGGCGACTTCGACGAGGTCGAGGCCCTTCGAGTACGCATACTCCCGCGCTTCCTCGGTCGACTTGATCCCGATCTGCTCACCATCCTCGCCCACCAGGCGCACCTGGGGAACGCGAATATTCTCGTTGATCCGGTCCTGCGGCTGCGGTACGCGCCGGTCTTCCGGACGGCGTCTCGGCCTCAAAGGCTGTTCACCAAGCTCGTGGAATCCTCCTCATTGACGACGAAAAACCGCTGCAAGCAGCGGCCACTTTTCCTCGTCCAACCGGCTCGGTTGAACCCTCGCGAACACCAATCACTCAAATTGGGCTCGGGAAGGTGAGGGGCTGTGGTCCGCTCCTACTTTCAGGCCCGGATCGTAGCAATCTCTGCCTGGAACCGTTGGAGCAGTTCCTCGACAGTCATCGTCGACTGCTCGCCGCCTCGCTCGCGCACCGCGAGCGACTCGTCCGACTCGCGGTCGCCGTACACGATCGTGAACGGCGTCTTCTCGAGCTCGGAGTCGCGAATCCGCTTCCCGAGCGTCTCGTCGCGCTGGTCGACGTCGACTCGATAGCCCGCCGCGTCGAGGCGGCGGCGCAGCTCGTGCACCGCCTCGCGGTGGCCCTCGCCGACCGGGATCAGGCGCACCTGCACCGGTGCGAGCCAGAAGGGGAACGCGCCACCGAAGTGCTCGGTGATGATCCCGATGAAGCGCTCGAGCGAGCCGAGCAGGGCACGGTGGATGACGATCGGCGTGTGCTCGACGTTGTCCGGCCCCATGTAGGTGAGGCCGAACCGCTGCGGCATCTGCGCGTCCGCCTGGATCGTCCCCATCTGCCACGAGCGGCCGAGCGTGTCCTGCATGTGGAGGTCGATCTTCGGGCCGTAGAACGTTCCCTCGCCCTCGCCGATCACGTAGTCGATCCCGTGCCGCTCGAGTGCAGCCTGGAGGATCCCCTCGGCGTGATCCCACTCCTCGTCCGTGCCAAGCCGGTTCTCGGGGCGCGTCGAGAGCTCCGCGTGCGGGGTGACGCCGAAGATCGCATAGAGATCCTTCGCGAACTCGATGCAGCCGTCGATCTCCGCGGCCACCTGCTCCTCGGTGCAGAAGATGTGCGCGTCGTCCTGGGTCACGTGGCGAACGCGAAGCAGGCCGTGGAGGGCGCCCGCGAGCTCGTTCCGGTGCAGCGTCGAGCTCTCCGCGTAGCGGATCGGGAGGTCGCGATAGCTCCGGAGCTGGGAGCCGAAGAGGAGCATGTGCCCCGGGCAGTTCATCGGCTTCAGCGCCGCATGCGGCTCCTCGCCCTCGCCCGCGACGAGGAACATGCTCTCGCGGAACTTCTCCCAGTGGCCGCTCGTGACCCACACCGCGGTGTCGTAGATCAGCGGCGTCTTCACCTCCGCGTAGCCGCGCTTCTTGTTCTCGCGCCGCCGCAGGTCCTCGAGCTCGTTCCAGATCACCATTCCCTTCGGATGCCAGAACGGGGAGCCGGGCGACTCCTCGGACAGATGGAAGAGATCGAGCTCGCGGCCCAGCTTGCGATGGTCGCGCGCCTTCGCCTGCTCGAGGCGCTCGAGGTAGGCGTCGAGATCGGCCTGGGAGAAGAACGCGGTGCCGTAGATCCTGGTCAGCTGCTTGTTGTGCTCGTCGCCGCGCCAGTAGGCACCGGCGAGCGAGGTGAGCTTCACCGCCTTGATCGGCTTCGAGTCCTGGAGGTGCGGGCCGCGGCAGAGATCGGTGAACTCGCCCTGGGTATAGAGCGAGATGTCGCCTTCGGCGGTGTCGACGAGCTCCACCTTGTACGGCTCGTTCTCCTCGAGAAAGCGCTGCTTCGCCTCGGCCGCGGAGATCTCCTCGCGCTCCCAGGAGCGGCCCTCGTCGAGCTCGCGCATGATCTCGGCCTCGATCCGCTCGAGGTCCTCCTCGCGGATCGGCTCGGGGAATTCGAAGTCGTAGTAGAAGCCGTTCTCGATCGGCGGGCCGATCGCGACCTTGACGCCCGGGTAGAGCCGGCGGACGGCCTCGGCCAGAAGGTGCGCGGCCGAGTGGCGCAGAACCGCGAGCGCGTCCGGATCCTGCGTGTCGCGCGTCGTCAGGATCTGGATCGGCTGCCCGTCGGCGAGCGGCAGACGCAGGTCCTGCACCGTGCCGTTCTGCTTGATCAGCACCGCCTGCTCGGCGAGCTTGGGGCCGATCGCGCGCGCCGCGTCGAGACCCGTTGCGCCGTCTGGAAGTTCAAGTTCACTCGAATCGGGGAGGACGCACCTTCATGACCGATCAGGATACTCAGCCGCCGCGCGAGGACGACCGGAACGACGAGGTCGAGGGAACGCCCGTGCCCGATCCGGAAGAGGACCAGGGCGAGGCCGAGGACGTTCCGACCGCGGACTAACGAGAAGGGGTGAAGCACATGCACAAGTCGATTCAGGAGACGATGACGTCGAATCCGACGACGGTCGGGCCGACGAACACGGTCGGAGAGGCCGCGCAGATCATGAAGTCCGAGGACATCGGCTCACTTCCGATCGTCGAGGGCGACAAGCTCGTCGGCGTGATCACCGACAGGGACCTCGCGATCCGCATCGTCGCGGAGGGCCGCGGCACGGACACGACTGTCGGCGACATCGCGTCCAAGAACGTCGTCACCGTCGATCCGGAGCAGACCATCGACGAGGCCGCCCGGCTGATGGCCGAGCACCAGGTTCGTCGCCTGCCGGTCGTCGAGGAGGACGGCAGGCTCGTCGGCATCCTCGCCCAGGCGGACATCGCCCAGACCGGGCAGGACGCGCTCACCGGCGACACGGTGCAGCAGATCTCGCAATAGGACTCACGGAGGAGGGGTCGAATGCCCAGCAAAACCGCGAGCGTCAAGAACGAGAAGCAGTACGAGGCCCTGAAGGACAAGGGCATGTCGAAGGAGCGCGCGGCGAAGATCGCCAACTCGCCGGACGCGTCGAAGCACGGAGGTCAGAAATCGCACTCAGGCAGCGGCAACTCGTCGCAGGGTGGCACCACGGCTCAGAAGAAGGCCGCCGGTCGCAAGGGCGGCAGGGCCACCGCGCGCAAGAACTAGCCTCGCACCTCATTCGTCATTCGGCGGCGTCGCGCAAGAGCGCGGCGCTGCCGGCGTCTTTATGGAGAGCGTGCGTTCTTTCAGCTTCACCCTCTGCCACCCCCACCCCGCTGCCGATAGCTGACGCGGGATGAGCGCTGCCGTCTACAAGGGGCCCTTTGGGCGTGAACAGGCCGAGCGCCTGCTCTGGCGTGCCGGCTTCGGCCCGCGCAAGGGCGAGGCCGCGGCGCTGGCAAAGCTCGGCCTCGACGGCGCCGTTCGCTCGCTGACGCATCCGAAGGGCGAGAAATGGGTCGGCCCGGCTCCCCACGACGACAAGGGCCGCGCGCTCGCGCCCGCCGACGCCTGGGGTCACGATCATCTGTGGTGGCTCGACCGCATGGTGCGGACCTCCCGCCCCCTCGTCGAGCGGATGACGCTCGTCTGGCACGACTGGTTCGCGACCTCGCTCGACGGAGTCGGCTCGCAGAAGCTGATGCTGGACCAGAACCGGCTGCTACGACGGATGTCGCTCGGCGCGTTCGACAAGCTGCTGCTCGAGATCACGAAGGACCCGGCGATGCTCCTCTGGCTCTCGGGCACGCAGAACACGAAGTGGTCGCCGAACGAGAACTACGGACGTGAGCTGATGGAGCTGTTCACGCTCGGCGCGGGACGCGGCTACACCGAGCGCGACGTCCGCGAGCAGGCGCGGGCGCTGACCGGATTCGAAAACGACTGGAAACGCGGAGTCGGGGTGTACAACTTCCGCTTCGAGAAGGACCGCCACGATGCAGGCACCAAGCGCATCTTCGGCAAGACGGGCGCCTTCAACTGGCAGGACTCGGTCCGGCTCTGCCTCAACCACAAGCAGCATCCGTCCTTTTTCGTCGACAAGCTCTGGCGGTACTTCATTCCGACGACGCCCGACGCGGGAACGCGACGCTCGCTCGAGCGCCTCTACCGCAAGGACTTCCAGATCCTGCCCGTGGTCGACGCGATCCTTCGCCACCCGGCGCTCCTCACCGGCCCACGGATGGTCAAGTCGCCCGCCGTCTATACCGCCGGCCTGCTGCGGGCGCTCGGCCGCGGCGTCGACACGCAGGCGTGGGCGTGGCTCTCGAGTGAGTCCGGACAGCGCCTGTTCATGCCGCCGAACGTCTCGGGCTGGGATGACGAGCGCTGGCTCGACACCGCCACCTTCCGCGGCCGCTGGGAGGTCGCGAACTACGCGACCCAGCCGTACGCCCTCACCGACAAGCAGTCGGCGGCGCTGCCGGCCGAGCCACAGGCCCTCGTCGACGGAGCGCTCGCCTTCTGGGGCAACCCGACGATCCGCCCGGCCACCAGGAAGGCTCTCGTTCGCTTCGCGACGAAAGCGATGTCCGATGCAAATGCGGATTGGAAGAAAACGGGCTACCGGTTCCTCGTCGCCAACGGCCTCCGCCAGCTGATCGCCGTGTCCCCCGACCTCCAGACCTCGTAAAGGATCTCGATGGCCCGCTGCTGCAACGACTTCTCGCGCACTGAGCTCTTCCGGCGCGCGACTGCCGAGGCGGGCCGCGGGCTGCCCGCGATCGAAGCCGGCATGCCGCTGCCCGCCGGCACCGGCCTCGACCGGCGCAGCTTCCTCGCCCGCACCGCCGGCCTCACTCTCGCCGTCTACGGAGGCGCTGCGCTCCTGCCGCGTGCGTTCGAGGAAGGGATCGCGTCCGCCACTGCAGCAGGTCCGCAAAAAGTGCTCCTCTCCGTCTTCCTCGACGGCGGCGCCGACTCGCTCTCGATGCTCTTTCCGAGCGGCGACCCTCTCTACCGCAGCCTTCGGCCCAAGCTCGGCCTGGCCGACTCTGCGGGAGTGCCGTTCGCCGAGGACAGCCGCCTGCGCTGGCACCCGTCGCTGACACCGCTCGCCACCCTCCACGGCGAGGGCAAGGTGACTGTTCTCCCGGGCATCGGCTACGCAGGCCCCGACCAGTCGCACTTCACGTCACGCCACTACTGGGAGGTCGGCGCGACGAACGACCAGCTGCGTACGGGCTGGCTCGGCCGCTACCTCGACCGGGTCGGCTCGCCCGACAATCCGCTCCAGGGCCTCTCGCTCGAATCCCGTCTCCAGCCTGCTCTGGCGACAGCCCGGATGCCGGTCGCCTCGATCGACGGGCCGGACCGCTACCAATTCTGGACACGGAACGTCTGGGGCGATGTCGAGCGCCGGCTGCTCGACGCGATCGGCTCGCTCGGCGCCCTGCCGACCGGTGGCGACGCGGCGCTCGTCCAGGCGACGTCCGCTGCCCGCAAGGCGGCGCAGCTGCGCCGGCAGCTGCTGCCGTTTGCACCGAAGGGCGACAAGCCCGGCTACACGAGCCCTGTCGCGTATCCGACGGGCGAGAACGACGAATTCCCACGCCGCCTGGCGGGCGTCGCGGCCATGCTCGCCGCGGGCCTTCCCCTTCGGGTCGTCGCGATGAGCGCGCCCGGCCACTTCGACACCCACGACGACCAGCCGCAGGCTCTGTCGGACGGCCTGAAGCTGACGGCGGACAGCCTGCTCGCATTCCAGCGCGACCTCGAGGCGCGGGGTCTCGCCGACCGCGTGCTCGTCCACGTCTGGTCGGAGTTCGGACGCCGCGCGCAGGAGAACGGGTCGAACGGCACCGATCACGGCGCGGCCGGTGCCGGCTTCGTGGTCGGCTCGCGGGCGAGCGGCAAGATGGTCGGCGAGTTTCCCGGGCTCGCGAAGCTCGACGGGCAGGGCAACCTCCGTGCGACATCCGACTTTCGCGGCGTCTACGGCTCCCTGCTCGAGCAATGGCTGGGCACGGACGCCGACGGGATCATTCCCGGAGCCGGGAAGTACGGCCGCCCGAAGCTCGTCAAGTGATCGCCACCGCGCTCGCGGTTCTGACCCTCGCCGCACCGGCGCCCGCACGCGTGCAGGTCGGCGCCGACGAGTTCAGCTACACCCTCTCACGGCAGTCCATCAAGGCAGGACCGGCGATCGTGCAACTCGTCAACTACGGCGAGGACGAGCACGACCTGCGCATGCGGCGCGCAGGCGGGACACGGATTTATCGCATCGGGAACGTGCGCCCGGGCCGCGTGGGAGAGCTCGAGACGCGCTTCCTGCCCGGCCGTTTCACGCTGTGGTGCTCGCTCGCCGATCACCGCAAGCGAGGTATGAGCGCCACGCTCGTCGTCCGTCGTCCTTGACTTCGGCCGCGCGAAGCCTCTCAATGATTCGGCAGCAGCACGGGCGTGTATGCCTGGGGCTCCCGTTGCGGCGGGAGCCCCGCCTCCATAGGATGCGACGTTCATCTATGAAGGGGCTGTCATGTCGCTGCTCGAAAAGATCAAGTCGATGTTCTCCGGTGATTCGTCTGCCGACGCGGATGCGCACGCCGGTCACGATCACTCCGGGCACGATCACTCACATGACGACGAGCACGGCCACGACCATCCGCACGATCCGGTGCCTGCGGCGAATCCGGTCGAAGACGACAGCACGCCTGCATAGCTAGCTAGCCCGAACCCGTTTGCGGGGTCCGAACGTTGTAGCTTCGGAATGTCCCGCTTCTGGAGTCTCTGCGGCCTGGTTGCGGCCCTCGCCGGCTTGGTGGCTGCGCACGCGCTCGCCCTGGATCTGCCTCCCGTCCCCGGGGTGACCGTCACGACGCCGTCGTTGCCGATCACGACGGCAGTGCCACCCCCGCCGCCGTTGCCCGTGACGACGGCTCTGCCCCCCGCCCCGCCCCCACCGCCGCTTCCGGTGACGACGGCGCTACCGCCCGCCCCGTCACCGCCGCCGGTCACGGTCACGACACCGCCGGTCACCGTCACGACGCCTCCGAGCGTCACGACACCGCGCGCCCCGGCAACCCCGGCGCCGAGTCCGGTCGCCCCGCCGGTCGTCACGACCACCGAGCGCCCGGGCACTGCCCCGCCGGCGCCTTCGGCGCCTTCAGGCGGCTCGGCTTCGCAATCGGGAGGCACCACAGGCTCGACGACGTCCACCAGCTCGCGTCGCGGCCCGACCCGAAGCTTCCAACCTGCCTTCGCCTCGCGCACGAACCGGCTCAGGGCGACGCCGCACCGCTCGAAACAGCGCGTCACGGTGCGGCTGGCGTTCAGCCTCTCCAGGGCGCAGCGGCTCTTCCTGATCGTCCGCGGCCCGGCGCCGTCGTGCCAGGTCGTCGGAGTGATCCCCGTGCGCGGTCACAAGGGCGTCAACAAGCTGACCTTCGCCGGCCGTGCCGGCGGCAGGAACCTACGCCCCGGCGGCTATCTGCTGAGCCTCTCGACCGTGCGGCAACCGTTGGCAGCTGCCCCCACGACGCTCGTCAGCGTCGTCTCGAAGCGCCGCTCGGTTCCCGCCAGGCCCGGCGCGAAAAAGCCGACGTGCAGTGAGGCTTCGGCCTCCGGAAGCGGTCCTCTCTATCGGCTCCTGCGCCGCGACGGCGCGGTCGCAGGCCCTGCCGCAGGTTCGGCTCGCGGTCATGCCGTCAGCTCTCTGGCACCAGCAAACGGCGACCAGCAGCACGACGTGCTGGGCGTGGCAACCCCCGGCGCCGGGCTCGACTCGGGCTCCTCAGCTGACCGCCTGGAATCGCTGATTCCGATCGCTGTCCTGACGCTGATCGGGGCCATCTTGCTGACCGCGGTCGCACTCGTGACGCGCTTCTTCCGCGGCACCTGGAACCCGTAGAGATCGCCTACTCGGCCGCGCTAGTCGCCGGCCGGAATCTGCTGCACTGCCCAGCCGTTGCCGTCGGGATCGCTGAAGAAGACGAACGAGCCCCAGTCGAAGTTCTGAACATCGCTGACGTCGACTCCACGCTCGACGAGCTCAGCATGAGCTGCCTCGATGTCCGAGACAACGAGCTGAAGTCCCTGGGCCGAGCCGGGCGGCGTTCCCACGAGTCCCGTCCCCAGCGCGATCGAGCAGGCCGACCCGGGCGGCGTCAGCTGGACGAAGCGAATCTCGTCGCTGACCCGATGGTCGTGGTCGGCGTTGAAGCCGACCTTGTCCACGTAGAAGCTCTTCGCCAGGTCGACGTCAGAGACGGGAACCGCCACCAGTTCGAGCTTCCAGTCCATGCGAGCACCTTAACGAACGACGCGGGGAAGCCAGTCTCGTACCGCGGCGGCCACGGCTTCGAGATCCGTCTTCAGGCCGTGATCGGCGGCGACCTGCACCACGGTGCGCCTCGGGCCGGCGGGCGGCATCCCGAACGCGTCTCGGGAGCCTTGCACGACCAGCGTCGGGACCGTCACCGCCTCGAGCTCGGGCAGACGACTCGGTGCCGGGGACGCGCGGCGCGGTGGCTGCAGCGGGAAGGCGAGGCAGAGCACCCCGACGGCGCCGGTCGTCGCCAGCCGTGCGGCACGCGACGCGGGCGCCCGAGGACCGGCCGCCGGCGACCAGCGGCAGCCCGCGCAACTCGCCCTCGAGCAGCTGGTCGACGATCGCCGTCCAGGCGGCATCGAGCTGGTGCGCCGGCGCCGGAGAGCGTCGCCCTGCAACACGGTAAGGCTGTTCGACGAGCACGACGCTCACCCCCACCTCGCGCGCCGCATTCGTGGCCGCAACCAGGTCCCTGGCGGTCACGCCGCCGCCCGCGCCGTGACCGAGCACGAGCGCGGCTCTGGCTTCGCCGGCGGGATGCAGGTGCGCGTTCGCCCGGCCGTGGGGAGTGTCGAATTCGAGGACCGTCACGTGAGCTCCGCGTACGGCGCGGAGACCTTCTTGGGCACGACCATGGCCCACGCATCGATCACGAGCCCGCGCATCTCCTCGGCGTCGATGGCCGCGAGCCGGACGACCGCCCACTTGTAGCGGAGGTCCGATTGGCGCGGCAGCAGGAACTTGTCGGGCTCGGACTCCACCAGCGCCTCACGCCATTCCTTCGGAAAGGCGAAGCCCATCAGAGTCTCGTCGTGCGAGAAAGCCAGATACACGATCCGGCCCACACGGAACTTGACCCGGCCGCGCACGAGAGCTTCCGTCGAGCGTGGCAAGGTGATCGCCAGCGCCCGCACCTCGTCGATCGTCACCACTGCGACACCAGGATAGTCCAGCCGGGCTGTGCTATTCATCGGACGTGGAGCCTGGCGAGGGACAGCCGAGTGTGTTCGAGTGGGCTGGTGGCTCGGCCGCGTTCACCCGGATGACGCGCCTCTTCTACGGGACGTACGTGCCGACGGACCCGTTGCTCGCGCCGCTGTTCGCCAACATGTCATCCGATCACCCCGAGCGGGTCGCAGCGTGGCTCGCAGAGACGTTCGGCGGGCCGAAGACCTACAGCGAGCGGTACGGCGGCTACGACTGGATGGTCTCGCAGCACATGGGCAAGGCGCTGACCGAGGCTCAGCGAGCCCGGTGGGTGCAGCTGATGATCCGGTGCGCAGATGAGGTGGGCCTCCCCGCCGATCCGGAGTTCCGAGCTGCGTTCGTCTCCTACCTCGAGTGGGGCTCGCGCATCGCGCTCGAGAACTCGACCCCAGGCGCCGCGCCCCCGCCGCACATGCCTGTTCCGCACTGGACGTGGGTCGCCGGCGCCACACCAGGCTCTCGTGTATCTGCTCTTGCCCCCCAACCCGAGGAGTCTCCGGTGACTTCACCGTCTGCAGACGAGCCGCTCAGCTTCGACGCCCACATCAAGCCGCTGTTCCGTCAGCAGGATCGAGCTTCGATGACCTTCGCGTTCGACCTCTGGTCGCACGAGGATGTCAGCCGGAACGCCGACGCGATTCTGGACCGACTGCGGGAAGGCACGATGCCGTGCGACGGCGCCTGGCCGCAGGAACGAGTCGAGACATTCGAACGTTGGATCTCGGCCGGGAAGGCCGCCTAGCCGCGGTCTACTCGCAGCCCAATCCGTCGTTGTCGCCGTCGAGCCGGTACGGATCCGAGCCGAGAACGCGAACCGGCGCGACGCCCATCGCGCGGATGTCGGCGCAGTCGAGGTCGCCGACGATCGGCAGGCACGGCGAGTAGGACGCGTGGCAGTTCGAGCCCGACGGCGGCGGAGTCGGGACTGGCGCAGGCGCCGGCGCCGGCGCACCACAGGCCTTCCACTGCCCTGCGGTCGCACTCTTCGCGGCCGCCCCCGCGTTCCGGTAGGCGGACAGCCGTTGGAATGGATCCCGGTACACGTAGACCTTCGCGAAACCGCCGGCGACCAACTGATAGCCGAGGTCCTTTCCGCCCGGAAGCCAGACATACGCGAGGAGGCGGCCGTAGCGATCGCGCGTGTCCTGCGTCGAGTCGCCGCGGAGGACCACCTGCTTCGACATCGCCAGCTGTCGCGCCCGCGCCGTGGCCTGGGAGAAGTAGCAGACACCTCGTTCAGGGGTGTCGATGCCGATCAGCCGGATCCGCTCGGTCTTGCCGCTCGTGAGCCGGACGTCGAGCGTGTCTCCGTCGACGACGTGCGTCACCGTGCCGCGGTAGGTGAACGCGCCGCCGGCGACTGCAGAGCTCTCGGCACGCCCTGCAGCGACAGACGTCAGCGCGACCAGGGCGAGCAGCAGCCAAAGGTAAGTTTTACGCATGCTGCGGCAGGTTAGCACCGCTTTTGGAACGTGGTTCTAGCCGGAGAACTCGGTCAGCCGTGGCCCCAGGGAGGCGAACGCGACCTCGAAGTCGACCGTCCCCTCGAGCTCCACGCCCGCGATCGACGTCATCCGCTCGATGAACTGCATGCGGGCAGCCCGATGTCGCGCGGCGACCTCTGCGCTCTCCCAGAACGAGAGCCCGATCGCCTTGCCTTCCTGCGTGAGCATCAGAAACCCGTCGAACCCTTCGATGTCGCGAAGCCATCGCACCATCTCTTCAGCCACGATCGCCGCGTTCTCGTTCGGCTGACCGGTGGTCTTGGCGGTTGTCAGACTGACGTACAAACCACTCCCCTTCCCCTGGCACGGCTGGCCGGGCAATCTTCGCAGGTCCCTACTGGGCGATCGCAGTAGCATCGTTCCACGCGTGTCGCCGGCAGCCGCAACCTCGCTCTATGTGTTGCTGGGCAGGCCCGTGGCCGGCAACCCGACGCAGGAGATGGTCGAGGCCGCCTTCGCCGCGGCCGGTCTCGATGCCCGCTACGTCTCGCTCGAGGTCGAGGACGCAGCGCTCGCGGACGCCGTGCGCGGGTTGCGTGGCCTCGGAGTGCGGGGTGCGCACGTCACGGTGCCGCACAAGGTCGCGGTCGTGCCGATGCTCGACCGGCTCACCGACGTGGCGCGACTGACTGGCGCCGTCAACTGCATCAAGCGGGAGGGGAAGCGCTCGTCGGGGACAACACCGACGGAAGGGGGTTTCTCTCCTCGCTGCAGGGCGTCGCCGATCCGCGGGGGAAGTCGGCGGTCGTGATCGGTGCTGGCGGTGCGGCGCGGGCAATCGTTGCCGAGCTCGCGCTGGCAGGCGCGGCGCGGATCACAGTCGTCAACCGCACACTCGTGCGAGCCGAGGAGATCGCAGCGGCGGTCGGCCAACCCTGTGAAGCAGCTCAGTTGACTGAGCCGTGGACGGTGCCCGCCGACGCAGAGATCGTCGTGCAGGCGACCACGGTCGGGATGGGCGACGAGGAGGCGCAGGCTGCCATTGACCTGGTCGAGCGGCGCCGGGATCGCGGCCGACGTCGTGATCGCGCCCCCACGTACGGCGTTCCTCCGCGACGCCGAGGCCGCCGGACGGCAGGCAGCTCGCGGGCCTCGGAATGCTCGTCGAGCAGGCGGTCATCGGCTTCCGCTGGTGGACGGGCATCGAGCCGGACGCCGCCGCGATGCGTGACGCGCTGATTCGCGAGCTCGGAGTGGAAGGGCTGGTGGGCTGAGCGCCATGAGCATCGGCTTCGGCTTCAGCGTCACACCCGGCGACCCGGTCGGCGTCGGCGAGGAGATGCGGCGCGCCGAGGACCTCGGCTACGACCGGTTCGGCGTCTGGGATTCGCCTGCGCTCTTCCGCGAGCCGTGGACGACGCTCGCATCGGTCGCGCGGGACACGAACCGGATCAGGCTCGGCACCTGGGTCACGAACCCGCTCTCGCGTCACCCGTTGTCACGGCGGCGTGCGCGGCGACCGTCGACGACCTCGCGCCCGGCCGCGTGTACATCGGCATCGGCGCGGGCGGCACAGGCGTCTGGCATCTCGGCCTGAGCACCGCGAAGCTCGCCGAGCTCGAGGCCTACGTCCTCGCCGTTCGCAGTCTCCTCGAGACGGGCAGCGCAGACTGGCACGGTCACGCCCTGACGCTGCCCTGGGCCGGCCCGCGCCGCATCCCGATCGTCATGGGCGCCCACGCGTCGCGCTCGCTCCGCCTCGCCGGGCGAATCGCCGACGGCGTCGTGATCGGGCTCGGGATCACGCCGGACGTCGTCGGCTCGTCGCTCGAGCTGCTCGACACCGGCGCCCGCGAAGGCGGTCGCTCCGCTCGAAGACCTCGAGGTCTGGTTCACGTCGTTCTGGTGGGTCGACGAGGAGCCCGGGAAGGCGAAGGCGGACGGAGCCTGGTCGGCGACGGCGTTCGCTCTCCACTTCGCCGACTCGGGCGTCGAGCACAAGTTCATCCCCGAGGAGTTCAAAGCACCGTTGCTCGAGATCGGCAAGGCCTACGATCTGCAGAGCCACGGCCACCCGAGCGAGGAACAGAAAGCCGCGTACGTCGAGCTCGCCGACCGGCTCGGCGTCGGCGACTACCTGCGCGAGCGGTTCATGTTCGCGGGCACTCCCGACGAGGTCGAGGCACAGCTGCGGGGAGCGATGAAGGCAGGCGCGCGAAACTTCGACGGTGCGATCGACGCCGACCAGCCCGAGCACGAGCGCCGGATCAGCAACTGGGCGCGGTTGATCCTGCCGAGGTTCGCAACGGAGCGACGCGCGTGATCGACCTGCTGATCACGGGCGGCCACGTCGTCACGCCGTTCGAGGAAGGCGAGCTCGACGATCGGGATCACCGGCGAGACGATCGCCTATCGTCGCGCCGCCAGGCAGCGGTCGAGGCCGAGGCCGGCCGCGTGATCGACGCGACGCGGCAAGCTCGTGTTCCCCGGCGGGGTCGAGCCGCACGCGCACATCCACGAGCCGATGCACCGGGCTGGTCGCAAGGGCGGGAGGAATGGCTCCAGCCGCCGGAGGGCGCGACCCGGGCCGCGCTCCACGGCGGCACGACGACGGTCGTCTCGTTCGCGTTCATGGACGTCCACGTCGAGCAACAGGAGTTCGACGCCAACATTGCGGTCGAACACCGGCGGCGGATCTTCGAGCCGGCGCTCGTACGCCGACTTCGCATTCCACCCGGTGCTTCACCGGCACGCCGTCGGACGCGACGCTGGCCTCGATCGCCGATGCAGTCGCCGACGGCACGGCGACCTTCAAGTTCTTCACCACCGACCTGACGACCACCCAGTCCGGGATCCGGCTCGACAACGGCTCGGCGCGAGCGCTGCTGGAGGAGTGCGCTCGGCTCGGCGCGATGGCAATGGTGCACGCCGAGGACGACGACCTGATCAAGTACATGGAGGCGAGGCTGCCGCCGCGAGGGACGGACGCAGCTCGGCAATGCGCACCTCGTGCACACGAACCGCGGCGAGGAGTTCGCGGTACGGACGGTCGCGCGCCTCGCCCAGGACGCGGGCGCGGCCGTCTACGTCGCGCACGTCTGCGGCGAGGAGGCACTGGACACGATCGCGGCGCGGCGGGCGGCCGGACAGCCGGTCTACGGAGAGGTGCTCCACAACTGCCTGTGCTTCGCGCTCGACGACTACGCAAAGCCCGACGGCGCGAAGTACCACATCGGGATGGGTCTACGGCCGCGCGAGGATCTGCGAGGCGCTCTGGCGCGGGCTCGCCGACGGCCGCCTGTCGACGCTCGCGACCGACGAGTACACGACCTCGCTACGCGGTCAAGATGGCCGGCACCGACATCGAGTCGACGCCCGGCGGCCACGTCGGCATCGAGACGCGCGGGCTGATCGGCTTCTCGGAGGGCGTCGGCAAGCGCGGCTTCTCGCTGCGGCGCTTCGTCGAGGTCTTCGCCACCAACCCGGCGCGTGTGACCGGCCTCTACCCGCGCAAGGGCGTGATCGCGCCCGGGCAGCGACGCCGACCTCGTCCTCTGGGATCCGGACGTCGAGCGCACGATCACGCTCGACGACCTGCACCACGACGGCGACTACAGCCCGTGGGAGGGCTGGGAGGTGACGCGGCTGGCCTTCGACGACGATCCTCCGCGGCAGGGTCGTCGTCGAGGACGGCAGACTCGACGCCGAGCCAGGCTTGGGGCAGTTCATCCCACGCAAGCTCGAGCCCGAGATGCTGGCTCGCCCGCTCTTCTGAGCCGGTCGCTTAAGGCGCGCTAGCGAACCCGGACGATGAAGCGGCGTGACTCGTAGGCCTTCGCCGTCTCTCCCCGCGTCAGCCCGAAGGCGACCGTGGTCGTCCCCTTGCCCGTCGCCTTGAAGACGAGGACGACGGTCGGGCCGACATCTCCCTCTGTCACCTGCTGGACGACCTTGGCATCGAACTTGCGCGCCACCCGCCAGACGCGACCGGCCGGGCGATGCGGCAGCGCGAACGCCACGAGCTGACCCTTCTGCGTGACGATCGTCGAGGTGGGACCACTCGGCAGAGGTCCGACCGGCGGCGAGTCCTTCAGCGTTGCCCCGGCGATCCCCGTCGCTGTCAGCCCGGTAACCGCGGTGATCGCCGCGATTGACCGCATGCGATTCTTGACCATGAGTGCCCCTTGTCCTCGGTTTGGTGGTTCAGAGGCACGTTAGCGACGCCCTAGCAGGTGACCGAGAGGGAAGAACGGCCGCCTGGAGCCGTCAGGCAGGCGCTGGAGACAGAAGCTCGCCTGCCGGGATCAGCCCGAGACGCGCACGACCGCGATCCCGCTCGGGATACGCGGCGTCAGGCGCTGTGGCATCGCGGCCGGGTCCGCCGGTCCGCCCGGCCGGGCGACGACGGTGGAGAACGTCTCGAAGTTGCTCTCCCAGAAACGCAGGGTCGTCCCCCGGGCGAGATGCGGCAACACGAGCGAGAAGCGGCCCTGTGTATCCGGCCACCGCACCGACAGCGGCTTGATAACGCCGTTTCGACCCAGGACGCCGACGATCAATCCACGATAGACGGCCCCAGCCTCGGGACTCGACTTGGGCAGCGGAAGCCCCAAACCGGAGGCCGGCAACTTGACGTCCATCGTCGCGCTACTGAGGCGCTTGAAGTCGACGTTGGCAAGCCCGGCACTGTACGAGCGCTGACCGACGGCGACCTGCACGTTCAGCTGCACCGGGTCGCTCCCCTGCTCGTCGGACGCAGAGAAGAACGACACGTAGCGACCGGTCGAGTTGGAGGGCAGAGAGAACGTCCAGAAGTCGCGGTCCGTCGTGCGGGTGACCACCGTCGCTCCCTGCACAGGACGACCCGAGGCGTCGGTGACTGTGCCGGAGAGCCGGTAACTGAGCAGCACGACCCTTGGTACCGGGGCGCCGTCAGCGCGAACGGCCCGCCCGCTGACAGCGACGGTCCCGTTCTTCTGCAGGCGCGCGCTGAGGTCGACGAGACGGTACGCGACGGAGATGCCCGCGCTTCGCGCACGCAGCGCGCTCTGTTCGGCGTCTGTCAGTGCACGGCCTCCGACCCGCGCGCGGGAGACATCTGCGACTCGCACCGGGTGGCGCTGCGGCAGGGTCTTGTCGACGCGAAGGCTGAACCCGCCGTCCGCGTTGGTCGACTGGGTAGAGGTGTAGCGATCGACACCCATCCGTGCTCCGACGACGGGCTTGCCGCCAAGGAGCAGACGTCCGTTGACCGTCGCCTCGTTCGAGCTCGCGGCCTGCCAGAGCGCGAGCGGGACCGTGGCACCACCCTCAAACACGATGCGCGGCTGCGTGGCCACGGCTGCTGCAGGTTTCGCGCGCACCGCCTCACGACTCGTCCCGATTGTCGTCACCGGGTGCGAAACGGTGGCTGCGCTCTGGGACGCCCGCGTGCTGCGAGACCCGCCGAGTGAGAACACTTGCAGCAAGGACGCGACGCCGCCGTTCGACGAGGTCGGCGTGCCCCCGACTGTGACGGCGATGTACTCCTTGCCCCCCGCCGAGAAGATCGTGGGTCCGCTTGCGATCGGCCGCCCCGTGTTGAAAGTCCAGAGGACCTTGCCGGTCTTGAGGTCGAACGCGCGCAGCAGCCCGTCTCCGCCGCCCGCAAAACCGAGCCCGCTCGCGGTGACCGACACGCCTCCCCGCTCCGGTTCGGGCGTCGTGAACTTCCACACTCGCCGACCGGTCGAGACATCGATCGCGCTGATCGATCCGTGGTCGTGCCAGTTCTGGAGCGCTTCGCCGAAGCTGCCGTTCTCGAGCCCGAGGTACACGTCGCCCAACAGGAACTTCCGTTTCTTCTGCGTCGGCGTCAGCTTCTTCTGGATCAGCACCGCCGCGGTCTCCGCCGCGGCGTTGAAGACGTAGTTGGTCTTCGGGTCGTACGCGGCCGGGGAGTAGTTGAGGCCGCCGAGCGACGACGGGAAGACCGTCACGGGCTGCCCGGGCCGCAGCGGCGGATGCTCGACGCGGTCGATCACCTTGACGCGCTCGTGGAACGGCTGCCCGGTCGCTGCATCGAACGCGAACCAGACGCCTTCCATCGTCGCCACCGACACGACGCGGTGCGTCTTTCCGCCCACCTTGCCGGTGTAGACGAGCGGCGGCTGCGACACGTCGTACGCCCACTGGTTGCCGGAGAGCAACTGCTGCCACCACTTCATCTGGCCGGTCGTCAGGTCGACGGCGATCAGCGAGTCGGTTCGTGGGTTCGCTCCCGGCCGCAAGCCCGGGAAGTACAGAGGCGTGGCCGAGCCGGTTCCGAAATACAGCGTGTTCGACGTCGTGTCGACCGTGGTGGGCGTCCAGACCGCCCCGCCGCCGACGATTCGCGAGGCGCGCCGCCACGACTGGAAGTCGGGCGGAACCGTCCAGAACGCACTCGGCCAGGCGGGCTTCAGGTCGGTCGTGTACGCCATCACGAAGCCGCGGATCCCGTACTCGGAGCCTGCGGCGCCGACGATCACGCGGTTGTTCGCGCAGATCGGGGCGCTCGTCTCCGAATAGCCGTAGTTCGAGTTGGCGTTCGGCACGTCCTGGCCGAGCGCTGCCTCGGCGAGGACCTTCCCGTCGGACGGCCGCAGCGCCACGAGCTTCATGTCCAGCTGCGAGATGAAGAGGCGGCCATTGCAGTACGCGAGCCCGCGGTTGGCAACGATCCCGAAGTTCTTGAACATGCCGCTGTTCGGCGGCTTGTACTGCCAGATCACCTTGCCGGTCGCGCCGTCGAGCGCGAAGACGTTGTCGTCGTTCGTCGTCACGTACAGGCGCCCGTCGATCGCGAGCGGATACGACTGCTGGCCGCGGCGGACGTCCGGATCGATCCGCTGGAAGTCGATGTTGTAGACCCGCTCGAGCCGCGAGACGTTCGCCGGCGTGATCTCCGTCAACGGCGAAAGGCGGCTGTTGTCCGGCGTCCGGCCGAACGACTGCCAGTCGCCCGCGGGGATCGCCGTGGTGCGGGATGTCGACGCGAGCGACGCCGTCACGGGCACGAGAACGACCACGATCAACGCAGCGAAGAGGGCGTTCCGGCGAGACCGCACCGCAGAAGCTTACGCTTCCGTGAGGATCCGGTGCAACCGGACTCGCCTGAGCCGCAGGCCGAGGAGGGCGAGAACGGCTGCCAGAGCAAGCGCAGCCGCGTACGGGGCGAGGGCAAGTTCGCTCGCGCCTGTGCGTTGCGGGCCGACGGGACCGACGTCGGCTGCACGCTCCAGAGCCGCTGCCGCCGCGCCGAGATCGTCCTCCGAAAAGGCCTCGCCCCCGGCGGCCTCGGCGAGCGAGCGCGTCTTGTCGGCCGCTGCGGGGTCGGGGGCGTAGGCCGCTTCCGGCGACCCGTCGGCGCCGAAGACCCGCTCGGCGGGATTCCCGACGCGCACGACCAGCAGTCGGCAACCGCGCGGGCCCCCGAGCGCGCCGACCACGGCGGCCGGCGAGTACGAGCGGCTCTCGCCGTCGGTGACGAGGACGCATGTCCGCCGGCCCGCGGAGCGGTTGAAGAAGCCGTCGCGCGCGAGTGAGGTCAGTGCGTCGAAGCTCGTCGCATTCGTGCTGACCTGCTGCGGCGGCGGCGACTCGATCAGGACGGAGCGGGCCGCCGTTGCCGCAAACGCCTGCTCGTCGAGCGTCGGAAAGAGGTACGGCAGGACCCGGTCGGTAAGGCCGGCGAGGCCCGCGGGCACGGCAGGCACGGCGTCCCGGAGCCGGACGACCGCGGCACGAGCCCGCGCCAGGCGCGGCTGGCCGGATGGGCCTTCCGCGGCCGCCATGGAACGCGACACGTCGACGACGAAGAAGACCTGGGACTCCGTGCGGGCTCGATGGCGCTCCGTGCTGCTCCAGACGGGCTGCGCCGCGGCAATCCCGATGAAGACGCAGGCAGCTGTCACCAGAGCGGCGGGGACAATGGCTGCACGGCGGCTCGCCGGGGGCAGCCGAAGGGCGCGTGCAATGCGCTCGATGCGCAGCGTCGAGACCGCGAGGACGGCGAGCGGAATGAGCGCGACGAGGGCGAGCAAACCACCGCGCGGTGAGAGGAAGGTCAGTGAGGCAAGCATGTCAGTACCCCCGCCCCGGCGTCCCTGAGCCCGCACCACGTTGTCCTCGCCCCAGCGCCCCGGAGCCGCTGCCCGGCCCCTGCCGCGTCGCCGTCGCACGCGTGCGCCGCAGCAGCAGCTCGAGGTTGTACTTGGCGGCCCCGTTCGCGGGATCGCGCCGGATCGCCGCCTCGAAGGTCGAGCGTGCCCGGTCGTCGGCGGCGACTCCGCCGGTGACGCGGCCACCTCCTACGACGAGCACGCCGAGCAGGTTTCCCGCCTGCGATGCAGCGGCGGACGATCCGTGTGCTGCAACGTCGGCCAGTCGCACCTCGGCGATCGAGCGTCGCGTCGTCCGGGTGACGCCGTTGTCGAAGCCGCGCCCGGTCGTGTATGCCACCCGGAAGGACCGCACCGCGCGGCGTTGCGCGAGCTCATCGTCGACCGCGAGCACCGAACGCACCGGATCTCCGGGGAGCCACGTTCGCGCAGCTCGCACATCGTCGCCCCGCAGCACGTCACGCCAGGCGAGCATGTCGTGCGCGGCGGCGGCGAGGCCGGCGGCAACGACGAGCAGCAGCACGGCACCGGCCCGCCTCATGCCGTCCCCCAGCGAACGCGTTCCGTGATGACGAGGAACGCCGAAAGCACTGCCGCCAGCAGGATGGCGAGGCCGACCAGCCCGCGCGGGATATCGGCCCGTGCTCCGGCCCGGCGCTCGTCGGGCAGGGCTGCGCCGACCATCCGACTACCGTTGGGCAGCAGACGCTCGACGTAGCGCGCGTCCTCAGGCGACGGGTTCAGCCCCACCACCCGGATCGGGATCCCGAGTTGGCGGTAGGCGAGCGCGACGCTCGTCAGGCTCTCGAGGTCACCGGCGTCGTCGTCGAGATCGCTGACGAGAATCACGAGCGGCCGCGCGATGTGGCCCCGCCGGACGACGTCGAGCGCAAGCGAAAGACCCGTCGAGATGCGCGTCCCGGCGCTGAACGACGAAGTCCACGGGCTCCGCGGCGGCTGTGGCTGTAATCCGGGCGTCGTCGGCCGCGAGATCCGGAAGAAGCGCTCGAAGTTTCCGAGCTCTGAGACCGGAGTGCCCGGCGGCAGCGCCTGGTAGGCCGTGTCCGAGAAGAGGATCAACCCGGCGTCGCCCCCGTCGCGGCGCAGTCGCTCCAACGTCGTCGCGATCCGCGCGTAGGTCTCCCACGAGATGCTCGCGGAGACGTCGACGACCACGACCCCGTTCGCCCCTTGCGGAAGCAGCGTCTCCGCCGGCGCGGCGCGCCGTGGCGCGATGGCGACAACGGCGAGGGCAAGCGCCGCCGCGAGCACGACGAGCGCGAGGCGCGCCCAGCGACTGCGGCGAACCAGCGCCGCAAAAGAACGGAAGTCGCTGACCTCGATCGCGTTCACGAGGCGTTCCCGAGTGTCGTCTCGACCCGGTCGGCAAGTGCTGTGACCTCCGGTGGCTGCGGGTCGGGCTCCGACCAGGCGACTCGGATCGCGTCGACCGCGACGTCGCTCCCACGTGTCCCGGCGGCCCGCGCCACGTAATCGGCGGCACGCCGACGGTCGGGGACCGGCCGCCGCGCCGACTCGCGCAGCAGGCGAAGCGCGTGCTCGAGCCCGCCCCGGAGGAGCACTCCCGAGTCGGTCGTGCGTCGCCGGACGACGCCGGGAGCGACGAGAAGCGCCGCTGCGGCGACACAGATGATGGCGAGCAGCACGAGCGCGGCGATCGCCAGGCGGGACGGCGCCCCTGCAGGGCGAACCGTGTCGTCGAACCGGTAGCGCGCTCGCGATTCTTTGACGGCAGTCTCCGGCACGCGGGGCTCGAGCGTGATCGTGACCGGCGCGCCGAGAGTCCGAGCGCCGCCGCTGATCACGCGCACGGGCGGAAGCGCGACGCGCCGCGTCCGGCTGTCGGGCGCGCAGCCCCGATCGAGGCAGATCAGCTGCTGCTCGATGCGAACGACCTTGCCTCCGTCGGAGACAGAGCGCCTGGGCGGCGCCGCAACGACGAAGGGCCCCGGCTCCGCGAAGACCGTCGAGCCCGAAGGCCCGCGCACCTCGACCACGTAGAGGAACGGGTCTCCGAGTCCGACGACCTGCCGGTCGACGGTGGCGCGCACCACCACGCTCTCGGCCACAGCCGAGGGCGCGGCGGCGAGCACCGCGAAAGCTACGAGCGCGGCGATCTTCAGGAGTACGCCCTCCACGAGCGGCGCCGACGCTCGGCCCAGCGGTGAAACCGCTCGGCGACATCCGCGGCGTCGGCCGTGTCGACGAGCACAGGATCGAAACCGATCCGGCGAAAGAGCTCCAGCAGGCGCGCCAGACGCGCCTCGTTGGCCGCAGCGCGCTCGCGGGCCCCACGCGGCGAGAACCAGACGTCCTCGACGCGACCGGTCGCCGGGTCTGCAAGCGGTACGGCAGCGCCGCCGACAGCGGGAAACGACGACTCCCAGACGGGATCCTGCACGACGACCGGGGTCACGTCCCAGTGCAGCGCACGCAAGCGAGCCCACACCCGTGTCGGCACCGGGTCGAGGAAGTCCGAGACGACGAACACGAAGCTTCCGGACGGCAGCGCCCTCGCATCGCGCACGACACCGTCGAGCGCGCTGCGCAACGAGCCGGTGTCGCCCCCGTACGCGCCCCGTCGGCGCCTGTCGAGCGCGGCGAGCGACGGACCCCGGCCGCGCACCCACATCGGGCTGTGTGAGACCCCGTCGCTGAAGACGAGCTCGCCGCGCTCCGCGATCGCACTTGCGGCGATCAGCCGCTCGGCGGCTTCGGCTGCACGCCGTTTGTCCAGCCAGGGCGTCGGCGACGGATGGATCGCCATCCCCGGCCGGCGATCGACGACGAGCGCGACGCGCGGAGCCTGCTCGGCGAAGAATTGGCGGACCACGAACTCGTCGGTGCCTCGCGACTCGGAGAGACGTGCAGATGCTGCCCAGTGGATGTGCGCGGTGAGGTCGCCGGGCCGGTAGGGACGAGTCCCTGCGATCTCGTCACCGTCACCCCGGCGCGACGTGCGCCGGCGGCCGAACTGGACACCGAGGAAGCGACGGCGCGGGACAAGCGGGAAAGGCCGCGCAGCCTTCGTGCTCACGTCTTGGCCGCGCGCGCCTCGAGGTCCCAATCGGGCTCGGGTCGCGGAGCGCTCGATGACCGCGCTCGCGAAGACGCGTTCAATCGCCTGCTGCCGCGTCAGGTCCTCCTCGAACATGAGATCGGGTGCGACGACGAGGCGGTGGCCGAGCACCGGCAGGAAGAGCTGCTCGACGTCCTCCGGGGCGACGAACGGCCGGCCGTGCAGCAACGCCCACGCGCGAGCGACGCGCTCGAGTGCAAGCGTTCCGCGGACGGAGGCGCCGACCTGCACGATCTCGAGCTCGCGCGTGGCGCGCACGAGGTCGACGATCCATCGCTTGAGGAGCGGATCGACGTACACGTCCTCGACGGCGGAGTACAGCGTCTCGAGCTCGGCGAGGTCGACGGCGGGGCGCAGCCGGCTCAGCGGATGGCCGTGCGAGTTGGTCGTCGAGGATGCGCAGCTCGTCCTCGGCGTTCGGATACCCGAGCGAGGTTCGCAGCAGGAACCGGTCGAGTTGCGCCTCTGGGAGCGGGAACGTGCCCTCCTGCTCGATCGGGTTCTCGGTCGCGATCAGAAAAAACGGATCGGGGAGACGACGCGTGGCGCCGTCGACCGTCACCTGCTGCTCGGCCATCGCCTCGAGCAGCGCGGACTGCGCCTTGGGCAGCGCCCGGTTCACCTCGTCGACGAGGAGGACGTTTGCGAACACCGGACCGGCGCGGAACTCGAACTCGCGCGTCTTCGGGTTCCAGATCGAGAGACCGGTGATGTCGGTCGGCTGGAGGTCTGGCGTGCACTGGACGCGTGACGCGACCGCACCTTCGATGCTCCCCGCAATCGAGCGCGCGAGGACGGTCTTGGCCGTGCCCGGAACGTCCTCGAGGAGCACGTGGCCGCGCGAGGCGAGCGCGGCGACGACGAGCGCGACCGTCTCGCTCTTGCCGAGCACGACCGTCTCCACGTTCTGCCGCAAGCGGCCTGCGACCTCGATCGCCCCGTCGAAGACCGTGCTGTCAGTCGCTTCGCGCACCGGCCGATCCTAGCCAGCACCAGGTCTGCGGAGCGACGGCGGATGAGCCCTCATCCGCCGTCGTCTCCCGAGCTCCCGAAACCGTCGGAAGGTGAACTACTTGACGGTGAGCTTCCCTGCCATGCCGAGCTCGGCGTGGCGCGGGACGTCGCAGATGAACTGGACCCTGCCGGTCTTCTTGAAGACCACCGGGAAGGTGTAGGTCTTTCCAGGGGTGATGACCTTCCCGGCCTTCACCCTCACAAGGTCGAAGTTGTGGAAAGCATTGCCTTTGTTGACGGTCTTGAAGACGTACTTGACGCCGCGCTTATACGGCCCCGCGTACGAGAGCTTGAACTTGAAGTCGGTCATCGTCACGGTGACGTTCTTCGTCACCACTTTCGACGACGACGGCGACGCCGCGGCATTCGACGAAGACGACGACGCGACAGCCACCGCGGCATAGAGGCCGCACGTCACGATGGCGATCGCGAAGGCGATGCCAATCTGCTTTCTCATGGGAAAAGACCCTCCTGGGGCGTCTCGATACTTGACGTTGGCGTTCGATTCCAACCGTAGCAGGCCTTACACACCTCGGGCGAGGCAGCGCACGGCGAGGGCCGGCTCGCGCCGGCCCTCGCCCATCCTCGTCGGTTCGCGTCCTGCCTAGCCAGGAATCGCGAACGTGTAGAGGTCGGATCCGTACTTCACTTTCGTCTTCCCCGAGCCGGCAGCGATGCCGTTGCCGCCCGCGTAGACGGCGACGAACTGCTTGCCGTCGACCGTGTAGCTCATCGGCGGCGCCGCGACACTCGCGATCAGCTTGGGCGACGTCCAGAGCAGCTTGCCCGTGCGGTCGTCGTAGGCCTGGAGCGTCTGGTTGTTGCGGCCGACGAACACGAGACCGCCGGCGGTCGACATGATGCCGCTGTAGCACATGTCGCCAACCGGGAACGTCGCCGTCCAGACGCGCCGGTTCGTGCGCATGTTCATCGCCACGACCTTCCCGACGACCTTCAGGGCCGGGCTCCCCGGGGGCGCGAACAGACCCTCGATCTGGAAGAAGTTGCCGAGCGGCTTCAGCTTGCCGGCCTCCGCCTCCGGCAGCGCCTTCCAGGCACCCGCGCTGTCCTTCGAGCAGACGTACATGTAGCCGGTCTGCGAGCTGTAGCTCGACGGCGGCCAGTCGACGCCACCGAGCGGCTGCGGGTGCGAACGCCGTGTACTGCTTCTCGTTGTACGGCGTGTAGAGGCACCCGACCTTGACCGGCTTGCCGTCCGGAGCCTTCCACTTCGACCAGACGTCCTTGGGCGCGCACTGCATCGCGAACGGCTGGCCCTTCGGGATGGGCTGGGTCGGCCACGTGTGCTGCTCGCGAGACTGCGGCACCTTCCGCTCCGGGATGCCGAGGATCGGCTTGCCGTTGCGGCGGTCGAGCAGGTAGATCCACCCCGTCTTGCCCATCGAGGCGATCGCCTTCCGGTCCTGACCCTTGATCTTGAGGTCGAAGAGCACGAGCGCGTTCGCCGCCGTGTCGTAGTCCCAGATGTCGTGGTGGACCGTCTGGTAGTGCCACCGGTACTTGCCGGTGTTCATGTTCAGCGCCACGACGGACTCCGTGAAGAGCTCCTGACCGGGACCCCGGACGTTGCCGTTGTACGGCACCGGGTTCCCGACGCCGACATAGACGAGGCCGAGCGCCGGGTCGACGGAGAGCGGTGCCCAGACGGCGCCACCACCGACGTACGCGCGCTCCTTCGGCCACGTGTTGGCGCCGAGCTGGTTGCCGGTCGGGATCAGGTCGAACTTCCACTTGATCTGACCGGTCTTGGCGTCGAGGGCGAGGACCTTGCACGCTGCCCCGAAGTCACCACCGGATTCGCCGATGATCAGCATCCCGTTGATGTAGGTCGGCGGGCTCGTGAAGAAGTACCCCTGCTTCCAGTCCCCGACCACCTTCTTCCACGCGACGCGGCCGGTCGCCTGGTCGAGACCGACGATCGCGCCGTCCGTCTGCGCCATGTACACCTTGCCGTCGCCGATGACGACTCCGCGGCTCGTCGGCAGGCCTGCCGAGAAGCCCTTCGGGTACTTCGGCTTGTAGTACCAGAGCCGCTCACCCGTGACGGCGTCGAACGCGTAGACGTTGCCCTTCATATCCGGCATGTACATCGTGCCGTTGTAGACGACGGGCTCCGCCTCGGCGAAGGAGCCGGTGAAGTTCGGCTTGCCCTTCGTCGGGATGGCGACCCGCGTGTGCCACGCGATCTTGAGGTCCTTGACGTTGGCCTTGGTGATCGACGACAACGCCGAGTACTGCCGGTTGTAGATGTCACCGCGCGCGGTCGTCCAGTTGTCCGTTGGCTCCGCCGTGAGATCCGACGGCGTGAACGCCGGGATTGGTTCGATCGCGTGTTTCTCCGTCACCGCACTCCAAGCAACTGCCGTGACGACAGAGCCGACGACGAGAAGAACGAGTAGGGCGCGAATGCCCTTCATCTCCACCTCCTGGGATGAATAGTGACCATGTCGTTCCGAGCCTTGAGCCTTGGCGTCAGCGGTGAATGGGTCGCGCTGGACGGCATCCGCAACCTTACGTAAACGGACGGCTCGTGCGCTAGTCTACGACCAAGATTTTTCGTCGAGGGAGGAACTGGGTGTGAAGAAGCGTCTGATTCTCGTCGTCGCCAGCCTGGCTGCCTCACTCGTCGTCGCCGCTCCGGCGATCCCCGCTGACCCGGCGACGACCTCCCCGGGTTACAACTTCACGATCACGGTGACGGTGAAGGACAACGGGGTCATCCTCAGCCGCTCGGTCGCGAAGCGCGGCTGGCGCGCACACTTTGTGATCGCGAACAGGGGAACGAAGCCGCACGTCTTCGACATCGGCGGTCTCAAGACCGCTCCGATCGCCCCCGGCAAGAAGGGCAAGCTCGGCGCCTTCCTCGATGACCGGGGGAAGTACCCGTACAAGGTCGATCGCAAGATCCGCGGTTACTTCACCGTCGTCTAGCGGCCGGCGTGTCGGGATCGTCGCGGCGGCCTTCGCCGCGGCGCTCTCTCTGACGGCGTCCGCGTCCGCCGGCTGGGAGCAGCCCAACGGCGACCTGCGGGGCACGCGAGCGGTGGCGTCGACGATCACGGCGAGCACCGTGAGCGGTCTCCATGTGCGCTGGCGGTACCCGCTGACGCGCGGCTCGACCTTCGGGTCGTTCGCGTCGACCCCTCTCGTCGTGGGCTCGACAGTGTTCGTGCAGGACCTCAGCTCATCGGTGCACGCGCTCGACCTTCGCGACGGGAAGCCCCGCTGGCACTACCTCGTTCAGGCTCCGAACGACGGCCCGAACGGCCTCGCGTACGCGGGCGGACGGATTCTCGGCGCAACCGACACGCGCGCGTTCGCGCTCGACGCACGGACGGGCCGCAAGCTGTGGACCCGCAAGCTGACGAACAGCCACGAGCAGTTCATCGACGTCGCCCCGCTCGCCGCGCGCGGCCTCGTCTTCACCTCGACCGTCGGCTTCCCGCCGAGCGGGCGCGGCGCGCTGTATGCGCTCGACCAGCGCACGGGGAAGATCCGCTGGCGCTTCGAGACGATCCGCGATCCATGGCAGTTTCCCTCCGCCGGCGGCGGTGGCGCGTGGTACCCGCCCTCGCTCGCGCCTGACGGCCGCCTCTACTTCGGGATCTCGAATCCCGGGCCCTGGGGCGGCTCGCCGGTGCGACCGAACGGCGGCATGTATCCGGGCCCGGTCCCCTACACCGACGCCCTGCTCGCGCTGACTGCGGCCACCGGGAAGCTCCTCTGGTACGACCAGGTGACGAAGCACGACGTGCGCGACTACGACCTCGAGGCCTCGCCGATCGTCGTCGGCCGTCGCGTCTACGGCGCCGGCAAGGCGGGGCGCGTCGTCGCGTGGGACCGGATCACCGGCGCGCGGAGCTGGACGCAGGCGGTCGGCACGCACCTGCACGACCTCGGCCCGCTGCCGCCGAAGCCGGTGCTCGTCTGCCCAGGACTCTGGGGCGGAGTGCTGACGCCGATGGCGTACTCGGCCGGGCGCCTCTTCGTGCCCGTCGTGGAGCGCTGCATGCACGAGTCCTCGCTCGACCCTGCCTACCCGGCCGACCTGCGCGAGGGAGACGGGGTGATCTACGCGCTGTCGGCACGGACCGGACAGAAGCTGTGGTTCCGCCGGCTCGGCGCCCCCGCGACGGGCTGCGCGACCGTCGCGAGCGACGTCGTCTTCGCCCCGAGCCTCGACGGGCGGATCGTGGCGCTTGCCGCGCGGGACGGTCGCACTCTCTGGGAGACTCGCGCGAATGCAGGCATCAACGGTTGCCCGAGCGTGGCGCGGGGCCTGGTCATCGTCGGGGCCGGCGCACCGCGGCGCGCGGGAAGCACACCCGAGATCGTCGCCTACGGGCTCTAATTTTACGCTTACGTACAATGCGCGCGAATGAGCACTGAGGGCAACGAGCGGCTCAATCGCGCGAAGGCAACAGCCGACCGCCTCCTCGCGAACATCGAAACCGTCGTGCACGGGAAGACCGAGCGGATCAAGCTCGTGCTGGCGGCGCTCGCGTGTGGCGGCCACGTGCTCTTCGAGGACGTTCCCGGCACCGCGAAGACGGTCCTGGCGCGCGCGATCGCGGGCTCGATCGACGATGCGCAACCCTCGCGAGTCCAGTGCACGCCCGATCTGCAGCCGACGGACGTGACCGGCCTTTCCGTCTACAACCAGCAGACGCGTGACTTCGAGTTCCGCCCTGGGCCTGTCTTCGCGAACATCCTCCTCGTCGACGAGATCAACCGGGCGATGCCGAAGACGCAGGCCGCGCTCCTCGAGGCGATGGCCGAGCACCAGGTGACGGTCGACGGGGTCACCCGCGCGCTGCCCGATCCGTTCCTCGTCATGGCGACGGAGAACCCGATCGAGCAGGAGGGTACGTTCCCGCTGCCCGAAGCCCAGCTCGACCGCTTCTTCCTCAAGACGGAGCTCGGCTACCCGAGCGTCGACGAAGAGATCGGCATCGTGCGCGAGCAGCGCGCGGGCCACCCGCTCGACGACCTGAAGCCAGTGGCAACCCTCGACGAGGTCCGCGAGCTCGAGGGCGCCGTCGAGGACGTCTACACCGACGAACTGCTCCTCCGCTGGATCGTCGAGCTCGTCACGGTTACCCGTGAGCTCGACGAGGTTGCGCTCGGCGCCTCGGTCCGCGCCAGCCTCGCGCTCGAACGCACGGCACGGGCCTGGGCACTCCTCGACGGCCGCGAGTACGTGACACCAGAAGACGTCGAGTTGCTGTTCACACCGGTGGTTGCCCATCGCGTCGTCTTCACGCCGGCATTCGTCGCCGACAACCGCCTCGGCGGCCGTGACGCCGCGCTTCAGCGGTTCCGAGAGCTCGTGTTCGAACGGGTACCACGTCCGGAACCGACCGAGGAGCGCGAGCTGAAGGTCCTCAGCGGCCGATCGAGCTGACGTGACCGGCACGGCAGCGGCCCCGGTCCCTCTCTATCCGCGCCGTCGACTCCTGGGGGCGGCGTCGGGCGGGGCGACGAGCATCAGGCGCGGCGGACGCGCCGACGTGGCGAGCTCGCGGCCGTACCAGCCGGGCGACCATCTGCGCACGATCGACTGGAAGGCATCTGGACGCCTCTCCTCCGCATCCGGGCGGGATCAGTTCATCGTGCGCGAGCGATTCAACGAAGAGACGCCGGCCGTCGTGATCGTCGCCGACCGCCGCCCGGCGATGGCGCTCTATCCACCGGACTTGCCATGGCTGCACAAGCACGTCGCGCTGCACGAGGTTGCGCGCGTGCTCGTCGCGAGCGCGCTCAACCACCGCTCGCTGCTCGCCTACCTCGACTTTGCGGCGCACCGTGGCAGCCGGGCCGGTGAGCCGTTCTGGCAGCCACCGCGCGCGCATGCGAGCGTGTGGCGGGAAGGGCTCGCGGATCAGCTCGAGCGCTACCTCGCGGACGATTTCGACGCGCCCGAGGACAACGTCACGCGCGCACTCGAATTCCTTCACACCGTCCAGAGCGCCGTGCCGATCGGCAGCTTCATCTTCGTCATCTCGGACTTCATCGCGCCGCCTGCGCAGGAGCTGTGGGCGCGCGCTGTCGTGAAAGGCTGGGACGTCGTTCCCGTGATCGTGCAGGACCCGACGTGGGAGCAGAGCTTTCCGCACATCGACGGCGTGCTCGTCGCGCTCGGTGACGCACACGGTGACGATCGCCGACATGTTCGCCTGTCGGGGAGCGAGGTCGAGGAACGTCGCAGGTTGAACGAGACGCGCCTCCAGACGCTGCGGCACGATTTTCTCCGACTCGGCCTCGATCCGGTCCTCGTCGGCGAGGCGGAGCCCGAACGCGTGCACGCCGCACTCCTCGGGTGGGCACAGTCCAGGCTCGCAGCCGGCCGGAGAGCGGGTTGACCGCCCTCCGCACTCGGGGTGAGCTGGCTGCGGTTGCGGTCGCCGTGCTTGCGGCGCTGGTGCTCCTGATCCTGACGTTCTTCGCTCACAGGTGGTGGACCGGCGAGGGCGGCTCGTATGCCCCTCCCCGCGCGATCGTCAGCGCGAGCGTCACGCCGGCGCGGTCGCTCTTCGGCGAGGTGCTGACGGCTCGGGCGCGGATCGTCGTCGATCCAGCTCGTGTCGATGCGAAGCGGATCGGGCTCGCGACGACGTTCAAGCCGTACGGCGTGCGCCGCGAATCGCACCACATCTCCGGCGGCCCCGGACGTGCCGTCGTCGTCGATTTCGCCTACGAGCTGCAATGCACCTCCCGCGAATGCCTGCCGAGAGGAGGCGGTCGCCCAGCCGCGGCAGAGGTCGTGCAGTTGCCAGCAGCGACGGCGACGCTCCCTCAACGTGGCGGCGGCAGCGTGCGACGCGCGGTCGTCTGGCCGGCCGTCGCGGTGCAATCGCGCCTGACCGCCGACGAGATCGGCCTCTCGACGCCGAAAGCCATCGCGACGGCCGCGCCCGCCGCAGTCACCTGGCGCCTGCAGCCCGGCCGCCTCGCCGGGCTCTCCTTCGCTGTTGCGCTGCTGCTGACGCTGGCGGCGGCATGGCTCGTTGTGACCGTCGTCCGCCAAAATCTGCATCTCGTACGGACGCCGCGCATCCCGGCACATCTCACGCCTATCGACCGCGCGCTCGTGCTCGCGCAGCACGCGGCAAAGAACGGCGAGGTGGACGAGAGCCGCAAGGCACTTCAGCGGCTCGCGATCGAGCTCCGGCGGCAGCAGGAGGAGTCCCAGGCCAAGGCAGCCGAGCGTCTTGCGTGGTCGGCCCCCGGTCCATCGCGCACAACCGTCGACGAACTGGCGGACTCGGTGAGGTCGAATGGCGCGCGCTGATCGTCACGCCCTCCTGCTCGCGGATCGCGCCTCGTTCGATGCGGCCGCGCGGCGCGCACGCATCGTCCGCTTGTCGCTCGCCGCGCTTGTGCTGGCGGCGACCGTCGCCGCCTTCCTGGTCGCGCCCCGCACCCCCGGGCGAAAGTTCCTGCCCGCCGACACGACGGGCATCGTCGTGCTCGACGTCTCCTCCAGTGTCAAGCCGAGCACGTACTTCCGCATCGAGCAGACACTCGCGACGATCGCCGCGACGCAGAGCCGGCTCGGGCTGGTTCTCTTCTCGGACGTGGCATACGAGGCGTTCCCTTCGGGGACCGCAGCCGCTGAGCTGAAGCCGCTGTTGCGCTTCTTCGCGCCGCCGACCGGCAAGGTGGACGAGGCCGACGCGCAGCACGCACGGACTCCGTGGGATCAGTGGTTCTCCGCCGGGACGAAGATCTCGAACGGGTTGCTCCTCGCGCTGCGCATGCTCGACGAACAGCACGCCAAGCGCGCGGCGGTGATGCTGATCAGCGACCTGGCCGACGATCCGACCGATCTGACACGCCTGACCGATGCGGTGCTCGCGTTCCAGGACCGCAAGATCCCGCTCGAGATCGTGGCGCTCGAGCCGACGCCGGCGAACGCCGACTTCTTCCGGCGGCTGCTCGGAGATGAAGCGATCTTCCAGGAGGCGAAGCTTCCGACCGGCGCGCAGGCGCGAGGGCAGCTCGAGCTGACCGGGACGTTCCCGATCGCGCTGGCCGTGCTCGCCGTGCTTTCGATCGGGTTGCTGACCGTGAACGTCTGGTGGACGGCGCCGCTGCGGTGGGGACGGGAGGCGGCATGATCCGCCGCCTGATCGCCGCCGGCGTCATGCTCGTCGTCGCCGTCTTCCTGGTGCTTCTGGCGCACGACGCGTGGCACTGGGAACACGCGATGACCGACGCCGACTTCCGGGCCTCGCTCGGGCCAGTCTCACCAGCTGCGTGGGACGCGGACACGACCTTGCCTCATGGGTTTGCGCGGCGCCTGCTCGGAGTCGAAGACGACCTCGAGTACCGGGCGACCACGATGCGCGGCCTCGCGTTCGCGTCGAAGGAGGTCGATCCCAAGACGCTGAAGGAGCGTGCAGTCGTGGAGACCGCGCTGCAGCGGATCGCGGCCGACACGTCCGATCCGGAGCGGGCGAGCCTCTCAGCGGATCTCCTCGGCGTCCTCCGCTACACAGACCCGCCTTCCCCGGACCAGGTCGAGAGTGCGTACGAGGGCGACCAGTCGACTCCGACGACGCAGTTGACCCCAGAGCAGAGGGCGATGGCTCAGTTCCTCCTGGCAGTGCGGATCGATCCGAGCAACGAGAATGCGCAGCGAAACCTCGAGCTGATGCTGCGACAACCGCAGCCGCCCCCTCACAAGGGCGTCCCACAGGCCGGTGGCGGCGACCGCGCCGGCCGCAAGGGATCGGGCGCCCAGGATCCCGGGCACGGCTACTGACGCTTGCAGCTGACGTTCCTCACACCCCTCGGCCTGCTGCTGGCCGTCGGCGCCGTCTTTCCGCTGGCCGCGCTTGCCCTCGGCGAGCTGCGCATCCGGCGCGCGCGGCAAGCGCTGAGCCTTCCGGCGCCACCGCGCCGTGGCTACGCGTCGACCGCGCTCGCAATCGCATCGGTCCCGATCCTGCTCGCGCTCGCGCTCGCGCAGCCGGTCTTGCGATCCGAGGAAAAGCAGCGTGTGCGCAGCGACGCCCAGGTCTTCTACGTCTTCGACACCTCGAACTCGATGCGGGCGTCGCGTGACCCTGGCGGCCCAACACGCCTCGACCGGGCCTTGGCGATCGCTCGACGCATGCAGCTCGACCTGCACGACGTCCCGTCTGGCGTCGCGACGATGACCGATCGCGTGCTTCCGAACATCTTCCCGACCGGGGACGAGCAACTCTTCACGGCTGCTCTGGCGGAGACGGTCGGCGTCGAGCGGCCGCCGCCGAAGGGATTCGAGGACCAGGCGACGACCTTCGCCGCCCTCGACACGCTGGCCGGTGACAACTTCTTCAGCGAAGGCATCAAGCACCGCCTGGTCGTACTGCTCACCGACGGCGAAACGTCGCCGTACTTCGCTGGGGATCTCCGCGAGTCGCTGCGCGCGCCGCCCCGGACGAACTTCGTCATTCTGCGCGTCGGCGGCCGGGACGAGCGCATCTGGGTCAACGCGAAGCTCGACCGCGGCTATCGCGCCGATCCGGGGGCGGCCCGCGCAACGGCAAGCCTCGCGCGCGTGGTGAACGGCCGCAGCTACAACGCGGGACAGGTCGCCGCAGCGACCCAGACGGCAAAGCGATTCCTCGGCACCGGACCCCTCGCGGGAGTGGGCCACGGCTTGCGCGCCATCGCCCTGGCCCCCTGGCTCGCGCTCGCGTCCCTCCTCCCGCTGCTCTGGTTGCTCTGGTCACGAAATCTCGCACCATGACCCAACTGGACTACCATGACCGGTACGTTGAATTGCGGCAGGGGTCGCTAGGAGGTTTGATGAGCGTTACGACACAGGAGACCGGCTTCCGGATCGGTGAGGTGGCGCGGCTCGTCGGCGTCACGACGCGAACGATCCGCTACTACGAGGAGCTCGGCCTGCTCGGCACCGATACCGAGCGGCCGAAGGGCGGTCACCGCGTGTACGGCGAGCCGGACGTAACGCGCTTGCAGGAGTTGATCAGGTTGCGCGACCTGCTCGGGCTCTCGCTCGAGGAGCTCGTGGAGCTGGTGGAGGCAGAACAGGCACGCGACCTGTTGTGCAGCCGCTGGGAGACAGACCCTGACGACCACGAGCGGCTGCAGATCATCAATGCCGCGGCACCGTTGGTCGAGCGCCAACTCGAGCTGGTGGGTGATCGCATGGCGGCGCTCGGGCAGTTCGCGGCCGACCTCGAAGAGAAGCTCGAGCGGATCCGCACCCTTCGTGTGGAGCTGGAGAGCACGCTGGCGGAGTTCGCGCCCAGCGTGGGCTGACCGGGAGAGTTCGCGGGCGGCGGAGTCACACCTCCGAGACGCTCGAGGACGCGGCTCGCGTCTCCGCTTCGGGCTCGACCACAGGCTCCTCGACGCCGGCGATGCGGTAGGCGTCGGCCTGGTCGAGCGTCTCCTGCTCGAGGAGAGCGTGCGCGAGCGCGTCGAGCCGGCTGCGTTCGCGCTCGAGCAGGCCGACGACCTCGTTCTCGGCCTCCTCGACGATCCGCCGCGTCTCGTCGTCGACCCGCTCCAGCGTCGCGGGCGAGGCGGGCGTCGAGCCGGGCAGCAAGAATCCGTCCTGTGGGCCGTCGGCGATGGCCAACGGGCCGAGCGCCTCGCTCATGCCCCACCGGGCCACCATTCCGCGCGCGATTCTCGTCAGGTTCTGGATGTCCGACTCGGCGCCGGTCGTGGTGTCGCCGTACACGACCTGCTCGGCCGCGCGGCCACCGAGCGACACCTTGATCCGGGCCACGAGCTCGTCGCGGCTGTAGCCGTACCGGTCGGTCTCCGGCGTCGAGAGCGTCACGCCGAGTGCCTGCCCTCGCGGAATGATCGAGACCTTACGCACGGGGTCGGCGCCCGGCGTGAGCATCCCGACGAGCGCGTGACCCGACTCGTGGTACGCGGTGCGCTCGCGGTCGGCGTCCGTCATCACGATCTGGCGCTCGGCGCCGAGGATGATCTTCTCGATCGCGTCCGTGAAGTCCCGCTGCTCAACGGCCGCGTGGTCTCGTCGGGCCGCGAACAGCGCCGCCTCGTTCACGATCAACGCGAGGTCGGCACCCGTAGCTCCCGGCGTCGACGCGGCGATCTGCTCGAGGTCGACACCGGGGTCGAGCGGCACCGACCGTGTGTGGATCTCGAGGATCTTCGCGCGTCCGTTCTTGTCCGGCGGCTGGACGGCGATTCGGCGGTCGAACCGGCCCGGGCGTAGTAGCGCCGGATCGAGGATCTCGGGGCGATTCGTGGCCGCAAGGACGATCACGTTCGTGCCGACCTCGAAGCCGTCCATCTCCGTCAGGATCTGGTTCAGCGTCTGCTCACGCTCGTCGTGACCGCCGCTGATGCCGCTGACGCCGCCGCTGCGGGAGCGTCCGATCGCGTCGAGCTCGTCGATGAAGACGATGGCGGGAGCGCTCGCCTTTGCCTGCTTGAACAGGTCGCGCACGCGGGATGCGCCGATGCCGACAATCGCCTCGACGAACTCGGAGGCCGACAACGAGAAGAACGCCGCGTGAGCCTCGCCCGCGACTGCGCGCGCAAGGAGTGTCTTACCTGTGCCCGGCGGGCCATAGAGCAGCACACCGCGGGGAATGCGGGCGCCGAGCCGGGTGTACTGCTCCGGGTTCTTGAGGAAGTCGACGATCTCGACGAGCTCCTGCTCCGCCTCGTCGATGCCGGCGACGTCGTCGAACGTGACGCGCTGTTGCCCGCCCTGCTCGAGGCGGCGGGCGGTCGACCTGCCGAAGGCACCGAGGACGCCTCCACCGGCGCCCCGCCGCGACAGCCAGACGAAGAACCCAACCAGAATGAGCGCGGGCGCCAGCCCGAGGACGAGGCTCAGCAGAAAGCTGCGACCTGCATCTGGCGCTCTCGCGTTGATGACGACCTTCTGCTCCGTCACCACCTTCGTCAGCTCAGTCCGATCGATAAACGCCGGAACCTGCGTCTTGAACCGCTCGACCTTGACCGGCTTGTCCTTACCGGGTGGGTCGTACGTGGCGGGCTTCTTCAGCTCGCCCTCGATCGAGTCCTCACGCGAGGTGATCGCCTCGACGTTCCCGGCCTCGACCTGCGCGAGGAAGAACGGCTGGTACGGAACCCGCGGGCGATCCGGCGGCGCTCCGGTGAGGAAGGAGATCAGCAGGTTGAGAGCCAGCAGCCCGACGAAGAATGCGAGCAGGGCCCTGCTGCGTGGGAACATCGGCGGCTTCGCCCGCTGCTTCCCGCGGCCGTCGGGCGCCGGCTCCACTCGCCAGCCGGGTGAGTCCGTCGCATCCGGCCGCGGCCGTGCTGGCGTCGTTGCGGGAGCTTGGTCGGGCACCTGCGGAAAACCTAGAGCAACTGGCTTCTCCCGGTTCGACCGGCTAGCCGAAGGTGAACGCCACTACAGGCCCGGCGCGAACTCGAACCGCGCAGGGATCGGGTGGGGAAGCTGGGCTCGCGTGCCGAACGTGACCAGGATCTCCTCATGCTCTGCGAGCGGAAGCAGGCGTGGATCGCCTGAGAAACGCTTCCCGTCGACGAACACTCGGAGCGCCTTCGATCCCTTGGCGCAGTAGCCGCCGAGGCAGCGTGGGGTCAGTCGCAGTCCCCACACGGCGAAGAACTGACCGAGCGTGAACGTCCGCGCGTCGGGAGACTCGACGTGGATGACGCCGGACTCGTCATGCGTGTGGAGTGGCGAGATGAAGCCCTGAGATTCGTCGATTCCGATCCCGGCCGGGACGGTGACACGGCGACCGTCGACCGAGAGGGCGAGGTGCTGATGGATGTGCAGAGCGGTTCCTTCCTGGGCGAGCGCCGGAAGCCCGAGCGCCTCCAGCCGAGCTCGCAGACCGCCGATGTTGCGCGGCCAGGGAGCTCGACCCACGAGCTCGCCTGAAAGGTGTGCCGGTACGAGGGGCGGTGAGGACGAGCCGCCCTTCGCACCGGCGATGACCGCCCCGACGACGACCGCCGCCACCGCAAGCATCGCCAGGGTGAGCCGGATCCGGGCGCGGGGTGTGAGCTTTGTCATCGAGGTGACCAGAGGATCGCCTGCGAATGCGCGAAAGCGCATCGGCCGACCGGATGACCGGCGAGACGAGTCGGGAGTCATTCGCCCGAGCACGGAGCCAGACGGCTCGATCGCCCGAGCGTGCGATGTCCGGCTTCCCCGGCCGGCGCGACGATTGGACGACGCTCCCACACCTACGAAGGAGGTTCTCGTGAGGCGCACACTCGTCATCGTCCTGGCCACGGCCATCGTCGGAGGACTTGCGGGCGCCTCGATCGGGCTCGCGTTCAACAAAGGCGACTCGACGACTTCGGCCGAGCCGACCACGCACGGCCGCAAGACCAGTCAAGGGCCTCGACGCGGAACAGATCTATCGAAGCGATTCGCCCGGGGTCGTCGTGATCACCGACGATCAAACCCAGATCGTTCCCGCATCCTTCTTCAGCCCGGCGCAAAGGGAGCAGGTCTCTGCGCTCGGCTCCGGCTTCGTGATCGACAAGCGCGGGGACATCGTGACCAACGATCACGTTGTCCAGGGAGCCAAGGACATCCGCGTCGGCTTCAGCGGCGGTGCGTCCTATCCGGCCAAGCTCATCGGCTCGGATCCGTCGACCGACATCGCGGTGGTACGCGTGAAGAATGCGCCGGACTCCCTGCTTCGGCCGCTTCGGTTCGCCGACTCGGGTGTGCAGGTCGGCGATGCGGCGTACGCGATCGGGAACCCGTTCGGGCTCGAGCGGACGATGACCGCAGGGATCGTCAGCGCCACGGGCCGGGACATTCAGGCTCCGAACGGTCTCGTGATCGCGAACGCGATCCAGACGGACGCGCCGATCAACCACGGCAACTCCGGGGGACCGCTCCTCGACCGTGTCGGGGAGGTGATCGGCATCAATTCGCAGATTCAGGGCGGCACTGTCGACGCGAATGTCGGAGTCGGATTCGCGATCCCCAGTGCGACCGCCAGATCGGTCTCCGAGCAGCTGATCGCAACCGGACATGCCGAGCATGCGTGGCTCGGGGTCGAGGTCGCGGCGATCGACCCGAGCGTCGCGAGAGTCGTCCGCGGTCTGCCCGCGCACGGCGTCGTCGTCGTCAAGGTGGTCAAGGGAAGCCCTGCAGCCAAGGCAGGTCTCAAGGCCGCCACGCAGCGGGTGACCGTGAACGGAGTCAGCGGGTTCGTCGGCGCAGACGCCATCGTCGGGGCGGACGGCAAGCCCATCTCCTCCACCGCGCAGCTCGGCGACGTCGTTGCGTTGCACAAGCCGGGCGACCGGCTCGAGCTCGAGGTCGTCCGCGGCGGCAAGAGCCGAACGGTCGGAGATCACCCTCGGCAACGCTCCCGTCTAACAGAGGAGGCGTACGATGAGCGAAGCGACCATGGCGGCACACGAAAAGAAGCGCGTCACCGTCGTCGTCGCCGACGACCACCCCCTCTACCGCGAGGGAGTGGTTCGGGCCCTGCTCGCGAGCGGGCAGATCGAGATCGTGGCCGAAGCCGAGGACGGGCGTGCTGCGCTGGCCGCGATCCAGCAGCATCTTCCCGACGTCGCGCTGCTCGACTACAAGCTGCCCGAGCTCGACGGTGTCGCGGTCACGCATGCGGTCGTGCGCGAACAGCTGCCGACGCGCGTCCTCCTCGTCTCCGCGTTCACCGACAGCGGCATCGTCTACAAGGCCCTCGAGACCGGCGCAGCGGGCTTCATCTCGAAGGAGGCCCGTCGCGAACAGATCTCGGACGCCGTATTGGCTTGCGCACGCGGCGAGAACGTCGTCCCGCCGGAGGTCGCCGCGGGCCTCGTCTCGGAGATTCGGCTGCGCAAGCAACACGACGCGCCGGCGCTGACCCCGCGTGAGCAGGAAATCCTCCACCTGATCGCCGCGGGCAAGAGCCTGCCCCAGATTGCCAAGGACCTGTATCTGGGCCTGACGACCGTGAAGACCCACGTTCAGCACCTGTACGAGAAGTTGGGAGTCTCGGATCGCGCCGCCGCGGTTGCGAGTGCGATGCGACGCGGCCTGATCGAATAGATGGCGGCCCCCTCGGCCTTCGCCGCGTCGCACGGTGAAGCGACCGCGGAGTCAGAGCGTGTCGTTGCCTGGCTTCGGCTGCCCGCCATTGCGCTGATCGCGCTCGGCCAGGGCCTCGCGCACCCGAATCCCGAGAAGACCTGGTTCCTCGTCACGCTCGGCCTGTTCTCGGCGTGGAGCGCGGGCGTGCTCGCCTGGGTGTATCTCCGTCCGGCCGGCGAGAAGTTCGCGCTCGCGGCGACCGCCGTCGACATCGCAGCGATCAGCGTGCTGGCCCTGCTCTCCGGCGGCGCCTTCTCTCACGCCCGGCTCGGCGTTCTTCCTCGTCCCCGTCGCTGTCGCCTTCCGCCTGCGCCCGTCGATCACCTTCGCTGCTGTCATCGTCACCACGGCCGCCTACGTCATTCAGGCGAGCGCTCATCCCGCCGCGAGCCAACCCGAGGCGGCGCGCTTCATCCTCACCCAGGCCGGATACCTCGCCTGGGTCGGCGTCGCGTGCGTGCTCCTCTCGATGCTGCTCGCCCGGCGAACTGAGCTCGTCGCCCGCCTCGCCCAGGACCGGTCGCGCCTGCTTTCGGACGCGCTCGCCGCCGAGGAGCGAGAGCGCAAGGCGCTCGCCGAAGCGCTCCACGATCACGCGATCCAGAATCTGCTGTCGGTGCGCCACGAGCTCGAGGAAGCGGGAGAGACGCTCTCGCACCCCGCTCTGGACCGTGCCGACACCGCGCTCGCCGAGACTGTTGGCCAGCTGCGCGAAGCCGTCTTCGACCTCCACCCTTACGTGCTCGAGGAAGGCGGACTCGAGGCGGCGCTGCGTTCGCTCGGTCGACAGGCGGCGACCCGCGCGCACCTGGAGCTGAAGCTCGATCTTCACTACCCGGGCGCGTCATCCGCAGGAGCAGCTCGTCTTCTCGGCGGCCCGTGAGCTCCTGGCCAACGTCGTGCGCCACGCGCAGGCGACCGAGGTGACGCTGTTCCTCGGCGAGGCCGACGGAGAGCTCGAGCTCGCCGTCGCCGACAACGGCCGAGGTTTCCCGATCGAGCAGCTGGCCGAACGGCTGGCAGACGGCCACATCGGACTCGCCACGCAGCGTGTCCGCGTCGAAGCGGCGGGGGGACGAATGGACGTCGTCTCGTCCCCCGGCGCGGGTACGCGGGTCGTGATCCACCTGCCCTAGCGGGACGAGCGGAGAAAGCCTTCGGGCAACTCCTCCCTCCGGTCGCCAGAAGGTCGCTCGGACGCTCGTCCGATCGGCCCATCCTCCAGCGGCTCGGCGACAGCGAAGCTCGATGCATGTCGTCCGAACACCAACGCCAGGAGGTTCACCAATGAGGTTCCGTTCACTTTCGGCTGCCGCCGTTCTCGTTCTCGCTCTCACTGTCGTCGGAGCGGCGGCAGCTCGTTCGTCGGCCACACACGCCGCGACGATCAAGGTCACGGCCAAGGACTTCTCGTTCGCGCTCTCGCAGAAGACGGTCAAGCACGGTCGCGTGACGTTCGTGATCCGCAACGCCGGCCACGCAGCGCACGACTTCGCCATCGCCGGGCACCACTCGAAGACCATCAATCCCGGAAAGACGACGAGCCTGACCGTCATGCTGGCCAAGCGCGGCAGCTACCCCTACCGCTGCACCGTGGACTCCCATGCGGAGCTCGGCATGAAGGGCGTTCTGCACGTCACGTAGCCCGAGGCAACTCGCGCTCGACACCTCTCGAAGAAGGAGCATCATGTCCCGTCTCTACCTCGCCGTCCCGCTCGTCGCCGCCCTTGCGGCAGTGGGATTCGCAACGGCGCGCGCCGCGTCCTCGCCGTCGGCCGGCGCGTTGCCGGCGGACGCCGCCGCGTTCTCCCAGCAGTGGCCGGCCTTCAACCTCGACCTTGCAAACACCCGCGCCACGACGGCCAGCCGCATCGACTCGACGAACGTCGCGAACCTGAAGCCGAAGTGGCGGTTCAAGCTCACCGGCCAGGGCGCGTTCGGCTCGTTCGCGAGCACGCCGATCGTGCTCGGAGAGACCGTCTTTCTCCAGGACCTGGCCAGCAACGTCTACGCCCTCGACCGTTCGACCGGCGCGCTCGAGTGGAAGCACCTGTTCAAGAGCCCGAGCGTCGGGCCGAACGGTGTCGCGTATGGCTACGACAAGGTATTCGGCGCGACGGAGACGTCCGCGTTCGCGCTCGACCCGGCCGACGGCCACGTGCTCTGGACCCGGAAGCTGACCCGGAACGGCAAGGAAGGCATCGACATGGCGCCGACCGTCTTCAACAACACCGTGCTCGTCAGCACGATCCCCGGGAACGCCAAGTCGTTCTACGCCGGCGAGGGCGACGGCATCGTCTACGCCCTCGACGCGCAGACGGGCAAGACGAAGTGGACGTTCAACACGATCTCCGACGGAGCGACGCTCTGGGGGAACGCCAAGGTCAACTCGGGGGGCGGCCTCTGGTATCCGCCCGCTGTCGACTCCCAGGGCCGGGTCTTCCTCGCAGTCGCGAACCCGGCCCCGTTCCCGGGGACGAGCCGGTATCCGAACGGCTCCAGCCGGCCGGGACCGGATCTCTACACCGACTCGCTCGTCGCACTCGACGGCTCGACCGGCAAGCTCCTCTGGTACCGGCAGGTCGTCAAGCACGATGTGCGGGACTACGACCTCGAAGACTCGCCGGTGATCGGGACGATCCCGGTGAACGGGATGCCGACCGAGGTCGTCTTCGCGGCCGGGAAGATGGGCCGCGTCTACGCCTTCGTGGCCGCCGACGGCAAGCAGCTCTGGCAGAAGCCGGTGGGAACGCACGTGAACGACACGGGACCTCTGCCGGCAGGGAAGTCGACCCTCGTGCTGCCGGGCAACCTCGGTGGCGTCGAGACGCCGATGGCCTACGACGGCCGCTCGCTCTACGTTCCGGTCGTCAACCTGGGCTTCACCTTCACACCGTCGACGTCGAAGCCGGCCGGCAAAGCCGGGTTCGCCGGCGGCACCGGCGAGCTCGTGGCGATGAACCCGTCGAGCGGCTCCGTCCAGTGGCGCCGCACGTTCCCGAGCTCGGTCTACGGCGCCGCGACGGTCTCCAATGACGTCGTCTTCACCTCGACGCTGAACGGCAAGGTCTACGCGCTCAGCACCCGCGACGGCTCCACGCTGTGGTCGGCGCAGGCTCCGTCGGGCGTGAACGGATTCGCGGCCATCGACGGCGACAACCTGCTCGTCGGCGCGGGGGCGCCTGGGTCGGCCACCAAACACCCCACCAACGAGCTGATCGCGTACTCGATCGGCTAGCGAAGAGTCGGCACCGGGGCGAATTGCCCACCGCGCGCCCCGGTGCCGGCGGATCTTCGGGAGGACTCGTTCGCTTGGAAGATCCGACTCTCGTCCGGCGTCTTGTTCGTACTGGGGAAGCAACCGATCTCGCCGGACTGAGCAGGTGATCCGGGAGTCGGCAGACAGAGAGGGCTGCGGATGGCGCTGTTCCGGGTGATGACGTGGAACGTCGAGAACCTCTTCGGCGTCGGCGATGTGGATGGGCCGGCGACGGAGGCCGCGTTCGCGGCCAAGATCGAGTCGCTGAGGGCGGTGATCGACACGCAACGGCCGCACGTCTTGGCGCTGCAAGAGGTCGGCCGAGAGGACGCGCTCCAACGCCTGCAGCAGGCCCTGACGCTGCCGATGCCATACCGGCAAGTTGGGATGGCGGACGAGCGCGGGATCCGGGTGGCGTTCCTGAGCCGGCGAGCGCTGCACGGCCGCGTCGACATCCGGCCGTTCCCCGGCGGCTTCCTGCCGATCCAGGTCGGCGACGACCCGGCGGGACCCGATGGTCCGCGCCTGCTGAACCAGATGGGCCGCGGCGGCCTGCAGGTGACTGTGCGAGCGGGCAACCGCGACGTTCGCATCATCTCCGCGCACCTGAAGTCGAAGCTCCTCACGTTTCCGGGCGGGTTCGCGCCGGCGAACGAGGACCAGCGGGCTCGGTTCGGGTCGTATGCGCTCTACCGGCGCGCCTCGGAGGCGACCACGCTCCGCGTCCACCTGGACGGTGTCCTGGCCGGAGGCGGCCGGGAGATGGCCGTGATCCTCACCGGCGACATGAACGACGAACTCGAGGCCGCCACCACGCAGATCCTGAACGGCCCGACCGGCTCAGAGATCGGCACGGCCGGCTTCGCCCAGCCCGACGCAGGCGACGGCGACCGAATGTGGAACCTCGCCCCGCTCATTCCGGCGGAGCGGCGCTTCTCGCGTGTCTACCGAGGCCGACCAGAGCTGATCGACCACGTCTTCGTCAGCCACCTCCTCGCCGGCCGGACAAGTGCGGTCACGACCGCAACGGCCGAAGGAGCGCTGCCGTCGATCGAGGACAACCCCAACGCCCGCCGCGGCAAACCCGGCTCCGACCACTCCGCGGTCGTCGCAACGTTCGATCTCTAAGCGACGTCTGACCTCGTGATCGGTCTTCGAGGCTTCTACGGGATCAGATCATGTAGGAGGTCGCCACGCAGGTGCAGACCGTCGGGCCCCTCAGCACGTTTATCGTCGTGACCGAATTGCCGGACACGCGACTGCCCCCAATGTCGATCCTGGATCTCGCCCCGATCGTCGAGGGCGGGTCAGTCTCTGCTGCGCTGAGCAACTCGCTCGATCTCGCGCAGCACTCCGAGCGGTGGGGCTACAAGCGCTTCTGGCTCGCAGAGCATCACAACTCGAGCGGCATCGCCAGCGCGGCGACCGCCGTCGTGATCGCGCACGTCGCCGGCGGGACACGCACGATCCGCGTCGGCGCCGGCGGGATCATGCTCCCAAATCACGCACCGCTCGTGATCGCGGAGCAGTTCGGCACACTCGCTGCCCTCCACCCCGGGCGGATCGACCTCGGTCTCGGCCGCGCGCCCGGAACCGATCAGTTGACCACCCTCGCGCTGCGCCGTGACCACACAAGCTCCGACACGTTCCCGCAGGACGTCCTCGAGCTACAAGCCTTGCTCGGCGACCCACAGCCGGGGCAGGCAGTGCAGGCGATCCCAGGCGCGGGGACGCACGTGCCGCTCTGGATTCTCGGCTCGAGCCTCTATGGAGCACAACTCGCGGCGCTGCTCGGCCTTCCGTACGCATTCGCGTCACACTTCGCACCCGACGCGCTGCTGCCGGCGCTCGAGGTCTACCGCGAGCGGTTCCAGCCCTCAGAGCAGCTCCTCGAGCCACACGCGATGGTCGCGGCGAACGTGATCGCCGCGGACGATGACGCTCAGGCCCGCCGCCTCTTCACCTCCGTGCAGCAAGCGTTCACGAACGTCTTCCGCGGTCGACGCGGGCAGCTCCCACCTGCGATCGACGACATCGAGACGTACTGGACACCCGACGAGAAGATGCGCGTGTCACAGATGCTGAGCCGCTCGTTCGTCGGCTCACCCCACACGGTCCGGAGCGGCCTCGAACGCTTCGTCGAAGAGACCGGCGCGGACGAACTGATCCTCGCGGCAGCGATCCACGATCATGGCGCACGGCTCCGCTCCTACGAGCTCGCCGCCGGTGCGCGCTCATGATGTGCGGCCGTCCGTAGCAGTTGAGGTCGGCTGCGCGCGACGCGCTCGCGTCCTCGTGTGCCCGAGATCGCGGCCGCGCCACCCGGCGAGCCAGGCCAGTGGTGCGAGCGCGAGCCGCTGCACCCAGCGTGGTGGGAAGGCGGCTTGTACTTCCTGTTCGAACTCGCGCGTGAAGAGGGCGAGATCGAGCGGCCTGGGTATGCCCCCGAACATCGTGCGTCCCTGCTCGGCGAGTGCGACCGCGGTCTCGAAGAGCTGCTCCATCCTGAGCGCGGGCCGGATCTCGACCCGGACGAGCGCGGTCTCGTCGCCGGCGTTGGCGAAGTCGTGCGGGACGCCGGCCGGGACGACGACGACGTCGCCGGGTTCGGCGATGATCCGCTCGCGCCGCACCCGGAAGCGCATCGTGCCGCTGACCACCTCGAAGCGCTCCTCCTGGTGTGGGTGGATGTGCAGGCCGCCGGGTACGCGGCCGCCCTCTGGGAGCTCGAGGTCGATCGCGACAAGCTCGCCGTCGGTCTCCGCGGCGGTTGCGTGGAAGGTGATCCGCTCGCCGCTTGCCGGGTTCACGAGTGTCCGTCGTCTCCGTGCCATGTCGTTTCCTTTCGGTCGTTGCAGTACGTCCAGCTTTGCTGTCGCCTTAAGGACTGCGTATGGCTATGAGGCTCTGTTTCATGATCGAACGTCCAGAAATCGTGGATTGTCGATCCCGCCGTCGTGCATACTTCAGCCATGGACGTCGACCCCTGGCCGCCGGCGGATCCGCTTGGCGAGGCGCTGCACTTCCTGCGGATGGACGGCGCCTTCTACTGCCGCTCCGAGCTGAGCGCCGCGTGGGGCATGACGCTGCCCGCGATGCCCGGCTACCTCTGGTTCCACGTCGTCGCCTCGGGTCGAGCCTGGCTCGAGACCAACGAGGCAGAGCCCTCCCTGCTTCGCCCCGGCGACTTCGCGCTCGTGCCACACGGCGAGGGGCACCGCCTCCGCAGCGATCCGGGCGTTCCGGTGCCAGGGATCCTCGAGCTCGAGCGCGAAGCGGTCAGCGACCGCTACGAGATCCTTCGACACGGCGACGGAGGCGCCCCGACCACGATGGTCTGCGGAGCGGTGCGTTTCGACCACCCCGCCGCACGCAACCTCGTTGAGATCCTTCCCGCGGCGATCCACATGGAGGCAACTGACTCGCCTCAGCTGGACTGGATGCAGAGCACGCTCAGGCTGATGGCCGCCGAGGCGAAGGAGCTTCGTCCCGGCGGCGAGGCCGTGATCACTCGCCTCGGCGACATCCTCGTCATCCAGGCGATCCGCTCTTGGATCGAAACCGACCCGGCCGCGCAAACCGGCTGGCTCGGCGCGCTCCAGGATCGACAGATCGGACGCGCGCTCTCGCTGATCCATCGTGACCCCGCGAGTCCCTGGACCGTGGCGTCGCTGGCCCGCGAGATCGCGATGTCGCGCTCAGCCTTCGCCGCCCGCTTCACCGAGCTCGTGGGCGAGCCTGTGATGCAGTACGTCACCCGCTGGCGGATGCTCGTTGCGGTCGATGCCCTCCGCGAGGACGGCGCGACAGTGGGCGAGCTCGCGAGGCGGCTCGGCTACCGCTCCGAAGCAGCCTTCGCGCGGGCGTTCAAACGCGTCGTCGGTGCGCCGCCTGGAGCCGTCAGACGCCGTGCTGCGGCCGAATGGCGATCGCTCATCTGAAGCCCGAGTCTCGTCACGCGTGACCGAGGCGGTCGCAAGGTATTCAACGAGGACGGGGTTACCGATGAGTTTTCGGCAACGAAGCGGTCATCAGATCCACAAGCGCGGACAAGCTGCCGCAACGAGGGAGGAGCGTCGATGAGCACGGTGATCTCGTGGCCCAGGATCCAGCAACCAAGGAGCACTGCTGTGAGGAAGGTCGTCTCACACACCATTCTCACGTTGGACGGTGTCGCGGTCTTCGACGCGGTGGCAGACACGATCGCCGAACTGCGAGACACGAAGGAAGTGCTGGACGACTTCTTCGGCAAAGTGGCCGACGAGGATGCCGTGCTGCTCGGGCGCGTCACCTATCAGGAATGGGCGGACTACTGGCCAACGTCTACCAACGAGCCGTTCGCCGGCCACATCAACAGCGTGCCCAAATTCGTGATCTCGCGATCGCTGGAGGCCGTGCCTTGGGGCAAGCACGAGAACGCAACGCTCGTCGGGGGTGACCTTGCCGACGCGATCACAGACTTGAAACAGCAACCCGGAAAGAACATCGGCGTCCACGGCAGCCCCACGCTTGTCGAAGGCCTTCTGCAAGCGGACCTGCTCGACGAGATGCGCCTCGAGATCTACCCGGTGCTCGCGGGCAAAGGGGCACGCCTGTTCAAGAACGAGCGTGCGCCGAAAGAACTTCGCCTCGCCGATTCGATGACCACCAGCAACGGAGTCGCAATCTTGACCTATCAACGCCAGACGTGATCGTGACTCACTTCGAGCCTGCGACCGCCGGTCCGGTTCGAGATTGGTGGGCTGCGCCAGCGTTCTGGAATGACGCCAGAGACGGCGCTCGCCCGGCTGCCGAGGTCGGGTGCAACTAGCGAGTGGTCAGTGCCTGCGCGATGCCTGGCGGGAGGGGGTCAGCGCGCTCCTCCCACCACTCCGGTTGGGACTCCTCCGCCCACGCGTCGAAGATGAGCCGCAGCTGCGCGACGCGTGCCTGGTCGGCCTCCGCCGCGTGCTTGGCACTGTCGAAACCACCGAGCCAATAGGGGATGAAAGGCTCAAGGGCCGCGCTCATCGCAGCCGCGAGAGGTTCACGTGCGTCCGCCCACGTCTCAAAGTGGACGTCGAAGGTTATGTCGCCGGTCCGAGCCCAGCCCGCAGCTTCCATCTGATCGACGACTTCGTGACCGTTCGGCATGCTGGCCTCGAACGTCCCATCCCTCGGTGTGCGACTCGGTGGCGCGGAGGCGGCATCACGCATGCATCGCTCGGCGAAGTCACGAATCGCCTCTAGGCCTTCTTCGACGTTCCAAAGCGGCTGCATCGCACTCCGTCCGAGGGACTTCTGGACGACCAGATAGGGGGTATCGGAGAGGGAACCGATCGTTTGCTGGTGGAGATCGTTGCCGGTGATGCCAAGGAGCGGCACTCCGGACGCCCACGCGCGGCCGTGGCTCTCCGAGATCAGCTCGCCGTCCACCCTCAACCGCAGCCCCGGAACGTAGGTGTGAGACAGAAATCCCTCGACACCACCTCGAGGGTGGTAGCCCACCTGGAACATCGCTTCGACTTCGTGGACCCGCAGATCGAAGTCGCGCCACGTCTCGAGCCGCGCCCCCGCCGGCAGTGCCTCTGCGGCCACATTGACGGTATTGCCGCCATGGTTGTCGATCACGACCAACTCTGACGCGCCGCCGGCGAGCAACCCCTGGCAGGCGGCGAACACGTCCGACTCGAGCCGAGGCTTACCAGTCTCCCAATATTCAGGAAGGCAGCCCCAGATCTCGCGCACGCCCCGGAGCTGCGACGCCCCCTCCATATCGACGCTGACGGCGACGATCATTCGCCGACACTATGGACTGACGCTCGCCTGGGCAAGCGTCCGGCGATGGGCGTCGACCAGTCGGGCCTTCGCGATCGGCATTACGCAGCGCCTGTGCACGTTCTACCTGCCCGCGATCGATCTGGTGGCGCAACCGCAAGATATGGTCGCCTCGCTCCGGTACCTTGACACGTTCGCGAAGATTGACGGTAGCTGGTACTTCGCCGAGCGTAAGCTCCTCCTGGACTGGAGCGAGACGCGACCGTCGACTGCGGGGATCTGACCCCAGACGACACGAGTTGTCGGCATCGGCGCCCAACCGCCGTCATGGAGGAACGAACGTGTCAACACCCGCGAGCCCACTGCTCTCCCCGTCGCAACTAACTGCTCTCGCCGAGATCGGCGAGGAGCGCACGGCTCCTGTCGGTGAGCTGCTCTACCAGGTCGGCGATCGGATCTACCCGTTCATTGCGATCCTCGAAGGAGCGGTCGCGATCGTCGACGCCGCCGGGAACGAGTTGGTCCGGCATGGCGCCTCGGGCTTCCTCGGGGAGCTGAACCTTCTGTCCGGGCAGACGGTCTTCGTCAACGCGCTCGTGACCGAGCCGCTGCGGTACATCGCGGTCGAGCGCGCCGCACTACGGTCGCTCCTCAACGAGGACGGCCCACTCAGCGACCTCGTCCTCTCCACCTTCATCGCCCGCCGCGAGGCACTGCAGAGCGTGCAAGGGATCGGCCTCGAGATCGTCGGCCCGCACAGCTCCGAGCCGACGATGCGGATGCTCGAGTTTGCGCGCGCCAACCGGCTCCCGTACACCTGGGAAGATGCCGCCGCGCCCGGCGGCGGCGCGTTGCCGCTCGTGCGGCTGCCCGGCGGAGGAGAGCTGCACGGTCCCAGCGCCGGCCAGGTGCTGCGCGCTCTCGGGATCGGGCTCGAGCTCGCACCTCGCGAGGAGGTCGACCTGCTGATCGTGGGCGCCGGCCCGGCAGGGCTCGCGGCCGCGGTCTACGGCGCCTCCGAAGGGCTCCACACACTCGTCGTCGAGAGCACCGCGCTCGGCGGCCAGGCCGGGTCGTCCCGACGAATCGAGAATTACCTCGGCTTCCCTGCGGGCATCAGCGGCACGGAGCTGACCAGCCGCGCGGTGACCCAAGCGCGCAAATTCAACGCGCGCACGGCGACCCCGTACCGCGCCCTCTCCCTCGAACCCGGGGACGGACATCACCTCGTCCACCTCGAGGAGGACCGCGAGATCGCCGCGCGTGCCGTCCTGCTCGCCACGGGTGCTCAGTACCGGCGGCTACCCGTCGACCGCCTTGCGGAGTTCGAGGGACTGACGGTCTTCTACGCCGCCGGGGCTCCCGAGGCCCAGCTCTGCGCCGGCTCGCGCGTCGCGGTGGTCGGCGGCGGCAACTCCGCCGGCCAGGCAGCTGTCTGGCTCGCCCGCGGCGGCGCGCTCGTCACCCTCCTCCACCGCCGCGCCGACCTCCACGAGACGATGTCCGACTACCTGATCCACGAGCTCGAGCGGTACGGCGTCGCCGTCCGCGACCGAAGCGAGATCGCTGCGCTCCACGGTGAGGACGGACACCTCGAGGCTGTCACGCTGATCAGCGGCGAGCGGCTGCCATTCTCATTCATGTTCCTCTTCCTGGGCGCGCTGCCTTGCACCGAGTGGCTCGACGACACCGTGACCCGCGACCACGACGGCTTCATTCTCACCGGCGCCGCGGCGAACATGGAGAACCTGCTCGAAACCGACATCCGCGGCGTGTTCGCGGCCGGTGACGTTCGCTCCGGGTCGACCAAACGCTGCGCGACCGCCGTCGGTGAAGGAGCGATGGCCGTCCAGTTCGTCCACGCCCACCTCTCCCGTACCCCTGCCGTCGAGGGACGGACGTGAGCAACGCCGTCTGCACCCACCTCGATCAGATCGCCGTTCGCGAACTGCCGGCGTCCGTCGAGGGATGCGAGGATTGCCTGCGGACGGGCGGCAAGTGGCTGCACCTCAGGATCTGCCTGACCTGCGGCCATGTCGCTTGCTGCGACGACTCACCCAACCGGCACGCCACGGCGCACGCCCACGCCGCCTCGCACCCGATCATCCGTTCGCTCGAGCCCGGCGAAGACTGGAACTGGTGCTACGTCGACGACGTCGCGTTCCTCGTCGACGGGATCCACGGCGAGACCCAGATCCCGCCCTCGCCGCTCCTGCAGTAACTCCGGCCTCCGAGTGAGCTGCTGCCCTGCGCGATGGACGAACAGGAGGTCGCCGCCTGTCTCAGAATGTCGGTGTGCACACCAACCGGAATGGAAGAACGGCGCGTGACCACGCCGCACGCACATCGGCGGATCGTTGACTGACGGCGGTCACGAGACGAAGAGTCATGTGGTGCTCGCTGTCGACGTGGGCGGATCGCACGTCAAGCTGCTCACCTCCGACGAGAAGGAGCATCGCCGCTTCAAGTCAGGCCCGAAGCTAGCGCCGCAGCGGATGGTCGACCGAACGCTCGAGGTGGCTAGTGAGTGGTCCTGGGATGCCGTGTCAGTCGGCATTCCGACCCCTGTACGGGGCGGCAACGCAATCGCCGAACCGATCAATCTGGGCGAAGGTTGGATCGCCTTCGACTTCGCGGCGGCGTTCGGTAAGCCGACCAAAGTCGTGAACGACGCGGTCATGCAGGCAATCGGCAGCTACGAGGGTGGACGGATGCTCTTCCTCGGCCTGGGCACAGGGCTCGGCTCGGCACTGATCGTCGAGGGGATCGTCGAGCCGCTCGAGCTCGGGCATCTGCCGTTCCGCAAGCGGACCTTCGAGGACTACGTGAGCCGCCACGCGCTCGAGAAACGTGGAAAGACGAAGTGGCAGGCCGCTGTGTTCGAGACGGTCGAACACCTGTCGGCCGCCATCCAACCGGACTACGTGGTGCTCGGCGGCGGCGAGGCCGAGGAACTCGACCAGCTCCCCGACAACTGCCGTCTGGGCTCGAACGCCAACGCGTTCGTCGGCGGCTTTCGGCTCTGGGAACCCGAATGGATCCACCGGACACACGGCGGAGTAGGCGACGTCGCCGGCTAACCGAGAGGGGCGTGAACGGCCTTCGCCGCTTCGGTCGGGAGGAGTAGCCTTGGTGGCTCAAGCCGCAGGGCGCGTAAGGAGGCCGTAGCGCCGCCGGCGGACGTCGTCTCGCGCCGCCCATGTCCCCGGAACCGGAGAGGAGGTCATCGGCAACCGCCACACCTACTACTACGGAGGCAGGTATGAATTCCACCGTCCAGACCGCGACCGAGATCCGTCCCTTCCAGGTCGAGTTTCCCGAAGAGGCGCTCGGCGAGCTGCGCGACCGCATCGCCGCCGCGCGCTGGCCCAGCAAGGAGCTCGTCGCCGATCGCTCGCAGGGTGTTCAGCTGAAGACGCTGCAGGAGCTCGCGAGCTACTGGGAGAACACTACGACTGGCGCAAGGCCGAGGCGAAGCTCAACGCCTTGCCGCAGTTCACGACCGAGATCGACGGTGTCGACGTCCACTTCATCCACGTCAGGTCGGCGCACGAGAACGCGCTGCCGCTGATCATGACCCATGGCTGGCCCGGCTCCGTCGTGGAGCTGATCGACTCCGTCGGCCCGCTGACGGACCCGACCGCGCATGGCGGCAGCCCCGAGGATGCCTTCCATCTGGTTCTGCCTTCCCTGCCTGGGTACGGCTTCTCGGGCGAGCCGGGCGAGGTCGGCTGGGACCTGGGCCGGACAGCACGGGCCTGGGCCGAGCTCATGCTCCGTCTCGGCTACACCCGCTATGTCGCCCAGGGTGGCGACGTAGGCGCCGGCGTCACCGACGCGATGGGGCGCCAGGCACCTGATGGGCTGATCGGAATCCACACGAACCTGCTGGTGCCGGCGCTGGGCGGCACCATGCCGACTGACAGCGACGCGGAACGCGCCGCGGCCGCGCAGATCGCCACCTTCCAGCAGTCCGGAAACGGCTACTTCGTCGAGATGGCCACCCGCCCGCAGACGATCGGCTACGCGCTCCTCGACTCACCGGTCGCTTTGGCCGCCTGGATGGTCGACCACGACACCGACGCCTACTACAAGATCTCACGCGCGTTTGTGGACGGGCAGCCCTCCGGCAATCTCACTCGCGACCACATTCTCGACAACATCACGCTGTACTGGCTGACGGGCACCGGCGCCACGGCGGCCCGGTCCTACTGGGAGGCCTACGGGCCGGACGCCCCGACCGCGGGTGGCCAGCCTTTGCCGCCGCCGACGATCCCGTTCGCCTTCACGACGTTCCCCGGCGAGATCTGGCGGACGCCGCGCAGCTGGGTAGAGGCGAGCTATCCGAACGTCATCTACTTCAACGAGGTCGACAAGGGCGGCCACTTCGCGGCGTGGGAAGAGCCGGAGCTCTTCTCGTCGGAGCTACGAGCGGCGTTCAGGCCACTGCGTTGATCGGCGGGTTGAGCGGCGCGCACAAACGCTCAGAAAAGGCCCCGTTTCGGGGCCTTTTCTCATGGCGGTACTAGGCTCGAACCAGTGAGCCCCAGCTTGTCGAGTCGATCACATGAGGGACATGGGAAGTCGGAGCGGGACAGAAAGGCACGAAGACACGCTTGCAGTAGGCGGCCCGGGACACGACGAGAGACGGCGGGCCGGCACTCTGCTGACACGCGCTGACACGAAGGCCCCTCGGCTGACCTCGGAAGCACCTACCATGCGAGGCCGTGAACTGGCTGATCTGGACTCCGTTCATCGTCCTCGGCACGTTGCTCGTGCTGTTCGGTTTGGCGGTGCTTCTGGGGCGGGTTGCCGACGGGCGCTACTTGCGTCCGATCGTGGTCGTTCTCTCGAAGGTGCCGTTCCTCAAGCGGTTGTTCGAGCGGATGTCGAACGCTGCGCTGGAACGGGAGAACCCGGAGCTCGCGAGCGCCATCCGCAAGCTCCAACGGTTCGGTACGCCAACCACACCCGAAGGAGCGCAGCGCGCCCTTGCCCGTCTGACACCAGGCGAACGTCGCGCCTACATGCAGGCCGCCGGCCAGCAGGCGGAGGTACCCAAAGCGCCGAACCGCGCGGCCCGTCGGCAGGCGACCGAAGTGCAGCCGACCCAACGAGGTGCGCGCACACGAAGAAGCAGAAGCGCTGACGAGCTAGAAGTGTCAGCTACGCGACGGCGAAGTCACGCGCCGCCGCAAGCTCCGGAGCCAGACGAGCGGCAACCTGAGATTCGCATACCAAAACGACGGCACTCTCGCAGGTAGAGTCGGGCGGTGGGCCGCCGTGTGCCACATGTGTCGATGCGCGGAGCGCTGTCGCGTCTGAACTGGCGAATCACGCTCGTTCAGTTCCTCGCCAACGCAGTCGTCATCGGGCTGCTCATTGTGCTCCTGCCGGGCTTCGAGCTTCACGCGACGCGCGAGCTTCTGGCCGTGCTGTGGCTTGCCGCGGTCTTCGGCGTCATCACCGCTCTCGTACGACCCGCGCTCGAGTTTCTGTTCCTTCCGTATGTCGTGCAGTCGCTCGGGCTGGTGATGGTCGCAATCAACGCGGCCCTGCTCGCGCTGCTCGCCTTGACGTCGGTGCTCGAGATCAACGGTGTGGTGCCGCTCCTCATCGGCGCCTTCGTCGCCGGCGTGGTCGGGTTCTTCCTCGACAGCGTGCTCGGCCTCACGCCGCCGGTGCTGGATAACGCGTCCTTGCGGGCTGCACGTAGCGAGCGCGCGGTCAGAATCGCGGGCGTCTCAGAGCGGCTGCGGGTGATGCAGCTCTACGGGATCCTGTTGCAGTACACCGTCGACCTGGCCTTCGACTGGGAGTGGCTGCGCAGAGTCCGCCGCCCAATGCAGGAATGGCTCTGGCGCGTCCCAGTGCCCGTCGCGAGGCTGCCGCCGCAGGTAAAGATCAGACTGCTGCTAGAGGACCTCGGGCCGACCTACGTGAAGCTCGGACAGATCCTCTCGAGCCAGGGTCGAGCGCTGCCACGCGACTGGGAGGACGAGCTCGCGAAGCTCCAGAGCGACGCTCGGTCATTCCCCTACGACGACGTTCGCGAGATCGTCGCGCAGTCGCTGGGCGTGCCGCCGGAGACGCTGTACAAGGCGTTCAGCCCGACGCCGCTCGCGGCCGCATCACTCGCACAGGTGCACGACGCGACGACAGAGGACGGTCGCCGCGTCGCCGTGAAGGTGCAACGCCCGAACATTCACGAGCAGCTGCGGTCTGACATCAAGATCCTGACACGGGGCGCCGCAGTGCTCGAGCGCCGAGTCGACTGGGCCGGCGACGCCGACCTCACCGGTGTTGTGCGCGAGTTCGGGAGCACGCTGCTGCGCGAGCTGGACTACACGATCGAGGCCTACAACACGCGCCGACTCGAGCGCGTGCTCGCAAAGATCGACGGAGTCCACGTGCCAGCTGTGGACCCGTCGCTCTCCTCGGGCCGCGTGCTCACGCTCGAGTTCATCGACGGTGTCAAGTCGACCGACACAATCGAAATCGACGCCGCAGGGCTCGACCGGGAAGGGCTTGCGCGGAACTTCGTTCGCGGCGCGGTGCAGATGGTCATGATCGACGGTTTCTTCCACGCCGACCCGCATCCCGGCAACGTCGTCGTGGAGCTCGCGAGCGGCAGGCTGACGTTCCTCGATGCCGGCATGGTCGGACAGCTTGACCTGCGCAAGCGGATCAGGTTCGCCCGCTTCCTGCTCGCCTTTCGAGACAAGGACGTCGCGGAACTGGCTCGTACGCTTCGCTCGCTCAGCGAACCTTTCCGCGAACCGAACGAGAGCGCATTCCAGCGAGAGTTCGAACGACGGATCGGCCCGCTGATCGATCAACCACCCGGGCGCACGGCCCCTCTACAGAAGCTCGTCTCGGAGGCAGTCGACGTCCTCCGTGACGCCGGCTACCGGCTCGACCCCCAGCTCACGCTGGCGGCGAAGGCGGTCGCGCAGGCAGAGGCGATCACGTCGACGCTCGTACCCGAAGCGGGTACGTCGGACTTCGCACAGCTGGCAGGCGCAGCGCTCGAGGAGCTCGTGCCCGAGGCGGTCAACACGGATGCGATCCTCGGCGCGGCACGCAAGCGGGCAATCTCTGCCGTCGGAGAGGTGGCCGAGCGCCTGCCCACGATGGAAGTAGCGGCCGCTCGGTGGCTCGACCAGCTAGCAAGAGCCGAGATCCCCGTCGACATCCGCTTCTCCGACCTCGACCGCCACCTAAGGCGCCTCGACTCCCTCGCGCGGCTGATCGCCGCCGCGATCCTCCTCACCGGCCTGCTGATCGGATCGGCGATCGCCGCCACGACTGGAGCCGGCAGGAGCGTCCTCAGAACGGACGTGAGCGACGCTGCCCTCGCCGTGTACGTCGTCGCGGCGGCTTTCGCGAGCGCGTTGGTCGTCGTACTTCTCTGGCGGCTCGTCCGCACCGAAGGCCGCCGCAGGTCCCGGCGCGAGAGCTTCCGTTGAGAGCGTCGTCGAGAGATCGCGTTCGATCGCCCAGATTCCCGTCCAGCTAATGGTCACGCAACGATCTGGAGTTCGTGCGTTGTGTTGTTGAAGGCCGAGCAGGATCTGACCAGGAAACGCTAGCTGGTAGGTGGCCCACTGCCAGGCGGGCAAACCGGATGCAGCCCGGTAACAGTGAAGTTGTCGAAGGCGACCTTGAGCTCCTGCTGCTGTCCGAACGCCGACGTTCCATCCGCAGACGATGCCTGCAGCCCGAACACGGCCGCGCCCAGGGAGCGCCCGTTCGCTAATCCCGCCTGGTTACAGGGGTTGCGACGGCGCACCGAACCCATCCGCACGGGAACGACGCCAGGTGTTCCCACTGTTCCGACTAGAGGCTTCATGTGTCCGGCGTCGTTCTGGCCAGAGACGCTACTCAGGGCGTTCGGTCGGGCGAGGCCCTGGCTGCTCCGGCGCGACCCGCGGCAGCGGTCCGGCGTCGGGCTGCATTGATCTGCTGCATGGTCGGGATGGGGTCGGGCTACGGCGTGGATGTCGCGGCCGCTCGCCGGCTAATAGAACTTGATGTGAAAATACGCTGAATGGCCGTGCAGCTCGACGCAAATCACGGATGAAGCCGATCGTCCTGCGTTCGGGCGAAGGCGAGCACATCCAACTCGGGGGATCGTCCGTCGTCATCAAGGCAGGCGTCGAGACAACCGACGGTCGCTTTGCGCTGACCGAGACCACGCTCGGACCGGGTTTCCCAGGCCCGAAGCCCCATGTGCACCGCGAGACGCTCGACATGTTCTTCGTGCTCGAGGGGACGCTGACGATGCAACTCGGCGACGACACTGTCGACCTCTCCGGGGGCTCGTTCGTCCTCGTTCCCCCTGGAACGGCGCACACGTTCTCAAACCGCACCGACCAACCGGTGAGGCTGCTCAACATGGACGCGCCTGCCGGCCTCGAGAGCTATCTCCGCGAGATGGCCGGCCGGATGGCCGATGATCCCAGTGATCCCGCTGCGATAGCCGAGATCGCCTCCCGCTACGACATCGCCCCGGCCGAATAGCGCAACCCAGGAACGCGAAACAGCAGCGCTCAGCGTTCGTCGGCGGCTGAAAGCGGCTAAGTGGTTCTCGGGCCGACAAGCGTTGGCTGCCGGCCCCCGAAGTCACTCTTTCAGCGGTACGAGCCCACTGGTCGGCCGGCGGTTGCTGACACGGGCTGACACGCGGGAGGGGATGCTCGTGTTGGAGCGCCTCTTGTGCTTAGCGCCAATCCAGGAGGTTGTTTCAACAGGGTGCCCGAGGTCCGAAGGTCGACACGCTTGGCATCGAAGGCCCACCCCCTCGGCCGGCGCCGACAGCGTGGGACTCCTCTGGGTGAGGGGACGAAAGACGGGGAGATGCTCAGGCGAGAGGGCGCTGGCTCATGCCAGGATGCGTCGCGTCGTCAGCGCAGGCAGACGGGAAGTTGCGCGAGCGCTTCGTCGACGCTGAGCGACGTCGCCGCGGCAATGTCTTCGGGCGGGACCCAGTCAGGGAACGCTGTCTCGACGGTCTGGTGGGCGCCGGTGGCAGTGTGCTGTTCGTCAAGAGCTGCAAGCCGCTCGACGGGAAAGCGGTCGGCAACACGGACGAGCGCCGGCCAGATCCGGCGATGGACGAGCGTGACTCTGCCCTCGATCAGGCGAGTTGCAACCACGTCGTCCGAGGCGCGAAGACGGTTGAGAACGGCGAAGATTTCATGTCCGGATGAGTGGGTCCACCAGCTCCCGCGGATCGGCTCCCCTGCGATCTGCTCTGCGAGATTCGGTACCGGCCCGCGAGCAGACTGCAGCACAACCCCCTGCTCGCACACCCAAGCCAACGGATCGACCATCTCGAATTCAACCACCGGCCCGCCGCCCAACACTATGACCCAAGAGCATCCGGGATCGTCTCAAGTGAGACTCAAGGTGGCGGAGTGGAATGTCCGCGTCGTCCATGCGCTCGAGCAGGCGTAGGCACGGCGAGCCAGGTGAGGTGGGCGCCTCCCGCCGGTCAGGCCTTCACGCGCTTCTTCTTGCTCGGCTCGATCCTCGCGACACCTGCCGAGGGAGCGAAGATGCTCGTGCGCCCGTCGTCCCAGCGGACGCGGTAGCGCGGCGGATCGTCGGCCAGGACCTCCTCGATGACACCCGCCCGACCCGACTGAGCGGCTTGCTCCGACTCGACGACGATCCGGTCTCCCACGCCCGCGTCCATCCGTCCAACCCTCCTGCGACGATCTCGTCAACGCAAGACTAGCGGGCCGCCCAGAAGGGGTGCCATCGATCCGGTCGCGCGCCCCGCGAGCTTGGAAGTATCGGCTGACCAAGACGGTTACCGGATCACGGTCATCAGGAGCGCTTCAAGCGCCCGCGTCGGCGATGGCCGCCTACCAACTCCAGCGTGCGCGGCTCGAAGCTCACGAGGACCTCGTTCAGCAGAGCTACGCGCTCCTGAAAGCCCGTTAGGCCGCGCCAGCGCCAGATCATCTGGATGTCCTCCCAGGGCCCGAAGCTGACGAAGCGGGTCGGCTCATCCACGTCCCGAAGCAGCATCGCCGGAGCCGCGAGCCCCTGGCCAGCGCTCCACTCGGCGAACTCGGTCCATCTGCGGACGAACTCGTCCTCCTGGCCGGGCTTCACGATCCACGTCGTCGAGGTGTACGGCTCGGCCACCGCGCAAGCGTAGACCCTCGACCTACCGGGCCGCCGTTGGCCAGTGGGCGGACGCGACGGCGGCCGGCGCGGCGAGGGTGGCGAGCTCGTTGCAGCGTTCCGGCGTTGCCTCGTCGGTAGTCCCTCGCTTGCCGCCACCGCTCGCCCTCAGATGAGTTTTTGGCGACGCCAAGACGGGAGCCGGACTAGCGAAGACCCGACTCCCGCCGACGAAGCAGCGACGCTAGAACGGCCGCCAGTCTTGCGCTGTGCGCCGTCGCGAGGTGTGCCTTACTCGGCGCAGCCTGACTTTTTTACCCCTGTTGCGTGGTGATTGAGCCGAGCGTCGCTTCGAGCATCACGATCGGAACGTCAAGCAACACACCCAGCTCTGCGAGGTAGCCTCGTCGGCCCTCGGCGACCGCGCCTAGCGCCTCGATGAGCTCCTTCGGAACGTCCAGCTCGCTGACCGCAGACACGAGTTGGTTGAGCCGTTCCTCGTCAACGGCCCGGTGCTCTTCGATCATCGCCCGTAGGCGCGTAAGGGCCTGTATGGCCTCGCGCAGTTCAGCGGCGACCCGTTCGCCCACAGGCATCAGCGTATCCCTACGCCGGAGCGTTGGCTCGACAGGGGCGGGAATGGGATTGACCCACTTCTTGCTAGTCGATCCCTGATGCCACCACTACTCCCGGCCAGAAGCCACCCGCGAACGTGCTCAGTGTTCCATCGGCTGTTTTGACCGCCGCGTTCGAGTTCTCGGCGTCCAGCACGAACGTGATCTCAACGCGATTGCCCTCTGGCCCGACCACCACGTCGCGTGCGCCGATAGCGTCCAGGACGCGCAGGAGTTCCTCTTTGCGGTCCGCGGTAACGTAATCGGCCACGACCGGTCCGCTGCTGACGTTGAACTTTCGCACGGCTACCTTGTGTCGAGTGCCGGGTTCTGGACGTCGTGCTCGGTCGCGTACTCGTCGATGAGCGTCAGTCGGCCCATGGGAGGATGAGTTCGAACAACTCTGGCTCCACCGGCACGAAGCCCGAGCGCCTGTAGAAGCTCCGAGCCTGCTGGTTGCTCTCCTCGACGACGACTTGGAGCGATCGCGCCCGCTCCGCGATCGCATACCCCTCTGCGTAGGCGAGCAGCCGGTGTCCGATGCCACGCCGCTCGTGGCCGGGCGCGACGAACAGCTGCTCGACCACGATCGCCCCGCCTTCCTCGCGGCGCAAAGCGACGTAGCCGGCAGCTTGACCCTCCTCGCGGGCGACGAAGATCACATTACGCTTCAGCACCTCGAGTACCCGCTCGTCGCTCCAGCCGGGCAGACCGGCGAACGTGACCTTCGCGAGCCCGAACAGCTGCGGCAGGTCAGCCTCCACCCGCGGAGCGATCTGGACCTCGGATGCCAGCGGGCACCTCCTTCGGCTCTGACGCCGGCACGCAGGGGCGCCAGCTCGAGCCGCCACGCATCCTACAGCCCCACGGACCCCCGCTTGCAACGTCGGAAGGCGCGGGTCGCCACCCCCTCTTGTTCTAGGAGCGCGCGCGGAGCGACTCCCCGGCCGGCGAGCCCTCACTTCACGGCGCACGGGTCATCCACGAGTACTAGCGAGCCGCCGCGGAACCCACGACCCGAGTAATGGCACGCTTCAGGTCTGGCGAAAACGAGCGAAACGAAGCTAGGCGGCGCGTGCGGCTACCCAGAACGTCTCCGGCGAAAGTAGCCAAGGGCGGCTAGCACAACAATGACGATGATGACAATCCAAAGCCAGGTGGCCACGTCATCCTTTCGTTAGGGGCGTGCCGACTCTAGGCGATTCGCGGCTCATGGTCTACGGCTTCGGTACCGCTTCGCGGCCTTGCCACGCGAGCCGCCCTCTAGCGTCAGCGGCCGTGTCCCGCGGCCAGGCCATGGCGATTTCGACGGTGCTGCGGGATTGCGGCTAGGGTGCGGTCAGCGCGTTGGCTCTAGCTGTTGAAGCCGCCGAGGTTCTTAGCGCTTTCCTCTCCGACTGTGACCCCTGGCCTGACGCCGCGGTGCGCCCATTCGAGCGCGCTGCTCTGTAGGAGAACGGAAGGAGCATCAGATGCAAGCCACCATTCGTCGTTACGAAGGTGTGGACGCTGCCCGCACGAACGAGGTCGTTGAGAAAGTGAACGAGACGCTCGTGCCGCAGCTGCGCGAGCTGCACGGCTTTTCCGGCTACTACCTGATCGACGCCGGCAATGGCGTGATCAGCTCGGTCAGTCTTTTCGAGACCCTCGAGCAGGCCGAAGAGTCCGCGAAGCTCGTCGCGAAGTGGATCAGCGACGAGAACCTCAACACGGCGATTCCCAATCCCCCGAAGATCACAAGCGGCGAGATCGTTGCTCAGAGCGACCGGATGGTCGCCGTCGCCTAGCTCGACCGTACCTTCGCGCCACCTGGAGGGCCCGGCTGCGCCGGGCCCTCTAGACCCGTTCGTGTTGTGTAAACGATGATCCGCGCGCTTCGACAGCGCTTCTGTCACCACGACGGGGGGCCGTGGCGACCAGGGATGATGCAGACCATGTCGGAGGTCGCGGGGGATACCTCGGATAAGGCTTGGGAGTTCGACCGACAGACGAGAGAGACGATCGGCATGAAGGGACTCCCTGGATTGGGCGTCTCGGAGAAAGTCGATGAGTCCTTCGAGCATCGTGTCTGCCGGAAGTGCGGCAACTCCGACGTTCGGGAACACGCGGTTTGACTCCCTCATCATGATGGGCCTGGTCGCGGGGGGACGGCCGGGCTGATCCTGCTCACGCACTCACGACCTGATCGGAGGAACCCATGCTTCACACAGCCCACGCCCTGCGTCTGAGCACGCTGCTCGGCGTCCTAATCGCGGCACTCGCCCTCGCCCTCGCCGCTGGCCCGGCCGCCGCCGAGCCGGGCACCGGCGCCCAGGTCACGAGGGAGATCGTCGTCGACGATCTCGAGGTCGAGCACACGAGCAGCGACTGCACCGGTGTTGAGGGCACGCTCAGCCGGACGTTCCGCGGTTTCATCCAGACGACGACGCGGCCCGACGGGACGACGCTCTTCCGTGGCTGGCTGCGCGCGGACGACGCAACCTTCGTTCCGGACGATCCCGAGCAGCCGACCTTTACCGGGCGGGAGGACGTCCACGTTTCGATGGTCAGCAACAGCGCGGCCGCGACGATCAGTTTCGTCCTGCACTTCTCGGCGACCGGGAGCGATGGCTCGACGGCATCCGTCAAGGAGGTCGAGCACCTCACGATCAGCGCCGGCGGCGAGGTGGAGTTCGAGAAGCTTGTCGTCCTGTGCTGAGCTGATCACAGTCGGCGGAGATCGTTGGAATCGCGAGCTGACGGGAACCATGTGCTCTCGCAAAGCCGCAGGGCTGGCACTTCGCGCGACGAGGTGCCGGCCCTCCACTTCCAAGTGTTCCGCTTTCCGCTTGCTTGAAGCGGCCCTCCGACCGATCGAAGGTGTTCACCTCGACCACCTGGAGGCGCTCAACGGCGCGACGTATCCGTTCCAGCCGGCAGCGTCAGGAGCACGTATGCGTCGACCGATTCGCGTTTCCCTTTTACTTGGAGCGGTGGTACCCGCTCCGCGACGGCACCAGCCGGGAGCCGACGGTACGTGGCCTCGCCGATCACGATGGTGCCTGGGCGGGCGGCCGCTTCCAGTCGCGCGGCGAGGTTGACGGTATCGCCGACCACACCGTGCTTGCGGTGCCCGCGCGCACCGCCGACGACCGCCGCAACGACGTCACCGCTGTTGACGCCGGTCCGGAAGCGCGGCCACTGCGGGTGGGCGGTTGCGATCCGCGCCGCCTCCGCCTGGAGTAGCAGCGCCGCCCGCGCCGCGCGCTCCGGGTGGTCAGGCGTGTCCCCCTGCTTGTTGAAGATCACCATCACCTCATCGCCCACGATCTGATGCACCTCGCCACCGCTTGCCTCGAGCAGCGGCACGATCGTCTCGAAATAGGTGTTCAACATCGCCGCAACTCGGCCAGCCTCGTGCTGCTCGCTGTATCCGGTGTAGCCGGAGAGGTCGGCGAGCAGGACGCTGACGTCGCGGGCGCCCGCGAGCGTGCGATCCAAGTACAGGGCACTGAACCGCTCCTCGTACCACTCGCGGCGCGCGATCACGGCGATCAGGACGAACGCCGCGAGCATCAGCGCGTGCCACTCCCACCAGGAGATCTGCCAATTGCGCGCCCACGCGATCACGACCATCGCCTGCGCGAGCAATCCGAACGCGAACGCGACAGCGAGCGCGAACCGGTCGCCGCGACGGTGGTAGAGGGCGAGGTAGCCGATCGCCGCTGCGACGTAGAGTGCGACCCCGGCGACGGCGAGCGCGATCTGCCAGCCGTCCAGCTGCTCCGCGGCGAGCGGGCGGTCGAGAGGCGGCACCGAGGTCAGCGACACGACCGCCCAGGCCGCGACAAGCGTCGCGAGGGCGCCGAGCAGCACCGGCGCCGCTCGAAGGACACGCTCAGCCCCGCGAGCCGAAAATTCGATCGAAGACGCCGCCGCGAACGCCGCAGCCACCACCAGCCCAACCGGGGTGGCGAGCTCGAAGCCGGCGTTCTTTCCCACCAGCACTCCGGGCGTCGCCAGCGCGTGCAATCCGAGGAACGCGGCGCTCGCGAGAAAGGCCAGCGAGATGAGCAGGAGACGCGCATCGCGCCGCCGCCGCGCCGCGCTCAACACTGAGTAACCGAGTCCAACGCTTGCAAGCGCCGCGGCAAGTACAAGCCAGAAGTGGGCGGGGTGGTTCTCCCACCGCTCGTCGATGGCAGGCTTCGCCAGCACGACAACCCAGAGCACAGCCGGAACGAGAGCCGCCACGATCCAGAACTTCACGGCGCGGTTATCTCACGAACGCGCCGGACTGTGCGGGACCCGAGTCCAGTCGTCAGCCCACCGAATCGCGCGCCGCCGGGCGCCTGCCCCTCGTCCTTGGCGATAGCGCAGCCCGGCGCCGCAGCAAGCGTCAGGCTCGCACACCGCTGAACTCACGGAGGAACGGCCGGATGAGCTCTGCGAGTTCCCGAGGATGGTCGTGATACGCCGCGTGCGTGCCCGGAGTGGTGCTGACATCCACGCCCAGCCGCTGGCCAAGCCGACCGGTGATCTCGGGAGAGAAGGGCAGGCCGTCGTCGCTGATAAGCAGGCGCACGGGCGCGGACAGCGCGGTCAGCGCCTGCTCGCTGGGCAGGTACAGCTCGTACGTCCCGAGCTCGACCCCGAACAACGTGCCAGCGGTGGCGCGCAGGCGCTCACGAAGCGCCGGCGCAAGCCGGTTCCAGCCGTCGTCACCGGCCACGTAGCACCAGAAGCGCTCCACCGCAGCGGGCGGCCCGCCGGCCCCCATCGCCTCCTGGACCAGCGCCCGCACGGGGGCTCGCACGGCGTCGAAGTCGTCGACCAGGGCATACAACCCCGGCTCATGCAGGATCGCCCCGCGCACCCATCCGGGATGACGGACCATCAGAGACAGCGCGAAGTTGCCGCCGCTGCTCGTGCCGAAGACCGCCGCGGGACCGGTCCCGAGCGCATCCAACAGCGCCGCTGCGTCATCGGCCTGCTCCTCCGGCGAGGTGGTCTCCCAGCCGTCCGGCACGGGACTGCGCCCGTTGCCGCGCCGGTCGTAACTGACGACCGTGAACTCGTCGGCGAGCAGGTCCGCCAGCGTGTCGAAGTGGCCGCCATCTCCCGTCGATCCCATGATCAACAGCACCGGCGATCCTGCACCCCGGATCTCGTAATAGAGCTCGGTCCCGTTGACAGTCACTCTGGGCATCGCGGCAGCCCTCCGGTCAGCCTCTAGAGGCGCATCCTCTCCCTCACACCGCATCAGCACAAGCGCCCCCGATCCCGGCGATCGACAGAAACGTCGCGTGGTATCACCGAGGTATGCACCGCATGCGCCTCAGCGGTATTCCCGACACGCCTGACCCGCTTGTTTAAGCGGAATCGGCTTGCCTAGAAGAGGTCGAAAGGCCCATACGGGATTCGCACACCCCTGGAAATCGGCAACTTCCGGCCCCAGGGGACAGCACCGGGACAGCACGCCGGCGGCACGCGCGGCTTACCGCGCGACCGCGAGCAAGGCGCGGTAGTCGAGCTCGGCCTCGTCGATCATGACGTGCGAGTAGGTGTTCGCGGTGACGGCGAGGTTTCGCTGTCCGACCTGCTCGCCGATCCGGGCCCACGGGACGCCGCGCAGGTGCAGCAGCGAGATTCGCCGGTGCCGCAGGTCGTGCGGGGAGAAGTGCGCGACGCCGGCGGCGGTGCAGGCACGGCCGATCGCGGTTCGGAGCGCGTCCGACGATTCGACGGCGGCGAACAGCCGGTCGGCCGGGTCGCGGTCCTCGCGCGGCCCGAGCGTCGCCTCGAGCGCGTCGGCGAGCTCGTCGGGCAGGTCGACCCACAACGGCTGCCGGTTCTTCGTCGTCGCTCGCCGCAGCCGGACACGGCGACGCCGTTCGTCGTAGTCGGCGACGAGCGTCTTGTCGATCGAGCCGACACGGGCGCCGGACCAGTCGAGCCAGCAGCACCGCGAGCCGGTACGCGGCCGGCAGGAGCCGGGCGACCGCGTCGACGTCGGCGGCGCTCGGCGGTGTCACCTCGTCGGTGTCGTCGCGCGGCAGCTTCACGGTCACGCGGTCGCGGGCCGGGTTCCGGTCGCCGCTGCGGCCGTGGTAGTCGAGGATCATCGCCAGCGTCGACGAGCGTCTTACGGATGCTCTCGCGCGCGAGCCCTTCGGCGACGAGCTCGGCGACGAGCTCGGCGACGTCGGTCGGCTCGAGCTCGTCGAGCCGGACGGTCGCCGAGCCGCGGCAGGATGCGCCGAGGTTGACGCGGTGCGTCGCGGCGGTCCCGTCGGCGACGTCGACGCGCGACGCGCGCCAGCGCTCGGCCACGGTCGCGAGCGACGGTCCCGCCGGCGCCGGCTGCTCGAGCAGCCGCACGTCGGGCATACGGAGCGCGGCGAGCTCGCCGAGCGATCCACGCCGCGGGTGACTCGCGTCGCGGCGGGTCGCGAACGAGCCGCCGAACACGGTCGGCGTCTCGCGGCCGCCGATCCGGTACTCGACGCGGTAACGGGCGCCGCCGGCCTTCGTCGGCCGCTTCCGAATCCAGGCACTAGCCACGAGCAGGCCTCGCGGCTCTCTAGGGTTCCTTGCACGATCGGGACCTCCTTGTAGGTCCGGTCGAGTCCCGGCCGGCGCCGTTTCCGCGGCCCGGTCGGGGCGCTCTATGGGAGCGCACGCGAGCATGGTACGGCTCACGTCGGCCGCACGCGGTCGCCGCGGTACGCGAACCGTTCACGATATGCGAGCCAGTCGGCCACGAGCACGACCGGCCGCGAGTAGCCGGGCAGGTCGCGGCCGAGCTCGTCGAACACAACGTCGACGGCGCGCCGGCCGAGTCCGAGCGCGAACAGGTCGCCGCGGTACAGGTAGGCGTCCGGCAGCAGCAGGAGCTCGTCGACGGGCGGCCGCGTCACCTGGCGCGCCTCGCGTCGAGGTACGCGCGCACCTCGTCGGCCGGCACGTAGACACGGCGGACACCGGGCAGCGCGACGACGGTGCAGGCGACGAGCATCCGGTCGACCTCGCGATCGTCGAGGCCGAGCTCGCGTAGCCGCTCACGATCGAGCAGCGCGCCCGGTCGCTCGAGCAGGCGCGGCTGCCGGGCGGCCGTTCACGGCGCCGGCGGCCTCGCGTGCGTTCTGCCATCCGGCACATGCTGCGCGTTGCGCGACCTGCTCGACGCCGTTCCTGCCTGTTCCCACGGGTGCGGGGCTAGGCGCCAGCGGGTGCCGGCGCCCGCTCCGACGCGTGCGAACCGCTCGTCGGCGCGGAGCGCCGCGAGCACGACCTGCCGGCGGCGGCCGACGACGAGCGCAAGCTCGCCGAGCGGCGGCCCGAACGGCTCGCGTCGCAGCACGGCAACCGCGAGGTCGGCCTCGAGCGCGACGGCGCAAGGCCGAGCGGCGCCGGCGACTCTGCAGCGCAGCGAGCCAGCGTCGCAGCGTCGGCAGCTCGTTAACGAGTCCTCGGCGGCCTCGCGCTCGGCGGCGGCCCTGCGGGTCGCGTCGTCCCGCTCGGCCTGCTCGCGGTCGACCTCGGTCTGCTCGCGCCATGCGAGCTCGTCGACACGCATCCGTGCGAACTCGGCGCGGCGACCGCGACCCGCGGCGAGCTCGCGCTCGACGATGCGGAGCGAGTCCTCGAGCTCACGGAACGTTCGCGAGCGACCGCCGGCGAACGACGGCGCGTGCCCGTCCATCGCGCCGACGAGCCAGCCGTGCTGCGCGTCGGCGGCGCCGGCGGCGGCGACACGCTCGCGGAGGTCGGCGAGCGCGACCGGGATCGCGTCGAGCTCGGCCTCGACGAGCCGATCGGCCTCGGCGAGCGCCTGCTCGACGGAACAGGCGCCGCCGCCTGGAACAGCGTTTGCGACGCGGCCGGCAACGCCGCTTGCGCGAGCTCGAGCTCGCGACGCGCCTCGTCGAGCGCCTGCTCGACCTTGCCGGCCTTCGCTTTCGGCAGCGGCAGGTCGTCGGCGAACGCTCGAGCCGCCTCGGCCTCGTCGAGCGCCTGCACGCGCTCGAGCTCCGTGTCGAGCTCGGCGACCTTCCGGCGCGCCGCGGCGTGCCCGCGCCGACGAGCCGGCGGTACCTCGCGAGCTCGTCCGGCACGAGCCGCTCGAGCTCGGGCGGCGGCGCGGCGACCTCGCCGCGGCCGCGGCGTGTGCGTCCCTCGAACCGCAGCCGCCTCGCTCGTGGGTGGGGTGTGCTCATCGGTGGTCCTTTCCGCGGGAAAGGCGGCCACGCGCGCGTATAGACGACACGTGGCCGCCTTTCCCGCTAGGTAGTGGTGTTTTTGGCTTGGTCATGCGGTTTCGCCCGGTTCGGCCGGTTCGTCGCCGTTCAGCGGTTGGCCGTCTTTCTTGGGGAGCGCGAGCGTCCAGCCGCCGCGGCCGCCGTCGGCCTCGACGCCGAGCCGTTTCCGGGCGCGGCGTAGCGTGCGCTCGCTGAAACCGGCCGCCTCCGCGGCGGCGTTCACGTCGACGGTCGGCCGCGGCCCGTCGGCGAGCGTCTGCGCGAGCCACGCGGCCGCCTCGTCGAGCTCGGTCGGCTCGTTGTCGTCGCGTCGCGGGGCGAGCACGTCGTCGGCGGTCACGTCGTCGGCTATCTCGACGAACGCGAGCCGGCTCGTCTCGATCGGCTGCCCGTCGTCGGCGTCGACGTGGTCGGGCAGCACGATCGCCTCGACGCGCCAGCGTTCGACCGGCTGCCGGCGCGCGAGGTTCGACTTGTGCTGCGAGACGAGCCGGAGCTCGTCCGGGTCGTCGGGGTCGGCGGTGACGAGCAGCACGCTGCGGGCGGCGTTGTAGAAGCCGACGCTGCCGAGACGCGCGTATACGCGTCGCGCCCGTTCGACTTGTTCAGGTGCATGACGATCACGACCGCGGCCTCGTCCGTTCCGCGGCGCGTGCCAGGGGCGCGAGCACGACGCGCACGTGCTGGTCGTTGTGGCTGTCGAGCTCGACGTCGAGCGCGGGCGCGATCGGGTCGACGATCACCAGCCGGGCGCCCGTCTCCGCGATCAGCGCGTCGAGCTCGATGGCGTGCTGCGGCAGCGCACCGCGCCGCCGTCCTCACGTCGACGAGCACCCGGTCGACGAGCTCGAGGTTCGCGTCGGCGGCGAGCAGCCGCGGCACGAGCACTTCCTCGGCGGCGTCCTCGTAACTGACAAGCAGCGTTCGGCCCGGCTCGCCGAGCTCGCCGCGTGAAAGCTGGGCGGCGACCGCGAGCAGGTAGCTCGACTTGCCGAGCCCGCCGACGCCGGCGACGAGCGTCAGCGTCCGGTACGGGACCATTCCTGGCAGCAGCCAGCGAACACGACGCGGCCGCACGAGCGCGAGCGACTCGGCCCGTAGCGCGGCCTTCGGCGCGCGCGGCCGCGACGGCACCGCGTTGAAGTCGTCCAAGCCAACGCGGTCGCCGCTCATCGGTCGCGCCTCCCGAACCGGCGCACCTGCACCGGGTCGAGCCGGTCGAGCGGCACCTGCTCGCCGCGGAGCAGCGCCTCGCACGTCTCGATCGTCGGCGCGAGCAGCACGGCGCGGCCGAGCAGGTCGACGTCGGGCTGGGCGAGCTCGAACTCATCGACGAGGTCGTCGTGGAGGCCGGCCAGGATCAGCCGCGCGAGCTCCGTTTGGCCGGCGACAACCGCGCCGTGCGCGCGGGAGACCGCGTCGAGGGCGAACATCAGCCGCAGCCCGCCAGTCACGGTGCGACCTCGCGGCCGTGTACGCGTCGGCGGTGCTCGTCGAGCTCGCCGGGCCAGTCGAAGCCCGCGCCGCACGAGTCACAGAGCACCCGCTTACGGCGTCTGCGGCGGCGCATCTGCCGAGCGACCTCCACGCCCTGCGCGTGGCCGATCCGCTCCTCGAGGTCGCGCAGGATCGTCGCCGCCATCGCAGGCTCGCCGAGCTCGACCGCTTCGCGTGCGAGCACGATCCGTCCGCGTAGCTCGCGCAGCAGCTCCAGCGTGGTGGCGCTCACGGGTGCCTCCACGCGAGCACGCCGCGACGCCCGCGACGGTGGCGGGCTACCGGTTCAGCGTCTGGGTCGTCTTCTCGGCCAGGCGAGCGCGAGCGTGCACGCGTGCGCCACCGCTGCCTGCGTGGTGCCCGTCCTGCCCGGTGCCTGGCGTGCAGGCTGGCTCGTGCTCATCACCGGCATACGACGGCGTCGCAAGAGCAGCGCCTTGAATCGCCAGACGGTCGGCGTGACACGGCGCGCCTCGCCGGGTCGGTCGACGACTACCAGGACGTGACGTCGGCCGCTTCGGCGGTGCGCTGCTCCGTCACTCGATCAGGAAGGTCGTGGTCATGGAAACCGGTACGCGGAGTCTGCTCCGTCGGTCCGACGGAGAAGACAACGGGCCCCCGGAAGGAGCCCGCCGCCACCGGATTCCACGTCTCACGACGCTGCGCGGAGCCTAGCGCGGCGAGCGGAGGCCGCGCTCATTGTCAGGTGGAGCTGGCCTTGTCGTCTGTCTGGGACGTTGCAAAGAGGCGAGCCTTCGCTTCCGCAACAGTCGGCGGATCATCCGCGAACGCGAGCACGATGTGTCCGTCGGCGCGCCGTTCGAGCCCGCCGACGCCAGCGCGCTCGAGCGCCTCGATCAGCGTCTCGAGCCAATGCTCCTCGTGCTGTTCACGGTCGGGTCGCGACGCGTTGCCGCACGCCATCTCCCGCAGCTCGGCGAGCGAGAGCTCGTCCTGCTTGTCCGCCAGCGCCAGCGCCTGCCCGAGCTCCTGCGAGTTGGCGAGGTCGTCGATGAACGTCGATCTCACCTGGCACGACCTCGAGCCACCTGGCCGCAGATCAGCGAGCCGCACCGGCCCGGACTCGACCGGCAGCGCCTCGGCCGGGTCGTCGGCCAGCCGCAGCGCACGCTCGAGCGCCACCATCGCCTGGACGTTGCCGGAACGGGCGGCAGCCGCAAGCAGCGCGAGCGCCTCCTGGCGGTTCGGAGCCGGACTTTCCTCGTCCGGGCTGTTCGCGATCACCCGGCGAATGAGCCTCGACCGGGTCAGACCCGCCTCCGTGGCTCGCGCGTCGAGCTCGGCGAGCTCCTCGTCATTCATTCGCATCCTCAGGACGGCTCGCGCGTCGCCGGACTGAAGCCTCGGCCTGGTAGGCGGAGCGTGGCCCTATTTTGCGGCCCCCGGAGACGAATGTTTCTCGCGGCGCCGTGAAGGGGCAAGGTGAGAGAGAACGCAAGGGGGTCCACCCCCTCGACGGGGGTCTAGCATCTCGTCGCGGCCGCGAGCGCGCGAGCGACTGCCTCAGCGTCCGCGATCGGGTGGCAGTCGTCGCAGACGGGCTCGAGCTTCTCGTAGCCGCGGTAGCGGATCGCCGCCGAGCTGGATCGGGCGCCGGTGATGCACGGCGGTCGCCGGCGCGGGGCATCGCGCGCAGCGGCCCTCGTAGTGGGCCAGCGCCGCTTCGCGCAGTTTCTGCCAGGGCGCGTCGTTCCGGCGCCGGTGCCGTTCGCAGCCGCCTCCGCCCGGGAGCGCCGGCTCGGGCAGCCGGGCACGTTGCAGACTGTCCGAGCTCGTCTCACTCAGAGGAGTGTTTCTGCGCCCTCGGTCGACGGCCGGACTCGGCGCGCGGGTCTTGGTCTTTCAGTCGTTCGACTTCGGCTCCACCGTAGCGCGTGCTTCCATCGCACGCCGAACCTCTTGATCGGTGTCGCCGATCAGCACGTCGGACTCGTCGGCCACGATGCGAATCCACTTGCCCGCGTGCGGCCCCTTGTCGAGCCGTCCGTTGTAGACCACTTTCCCGGTCGCGCGGATCAGCGCGACCACGCCGGAGCCTTGTCCCGCTGGGTTCGACTTCCAGTGCTCGATGCCCTTGTTGCTGCTCATCGCTCCTCCTCACATCGTCGAGGCCGGCCACTCGGTGGTCGGCTCCATCGGCGGTGAGCATGACAGGCGCTGCCAGACCGGCCGGCCGGCGGCGAGCGGGCCCTGGGCGTGCGCACGGCCGTTGGACGGTCGACAGCTCGCTTGGGCAAGACCGCTCACCGGCGGCATCGTAGCCCGGCCGTCAGGCGCCGGCTCTATCATCCTGACATGCCTGCAAGCAAGCGGACAACGCGGATCGACCAGCTAAAAGGCTCGCCGCCGCACGCGGAGCTGGACGAGACGCGATCGCAGCTCGACGCACAGCGCGGGGCCTCGGAGGTCGCGGCCAGGACCGAGGCCGCGCCTCGTCGAGCTCGAGCGGCGCACCGTCGCCGGCGGCGGGTCGACAAGGCGGAGCGGGCGCAGCTTGAGGGGGCGCTCTCGACGGCGCAGGCCGGATCGCGGAGCCGTGGGCGGCACGGCGCGCGGCGTCGCGGCGGCCGAGACGCCGACCGCGGCTGACGCCGTTCGTCTGCGAGCACTTCGACGCGCTGCTCGCGGAGCTCGCCGAGGGAGGGGACGACGCGGCGGCGTCGGTCGCGCGGCCGTCAGCCGTCGTCGCCGCCTACCACGCGCGGGAGCCGGTCGAGGCCCGCCTCAACGCGCTCCTCGCGCTCGGCGGGCCCGTCGCTCGGCGACGTTCACGCTCCCGCGCCGAGCAGTCGTCCGCGAGGGCGGCAGGCTGCTCGGACGGGGCGAGGTCTCGCCGACGCGCGCGCCGACCGAGGCAGCCCCGGCATCGGACAGGATCGTCGAGGCAGGCGAGCGCGACCCGCTGCCGGCGGCATGAGCGACGAGCCCGAGGTGGCCGGGAAGCTCGAGCGCCAGCGGGCGCTGGTCGCGTCGATCGTCGCCGGCCAGCCGCCCGAGCCCGCTCCGGCCGGCACGGAGGCGCGCGCGCGGCTCGAGGCGTTGCTCGACCGGGAGGAGCTCGAGGCGCTCGACCGGCACCTGCTCGCGATCTTCGAGAGCCGCGAGCAGCAGGAGCCGTCCTTCCTCGAGGCGCTCGCCGCAGCGCGCATGGCGCGACGAAGCGCCACGATCGACGCGGCGCTCGGCCGGCAGCCGGCAGCGGAGCCGTCGCGACGGGAGCGTCGGGTTCGACGGTGGCGCCCGGCAGACGCCGCCGCCGCCGAGCGACCCCGAGCGCGATCACGGCGAGCTGCTCGTCGCCGCCGCCCGCATCTACCGGCACGGCCGCGGCAGTGGTAGTGGCAGCGCCGGCGGCGGGTTCACCTTCTAGCGCATAGCCGGCGGAGTCACGCTCGACGGTAGCCGTCGCGGCCGCTGGAAACGGCCACGGCGCGATCGCCGGGCCCTGGTAGACTCAGGACACATAGCCGACGCCGACGGGCCACGACCACCGTCCTCGTCCAACGGCGCGGCCCCGACTGTCCGAAGTCACCGGCCCGAGCGGCCGCTCGCGGAGGACGAGGAGGAATAGCGCATGTTTCGTGTAGAGAACGCGGACTTCATCGCGGACAAGCTCGCGGCGGAGCTGCTCCCCAACCAGGAGTACCGCGAAGTCGCCAAGAACGCCGAGGAGGCCGTCGACCGCAGGATGAGCGGACGGCAGCACGGACGGCCGGATCGAGTTCGACGTCGACTGGCCGCTGCTGAGCGCACCGAGCGGCGGCTGGTACGTCTGCGTGCGCCGACAACGGCGACGGCATGACCCGCTCCGAGCTGGAGAGGTACATGACGACGCTCGCGGTCAGCGGCGCGAACGAGAACCAGTCGATCCGCGGCAACCAGGGCATGGGCCTCAAGATCAGCGGCCCGACCCGCCACAAGGCGGGCGTCCTGATCCGGTCGCTCAAGGACGGCGAGCGGCACGATGGTGCAGATCGGCTGGGACGGCCAGGAGTACGGCCTGATCCCGCTCGGCGACAGACGGCGAGGTGTCGTCTCGGTCGCCGAGGAGATGTTCCCCGAGTTCATCCTCGAGCAGGGGCTCGGGCACCGTCGTGACGTTCCTCGGGAACGAGGAGGGCGACAACACCTTCGTGCCCGCCGGACGGGCGCGAAGGGCTGGCTGTTCAAGTACCTGCACCAGCGGTTCTTCCGCCTCTCGGACGACGGCATCGACGTGCTCGTCCGCGTTCCGTCCGGCGACGAGCCCGACTGGCCGCGCTACGCCGACGAGGCCGCGGACGCGTCAGCGCGAGGAAGGCGGGAAGTCGTTCAACCTCTCGCGGGTCGACGGCACCGGCGAGCCATCTGGGACGACGCCGCCGACCGCCAGGGCAACGACTTCCGCGGCGACCGTCGAGCTTGCCGGCGACGCCGGCGGCCGACATGCCCGCGGCGCAGGATGCACTGGTGGGTGCTGCCGAGCGGGCCCGGGACGGACGTCTCCAGCCGCACGGCCAGCGGCGGCAGCATCGCCGTGCTGTACCAGAACGAGCTCCACGACTGGCGCATGAGCAACCAGGCGAACCCGTTCTTCGCCCGCCTCGGCGTGATCTTCGGCAAGCCGCGGGTCGGCTTCGTGCTCGAACCGCTCGGCGACGACGATCACGTCGGACTTCGCGCGGGCGCACGTGCTCGTCGGCGGCAGCCGGTGTTCGAGTCCGACGCGTGGCCGTCTGGGCGGAGCAGTTCCGCGCGCAGATGCCGGACGCGATCAGGCAGACGATGAGCGAGGAGCAGGCCCGGCTCCAGGACGAGGACCCGGACCGCGCCCGGCGGATCCGCGACCGGCTGAAGGACGTGATGCAGCTCCTGCGGCCCCGTCGGTTCCGGCGGTATGCAGGACGGCCACCCGAGCGCCGGGCCGAAGGCACCGGGCCGGACAGCGGCGGTACGGCGATCGATCGTGCCGGTCGGCCCGGGCGGCGCGAACCCGAAGGCCGTGCGCCGCGGGCATCGGCGCCGTGCTCACCCAGGTCGACGACGCGGAGCGAGCCGGCGGACGAGGTGTTCGCGCATCCTGCAAGCTCGACGCCGCAGTGGGTGACCGAGACGGAGGCCGAGGACGTTCCCGATCGTCAACGGCAACGGCAACGGCCTCCACGACCGCGCCGCCGCGCTGGCCGGAGAGGACGGAGTGACCGCCGAGTCCTCCTCCTGAACCGGGAGTTCCGTGGCTACCAGGCGATCCTCGCCGCGGTCAACGACTGGGCGAACCCCGAGGCGACGACGACAAGTGCGCAGATGATCGAGACGCGGCGCAGGAGTGGGTCGAGCAGAAGATGGTCGAGGCCGTCAACGGGCTCCGGCAGCTCGAGAACGGCTCCAGCTGGCTGCC
>CAVXQE010000010.1:0-410911 GCA_963763755.1 uncultured Gaiellaceae bacterium
CGCGGCGTCGACATGGCGCTCGCGCCACGGCGCGCGCAGGAGCTGCTCGGCGACATGCTGTGGGAGATCGTCCGCCCTGACCGTCCGTCGGCCGCGTTCCGCGTCGGCCGAGGTCTCGCCGGCGACTGAGGCCTGCGGACGGGATCGAGCGGCTGGAGCAGGACTGTGACCGAGGAGGCGAAGGCAGGCGTCGCCGTCCAGGAGCTGGCGACCGCGGTGGCCGAGCGCCGATTCGAGCCGGCGATCATCGGCAAGCGAAGGCGGTGGCGATGGTGTTGTTGCGCTGCTCGCCGACGGCCACGTGCTGATCGAGGATCTCCCAGGGCTCGGCAAGACCCTACTCGCCCGCTCCTTCGGCGCAGGTGTGCGCAATGGACTTCACCCGCATCCAGTTCACTCCGGACCTGGTCCCGAGCGACGTCACCGGGGCCTCGATCTACGACCGCGCCAGCGGCAGCCTGATGTTCGAGCCCGGGCCGATCTTCACGAACATCCTGCTCGCCGACGAGATCAACCGCGCACCGGGCGAGACGCAGGCCGCGTTGCTCGAGGCGATGGAAGAGCGGGCGGTGACGCTCGGAACGCGATGCGGCAGCTCGAGTCCCCCTTTCTCGTCCTCGCGACGCAGAACCCGATCGAGTACGAGGGGACATACCCGCTGCCGAGGCGCCGCTCGATCGTTTCCTCGTCCGCGTCACGATCGGCTACCCGTCGGAGGACGCGGAGCGCGACATCCTCCTCGAACGCTACGTCGACGGCGCCGAGCGAGATCGAGCTCGAGCCCGTCTGCGACCGGCCGGCGCTGCGGGCGATAGGCGACGATCGAGGAGGTACACGTCGCCCCGCCGCTCGCCGAGTTACACGGTCGCGATTGCGCGCGCGACAAGAGACTCGCCGCAACTGTCCGTCGGCGCCTCGCCGAGGGGCTCACTCGCGCTGATGAAGCTCGGCCGCGCTCGCGCCACGTATCTCGGCCGCGACTCGTACGCCGGACGCATCAAGGCGGTGTCGATCCCCGCCCTCGCGCACAGGCTCACGCTGGCGCCGGAGCCTCGGTGCAGCGGATCGATCCGGCCGAAGCGGTGCGGGCGACCGTCGCGTGGTTCCTGTGCCTGTCCTCGACGATCGTCGTGACGTTCAGCAGCGCGCCGTCGTCTGGTTCGTCGTCGCTTCCCGCTCGCCTCCTCGCCGGCCTCGCGACCGCACAGTCGGCGCTGGTCGGCGGTCGGGGCCGGTTTCCTGGTCCCGCTGCTCTTCCGGCTCGCGGCGCGGCCGCCTCGGCTGCCCGAAGCGACCGTCCGAGTCTCGCTGGTCGCGTGATCGAGGGCGGGCGGGTCGAGCTCGGACTTGACGCTTGCTGCGTCGGACGCATGCCCCTGGCTCGAGGTCGAGCTACGGCTCCCGGAACGGCTCGATCGAGGATGGAGCGCCTACGCGGCGCGTGCTCGCGCTCCATGCGGGTAGAACGCGCACGCTCGGTACGCGATCAACTGCCCTCGCTGGGGCACCTTCCGCATCGCCTCGATCCGGCTCTTGGCACGCGATCAGCTTCACCTCCGTTCTGTCGAAGTCGTGGTCGAGCCCACCACGACGCTGCGGGTCTACCCGTCGGTCGAGAGGCTGCGACGGCTCGCCGGGCCGCGGGCGACACGGCCGGTAACCGGCAGCCGTCCGGCGGCGGTCGCCGGCGAAGGCATCGAGTTCGCGGAGCTCCGGTTCCTCGCCCCCGGCGAGCGGGCGCGGAGGATCAACTGGCGTGCGACCGCCGCCCGCGGCCGGCTGCTCGTCAACGATCGGCTGCCCGAGCGGAGCTCCGACGTCGTCATCTTCCTCGACGCGCTCGGAGCCGCCGCGACGAGCGCGGCGAGCACGCTCGACCACGCCGTGCGCGCGGCCGCCTCGCTGAGCGACGCCTATCTCCGCGAGCGCGACCGCGTCGGGCTCCTCCGCTTCGGCGGTGACATCGAGTGGATCATCCCCGGCTCGGGCCTGCGCCAGCAGTATCGGATCGCGGACGCGTTGCTCGAGAGCGAGCTCGCGCGAACGTATCGCTGGCGCGACACGAGCCTCATCCAGCGCCGGATCCTCCCGCCCCAGTCGCTGATCGTGGCGCTGACGCCGCGGCTCGACTGGCGCGTCACGCGCGCGCTCCTCCATCTCCGCCGCCGCGGCTACCAGGTCTCGATCATCGAGGTCGATCCGCTCCCGTACCTCGCTGACGCCGAAGCCGCCGCCGGGCCGCTCGCCTGGCGAACCTGGTTGCTCGAGCGGGACGCGGTCCGAACGCAGCTCGCCGGCGCGGGTGTCGCGCTCGCCTGCGTGGCGACCGGACGAGCCGATCGCCGCTCCCGTCGAAGCCCTCGCCGCGGCACGATGAGCGGGAGGCGACTTCGGCGCGCCGCCGCGGCCGCGGCGCTCGGCCTCGGCGCCGGCCTCGGTGCGCTGGCGTCCTCTACGGCGAAGACATCCCCGTTTGGAGCACTCCGCTCCTAGCCGCCGCCGTCCTCATCTTCTTCGAGCTCGTCTCTTTGTCCCGCGGCGCGGCGCCGGACGCGGCGGTCGAGCGACCGGCTGTCACCGCCGTCCTGGTGGGGCGCCTGCTCGTCAGCTGCGCTGCTCGCGTTCGCCGGCGCGACCGTCGCCCTCCTGGCGGCCGCCGTCCCCGCCCAACACGGCCTCGCCACCGGACTCCTCGGCGCCGCAGCCGCGGCGGCGCTGTTCCTCTTCGTCGCGGCGGTCGCGCGGCGGGGCGGCGAGGCTGCGGATTCGCAGCTGATGAGATTGAGCAAACGCTATTTCGCTTGTGCGAGCGTCCTGTCGCGCGAGTTCGGTGGGAACCGTTCGCGGGTTCGATTCCCGCCGCCTCCATTTTCTCGCTGCAACCCCAGCCGATTCAGGCTTCGTCTTCTGAGCTACTCCACGCACGTCAGCTTCCCGTCTTCGCGGGCAACGACCAGTTCACCTGCCGTGCCGCGCTCCCGTCGGCGTTCATGACGAAGAATGCCCACCTCGGCTTCGAGCCGTCCCGGCTGAACGCAATCTTCCTGCCGTCCGGTGACCACCCGAGCAGGTACTCGTCCTCGGGGGTCCGCGTCAGCCGCCGCGGTCCGCTGCCGTCGGCGTTCATGACGTAGATCTCGCGGTTCTTGTCGCGATTCGTCACGAACGCGATCTTGCGCCCGTCGGGCGACCAGAAGACCCCGCCGTCGCGGCCGTCTTGGCCTGCGTTCTGCGTCAGGTTGCGCACGTCGCTTCCGTCCGCGCCCATCGCGTAGAGCTCCCAGTTGCCGTCGCGGTCGGTCGAGAAGAGAATCGTCCGGCCGTCGGGCGACCAGCTGCCCGCGAACTCCTGGGTGGAGGGGCTCGGCAAGAGACTCCGCGGCTTGCTTCCGTCGGCGTTCATGACGTAGACCTCGTTGTTGCCGTCCCGGTCGGTGGTGAAGACGACCTGTCGACCGTTCGGCGACCACGAGCCCGGAGCGTTGAACCCGTTGTTCGGCGTCAGGTTTCGCTTGCCGCTCCCGTTGGCGTTCATGACCCAGACGCCGCCCTGGTTGCGGTAGTAGAGGAGCTTCCGGCCGTCCGGCGACCAAGGGCCGGCACCATCGAAGCCCGGCGTCCGTGTGAGGCGCCGCGCGCTGCTCCCGTCGGCGCCCATGCTGTAGATCTCGGAGTCGCCCTCCCGGTTGCTTGTCAGCGCGAGCCTCCACGAGGACTTCGGCGCCGCAGCAGTCGATCCGACTGACGCGCGGCTCGGCCCTGCGAGCCAGAACGCGAGCACGACCGCGGCGAGCGCTCCGACCAGCGCCAGCAGCGCGAGAGGGCGAGTGATCGTGATCATGGCTCTTGCCTCCTTCGATGGTCAGCCGAGACAGGTCTCGGTCGCAGGTCCCAGGAACGTCGAGCCCACCGGTTCCGCGTCGAAGACGAAGATGCGGACGGTGAACAGGCTCTCGTAGTTCGGGGCGCGCCCGTGCGAGACGGCGACCAGCCGCACCGGCAGGTCGAACGCGGTGGTGCCGTCCGGGAACGTGAGGGTGGGCGCTTCGAACTGCCCGTTGGCGGTGACGGCGAGCAGGTAGTCGTTGCCGAGACTCCCCGTCGCCTTGACCCGCATCGCGAAGTGCACCACGAAGTGCCCGTCGTTCTGTTCGTAGACGGCGTGCCCGGGGCCGCTGCCGAACACGAACTCGCCATTGCACGGCGAGGTACCGCCGAACGGGCCGACGAACTTCTGCGTCACCGCGCCGGCCGTCGCACTGCCGGCCATGAGGCCGACTGCGACCGCACCGAGCGCGATCAGCGTTGTAAAGCGGAGCATTGTCTCCTCCTTGTTCCTCGAAAACGCTCTGGCCCAGCCCTCATCGGACGACCGGGTTGTCGACGAGGATGACGATCAGCCCGCGTGCGGCGAGGCTCAGGTCGCCGCAGAGGACGCCGTCGCCGTTCGCGTCGATCTCGCGTATGCCCGGAAGGATTCCGGGGCTGCCGATCGCGACCGGCACGAACGGATCGGTGCACGGTCCCGGCGGGATGATGTTCGGATTGCCGATCGTGTTGTCGGTGACGATGGTGAGTACGCGGCCGCGCACGACGACTCGGGCGACGCAGACGGAGCCGTCGCCGTCACGGTCGGCGAGCCGGACGCTGCCGTCGCCGGCGCTGACGAGCAGCCACGGATCCGTGAAGCTCGACGCGTCGGCCGGGCATCCGGTCGCGCCGGCCGCGGACGCGTGTCCGGAGCCGAGCCCGCCGAGCAGTGCCAGCGCCGACACGAGGACTGCTGCGACGGCTACGAGGTGCTTGGGCATGTCTCCTCCGATCTCGGTCGAGGTCACGGGTTGTCGACGGCGGCCTCGGCGGCCTTGATCAAGTCGTAGTCGCGAGGCACGCGGCCGTCGGCGTCGTGCGCGGCAGGCGAAGATGCTCGTCGCCACATCGACCGTCCGAGGCCGATCAGCACGACGAAGAAGAGCACGTTGCCCACGAGGCCGAGGGCAGTCCCTACGGGCGATCGCAGCTCGAGGAGGATCCCGACGAGCAGGAGCGGAGCGGCGACCGCCGAGGTCCAGCCGAGCCACCGCGCGTAGACGTTGCCTGCCAGGATCGCGGCCGCGAGCGTCGCGAGATAGAGCGCCAGCATGAGCAGCGCGCCGAAATCGAGATTCACGGTCGCGTTCCACGCGCCTTCGAAGGCAGCCAGGTACGACAGGTTCGCGTCGGGCGCCGCCGCGGCCCACCCGTCCGCAAGGTGCTTCGTGCTCGCACCGACCAGCACCTCGGCCACTCCGAGCGCGCCCGCGATGACGAACAGCGGCTGGCCCACGACGAGCCCACTCCTTCGCGGGCCCTTCCGAAAAGGTGCGCGTCACGACCGCCACCGCTACGACGATCAGGACGATGCCCGTGACGTGGACGAGCCAGCGCCCCGTCCAGGCTCCGCTTTCGGCGATGGTGCGAATCGCCTTGTCTGTGTCTCCGTCCCGTGGGGGCTCGAGTATCGCCGCGGCAAGCTGAACGATCACGCCCGAGACGGCGGCGGCGCCCCCGATGCGCAGAAGGTGCTTGTTGTTCATGCCGCCGACGCTAGGCCGCGTCGGTCGAGATCGCATCGATGAGATCCCCGGACCAGGGCTCCGCGAGCTGAAGATTCGGGGTATCCCTGATGGCCGATCGCGGTCGAGAATGAGACGATTCGCTCAATGCCGCAGACGGTGCTGATCGTCGACGACCACGCCCGCTTCCGTGGCTTTGCCCGCCGCCTGCTCGAAGCAGACGGTTTCGAGGTCGTCGGCGAGGCCGGGGACGGGGCGTCGGCGCTCGCGGCGGTCGCTGCGCTCCGGCCTCAGGTCGTGCTGCTGGACGTCCTCCTGCCGGATACGGACGGGTTCGAGGTCGCGGAGCGAATCGCCGAGAGCGGCGCCGCGACCCTCGTCGTCCTCACGTCGAGTCGCGAGGCGGCCGACTTCGGCGCGCGGCTCGACCGGAGCCGTGCACGCGGCTTCATTCACAAGGACGACCTCTCGGCCGCCGCGCTCGCAAGCGTTGCCGGGGCTCCCGGATGAGTCGCCGCCTGCTCGTCGCGCTGGCCGTTGCCGGGTTGGTGCTCGTCGCCCTTGCCGACGGCGCTCGTGCGGGTCGCCCACGACTTCCAGCCGGACGGCGCGGGGGACGGTCGTGGCCTGGTCGTGTACGCCGGCATCTGGATCGCCACCGGGCTCGTCGCCTTGCATCGCCGTCCGGGGAACCGTGTCGGACTGCTCATGGTCGCGCTCGGTTTCGCGGTTGCCTCGGGACAGCTCTACTGGGACGCGTCGCTCCCGTACACGGTGTTCACGGCGCTCGGGAACCTCGAGCTCGTGATCACCGTGCACCTCTTCCTCGCGTTCCCGAGCGGTCGGCTCGAGACGAGCCTCGAACGGCGGTTCGTCGTCGGCGTGTACGGCGCCTGGCTCGTCCTCGTGCCACTCGCGGCTCTCATGCGGGACCCGCGCGGGGACGACGGGTGCCCGGAGTGTCCGACGAACCCGCTTCGTGTCGTTGGACTCGGACACCGTCGCGCCGAGTCTTCGAAGCGGCCGACGAGCGTGTCTCGTCGTCGGAGTCTTCGTGGTCACCGGCGTCCTGCTCGTGCGGAAGGTGCGAGCCGCGCGCGGGGCGACGCGTCGCGCGCTCGCCCCCGTGCTCCTGACGAGCGCCGTCGCGATCCTCCTGTTCGTCCCCTACCTGATCGTGGACGCCGCCGGCGGCCAGGTCGAGGACGCGACCGCTCGTCCTGGGTCGGTGGGGCCTTCACGGCCATTCCGATCGCGTTCCTCGTCGGGCTGCTGCGCACCCGCCTGCAGCGCTCCGGTGTCGCCGATCTGGTCGTGGAGCTCCGCTCGCTCTCGCGACCCGACGACGTCCGCGACGCGATCGCCCGTGCGCTCGGCGATCCGTCTCTCGAGCTCGCTTTCTGGCTGCCCGCGGACGAGCGCTACGTCGATCCCCGCGGGAGCCCGCTCGACGTGACCACGCGCGAAGGACGCGCCGTCACCGTGCTCGAGCACGACGGCACACGTGTCGCCGCGCTCGTCCACGACCCGGCGCTCCTGGACGAGCCCGAACTCCTCGAGGCCGTCGCCGCCGCTGCGAGCCTCACGCTCGAGAACGCACGCCTGCAGGCGGAACTCAGCGCCCAGCTGGCCGAGGTGCGAGCTTCCCGTGCCCGCATCGTCGAGGCCGGGGACGCCGAGCGACGTCGGCTCGAGCGCGACCTCCACGACGGCGCTCAGCAGCGCCTGCTCGGGATCCGGCTCGCACTCCAGCTCGCCCGCGGCCGAATCGCTGACGGGGACGGCGCCGTCGACGAGCTCCTCACCGAGGCGGACGCCGAGGTCGGCGGCGCACTCGAGGAGCTTCGCGCGCTCGCGCGCGGCATCCATCCGGCGATCCTCACCGACGAAGGCCTTGCGCCGGCAATCGCCGCCCTCGCGCGGCGCGCCCCGGTCCCGATCGAGCTGACCGTCTCGCCCGAGCGTTTGCCCGAGCCGGTCGAGGCCACGGCCTACTTCGTCGCGAGCGAGGCGCTCGCGAACGTCGCAAAACATGCGCGCGCATCCCGGGCCACGATCGCCCTCGCCCGCACGAACGGTCGGGTCGCGATCGAGGTCACTGACGACGGTGTCGGCGGAGCCGATGCGGAGGGAACCGGCCTCCGTGGTCTCCGTGATCGCGTCGAGGCGCTCGACGGCCACCTGGAGGTCGAGACGCAGGTCGGAGTAGGCACGCGGGTAACGGCGGTCATCCCATGCGCGTGATCCTTGCGGATGACGCCGTCGTCGTTCGGGAGGGGATCGCGCGGCTTCTCGCGGAGCACGGAGTCGAGGTTCTCGGCCAGGCGGATACCGGCGAGCAGCTCGTCCAGCTGGTCGCCGCCGATCCCCCGGACGTCGCCGTCGTCGACATCCGCATGCCGCCGACGTTCACGAACGAGGGTCTGGTTGCAGCGCAGGCGATTCGCGACGCGTTCCCGAACGTGGGCACGATGGTTCTCTCCCAGTACGTCGACGTCGAGTACGCGCTGAAGCTCGTGACGGGGACCTCGGAGCGGGTGGGATATCTCCTCAAGGACCGGGTGACGGACGTGAACGAGTTCGTGGACGCGCTGCAACGAGTTGCAGCGGGGGGAACCGTGGTCGAGCCGTCACTCGTCGCCGAGCTCGTCGCGGCCCCAGCTGCGCGGGACCCGCTCGGAGAGTTGACGCCGCGTGAGCGTCAGGTCCTCGTCCTGATCGCACAGGGAAAGACCGACCGTGGGATCGCGAACGAGCTCTTCGTGACGCGAAAGACCGTCGAGGCGCACGTCCGAAGCATCCTGCGCAAGCTCGAGCTCCCCCCGGACGCGGGCGAGAACCGGCGCGTGCATGCGGTGCTCGCCTTCCTCGGGGCGACGGGAGCCGCGATCCGCGCAACCTGACGAAGCGGTCGGTCGGATCACTGCCCTCCGGACGTCCATCGAAGCGGGCGACTGCGTCGTCATCGCTGCATCCTCGGATCGTGCGTAGGGTCGGCGTACATCGGCGGGCAGCCGTGATCGCTGGCTTCGGGGCGCAGTTCGTAGTGCCAGGGCTCGTTGCTGTAGATCTGGCAGAGGCCGTACTCGGCGCCGTGCCCGGACAGCCACGCCGTGGCATCGGAGGGCCCGATGTCGACCGCGTCCCCCGACACGTGAGCTGACGTGTTGGGGGTGGCCACCCATCGGGCAGCTTCCTCTTCTGAGCCGTACTTCGAGACCGCCTCATGGAGTAGTTGTTCCTGGTACTCCGGGGAACGCCAGCCACTATCGACGAAGAACTCGACCCCGTCGTCCGCGGCATCAGTTGCAGCTTGGCGCAGGGCACCGAGCAGAGCTGGATCAAGGTTGGCTACACCCGGAATCTCGTCATCAAAGACCGTCGCGCCCTTGGGGATGGCGCCGTCCGCCTCGCCAAGCGCACCACGGTGCTCACCGCGAAGGACGTCGATGGGTGCTACGGCCGTCGAAGGCGTGGACGGCGTCGAGGACGACGACGCCGGCAACTGGTAGCCGAAGGCTGCGGCGATCGCCGCGATGACGACTAGCAGGGCGGCGACACGGATCCAGCGAATCCGAATCCGATTCCGACGGGTCGTCGTTCGTGCTCGTTGGCTGTAGGTCACGCCTCCATTCAAGGCACCGTGGTGTTGCCGGCACGTATGTGGTTTTCGATATGCAGGCGATATGCGCCAGCTCGTAGCATCGGGGCATGCGTGTGCTGATCGTTGAGGACGAGCCCTATCTGGCTGAAGCCATCTGCGATGGCCTACGCCTGGAAGCGATCGCGGCAGACATCGCAGGTGACGGCGAGACCGCTCTGGGGCTGCTGAGCGTCAACGCGTACGACATCGCCGTCCTCGACCGAGACATTCCCGGACCTAGCGGTGACGAGATCGCCGAACGCATCGTCGCCTCCGGCAGCGGCATGCCGATCCTCATGCTCACCGCTGCCGACCGTCTCGACGACAAGGCCACCGGGTTCGAGCTCGGCGCCGACGACTACCTCACGAAGCCCTTCGAGCTCCAAGAACTCGTGCTCCGCCTCAGAGCACTCGACCGCAGGCGCGCCCACAACAGGCCACCCGTGCGAGAGATCGCCGGCCTGCGGCTGGATCCGTTCCGCCGCGAGGTCTACCGCGACGGCCGCTACGTCGCGCTGACCCGCAAGCAGTTCGCGGTGCTCGAAGTCCTCGTCACTGCCGAAGGCGGTGTCGTCAGCGCCGAAGAACTCCTAGCGCGAGCATGGGATCAGAACGCAGACCCGTTCACCAACGCCGTGCGCATCACGGTCTCGGCACTGCGAAAACGCCTCGGCGAACCCTGGCTCATCGCCACCGTGGCCGGCGCCGGCTACCGCATCGACACTCAACCAGACACCGGACGTGAGGGAGAAGATCGTGGATAGAGCCCCTGGTTTGAGTGTTCGCCTCAAACTCACCCTCAGCTACGCCGGCTTCCTGATGCTCGCAGGTGCCGTGCTGCTCGTCGTCGGGTACTTCTCCCTTTCGCGTGGTGTGCACCCTGGTGTGATCTTCCTGGTGCAAAGCCACGCCGACCTCCTGCGCGCTTTCGCTCCGACCGCGGCCATCGTGATGGCGTTCCTGCTGGTGTTCGGTCTGCTGGGAGGGTGGCTCCTCGCCGGGCGCATGCTCGCCCCGCTGACGCGCATCACAGACGCCACACGCACGGCCGCCAGCGGGTCACTCTCGCACCGGATCGAGTTGGAAGGCCATCAGGACGAGTTCCGCGAGCTCGCTGACGCCTTCGACACCATGCTCGCCCGGCTCGAAGCGCACGTCGCCGAACAGCAGAGATTCGCGGCCAACGCCTCCCATGAACTGCGCACCCCACTGGCGACCACGCAGACGCTTCTCGACGTCGCCCGCAACGATCCCAACCGCGACACCGGCGAACTCGTCGACCGCCTCCACGCCGTCAACACCCGAGCGATCGACCTCACCGAAGCATTGCTCCTGCTCAGCCGCACCGACCAGCGATCCTTCCCCCGAGAGCACGTCGACCTGTCCCTCATAGCGGAAGAGACCACCGAAACACTCCTCCCCCTCGCAGAAAGACGCGGCCTCACGATCGAGACCTCCGGCGAGATAACCCCAACCATCGGCTCACACCCGCTTCTGCTGCAGTTGAGCACGAACCTCGTCCACAACGCGATCGTCCACAATCTGCCGGAACAGGGCACCGTGTGGGTCACCACCAGCGTTCAGCCCAAGAGTGCGGTGCTGACCGTCGAGAACACCGGCGAGACGCTCACCCCACAGCTGGTTGCCACGCTTGCCGAGCCGTTTCTTCGTGGCACCGAACGCATCCGCACCGACCACGCAGGTGTCGGCCTCGGCCTGGCAATCGCGAAGAGCATCACCAAAGCACACGACGGAACCCTCACCCTCACGCCCCGGGCCGCCGGCGGGCTCCGCGTCACGGTGCAACTACCCGCCGCGCCACTGCACACTGGCAGATGACGATCAGGGAGCCACGGTTCATGCAGCGTGACCTGTACTACTTGACCCGCAACACGGACTAGGCAAAGCACCTGACTCGCGGCTGCGCACCCACCGCATCGGCGGGAACCTCTCGCGGGTTCCGATTCCCGCCGCCTCCACTTTTCCCGCTCGACTCTTTCAGAGATCCCTCCTGAACCCGCGTGCTCCAGCGCGCTCCGATCTCCGGACTGGGGCGCTTTTACCCGTCGTTTTGTCGCGCTCGTCGCCGAGCGTGCCGAAATGCCCCACGTTTGGCCAGTAGAAAGGGCCTCCGAGGGCGCCTCAGATTTGGATCCGGTCTAGCTGAGGAGGAGGCGCGTTTGTTGTCCCGACTGGGTGTCACGCTTGCCGCATCGCTCGCCTTGACTGCGCTCGCCGCGTCGGGTGCCGGAGCCCATGGCGTCGAGACAGCTCCGGGCCACTCCTCCGAGGACGCGGTCACGCACACCGCTGCACAGGAGAGTGCGCTGGACGCGCACACGCGCGCCGTCACGGCGTTTGCTGCAAGCGCGGCAGCGGCAGCCACCGCAGGGTCCCCGCAGGACGTGGGCGAGTGGGGGCCCGTCGTCGACTGGCCGGTCGTGGGCGTGCATGTCGCACTGTTGCCGGACGGCAAGGTCCTGGCGTACGACTCGATCGGCGACAACGCCACAGAGACCTACCCCGTGCACGACCACACGCGCGCGACCGTCTGGGATCCGCAGACCGGCATCGAGACGCCGGTCAACGTCGACACCGGCTTCAACGTCTTCTGCAGCGGCCTGGCACATCTCCTCGACGGCCGGGTGTTCCTCGCGGGTGGGAACAAGGACGCACAGCTCAACGGCATCGTTCAGACACACATCTTCGACCCCGCCGGCTACGCGTGGAGCCTCGGGCCGAACATGGCCGCTGGCCGCTGGTATCCGAGCGTGACGCCGCTGCACAACGGCGAGATGCTGATCACGTCTGGTCGCGTCGATACGCCTGAGGTCCGGACGCTCGCCGGCGGCCTGCGCGCGCTCAGCACCGCCTCGCTGAGCCTGCCGCTGTACCCGTGGATGGACGTCGCCCCGGACGGTCGAGCCTTCTACTCCGGTCCCGATCAGACACTTCGCGCGCTCGATACCTCTGGCACCGGCGCGTGGCAGTCGCTCGGGCAGCGCGACACGATCAATCGCGACTACGGCGGTCATGCGCTCTTCGACGTTGGGAAGATGCTGGTCGCCGGCGGCGGTCCCTCGAGCAAGGACGCGCGGGTAATCGATGTCACCGGAGCCTCGCCGCAGGTGTCGGCGACTGCGCCGATGGCGTTCGGCCGCCGGCAGCACAACCTGACCGTGCTCGCGGACGGCTCGGTCCTCGCGACGGGCGGCAATTCTTCTGGCGCCGGACTCGTCGACCTCAACGCCGGGGTCTACCCGGCCGAACTGTGGAGCCCCGCCACTGGACAGTGGCGGACCCTGGCAGCGATGCAGATCACGCGGCAGTATCACTCGACCGCGCTCCTGCTGGCCGACGGGCGCGTACTGTCCTCCGGCGGGGGGATCTGCGGCACGTGTGATCAGGTTGGCTACCTCGGAAAGAACGCGGAGGTCTTCTCGCCGCCCTATCTCTTTGCGTCCGACGGCACACTCGCGCCCCGCCCTGTCATCGACGCGGCGCCGGCGTCTGTCAGCTTCGGCGCGCCGATCGAGATCGCGACCGGTAACGCGGCGTCGATCGGCAAAGTGGCCCTCGTCCGGCTCGGCGCTGTCACGCACTCGGACAACATGGAGCAGCGCTACATCCCACTGTCCTTCACCTCGGGCGCGGCGAGCCTCACCGCCACGGCCCCGACCAATGCGAACATCGCGCCGCCGGGGCCGTACATGCTCTTCCTCATCGACACCCACGGCGTGCCTTCCGTCGCCCGAATGGTCAGCGTCCAGAATGGTGGCTCGCCCCCGACCGTCACGCTCACGCAGCCGGCGAACGGCGCGACCTTCACGGCCCCAGCCACGGTGAGTCTGGCGGCGACGGCGTCCGACGCCGACGGCACGGTGACGAGAGTCGAGTTCTTCAACGGCGCGGCGAAGCTCGGCGAGGATACGACCGCGCCCTATAGCTTCACCTGGAGTGGCGTGGCAGCTGGGACGTACACGGTCACCGCGCGCGCCACCGACAACCTCGGCACGAGTACGACAAGCGCACCGGCCACGATCACCGTCAACTCCGCAAACACGGCGCCAACGGCGAACATCACGTCACCGGCCGACGGCGCGATCTTTCCCTGGAAGCCGACGATCACGATCACGGCGACGGCGAGCGATCCCGGCGGAAACGTCACGAAGGTCGAGTTCCGCGACGGAGCGACCGTGGTCGGCCAGGACACGAGCGCGCCGTACTCCTACACGTGGAGGAATGTCCCGCCCGGGAACCACGTCCTGACTGCACGCGCTACCGACAACGCGGGCGCGACCACGACCAGCAATCCTGTCGGCATCACCGTGCGGCCGAAGCGCTGAGCCGCGCACGCCGAGCGCAGCCGGAAATCGTCGCGCAGACCCTTCCGAAACGGCCCAGAGATGCTGGGGATCGTGACTGCAGCCGCGTACTGCACTCACGCTGAGGCGGCGGGAATCAAGCGCGAGTTCGATTACCGCAAACCCAGGGGACGGCGGAGAGGACACGAACGTGTCAGGCATTTTGGTTCGCCGCGCCGACACAATGTCGACGACATGAACGACATCAGCACCCCTGTCAACAGCGTTGGTAGACCGCGGCTCGAGTTGAGCGCGGTGCGCAGACGAGCTCTCGAACAGCTGGCTCTCCAGGTCACTCTCCGGCTCGCCGACCTGGCGAAGGCGCGTGCGGAGGTGGCCGCGGTTGCGCGTGCCGGGCACTCGGATGGCGCTTCGATCCGCGCGATCGCCGAAGCACTCGGTCTATCGCGCGCACGGGTGTACGAGTTGCTCAACGACACGACGGAGTCGTCCCGGGCCGTCGAGTCAGGGGAGGTGGGTCCGACATGCGCCTGAAAGTGGTGATTGCAGACGACCACCCGCTGGTGCTGGAGGCGGTGCGCATCGCGTTCAGCGACGCGCCCGACATCGAGATCGTCGGCGTGGCTACGGCCGGACAGGAGGTTCTGCCCCTCGTCCATCGCACGTCACCGGACGTCGCGCTCCTCGATCTGCGCATGCCGGGCATGGACGGCCTTCGTTGCCTCGAGCTGCTCCACGAGCGCCACCCTTCGGTCAAGACGATCATCTTCTCGGGCAGCGACGATCCGGCCGCGGTCGACGCCGCGTTCGCCCGAGGTGCGGTCGGCTTCATCCAGAAGACGATCGACCCCGCCGATCTGGCCGCGGTCGTTCGCCAGGCGGTGGCCGGCAATGTCTTCCTCCAGGCCGGAAACGCCCGTCCCGCTGCCCCCATGGAGTCTCAATGGGATCTCACGCCGCGCGAGATCGAAATCCTTCGTGCGCTCGCAGGAGGCCTGTCGAACAAGCAGATGGCACGCGAGTTCTGGCTCTCCGACCAGACGATCAAGTACCACCTGACGAACATCTACCGCAAGCTCAAGGTCCAGAGCCGCACCGAAGCCGTGCGTCTGGCATACGAGCACCAGCTGATCGAGAATCCCGTGCTGCGCCAGGCCGCCCTGACGGCCTGAGCGCGGGCGCGGCGGTCAGGCCGCGCGCCGGACGCTCACCGCGACGTCACCGTGAGCTCTGGCCCACGCACTGAGGAAGAAGCGGAGCTCGCACAACGCCTCGTCTGCGTCCGCAGCCCGCTGGTCGACGACCCGGCCCGCGTGCAAGCCGACTGGCCGCACCGAGAAGCCGGCGGCCGGCAGGCGGTTCAGGAGGTGCGGCAGCAGCCGCGGCGTGTCGATTTCGATCACCGCTTCCATTGGCATGCAGACAGTCTTCCCTGCGCGGGATGGGCCCGGCCCCACCCGAACGTCGGTGATGTGGTCAGGAGGACGGTGGTGCCGGCCCACCCGCGCGAGGTCGGAAACGGGACGGCTCAGGAGCGAACGCGCCGGAGGAGTGCGCGCTCCCAGCCCCGAGGAGCGGCGAGCCGCTCTCGGTGTCGAACCGTCACGACGATCAGCGCCGACATGAGCAGCAGATTTCCGACGATGAAGAAGACGTCGGCGAGATTGAACGCAAGCGAGTAGTCCCCGGGGCTGATCGTGAGTGGATTCGGCACCCAGTTCCCGTCCGCGCGCGCCGAGACGAGATTCCCGAGCACACCTGCGCTCATCACACCGCCCGCGAACGCCACGGCGCGTGAAGGCACGAGGCTGAGCGCGACTGCCGCCAGCAGCAGGATGATCGAGGTGGCGACCCAGGCGTTGGAGCGATGGTGGTACGCCCACACCTGCGGTGGGGACGATGTCCTTCACGAGCAGGTCCAGAGACGCGAGCGCTGCCGCCGGGCGCAAGGATGAGCAGAAGCCGCTCCGACAAGTGCACGCCGTGATTATCGCGCGTCGCACCGGACGGTGGCACGGAGAACGCCGATCGGCGAGTCGGAAGTCTCAGGTCGCCGTCAGCCTGCGGCCGCTTCTTGCGGGGAGGCCGTCGTGTACACGAGGGCAGTGTTCCGCCACTGCTTGGCTCTCTTCGCGAGTGATCCTGCGTGCTCGAGCGTCTCCAAGGCATCCATGCCGCTCTCGAGGAGGGCGGCGCCGATCGAGACGGTGACCAGAAGAAGGTGTGGACCGACCTGGAGCGGTTCGTCGGCGAACAGCCTGCGAAGGCGCTCGGCGCCCGCGGAGAGCGAGGCATCGTCACCGACCTCGGGCGCGATCACGACGAACTCCTCGCCGCCCCAGCGGTAGACGCTGTCAGACGCACGAAGGCGCGAGCGAAGCCGGTCGTACACGGCCACCAGCAGTGCGTCGCCGGTCGCGTACCCGTACCTGTTGTTCACGTCCCGGAACCGGTCGGCGTCGAGGAAGAGGACTCCGGTCGGGTTGGCGCTGCGGCCGACCCGGGCCTGCTCGGACGCGAGCGCCTCCTCGAGCGCGTGCCGGTTCAACGCGCCCGTGAGCGCGTCCGTGCGCGCCCGTGCCTGCTCCCGCCCGAGCTCGGCGAGCGCACGGTCGCGGCTTCGGAACGCGATCAGGGTGCCGGCGAGCGCAATGACCAGGCCGACGACCGCGAGAACCGGAGTGGCGTCGACGGCGGTCGGGACCGAGACGAGCAGGGGCAGCGCGAGCACCGACTCGTCCGTCTACTTGATGAGCGTGAGCATCTTGAACATCGGCATGTACATGGCGATCACGATCGTGCCGACCATGACGCCTACGCCGATCATCAGCACCGGCTCGATGATCGACGTGAGCGACTGGATGCTCGAGTCGACCTCGTCCTCGTAGAAGTCGGCGACCTTGCCGAGCATGTCGTCGAGCTCGCCGGTCTCCTCGCCGATCTTGACCATCTGCCCGACCATCGGCGGGAAGATCGGGTCCTCCTGCAGCGGCTGGCTGATCGGCACGCCCTCGTGGACGCGCGTCCTGATGTTCGCGAGCGCCTCCTCGACGACCCAGTTGCCGGAGGTGGCGCCGGTGATCTCGAGCGCCCTGATGATGTCGACGCCGGAGGAGATGAGCGTGGAGAGCGTGCGCGAGAATCGTGCGAGCGCGATCTTGTGCACGACGTCGCCGATGCGCATCGGGATCCTGAGCTTGAAGCGATCCCAGACCTGCCGGCCCCGCTCGGTGCGCTTCAAGCGGCGGAACGCGAAGATCATCGCGCCGATCGCGGGGAAGATGACGAACCACCAGTGGCGCAGCGCGTACGACATCTGCATCACGATCTGGGTGGGCTTCGGCAGCTCTCCGTGCAGCTGGTCGAAGACGTCCACGAAGACCGGGATGATGAAGAGGAGCATGAACGTGAGCACGAGGCACGCGAACGTGATCACGACCGCCGGGTAGACCATCGCTCCCTTGACCCGTCGCTTGATCTGCATCTCCTTCTCGATCTGGACGGCGACGCGGTCGAGCACGGTGTCGAGCGTTCCCGACGACTCCCCGGCCTCGACCATGGCGACGAACAGTCGGTTGAAGACCTTCGGGTGCCGCGCGAGCGCCTTCGAGAGGATGACGCCGCCCTCGATCTCGGAGCGGACGTCGGCGATCACCTCGGCCAGGTACTTGTCGTCCGTCTGCTCCTCGAGCGTGACGAGCGCCGCGACGACGCTGACGCCGGCCGCGATCATCGTCGCGAACTGGCGGGCGAACACCTGCAGCGACTTCGGCTTGACCTTCTTGAACGCGCCGCCGGCCCTGCGCCCGCCGGCGGCGCCACGCTCGTCCAGCGCCTGGGGCAGGAGCCCGCGCATCTGCAGCTGCTCGCGCGCCGCGCCCGAGGTCAGGCGCGTGCACGACACCGGAGATCTCGAGCCCCTGCGCGTTGATTGCGTCGTATGCGAATGCAGCCATGTCTGTTCCTTGAGTCGAAGGGGTTTGTCAGCCGGTCGAGGAGTCGAAGGTCGAGCTCTCGGTGAAGAGGACGCGCCCGCGCGGCCGAGCCGTCGCGGACGGTGATCGTCACGAGCTTGACCGGGCGGCTCGCCGGCGTGCTCGTGCAGGTCGGCGGAGGCCCCGCGAGGAAGGTGCCGATCGCGCAGGACCAGGACCCGTCGACCTGCATCCAGTACCCGTTCGTCGTCGTCGGAGCGCTGGGGCCGTCGTCGGCACCGCCGCGAACGAGCCCTGGCGGAAGGTCTCCATCTGCCGGTCGGCGAGCGCGCCGGCGGTCGTCCCGGCCTTCGCGCGGTCGACCGCGAGGATGCCCGAGCTGTAGCCGGCCACGATCGCCGTGATGCCGATCGACATCACGACCATCGCGATCAGCAGTTCGACCAGGCTGAAGCCTCCTTCGCTTGTCGCCAGGCGGCGCAACACGCTTTCCTAGCCCCCGCTGACGCTGAAGGTCGGCTTGGCGATCTGGACGCGCATCGGGCCGGACCACCTGAGCTTCGCGTTCTTCGGCAGCCACGGGTTGAGCCCGCGGACGCGATAGTACCACGTCCCGGGTGAGCGGGAGCACAGCCGAGGTGGCCGCCGTCCGCATCTGCCCGGCCGCGGGCCAGGGGTTGCTCGTGCGGCTCCACTCGACGTCGTACTTGGTGGCGCCGGTCGACGGCGTCCAGGCGACGAGCGGCGGGCCGTAGAAGCGGCTCTGTCGAGTTCACTGCCGACAGCATCCGACCGGAGGGCGACAAGCCGGTGACGTAAGGTGCCGCTCCTGCGCTGAGCACGGGCTCGCGTGCTGCGCTTGCTCGAACATCAGTACGTTGCCGGCCTGGCAGGCGTCCTGCGGCAGCACGGTGTCCTGATAGACAAAGCTCGACTCCTCCTCCGCCTTCGCGTCGGACGAACCTGTCGAGCTCGACTCAGACGAGTCGCCGACCGGCGCTTCGCGACCGGCACGACCGTCCAGTAGTACCGGCCGAGCCGCCAGTTGTTGTCCCACAGGTCGACGGGCGCCGGCCCTGCGGTCTTGTCGCCGGATGCTGAGGCCGCGCTGCCCGAGGCGTCGGTCGGAGGCGCCTCGTTCGACGTGACGGACTCGCCGTCGAACCTGAGAGTCTTCGCCTTCCGAACCGCCCAGCAGGAACAGGCGCTGTTTCGAGAGCTCCTGCGATGTCTCGGGATCGAGAGCGAGCGGCCCTGTGATGCGAGGCGCGTAGGCCGTACCGCCGACGATCGAACCGATGTAGACGACGTTGACGCAGTCCTCGGTCCGTCGAAGATGTAGACGCGATGCAAGCGAGCTGGCCGTCATTCGACGAAGACGAAGGCCGGCATAAGCGCATGGGCCTGAACGTTGCCGTCGTCGGACACGTACTGGGCGGAGATCGTCCTCCAGCGGCTTCGCGACGTCCGTCGTCGGCGTCTGGACACCTGCCGGCGACTGGTACCCGTGTACGTCGCTCCACGGACCGTAGGACGCGCGCGGCAGACCGTTCGCCGTCTCGCCGTAGACGTCGCGCCTCGCGCGAACGCGCCACACAACGTCACGCGGCGGCGTGCGCAGCGTGTAGTACTCGCGCTCGTCGGCGACGGTCGTGATCGTCGAGATGACCTTGCCCATTCCGCCGAGGTTCCCGAGCCAGACGTCGTAGCCGGTCGCGCCCGAAACCGGCGTCCAGCGGATGTACCCAGGCCCGCTCGGGAGTCGCTGCGGGACGCCGATGTCGTCGTCTGCGTGATCCTTGCGGTTGACGTCGGCCCACCGCATGTTGAAGCCCCGCGGCTGGCTCCACTGCGAGAACGTCCCGTCAGCGCCGAACGCGCGCACGTGCCAGTACAGCGACGCGTGGTCGCCCGTGATCCACGGCAGCGAGATCGGAACCGCGACGGCCGGAGTCTTCAGCGAGCGGCTCGACCAGATGACGGCCGTTGTCAGCGCCGAAGTTCCGGCTGGTGGAGAGCTCGAACTCGTACCGCGTCGCGCGAGGCGACCGGCTGCCCAGGCGAAGGACGGCGTCCGCGAGAACGTTGGGGTAGCGCCGACCTCTGCGGTTGCGCGCGAGCCCGAGTCGTGGAGCCGCAGCTGGAAGTTCTCGAGCGCGTTCGGCTTGGCGAGAGACGGCCGGTTGGCAGCCGCACCGGCGGCGAGCGGGATGGCCGCGACGCATGCGAGTGCCGTCGCAGTGATCAGGAGCCGCGGACGCCGCAGACGGCGGAGCCCGCCCTTGACGCCGCGATGATCGTTGTTGTTCATCTCGACGCTGTTTGCCTTTCTCTGGATTGGGTTCATGAGTTGCCGTCCGGGGTGGTCGGGGACGGCGAGGTTCGAAGCGGCTCTCGTGAAGAGGAACCGGTACTGGACGCCGGTCGCCGTGTTGGCGAGCTTCAGCGGATGCCCCTGGCGCACGCGGATCGCTTGCTTGCCGCCGGCGAAAGCGCCGCCGACCGCCTCGATGCGCAGGGCCTTCTGCGTGACCGCCAGGAGACGGAACTGCGCGTCGCCGACGTTGAACACCTGGTGCAGGCCGACGACCTGTCGCTGCCCGTTCGTCCAGATCACCGCGCGTGTCGGCGCGGCCGGCGTGAAGGGCACGGTCTTGGCGACCGGCCGGCTTCGAGTGGCGCCGGGCGCACGGCGTGAGCCGGCTTCGTCGCCAGCCGAAGCGGACGAGGACGTGGTCGTGCTCGCGTGAATCAGCGGCACGAACGGGTCCTTGACCTGCAGCTGCCGGATCAGGCGCAGGCGCTTCGCGTCTGCGGCCGGGAGCGGCGTGCTGTCGCCGCCGGTCACGACCGGGCTCGCCGGCGTGACGAGGGAGGTCGAGGCGGTGCTCGAGGACGAGCTCGAGCGGCTTCATGATCTTCGGCAGCTCGAAGGCGAGCAGCGCGAGGAGCACGACCACGAGGACGGCGAGGACGATCTTCTTGCGCGTTTCCGCGGCGTCGCGGGCGGTCGCCCGGCGGCCGCCGATGTGTGTCTCGACAACGGTCATCAGGGTGTCCCTCCTGCGGCACTCGCAGTGACCGAGGTCGAATCAGCCTCGGGTGTGGGCGTGGCCGTGGGCGCCGCAGCTCCGGCCGAGCCGCTGTACGTGAAGACGTTGAGGTGGATCGTCGCCGCGAGCTGCGGCAGCTGATCCTCGCCGGGGGCCAGACTGACCGAGTCGACGCTGAAGAGCCGGCCGGAGGAGTGTGCCCGCGAGCCCGAGACGCCCGCCTGCGTGCGCAGGTGCTTCAGGAAGCGCTGGACGCCGAAGTAGCGCCCGGTGACGACGACGTCCATCGGCACCGTCGAGTAGCCGATCTGCGCGGTCGCAGCCTGCGGGGTGAGCGAGTCGAGCCTCACGCCGGCCTGACGCGCCGCGCGCTGGAGCTGCCGCAGCACGTTCGACATCGCGACGCTCCGCGGCATCGCCCGCGTGAGCACCGAGATCGACGCGCCGCCCGTGGAGGCGCCGGACGGGGACCTCGTGGTCCCGTTCAGGACCACGAGCTGCGTCTTCGCGTCGGCGATCCGGCTGTCGAGCTCGGCCGCCTTCGAGTGCTGCGGCGAGACGAGGCCGAACCAGCCGACGAGCGCGACTGCCGCGACGGCGGCCACGCCGAGCGCCGCGACGACCTTCGGGGTCAACTTGTCCTTCATCAGCCGTTCCCTCCTGTGGTGCGCACGTTGGCGACGATCGTGAATCGGGTTGCCTTCTTGCCGGCGACGTCGCCCCGCTGCATCGACTGGAGCGACACGTCGGACAGCGCCGGGATGAGCGCGAGCCGGTCGAGGACGAGCGCGACCGCGTCCCGCGAGAGCGCGTTCCCGGTGACCGTGAACGTCGTTCCCGCCGGGGCCGAAGCGGCGCCAGACGAGCTCAGCCCGTTCGTCGTCACGACGGCGCTGGTCGCGTTCCCCGTCGTGGCGGGGGCAACCGTCGCACCCGGCGTCAGCTGCATGGTGTCGAGCCAGACGCCCTGCGGCATCACGCGCGCGAGCTGGTCGAGCAGGCCGTCCCAGTTGGAACGCCCGGACGACGCGGCCGTGAACGCGGCGAGGTGCGCCTGCGCCTGCGCGGCGACTGCCGCCGAGACGGAGGCGGCCGCCTGCTTCTGCGCGACCTGCGCCTCGAGCCCCTCGAGCGTCGCGCGCCGGTCGCTCACATCGGAGCGTCCCTGCACGAACCCGAGCGCGAGGAGCACTGCGACCAGGACGAGGACAGCGCCTGCGGCGGCCGCGATCCCGTTCTTCGACCGCAGACCGCTCTGGGCCGCGTCCTGCCGCTTCTCGACGCGCGGAGCCGGAAGAAGGTTGACGCCGCGCATCTCGGCCTCGATCCCGAGTCCGACTGCCACTGCAAGCGACGCCAGGTCGTCACGCGTGCCGACCGCGTCGGCGATCTGCACGCCGGCGAGCGGGTCGGCGCGCCGGACACGCACGCGCGTCAGGCGCTCGAGCTCCTCGGCGAGGCCGCGAAGCTTCGTCGTGCCGCCGGTGATCAGCACCGTCGAGATCGCGAGCGAGCCGGGCTGGCTCTGGTAGAACCGCAGCGAGGCGATCAGCTCACGCGCGAGCGTCTGCAGCTCGCGGGCGAGCACAGCGCGTGCGCGGGCGAGACTCGGATCGTCTCCGTCCGACGCGTCGGCGCCGAGGTCGAGCGCGAGCGTCAGCTGCCGAGCCTCGTCCGCGCCCAGGCCGAGCTCGCGGGCGATTGCGTCCTCGAGGTTCGCGCCGCCCCACTCGAGGACGCGCGTGAAGTCGCAGACGACGCCGTCGGAGATCGCAAGCGTCGTGCGGTCGTGGCCGATCGTCACCGCGACGACGGCGGCCTGCTCGTCGCGCGCGGCCGCAGGAGCGACGGCGCGCAGCAGGGCGAAGGCCTCCAGGTCGACGGCGGCGACCTCGATTCCGGCCTCCTTGCAGGCCGCGACGTAGCGGTCGATCGAGTCCCGGTACGCGGCGGCGAGGACGACGCGGCGCGAGCGCTGCCCGGCCTCGTTGACGCCCTCGGAGACGACGTGGTAGTCGAGCACCGCCTCGTCGGCCGGGATCGAGAGCTCCTCGTACGCGCGGAAGCGGATCGCGTTCGCGAGCTGGCGCTCGTCCTCGATCCCCTCCAGCTCGAACGAGCGCACGCCGATCCGGTTCGTGGCGATGCCGAGGCGCACGCCGCGCCGGGGAAGCTTGTTGGTGCGGAAGAGCTCGGCGAGCGCCGACGCGAGCGCGGGGAGGTCCCGCACCTCGCCGGCGACGACGACGCCCGGCTCGAGCGGGATGCGCGCGAGCTGCACGAGCTCCGCCCGGCCGCCGTCGTTGACCACGCGCGAGGCTGCGATCTGGGAGGCGCCGATCTTGAGACCGACGATCTCCTGCTTCCGCCCCCGCTTGCGCGGCGCGCCGCCGGACGGCTTCGGCGGCACTGCGCCGGCCCGCGTCTTCTTCTGCGGCCGCCGGACGAGGTCCGACAGCTTGATCTCCTTCTTCAGGTCCATGTGTCGCTTACACCTCCACGGCGACCCGGAGGCCGTTCGTCTCTGGGGTCTGGGTCGGGACGGAGGCGCCGTTGGCAGCCGCCGAAATCAGGTTCGTGATGCCGGACCGCTCGAGCAGGCCGCGGAGCTGGTCGGGCCGGGACGAGCGTGCGAAGGCCGCCTCGGGCGTGATCACGTTGTGGCGCACGAGATCGGCGAGGGACTGCTCCATCGTCTGCATCCCGCGCGAGGTGCTCGTCTGCATCACCGAGTAGATCTGCTCGACCTTCGCCTGGCGGATCAGGTTGCGGACCGCGTCGTCCGGGATGAGGATCTCGAGCGCGGCCCTCCGGCCGTGCCCGTCCGCGGTCGGGACGAGGGTCTGCGTGACGACGCCCTGGAGCGTCGAGGCGAGCTGGACGCGGACCTGGCCCTGCTGCTCGGCCGGGAAGACGTCGATGACGCGGTCGATCGTGGTCGGCGCGCTCTGGGTGTGCAGCGTCGCGAACACGAGGTGGCCGGTCTCGGCCGCGGTGAGCGCGGTGGAGACCGTCTCCAGGTCGCGCATCTCGCCGACGAGGATCACGTCGGGGTCCTGGCGGAGCGCGGCGCGCAGGCCTTCGGCGAAGGTCGTCGCGTCCTGGCCGATCTCGCGCTGGTTGACGATGCAGCTGCCGTGCGTGTGCAGGAACTCGATCGGGTCCTCGATCGTGAGGATGTGCTCGTGCCGGCTGCGGTTGATGTGGTGGAGCAGCGCCGCGAGCGTCGTCGACTTGCCCGAGCCGGTCGGCCCGGTGACGAGCACGAGCCCGCGCGGCTTGTCGGCGAGCTCGGTGAGCCGCGCGGGCAGGCCGAGCTGCTCGAGCGTCTTGATCTCGTCCGGGATGAGCCGGAAGGCGGCGCCGAGGGCGCCGCGCTGAAAGTAGGTGTTGACGCGGAAGCGCGCGAGCCCGGGGATCGAGTGCGAGAAGTCGATCTGCCGGCGCGTCTCGAGCGTCTTCTGCTGCTCGGTCGAGAGGATCCGGTACACGAGCGTGCGGATCTCCTCCGGCTGCAGCGTGTCGTGATCCGCCAGGCGCTCGAGGCGGCCGTTGACGCGGATCACCGCCGGCGACCCCACCGTCAGGTGGAGGTCCGACGCGCTGCGCTCGACCATCACGGTGAGCAGTTCGTCGATCGAGTGAAGTTCGGTGGTCACAGGGGTTTGGCCTTTCGAGGGTCGAAGAGCGTTGCCAGAGGGCTGAGGAGGGGCGCGGTTGCCCGCGCCCCTCCGTCGAAGCGGTTAGTGCGTTCGAGCCGCTTACTAGCAGGCGCGCCTGCGAGCGACCTCGCCGCCGGGACCGGCGACGCTTCGACCGTGCGTGGCCGCTCTTGCCGCCGTCCGCCTCGAGGCAGTAGCGTGGCGCCGACCGCGGCACGTCGACCCTGACGCCGTCGGTTGAGGCCGCTGTCGACTGACCTTGAGGCCGCCGGTCGTGCCGGCGCCGCCGGTACGGCCGTGGTCATGCCGGCGTAGCTGCTGTGGTCGGCGAAGTACGCCTCGGCCGACGGGACGGCCGCGCGGACGTTGGCCTTGGCAGCCGTCGTCGTTGGCGCGATCCTTGAAGCCGAGGTACGACGGGACTGCAATCGCGAGCAGGATCCCGATGATGACGATGACGACGAGGAGCTCGATGAGAGTGAACCCCTCCTCGCGAGCGAGCCGCTCACGAATGCGTGCCATGTAGTTCTCCTTCGGTTGGTTGATCAAGCACGTCCCCAGTGTCGGGCTCCGCCGGGGCGACTGTCCTGCCCGTACCGGGCAACCCACCCACCCCTCGGTCTAGGTCCCCGGCGGGACCCCACCCGCGCGATCACGCGGAGCGGCCGAGTCAGGCGGGGCAGACGCGCGCGAGCTCTTCGACCGACGTGATGCCGGCCGCGACCTTGGCCACGCCGTCGTCCCACAGCGTGCGCATGCCCTCCTCGACGGCGGCGCGCTCGATCTCCTCGCGCGGCGCCTTCGACGCCGCGAGCTGCTCGAGGCGCTCGCTCATCGGGAGGAGCTGGAAGACGCCCACGCGGCCGCGGTAGCCCGTGTTGCCGCAGCGGGCGCACCCGCGGCGACGCCGGAAGATCGCTCCGGCCAGGCCGGCCGCCGTCTCCTCGCTCAGGCGGAGCCCGAGCAGCTCGTCACGGGTCGCCGTGTACGGCTCGGCGCAGTGCGCGCACAGCTTGCGGGCGAGCCGCTGCGCCAGCACGGCAGACACGGCCGCGCCGGTCAGGAACGGCTCCACTCCCATCTCGTTCAGCCGCGTGATCGCGGAGGGAGCGTCGTTCGTGTGCAGCGTCGACAGCACGAAGTGCCCGGTCAGCGCGGCCTCGATCGAGATCTTGGCCGTCTCGCCGTCGCGGATCTCGCCGACCATGATCACGTCGGGGTCGGAGCGGACGATCGAGCGCAGCGCGGTCGCGAAGGTCAGCCCGGCGCGGAGGTTGATCTGCACCTGCTTGATGCCGTCGAGCCTGTACTCGACCGGGTCCTCGACCGTGATGATGTTGATCTCCGGCCGGCTGATCGCAGCCAGCCCGGCGTACAGCGTCGTCGACTTCCCGGAACCCGTGGGGCCTGTGACGAGGAGCGCGCCCGACGGGCGGGCGAGGATGCGCCCGATCTGGTCGCTCATCTCCTGCGAGAGGCCGAGCGCGCCGAGCGTCGGGACTTCACGCGACTTGTCGAGCAGCCGCATCGTCACCGACTCGCCGTCGACCGTCGGCAGCGTCGCCACGCGGATGTCGAGCATGCGCCCGGCCGCGGTGGCGTTCAGCGAGATGCGCCCGTCCTGCGGCTTTCGCCGCTCGGCGATGTCGAGCTTCGCCAGCACCTTGAGGCGCGTGGTGACACCGGATGCGAGGCGCTTCGGGACGCGATGGGCGACGTGGAGGACGCCGTCGACCCGGTAGCGGACGACCAGCTCCTTCTCTCCCGGCTCGACGTGGATGTCGCTCGCCCCGTCCTCGGCCGCTTCGAAGATCATCGAGTTGACGAGGCGGACGAGCGGCGCGTCCGAGATGCCGTCGTCGGCCTCGAGGTCGTCGAGCTCCGCCTCCTCGCTCTCGAGGGTGACCATCTCGTCGAAGGCAGCGTTCATGGCGCCCGCGGCGCGCGAGAGGCGACGCAGCTCGGCGAGGATGTCCTCCTCGGCCGCGACGTGGAACTCGACCGTCTGGCGCGTCCCGAGCCGCAGCTCGTCGAGCGCCCGGACGTCGTGCGGGTTCGCGATCGCGACCTTGAGGACGCCGTCGCCGGCCGCGAACGGGATCGCGACGACCCGGATGAGCACCGGCAAGGCGATCGCCCTGACGGCGTCGGGGTCGACGCCGACGACGGGAAGGTCGACCGGCGGCAGCTCGTGGCCGTCGGCGAGCATCGGCGCCGTGTCCAGCCCGTCGTCGGCGTCGTCGACGAGCCGCAGCTCGGGCTCGTCCCTCAAGTGGCTCGCCGGGATCACGACAGCAGCCCGAGGTATGCGTCCAGCAGCGCCGAACCGGCGAAGAGGGCCACCACGGCGCCGAGGGCGAGGAAGGGGCCGAACGGGATCTTCATCTTCCGGGCCGCGCTGCCGTGCCGCGCGAACAGGACGGCCGACGGCACGAGCGCCGAGATCGTCCCGACCATCAGTGCGACCGGCACCGTGCGCCCCAGCGCGACGCCGAGCAGCAGGGCGAGCTTGACGTCGCCCATCCCCATGCCGCCGGGGTAGGCAAGCGCGGCCAGGAGGAGGAACAGCGCGGCGCCGAGCCCCGCGGCCGTCCACTCCACCGACGGGTGGAGGAGCGTGTTCGCGGCGAGCACGACGGCCGCCGCAGGCAGGACGATGCGGTTCGGGATGATGCGCCGCTCGAAGTCGGTGGCGGAGACGGCGACGAGCGCCGCGCAGAGGAAGGAGGCGACTGCGGCGTCCCACGTGACGCCGAAACGGAGGACGCAGCCCGCGATCAGCAGCCCCGTCGTGGCCTCGACGAGCGGGTACCGCCAGGGAATCGCCGTCCGGCAGTGGCGGCAGCGCCCGCGCAGGAACGCGAACGAGAGCAGCGGCAGGTTGTCGTACCACGCGAGCGGGGTCGCGCAGGCCATGCAGGCCGACCCGGGGCTGACGACGGAGCGGCGCAGCGGGATCCGGGCCGCGAGGACGTTCAGGAAGCTCCCGAACGCGAGGCCGGGGAGGAGCGCGATGGCGGCGAGTGTGAGCTCCATCTCAGGAGGCCGCTGTTGCGGAGGGCGATGTCGTCGGTCAGGAGGAAGCGCTGCTTGGCGTCGTTCGGCGTCGCGTCGACTGCGAGCGTCACCGCGAGCTTCGCGCTGGGCGCCCGCGCGCTCGACGCGCTGTAGACGGGCGTGTCCTGCGGGTACTGGCCGGCGAGGCCGCCGCTGCAGCCGGTGAAGCTCGTTCCCGTCGTGCCCGTGCACGTGACGACGCCGGACGACGCGAAGACGATCGCGTTCGGCCCGGAGTTGAAGTTCGCCATGCTCGAGACGTTGATCGTCGTGCTCGGCAGCGTCAACGGGTTCGCCGTGAGCCTGGCCGGGCCGGAGTCGACGAACGAGGTGCCCGACGTGACGTTCCCGAGCAGGCGGAAGTCGCCGTCGCGGCCGTACACGTTGTACGACGTCGCTCCCGGATAGGCCGACCAGCTGACGGTGACCGATTCGCGGCGGTGATCGGGGGTGGTGACCACGCCGGGAACTTCGGCGCCGCCCGGCGAGCAGCGCGGTGACGACGTACGAGTAGGTTCCCGACGGAAGCGCGCCGGTCGCCGCCTGGGCGGGCGTCGCGGCCGGGAGGAAGCGTGCATCGAAGATCTTGCCGGCGGTGACGCTCGGAGTAGTCCACGAGGTTCGACGCCCAGTGTCGTCCCGGTGCCCGAGCAGGTGCTGCCGGCGTAGCGCCAGAGCGTGTACGGCTGCGCGCCCGCGACGGGCGGCGTCGCGCCGTTCCTGTCCTTCGTGCACCACGTCACGGTCGCTGGCGCCGCCGGTCGCCTGGCAGTAGCTGCCGAGCGTGACCGTGACCGCAGAGGCCGGGTAGCCGCTGCGTCGGCGTGAGCCGTGCTCGCGCAGTGGATCTCGCGCCGGAGCTTGTCGAGCCCGAGCCGTGCGTGCTGCTGCGCCTCCGTGCGGTTCGTCTGGTCGCTGCTGCGGACGAGGAGCCCGCTCGTGAAGAGCTGTGCGATCGCCGCGACGACGATTCCGAGGATCGCGAGCACGACGAGCATCTCGGCGAGGGTGAAGCCGTCCTCGGCAGCCCTCAGACGCCGTACGGAAGCCGGCATCAGACCACGCGCAGGGTGTCGGCGCCGGCGAGCGCGAGCGCGTCGGCGTCGTCGGAGTCGGCCGCTGCGTCGCTGCGCTCCTCGACCGCCTTCTGCATGAGCGCGCGCGCGAGCGGGATCGTGAAGTCGTGCCGGTTGGGTGCGGCGGCGACCGCGGTCTCCGCGTCGACCTCGCCGCCGACGACGAGGTCGATCAGCGCCTGCGTGAGCGTCTGCATCTGGAAGAACGCGCCCTCGGCGATCGCCTCCGGCACCTCCTCCGGCCTGTTCTCGCGGATCAGCTCCTGGATGCGGGCGTTCGCGACCATCACCTCGACGGCGGCGACACGGCCACCGCCGATGCGCGGCAGCAGCCGCTGCGAGATGACGCCCTTGAGCACGCCCGCGAGGATCGACCGCACCTGCTCCTGCTTGCCCGCCGGGAAGAACTCGACCAGGCGGCCGAGCGTCTCGGCCGCGTCGAGGGTGTGCATCGTCGAGAGCACGAGGTGACCCGACTCGGCGGCCTGGAGTGCCGTCTCGGCGGTCTCGCGGTCGCGCAGCTCGCCGATCAGGATCACGTCCGGGTCCTGCCGCAGGACACGCCGGAGCGCCTCGTGGAACGACCCGGTGTCGATCCCGACCTCGCGCTGGTTCACGATGCACCGGTCGTCCTCGTGGAGGAACTCGATCGGGTCCTCGATCGTGACGATGTGCTGCCGGCGGGTGCGGTTGATGTGCGCGAGCATCGCGGCGAGCGTCGTCGTCTTGCCGACGCCGGTGGCGCCGGTGACGAGGATCAGCCCGCGGTGCTCCTCGGACAGCTTCTGGACGCCGGCGGGCAGGCCCAGGCTCTCGAAGTCGGGAATCTCGTTGGGGATGACGCGGAACGCGAACGAGATCTCGCCGCGCTGCCGGAACGCGTTGACGCGGAAGCGCGGCAGGCCGTCGGCCTGGTAGGCGGTGTCGAGCTCGCCGGTCTCCTCGAAGGCGGCGAGACGCGACCGCGACGACGCGCCGACGAGCGCGAGCACCTCCGTCGAGCACGGCCGGATCGAGCGCCGGCCAACCTGGCATCGGCTCGAGCTCGCCGTCGCAGCGGACGATCGGCGGCCGGCCGACCTTGAGGTGGACGTCGCTCGCGTCGGCGTCGACGCTGCTGCGAAGCAGGCTGTTCAGATCCATGGATGAAACTCCTTCGTTGCCGGGGCGACATCGCTCATGTCAGCCGCCTCCGTAGTTCCGCGGCGACAAGAGCTGCGGCTTGGGCGGGTCGCTGATGATTCCGCCGCCGCCCGAGGGCGCGAAGTTGATCGGCGGGAAGATCAAGTCATTGCTCTGGCCGGCGAACACGCCGTCGTAGGCGCTGATCATCGGCCCCTGCATTCGCGAGGTCGTCTCGTTCTTGATCGCGTGATTCGCGATCAGGGCGCCCTGGAAGTCCGCGCTCTTCAGATGGATTCCGTCACCGGGGTCGAAGTCGCTTCCTTGCCCCTGCGCCGCGCCGGCGCCGTTGAGACCGTCGGCGACGATCACCAGAGCGGCCTGATTGGGGTCCCAGGGCGATGTCGCGGTGTAGTCGCACGCGCCGGTGTAGCCGGGATGGGTGGCGCAGATCTCGTTGTTCTTCATCCCGAACGTGCCCGAGGCGACGATTGTCGCGGCGCCGGTGTAGCGGGCGGTGCCGCCGGGGGCGATGGTGATGCTGCCGTCGATGAAGATCGTCCCCTTGACGGTCAGCAATTTCGTCGCGCTGTTCCAGGAGAGCTCACCCAAGGTCGTCGAGCCCGCCATCGACTTGCACGTGTAGGAAGCGCCGGGCGTCAAGTTGAGCACCGTGGTGGGGCTCGCGCTCCAGTTGATCGAGTTGTCCGGGACTCCGCTCGCGGTGTCGAACTTCGGCGGCGAGCCCGTGGACGTCGTGCAGGGCGCGAGCGGACCGAGGTCGGCGTTCTGGTACCAGTAGCCCAGGTTGCTCGTGGCGTCCGGCGGTCCCGACGGAGGGCCCGACGGGGCGATCGCTCCGCCGAAGGGCGCGCAGCACGTGAGCTTCGGGATGAAGGAGATGAACGGGGGCGGGCCAGGTGGTATGACGTTGTCGTGGACGGTCGCGAAGAGCGCGTCGTCGTCCCAATCGGCTGTCGCCGGCCCGCAGCTGTGCAGCGCCGGGGTCTTCTTCGAAGAGCACTGATGAACGACGTGGAGCTCGGCGATCCGCGGGTCGCCACCTCCGGTGAGGCCGATCTGGTTCTGCGGGTTCTTCAGGTAGAGGTCGCGGCCGATCGCGGCCTTCTGCGCAGCTCCGTCGACCACGGCCGTGGATTCCAGGTGCAGGTCGCGCGTCACGTACAGCGGCGCCTTGACGTGCACCGAGTTCTGGAACCACATGTCGCCGCCGGAGTAGAGGAAGTTCAGCGGCCCGGTGCCGCTCGCCTGCGACGTCGGTGGGATGACGACCGGGACAACGGCAGTGGCCGTACGGCTGACCGCGGCGGCGCTCGGCCCCGTGGGATTCCGCACTGAGCCAGTGGCCGTGAGCCGCCACTCGTACTTCCACGGAGTCGTCGGAGTGGCGACCAGCGGCCCGGCCAGCGTCCCGCTCCAGGTGACGCAGTTGTCCACCGGCGACGTGCAGCTGCCGCTCGCGTACACGGTCTGCCGCGGGGGCAGCAAGGTCGAGATGCCCGGGAACGCACCGACGGCTCCGCGGTCGTAGTTCTCGACCAGCACGGCGAGCGCGTTGTTGATCCCGGACTCGGCCAGGCTGTATGCCTTTTGTCCGGCGTTCGTGCGATGCGCGTCGCGGGCGCCGGAGGCCGTGAGGACGATCACGCCGGTCAGGCTGATGATCAGCACCAGCATAGTGAGCATGGCAAGGACGAGCGCGACGCCCTCCTCGTCGTGAAGGAGGCGGCGCCAGGCCGCGCCAACGCGGCGATCGTTCTGAGTCTCCGGGTGCATGTCGCCAGGGTCGTCTACGGCGGGGTCTTCCCGACTCACCAATCGGGCTAGTCGGAGCCACCCACACCGGCGGGCCGCACCCGTGCGTTTATCGTCGGGCCGGATCAGGCAGACTTCCGTGATGGCCACAGGCCTGGGGGTCGACGGCAACATCGAGCAGGCTCTGGAGAGCGTCGGCGTCCCGAGCTATGTCGTCGACGCAACGGGAGTCGTCCGGTGGATCAATGCGGCGGCGGAGCGTCTTCTCGGCGACGTTCGCGGTCGCCAGTTCACCTCCGTCGTCGCGCCCGAGGACACCCGCCGCGCCCGCGAGTTGTTCACTCAGAAGGTGCTCGGCACCGCCGCGTCCACAGAAGCGAATGGCGTCTTGCTGTCGACCGCCGGGGAGCGGGTCCCGGTGGAGATCAGCGCGGTGCCGCTCAAGAGCGGTGAACGAGTGGTCGGCGTCTTCGGGCTGTTGGAAGAACGCCCTGACGACACGCTCAAAGCTCCACCACCCCCGCATCTCACCCCCCGCCAGGTCGAGGTGCTTCGTCTTCTGGAGCAGGGCGCTTCGACGAAGCAGATCGCTGCCGAGCTCCACCTGAGCACCGAGACCGTCAAGAACCACATCCGCGGTCTCTTTCGGGCTCTCGGCGTCAACTCTCGACTCGAAGCCGTCGCCGCCGCCCGTGCCGTCTCACCCCACTGAGCGACGTACGAGCCCCAGCGGATTCCGTTTCAGAAGTTCACATAGATCTGGAGGGGTCGCGAAGACCGAACGGCGGCCCTGGGGTCTCGTGCTACTAGTCAGCCCACCAGTCGCGCTGGCCATCGACGTCTTCGCGCCGAGCGTCGCCGAGACTGGGTGCGCCGATGACGAGGATCTCGAGGCCCTCCGGCCCGGCCTCGTAGCCTCGCCACGTACCGGGCGGGACGCGCACCGCGTCCCACTCCTTGAGCTCGACGATCTCGTCGTCGACCTTCATCCGCCCGCTCCCGCGCACGACCACGTACACCTCCTCTTGCGTCTTGTGCGTGTGGCCGTACGGAAAGCGATAGCCGGGCGGGACGCGCTGGTAGCTCAGGCCGGATTTCTCGAGCTCGAGCGCCACAGTCGCCAAGCGGAACTCCAGGTCAGGCGAGCCGTCGAACCTGGAGCCGACGTCCTCCAGATCTTCCTTGAGGTTCCTGAGCGTGAACGGCACCGCGCAATCCTATGGCACCGCGCAGGACGTGCCAGCCCGCTCTTCGCCGGTCGGCTCTCAGAGCGGTGATCCGAATTTCTGTTGCAGGCACATCACGGTCCCTTGGCTCGAGCGTGCTCCCTGAGGTACTGGTGCACGAATGCGATCGCCATGCTGCCCTCGCCGACTGCCGCTGCGACGCGCTTCACGGGGCTGAACCGGACGTCGCCGCACGCGAAGATGCCGGGGACGCTTGTTCGAGGAGGTACGGGTCTCGGTCGAGTTGCCACCGTCCCGCTTCGTGCACGTCGGGACCGGTGAGCACGAAGCCTTTCTGGTCGAGTGCGATCTCTGGGGGGAGCCACGCGGTCTCCGCATCCGCGCCGATGAAGATGAACAGTCCACCGGACGTGAGCCGCGTCGTCGCGCCGGTGGCGGCGTCGTGGACGTCGATTTCCTCGAGCGAGGTGTTGCCGTGCGCGGCGACCACCTCGTTCCGATAGAGCACGCGGATGTTCGGCCGTGTGGCCAGTTGGGCGACGAGATACTGCGACATGCTCTTCTCGAGCGCGTCGCCTCGGTAGAGGATGGTCACGCTCCGTGCGTGCGACGAGAAGAACATTGCCGCCTGGCCGGCTGAGTTTCCGGCACCGATGACGTGAATGTCCAGGCCGTGGGTGTTCGCAGCTTCGCTCCGCGCCGCGCCGTAGAAGATGCCTCTGCCGCCGAAGCGGTCGAACCCCTCGATCGCCAGACGGCGCCAGGCGACTCCGCAGGCGAGAATGATCGTCGGCGTCCGCAGGATGTCGCCCCCGTCGAGGTACACCTGATGCGTCGCGGCGTCGACGCGCTCGATCGAGCGGGTGACGAGGATCTCGGCGCCGAGCCTGCGTGCCTGCTGGAGCGCGCGACTCGAGAGCGCTTCGCCGGCGACGCCTGACGGGAAACCGAGGTAGTTTTCGATCCTGGAGGACGTACCCGCCGACCGCCGGGCGCCTCGCGCTCGATCACGATCGTACGAAGCCCCTCGGACGCACCGTAGACAGCGGCTGCCAGGCCGGCAGGCCCTGCGCCGACGATCACCGTGTCGTACTCCGCAGCCGCCGGCTCGGTCGCGATGTCGAGAAGCTCCGCCACCCGCCGTAGCTGGGGCCGCGCGACGGTCTTGCCGTTCACGACACGAACAGCGGGGAGGTCGCTATCGGCCGGCAGCGGGCCTGACCACCTCTCCGCATCGGCGGGCACGTCCGGCTGGAGCCATCTGAATCGGATCTGGTTGCGGTCGAGAAATCGTCGCAGCTGCGCGCACGAAGCGTCTCGGCGATGGCCGAGGACGATCGCCCTGAAGGGGGCCGGCGTGGCCGCGTGGGCCTGGAGGCCTCTCGGACCTACCAGCCGGTCGTTCGCGAGGAGACGTACGCGCTCCGCAACGTCCGGCGCGGCGGCTGCGAGCTCCTGGTAGTCGTGCAGATCGATCCGGAACACACGCGACGTTTCCACTGCGCGGAAGCCGCCGGGATAGAGCATTCCGAACGCGATCGACATCTCGCCGAAAATGTCACCCGGCTTCCGCTCACCGACGATGCTCTCCACCCCGTCGACGCGCCTGACCACCTCGATCCGACCTTCGAGGAGGCCGAAGAGCGACCGCTCGTCACCCTCGTTCACGGCGGACTCGCCTGGCGCGAGCGTGATATCTGCGACCACCCGGGACAGCCGGTCACGTTCGGACGACTCGAGGTCCGCGAACACACCGATCCGACCGATCTCCTCCGCCGTCACCACGAAATGCACCATCGCCGCCGGCTTAGCAGCGTGCGGTGGTCGACGGCCGGTGCTCTGGACACGACCAAACGATGTTCGCGTCCGGTGCCGCTCAAGACTCGCAGACGCTACTGCACCGCGTTCGTCTGCGCCAGCGCGTCGGCGTGAGCCCGGAGAGGCCCGTTACGCGGATCGCACTCGGTGGCGCGCGTCCGTACGTCTCGACGAAGGGTGGGCCTAGGCCGCGCTAGCGCAGCTTCTTCAGGGCCGGCGCGAGTGCCTGGCCGCCCGCGAGCACGGGCTCGAAGAGGTCGCCGTGCTTTTCGACCCGCTCGAGCGCCTCGCGTATCCCGAAGTGGCGCGGCGTCACGTCCTCGGTCAGCTCGTCCCAGCGAAGCGGCGTCGAGACCGGTGCGCCCGGCTTCGGCCGCACCGAGTAGACCGAGGCGATCGTCTTCCCCCGCGCGTTCTGACGGTGGTCGACGAGCACGCCCTCGCGCTTGTGCTTCAGCCACTCGGTCGTGACCAGCCCTGGGTGCCGCTCCTCGAGCCCGCGCGCCACGAGCTCCGCGAACTCGTAGGTCTGCTCGAAGGTCGCTCGACGCGTAATCGGGACGAGCACGTGAATCCCGTCGGCGCCGCTCGTCTTGACGTAGGACTCGAGCTCGAGCCGCTCGAGCTCCTCGCGGATCAGGTGAGCGACGCGGATCGCGAGGGTGAAGCCGCCGTCGGGCGGGTCGAGGTCGAAGAGCACGAAGTCCGGGCGGTGCGGCTTGTCGACGCGCGAGTACCAGGCATTCATGTCGATGCAGTTCATCTGCACCATCCAGAGCACCGCCTCCGGCGAGTTGACGAGCGGGAAGTCGACGAGCCGCGACTCGCCCTTGCGGCGCGGGGTAGGTGCGGTAGGTGCGCGTCGGGATCCAGGAGGGCATCCCCTTCGGCGCCTGCTTCTGGAAGTACACGTCCCCGTCCACGCCGTAGGGCGAGCGCTTCATCGTGAACGGCCGGTTGCGCAGGTGCGGGACGAGCACCGGCGCGATTGCGCGGTAGTACTCGAACAGGTCCTGCTTCGTGATCCCTTCGTCGGGAAACAGGACTCGTTCCGGGCTCGAGAGGCGGACCGACCGCGGCGCCACGCATGGGGTTGTACCTGTCCGGCGGTGCGCTGCGTCGGACTGGGTGACGGTCGAGACGCAGTTGTCGGTTGACCCTGTGAACCGCGGGTCGTACCGTTGCGCAACATGCTGCATCGCCCGCACGTCCTGACGTTGACTACTTCACTTGCGGGCGTCGAAGCCCGCCGGAGGTAGCGTGGCGACTCCTTTGGTCTTCGGACTCGTGCTCGCCGGGGGCGAGGGGAAGCGGCTGGCGCCGCTGACCGCGGATCGCGCCAAGCCTGCGGTGCCGTTCGGTGGCAACTACCGCCTGATCGACTTCGCGCTCTCGAACCTCGTCAACGCGGGGTACCTGCAGATTGTCGTACTGACCCAGTACAAGAGCCACTCGCTCGACCGGCACATCTCGACGACGTGGCGTCTCTCGCCGCTGCTCGGAAACTACGTCACCGCTGTTCCGGCACAGATGCGCCACGGCCCGCACTGGTTCGCCGGCTCGGCCGACGCGGTCTACCAGAACCTCAATCTGCTCTACGACGAGCGCCCCGACTACGTCTGCGTGTTCGGTGCCGACCACATCTACCGCATGGACCCGCGCCAGATGGTGGATCAGCACATCGAGACCGGAGCCGGTGTGACGGTGGCCGGCATCCGCGTCCCGATCGAGCAGGCAGGCGAGTTCGGCGTGATCGAGGCCGGAGACGACGGTCGTACGATCCGCGCCTTCCGCGAGAAGCCCAGCGACCCCGCCGGGCTCGCCGACGCGCCCCACCAGGTCTTCGCGTCGATGGGCAACTATGTGTTCAGCACGGACGTGCTCGTCGAAGCGGTCACGATCGACGCTGCTGACGAGTCCTCGAGCCACGACATCGGCGGCAACCTGATTCCGGCGCTCGTCCAGCGCGGCGAGGCTCAGGTCTACGATTTCACCGCCAACGTGGTGCCGGGAGTGAGCGAGCGGGAGCACAGTTACTGGCGCGACGTCGGAACGATCGATGCCTTTTACGACGCGCACATGGACCTCGTCTCGGTCGACCCGGTCTTCGACCTCTACAACCGCGAGTGGCCCATCCTGAGCTGGTCCGAGCCTCGGCCGCCGGCCAAGTTCCTGTTCGAGGACGTCGGCCGCACCGGACACGCGGTCGACTCGATGGTGAGCGCCGGCGTGATCGTCTCGGGTGCGACCGTGCGCCGCTCGATCCTGTCCCCGGACGTGCATCTGCACTCCTACAGCGAGGTCGAGGCGTCGGTCTTGATGCACGGCGTCGACGTGGGGCGGAATGCAATCGTCCGGCGCGCAATCGTGGACAAGAACGTTCGCTTCGAGGACGGAGCGCACGTCGGAGTCGACCCGGCGGCAGACCGCGAGCGGTTCGTCGTGTCCCCAGGCGGAGTCGTCGTGATCCCCAAGGGTGCGACCGTGGCGGCGTGACATGCGGGTCGCGCTGCTCACGCGCGAGTACCCGCCGGAGGTCTACGGCGGCGCGGGCGTCCACGTCGAGTACCTCGCGCGCGAGCTCGCCCGCCTCGAGGAGGTGACCGTGCACTGCTGGAGCGCCGACCGCCCCGGCGGCGGCGTCCCCGCTGTCGGCTACCGGCCGTGGGAGGCACTCCATGGTCAGGCGCCCCACCGGGCGGCATTGCAGGCAGTTTCGATCGACCTGGCGATGGCCGCCGGAGTGGAGGGCGCCGAGGTCGTGCACAGCCACACGTGGTACACGAACCTCGCCGGTCACCTTGCAAAGCTGCTCTACGGCGTACCGCATGTTGCGACCGTGCACAGCCTGGAGCCTCTGCGCCCTTGGAAGGCCGAGCAGCTCGGCGGCGGCTATGCGTTGTCTTCCTTCTGTGAGCGAACCGGGCTCGAGGCGGCGGACGCGATCATCGCCGTCTCCGAGGGGATGCGACGCGACGTGCTCGCGTGCTATCCCACGATCGAGGCCGGGCGAGTCGAGGTGATCTACAACGGCGTCGACACCGAGGAGTACCGGCCGGACGAGGGCACCGACGTACTCGAGCGGTACGGGATCGATCCGGAGCTGCCTTCGGTGGTGTTCGTCGGACGCATCACGCGCCAGAAGGGGCTTGGGTACCTGCTCGACGCCGCGCCGGCATTCGACCCGCAGGCCCAGCTCGTGCTCTGCGCCGGAGCACCCGACACACCCGAGCTCGGCGCCGAAATCGAGGAACGTGTCGAGCGCCTCCGCGCCGAGCGCGGCGGCGTGATCTGGCTCGACCGGATGCTGCCGAGACAGGATGTCGTGCAGATCCTCAGTCACGCGACCGTGTTCGTCTGCCCGTCCATCTACGAGCCACTCGGAATCGTCAACCTCGAGGCGATGGCCTGCGAGGCTGCGGTGGTCGCCACGGCCACGGGAGGCATCGTCGAGGTCGTGGACGACGGTGTAACGGGCCTTCTCGTCCCGTTCGAGCCACGACCGGACGGGTCGCAGGACCCGCTCGACCCCGAGGGCTTCGTCGCCGGGATCGCCGGTCGCGTCAACGAGTTGCTGCGCGATCCTGATCGCGCGCGAGAGATGGGCCGCGCTGGACGGAAGCGGGTGATCGAGCGCTTCGCCTGGCCCGCGATCGCCGAGCAGACCGCAGCGCTCTATCACGCGACCAGCCGGCGGCCGTAAGCCGTCTGTCGCACAGACGAGAACGGCGGCCGAGAGGCCGCCGTTCGTCGCTTGGAGCCGATCGAGCCGGGACTGCCTAGGCGGGGACGGGCTCTTCCAGGTATCCCGCCACCGGGACCGGCGAGCCGATGACGAGCACCTGCGGTCCGTTCTCCTCGAAAGGACGCTCGAACGTCGAGACCACGGTCGAGGCCGAGAACGTCCCGAGCACGCGGAGCACGTCGTCGCCGATGTTGCGCAGCCCGTGTGGCGCCATCGGGGGGACGAGACCCACCTGGTGCGTCTCGAGCCGGCCAAGCTCGTCGCCGACACGCGCCTCAGCCGTGCCCTGCACGATGATCAGGAGCTCTTCCGCGCTGTCGGTGTGCATCCCGAGCTCGGCGCCTGGGTCGAGCTCGAAGAGGACCGTCGCAGTGCTGGCGGTTCCGGTGGCGCTGTGGAGGGGGAAGCTGACCCGCAGGCCGGGTGCTGCTGGTGCGAGCTCGAAGTCGTTGAGGTCGAAGGTGTACATGTTGCTTTCCTTTCGTTGCACGATAGTGTGCAGTGAATATAGAAGGATCGATTGCGCTTGTCAAGATTCGAGGTACACTTCTGTGCAATGAATCGGAAGTACGAATTGAAGGAACGCGCGCGTCGCCAGGCGCAGACACGGCAGCGGATCGTCGAGGCTGCAGTCGAGCTGCACACGAGCGTCGGTCCCGCGCGGACGACGATCAGCGGTATCGCCGAGCGGGCGGGCGTCGAGCGGCACACCGTCTACGCGCACTTCCCCGACGACCGCGCGCTCTTCCGAGCCTGCTCCGAGCACTGGGCGGCGAGACATCCGATGCCGGACCTCGAGACACTGGCGGAGATCGACGACCCGGTGCGCCGCCTTCGCCGGGCTCTCGGCGAGGTGTACTCGTGGTACGAGTCCGTCGAAGCCGATCTGGCGCTGTTCGTTCGAGACGCGTCCGTCGTCCCCGCGAACGCGGACGCGCTCGACGAGATCACGGCCGATTTCGCGATCTTGGCCGACGCGATCTCAAAGGGCTGGCCACGCCGGAAGAGCGTCAGAGCGGCGATCGGGCACGCGTTGGAGTTCGAGACGTGGCGCTCGCTCGTCCGGCGGCAGGGCCTTTCGCGGACGCAGGCGGTCGACGCGATGGCGCGTCTCGCCTCGAGCGTCTAGCTCAGGAGAGCATTCACACGTCCCCGTCCGGGACGACCCCTCGGCTGAAGCTCGCCACCTGCTCGGGGCTGAAAGGCGGGCGGGAGAGTTGCTCGCTCAGATGGAACGCGCAGAACAGGTGCACGATGTAGTGCATCCGCTGCTGGAGATCCGACCAGTCGCGCGCGCCGCAGTCGTCGGGGGCCGGCGCGACCGGCTCGAATCGCGCCAGCAGCTCGGCCAGCTCCGCGTCGGCCGGATCGACGAGCGATTCCGGGTACGCGTCGGTCAGGTGCGTACCGAGCGCCAGCACCCGCCCCGGCAGCGACAGGACCATGAACGACTCCGTGATCACCTCGCGCGCGACCCTGCTCGCGCTCCGCTGCGCGCCCGCTGCCACGACGCCGACGGCGGCGGCCGCCGGTCGCCGCGCAATCGACCACCAGCGCGCTGACGAGGGGAAGACAGCCTCGAGTGCGCGCCGTCCCAGATCCTCCTGCGTGGCATAGGGGGCGTCCAGAGCCTCGCGAATCTCCGGCTGCAGGCGCGTCTGCTCGTGGAAGCCGATCTCGAGGTTCGCGAGGACGGCGAGCTGCGCACGCTCCTTCGGGTCGCGCTCGAGCCGCGCGCGTTCGTACCGAGCGAACGCCTGGCGCAGGTAGCGCTGGCCCTCGGGCGGGTCGCCGGGCCGCAGTCCGGTCGAGGAAGCGCTCGACCTGAGGGGACTCGGTCGGCGTGTCCGGCGGGCACTCGTGGAGGTAGCGCGCGAACTCGAGCCCGATCTCCTCGAACACCTTCAGGTTCCCGCGTGCGACGGCGTCGCTGGCACGCTCGAACGCGTCGAACGGCGTGTGCAGCGCAGCCGTCAGACGCCCGATCCGCGAGTCGCGCTGGAAGAGGCCGCGCCGCAGCAGTCGACGCCACGGCGTCGCAATCGGATGCAGCAGCCAGCGACCTTCGCCGAGTTTGCGTCCGAGGTGCTCGAGCAGGTCTTCGCCGCGGATCGTCCCGCCCGCCTGTCGCGAGGCCCACGTGGCGTACGTGCACCAGTTCGCGCCCTCGCCGCCTCGTGCCGCGAACGCGGCGGCGAGACGCGAGTAGCAGTAGGTGATCTCGAGGTTCCGGATCACCGGGTTCGCGATCGCCGCGATCCTCTCGACGTCGTTCACGTCCGGTGCCGGCCCACCGTGAGTCACATCTGGCATTCCGACAAATCTACGCGGGCTTCGCGACGACGACGGCCTTTACGGATCGCTGACCGTCGCGCGACGCTCGCTGAGGTAGTCGGCGACGCGGCTCACCACCCAGACCGCCACCAGCGTGTACGCCCAGCCGAGGAGGACGTCGAAGAGGTAGTGCTCGGCGGTGTAGACGAGCGCGAACGCCATCGCGAGCGGGTAGAGCGCCAGGAGCGGCCGGGCCCAGCCCGCCACCACTCGCCAGAGAAAGAGCGTGACCAGCAGGGTGTACGCCGCGTGCAGCGAAGGCACCGCCGCCACCGGATTCGAGTACTCCCAGCCGCGCTGGAACAGCTCCTCGAACGAGAACGAGACGAACGGGATGTGGCCGGAGATCGGGCCGATCAGACGTGACGTCGGATCGAGCTCGCCTTGCCGGCTCGCAAGCCACGGCGGCGCGGCGGGGAAGAGCGCGAACGTCGTGAACGCCATCATCGCCAGGAGCGCCACGGAGGCGACATACCGCCGAAAGCGTTCTCTCGAGTAGAACCAGAGGAAGCCGGCGACGACGTACGTCGCCAGGAAGTAGCTGACGTAGACGGCCCAGGACGCGTAGTCGTACCAGCGCACGTCCGCAGGCCCGTGCCAGAGCCGGTTCTGAAGCCAGACGGTGGGGACGGTGCCACCGAAGAGAAACGAATCGGCTTCGAGTTGAGGCCGATACCACGCCGAGAAGAGCAGGCCGTCGGCGTGGCCGCGCAGCAGGTCGTAGACCGCGAGCACGATCGCGAGCGGCAGCCATTCGAAGACCACGCTCCGCAACCAGCCGCCGAGATTCGCCGTCGAGAGCGCGAGGAGCCCGAGCACGATCCAGAGGAGCAAGCGCTCCCGTCCCACCGGGATGCCGTCTCGCCACATGTACGCGCTCAGCACGGCGACGTAGACGGCCGGCGCGAGCCAGCGCACCACGCGAGGCGAGAGGAGACGGACCTGCACGCGCCGGGCGATGCTGAGCTCAGACATGGTTGAGCACCAAGTCGAGCGGCCGCGGCACCTGGTCGAGGTCGAGCGCCTCGACGAGCAAGCGCGCATAGCGAGTCTTCCGGCGTGCGCCGCTCCCCATGAAGCGCCGAAGCTGATCCTCGGTGGATCGGCCTCGCCACTGAGGCTGCTTCTGGAGGGTGCGGAAGGATCCGAGGTCTCCCTGCTCGTCGACGACCTGTTCCACCGAGGCGGCACCGTGCGCCCGGATCAGCTCGTCCTCCAGGTCTGCAACGCACACGTAGAAGCCCAGCCGCTCCATCTCGGCGCGTGTGAGGTCGGAGCCGAGGCCGGCCCGCTCGAGCCCGCGCCGGAAGTCGCCCTCCTCTCCGGCATCACAGAGGCCGGCGATCTCGATGTCGAGGCCGTGCGGGCCGAACCGGTTCAGAAACCTGCCGATGGACTGCGCGCCTCCGATCGGCACGACCGAAATGCCCTCGGCCTCGAGATTTCGGCCACGGCGCTCGGCGAGCGCCTCGAGCGCGCACTGGTCGCTGATCCCTTCGACGAGCACGACTGCCTGGGGCTGCTTCTCCGCCACGGTCCTATGTTCACAGCTAGCGGCCGCCGGTCGCTACCATCCAGCTGAGCAACACGCCGGTGCCGATCCACCAAGGAGCGACGATGCGCAGAGCGTTCATGTCAATCGAAAAGGGCTTCTCGACCTATTCGGAGGGTATGACGCGTGCTGCACGGAACGTTGAACTTGGGGATCTTGGCGCATGTAGACGCCGGTAAGACAACACTCACAGAGCAGCTGCTCTACGCGGCTGGTGTCATCGACGAGATCGGCAGCGTCGATCACGGCACGACCCAGACCGATTCACTGGCGCTGGAGCGGCAGCGCGGCATCACGATCAAGTCTGCGGTGGTGTCGTTCGCGCTCGCTGACGCCACTGTCAATCTGATCGATACGCCCGGCCACCCGGATTTCATCGCCGAGGTGGAGCGGGTGTTGAGCGTTCTCGACGGTGCCGTACTCGTGATCTCCGCCGTCGAAGGTGTGCAGGCACAGACGCGCCTGCTGATGCGGGCGCTGCAGCGGCTGCGTGTGCCCACGCTGATCTTCGTCAACAAGATCGACCGCCCCGGCGCCGGCGACGAGCGCGTCCTGCAGGCGATCTCGGAGCGACTCACGCCTGCGATCATCCCGATCGGATCCGCCAGCGACCTCGGTACGCGCGCCGCCGGCTTCACGCCGTCGGGTGCGGCCGATGCCGATTTCGGGGCTCGGCTGGCCTCGGCGGTCGCCGACCGCGACGACGCCATCCTGGCGGCCTACGTGAACGACGAAACGAGCGTTCCGTACCGGCGACTGCGCGAGGAGCTCGCGGCGCAGACCAAGCAGGCGCTCCTGCATCCGGTGTTCTTCGGCTCGGCACTCACCGGCGCAGGGGTCGAGTCGCTGATCGGCGGCATCGCCGAGCTCCTGCCTGCCGCCGAAGGCGACTGCGACGCCGACGCCTCGGGAACGGTCTTCAAGGTCGAACGGGGCAAGGCCGGGGAGAAGATCGCCTACGTCCGCATGTTCTCCGGGACCGTCCGAGTGCGAGAGCGGCTGCGGTTCGGCCAGGACGTCGAGCGCAAGGTGACAGCAATCGACGTGTTCGACCGCGGCTCTGCCGTCCAGCGCGAGTCGGTCTGCGCGGGTCAGATCGGGAAGCTCTGGGGTCTCGGCGAGATCCAGATCGGCGACACGATCGGACGGTCGCGAACAGGCGCGACAGATCATCACTTCGCGCCGCCGACCCTCGAGACGGTCGTCGTTCCCAGCACGCCTGACGACAAGGCCCGGCTCCGCGTCGCTCTCGCCCAGCTCGCCGAGCAGGACCCGCTGATCAACGTCCGGCAGGACGACATCCGGCAGGAGATCTCGGTCTCGCTCTACGGCGAGGTGCAGAAGGAGGTCATCCAGGCCACGCTGGCAGACGACTTCGACGTCGATGTCGGCTTTCGCGAGACGACGACGATCTGCGTCGAACGACCTGTCGGCACCGGCTCGGCCGTCGAAACCATGCACGAGCCGTCCAACCCGTTCCTCGCGGGGATCGGGCTCCGCGTCGAGCCTGCGCCGCCCGGCGCCGGCGTCCGGTTTCTCCTGGAGGTCGAGCTCGGGGCGATGCCGTACTCGTTCTTCAGGGCGGTCGAGGAGACGGTTCGGGAGACGCTGCAGCAAGGCATCTACGGCTGGGACGTGCCCGACTGCGTTGTCTCGATGACGCACTCCGGCTACGCACCGCGGCAGAGCCACGCCCATCAAGGCTTCGACAAGAGCATGTCGAGCACCGGGAGCGACTTCCGCAACCTGACGCCGCTCGTCCTGATGAGCGCGCTCGAGCAGGCGGGAACCATGGTGTACGAGCCCATCGACCGGTTCGTCCTCGATGTGCCGGCGGAATCGCTCGGAGTCGTCCTGCCTGCGCTGGCGCGGTTGCATGCAGTCCCGCAAACGCAGACCACTCATGGTCTGTCGAGCACGGTCGAGGGGCACGTTCCGGCGGCTCGCGTGCGCAGGCTGCGGCAACAGCTACCGGCCCTCACGCATGGCGAGGGAGTGCTGGAGTGCGTCTTCGACCGCTATCAGCCGGTCAGCGGGGCGATCCCGAGGCGGCCGCGGTTCGACAACAACCCGCTCAACCGTGAGGAGTACCTCCTGCGCGTCACCCGCCGTCTCGCAGGCAGGTGAGTTCACACCCGCCTGTGCTCGACCGTCCAGTTGGTCTCCCAGGTCTCGCCGGCGTCGGCCGAGAACGACTGCGCCCACCGCGCAGTCGTGGCCGTCATGTCCGACCACACGTACCGGACGACGATGGGGCGGCCGTCGAACGTGTCGTCGCACTCGAACACTCCGACGCCGTCCGAGAACGAGCCGACGACGGGCGGCTCGAGCAGTCCGCTCCGCCCGGTGTCGGTCCAGTAGATCGACCACAGGCGGGTCTTCGGATCGAAGAAGCGCAGCGACAGACCGACGAGCCCGCCGTTGTAGTCGGTGCGGAACTCGTCCATGTTGCCGAGCCCAGCGAGGAGAGGCCGTGCGATGCAGATCCCCTCGAACTCGTCCCACTCCTCGCAGCCGGCGAGGCGCTCTCGCAGCCGGCGATTCCGCCCATGCCACGTGCCGTTCCAGAAGTCGAAGTCGTTCGCGCTCGACTCGACCGACGCTGCGATGCTCATTCCCGAACCTCCCTCGACGCTGTTTCCTCGAGGCTAAGGTGGAAATAGGGCCGATTCAGCCCTCTATCTCGATCGACAAAAGTCTCGTGCCTCGACCAGAGGCTCGACAGCCCGGGCGAGTCGTTGCCTGCCGACTAGGTCGAGAACGAATCGAGGGGGCGCGCTGCGGTCGTGGCGCGTCCCCTCGCCAGCGCGATTGCCGGTAAGCCCGGATCCGGCGCGGCCTCTGGATGGAAGAGATGCGCGAGCTGGCGAACACCGTCGGCGAGTCGCGGCGCCGGCCGGGAGTAGTAGCTGTCGCCGTCCACCGCGACGGCGGGGCAGGGCAGGCGAAGCTCGGCGGCGCGCTCGGCCGCCGTGTCGGCGTCGAACCCGCAGGGGGCGATCACGACGAGCTCGGGCTCGTGTGCGAGCACCGTGTCCCACGTCGTCGCGTAGGAAGGCCGGCCCGCATGGCCGAGGATGTCGGCGCCGCCGGCGAGCTCGATCATCTCCGGTAGCCAGTGCCCGGCGCAGAACGGCGGCTCGATCCACTCGGCGAAGAAGACGCGCCGGCGTGGCAAGCCGCGCACCGAGTCGGCGGCCGCCTCGATCGTCTCCCACATCTGCGACACGATCCGATCGCCGCGGTCGACGGCGCTGAGAGTCGTTGCGAGCACGCCGACCGACTCCGCGACGCCGGCGAGCGTTCGCGGATCGAGCGAGAGCACGTCGGCTGCGACCGGGCACGCGGTCGCCAGCTGATTGCTCGAGACGGCGCAGACGGCACAGAGGTCCTGCGTCACGATCAGATCCGGGGCGAGCGCGTCGATCAGGTCGGCGTCGACTGTGTACAGCGACTCACCGTCTCCGACCGACTCGCGCACGGCCTGGTCGATCTCGAGGCTGGTCAGGGTCGACGGATCGATCCTGGCCGCTGTGACCACGGGTTTCCCGACGACCTCGGGAGGCCAGCGGCACTCCTCTGAGACCCCGACGAGCGAGTCGATCAATCCGAGCTGCGCGATGATCTCCGTCGCGCTCGGCAACAGCGAGCAGATGCGCATGCGAGGACGATAGATGCGTCGGCCCCCGCTCACCATAGACTCGGTGGATGCGCTCGGGGCTGCTGGGTCTTGCCGTCGGGCTCGCGCTCGCGGACTCCTCGATCGTCACGCTCGCGCTGCCCGAGATTCTCGGACGCTTCGACGTCGGGATCACGACGGTGGCCTGGGTTCTCACGTCCTTCAACCTCGTCCTCGCGCTTGTCGCCGTCCCCGCCGCGTTGCTCGCGCGGCGCGCGCCACGCCGAGCGTTCCTCGCCGGCGCGCTCGTCTTCGCCGCCGCATCTCTGGCCTGTGGGCTTGCACCGTCGTTCGCGCTGCTCGTCGCCGCCCGCTGCGTCCAGGCGGTCGGTGCGGCGTTCGTCGTCGTCGCTGCGCTCGACCTTCTCGCGGAGACGACCGGCAGCGGAGCCCGCGCGGCGCGCGTCTGGGTGACCGCGGGCGTCCTCGGCGCGGCATTCGGGCCCGGCGCCGGCGGCATCTTGACGGAGCTGTTCGGCTGGAGGTCGATCTTCTTCGTGCAGGTGCCACTCGCCCTCCTGCCGCTTGTCACGCTCGTCACGTTGCGGGGGATCGCCGAGCAGCGAACGCGCGAGCCCGCCGGTCGGCCGCACCTGAGCGCCAATGCCGCACTGCTTCTCCTCTCCGGCGGTCTCGTGGCTGCGCTCTTCCTCCTCGTGCTCCTCCTCGTCTCCGGCTGGGGCATGTCGCCGGCGACGGCGGGGCTGGTGGTGACGGTGATGCCGCTCGCCGCGATCGCGGCGGGGCGCGCGCCTTCCGACTGGGCCGGCGCCGGTATCAGGATCGCCAGCGGCGTCGTCCTCGTGGCGGGGGGATTGACAGCGTTGGCGCTGCTGCCGCGCGCCGGCTGGGGCTGGACGATCGCGCCCCAACTCCTCGTGGGAGCGGGGATCGGTCTCGCTCTCGCCGCCCTGACCGAGAGAGCCCTCGCGGGCCGCGTCGAGCAGATCGTGCACGGTGGTTGGACGCTGGCTGCGCGGCATGCAGGAGTCGTGCTCGGCCTGCTCCTGCTCGCCCCGGTTCTCACGTCGGCGCTCGAACACAGCCGAGACGAGGCCGTGCGATCAGGGGCCGCCGCGGTGCTCGACAGTCGGATTCCGGCTCTCGACAAGCTTCGGGTCGCGCAGGACGTGCTCGACGAGGTGGACACGGCCGAGAAGAGGGGAGAGCTGCCCGACGTCTCGGTGGCGCTTGCGGACCGCCCGGACGACAGTGACTACCGAGCTTTGATCACGGCCATGCAGGATCAGCTCGATCGGGCGGTGACAGACGCGTTCTCGATCCCCTTCTTGCTCGCGGCCGCGCTCGCCCTCGCCGCTCTCGTTCCGGTGGCGATCTCGCGAGGAGAGCAGCTCTGAGGCGGGCCGCGCCTCTTCTGGTCGCACTCGCGGCGGTGGCGGCGGTCGTCGTTCCCTACGTCGCTCTCGGCGGTGGCTCCTACGAGCCGACTCCGGTCGCCGATCCGTGCGTGAAGCGCGAATGGCGACACCCAGGCGGCCTGCAGGCTGTGCTGGAGCAGGTCGCGCTCTCGGCGCTCGATGGGGCCGCCTGCGAGCTCGGGACGTCACGGGAGGAGCTCGTGCTCGCCCTGAGGGACGAGAAGTCGCTGGACGCGTACGCGGCCGAGCACCACATCACCCGCGCGCACGCGGAGCGCGCAGTCCACGACGGGCTCGAGCGCTCCGTCGCCGAAGCGACAGCGGCGGGCGACCTCTCAGGCTTCGTCGCCTCGTTGATCGCGAGAACGGTCAAGTCGGTGCCACCGTGGCTGATCCTCGAGACCCTCGAGCGCGTCCGCGGCTTCCTGCCCGACGGCTAGTCGGCCTGCTAGTCGGCTGGTGACGCCTCCAGCTCACGGACGCGGGCGGCGAGCGTCCCCAAGAGCGCGAGAGCCACGCTGGGCTCGCCTCGCAGGACCTTGGCGAATCGCTTGCGGGTCAACATCAAGCACGTGGTCTCCGTCTCGGCGACGATCGTTGCGGACCGGCGCGCTCCGTCGATGAGCGCCATCTCGCCGAAGTAGGAACCTGGGCCGATTTCCGCGACGGCACGTCCGCGTCCTCGCTGGATCTTGGCGCGGCCGCTGAGAATGACGTAGAACGCCTCGCCCGGATCGCCCGCGGTGACGATCGGCGTCTTCGCCTCGTACCGGGCCAGGCTGCCAAGACTCGCGATCTTGCGAACCTGACGGGCCGGAACGTTCGCGAAGAGGGGGATCCTGCCGAGCACATCGGCCCAGAGGCGAGCGGTCTCGGCGGGCGGCGTCTCCGTCGCTCGGGCGGCCTGGCGCGCCTCGCGGCGTGAGAGCTATGCGGGCGGTCGCGGGCATCGGGCGCGCCGACTCTACAACGATCGAGACCGCGCTCCAACCCAGCCGAGGCATACTGGATCGGTGCGCGGATGGACGGTCATCCTCGTGTTGGTCGTACTCGCCGCTCTCGCGGGTGCCGCGACGGATGGAACGAGCTCCGCCGCAGCGCCCACCATCCGCGAGTATCCCGTCCCGGCGGGAAGCGGCCCACACGATGTCGCGCCCGCGCGCGACGGAGGAGTCTGGTACACGGCGCAACGATCCGGCGAGCTCGGCTGGCTCGACCCGAAGACCGGTCGGACGAGGCACACCGCTCTGGGAGAGGGCTCGGCGCCGCACGGCGTCATCGTCGGCCCCGATGGAGCGCCGTGGATCACCGACGGCGGGCTCAACGCGATCGTTCGGGTCGATCCGAAGACACTCCGCGTGCGCCGCTTTCCGCTGCCCGCATCGTCCCCAGGCGCGAACTTGAATACGGCGACCTTCGACCGCCACGGCATCCTCTGGTTCACCGGACAGAGTGGCATCTACGGGCGCCTCGACCCGCGTAGCGGGAGGGTGCGGGTCTTCGCAGCACCACGAGGGCCAGGTCCGTACGGGATCACGGCAACACCGTCGGGCGCCGTCTACTACGCCTCGCTCGCCGGCAGCTACCTCGGCCGCGTGGACGTCGCGCGTTCGACCGCCCGCGTCCTCCAGCCGCCGACGCGCGATCAGGGCGCCCGGCGCGCGTGGTCGGATTCGAAGGGCCGGATCTGGGTGAGCGAGTGGAACGCCGGCAAGGTCGCGATGTATGCCCCGGCGACCGGGCGCTGGCGCGAATGGCGCCTCCCGGGCGCGTCGCCGATGCCGTACGCGGTCTACGTCGACGAGACGGACACCGTCTGGCTGAGTGACTTCGGTGCGAACGCGCTCGTCCGCTTCGATCCCAGGACGGAGAAGTTCACACGCATCGGTCTCCCGAGCTCGCCCGCGAACGTGAGGCAGATCCTCGGCCGCCGCGGCGAGGTGTGGGGCGCGGAATCGGGCGTCGACAAGCTTGTGGTCATCCGGACGAGCTGAGCGCGCTTACGGGGCCGGGCCGCGCAGCGCTGCCCACGCCCGCGGGAGGATGCGGCCGATCAGCCGGAACTTGCTGTTGCCGAGCGGGCGGTAGACCAGAGTCTCTCCCTCCTCGAGCGTGTCTCCCGTCACGTCCCCGACGACAACGCCGTGCGTGACGAGCACGGTGACTCGTCCGGCGGCCGGCTTCGTCCCGAAGAGCGCACGCGCTGCACGGATCTGCCGTCGCCAGGCCGCGTCATGTTCGGACGTGATGGTGTTCAGAAGCGCAGGGCTGATGGTCGCGCGGCCGAACGCGAGCTTTGCCGTCTCGCGGGTCCGGCAGAACCGGCTCGAGAGGACGGCTCCGATCCGAAGCTTCAGTCGCCGCACGGCTTGCCCGATGAGCTTCGCGTCCTGGCGGCCCTGGGCCGAGAGGTTCCGTTGCGTCCGGCAGTCATTCAGGTCGACCGGATCCTGGTCGGGCTTCGACTGGTCGGTCGCCGCGTGACGGATGACGAGGATGACTCCGCCGCGTTGCAGCTGCTCGCCGACTCGCCGAGAGGCGAGCCCGCAGCCGCGCCGCCCGTGGCCGCGAGAGCAGCAACGATCCGTCGAGACCTTCCGCAGACGATGCGATCGACGTCATCCGCGTCTACACGTCCGGCTGAGGCGCCGGAACGACGGCGTTGGCGGCGGCTGTTGTGGATCAGCACGCTTCGGAGCGCGTCGACCGCGAGCATTCCCATGGCCTCCCGCGTGCTCTGTGTGCCGCTGCCCATGTGTGGTGTGAGCACCACCTGGTCCAGCGCGAGCAGCTCTTCGCTGACCTCCGGCTCGAACTCGTAGACGTCCAGCGCGGCCCCTGCGATGACTCCCTTGACGAAGGGCGTCCACGAGCGCGCGCTCGTCCACGATCGGCCCCCGCGCGGTGTTGACCAGCACCGCCGAGCGCTTCATCGCCGCCAACGCGGTTTCGTCGATCAGATGGCGAGTCTCCGGCGTCAGCGGGCAGTGGAGGCTGACGACGTCGGCGACGGCCAGCAGTTCGTCCAGCGGATCGTTACGACCGCTGAAGATCGGCCGCGCGCCGAACGCTTCCGCGAGGCGCGCCGTCTCCCGGCCGATCCGACCGGCGCCGACGATGCCGAACGTCTTGCCGTCGAGTCCCTCTCCCAGCATGAACTCGAGCGAGAACGACCAGGGAGAGCGCGACCGGATGAACCGGTCGCCCTCGACCACCCGTCGGAGCAGCGCAAGCGTGACGGCGATCGCGAGCTCCGCGGTCGTCTTCGTCAGCACGTCCGGGGTGTTGGCGATCACGACGCCACGGCGACGTGCCGCCTCGAGGTCGATGTTGTTGACGCCGACGCCGTAGTTGGCGACCACCTCGAGCTGCGCGCCGGCCCGCTCCAGGTACGCGTCGTCGACGACGGTGTTGATGAGTGAGAGGACTCCCTCGGCCTCGGCTGGGTCCGAGACCAGCTCGAAGTCCTGCTCGAGGGCCTCCGCGACACGTCTCGGTACGTCGCCCGTGACGTGCACTCGCCGCTTTTCGTTCAGGGCCACAGCAGGTCATTCTGCGCGAATCGAGGTACCGTGGGTGGGGATGGAACTTCCGGGGTACGCGAGGCGAATGGACGGCGGCCGCACAGGTCGTGTTGCGCACGGGACGACGGCGGCCGTCGCCGCTGTGTGGCGGGATCCAAAACAGCGGCGGCTGACGCTTGCGCTGGCAGCAGCTGCGCTTTCGGCGATCGCGTTCGCTCACATCGCCGAGGACTACGTGACCAACGACCCACTCGCCCGCTGGGACGTCAGCTTCGCGCGCTGGCTCGCAGGCGAGCGGACCACGTTCGGCATCGACTTCTTCCGCGTCCTGACGTTCTTCGGCAGCCCTGCAGTCGCACTCGCGATCGCGGCCGTCGTCTGCGTCGCGCTTTACCGCCGCGGCCGTGTCGTCGATGCTGCGCTGCTTCCAGTCGTGCTCGGCGGCGCGGAACTGCTGAACCTCATCCTCAAGCTGTCGTTCCACCGTCCCCGCCCCGAGGTCGCATTCGTCCATATCGACACGTATTCGTTTCCAAGCGGCCACGCGATGATCTCGACCGCTGCCTACGGCGCCTTCGCGTACCTCGCGTGGGGTCGTCTCCGCACCCCGATCGCCCGGCTGATCCTGGTCTCCGGCACGGTGCTGTTCGTGGCGCTGATCGGCTTCAGTCGCCTGTATCTCGGCGTCCACTACCTCTCCGACGTTCTCGCCGGGATCGCGGGCGGCGCATTCTGGCTTTCGGTCTCCATCGCGCTTCTGACGGTCTACGGCGATCGCTTTGCTGCCCGCTTCTCCGGGTCGCGGGCCGACCGTCTCGGCCAGCGCGTCGTGCGACGACGTCGCTGATCGCCTCAGCCCGGGACGACCTCGAAGGTCGCGTGTGATTCGATCCACGCGCCCCGGCGGCGGTCCTGCCACCGCGCATGCTCGGGCTTGAAGTCGCACAGCTCGACGTGGACTCGCGGTGACGTCTGCCCCCAGGGAATCCCATCCCAGGCCTGCTCGAGGACGACGATCCCGCCCTCGATCCCGCCTGCGAAGAGGGGCACATCGAGCTCGATCACAGCGGCGGGAAGGTCGTTCCGGCCGGGGATGAACTCGGCGACGACACCCTCGTACCCATCCGGGTCGTCCTGCAGCCAAGCCGGGTTCGTGTCGTAGCCGCCGAAGACGCGGACACGCTGTCCCGGAGCGAGCGGGCGGCCGATGTCCAGAGGCTCGGACTCGCCCAGCGAGTCGAGCCAGTCCTCGCCCACACCGGTCCAGGTCTCCTCCTCGCGGCGTCGCGCAGCGGCGACGTGGTCGCCTGGCTCACGCAACATCTGTACCTGGAACTCTCGAACGCACGGTGCAACCCCCTGAAAAACCTCGGGACGTGCCGCACCGCCGTTGACTCTTCGATCCTGGCAGACGGCGTGCGGTCATACCATCCCCCGATCGGGTTCTCCTCATCCCGTCGGCCCACGCGTGACCTAGGTAGCCGCGGCTACGGTGCTCGGACTCGCTCTCAGGCCGCGATCCGTTTGACCAGGAGTTGCGCCAGGGCGCGCTCGACGAGATCCGCCTGTGTCCGGTCTGCGTACGCCATCGTGACGACGAGAGAGATCTCCGTCCGGTTTCGCCCCAGCACGACGACGTCGACGAGCACACGGACCGCGTTCCCCGCGTCGCCGTAGTCGGCGACCATGCGGTACCGGGTGGAGTACTGCGCGAGCTTCGGGAACGCGATCTTCTTGAACGAGACGACCTTGACCTTCGGGTCGTCCGTGTTCATCACGACCTCTCGTGCGCACGCCATGTAGCTGCTGTTTCCGTTGCTGCGGCGCCATTCCGCTCCGACCATGGCCGGCGTCTGAAGGACATTCGACTCAGAGGTGACGGACGCTCCCGCGGCCTCCAGCTTGAACTCGGACTTCGCGGCCCCGGTGAGAACGAGGTCGGAGCGCTTGAACGAGCAATCGTCGTCGGAAGTCAGGTCGGGCTTCTTCGCGCCGCCCTTCCAAGCGGGACCAAGGTCGGCGGCCTTCAGCGTGACAGCCTTGGCGGCGGCCTGATCTGCAGCGTTGAACCTGATCGGCTGTTTCTCGCCGGCGAACGCGGCCTGGACGAGCACCAGGCCGAGCCCGATGACGCAGGCAACGGTGCGAATCGGTGTCTTCGACGAACGCATGCGGGTGACCCCCTCGGCCGCTGAGCTGATGCTTCTGGCTTCGGCGGCCGAGGGGCCCGCACGCATCCCTCTTTTGGGTTAGCGGCGCACCTGGACGACCTGGTACGTCGCGTCCGGGCCGCTCGCCGTCCCGAAGCGGGCGTTGACGGCGTAGAGCCACTTGCCGAACTTGGCGATCGTCGTCGGCACGTCGAAGTCGGAGTCGGTGATCGTCCGGGTCACGACGCCCTGCGTGAGGCTGTGATTCAGCTTCACGACGGCGATCTTGTTCAACTGGTTCTGCACGACGTAGAGCGTCCGGCCGTGCAGGAGGATGCCGTCGCCGTTCGGAAGCGTTGCGCCGCCGAGGTCGACGAGCTTCGTCGCGCCGGTCTTCGGGTCGATCGTGAAGAGCTTCCCGGTCGCGCTCTGGACGGCGAGCAGCGTCCTGCCGCTCGGCGTTGCGTCGATGCCGTTCAGATTGAAGCCGGGGACGTGCTGATAGTCGCCGGTGAGCGTGATCGCGGTCACGGCTCCGGGCGACCCATGCCAGGACTTCGCGACCTTGTAGATCACCGGGCGGTTGGAGTCGGTGAAGTACGCCGCCCGCCAGGTGACGACGACGTCGTTGATGAACGTCGGGCCTGCACTGGTCGCGAGCTGGATCTCCTTCAGCAGCGCGCCGTTGCGGGCGCTGTAGACGAACGCCTTTCCGGTCCCGGCGCCGGAGACCCACAGCTGGCCGCGGTCGTACTTGAGCCCGGTCGCGGCGTGACCCGTCGCGCCGGGCACGAGGACGTTGCCCGTCCCTGTGCGGAGGCTGCCGGCGTAGACCGCGCCGGTGGGAATGGAGCCGACGTAGAACGTATCGCCCTTGCCGACCGCGATCCCTTCCGGCTGGAACCCGTTCGGGAGCGGAATCGTCTCCGGGAACGAGCCTTTCGCCAGCGCGGCCGGGACCAGCAGGCAGGCCAAGGTTGTGAGCAACAGGACAAGACGACGCATCTGTTTCCCCCTCAGAGTCGTGTGTACGTAGTTCTACTGCTACCCCGGTCGGGCGGATTTCGAAGCCTCGCTACCGCGGCCGATGCTTACGGTTTCTTCACAGCGAAGCCGCATCCGGGCCTTCCAATTTCCCGTTTGAAAGTGGTAATCCACGAAAGGGATCTTGTGAATACGAGGCGCATCCTGATGTCCTTGGCGATGACGGCGGGCGCCGTCTTCGTCTGGGCGGCGACCGCCGCGGCGGCACCGCCTACCAGCACGACCTCGCCGTCGATCACCGGCACGCCCAAGGTCGGCGAGACGCTGACTGCTCAGAACGGCACCTGGACGAACAGCCCCACGTCGTTCCAGTACCAGTGGCAGCGTTGTGACGGAGCGGGCGCGTCCTGCGGGAACATCGCAGGGGCGGTGGAGAAGACCTATCTCCTGAAGACGGCCGACGCGACCCACACGCTCCGTGTCCGGGTCCTCGCCGTCAACGCCGACGGATCCGCGTCGGCTCGGTCGGGACCGACCGCGGTCGTCACTGCAGGCACGGCTCCCGTGAACACGGCGCGTCCGTCGATCACCGGCGATGCACGAGTAGGGGAGACGCTCACCGCGGAGGACGGGACCTGGACCAACAGTCCGACCTCGTTCGCGTACCAGTGGCAGCGGTGCGATGCCGACGGCACGGGCTGTGCCGCGATCTCGGGCTCGACCGCGAAGACCTACGGCGTGCGTCTTCTCGACCTCGGCTTCCGGTTGCGCGTCGAGGTGACCGCGAAGAACGCCGGCGGCGCCGGCTCGGCTCTGTCGGGCCTCACGCCGATCGTCGACCCGACCGCTCCGGTCACGAACAAGCGGCCCGCCCTGACGATCATCTCGATCCGATTCGTCGGCGCCCGGGTCTACGCGCGCTTCCGCGTCTGCGACGACACGGCGAAGAATCTGACGATCATCGCCACGGACTCCCGCCCGGGCAAGGCGTCCTACACGCGTCGCTTCACGACCCGGGTTGCACCGAATCCGTGTGGCGCCTACACCCGCAACTGGGTGCCGTTGCAGCGCTTCCGCGGGAAGGGCCGGCACACGGTCACCCTGCAGGCACGTGACACGTCCGGACTGGTGAGCGCTCCCGCTCGCCGGTCGTTCTCCCGCTAAGCCGGGCAGCAGGCTGAGGCTCCGCCTGCACATCGGCCCGCTCGTCCGCGCTCACGACGATCGCGACGAGCGGGCCGTCGGCCTGCGGTCGTATGCGAGGATCGAACGGTGAACGCCGCCGAGCGTAAACGCGTCCTGGAGAAGCTCCGCGAGATCTGTCTCGGTTTGCCCGAGACGAGCGAACGGCTCAGCCACGGTGCGCCGACGTTCTTCGTCCGCGAGAAGCGCTCGTTCCTGATGGTCTTGACCGATCACCACGGCGACGGCCGCTTTGCGATCTGGTGCGCTGCGGCCGACGGGACGCAGGGGATGCTCGTCGAGGCCGACCCCGAGCGCTTCTTCCGGCCGCCGTATGTCGGGCATCGCGGCTGGCTCGGCGTCCGCCTCGATCGCGGTCTCGACTGGAACGAGCTCGCGGGGATCGCCGAGGACGCGTACGCCGAGGTGGCGCCGGCAAAACTGGTCGAAGCCGCACGCGCGGCAGGGGAGGAGACGTGAAGGAAGCGAGAGTGAAGGAGACGGAGTACGGACTTCTCCCGGAGAACGAGGGGTGGTACGTGCTGAACACGAGAGACGCGGTCTGGGGAGAAACCGCCGAGTTCGGCCGCGGCACGAGCTGGGAGGGCCGGGGCGACGCCCGTTTTCGGGAGGTCGGCATGAACATCTCGGTCCTGCAGCCGGGCCAGCCGATGTGCATGTACCACGGCGAGAACGCGCAGGAAAACTTCCTCGTCCTGGCCGGCGAGGGGATCCTGATCGTCGAGAGTGAGGAGCGGCCGCTGAAGGCCTGGGACTTCGTGCACTGTCCGCCGTGGACCAAGCACGTGATCGTCGCCGCCGGGTCCGATCCTTTGGTCGTGCTCGCCGTTGGCGCGCGCCACGAACCGGAGGGGCTGCTCTACCCGGTCGACGAGACGGCGCTGAAGCACGGGGCCGGGGTCTCCCAGGAGACGACTGACGGCGACGAGGCATACGCGGAGACGTCCGAGGTCGTGCGGACGCGGTACGTCGAGGGCGAGCTGCCGTTCTAGCGCAGGGAGACGGTCGAGCGGGGCGAACCCGCCCGCATGTGGTTTCGGCGCTTGTTTCGCCGGCGGCGTCCGCCGCCGCCTGTCCTCCTGCCCTCGCTCGACCGCCTCGCGGAGCTGATCGAGCGGGTCGTCGAGCTGCTCGACGAGGTGGCGCTCGGCCCCGCTCGCGAGCCGACTCCAGTACCGAACGCCGTGGCTAGTCCGGCACCGAACCCAGGGCCTGTGGTGCGAGGTCACGTGCTGTTCGCGTACTCGCCGGATGGCTATCGGCTCTTCGAGCGGGATGGACCGCCACCCACTCGCGGAGATCTGATCGAGATCGAGGGGGAGGAGCTCACCGTTCTCAGGTTCGGGCCCTCGCCGCTCCCGGGTGACTGGCGGCGCTGTGCATACCTCGGGAAGGAACCACCGCGGGTGGATCGAACCTTCGAGCGGTGAAGGAAGAGAGCCAGATCCACGACATGCGCGCCGCGCTTCAGGGAGACCGCGAGCGGGCCGAGCAGGCCCGGCAGCGATCGGTCGAGAACGTCCGTGCGCTCTACGAGGCACCGCAGCAGGAGCACGCGCCGGAGCCCGAACCGCGCCGGTCTTTCCTGAGCCGTCTGCTCGGCCGGTAGCGCTACGCTGAGTCTGTGGAGCGCCGCGAGCGTGAGCGGATCATGCGTCAGGGGGTCGTGCTGCCCGAGACGCCTCGCGACCGCCGGAATCTCCAGGGGCTCGTGGAGGACATGCGCGACAACCCGCTGGCCGGCAAGCAGCTGGCGTTGCGGCTGCGCCATTTCCGTCCGGACGCGAGCAACTATCTCGCCTCGCTCGGCGGGCCGCCGCCGTACATGGCCCGGCTGCGTGAGATCGCGGCATTGACGGCGGCGCATGAAGAGGTGCTCGCAGAGGAGTACCGGCTGCGGGGCAGCGATCCGGCGGCCTGGCAAGAGGTCGCGGAGCGCTGGGACTTCGGCGAGGTGAACGACCTGATCGACCGCCACAACCGCTGGTATCCGGCGGAGAGGCGGCTGCCGATGGATCCGACGACGGGCGACTACGCGCTCGTCAACGGCGAGCACTATTCGAAGCGGCCGCTCGACGCTAGGTGGGTGCTCGAGCGGTTCCCGCCCGTGAGCTCAGTCGCGAGGTCGCAGCGAGGGTGAGGGCGCAGAGCACCGCAGCGAGCACGTAGGGCAACCCGTCGCCGGCAGCGTCCGCGATCGTGCCCGCCAGCGCCGGGCCGGTCATGTTCCCGAGCGCCCAGGCGGTGTTCATGATCCCGAAGCCGATGGCCTGCGAGAGCCCGACGAACTCAGCGCGGTCGGAGACGAGCGCCATCCCAGGCGTGTAGAAGGCCCCGAAGGAGATCGCGGCGAGGACGGCGAGGAACGAGATCGCGTACGGGTCGCGTGCGATCGCAAAGGCGATCGCGACGACGACGGAGGCCGCAAGCGCAACGCGGATCGGCAGGAGGCGGCCGCGCCGATCGGAGAAGCGGCCCAGGAACGGGTTGACGACCGTCTCGAGCAGCCCGGCCAGGAGGAAGACGGCGCCGATCGCCAGCGGCGTGAAGCCACTTTCGTCGAGCTGAAGCGGAACGAGCACGACGAGCACCCCGAAGAGGATGGCCGGGAGCATGTTCAACCAGAGTCCGCCGAGGAAGCTGCGGTCGGCGAAGGCGCGTCCCACTGCGCCGGGTGTGTGCGTCTGCGGAGGCGAGCTCGGGCGGGTGGCCGCCGCGGCTGCGAGGAGGGCTGCGATGCCGCCGACGGCCGCGAACGAGACGCGGACGCTGACGGCGTCGGCCACGGCGCCGAACATCGGGCCGAGGATGGCGCCGAAGACGGCGGCTCCGAATGCGGTGCCGATCAGCTCGCCGCGGCGGTCGCGTGGGGCGGCGACTGTCAACCAGGCGAACGCGCCGGCCCAGGTGATCGTGCTGGAGGCTCCCTGGACGAACCGTGCGAGTCCGAGCGCCCATGGCCCTTCGGCGGCGGCGAAGCGCGAAGCTGGCGAAGGCGAGGAGGATGAGCCCGGAGACGACGGCGAGCTTCGGCCCGTATCTCGCGGCGGCCAGCCCGCCGGGGATGGCGCCGAGCACGGCGCCGGCCCCGAAGGCGCCGACGAGCAGCCCGGCGCCGGTCTTCGAGAGCCCGAACTCGTCGGCGTAGCCGGGCACGAGCGGCGCGAGCGCCCCAAACAGCATCGCGTCGACAAACACGACCACGCAGACAAGAACAAGAAGCGGGCGCACCACCCGACGTTACCGGCCGAGCCGTCGGCCAATGATCCAAGCGAGCAAGCAGCCTGCTGAGCGAGCCCCGAACTCGACGCACGCAGCTTCAGGGATCTTGGCGCGAAACGGGATCTGCTTCCGCAGATCCCGTTTCCGATTGCGCCACAAAGAAATTCAGCGAGCCGGGTGCGCTTTCGTCCGCCACCCCGACGGACTTTCGGCTTCCGCCTACGGCCTACCGGTGTGGACTCGACCTACTCGCGTCCCGTGCTCGCTGCAAGGGGGAATCTAGGGGCGATGAACCGAGGACGCAAGGGCTCGAAAAGTGAACAAGTCGCAAATTGCGATCTTTTCCTTAAACGCGCACAACATTTGCGAGACGCGCCTTAACGTCTGTCACTGAACCAAGCGAGCCAGAAGGATGAGCGAGCCCCGAATCCGACGCACGCAGCTTCAGGGATCTTGCCGTGGATCGGAATCTGCTCCCGCAGATTCCGATCCCGACTACGGCACAAAAAATTCAGCGAGCCGGTTGCGATTTCGTCCGCTCCTCCGACTGACGTTTCGGCTTCCGCCTACTCGTCCTCCGGTGGAGCCTCGACCTAATCTCGCTCCGTGCTCGCTGCAAGGGGGAAGGTAGGGGCACGCCGCCTGGGCGTCAAGGGAGCTCGGAGAGCCGTGGTCGCAAATTGCGATTTTTTCTTTAAGAAACGCCTTGTTTTGCCGATCGCGCAGGACGTTCTACAGGCGGATTCGGAGGTTTTGGCCGGGCGGAGGACCGAAAGAGACGGGCCGCGGCGAACCAGGAATCTATGCTCGCACCCGCCGGGCCGCAAGTGCGAACCGGCGCGAAACTTCACGCAAAGAGCGACAAAGGAGAGCGAATGGAGAGACTCGCGGGCAGGCATGTCGTCGTCACCGGCGGTGGCAAGGGGATCGGGAAGGCGATCGCCGAGCGTCTCGCCGCCGGAGGGTGCGACGCTGACGCTCCTTGCGCGCGACCTCGAGCGGCTGCGCGAGGTGGCCGGCGCGATCGGTGCGGGAGCGGCGGCGTGCGACGTCCGCGACCGCGGTCAGGTCGACGCTGCGTTCGCGACCGCGGCGGCCGAGCGCGGCCCGATCCACGCCCTCGTCGCCAACAGCGGGCTCGGCGGCCCGAACGCCGACGGCCCCGGCGACCGCTTCGACGATCTCGTCGCGACGAATCTCGCCGGCACCTACTACACCGCCCGCGCCGCTCTCCGCCATCTTGCTCCGGGGCCGGATACCCGCCACCTCGTCGTGATCGCCTCGATCCTCGCCAGGATCGCGGTGCCCGGCTACACGGGCTACTCCGCGTCGAAGGCCGGCCTCCTCGGGCTCGTTCGCTCCTTCGCGGCCGAGCTGGCGGGCGAGAACATCCAGGTGAACGCGATCTGCCCAGGTTGGGTCGACACCGACATGGCGTGGGAAGGGCTGGACGGGCATCGCCGCGGCGACCGGCGGGACGCGCGACGACGCCTACCGCGATGCGATGCGCGAGGTTCCGCTCGGCCGGATGTCCGAGCCGAAGGACATCGCCGGCACGGTTGCGTGGCTCCTGTCCGACGACGCCCGCGGCGTCACCGGACAGGCGATCGATCAGAACGGCGGCGCCTGGGTGGGATGACGCGGCGCGGCCAGAACGTTGTCACCAGCGTGACTGCCCGCGTCCACTACGCCTGGGTCGTCGCGGGGGTCGCGTTCCTGTCGCTCGTGATGGCGTCGGGCTTCCGCTCGACGACCGGCGTGCTGCTGATTCCGCTGCACCAGGAGTTCGGCTGGAGCCACGAGACGATCGGCCTCGCAGTCTCGTTGAACCTGCTCTGCTTCGGCCTCGGCGCGCCGTTCGCGGCGGCGCTGATCGAGCGGGCGGGCGTGCGCCGCGTCGTCGGGACCTCGCTCGCCGTCATCGCCGTGTCGGCGTTGCTGACGATCCGCATGACCGAGACGTGGCAGCTCTTCCTGCTCTGGGGGCTCGTCAACGGCCTCGCGACGGGCGCCGTCTCGGTGCCGCTCGCCGCGATCATCGCGAACCGCTGGTTCATCGCCAGGCGCGGCCTCGTCACCGGCCTGATGACGGCGAGCTACGCGTCGGGTCAGCTGGTCTTCCTGCCGGCGCTCGCCTGGCTCGCCGGGTTCGACTGGCGCTGGGCGGCTTTCGCGATCGCCGCCGTCGCGCTGCTGCTCGTCCTTCCGGTCGTGCTCACATTCATGCGCGACCGGCCGGAGGACATCGGGCTGGCGCCGTACGGCGCGGACGAGAGCTGGAGCCCCGCCGCCCGTGACGGCAGCGCCCGCGTTCGGGGCGGCGCTCGACGCGCTCTCGATGGCGATGCGCACGCAGGTGTTCTGGCTTCTCGCCGGAACGTTCTTCGTCTGCGGCGCGACGACGAACGGGCTGGTCTCGACGCACCTGATCCCCGCAGCACACGACCACGGGATCGCTCAGGTGACCGCGGCCGGGCTGCTCGCGCTGATCGGCGTCTTCGACGTCGTCGGCACGACGGCGTCCGGATGGCTGACCGACCGGTACGACCCTCGCATGCTCCTGCTCGCCTACTACGCCCTGCGCGGGCTGTCCCTGCTCGCGCTCCCGCTCGCCTTCGACTCGGCGCATGCCGCGATGTTCGCGTTCGTCGTCGTCTACGGGCTCGACTGGGTGGCGACGGTGCCGCCGACCTCCGCACTGGCGACGGCCCACTTCGGCCAGCAGGCAGGCGTCGTCTTCGCGTGGATCTTCGCCGCGCACCAGCTCGGTGCCGCGACCGCGGCGTGGGGCGCCGGGCCTGATTCGCACCCATACCGGCGAGTACACCGCGGCCTTCCTGGCAGCGGGCGTGCTCGCACTCGTCGCGGCCGGCGCCGTCCTCCTGATCAGGTCGGCCCGCAGCGCGCCGACCGTGCCCGCGCCGGTGGTGTGAACGACGAGGGGCGCCGTCGCCGGCGCCCCTCGTCACTGCCGCAGCAACTGACGCGCTAGGCAGCCGGGTCCGGTTGCGGCGTGCCACCCGACTCGAAGCCGGCCTCGATCCGCTCGAGTTCTTCCTCGGTGCCCTGACGCACGGGGCCCTTGAACCAGTTCTTCGCCGATACGAACGCACCAGCCGCCGAAGACGATGCCGATCGCGGCGAACCACAGCACCGTGTAGTTCGTCAGCTCCCAGCGAGAAGTCGTCTCCCACGGAAGCCCCGCCGTGTAGAGCGGGAAGATGAACAGGATCGTGATGATCGCGACCCAGCCGATCGAGAGCAGGTCGATCCACTTGTAGTGGCGACCGAGGCTCCAGGCGCCCGGCTCGAAACTGGTCGTGCATCCGGAAGCGCAGGTAGACGGGAATGCACGAACGCGATGTAGAGGCCGATCACCGCGATCGCGGTGCCGACGCCGATAGCCGACGAGGCGTTCCAGATCGTCGGGACCATCAGCAGCCCGGAGAGGACACCGATCGCCAGCACCGCGTTCCGCGGGACACGGTTGTGGGCGACCTTGCTGCCAGAGCGGGTGGCCCGGTACGGCGCGGTCGCGCGAGAACGCGTACATCATCCGCGACGCCGAGGTCACCGACGCCGTCAGGCAGAAGAACTGCGCGACGACGCAGATGAAGAGCAGGATCTCCGCCCAGGTCTGGCTCATCGACTCCGCCCAGATCTAGGGCACGACGACGCCGATGTTGTCGAGCGCGCCCTGCGTGCTCGGGATCGCGAACGTCACCGCGAGCAGGAGGATCCAGCCGAAGATCACCGAGACGACGACCGACATGTACATGCCGACGGCGGCCATCCGCGACGCCTGCGCGTCTCCTCGGCCATGTGCGCCGAGGCGTCGAAGCCCGGTGATCGTGTACTGGGACAGCAGCAGCCCGAGCCCGAACACGAACCAGAACGCCGGATTCGAGAAGTTGTCCGCAGCGTTGCCGTAACCCGGAGCGTTGACCGTCTCGCCGAAGACGTAGCCGAACGCTCTGGTGGCTGGTCCGGGACGATGATCAGCACGAGCACGATGAACGCCACGCCGGCCATGTGCCAGTACGCCGAGATCGTGTTCAGCATCGCCGTGATCGCTCACCTGGAACATGTTCACGATCCCCGCCGCAATCAAGAAGATCGCGTATAGAACGAAGATCGACGAGTTCGCAGAGAACCCGAACCAGTCGTTCATGTGTGCGGAGTAGCTGAACCAGTAGTCGAACAGCACCGTTCGCGAACGTCGCCAGGCCGTAGCCGATCGCCGCAGTGACCGCGATCTGCCCGATCAGGTTGAACCAGCCGGTGAACCAGCCCCAGGCCGGGCTCCCGAGCTTCGACGCCCAGTAGTAGAGGCCGCCCGCGGTCGGGTAGGCCGAGGCGATCTCGGCCATGGCGAGGGGCGATGATCGTCGAGAAGAGGCCGACGAGGAGCCAGCCCCACGTCACTGCGACCGGACCGCCCCGCTCGAAAGCGACGAAGTACGACGTCAGGCAGCCGGCGAGGATCGAGATGATCGTGAACGAGATCGCGAAGTTCTGGAACCCGCCCATGCCCCGGAAGAGCTCCTGCGCGTAGCCGAGCTTGTGCAGGATCTGCTCGTCGTCGTCTTGCTGCCGCGGCCTGCGGGTGGTGCCGTTTCCATCCGCCCTCCTACCGTCGGTGACGTGTCAGCGCTATTACGCGCTTCTGCCACAAGCGTTGTCAACGTGTCGGACGTCACGATGAGTAGGATCGCCCTCGTGCTCAGCTTCGACGAGTTGCGGGCGGACGTGGAGTCAGGCGCGATCGACACGGTCGTCGTCGCCTTCACCGACATGCAGGGACGGCTGATGGGCAAGCGCCTGCAGGGCGAGTTCTTCGTGGACGAGATCGACGCGGGGCACGCGATCGAGGGCTGCAACTACCTGCTCGCGCTGGAGATGGAGATGGATCCCGTCCCCGGCTACGCGCTCGCGAGCTGGGAGCGCGGCTACGGCGACTTCGGCATGACCCCCGACCTCGCGACGCTGCGGCGCATTCCCTGGCTCGAGGCGACCGCGCTCGTCCTCTGCGATGTCGGCTGGCACGACGGCTCGCCGGTCGCGCCGTCCCCGCGACAGGTGCTTCGCGCGCAGGTCGAGCGGGCGGAGGCGCTCGGCTTCACGCCGATGATCGGCTCCGAGCTCGAGTTCTACTTGCTCAAGGAGACCTACGAGGAGGCGCACCAGCAGCACTACCGCGACCTGACGCCGTCGGTCCCGTACATCCTCGACTACCACGTGCTGGCCGCGACCTACGACGAGCCGTTCATCCGCCAGATCCGAAACGGGATGCAGGGCGCCGGGATCAGGGTCGAGACCTCGAAGGGCGAGGCGTGGCCGGGGCAGCACGAGATCAACTTCCGCTATGCCGACGCGATCACGATGGCCGACAACCACGTGATCTACAAGAACGGGGCGAAGGAGATCGCGCACCTGAACGGCTGCTCGATCACGTTCATGGCGAAGCCCGATCACAGCTGGATCGGCAGCTCGTGCCACATCCACTCCTCGCTCTGGCGCGGGGAGGAGGCCGCGTTCGCCGGCGAGTCCGCGGAGTTCAACGGCTGGCTCGCGGGGCAGATCGCGAACCTGAAGGAGCTCGCGATCTTCCTGGCGCCGAACATCAACTCGTACAAGCGCTACGCGGCCGGGTTCGTGGGCGCCGACGACGCTTGCCTGGGGCCACGACAACCGGACGTGCGGCTTCCGGATCGTCGGGCACGGGCCGGCGCTGCGGACGGAGACGCGGATCCCGGGCGCCGACGCGAACCCCTACCTCGCGTTCGCCGCGATCATCGCAGCCGGCCTGCACGGGATCGAGCACGAGCTTCCGCTTCCGGCGGCACTGGAGGGGAACGCGTACGAGTCCGATGCCGACCGCTTCCCGCACTCGCTGCGCGAGGCGATCGCGGCGCTCGAGGGCGGCTCGATGGCGCGCGAGGCGTTCGGCGACGAGGTGATCGACCACTACCTCAACTACGCCCGCACCGAGCAGGAGCTCTTCGACCGAGCCGTCACCTGTTACGAGCGCGAACGGTTCTTCGAACGTGGCTAGGCCGGTGATCGGGATCACGGCCTACGCCGAGCCGAGCGTGCGCTGGGGCGTCTGGGACGTGCCCGCCGCGGTGATCCCGCTCGCGTACGTCCGTCAGATCGAGGCGGCGGGCGGCCGGCCGCTACTCGTGCCCCCGAGCGACGAGGGGATCGAGGAGACGCTCGACGTCCTGGACGGGATCCTCTTCTCCGGCGGCTCGGACATCGACCCGGCGGAGTACGGCCAGGAGGCGCACCCGGAAACGATCGGGACGCGGCCGGAGCGAGACAGCGGCGAGCTCGCGCTGCTCACGGCCGCGCTCGAGCGTGACATGCCGGTGCTCGCCGTGTGCCGGGGCTCGCAGGTGCTGAACGTCGCGCGCGGCGGCGATCTCGTCCAGCACCTGCCCGAAGTCGTCGGCGACGAGAAGCACAAGCACACGCCCGGGGTCTTCGCCGACCACGAGGTCGACGTGAAGGACGGCAGCCGCCTCGGCACGCTGCTCGGCGAGCGAGCGCCCGTCAAGTCGCACCACCATCAAGGGTTCGGGACCGTCGGCGAAGGGCTCGTCGAGTCGGCGTGGGCCGACGACGGCACGCTCGAGGCGGTCGAGGATCCGTCGAAGCGATTCGCCCTCGGCGTGCTCTGGCACCCCGAGGAGGGCGAGGACGCAGCGCTCTTCCAGGCGCTCGTCGAGGAGGCGCGCGCCTACCGCGCCGCCTTGGGTTAGGACGTCGGGCTAGGACGCCGTCGGCGGCGAGAGCGGCGGCGTCGAGGGCCTCGCGGTGATGGCGACCGTGCGGAGGTACGGGTGGCGAACCGCCGCGACCGGCTGTGGCTTTGGCGGCACGACCTGAGGTTGTTGCGGCTGCAGTGCCGCCTGTGCCTGCACGGCCGCGGCAGCGCGGGCGGTCAGTGCGGTCAGGAGCTGCGCCATACGCTCGTCGTTCTCGGAGACCCGCTCCTCGAGCTAGGAGCTGGAGGCGGGCCTGCTCGGCCATCCGGTGGTAGAGCTGCGCACGGCCGTCGCCGATCACGTAACCGATCATGACGCCGACGAAGAGCCCGCCGAGGATCGTGGCGAACCCGAAGTTCGAAGGAATCGGCCACGCGGCACGGAGGGGGCTGAGCGGCACCGACCCTACGGCCGCACCGGCCATCGCGCCGATCGCGACCCCGAGCCTTCCGACCGCACGCGCCTTCGCTTCGTAGTGGGCCACGAGCTCTCCGACTGCCTGCTGCGATTCTCCGCGGTCCGTGGTCACGCGGCATTTATCGGCGTCACGCGCGCGAGTCTTAAGGAAAGTGGTCAAATAGCGCCGTGCTGACCGTCCTCAATCCGGCGACCGAGGAGCCGATCGCGGAGCTCGAGCAGGCAGGCGTCGAGGAGACCGACGCCGCGGTTGCCCGCGCCAAGGCCGCTTTCCCCGCCTGGAAGGCCGTCGCGCCCACCGACCGGGCGCGTCTGCTGAGGCGTCTGGCGACGCTCGTCGAGGAGCACGCGGAGGAGCTCGCGCGGATCGAGTCGCGCAACGTCGGCAAGCCGATCGCCGGTGCCCGGGCCGAGATCGGGATGGTCGCGCAGGTCTTCCATTTCTACGCCGGTGCGGTCGACAAGCACTACGGGGAGACGATCCCGGTCGCCGGCGGCGTCGACGTCACCTTTCGCGAGCCGCTCGGCGTCGTCGGCCTGATCGTGCCGTGGAACTTTCCGCTCAACATCTCGTCCTGGAAGCTCGGCCCGGCGCTCGCGACCGGCAACACGGTCGTGCTCAAGCCGGCGGAGCTGACGCCGATGTCGGCGCTCCGGCTCTCGGAGCTCGTGCTCGACGCGGGAATCCCCGAAGGCGTCGTCAACGTGCTCGTCGGGAAGGGCTCGATTGTCGGGAGCCGTCTCGTCGAGCACCCGGATGTGGCCAAGATCGGCTTCACGGGGTCGACCGAGGTGGGGCGGACCGTGATGGAAGGAGCGGCCGCGACGATCAAGCGCGTCACGCTCGAGCTCGGTGGCAAGTCGGCGAACGTCGTCTTCGCAGACGCTGACCTCGAGCAGGCTGCCGCGGCTGCGCCGTACGCGGTCTTCGACAACGCCGGCCAGGATTGCTGCGCGCGCTCGCGGATCCTCGTCGAGCGGAGCGCGTACGACCGCTTCGTCGAGCTCCTGATCGACGCGACTCGCGGGGTGAAGGTCGGCGACCCCGAAGACGACGCGACCGAGATGGGCCCGCTGATCTCGGCGGCGCACCACGAGACGGTTTCGTCGTTCGTCGAAGGCGAGCCGCTCTTTCGCGGCGCCGCGCCGGACGGGGCAGGCTTCTGGTTCCCGTGCACGCTCGTCGAGGCTACGAACGACGACCGGATCGCCCGTGACGAGGTCTTCGGGCCCGTGGCCGCCGTGATTCCGTTCGACGACGAGGCGGACGCGATCCGAATCGCGAACGACACGCCGTACGGGCTCTCCGGCTCGATCTGGACGCGCGACGGAGCGCGGGCGTTGCGCGTGGCGCGCGCGGTCGAGGCGGGTGTCCTCAGCGTCAACTCGAACAGCTCGGTTCGCGTCTCGACGCCGTTCGGCGGCATGAAGCAGTCGGGGTTCGGCCGGGAGCTCGGCATGCACGCGCTCGACGGCTACTCGGAGGTCAAGAACGTGTTCCTGTCGACGGAGGGCTGATGAACAGATTGGAAGGAAAGGTCTGCGTGATCACCGGCGCCGGCGGCGGGATGGGCCGCGACGCGGCGATCCTCTTCACCGAGGAGGGCGCGAAGGTCTGTGCCGCCGACATGAACGTCGAGGCCGCGGAGGAGACCGTCGGCCTCTGCTCCGGCGAGGCGTTCGCGACCAAGGTGAACGTGGCGGAAGAGGAGGACGTCCGCCGGATGTGCGCCGAGACGGCCGAGCGGTTCGGCGGGATCGACGTCCTCTACAACAACGCAGGCATCTCACCCGACGACGATGCATCCGTGCTCGACACCTCGGTCGAGGCGTGGGACCGCGTGCAGGCGGTCAACACGCGGGGTGTCTTCCTCTGCTGCAAGCACGGGATCCCGTATCTGCTGGAGCGGGGTGGTGGGTCGGTGATCAACGTCGCGAGCTTCGTCGCCATCCTCGGCGCAGCTACCTCCCAGATCTCCTACAGCGCCTCGAAGGGCGCGGTGCTGTCGATGAGCCGCGAGCTCGGCGTCCAGTTCGCGCGCCAGGGCGTACGGGTGAACGCGTTGTGTCCCGGGCCGGTCGAGACGCCGCTGCTCCTGAACATCTTCGGCGACAACCCGGAGGCGCTCGAACGCCGACGGATCCACTGGCCGACGGGCCGGCTGGCGAAGCCGCGCGAGATCGTGAATGCGGCCCTCTTCCTCGCCAGCGACGAGTCGTCGTACGTGAACGCGTCGACGTTCCTCGTCGACGGCGGCCTGACGCCGCCTACGTCACGCCGGAAGCGCTCGAGCAGTAAGCTGTTACTTGGCGTCAGACGCCGACGACTTGCACGAGCCAGCGGCGGTCGCGCTCGCGGTCGAGCTCGAGGAAGAGCACGCGCTGCCAGGTGCCGAGGCAGAGCTCGCCGTCGCGGACGGGAATCGACTCGCCGGCGGGACCGAGCAGCATCGACATGCAGTGCGAGTGCCCGTTCCCGAAGTCCATGTCCTCCGGGACGACGTTCTCGGTGCGCCGGTCCCAGTCGTCGTGCGCGTAGTAGTTGTCGCTCGGCACGAGCTTCTTGAGCAGAAGCGCGAAGTCCTCGAGGAAGCCGGTCTCGAACTCGTTCACGCGGACGGAGCAGGTGGTGTGCGGCGAGTAGACGGAGCAGATGCCGTCCTTGATCCCGCTCGCGACGACCGCCTCCTGCACCTCGGCGGTGATGTCCTTCACGGAGAGCCCTCCGGCGGTCCGCAGTTGCGTCTCCTGCTGGTACGCCTTCATCGCGCGTCATTGTGACAGTCGTAAGAGCAAGCCTGTCGGAGAACCGCTCCCGCGGTACGCTCGAACGTGTGCGGGCCCGTAGCTCAGCGGTTAGAGCAGCGGACTCATAATCCGACGCGCCCTGGTTCGAATCCAGGCGGGCCCAAAGTATCCCGCTTGCCTAGGGGCGTTCCGCTTAGGCAAGCGGGTCAGGTTGCCAGGGGTCGCGATACGGCTCACCTCGTGGCGCTCGCACGCACGCGGCATGGCTCGCTCGCCGCTCGCTGACCAGCGGCCGTGTCCCTGACGCCCATGCGCCTGCGGCGGCGGCTGAGGCGCATGCGTGCCCGCTGGCTCGACGACGGGTGCACGTATGAGCGGGGACACGTCGCCGCGCTGCGGGCATGTTCACGATCGAGGTCGAAACCAGACCGAGTTCTCCGGCTCCTTTGTGCTCCTCTCCCTCGCCGAGGGCTCGACGGTCGACGACCTCCAGCCGGCGCTCGACCAGTACCCGCGGCAGTTGAGCGGAATGGGACGCTTCCGGAGCCGCCGGACTACATGTGGTTGGTTCGCTCCGACGATGAGGCCGGAGCGACCAGTGCGCTGCCTGCCGACGTCCCGGCCGGCACATATGCCGTCGTGTGCTTTGTCGACGACGTTCCCATCGAGCAGGTTTACATCGCGGAGCAGCTGGACGTGACCGAGCAGATCATCCTCGGCCAACTCGAAGACCCACCCGACGGGTTGGCTGAACTACGCGCAGTGCTCCTGTCCAAGCACCAGTGGAGACAGCGCGAAGGGCTCGACGCCTGAGGAACGGAATGGCGATCCGAGCGCCTAGGCGCTAGCCACGCTCGCGGATAGCCCGTCTCTCGAGATCAGCCTGCTTGCCCGCGGCCTTCGCGGCCTCCGCGGCCTCGACCGTCGCTCTCCTTGCCGCGTCGATGGCGGCACGAAGTGCCTCGCGCTCAGCGCGGCTCAATTGCCCATACCTTTTTCTCGATTGTGTTTGCATCGCTGGCAGCATCGCGTTGCCCAATCTCGCCCGCTAGGACACGATTGGGTCTATCCCCCGGCCGCGCTCGAGGCTGAGCCGGCTCGTCGTCGCCGAGCTCGCCTTCTGGCTTCACTCCGAGCGCCTCGGGGCATCACTAGGCGAGCATCAGTGGCGGCAGCGCGAAGGGCTGGAGTGCCCCGTCCGCCCGCGGAGTTGAAGGCCCGACTTCCCGCCTAGGAAAACACTGAGGCCCGTTCGCGGGAATACGTGTCCCTTTCGGTGTCCTAGGGAGCATGGACATCAACGAAGAAGTCTCCGCCAAGCAGCGCGACGTCGCGCAGCGAACGCCATCAGCTCCGCGCCTGTCTCGCGCCATCGTCGGCTCGTCGTCGGCCGCGCCCATTGCCTCGGCGGGTAGCTCGAAGAAGCCGCCGTCGGCGAGATTCCTCGACCAACCCAAGCCGGTCACGAGCTGATGGTGGGGGGAGTGAAAGGACGCGCCTTGCTCGGGTCCGGTCGGGCCGGCCGGGGCGATTGAGCTCGCTGACCTGATGGCACTTCACCGTCAACTAGCGCGGTGAACCACCCCCTGGGTGATAGGTCAAGTAGCCCGAGTGGTGCATGGTGTGCTCAGCGAAACACACAAGCTTCTCGGGCCTCCTGCGGTGGACTCGAGGGTTTACACGGAGAACGCGGCGGGGCTTCTGTGGTGGCCCCGCTCTTTCTTCACTCACTGCGGCGACAAAGGAAGAGGGGATAGATGTCGAGTAGCGCGTTTGTATTCGTCTTGTCGATCGGCTCTGCACTCATCGCGCTCTGGGTCCATGTGCGTTTCCCGAAGCTCGCACCGGAGCATGTGGGAAAGACGCTGCTTCACACGGGGCTCGCGTTCGCACTGCTGCGGCTGTCGCCCGGCATGGTGGAGTCGCCGTTGATGGCTCTGATCACGATCGTCGTTCTCGTGGTTCCGGCGCTCAGCTACGCGCTGCTGTGCTCGATCTGGATGCTGAAGCACGTCCAGACCGCGATGGGCGTCTAGCGCTCCTAGGAGAGTGCGAGCGCGTCGCCGGGCTTGATCCCGCGGCGCGCACACTCGCCGCTGGCGAGCTCGACGACCGCCTTTGCTCCGCGGCGGCCGGCGGTCTTCCAGGGGCGCAGGTCGTGCGCGATGTCGATCACGACCAGGTCGTGGTCGAGGAAGATCGCGTCGATCGCGAACCGCATGAAGAACATGTGAACCGAGCCGGCGGGGCGGAGCAGGATTCCCTCACCGGCCGGCAGGCTGCGCCGACCGAGTAGCCCCCGCATTCGCTGGAACGGGCGCGTCGCCACGAGCAAGTGCTCGCAGACGACGCGCCCGTCCTCGCGGGTCAGGACAGCGACCTCAGAAGCCAACGTGGATGTGGTCTCCGTGGTCGCGCAGCGGGAACGACGGGCCGCCCAGGCCGAGCAACGAGATGACCTGCTGCGGCTGCAACTCGGAGGGGAGGAGGAGCAACGAGCGGACAGCTGCCTCCGTGATCCCACCGGGCTGCTGGTGACCTGCAATCGAGACCTCGCCGACGGCGGCGATGTCGACCGCATGCCCATAGATGTGCGCCGAGACGACTCCGGGCCGTGCGAACTTGCGGTGACCTGAGAAGAGGCTGGACACCGTCACCTCGCCGTGGCGCTCCCTCAGATAGCTGATCACGACGAGGATCCTGACATCGATCCGTCCGGCGGCGATGTCATCGCGGCCGCCACCGTAGATCCACACGTTGTCGGCGTCGAGTACACGCTTCACGAGCCGGTCCTTGGATGCCTCGTAGCCGGTGACGAGCGTCTCGATCCCGACCGCCCGGTACAGGTCGGCCAGCGCCTCGGCGCTGTCCGCGAAGCCGGTGCGACCCGAGAGTGCGAGCGCACCGCGCCAGGCCTTCTGGTTGGCGAGCCGGGTTGCGATTGTGTCGAGCTCCGTCGCCGAGGCGGGAGCGGACCCGCGCTCGCCCTGCGCGCGGAGGACACCGAGGACAGCGGCCCAATCCGCGCCGTGCTGCTTCGAAACCGCCACGAGCTGATGCGCGAACTCGCGTGTCAGCCGGGCGGATGCCGGCGTCGGATCCGGCAATGCCCGGTTGAGCCAGACGGTCGGCTCTCCGAATCCGGTCTCGTGGGCATGCTCGACTTCTGGAGCCGGCGCGGGTGCGGCTGCGGCGCGCTTCACGACCCATTTCTTGGTGGGTGTCTTGGCCTTGGCGGGCGCGGGCTTCGCCGCCCGTGTCTTGGGCGCGGCGACGGCCGACGGAGCGGTGCGTGAGCTCGCGACGCTCTTGACGACCGGGGTGGAGGCGACGACTGCGCTCGGCTCCGCCACGGGAGCCGCTTGCGTCACGACTGCATCGTCCGTTGCGGCGGCGACCTCGCCCGTCGGGGCCGACTCGACTGCTGCCGGTGCGCTCTCCGGAGCCGCGGGTGCAGCCTCAGGAGTCGCTTCCGGAGCAACGACAGGAGCGGTTTCGGGCGCGGCTGGTGCCGACTCGACTGTTGCAGCAGGCGCTTCGGCTGCGACCGCGGCGGCGTCGGCGAGACCCGCCTGGAGTGCAGCGGCGTCGTCGGGCTCGAGCATCCTTGACAGCTGGTCGCCGGCGCCGGCCGTGAAGGCCGCTCCTGCGAAGAACAGCGACGTGAACGCGGCGACGAGGGCGAGCCGTGCTTTCGGACCGCGGCGGCGGCCGGTCTGCGACCCGAGCGGCATCGTGCGAACCGCGGCGTCCTCCTCGGCGGTCTCGTACTCCCAATCGTCGTTCTTGCGGCGAATCCTTAGAGAGTTTCGGTTCCGTGTTGGCATCGACCCAGCTCCTCTTTAATCGGGCGCCGGGGCGTAGTAATCCGTCCGGCGCCAAGATTTCAGACCGCGCCGCCAACGGTTCCGTGAATTCCTCTTATCGGCAGCACCTTTAGCCCCACTCACTCTTATGGGGGAACTTTGAAAGGTGCCCGCAAGATTCACCCAAAAGGGGCTTCTCAGTTCCCGACCGCTGAACGATGTTCTCACCGCAAGAGCACCACATCAATCAGGCGAAAGCGGCTCGCCGATGAGAGAAGGGTTTCTCACGTGCAGCACCGCAACGCCAATCGCACCACACATTCCAAGACATTCCGGGTAGCCACATTCTGCTCGGGCGTCAACCGCTCTCTCCTGCCTGAAGGGAGGTGAATTACATGCTGCAGCTTTTCGTCTCCATTCAGAACCGGCTCGCCGACCTTCGCTCCGAGGAGGGCCAGACGATGGCCGAGTATGGCGTCGTTCTCGCCGTGATCGCCGTGATCGTCGTCACCGCTCTGTTGGCCCTGTCGGGTGCCATCACCGGTGCACTGAACGCCGTTACCGCCATTCTGTAACACCCACCAGAGGAGGATCGATGATGTTGACAGAGAGGATTTCGCTGACCGACGAACTGGGTCAGACGATGGCGGAGTACGCCTTCGTCATCAGCGTGATCGTCATCAGCATCGTGATCGCCTTTGGTGTCCTGTCGGGTGCGATTGCGTCGTCGATCGACGCCGCGGTCTCGGTCGTCAGGGGTTGAATCAAGCGCGACGACGGCGTCCCCGGCCAGCCTCGGGGACGCCGTCTCACTTCACCGAAAGTCAGGAAACGCAAATGACCACAAAGAGAATCGATATTCGAAACGAGCGAGGCCAGACCATGGTCGAGTTCGCCCTCGTGGTGCCGATCCTCCTCGTGGTCGTGTTCAGCATCATCCAGTTCGGAATCCTCTACAACCACTACATCACCCTGACCGACGCAACGCGCGTTGGCGCACGCAAGGGTGCCGTCAGCCGGACCGCGGTCAACCCGATCGCACTCACGGTGGCTGCCACCCGCGCCGCCGCACCCGGCCTCAAGCCGGCCAACCTCGGAGTCACCGCCGTCGCCACCGCGTGGGCGCCTGGCGCAGACATCACTGTGGAGGCGACGTACCCGTACGACATCGATGTCCTCGGGATCGTCGTGGCCTCCGGCACGTTGCACAGCAAGACCGTAGAACGCGTGGAATAGCACACACTTTTCGACTGTTACTCGTTAGCAGAAAGAAGGAAGACGCTCATGACGTACCGCATCAGAAATATCACGATCGCGATCGCGTTGGCGCTCGTCGCTGCTTTGCTGACGGGTTTCTACGTGAAGAATTACCAGCGCGACGTCCGCAAGGACGAAACCAATGTCCCGGTCTTCGTCGCGAAGGTCGACATCCCGTCCGGCACGTCCGGCGGAGAAGTCGCCGGAATGATGACCAAGACGGAGATCGTCCGCAGGGGCGTCGTCCCCGGCGCGATCTCGAACCCGGCCCAGTTGGCCACCCTTGTCGCCACCGAGCCGATTTATGCCGGTGAGCAAGTCTCGACGCGCCGTTTCGCGACGCCGTCGGAGAGTGGCGTCCGAGCCCAGCTGACCGGCGTGCAGCGCGCAATTGAGATCCCCGGCGACGAGCACCAGCTGCTCGCCGGCACGCTCAAGGCGGGCGACAAGATCGACCTCATCGCGACCTTCGGCGTGAAGCTCTTGGGCTCCGGTGAGGAGATCAAGTTCACGCGGATCGTCCTGCGAGACGTCGAGGTACTGCGCGCGCCGAATAGCGCCGCGGTGAACGCGAAGGTCACCTCGGGAAGCCAGGACGGCAACTTCAACGTGATGGTCAAGGTCACGGATACCCAGGTTCAGAAGCTGCACTGGGTGTTCACGTCCGCCCTGAAGTGGCACTTCGAGCTGCGCCCCGCAACGGGGTCGGCGGATAGCCCGGAGAACGTCGAGAGCGTGTACTCGGTGCTGCGCGAAGGCGTGACACGGAAGCAGCTCGCGGACGCCGGCGTTGCAACCCTCACTCCGGCACAGGTAGGAGGCAACTAATGAGCGAGAGCACCCGCATCTACGTCACTGGCTCTTGCGACGGGCTCGACCGCCTGCGCGAAGGTCTGGCCGCACATCCCGAGCTCGACTTCGTGGGCTGGAGTGAGAACGTCACCGAGGCGTCAGCCGCACTCGCCGGCGGGCATCTCCAGGTCGTCGTGCACGCCACCAGGTCCGCCACGTTCCCGGCGGACGAGGTTGCTGCGATCCGGGAGCACACCCGCTCGCCGATCGTGATCCTCGCGTCGGGCGAGTCGTCTGCCCTGCTCGAGGAAGCGTTGGACGCCGAGGGCGTCGCCGACGTCCTCCTGCTGCCGCAGCTGACCGACAACGTCGTCTTCGCGCTGCGGAAGGCGGGCCACGCCGGCCGCCGTCTCGTGGCGGAAGGTGCACACGCCCGCCAGGGCCGCATCATCACCGTGTTCTCGCCCAAGGGCGGAACGGGCAAGACCGTCACGGCCACGAACCTCGCAGCGTCGTTCGCGAAGCACGAGGGCCGGCGCACGCTCCTGCTCGATCTCGACCTGCAGTTCGGCGACGCCGCGATCATGCTCGGCCTCGAGCCGGACAAGACGATCTACGACCTCGTGGTCGCCCCGGGAGAGCTCGATTCCGAGAAGCTCGCGGGCTACATCACGAAGCACACGTGCGGGCTCGACATCCTGCCCGCGCCGCTTCGTCCCGAGGACGCAGAGCTCGTGACCGAGTCCAAGCTGGCCAGGCTGCTCGAAGTGGCACGGGAGTCGTACGACGTGATCGTCGTCGACACCTCGCCGTTCTTCCACGGCCCGATGCTGGCGACGCTCGACCGCACCGATGAGCTGCTGATGGTCTGCGGGCTGGACGTGCCGACCCTGAAGAACGTCCGCCTGTCGCTCCAGACGCTCGATCTGCTCTCCTTCCCCGCCACGCGGATCCGCTTCCTCCTGAACCGCGCGAACTCGAAGGTCGGGATGAAGAAGAGCGAGGTCGAAGGCGCGCTCGACGTCAAGATCAACTTCGAGGTCCCATCGGATCGTGCTGTGCCGCTGGGCGTCAACCGTGGCGCGCCGCCGGCGATCGCCGATGCGGGCTGTGACTTCGCCCGTGCGATCCGGCAGGTCGCCAAGGCTCTACTCGTCCAGGAGCAGCCGAAGAAGAAGAAGAAGTTCGCCGCACTGGCGAGGTCTTAGTCATGGGTCTCCACGACCGACTTTCAAAGCAAAACGAGAACGGGGCCGCGAACGTAATCGCAGAGCGTCCGGTTGCGCTCGCTGGCCCCGTTACCACCCCCGCCGCGCCGAATACGCCGGTGGTTACGCCCCGCGCGGGCGACCCGTACGCCGAGCTGAAGAGCTCGATCCATCACGCCGTGATCGCCAAGCTCGGCCCTGAGCTCTTCAAGCGCGAGAGCGCGGAGGACCTCACGGAGCGCGTGTTGCACGCGGTCGCCGAGCAGCTCGCCCTCGACCGGACGCCGCTGACCCGCGAGGAGCGGCGGCGCATCCAGCGCGAGATCACGGATGACGTGCTCGGGTACGGGCCGCTCGAGGAGCTTCTCCGCGACGACTCGGTCAGCGAAGTGATGGTCAACAGACACGACCTGATCTTCGTGGAGCGTGCGGGGCGGCTCGAGCGGACGGACGTGTCGTTCGTGGACAACGCGCACCTGTTGCGCATCATCGACAAGATCGTCTCGCAGGTCGGCCGGCGGATCGACGAAGCATCGCCGATGGTCGACGCCCGTCTTCCCGACGGCAGCCGTGTCAACGCGATCATCCCGCCGCTTTCGCTCAAGGGCCCCACGCTCACGATCCGGAAGTTCGCACGGGATCCGTACACGATGGACGACCTGATCAACTTCAACTCGCTCACCCCGCAGGCCGGGCAGTTTCTCGGCGCGTGCGTGAAGGGCAAGCTGAACGTGCTCATCTCCGGCGGTACCGGCACCGGTAAGACGACGATGCTGAACGCCATGTCGGCGTTCGTGCCCGGCGACGAGCGGATCGTGACGATCGAGGACGCTGCGGAGCTTCAGCTGCAGCAGGAGCACGTGATCACGCTCGAGTCGCGGCCGGCGAACATCGAGGGCCAGGGCGAGGTTCGCATCCGCGAGCTCGTCCGCAACGCCCTGCGGATGCGCCCCGACCGGATCATCGTCGGCGAGGTCCGCGGCGCCGAGACGCTGGACATGCTCCAGGCCATGAACACGGGCCATGAGGGCTCACTGACGACGATCCATGCGAACACCCCGCGCGACGCGCTCTCCCGGTTGGAGACGCTCGTGATGACCGGTGGCGTCGAGCTTCCGCACCGCGCGATCCGCGAGCAGATCTCGAGCGCCTTCGACGTGCTCGTGCAGATCTCCCGCCTCGTGGACGGCTCGCGTCGCGTCACGCACATCACCGAGGTCCTCCGCATGGAGTCGGACGTCATCACTCTGCAGGACCTCTTCACGGCGAAGCCGCCCGAGGAGGGTCAGACAGCGATCCGCGGGTCACGTCTGCTCGCGCCCATCGCGTGCACGGGCCTCAAGCCGCACTTCCTGGAGAAGATGGCCTCGAACGGGGTCCTGCTTCCGCCGACGTTCTTCCGGGCCGATTCGCGCGACGGTCGCCCGGCGTTCTCCGCCGGGCCGTACGGCGGTGTGCAGTGAGGCGCACACTTCTCAGCGCAGTCGCTCTCGTCGCCGTTCTCCTGCCTGGAGTCAGTGGCGCCGCCAGCGGCAACACCCGCATCACGGCTGTGGACACCAGCGCGTATCCGTCCGTCCGCGTGACCGTGGTCACGCCTCAGCCCGCCGACAAGGCGCCCAGGCTGAGCGAGGACGGAAAGCCGGTGGTTGGGTTCACCGCGAAGAACTTCGGCCGCGAAAAGAGCGTCGTGCTGCTCTTCGACCGGTCACAGTCGATGCTCGGCAAGGCGATGCAGGATGCGACTGCTGCGGCGCGTTCCTTCGTCCGCTCGAAGCCTGCGAGTGACCGGATCGCGGTCGTCGCGGTCGGGAAGCAGGCCTTCCAGCTGACCGGATTCTCGACCGGCACCTCCGAGGCCGACGCCGCGCTGCGCGGGCTCGACGTCGACAAGGTGCGAGGCACCGCTCTGTACGACGCCGTCGTCCTGTCGTCGGACCTGCTCGGCGCCGACCTGCACCAGTCGCGCGTTCTCGTGCTGCTCACGGACGGTCAGGAGGTCTCGAGCAAGGCGAGCCTCGAAGATGCGATCGCCGCCGCGAACGATGCTCACGTCACGGTCTATCCGATCGCGATCGAAAGCCCAAGCTTCAAGCCCGGACCGCTGAAGCGCCTCGCCGCCGAAACGGGCGGCCGCTACAGCGGTGCAGCGGGCTCGGCCGCTCTCCACGCTGTCTACGCGTCGCTCGCAAAGGAGCTCAGCCGGACGTGGCAGCTCACGTACTTCACGACCGCCCGTCCCGGCGACTCGTTCGAGCTCACCGCCGGGGCAGCACACGCGAAGGCGCTGGCACCTGGAACCGCGGCCGAGGCGGTCGCCGAGTCGACGGTGCCCAAGCCGGTGTTCGCAGTGGGTCCGATGCTCATCGCCACGCTGGTCGGGATCTGCATCCTCCTCGCTGCGTTCTTCCTCTTCCAGGCGCCGGTCGGGGCCGCGCTGCGCCGCAGGCTCGCACCGCACATCGGTGAGCCGGCGCGGAAGCGCGCGCGCGGGCCGGTGGAGGAGCGTTTCGCCACTGCTTCGTCGCTGATGCGCGCGACCGAGCGGGCTTTCGGCAACCTGAGCCTCTGGCACAAGCTGCACAAGCTGCTGGAACGGTCCGACGTGCCGCTGCGCACGGTCGAGCTCGTGTACATCTGCGCCGGCTCAGGGCTTCTCGTCGGACTGATCTTCGGCCTCATCGGGGTCGGTCCGCTGTTCGCGTTCATCACGCTGCTCGCCGGCTTCATGATCCCGGTCGGCTTCATCTGGTGGAAGGCGCGCCAGCGCTTGAATGCCATCGACGAGCAGCTCCCCGATCTTCTGATCACGCTCGCGGCTTCCCTCAAGGCAGGACACAGCTTCCGGGCGGGGATTCAGGCCGTCGTCGACGAGGGTCAGCCGCCTGCCAGCAAGGAGTTCAACCGGGTGCTGACGGAGACTCGGCTCGGCCGGCCGATGGATGACGCGCTCGCCGACATGGCCGAGCGGGTCGGCTCCAGCAATCTCTCCTTCGTCGTCACCGCCGTGACGATCCAGCGCCAGGTCGGCGGCAGCCTCGCAGGCATCTTCGACATGGTCGCCGACGCAGTCCGCAACCGGCAGCAGTTCGCGCGGAAGATCAGGGGATTGACCGCGATGGGGCGGATGTCGGCCTACGTCCTCGTCGGTGTGCCGTTCTTCATGGCCGGCACGATCACGCTGCTCAGCAGGGACTACATGAGTCCGCTCTTCTTCTCAGCGACGGGGCAGAAGATGCTCGTCGTCGGCCTCGTGATGATCGGAATCGGTTCGCTCATGCTCCGCAAAATCGTCAACTTTAAGGGCTGATCACAGATGCCACTGCTCATCTTCGCCGCACTCCTCCTCGGTGTCGCCGCGTATCTCGTCAGCGAGGTCGTCACGCATCCGAGCCGCGAACGTCGTAACGCCGTCAAGCGGGCAGCCACGTATGGCCGCATCCGCGCCGCCGGTGCAGGTCTCGAACGTCTTCACTTCCGCCAGCGGGTGCTCGTCCCGGCCACATCGTCCCTGGCAGGCTTCGCGCTTCGGCTGAACCCGAAGGTGACGATGGAGAACATCTCGTTCCGGCTGATGGCGGCCGGCATGGGCAGGACGGTCACCCCGACGATGTTCCTCGCCGCCAAGAGCGCCGGAGCAATCGTCGGCGGCGTCCTCGGCTTCATCGGCATGGCGTTCTTCGGCGCGACGATGGGCCTCATGATGGCGGTCGGTCTGGCCGCGCTCGGCTTCATCGTTCCGGGCATCGTCGTTTCGCGCAAGGCTCGCGCGCGCCGGGACGAGATGCGGGCTCAGCTGCCGGACGCACTCGACCTGCTGGCGGTGTCCGTGGAGGCCGGTCTCGCCTTCGACGGAGCGGTCGCCAAGCTGACGGAGCACATGGAGGGAGCCCTCGCCGAGGAGTTCTCACACACGCTCGGTGAGATGCGCATCGGCGAGTCGCGCCACGACGCCCTGAAGAAGCTCTCAGACCGTGCAGCCACGCCCGAGATCTCGAGCTTCACGCGGGCGATCATCCAGGCCGACCAGCTCGGCATCTCGCTCGGCCGGCTCCTTCGTGTCCAGGCCGCCGAGTCCCGCCTCAAGCGTCAGGCCGCCGCGGAAGAGAAGGCGATGAAGTCGCCGATCAAGATGCTCTTCCCGACCGTGATCTTCATCTTCCCGGCGATGTTCATCGTCATCCTCGGGCCCGCCATGCTCAACCTGATGACGGTATTCGAGTTCTAAGATGGCCGCCGCCCGCGATCAGGAGCAGGAGACCGAGCAGGGCTTCGGGACCGGTCTTCGGCGCCAGCTCGAACGGCGTCGCGACGAGGAAGAGGCCCAGGCCGAACAACACCCTGACGCCTCGAAGCGGCCGGTTCCGACCAGCGCCGAGCTGCCGCCCCCCGAACCCCCTGTCGTCGTCGCGGCCGAGTACGTCAGTGAGCCGAACGACGAGCTGAATCGCGAACTCGAGTTCGAGCTGGAGGCACTCCGGGCCGAGCTTGCAACGGCGATTGCGCGCGAGCGGGAGGTACGCGACGAGCTCGCGGACCTGCAGTCGCGGCTCGAAGAGGGCTTCGCGGACGCCCAGAGCCTGTCGCTGCGCTCATCGGAGGTCGACAGTCGGGCCGCGAAGATCGCCGCCCAGCAGGCCACGCTCGAGGAACATGAGCAGGAACTGGCGCAGCGCGCCGAAGCGGCTGCCGCAGAGCAGCAGCGTCTCGCCGACCTGAAGTCCGAGCTGCTCGCCGCCGAGGCACGAACGGCAGCTCGCGAGCAGCAGATCTCGGCCAAGTTCCGCGAGCTCCAGACTGCAGATCGCGACCGGACGGAGTCCTCGACGGAGCTGGCCAAGCAAGAGGCGGCTCTCGCCCAGAGGGAGCGTGCGCTCGAACGTGCGCTCGCCGAGATCGACGCGAACGCGGCGGAAGCTGCAGCGCGGGTCGAGGCGCGCGAAGCGGTGCTCGCCACGCGCGAGGCGCTTCTCCGCGAGCAGGAGTCCGAGGTCGGGGACCACGACAAGGGAGTCGCCGAGCGCGAGCGTGAGCTCGTCAAGGCCCGCGCCACGGTGACCGCGCGCGAGGAGCATCTGGAGTCTCGCGAGGCCGAGCTCAAGGCGAAGGCCGACCGGCTGACGGCCGATCTCGAGCGGCTCGCAGAAGACCGCACCGGCACCGTCGAGGGGGTCGCGGCGATGAGCGCCAAGCGCGCCGAGGTCTCCGCCAAGGAGAGCGAGCTTGCCGCACGCGAGGCCGAGCTGAACCGGCGGGAGTCGCAGCTACGCCGCGAGGAAGCCGACGAGCAGACGCTTGCACACCGGGAAGCCGAGGCAGCACGGCTCGACGACCTCCGCCGCGAGCTGGCTGCGCGCGAGGCCGAGGTCACGAGCTCCGAGACCCTGCTCGAGTCGAATCGCGCCCGCGTCGAGCGGCGCGAGCTGCGGCTCAGCCAGACCGAGGCCTCACTGTCCGACCGCATGCGCGAGATGGACGACCGCGAGGCCGAGATCGAGATTCGCTGGGCGCGTGCCGAGGCCGACTCGGAACTGCGCGAGGTCAAGCTCGAGCAGCGCGAGAAGATCGTCTCCGACCTCGAGCTCCGGCTCGCGAAGCGGGAGACCGACCTCGCGCACTACGTGGGCGAGCTCCAGATCCAGATGGAAGAGCGCGAATCCGACTGGTGGGAGAAGCAGCTCGGCCGTCCCGTGGAAGACGTCGCGGCCCGAGGCAAGTAAGTCCCGCGCGAATCGAGCCCGCGAATAGCGAGGGGCCTACTCGCAAGAGCAGACCCCTCTACCGAACGCTCCTTTCTGGGCCAGACGGTGAAGCCGCCGAGGCGGCCGCTCCGTCTGGAGGGGGAGAGGAGTCGCGTTCGGTAGTGGTAGTCATCGCATATTCCGGCGCGCGATGCGAGTGGGGTTTGCCGGGGCGGCTACACTCCCGGCGTGACTGAGACAGGGACGATGCGCGTCAAGAGCGGGCTCGCCGAGATGCTCAAGGGCGGCGTGATCATGGACGTCGTCAACGCTGAGCAGGCGAAGATCGCAGAGGACTCCGGCGCGGTCGCCGTGATGGCTCTCGAGCGCGTGCCGGCCGACATCCGGCGCGACGGCGGCGTCGCCCGCATGTCCGACCCGGCGATGGTGCAGGAGATTCAGGAGGCCGTGACGATCCCGGTGATGGCGAAATGCCGCATCGGTCATTTCGTCGAGGCCCAGATCCTGCAGGCGCTCGAGATCGACTACATCGATGAGTCGGAAGTGCTCACGCCGGCCGACATCGCGCATCACGTGGACAAGTGGCAGTTCGAGATCCCGTTCGTCTGCGGTGCGACGAACCTCGGTGAGGCGCTCCGGCGAATCGCCGAAGGCGCCGCGATGATCAGGACGAAGGGCGAGGCAGGCACCGGCGACGTCGTCAATGCGGTCACGCACATGCGGGCGGTCTTCGGCGGCATCCGCCGGCTCGGTTCCCTCCGCGAGGAGGAGCTCTACGCCGAGGCGAAGGAGCTACGCGCGCCGTACGACCTCGTCAGGTGGGTCGCCGAGAACGGCCGACTGCCGGTGGTCACGTTCACGGCCGGCGGGATCGCCACCCCGGCCGACGCCGCTCTCTGCATGCAGCTCGGCGCCGACGGCGTCTTCGTCGGCTCCGGCATCTTCAAGTCCGGAGACCCGGCGCTGCGCGCCAAGGCGATCGTCGAGGCGACGACGCACTACCGCGACGCCGAGATCCTCGCGCGTGTCTCTGCCGGACTCGGCGAGCCGATGGTCGGCATCTCGACCGCTTCGCTCGAGCCGAGCGAGCTGCTCGAAACCCGCGGCTGGTAGACCCCGCCGCGTCCCTGACCGGCCGCTTCCGGTTGGAGCGTCGGACGACTTTGTGTTTCAGAAACACAAGCGCCGATTTCGCGGTTCGAACCGCATGGCTGCGTCGGCGCGAGGAGCTTGTGTTTCAGAAACACAAGCTCCGTCCGGTGCGCTCGTCACAGTCGTGACGTGCTCGAGCGACTCCTGCCCGCCGACGCGCTGCGGCCGCGCTGGTCGAGCGAGAGCGCGCTCGTCTACATCGGCGCGATCGTGGCGCTCTTCGCGACCACCTCGTTGCTCGGGATCCTGGGCGAGGATCACGGCAGCGCCGCCCTCGTCGGTTTCAGCGCGCTCACGATGGCGGCTGCGCTCGCGATCGCCGTCGCGCTCCAGCAGGTGGAGCGCCCGGTCGCAGCGGGCGTCTTCGCCACGCTCGCGGTCGCCTTCTTCGCCGTCTTCGTGGGCTCGCTGGAAGACACGATCGGAATCGTCGACGGCGTCGGCGACAATGACTGGGAGCCGGGGAGGCTCCTGCTCGAGTTGCTGACGATCGCCGCTGCGCTCGTTGCGCTCCGGCGTTTCCGTGCGCCGTTGCTCGTGCTCCCCGTCGCGGTCGTCTTCTGGTTCGCGCTGGTCGACTTCGGCGCCGAGGAGATCATGTCCATCATCGCGGGTCTGATCCTGGTCGCGGCGGGCCACGCCGTCGATCGCTCCGGCCGCAAGCCGTTCGGCTTCTGGCTCCACCTGGTGGGCGGTCTGGCGTTCGGAGGCGGCGTGCTCGCGCTCGTGGACGGCAACGCCGGCTGGATTCTCGCCGGGCTGCTCTCCATCGCCTACGTTGCGGGCGCCTACACCTTCGGCCGTTCGAGCTACGCCGTGCTCGGCGCGGTCGGGATACTCGCGACGACGACGCATTTCATCCAGGACGGGCTGGCGTTCGTCGGTGTCTTCATCCCGCTCCAGATCGGCGATCCGGAGGGCGGGATCGATCCCTGGCAGATCGCTCTCTGGTACATCGGGGCCGGGCTTCTGATCGTCGCACTCGGGCTTCTGGGCGAGCGGTTCGGCCGCTTGCACGGCGACACCGAAGCCTGAACCTACACTTCATGCATGACGATCGGCGTCCTCGCTGTGCAGGGCAACTTTCGCGAGCACGCGGCGATGCTGCGGTCGCTCGGGGCGGACGTGGTCGAGGTGCGGCTGCCGGAGCAGCTCGACGGCCTCGACGGTCTCGTGATTCCCGGTGGCGAGTCGACGGCGATCATGCGCCTGATGCGGCTCTACGGCCTGGAAGAGGCGATCCGGAGGTTCACCGCTCCCGTGTTCGGCACCTGTGCGGGGATGATCCTGCTCGATCGAGCGCACCTCGGGCTCATCGATGTCGAGGTCGAGCGGAACAGCTACGGACGCCAGCTCGCGAGCTTCGAAGCCGACCTCGAGCTCGAGGACGAGACCGAGCCGCTCCGGGGCGTCTTCATCCGCGCTCCGCGTGTCGCCGAGGTCGGGGCGGAGGTCGAAGTGCTCGCCAGTCACGACGGCGTGCCGGTGCTGTTGCGGGACGGTCGCTTCCTCGTCGCCTCGTTCCATCCGGAGCTGACCGGTGACACCCGCGTGCACGAGAGATTCCTGCAACTGGTGAAGGAGGGGCTAAGTGTCAGGGCATAGCAAGTGGTCGACCATCAAGCACAAGAAGGGCGCCGCCGATGCGAAGCGCGGCAAGCTCTTCACGAAGCTCTCCAAGGCGATCATCGTCGCCGCGAAGGAGGGCGGTCCCGACCCGGCGGCCAACCTGTCACTCCAGAACGCGGTCGAGAAGGCGAAGTCGTATTCGATGCCCAAGGACACGATCGAGCGCGCGATCGCACGCGGCGCGGGCACCGACGCGGACGCCGCCGCCTACGAGACGATCGTCTACGAGGGCTACGGCCCCGACGGTGTCGCCGTCCTCGTCGAAGCACTGACCGACAACCGCAACCGCACGGCCTCGGATGTCCGGCACACGTTCGCCAAGCACGGTGGCAACCTCGGCACGACAGGCGCGGTTGCCTGGCTGTTCGAGCGCCGCGGAGTCGTGCTCGTCGACGGCGATTCCGTAGACGAGGACGAGCTGACTCTCGCCGCGGCAGAGGGCGGTGCCGACGACGTCGAGCGCGACGGGACCGTCTTTCAGGTCTCGTCCGCGCCGGAGAGCCTTTCTGCCGTTCGGGACGCGATCGAAGCTGCCGGGATCGAGGTCCAGTCGGCGGAGCTGACGATGATTCCGAAGACCACGGTCGAGGTCGCGGAGGAAGCGGCGGCGAAGAAGCTGATCCGCCTGATCGAGGAGCTCGAGGACAACGACGACGTCCAGGACGTCTCCGCGAACTTCGACATTCCAGAGCTGATCCTCGAGGCCGTTTCCGCCTAAAACGCTGGAAATCCCTCGTTTGAGCGAGCAAGTTCTCGCGCTGCGCGACCGATGCGCTTACTCAGGGCAGCTGGACAACAATAGGCGTTGTGCGGACACGCCGACTCTGGGGAGGTTCTGGACGTGGTTTCGCACAAGCTGGCAAGAAGGCAAGCCCATCAGACCGCAGGAAGAGCGCGGTCAAGTGATCGTTCTCATGGTGCTGATGATGGTCGTGCTGCTTGGCTTCGCAGCACTGGTCGTCGACGTCGGCTACGCGTATTACGCGCATCGCGCGCTCCAAAATTCGGCCGACGCCGCTGCACTCGCCGGTTCTCAGGAGCTTCCGAACGCAGCCAACGCCGCGGCCGTCGCCCGTCAGTACAGCTCGTCGGCCGGCAACAAGAACAGCAGGGCCAACATCAACAACGTCACGACGACCGTGACGACGAAGTGCGTTGTCTCGTTGGGCGGTTGCGTGACCGGCACGTCCAGCAACGCCGTCGTCGTGCTCGAGATGGCTCCGACGAAGACCTTCTTCGCCGGCTTGCTCGGCATCCCGGCGTTCACGATCAAGGCCAAGGCGACAGCGGCGATGCGTGGGGGCACGCCGAAGCCGGCGCACGTGATGATCGTCTTCGACCGCACAGGCTCGATGGGTACGGCCTGCACGATCGGCGGGACGAAGCTGGACTGCGCGAAGGGCGGGCTCAACGCCTTCCTGGGCGCCATGGACCCGGCCTACGACAAGGTCGGGCTCGTCGCGTTCGCCCCGCACAACGGGAACGTGTGCGCCACACCCAAGACCACGAACGGGGCGCCGTCCGACTACGACGCCTACCCGAACAACTATCTCTTCGTGCCGCTCTCGAATGACTACAAGACCTCGGCCACGTCGCCGCTCGTCCCGGGCTCGCAGCTCGTGTCCACGATCAACTGCATCAAGGAAGGCGGGACAACCGTCTTCGCGGCCGCGATCGACAAGGCCCGCACCACGCTGGCGGCGAGCCACGACCCCGAGGCGCAGGACGTGATCATCTTCATGACGGACGGTGAGGCGAACTACGGAGCGTGTGCGACTCCGAACTCGTCCGGCGTCTGCTCCAACAACACGTCGCCCTATCGGACGAAACCGTGCGGTCAGGCCGTCGCGTCCGCGAGGGCCGCCTCGGATACAGGCGTCTGGGTCTTCGCCATCGCCTACGACACCCCGGGTGCAGGGTGCCTGGGCTGGAAGTCGACCGGCACCGGCCTGGGCGGCGCCTCGTGCGCCACGAAGGCCGGGATCCAGTTCGTGTGCCCGGAGTCGCCGGCGATCACCGCCGACGCCGCCTTGAGGGGAATTTCCTACGATCCACTGGATCCCACGCACCCCAGGTTCTACTCATCGCCGGATCCGGGCAGCCTGACCTCGCTCTTCAAGAGCGTCGCAGCCGAGCTCACCGAGGGCAGACTGCTCGACGACGACGCCGAGTAGTCAGCGTCGCCGCCGGTCAGCGTCTTGACCGTCGAACACGGAGAAACAGGCGGGGGAGGAACGTCCGATCCCCCGCCTAACCTCTCCTCGTGAAGGTTCTCGGCATCGATCCAGGGACGGCTGCATGCGGGTACGGGATCGTCCAAGAAAGCGGAGGCCGTATCAGGGCAATCGACCACGGGTGGTGGCAAACACCCGCGGGGGAGCGCCCGGAACTCCGCCTCAAGACGATCTTCGAGCGAGTGCAGGAGCTCATTGCGGCGCACGAGCCGGACGCCGTCGCGCTGGAAGAGTCGTTCGTCGGAGCAGATGCCCGCATCGCGCTCTCCGTCGGGCAGGCGCGCGGGGCGGTGCTCGTCGCCGCCGCGGTGGTCGGCGTCGAGTGCGCTGAGTACCCGCCGGCCCGGGTGAAGCAGGCGGTCTGCGGCTACGGCCGTGCGGAGAAGGCCCAGGTGCAGCGGATGGTGCGCGCCATCCTCGCGATGGAGGCCAACCCGACCCCTAATCACGCCGCCGACGCCCTCGCGGTCGCGATCTGCCACGCGCTCGCGCCGCCGCTCCTGCGGATCGCCGGATGATCTGGCGGTTGCGCGGAACGCTCGCGGGGCGGACGCCCGATGGCTTCGTGCTCGACGTGAACGGCGTCGGCTACCTGCTCGCTGCGACCCCGGGCGCCGTGCGGGCCGCAGAGAGCGGCGGCGAGACGATCGTCGAGACCTATCTCCACGTGCGCGAGGACGCGCTTCAGCTCTACGGCTTCGCCGACGCGGCCGAGCGGCAGCTGTTCCTCCATCTGCTGACGGTGGCGGGGATCGGCCCGAAGGTGGCGCTCGCGATCGTCTCCGGCTCGCCGGCGGCGGATCTTCGCCGGGCAATCGTGCTCCAGGACACCGCTCGCTTCCAGGCGATCCCCGGTGTCGGCAAGAAGACCGCCGAGCGGATCGTGCTCGAGCTGAAGGAGAAGCTCGGCGCCGAGGATCCGGTGCCGATCTCGAGCGCCGTCGGCACGTCCAGCCACACGACGGCCCGCGATGCCCTCGTCGAGCTCGGCTACTCCGTCGTCGAGGCCGAGCAGGCGCTGGCCGGGGTCGATCCCGACCTGCCGGCCGAGGAGCGCGTGCGGCTGGCCCTGAGGCAGGCGGCATGAGCGCCGTCGCCGCGGACGTTCTCGGCCCGGAGGAGGAGGAGCTCGAGCGCTCGCTTCGGCCGCGCCGGCTGGACGAGTTCGTCGGCCAGGAAGCCGTCAAGGAACAGCTCGCGATCGCTCTCGCAGCCGCCAAGGCGCGGGGCGAGGCGCTCGACCACGTCCTGCTCGTCGGGCCGCCCGGGCTCGGCAAGACGACGCTCGCGCAGATCATCCGCGAGGAGCTCGGCGTCGGGATCCGCAACATCGCCGGGCCGGCGCTCGAGCGGAAGGGCGACATGGCCGCGATCCTCACCAGCCTCGAGCTGCGCGACGTCCTCTTCGTCGACGAGATCCACCGCATCAACCGCTCGATCGAGGAGATCCTCTATCCGGCGCTCGAGGACTTCCGCCTCGACATCATCGTCGGCCAGGGGCCGGCTGCCAGGACGCTGACACTCGACCTGCCGTCAGTTCACCCTCGTCGGCGCGACCACCCGCACCGGCCTGCTGACGACCCCGCTGCGCGACCGCTTCGGCCTGACCTTCCGGCTCGGCTACTACGAGCCCGAGCAGCTGACGGTGATCGTGCGCCGCTCCGCCGGCATCCTGGGGGTCGCAATCGAGGACGATGCCGCAACGGAGATCGCCCTCCGGGCGCGCGGGACACCGCGAATCGCGAACCGCATCCTGCGGCGTGTGCGCGACGTGGCCGAGGTTCGCCACCAGGGTGCGATCACGAACGAGATCGCGCGGGAGGCCCTGGAGCTGATGGAGATCGACGGCGAGGGGCTCGAAGGCACCGACCGCGACCTCCTGCGCGCGATTGCGTTCAAGTTCGAAGGTGGCCCGGTCGGCCTCTCGACGCTCGCCGTCACGCTCGGCGAGGAGACCGACACGATCGAGGACGTCTACGAGCCGTACCTGCTCCAGCTCGGCTTCCTCCAGCGCACCCCGCGCGGCCGCGTGATCACCAAGCTCGGCCGCGCCCACGTGGGGGCGCCCGCGGCTCCCGAGTCGCGCCTGTTCGACTGATCGCGCCGCAGCTAGATTCGGAGGCGTGAGCCACCCCGAGCTGAAGGCGGAGCAGGCGTACGTCGACCACGCGTACGCGTGTCTCGAACGGATGCGCGACGTCGTCATGCGCGCAGCCGACGCCGCTGACGGCGAGGTCGCGCAGGCGGCACTCGACGCCTGGGCTGTGAAACGGCTCGCCACCTTCGAGGACGCCGAACGCGGCCTCCTCTTCGGCCGGCTCGACTTCGAGGCCGTCGAGCGGGCGCTGTACGTCGGCCGCCGCTGGGTGCACGACGACGAGGGCGACCAGATCGTCGTCAACTGGCAGGCGCCGGCCGCGCGGCCGTTCTACACGGCGACCCCGCAGGATCCGCAGAGGGTCACGCTCCGCCGCCGCTTTCGCGCTCAGGGACGCAAGCTGCTCGACATCGCCGACGAGGCCCTCGACGGCTCCACGCTCGACGGCGCCAGCGTCGGCGACTTCCTGCTCGAAGAGCTGGAGCGCACCCGCGAAGGCCACATGCGCGACATCGTCGCGACGATCCAGGCCGACCAGTACCGGCTGATCACCCATGCCCCGGATCATCCGCTCGTCATCCAGGGCGGCCCCGGCACCGGCAAGACGGCGGTCGGGCTCCACCGCGCCTCGTGGCTGATCTACACCGAACGCGAGCGCAACGCCCGGAGCCGCGTACTCGTCGTCGGGCCGAACCGCACGTTCATGGAGTACGTCTCGCACGTTCTGCCGGCCCTCGGCGAGAACAGTGTCGAGCAACTCGCGGTCGCAGATCTCGTCGAGGGCGTCGCGCCGACGAGCGTCGATCCGCCTGCGGTCGCCCGCCTGAAGGCCGACACACGCCTGGCGCAGGTGATCGCCCGCGCGGTCGAGCTACGCCTCGCCGCCGAGCCCGAGGAGCTGATCCTGAAGCTCGAGGGGGAGTACATCCGTGTCCGGGTGCGCGAGCAGGAGCGACTTCTGGGCGAGATCCGCGAGGAGTACGGAACGACAGCCGCCGCGCGCGAGCGGTTCCGGATGGGGCTCGTGCGCAGCTTCTACTCCGAATACGGCCGGCTCCTCCAGGGGGCCGCCGTCCGCGATGGGGAGGAGGTCGAGAAAGCGCTGAAATCGAGCGGGCACCTCGCCCGCGTTCTCGACCGCGCGTGGCCGGCGGTGACGCCCGAGAAGCTCGTTCGCTCGCTCTACACGACGCCGGCCTTCCTGGCCGCGGCGGCGGAGGACATCCTCGACGAGGACGAGCGGAAGCTCCTGCGGCGACGCGGCGCAGGGTGGAGCGACGCGGACGTGCCGCTGCTCGACGAGGCACACGCGCTCGTCGGTTCGCCGGCTCGAACCTACGACCACGTGATCGTCGACGAGGCGCAGGATCTCACGCCGATGCAGCTGCGGATGATCTCTCGACGTGCCCGCAGTGGGCGCGCTGACGATCCTCGGCGACGTCGCGCAGGGAACGGGGGCGGTCACGTACGAGAGCTGGGACGAGGTCCTGCCGCACCTTCGACACGGGGACGAGGCGGAAGTGGAGGAGCTGCGCCACGCCTATCGCGTGCCGCGCGAGATCATGGAGCTGGCCCTGCCGCTCCTCGACACGATTGCGCCGGGAATCGAGCGGCCGCTTGCGTACCGGGTCGGAGGCTTGGAGCCGGTCTTGCGGCAGGTGCCTGAGGACGCCCTGCTGCGCGAGGCCTACGGGGAGGCGGCGCAGCTGGCGCGCGAGGACGGGTTGGTCGCGCTGATCGTCCCGGACGAGCTCGTCGAGCCGGCGCTCAGCCACGAGAGCGCGTTCGACAGCATCCCGCTGCTCACCCCTCGCTCGGCCAAGGGCCTCGAGTTCGATCATGTGATCGTGGTCGAACCGGCCCTGATCGCGGCGCGCGACCAGGGGCTGCGGGAGCTCTACGTCGCGCTTACCCGGCCGACGACCACGCTCGTCGTCGTCTACGCCAGGCCGCTCCCACCCGAGCTCGCTCTGCCAGCCTGAGCAGCCGCGGGGCAAACGCGAGGGCGACGATGTCGAACCAGACGTAGCCGGACGCAACACCGCTCGGCGGGTTGCCCTGCGGGATGCCGGTCCCGGGGATGACGGCCGCCCACTCCCAGGTGCCGATCGCCGTGCCGTAGAGCTCCAGCCACGCGACGACGAGGAACACGCCGGCATAGACCTCTGGAGCGCGACCGCGCACGAGATAGATGGCGAGGATCCCGGCGCCGATCGCGCCGCCGACGTCCATCCGTGGCAGGACGGTCACACCCGCGATCCCCCAGGCGAGGACCGCGACGAGCGCGACCCTGATGAACGCTGTGCGCCATGGCGCCGCCCACACAGCAAGCGAGGCCCCCGCCAGGTAGACGAGCCCGTGGCAAGGCGGCACGAACGAGGGCAGGTTCTCGAGCCGGTAGGTGTAGACGCCCCAGATCAGGGAGCCGACGATCTCGGCGCACGTCGCGACGACGACGACCACGAGCGCCTGCACCCGCAGGAGCGGTGAGACGCCGCGGAGAGCGAGCGCGAGCGCGACCCAGGCGGCGAGGCCGAGCAGCAGCTGCGCGTGCGCGCCCACCCGCGTGTCGACGGCCAGGAGCACGCCGAGGAACGAGATCAGCGCACCGGTTCGGAAGAGCGGGGAGGACGTCAAGCCGAGCGAGCGTAACAGCGGTTGGAAAGCGTCCGGGAACGGCTCCCGCTGTCGAGCTACCCGTAACGCGAGAAGATCCCGCCGTGAGGAAAGACGACGACCGCACGGCAGGCTTCCTCATCGTGGTCGGTGCCGCCCTGGCGACCGGTGTCGGATTCGTGGGACGCCGGCGCGTCGGGAAGCGTCCGCAGTCGGGCGATGAGGTGCAGAGCCAGCCAGAGCCCGAGGCGGCACGCGCGTTCGGAGCATCCCGCTCCGGCCGGCGCTTCGAGGAGCGCCGCAGGATCGGTCGCGGTTGCGAGCAGGCCCCAGACCAGTGCGACGAGGACGCTCATCCAGACGCTCTCGCCGCAGGCGCGGCTCGCCGAGCGGCACGAGGAGACCGAAAGCGACACCGAGCTCGAGACACACCGGGTCTGCGAAATCGCGTGCTGGCGGGGCTACGTCACCTGGCAGTTCTACGTCGAGTCCGAGTCGCCGCACGAGGCGTCGCTCGTCTCACCGTACTTCCGGGCGCCCGGCAAGGGCGTGCCGGAGCAGACCGACGTCGCTCTACACGCCCACGCCGTGCTGGTCGACACGCTTGTCGCGGCCGGTTGGGAGCCGGAGGGGTACGGCGAGGAGTGGTTCTCCGAGCGCTTCCAGCGCCCTAACGCCTGAACTGCAGCTCGTGCCAGGAGGGCACCGGCGCGAGCTCGAGGAGCGCGCGGCCGCCGCGCGGCTCCGCGTAGCCGAAGTCGCCGCTGTCCTCGTCCCACGTGATCTCCAGCAGCCCTTCCTTGACGCGGTGGTCGAGCCATGCACCCCGGAAGACGAGCTTGCGCAGCCAGTAGACGAGCGACTCGCCCTCGACCAGTCCCACGCGCTCCCAGTGGCGCACCAGGTAGCGGCCGAGCGGGCTGCGCGCCTCGGCGATCCGCCCGTCGGCGGCCAGCTCGACGAGATCGGCGGTCTCGTCGTCGTCGAGGTCGTTGGAACCGATCAGCCCGAGCCGGACGGCGGCGGCGGTGATCCGCTCCTCGAAGTCGTCGGCGTTGAAGCCGAAGCGGTAACCGAGGAACTCGACGACGTACTCGTCGCCGGACGCATAGTTCGTCTCGCTCATCTGGCCGAAGGGTACCCTCCGGCCATGAACAGGAAGCTCGTGATCCCGATGATCGTGGTCGTTCTGGTGGTCTGGGTCGTGGGCACCTGGGTGACGAAGTACTCCTTCTCGGAGATGGCGGTCTTCACGCCGATCGCGGTGGCTGCGCTCGGCCTTCTCGCCGGCGTGATCCTCCTCTGGGTGAAGGTCATCCGCGACTCGCTCCGCGCGCGCGGCCACACGGAGCCCTAACCAACACGTCTCTTCAGAACGTGTCCGGGGTCAGACCCCAGACACGTCCGCTCTCGCCGCCGCACAGACGTCGATTCCCATCTGAGCAGCGGTTTTCGCGAGAGCGGACATCGACCATTCCGGACACGACGGGGTCTGACCCCGGACATGGCCGCACAGGCCGAGCGCAGCGACTGCCGTCCGACCGTGCCCGTACCGTCGATTGCCCATGCAAGACGGCTCCTGGACGATCGATCACTGCGACTACGCCGACGTCCGCGCGCTCGCCGCTGCGCTCGACCTCGGGGAGATCACGGCGTCGATTCTCGTCCGGCGCGGCTACCGCGACCTCGAGCAGGCGCGCGCGTTCGTCGCCGGCGAGATCGAGCCACACGATCCGTTCCTGCTCGGGGACATGGCCGTTGCGGTCGACCGGATCCACGCGGCAATCGCCGCCGGCGAGAGGATCTGCGTCCACGGCGACTACGACGTGGACGGCATCTGCGCCACGGCGCTCGCCGTTCTGACGCTGCGCACGCTCGGCGCCGACGTCGACTGGCATCTGCCGAGCCGCTTCGAGGAGGGCTACGGCGTCTCGGACGTCACGATCTCGCGGCTCGCCGACGAAGGCTGCAGCCTGCTCGTTACCGTCGACTGCGGGATCACAGCGGTCGAGGAGGTCGCGGCTGCGAAGGCGCGCGGCCTCGACGTGATCGTCACCGATCACCACCGCCCTGGCGCCACCTTGCCGGACTGCCCGATCGTCGCGACGCGCCCGTCGGACTATCCGTTCCCGGAGCTCTGCGGCACCGGTGTCGTCTGCAAGCTCGCGCAGGCGCTCGGCGTGGATGTCGCGCCGTATCTCGACCTGGTCGCGCTGGCCACGATCGCCGACGTCGTCCCGCTGCTCGACGAGAACCGCTCGCTCGCGATCGCCGGTCTGCGCGCGCTTGCCCGGACACAGCGGCCGGGCCTTCAGGCGCTGATGCAGAACGCGAGGGTCGACCCCGCCGCCGTCGACGCTGCGGCCGTCGGTTTCCGGCTCGCGCCGCGGATCAACGCCGCCGGCCGGCTCGGGCGCCCCGACGCCGCGCTCGAGCTGCTGCTGACGACCGACGCCGAGGAGGCAAAGCGGCTCGCCGCCGAGCTCGAGCTCCTGAACCAGGACCGGCAGGCGGTCGAGAACAGGATCCTGCGAGCGGCAATCGCCGAAGTCGAGTCGTGGCCGGAGCCGAAGCAGCGTCGCCGCGGCTACGTGATCTGGGGCGAGGACTGGCACGAGGGCGTGATCGGGATCGTGGCGTCCCGCCTCGTCGAGCGCTTCAACCGCCCGGTCGTCTTGATCGCGGGGACAGACTCTCAGTGGAAGGGCTCGGGCCGCTCGCTGCCCGCTTTCGACCTCCACGGCGCGCTCTCGGCGTGCTCGGAGCACCTGCATCGCTTCGGTGGGCACAAAGCGGCCGCGGGCCTGGCGATCGAGCCCGCGAAGCTCGATGTCTTCTTCGAGGCGTTCGCCGCCCACGCCGACGCACATCTGGTCGAGACCGACCTCGCGCCCGTGACGCGGGTCGACGCGATCGTCCCCGGCTCCGCGCTCACACTCGGGCTGGCGACCGAGATCGAGCGGCTCGCCCCGTTCGGGCTCGGCAATCCCGATGTGACACTGCTCGTGCCCGCCTGCGAGGCCGTGCAGCCGGGCGTGGTGGGGGAGGGCAAGCACCTGCGGTTCCGGGTGAAACAGGGCGGCCGCGATGCCGGCTCCGCGATCGCTTTCGGCCTCGGAGCCCAGCTCGACCGCATGCGCCGGCCCGTCCGCTACGACCTCGCCTGCCGGTTGAAGGAGAACCGCTGGAACGGCACGGTCGCGCCGCAGCTCGTGATCCGGCGGCTCTTCGACTCGCCCGACGGGTACGAGGAGCTGCGCGGCAGGCTCGCCGACCTCTGGAAAGCGGGAGAGGACGCCTGGACCCCGGAGGCCCGGGCGATCTTTGCCGAGCTCGAGCTCTCCGAAGGCGCGCGGAGGCAGCTCTACGAGTCGGACGCGTTCAGGGCGCTATTGGCCGGTGCCGAGCGCGACGACGAGCTACCGCGCGCCGCCTAGCGACGCTCGCAGCGACTTCCGCGGTGGCTCGCGGCGGGCGGCGCGCGCCGAGTCATCCAGGGTCTGGAGGAGGCGTGCAAGCTTGCGTGCCTTGCGTTCGCGGCGTCTGTCTGAGAAGGACACGGACGGCATCGTTCTCTCTTGCAACGCGTACTCCTCCGGGGGAGATTCGGCTCTCAACACTGGGAGTACACTGAGTCGATGGCGGTTATCGACGTCGAACGTCATCACCAGGATCTCGTCGACGAGTTGATCGCGGCCGTCGAGGAGTACAACCCGGGCGTCGACAAGGAGCTCCTCGCCCGGGCGTTCCGCTTTGCCGCAACCGCACACGAAGGCCAGGCGCGAAGGTCCGGCGAGCCGTTCGTGCATCACCCCTGGGCGGTCGCGAAGATCTGCGCCGAGCTCCACCTCGACGACCCGTCTCTCGCCGCGGCGCTGCTGCACGACGTCGTCGAGGACACCGACGTCGAGCCGGACGATGTGCGCTCCGAGTTCGGTGACGAGATCGCCCAGCTCGTCGAGGGCGTCACCAAGCTGACGCGGACGAGCTTCCAGACGCGCGAGCAGTCCGACGCCGAGAACTACCGCAAGATGATCGTGGCGATGGCGCAGGACGTGCGCGTGATCCTGATCAAGCTCGCCGACCGGCTTCACAACATGCGGACGATCGAGTACCAGGGCAAGCAGGCCCAGGTGCGCAAGGCGAAGGAGACGCTCGAGGTCTACGCGCCGCTCGCGCACCGGCTCGGGATCCACGCGATGAAGTGGGAGCTCGAGGACCGCTCGTTCGAGATCCTGCACCCCCGCAAGTACGCCGAGATCAAGGCGATGGTCGCCGACCGGCGTGCCGACCGCGAGGCCGCAGTCGAGAAGGCGGGCGAGGTCCTGGGCGCCGAGCTCAAGAAGGTCGACATCCCGGCCGAGATCGCGGGCCGCGCGAAGCACTTCTATTCGATCTACGACAAGATGGCCAAGAAGGGTCGCGAGTTCAACGAGATCTACGACCTGACCGCGATGCGCGTGACCGTCGAGCGCGCCGGCGACGAGGGAACCCGCGATTGCTACGGCGCCCTCGGCCTCATCCATTCGCTCTGGAAGCCGATGCCCGGGCGGTTCAAGGACTTCATCGCGATGCCGAAGTTCAACCGCTATCGCTCACTCCACACGACCGTGATCGGGCCTGAGGGCACGCCGCTCGAGATCCAGGTGCGGACGCGCGAGATGCACGAGGAGGCCGAGTACGGGATCGCCGCGCACTGGCTCTACAAGCGCGGCAAGGGCAAGCAGGACGACGAGTGGCTGACGTGGGTCAAGTCGCTGCTGGACTGGCAGGAGAACGAGGCCGATCCGCGCGAGTTCATGAAGACGTTCCGCACCGACCTCTTCGACGACGAGGTGTACGTCTTCACGCCGAAGGGCGAGGTGAAGACGCTGCCGCAGGGCGCAACGCCGATCGACTTCGCGTATGCCGTGCACACGGACGTCGGGCACAAGACCGTCGGCGCCAAGATCAACGGCCGGATCGTCCCGCTCCACTACCGGCTGAAGAACGGCGACTTCGTCGAGATCCTGACCTCGAAGTCGGGCCGGGGCCCCTCGCGCGACTGGATGAGCCTCGCCGCGTCCTCACGTGCACGCAACAAGATCCGCCAGTGGTTCCAGCGCGAGACGCGGGGCGAGACGGAGGCCAAGGGGCGCGAGATCCTGGACAACGCGCTGAAGGCGCAGAGCCTCCCGTACCGGAAGCTGCAGGGATCGGCGGTGCTGGCCCAGGTGATCCGCGAGACCGGCTTCCGCAAGGCGGAGGACTTCTACATCGCGCTCGGTGCGGGGAAGCTGCAGTCCGGCCAGATCGTGAACAAGGTGCTCCAGCGGCTGAAGACGGAGGAGGTCGCCGAGGAGGCGGTCGTCCCGCTGAAGCCGCCGAGGTCCCGCTCGACCGTTGCCGGCGAGAGCCTGGGGATCAAGGTGCAGGGCATCGACGACGTCCTCGTCCGGCTGGCGAAGTGCTGCACGCCGGTGCCGGGCGACCCGATCCTCGGCTACATCTCACTCGGCCGCGGCATCACCATCCACCGCGAGGACTGCCCCAACGCGAAGGCGCTGATGCGGAACCCGGAGCGGTTCACTCCGGTCGAGTGGGAAGCGGGTGCGACCACGAGCAGCTTCCGCGTCCAGATCGCCGTGGACTCCTTCGACCGCGCGCGCCTGCTCGAGGACGTGGCGCGCAGCTTCGCCGAGCACGGCGCCAACATCGTCTCGTACGGCGGCGTCGTCGAGGACGGGATGGCGCGCAACTGGTACACCGCCGAGGTCGGCGACCTGAAAGAGCTACGCGCTCTCCTGACGGTTCTCCGAAACCTCGAGGGCGTCTTCGACGCCTACCGCGTCACTCCGTCCTAGCCCGCCTCGCGAGGCCCACCCGGGAAGAAGCCGTGGCGGTGCTGGCCGCGGAAGCGGAAGCCGCCCGGCGGAGTCGTGCCGTTCACGATCGCCGTCGTCCGCTCTTTCAGGTCGGCGACGACCATGTCGCGTTGCGCCTTCGTCATCCGGCCGTCTGCGACCGCCTGGTCGAGCCGCTTCGTCGTCGCCGCGACGAGGGCGTTGACGAGCTGGTCGGCCGACTTGCCCTTCTCCTTCGCGATCTGCGCCAGCGACTTGCCGCCGTCGAGCGCCTCGTCGAGCTGCGCTTCCGTGAGGCCGAGGAAGGCGGCAGCAGTGTTCAGGTGCCGGCCCCACAGGCCACCGAAGGGGCGATGACGCGCGCCGTCGCGTTCGAAGCCGGGTCCAATGAAGAGCGGGAAGGCGGCGGAGGTGATGCGGCGCTTCATCGCGTCGCCCTGCTCCTTCGACAGCCGGCCGTCCTTCACCGCCGCGTCGATCCGGTTCTTCAGCGCCTGCTCGAGCGCGTCGCTCAGCTTGGCGGGGTCGACGCCGAGCTGTTTCGCGGCATCGTTCACGATTGCCTGGCTCTCCGCCTTCGGCGTCAGCCGGTCGGCGGCCACGGCGCCGCCGGCGCCGACGACAGCGAGGGCTGCGCCGGCACCGGCTGCAATCTTCGACCTCTTCTTCATGGATGCTCCTTCGAGTCGTGTCTGCATCGCATTGCAACACGCTCGCCTAAGAGAGACCTAAGAGGCGTCAGGCATTCGGGCGTGTCCCCAACACCACCTTCAGCGACTGGGTCTTGCCGTTCCGCGAGACGGTGATCGTGACCGAGTCACCCGGGTTGTGGGCGTCGATGACCTCCCTCAACTGATCCGAGGAAGTGACCGCTTCGCCGTCGACTGCGGTGACGACGTCGCCGGCGGTGAGCTCCGAGTCAGCGGCCGGTGTCCCGGAACGGACGGTTGCGATCTTCGCTCCGGCCGGGCTCGTCGAGGTCTGGGTCGCGACACCGAGATAGGCGTGGTCGACCGACCCGTTCGAGATCAGAGCATCGGCGATCCTCTTGACCGTGTTGGACGAGACCGCGAAGCCGACGCCGTCGCTGCCGCCGGAATCGCTCTCGATCTGAGAGGTGACGCCCACGACGTGTCCGCTCAGGTCGAGCAGCGGGCCGCCGGAGTTGCCGTGGTTGATCGCGGCGTCCGTCTGGATCGCATTGTCGATCGCGAAGTCGTTCGGTGATGTGATTTGCCGGTGGAGCGCGCTGACGATCCCGCTCGTGATCGTCTCCTCGAGTCCGAACGGGCTCCCGATCGCGACCACGCCGTCACCTACCTCGACCTTGGAGGAGTCGCCGAGCGAGAGCGGCTCGAGCGCTGAGGCGGGCGCGTCGACGTCCAGCACCGCGACGTCGGTGGAAGCGTCCGTGCCGACGACTTTCGCGTCGTACGTCTTGCCGTTCCAGAGGGTCACCTTGACCGACTGGGCGCCGTCGACCACGTGCTGGTTCGTGATCACATGGCCCTGGTCGTCGTAGACGAAGCCCGAGCCCTGGGCCTGCTGCGTGCCGCCGCTGCCGCCGAAGGGCGATGCGGCCGCGGCGGAGGACACGGTGATCTCGACGACGGACTTGTAGCTGTGCTTGTAGATGTCGCTGATCGAGGAAGTCGTCGAGCTCGCCGCCGGCTCCGCAGAGCCCACGGTGACCTGGCGGACGACGGTGTCGGCGCCGGTGGCGGTGTAGACGGCAGCAACGCCGGCGGCGCCGAGCAGCGCCGCGCTCGTCATCGCCGCGGCGAGCTTGACTCTGGGATTCTTGAAGGGTGTGAGCATGGTTGTCCTTTCGGGAAGTGAGTTCGACCGCCCCGGCCCGGGGGAAGGCGAGCCGGGGCAGTAGGGGCCGCTAGGCGTCGTCCCCCACGGGGGGCGGGCCTTCGAAGCCAAAGCCGTGCGGGCCGTGACCGTTGTGGACGCCGATCTCGCCGTTGATCAGACCGTCGATCCGGTCGGAGAGGCCGGCGAGGATCTCCGTCTGCTGCGCTTCGGTCAGCTTCCCGTCCTTCACGGCCTGCGCGATGTCGGCCTTCGCTGCCGCGACGAGTGCGGCCTTCAGCCCGGCCACGGACTTGCCTTTCTCCTTTGCCACGTCGGCGAGGGTGGAGCCGTCGCTGAGGCTCGTCCGGAGCGCCGCCTCGGTGACGCCCAGGTAGCTCGCGGCCGCGTCGAGATCGGCGAAGTGGTGGCCGGGGCCGTGCGGGCCATGGCCTGGCCCGACGCCGATGAGCGGCACCTCGCCGGCGGCGATCCGCGCCTTCATCTCGTCGCCCTGAGCCTTTGTGATCCGCCCGGCGGCGACCGCAGCGTCGACGCGGTTCTCGAGCGCCTGTTTCAGCGCAGCGTTGAGCTTCGCGGGATCGACACCGAGCTGCTTGGCGGCATCGGCGACGACTGCGTCGCTCTCCTGCTTGGGCGTCAGCCGGTCGGCTGCGATTGCGGCCCCGCCGCCCACGAGGGCTGCGACTGCTGCCGTGGCGCCCGCGACCTTCATCCTGTTGTTCTTCATCTCGCTGCTCCTTGGGAGTGGGATTTGTTGCTTCCCAGTGGAACAGGGCGACCTAAGAGCTTCCTGAGTGGATTCGAAGAACTTTCTAAGACTTGCTCAAGAGGGTCAGGCGCATCAGGGTGCCGCCGCCGTCCGGCCGCTCGGCCGTGACGCTTCCCCCGTTGGCCTCAGCCACCTGGCGGGCGATCGCGAGGCCGAGACCCGAGCCCGGCATGCCGCGGGCGGTGGGGGCGCGATAGAAGCGGTCGAAGACGTAGGGGAGGTCTTCCTCGTCGATCCCCGGTCCGTGGTCGCGCACGGTGAGCTCGCCGTCGCGGACCTTGACCTCGATCTCGCCGTCCGGCGGGCTCCATTTTGCCGCGTTGTCGAGCAGGTTCGAGACCGCGCGCTCGATCGTCGCGGGAACCCCTCGGATCATCGATTCCGCGAGCTCGGGCTTGAACGAGACACCGGGACGGTTCCGGCGCGTCCGCTCGATCGCGTCAGCCGTGACGAGGTCGAGCCTCACGTCCTCCGGGTCGGCGGGAGCGAGGTCGCCGCGCGCCAGCTCCACCAGCTCGGCGATCAGTGCGGTCATCTCGGTCAGCTGCTCGGTGACGTCGCGCAGGAGTTGCTCGCGGTCCTGCGGCGGCAGTGCCTCATCCCGGGCGAGCACCTCGATGTTCGTGCGCAGGCTGGTGAGCGGGGTTCGCAGCTCGTGTGAGGCGTCCGAGACGAGCTGGCGCTGGGCACGAGCCGAGTCTTCGAGGGCGCCGAGCATCGTGTTGAACGTGGCGGCAAGGCGCGAAAGCTCGTCCTTGCCGCGCGCATCGATTCGCTGTGAGAGGTCGCCGGTCTCCGAGACGTCCTCGGCGGCCCGCGTCAGTCGCTGCACCGGCGCGAGCACGGCCCGCGCGACGAGGAGCCCGAGCCCTGCCGCGAGGGCGATTCCGATCAGTGCGATCCCGATGAGCCAGTTCTTGATCGGGCCGAGGATGCGGTCGACCTCCTCGAGCGACCGGGCGACCTGAACCGCATAACCGCCTCCGAGCGGGATCGTCAGCACGCGGACGTGTGTCCCCTGGACCTGCGCGTCCTCGAAGAACGAATCCTTCGTCTGGCCGCGTGCGGCTGCGAGAGCAAGGTCGGAGACAGGGAGCTCGCCGGACGTCTCCGGTGGCGTGATCACACTGCCGTCGCGGCGCACGAGCTGGGTGAAGACCGCCACGCCGCCGAACCTCTCGGGTCGAAGCCCGAGGAACTGCTCGCCGCCGGGGCCGGCGACCACCTCGAGGTGGGCCGGCAGCTCCCGCGCACGCGACCGCAGTGTCGAGTCGACGTCGTCGCGCAGCTCGTTTCGCACGATTGCGTACGTGACCGCCGACGCGCCGACAACGGCCACCGCGACGGCGGCCGCGGAGGCGAGCGTCAGCCGGGTGCGGAAGGTCATGGCTCGCGCAGGGCGTAGCCGACGCCGCGGATCGTCTGGATCAGCCGGGGCCTGTCGCCCTCCTCCGTCTTTCGGCGCAGGTAGCCGATGTAGACGTCGAGCGAGTTCGACCCGAAGCCGAAGTCGTAGCCCCAGACGCGTTCGAAGATCACCGAGCGCGTGAGCACCTGCCGCGGGTTGAGCAGGAACAGCTCGAGCAGGGCGAACTCGGTGCGCGTCAGCTCGATCGGCTCGCCTCCGCGCTCGACCTCCCTCGTGGCGGGGTCGAGAGAGACGTCCGCGAAGCGGAGCACGTCACCACCCGGCGGGCCGAGCCGCCGCAGGAGCGCGCGCAGCCGCGCCAATAGCTCCTCGAGCGCGAACGGCTTCACGACGTAGTCGTCCGCGCCGGCGTCGAGGCCCGCGACCCGGTCGCTGACCGCGTCGCGGGCGGTGAGCATCAGCACCGGGAGCGAGTTGCCGTCACGTCTCAGCCGCCGGCACGCCTCGAGTCCGTCGAGGCGAGGCATCGACACGTCGAGCACGACTGCGTCGATGCTGTTCTGGCCGTCGATGCGCTCGAGCGCATCGACGCCGTCCCCGGCCAGCTCGACGTCGTACCCCTCCAGCTGGAGGGCGCGGCGGAGCGAGTCCCGGACGGCGGGCTCATCGTCGACGACGAGGATCTTCACGGGCACATTGTGCGCGTACGTGGACGAAATCCGCTTAAGAAGCCGGTAAGAACGCCCTGCCTGCGGGCGATCACCCGATCGAGGGATTGTCCCTCGATCGGGGGCGATACCTCAGTTGAGGGATGGACGCGAGGCGGAATCGTCTCTACAACGAGATCTGGGAGAGGGGCTGCGGGCAGCTGCGGCGCCCGTCCGGAGAAGCCACATCTCGGGGCGGGCGCGCTTGCCCGACTCTTCGGCGCAAGACGCCGAATCCGCAGGAGCGGATCCGGCGTCGCGCAAGACCCCTGAAGAGGCCGCTTCGCGGCCTGGTCAATGTCGAGCGCAGCTAGGGGGTCCACTCCTCGCCGCCCGTGTCCCAACCGACGAGGGCGTATGGAGAGACGAGAATCGCGACGCGCTCCAGTAGCGCGCGATCCTCATCCGTCAGCTCGCCACCCACTTCGAGGTCGGCGACGCGACTTCCCTGGAAGGTGATCGGAAAGGCGGTCGTCGCCGACTCCTCGCCCAGCACCGGGCCGGGCACGAGGCCGTCCGCCTCGACGAAGCTGATCCGGGTGTAGCGCCCGAGCCGCTCGTGCAGGATCGCCACGACCTGGCGGAGGACGTCATCGGCCTCGCCGCCGCGGTTCAGCACGCGCTCGATCGCCTCGAGCGCCCCACTGTGCGCGCTCACCCCTGGAGGTCCTCGCCCTCGAAGCCGCGGATCAGGTCGCGATAGGCCTGAGGGATCTCGCGTGGGCGCCGCTCGGCGAGGTCGACGAGCACCATGGTCTGCGTCGCGGTCACCATCAGCTGGTCGTCGTCCATGAGATAGGCGGCGCACTCGAACGTCGTGCTCGTCCTGCCGATGCGCGCGGCGCGAACGAAGATCTCCAGCAGGTCGTCGAAGCGCGCCGGCGCGTGGTATTCGACGTTCGAGGCGCGCATCACGAACTCTCCGGCCTCGCTCCACGTGCCCGAGTGGCCGAGGTGGCGGTGGTACTCCGTCCGCGCATGGTCGAAGTACGGCAGGTACCGGCCGTAGTAGACGACTCCCTGCGCGTCCGTGTCCGAGAACCAGACCCGCGCGACCGCCGAGTACTTGAACGGAAGCCTGCGTTCCGTGACCCGGCCGAGCTCCATCGCTACGAGCGGATCAGATCGAGCAGCTCGTCGCGCTTCTGCTCCATCAGCTCTTCGGAGAGCGCCTCGAGATTGAGGCGAAGCAGCGGCTCGGTGTTCGAGGGGCGGACGTTGAAATGCCAGTCGTCGTAGTCGACCGAGATGCCGTCGAGGTGCGTGACGCGGCCGTCCGCGTAGCGCTCCTTGATCTCCTGCAGCTTCAGCGGGACATCGGCAACAGGCGTGTTGATCTCGCCGGTGAGGAAGTACCTCTCGCGATAGGGGGCGAGGAGCTCCGAAAGCTTCCTGCCCCGCTTCGAGATCAGCTCGATCAGCAGCAGGAACGGCACGACCCCGGAGTCGGCCTGCGAGAAGTCGCGGAAGTAGTAGTGCGCCGAGACCTCGCCGCCGAAGACGGCGTCGTCCTTCCGCATGCGGTGCTTGATGTAAGCGTGGCCGACCCGGTTCATCAATGCCTCACCGCCGGCGCGCTCGATCGTCTCGGGCACGGCCCGGCTGGCCCGGACGTCGTAGATCACCTTGCCGCCGCCCTCCTTCTCGAGGATCGACTCGGCCAGCAGCGCGGTGACGAAGTCGCCCGGGACGAACTCGCCCGTGTCGTCGACGAAGAAGCAGCGGTCGGCGTCGCCGTCGTACGCGACTCCGAGATCCGCTTTCTCCTCGACCGTCTTGCGCTCGATGAACTCGCGGTTCTCGGGCAGCAGCGGGTTCGGCTCGTGATTCGGGAAGGTTCCGTCCGGCTCGAAGTAGCAGCTGACGGCGTCGATCGGCAGTCGCTCGAGGATCGGCGGCAGCATCGCGCCGGCCATCCCGTTGGCGGCGTCGATGACCACCCGCAGCGGCGTGATCGCAGAGACGTCGACGAACGAGAGCACTTTCTCCACGAACTCCCGGCCAGATGTCCTTCGGGTGCGCCTCGCCGCGCTTGTCGGCCGGCCCGAACGGCTTCAGAGCCCGGTCGCGCACGTCCAGAAGGCCCGACTCACCGCCCACGGGCAGCGCGCCGCGCCGCACGATCTTCATTCCGGTGTACTGCTTCGGGTTGTGCGAAGCGGTCACGCACACCCCACCGTCGAGCTCGAGCCCGCCGACGGCGAAGTAGACCATCTCCGTTCCCACCATCCCCAGATCGAGGACGTCCGCGCCGCCGTCAACGGCACCGTCGATCAGTGCGGCCGACATCGAGGGCGACGAGACCCGCATGTCGCGTCCCACCGCGATCCGGCGCGGTTCGAAGTGCTCCACGTAGGCGCGGCCGATTGCGTACGCGCCCTCTTCGTCCAGCTCGGTCGGGTAGACACCGCGAACGTCGTAGGCCTTGAAGACGCTGGGATCGAGCACGGGCTGACGCTAGCGGAAGCATCCGGCGCGCGCCGCGGAGACAGGCTCCTCGTAACTACAATTACGGAGTGGAACGCAAGCTCGCAACGGTGCTCTTCGTCGATCTCGTCGGCTCGACCGAGTTCGTCACCGCGAGCGACCCCGAGGTCGTTCGCCGCCGCGTCAACTCCTACTTCGAGCACGTCTCGCAGTGCATTGCCACGCACGGGGGCATCGTCGAGAAGTTCGCCGGCGACGCCGTCATGGCGGCGTTCGGGATTCCGACGGCGCACGAGGACGACGCCGAGCGCGCCGTCCGCGCCGCTGTGGCGATCCTCGACTCCGTCCACGGTCTCGGCCTCGAAGCGCGGATCGGGATCGAAGCGGGGGAGGTCGTGGCAGACGAGTCGGACTCGACGTTCGCAACCGGCGAGGCAGTCAACGTCGCTGCGCGGCTCCAGCAGATCGCCGAGCCCGGGGAGATCCTGATCGGCCCGTTTGCGCGCCGGCTGACGCTGTCGGTCGTGGACACCGAGGAGCGCGGCTTCCTCGAGCTGAAGGGGTTCGACGATCCCCTCCCCGTGTGGAAGCTCGAGTGCATCCCCGAGAACGACGGGCGCGTCCAATCGGTAGCGGCGAGCTTCGTCGGCCGCGAGCACGAGCTCGAGCTGCTGCACAACACGCTTGCTCGCGTGGTCCGCGACCGTCGCGCGCATCTCTTCACGATCTACGGCGAGCCGGGCGTCGGCAAGAGCCGCCTCGCGCGTGAGTTCGCGGACGGCGTGGAAGGCGCGACAGTGCTCGCGGGCCGCTCGCTCTCGTACGGCGAGGGCGTCACATACTGGCCCCTCGCAGAGATGGTCAAGATCGCGGCCGGGATCACGGACGACGACCCGGTCCACGAAGCCGTGGCCAAGCTCCGCGCCTGTTGCGGTGACGACGCAGTGGCCGACCTGCTCGCCCTCGCCGTGGGCGTGCTCGAGGGGATCGAAGCCGAGCGCAGCCAACAGGAGATCGCCTGGGCGGCGCACGAATGGGCCGCCGAGCTGGCCGATGCCCAGCCGCTGATCCTCGTGTTCGAAGACGTCCACTGGGCCGAGGACCCGCTGCTCGAGCTGATCGAGCACCTCGCCGAGCGTGTCAAGGACGCACCCCTGTTGATCGTCTGCCTCGCGCGGCCGGAGCTCCTCGACATCCGTCCCGGCTGGGGCGGAGGGCGCCTGCGTGCGGCTGCGATCGAGCTCGAGCCGCTCGCGCCGGACGAGAGCGAAGAGCTTCTCGATGCGCTGCTCGCCGATCACGAGCTCTCGGACTCCGAGCGCGCGATGCTGCTGGAGAAGACCGAGGGCAACCCGCTCTTCGTCGAAGAGACGACGCGGATGCTGCTCGAGGGCGGCACCTCCTCGCAGAGGATCCCGGACACCCTGCAGGCGATCATCGCCGCGCGCATCGACCGGCTGCCCCGGAACGAGAAGCGGCTGCTGCAGCGCGCCTCGGTGATCGGACGGATCTTCTGGGAAGGCGCCGTCGGCCACCTGGCGACCGACATCGGCGAGCTCGATCCCGTCCTCGACAGCCTGCTGCAACGCGACTTTCTCACCCGCGAGCACCGCTCCTCGATCTCGGGCGAGCAGGCCTATCGCTTCAAGCACGTTCTGATTCGCGACGTCGCTTACTCCGGGCTCGCGAAGGCAGCCCGTGCCGAGCTCCACCTGCAGGTGACGGAGTGGCTGTACGAGACGGCGGGCGAAGAGCTCGTCGAGATCCGGGCGTACCACCTCGACCAGGCAGCGACGCTGCACGAGGAGCTCGACGGCTCCATCCCGCCCGAGCTCGCGACGCGCGCCGCCGCGGCACTGGAGAAGGCCGGCCGGCGCACCCTCGCCCGCGAGGCGAATCGCTCCGCGCGAAGGCTGCTGGTCCGCGCTGTCGAGATCGAGCCCACGCTGCAGCGGCGCTTCCTCGCGGCCCGCGCCGCGAGGCGCATCGCCGACCTCCCGGCACAGGCGGTCGAGATGGAGCGCGTCTTCGCCGACGCGACCGAGGCGGGCGACAAGCGGCTCCAGGGCCTCGCCCTGACCGCGCTTGCCGAGAACGCGCTCCTGCGCGAAGCCGACCTGCCACGCGGGCGCGAGCTCGTCGAGCAGGCTCTTGTCCTGCTCGAGGACGGGAAGCCTGAGGACCGGTACGAGGCGCTCACCACGCGTGCGCAGATCGGCTGGTGGCTGGGAGATCTCGACGACGACGAACGTTGGATCGGGAAGGCACTCGAGGTTGCACGGGAGATCGGCCGCAAGGATCTCGAGGCGAACGCGTCCGACGAGCTCGCGAGCTCAGCGATCGCGCGACTCGATCTCGATCGCGGGACGCGGCTCGTCGCCGAGGCACTGGAGCTCGCCGAGGAAAGCGGCAACATCACAGCCCTCGGGTGGGCCGTCGTCTCGCAGGCTCGCATCGACGCGCTGCGCGGCCTCCTCGACGAGGCGACGGCTGGGCTCGCGCGTGCCGAGGAGCTCTTCTCCCAGTCCGGCAACGCCTGGGCGCTGGCCCGCGTCAACAACCATCACGGCTGGGTCGAGCGCCGGCGCGGCGACCTCGTCGCTGCCGACCGCCGCTTCCGGGATGCGATCCGGATCCTGAAGCCGCTCGAGGACCGCGGCACCCTCTGCGAGAGCCAGCGCGGCCTGGCGCAGGTGCTCGTCGGCCGGGGGAAGATCGACGAGGCAGAGCGTTACGCGCTCGAGGCGCGGGAGACAGTCGGCCCGCACGACACGATCTCACGCTCGACCACGCGCATGGCCCTCGGGATCGTGCGTTCCGCGCAGGGACGTGACGAGGAGGCCGAGGCCCTGCTGCGCGAAGCAGTCGAGATCGTGAGCGGCAAGGAGCTGTATCTGATCCGTCGGGAAGTGCTGCTGGCACTGGCGGGATTCCTGCGCGACCGCGACCGCGGCGACGAGGCCGAGGAATACGAGGCCGAGATCGCGACCTACACGCTCGCGCTCGAACCCGAGCCCGTGTAGAGCACCGCTCGGATCGCCTGCGTCGATGCTTCGTCGGGCGATTCGGAGATCACCGTCGCCGGCCGGTCGAACCGCGCGAGCGCATCGCGCAGTGGCTCGGCGCGCAGTGTCCCGTCGCCGTAGGGGAGGTGCTTCGTCTCGTTGCGGTTCGCGTAGGCGATGTCGGAGAAGTGGATATGGAACGGCGCAGCAGGCTCGAGCACGCCGTCCACGCTCTCGAGCACCGAGGCGAATGCGTCCACGTCGGTGAAGGCGCCGTCCGTGGTCGCGTGCATGTGGGCGAAGTCGATCACCGGTCGCACCCATGAAAGCCGTTCTGCGACCTCGATCACGTCGTCGATCGAGCCGAGCTCGTTCACGCGGCCCATCACTTCGAGCCCGAACACCGCTGCGCGGTCCTTCTGCTCGAGACGCTCGCGCAGGACCTGGAGCCACGCGACCACGTCGTCGAGTGTCCGCTCTCGGTCGCGACCGAGCCAGAACCCGGGGTGGATGACGACGAGCTCCGCTCCCGCAGCGGTGGCGATCCCGGCGCTGCGGTCGAGGGCGCCGAGCGCCTGCTTGGCCTTCTTCTCATCGGGATGGCCCGGGAAGGCGAACAGCGGCGCGTGGACCGAGAGCGCGATGTCGTGCTCACGAGCAACCTCCGCGAGGCGCTCCGCCCACGGATAGTCCATCCAGAAACCGCGCTCGAAATCGAGCTCGCAGGCGGAGTAGCCACGCTCGAGCAGGAGCTCGACGGCAGCTTCGGGAGATTCCCGGGAGGGGCAGCGCGCAGGGCCGAGGCGGATCGCTCCCACGCCGTGACGGTAACGGACGGGGATGTCCGTCCGACGGGGGTCCTACCCTTTTCGACATGGCACAGGCACCCAGCCGTATAGATCTGCTCGAGCTCGACATCGACCTCCGGCTCACCGACCTCTGGCGCGAAGCCGGGGAAGTGTCCGAGTGGAATCTCGAGGTCGTGGCGGCGTTCATGCGCGCCGCCTACGGGAAGGGCTACTGCGACGCGCTGACCGAGGACGCGCCCGGATCTCTCTGCCACGACCACGGGTACCGCATCCCCGCTCGACGCGAAGCCGCCAACCGCACCGTCTAGCCGAGCGAGGATCGCTCCAGGAGCTAAAGTGCCGTTGTGGCACAGAAGCGCAATCCGGCGCGTCTTGTCATCGCGCTCTCCATCGCGGCGGTCCTCGCGGTGTTCCTGCTGTACACCTCGATCGCGGGCGGCGGCACACCGTCGGTCGCTCCGAGCGAGCTGGCCGCCAAGAAGGGCGTCGTCACGCTCGTCGGGCACGTCCAGCCCGGTTACCAGGGCGACTCCTACGGCAGCGGTCTTCGCTTCAAGCTCGGGGACCGCGACGGCACCTCACAGAAGACGGTCACCGTCCTCTACAAGGGATCGGTCTCCGATCAGTTCCGGGCCGAGCGCGAGGTCTCCGTCAAGGGTGAGCTCCGGAACGGCGTCTTCGTCGCGAAGAAGGACTCGCTCGTGACGAAGTGCCCGTCGAAGTACACGGCCAAGAAGAGCTCGTAACTTGCCTGAGCTGGGCCGCGCTGCGCTGATCGCCACGCTCGGCCTCGCCCTCTACGCGGTTGTTGCGGGCACGATCGCGGCCTGGAAGGGCCGACGCCGCCTTGCGGTCTCCGCCCGGAACGCACTCATCGGCGCCTTCGTCACGACCGCCGTCGCCTCACTCGTGCTGCTCGCCGCGCTCGTCCGCCACGATTTTTCGTTCGTCTACGTCGCGCAGCACACGAGCCGCGAGCTGCCCACCGGCTACACGATTTCCGCGTTCTGGGGCGGGCAGGAGGGCTCGCTTCTTCTCTGGCTGCTGATCCTGACCGGCTACGGGGCGGCTGCGGTGCTGCTCAACCGCCGCACACGCGATCTCGTTGCCTGGGTCGTCCCCGTGGTCGGAGCCGTCGCGGTCTTCTTCTCGTTCCTCCTCGTCGTCGTCGCGACGCCGTTCGCCGTCCAGGTGGCGCCCGCGGACGGGGCCGGCCTGAACCCGAGCCTCCAGAACCCGTACATGATGGCCCACCCGCCGCTGCTCTATCTCGGCTACGTCGGGCTCACGATTCCGTTCGCGTTCGCAATGGGCGCGCTGCTGGCCCGCCGTACGGACGAGCGGTGGATCGTGGCGACACGCCGCTGGACGCTCGTCGCCTGGACGGCACTCGGCGTCGGCCAGCTGCTCGGCGCTCACTGGGCGTACCAGGAGGTCGGCTGGGGCGGTTACTACGCGTGGGATCCGGTCGAGAACGCCGCGCTGATGCCGTGGCTCGCGGCGACCGCGTTCCTGCACTCCGTGATGATCCAGGAGAAGCGCGGGATGCTCCGCGTCTGGAACGTCCTGCTCGTGATGGGGGCGTTCTTCCTCTCGATCTTCGGGACGTTCCTGACGCGCTCCGGGATCCTCAGCTCGATCCACTCCTTCACGGAGAGCTCGATCGGACCGTGGTTTTTGCTCTTCATGGGCGTCGGCCTGGCCGGCTGCCTGACGCTCCTGTTCATACGGCTGCCGCTCCTGCGTTCCAAGACCCGGCTCGAGTCGCTCGTCTCGCGCGAGGCGACCTTCCTCTACAACAACCTGCTGCTCGTGGCGCTGACGCTGACGATCCTCTGGGGCGTCGCCTACCCGCTTGTGTACGAAGCGGTCGTCGGCGAGTCGCGGATCGTGGGGCGCGGCTATTACGACTTCTTCTTGCGCGTCTTCGGGCTCCCGCTGCTCCTGCTGATGGGGATCGGGCCACTCGTCGCCTGGCGGCGCGCCTCGCTCCGCAGCCTCGCGCTCACGTTCGCGTGGCCGGCGGGCGCCGCGGTCCTCGCCGGTCTGGCGCTGCTCGCGCTCGGTGCGGGCTCGTCGATCCCCGGCCTGATCGCCTACACGTTCTCGACCTTCGTGCTCGCCTCGATCGCGCTCGAGTTCATCCGCGGCACCCGCGCCCGCCGTTCCATCTCCGGAGGCTCGTGGCCCGGTGCCTTCTCCGCGCTGATCGCACGCAACCGGCGCCGTTACGGGGGATACATCGTTCACGCCGCCGTCGTCCTACTGGCGATCGGGATCGCCGGGTCGAGCGCCTACGACAAGGTCGTCGAGGGGAAGCTCGCGCCCGGCCAGTCGCTCGCGGTCGGCGACTACCGGCTCACCTACCGTTCGCTCGGCGAGCGCGAGGGCGCGAACGCGACCGAGATCAGGGCCCGCATGGCAGTCGAGCGCGACGGCGAAGCACTCGGCGCGGTCGAGGCGGGCAAGAACGCCTACACGGCGGAACGGCAGGTCTCCAACGAAGTCGGCATCCGCAGCGACCTCGTCACCGGCGAGGACCTGTTCGTGATCGCCGAGCAGATCAACGCGGACGGCACTGTCTACTTCCGGATCTTCGTCAAGCCGCTCGTGAACCTGATCTGGCTTGCAGGGCTCGTCTTCCTCCTCGGCTCGCTGATCACCCTCTGGCCCGATCCCCGTGAACAGCGTCGCCTCGCCCTGCGCTACGGCGGCGCCGAGGCGCCGGCGCGGCCGTGAATCTCGCCCTGCTCCTCGGAGCGCTGCTCGCCGCCGGGTGCGTCGTGCTCGTCGCCCTGCCGTACCTGCGCGAGCCGGATCCGGCGCGCGACGTCCTCGACGAGCCCGGCGAGCTCGAGCAGCGGCGGCTGGCGCTCTCCGAGTCGCGCGACCGGGCGCTCGGGGCGCTCAAGGAGCTGGAGCTCGACCATCGCACGGGCAAGGTCTCGGACGAGGATTACCGCGCCCAGGTTGGCCCGCTGCGGCGCGAGGCGGCCGAGGCGCTCCGCGCGCTCGAGCCTCGGGCCGAGGCGGCAGCGCGTGTGAAGGCCGACCGGTCGTGATCCCAGAGCCTCGCCCGCAGTAGTTTTCGGCAGAATCCGGCTACACTGGACGCCGGCCGCTCGCAGGGACGGCCGACCCTCTGACGAAACTTTCACTGGATGCGCTCCCGTTCTGCTACCGGCGCGCTCGCCGGCACGGTGTTCCTCGGCCTGGCGCTCGCCTCTCTCTTGCTCGTCGCAGCACCTGCCTCCGGGCAGGACATCGGTACCCGGAAGCAGATCATCGACGGCAGGATCGACGTGCTCCAGAAGAAGATCGAGTCCGCACGGCAGCGTGAAGGCGTGCTCACCTCCGAGATCGAGGTCGTCACCGACAAGATCAACGCGCTTCAGGACGACGTCGACAGCGCGTCCGCGCGCTTGAACCAGCTCGAGACCGTGCTGGCGTTGCATCAGCGAAAGCTGGACCGTCTGAACGAGCTCTACGAGGTGCAGACGCGCAAGCTCGTGTTCCTGCAGCGTCAGCACAAGGCCGCGACGAAGCGGCTGAACAAGCGCGTCGTCGAGATCTATACGACCGAGTCGATGTCGACGATCAGCGTCGTGCTCGAGTCGTCCAGCTTCTCGGAGCTGCTCGATCAGCTGGACTTCCTGAACGAGATCGGACGCCAGGACGAGAAGGTCACGAACGAGGTCCGGCGCGCGAAGGAACAGATGCAGGAGATCCGGAATGCGACGCGGAAGACCCGCTCGCAGGTAGCCGCGGTCACCCGTGAGGTTGCCGCCCGCACGACCGAGCAGCGCGCCGTCCGCGACCGGCTCGCCTGGGACCAGCGCCAGCTGGCCACGGCCCGCAGGGACAAGCGCGCGACGCTCGCGAATGTGCAGGAGGACAAGGCGGATGCGCTCGAGCACATGCGCTCGCTCCAGGAGCAGAGCGCGACGCTCGCCTCGAGGATCCGTTCGGCGCAGGGCTCGTCGGCGGTCGTGCCGGGAGCAACGGGGCAGCCATCCGCGGCCGGCTTCATCTGGCCCGTTCAAGGCGTTCTCACGAGCGGTTTCGGCTGGCGCTGGGGCCGCATGCACGAGGGGATCGACCTCGCCGTCCCGGTGGGCACGCCCGTTGTCGCCGCGGCCAGCGGGACGGTGATCGTTGCGGGCTGGCTCGGCGGGTACGGAAACCTCGTCGTGATCGACCACGGCAACGGCATCGCGACTGCCTACGGGCACAACACGAGCGTGACGGTCGGCGTCGGCCAGTCCGTCGCGCAGGGTCAGTTGATCTCGTACTCGGGGAGCACCGGCCACTCGACGGGCCCGCACGTGCACTTCGAGGTGCGCATCAACGGCACGCCGGTCGATCCGCTCGGCTACCTCTAGCACCGTCCGCGTACCCCGGACGGCCTCGATCTCGTTACAACCGGGGAGCAGGAAACGGCGTCTCTCCGAGGTCGCCGAGCTTCCTTGACTAGATGTGCCGGCCGTCCCAAGGGGCGGCCGGTTGCTCTTCTAGGCCGCTTCGGGTCGCCGCTCGCTGCGGTAGCTGTCGCCGGTCAGGTGGCCGGGCAGCTCCTCGATGGCGACGAAGTGCAGGTCGGGCAACGCACGCCAGCGCTCGTCCAGCCCGAGCCCGTAGCCCGCGAAGAGCTCGTCGGGAACCGTGAAGCCGACGTAGTCGAGCGGCACGTCGTCGACGAGCCGACGGTACGGCCGGTCGAGGAGCGTGACGGCAGACAGGCTCGCGGGGTTCCGCAACGAGAGCGTACGGGCGAGGAAGTTCAGCGTCAGGCCGGTGTCGACGACGTCCTCGACGACGAGTACGTGCCGGTCGACGATCGACGTGTCGAGGTCCTTGAGAAGCTTGATCCCGCCTGAACGCCCGCTTGCATAGGCGGCCAGCTCGAGGAAGTCGAGCGCGTGCGGGATCGGTAGGGCGCGCGAGAGATCGGTCAGGAAGACGGCGCTGGACTTGAGCGGCGCGACGAGCAACGGCTCGCGGCCGGCGTACGCGTCGGCGAGCTCCGCGCCGAGCTGGCTCACGCGCCGACCGATTTCCGCCCGGGTCAGGTAGACATCCCCGATGGGATGTCCTTCCGCCGCCAGGACGGACGCTAGGTGGCGAGGTTCAGTCGTAATCGCTGGGCCAGGCGCTCGATGTCGCGCCGGTAGAAGAGCTTGACCTTGACCTCCGGATAGAGCCGCTTCAACTCCCGCAGCTTCCGGTTCTTCCGCGTCACGAGCGACTGCCGCATCACCGTCACCTCGACGTAGAGATCCTGCTCGGGCAGGTAGAAGTCGGGCGTGAACGCGCTCGTCACGCGTCCGTCCTCGTCCTGCTCGAGCACGAACGTGCGCGGCTCGTACTCCCACGGGACTCCGTAGAAATCAAGCATCATGGCGCACTCCAACTCGACCTCGTTGACGAACCTGGGCGGGGTCGTGCCGGTATAGGCGCGGAACGCGGGCGACTGCCGTGGCACGAACCTCAAGGTAGCGCGCGCCCCGGACGACCTATGCTCTCGGCATGGTCAGGCCGCCGGACAGCACGACCTTCACGATCGCCCACCTCTCCGACCTGCACTGCGGCGGCCAGTACTTCGTGCCGGGGCTGCTCGAACGTGCGATCAGCGAGATCAACGACCTGAATCCGGACATCGTCGTCTGCTCCGGCGATCTGACGACGTTCGGTTTCAAGCACGAATACGAGGAGGCTCGGCGGTACCTCGACAAGGTGACGTGCGATTCAATGGTCGTGATTCCGGGCAACCACGACTCGCGCAACGTGGGCTACGTCCACTTCGAGGAGCTCTTCGGTGAGCGCAACTCCGTGCTCCGCGTCGGGCCGGCGACGGTTGTCGCGGTCGACTCGACGGAGCCCGACCTCGACCACGGCCAGATCGGCCGTGGCCGTTACCGCTGGATCGAGGAGCAGTTCGCAGCGGAGGAAAGCGACCTCCGGATCTTCGTCTGCCACCATCACCTGCTGCCGGTGCCCGGCACCGGGCGCGAGCGCAACGTGATCTATGACGCGGGCGACACGATCGAGTGCCTCCAGCGCGCCGGCGTCCACCTCGTCCTCTCCGGCCACAAGCACGTCCCGTACGCCTGGAAGCTCGAGAACCTGTTCGTCGTCAACACCGGCACGGTCTCTTCCCTGCGCCTCCGAGGAAACACGCGCCCCTGTTACAACGTCGTCGAGGTGTCCGGGAGCCACGTCGCCGTCTGGCGCAAGCACCCCTTCCACGGACAGGAGCGGATCATCCAATTCTCGCTCGACACCTTCGAGTACGAGAAGTACACGGGGCGGATCGAGGACGAGGTGACGACCCGCTCGTGACTCGCGCCTTGGCTCTCATCGACGGCGAGCACTACGCGCCGGTCGTGCGTGCGGCGCTGGAGGAGCTGCCGTACGACTTCGTGGCCGCGCACCTCGTGGGCGGCACGGAGAAGCTGCGTGACGACTCGGACTATGGAGTCGTCCTCGCCGACGATCTCGACCGCGCACTCTCCGAGCACAGGCCGGAGCTCGTCGTCGATCTCTCGGACGAGCCGGTGCTCGGGCCGAGGGAGCGTTTCAGGCTCGCGAGCCGCGTACTCGCTGCCGGGTTTCCGTACGTCGGCGCCGACTTTCGCTTCGACCCGCCGGTGCTCGAGCCGTTTCCGCTTCCCTCGATCGGGATCGTCGGTACCGGCAAGCGCGTGGGGAAGACAGCGATCACCGCGCACGCGGCCCGGTTGTACGCACGCGACCGGAAGGTCGTCGTCGTCGCGATGGGACGAGGCGGCCCGCCGGAGCCGGAGGTGGCGACGGTCGCTCCGGACATCGATGCGCTGCTCGAGCTCTCGCGCGCGGGGCGGCATGCGGCGTCCGACTACCTCGAGACCGCTGCGCTCGCCGGCGTCGAGACCGTCGGCTGCCGGCGCTGCGGCGGCGGGCTCGCAGGTTCGGTCTCGATCTCCAACGTCCGCCAGGGTGCGAAGCTTGCGCTCGAGCTCGGGCCCGATCTCGTCCTCTTCGACGGCAGCGGCGCGGCGATCCCGCCGATCGCGACGAGCCGCCGCGTCCTCGTCGTCAACTCCGCGACGGATCTCGAGGTCGCCACGGGGTACTTGAACGGGTTCCGGCACCTTGTCTCCGACCTCGTCGTCCTGACGATGGCGGAGGAGGGCTCCGGCTGGGAAGAGCTTCGCGACGCCGCGGCCGAGCTCGCGCCGCGTGTGCTGGCGACGACTCTGCGCCCGCGCCCCGTCGAGCGGGTTGATGGGCGAACGGTCGCGTTCTTCTCGACCGCGCCAGAGTCGGCGCACGACGTGCTCGCCGCTCACCTCCGCGCGGAGCACGGCGCAGACATCGTGTACGTCTCCGGCAGCCTGTCCGATCGGAGGACACTGCTCCAGGAGCTCGAGCGGGTGGAGGCCGAGGTCTTCCTCGTCGAGCTGAAGGCGGCCGCGATCGACGTGGTTGCAGAAGCGGCCCGCGAGCGGGGCGTCGATGTCGTCTTGTCCGGAAGCGACGTGCTCTCCGTGGACGGCCAGAACCTCGATGCCGAGTTCCTGCGCCTCGCGGAGGAGGCCGCATGACGAGTGAGCGACGAAAGGGCGAGCGACACTTTCTCGGTGGGCCGGAGGCTCCCTATTCGAAGGGGCTGATGGCTCGGGCACTGACCGCGGTTGGGGTCGGCGAGGAAAGCGCGTACGAGCTTGCGCGCCTCACCGAGGCCGATCTGGCGCAGCGCGGCGAGGTCTCCGTCGATCTCGACCGGCTGCGGGAGCTCGCGGTCGAGGTGCTGGGCGAGGAGCGTGGCTCGCGCGCGGTGCGGCAGCTCCGGCGCTTCCGGGACCTCCAGGAGCTCGATCTGCCCGTGATTCTGCTCGTCGGCGGCGGGACCGGCACCGGCAAGTCCACCGTGGCCACCGAGGTTGCGTACCGGCTCGGTATCACCCGCGTGACCTCGACCGACTTCGTGCGGCAGACGATGCGCGCGTTCTTCGCCAAGGAGTTCATGCCCTCGATCCACTACTCGAGCTTCGAGGCCGGCCTCGGCCTGTCGAAGGCCGAGGAGGAGGAGTCCGGTGACGCGGCGCTGCTCGGCTTCCTCGATCAGACGCGCAACGTGCTCACCGGCGTCGAAGCCGCGCTCCAACGCGCGCTCGACGAGGGCTGGTCGATGGTCCTCGAAGGCGTCCACCTCGTCCCGGGAATGATCACGACCGAACTCCGCGGCGCGCTCGTCGTCCAGTGCGTGCTCGCGATCCGGGACGAGGAGATCCACCGCACGCACTTCTGGATCCGCGATGCCACGACGGACGGCGTGCGGCCGGTCGATCGCTACATCGCCGGGCTGCCTGAGATCCGGATGATCCAGGAGTACGTGCTGGAGCGGGCGGCGCGGGCCGACGTGCCCGTGATCGCGACCGAGTCGCAGAGCGAGGCGGTCAGCGCGGTCATGAATCTCGTGCTCGAGCAGGCGGAACGTGTCGCCGCGCAGGGCGTTCGATGAGCGAATCGTCGCCCGGAACGTGCCCCTGCGCGCTCTTCGCGCGCGCGACCGAGTGGGCTGCGCTCGCCGGCGCCCGCTGGCTCGGCCGGGACGACCAGGACGCCGCGGAGGACGCCGCGAACGGCGCCATGCTCGCGGGTCTTGCCGGTCTGCCGATCTCGGGCACGATCGTGATCGGCTCCGACCAGGGCATCGAGCTCGAGGCCGGCTCGAGCATCGGCGTCGGCGGCGAGTCGTTCGATCTGGCAGTCGACCCGCTCGAGGGTCGAGGTGTCGTCGCCCGCGGCGGAAACGGGGCAATGTCGATGATCGTGGTCGGCCCGCCCGGGTCGCTGCTCAAGCTTCCCGATATGTACATGCGGCGGATGGCCGTCGGCCCGCGGGCGCGGGGTCGAATCGACCTCACGCGGCCCGTCGGTGAGAACGTCGCTGCGATCGCCGACGCGTTCGGACGGAACGCGAACGACATCACCGCGCTCGTGCTCGACCGCCCGCGGCATCACGATCTGATCGAGGAGATTCGCGCGGCGGGCGCCCGGATCAAGCTGATCCAGGACGGCGACGTGACGGCGTCGATCTCCGCTGCCATCCGCGGCACGAACGACCACCTGGCGATCGGCATCGGCGGAACACGCCAGGCCGTCCTCTCGGCGGCCGCGCTTCGCTGCCTGGGAGGCGAGTTGCAGTCTCAGCTGTGGCCGACGACGCGGGGCGAGATCGACGCCGCGGCCGAGCATGGGGTGGAGGACGTCAACCGCGTCTTCTCCTCCGACGATCTGGCGCCAGGCGAGGTGATCGTGGTCGCGACCGGCGTCTCGAACGGCGATCTCCTCCGCGGCGTCCGCTTCCTGACCGACAGCGCCCGCACCCACTCGCTCGTGATGTGCATGCGCTGCAACTGGGTGCGCTTCGCCGAGAGCATCCACTTCTTCGCCCGGGAGCGGAAGGAGGAGGTGCGGCTTCTCGGGTAGCCTGGGGTGATGGCCACACGCGAAGAGATCGTCGAGGCACTGCACACCGTCGAGGACCCGGAGCTCGGAATGGACATCGTCGAGCTCGGACTCTTCTACGACGTCGAGATCGAAGGTCCGAAGGTGAAGGTGATCCACACCCTCACCTCGATGGGCTGCCCGGCCGGCCAGATGATCCAGGAGAACATCCACGAGGCGGCATCGGCCGTCGAGGGCGTGGAGGAGGTCGAGGTCGAGCTGACCTTCGACCCGCCGTGGACGCCGGACAAGATGTCCGAGGACGCCAAGTTCATTCTCGGCTTCGGCTAGTCGATCTCCGTTTCGTAAAGGAGACGTAAGAGTCTCGCAGCTCGTGCATTTCTGTGCAGCTTGTTAAGGACCGCCGAGATGTTCGTCGCGCACGTTCGTTCTTGGCTTCGCGTAACGCTCTGCGCGCCGCTGTAGCTGGCCGACTCTGCAGGCGTCGTCGTCGCTCGCCGACAGATGTCAACGGCAGAGTTCGGTACCCGTTTGCGTCCGTCCGCGGGTTTCTGTAGGTTGCCCGACTTGGCTAACCGTTCGGCTAGGTTTACGGCGCCCTCCGGGCGCCGGCCACGACTCTCGCCGCCGCCCAGCGACACCCCGCAAAGCGTGTCGTGGACACGTCTATTGTCAGTTCGTCGTGCGCAGGAGTCGGCGCAGAAGGCGAGAACTTGGCTCCCGCCATGGCTAGGATCGCCTCCGCCGATCGAGTGCAGGAGCAACGCAAGAGACCGCGTCACGACGTCTTGCGTCGGACGGAGAAACAGGCGACGCGACGATCGTCCGTGCACCGCTGGTGGTCGGATGAGGAAGCCGGTATCGCGATCTGGTGCTTGGCTGGTATCGCTCGCGGCGCTCGCCGCGCTCGTGGCGACATGCTCCGCCTCCGCAGTTCCGGGGCCGAACGGAACCTCACCGTTCGCAAGGCCGTTCATGCGTTGCCAAGCGAAGCTCTGCGACGCACGCGCGCCGCCGTGCGGCCGACAGGACGGCGCCGACGAAGCCGAGCACGTCTTCGAGTGGTGTCGACGACGCAGTCCACGGTCACGATCTCCTGGGCGTGCGTCAACGGACCGCGTCGGCGTCGCTGGGCTACAGGCTCTTCCGCAACGACCAGCGTGTCGGTCACCATCGCAGCGCAGCCGCAGCTACACCTACGCGTCGCTCGCCTGCGGCACGAGCTATCTGCTCGGTGTGAGGGCCTATGACGCGGCCGGCAATCGTCTCGGCGCGGGCGTCTGGTCGTCGCCGCGACGACCGCGTGTCCCGACACGCAGCCTCCGACCCAGCCCAGCTCCGTCTGGCAGGTCGCGGTGACGTCCTCCAGCGTTACGCTCGGATGGGGCGCGGCGAGCGACGACTTCGGCGTCATCGGGTACGAGATCCTCAGCGACGGCAGTCTCGCGGGCTCGACCGCGACGACGCAGTACGCGGTCAGCGGTCTGGCGTGCGGCACGATGCACACGCTCGGGGTGCAGGCTCTCGACGCCGCCGGCAACCGCTCGACCGGCTGCGAGTGTGCTGATGGCGACGTCGCCGTGCCCCGACTCCACGGCGCCTTCGACTCCCAGGTCAGCTCGTCGTCAGGAGCTCGAACCAGACGTCGGTCACGTTGAGCTGGACCTCGTCGAGCGACAACGTCGGTGTTGTCGGCTATCAGGTCTACCGCGACGCAGCTGCCGGTCGGCTCGACGGCAACGAGCGGACTACACGGTCTCCGGGCTGGCATGCGGCAAGAGCTACCGGATCGAGGTCGACGCGTACGACGCGGCCGGCAACCGCTCCGGCACGATCAGCACGGATCGTCACGACGAACGCCTGTGCGTCGCCCCCGCGCCACCTGCTCCCGGGGATACGACTGCGCCGTCTGTCCCGACGGGCGTGACCGTCTCATCGGTCACTTCGTCGAGCATCTCGCTCGGCTGGACGGCCTCGACGGACAACGTGGCGGTCACCGGCTACGGGCTCTATCGCGACGGAGTCGCGGCCGGGTCGTCAACGCTGACGAACGGGACGTTCTCCGGTCTCGTCTGCGGTCGCAGCTACCAGCTGGCGATCGACGCGAGGGACGCAGCCGGCAATCGCTCCGCACAGGCGGGGATCGTGGCGTCGACGTCTCCGTGCTCGGACACGCAGCCTCCGTCGGTCCCGCCGGCGCTGACGCAGGCGGGTGCGACCGAGACGACAGCCTGGATCAACTGGGGCGCGTCGACCGACAACGTCGGCGTGGCCGGATACGGCGTCTACGTGGCTGGCGTGCGTGTCGGCTCCACGAGCTCGCGCGCGTACACGTTCACCGCGCTCGCCTGCGGGACGACGTACACGGTCGGCGTCGACGCCTACGACGCAGCGGGCATCCGGTCGGCCCGAGCGGACCTGGTCGTGGCGACGAGCGCGTGCGTCGACACGGCGCCTCCCTCGACTCCCACTGGACTGGCCACCTCCGGGGTGACGGCGTCGAGCGTTTCGCTGGCGTGGAACGCCTCGACCGACAACGTCGCCGTCACCGGCTACGGCATCTACCGCGCCGGCGCACGTATCGACTCGAGCGGCTCGCGCTCGTACATCTTCGCCGGTCTCGCCTGCGGAACACGAGCGTACATCGCGTCGGCGTCGGACGCGAGCCGACGCAGCAGGGCAGATCGCTCCGCGTCGGGCGACTCGACGAGCGTCGACGACGAGCGCTTGTCCGCTTCCGCCTCGGCGTCGCGGCTGGTGACGCGGCGCGCGCGTATCTCTCGTCGGGTCGGTCGATGGCAGATCGCCTGTGACGCAGGCTGCGCCGTGCAAGGCGACGGCAGCCATCGAGCGTTGCGGCGCCGGGGGGGTGGGGACGGTCACGGGCGGTCCTACGGCGCCTCGTCAGGCAGTCAAGAACGGTGCACGATTCGGCTCGGCCGCGAGCGGGGCGAGTGTGGCTGCCAGCGATCTGACTCAAGCTCGGTGACCGTTGAGGCTGCGACGACATCGGCACGAGCAGCGCTGCGACAGCTCGTCCGACGATGTCACGTTGCGGACATATCGACAGCGGTCTTCGAGAGCACCTACAACGCCTTCAAGAACGGCCGGATCCGGCAACGTCGGCGACGCCAGATAGTCAGCCCGACTCGGCGGCAACGTTCGACCTTCGACAACGTCCTCTTCCACGACGCGGCTCCTCGAAGACAAGCGGCGTGCACACGGAGTGCGCGTACTCGACGGTGCCGAACGGGATGATCGTCCGCAACTCCACCTTCCGCAACTGCGCGGTCATGGACCTCTTCTTCACGTACCCGGCTTGGTCGACTCCGCCTGCTCGGGAACGTACGGAAGGGCAACGCTTCGCGCTCCGCGTCGGCACCTCAGCAGACGTACAATCATCGGCGTCCGCGCCCTCAGCGACGGCCTCGAATCGGACATCGACAGCGCTGCGCACCCCCACCATCGGCAGCTCGATGCAGCGACAACTGCGCTCGATGGCAGCGACGCACCTTCGCAGCGGCAACACCGGCAGCGCACCCAGCGGCTCGACAGCCTCCGCCTCTCGCGGGTAGCCGCAGCGATAGTCCCGGCGTCGTCAGAGCTCTCGCTCTCGACTACGACGGCAATTGGACGGCAACGCCGCTCGACGCGCGAATTGGCCTGCGGCGACTGCCCCACTTGCTAAGAATGGGCGGCGAGCACCTAGAAATCGGCGTGGTTCGCCCTAGGCTGGAGGGCGAGACACGACTGGAGGGGGACGACTATGAGGGGCTCGCGGATGCTGCGCCGTGCGTTGATTCTGGGCGGACTGTGTGTCGTCGTGGCGGCGGTGGCGTCGGTTGGCTGGGCGATGACGTCGGCGCCAACGACAAGGTCATCGTTGCCTGCGCCAAGAAGAAGAGCGGCGCGCTGCGGCTCGTCGCGTCCGCGAAGAACTGCCGAAAGACCGAACGAGTCGTGACCTGGAATCAGGAGGGTCTGCGTGGCCTGCCGGGGCCGAAGGGAGTTGCCGGCGACGACGGTGTGGACGGTGAGGACGGCATCGACGGCGAGGACGGCGTCGACGGTGAGGACGGCGACGGACGGTGTCGACGGCCTCGACGGCACCGACGGCACTGACGCCACGGTGACGTGGAAGTACGTCGTCACGGCACGGTGTGGCAGTTGCCGACGGCACGCCAGCGCCCGTCTCGGCCGGGACCTGCGCCGCGCCAACCCCGAATGCTGTGAACGGAGGTGTCCAGCTCACCGGCTTGCCCGCGACGGTAACGCGTCACGGCGACGGCGCGGGGAACGCACAGCTTCCACCTGGGACGTGAGGTCGCAAACGCGAGCGGTGGTACCGCGACGACGGTCAGCACCTGGGTGCTCTGCACGAACGGAACGAACCTGCCCTAGGACTCAGCCCAGCCGCAGCCAGACAAGCGCCACCGCGAGCGCGACCATCGCCAGCGACAGCGCGCGCAGGGCAGCCTCCGGCGCCCGCGCGAGCGTCGCCGCCTCCAGCGGCTCCTCCCGGCCGTCGCGGTAGCGGAGCGTGCCGGTCACGTTCGCGACCCGTCGCCGCACCGTCCGCACCTGCGTCGAGAGCGAGCGCTGTGCCAGGCTCGTCAGCAGCGCGAACGCAGCCACGATGAATGCCTCCGGCCGCAGCGTCTCGGCGGCCCCCAGGTAGGCGACGAGCACGGGGAAGGCGCCCCACGTGAGCCCGAACCAGAGATCGGTGTGGAAGAGCCCGCCACCGAGCTCCAGCGTGTACGCGGGAACGAGAAAGGCCCCGGCGGCGACGAACGGCAGCAGCCAGAGCGTCCAGGCCAACGCGGCGCCGATCCCGATCGCGATCGCGGCAGCGAGAGAGACAACGGCGAGCCAGACGAGGACGGGGCTCGGGATCTCCGTCCCCAGCGGGCGGCCGTGCAGCTCGTCGAGCGCGTGGGCGCCGACGCCGAGGGCCGAGCAAGAAGGCCGCGAGCCCCCAGAGCAGGCGGTTGGCCTCGAGCTCCGGGGCCAGCGCCGCCCCGATCGCCACGTAGGAGAGGTGCCAGAGCGTGTAGGGCAGGTGGAGGAGCGTCACGTAGTCGCGCCAGCCGCCCTGCGCCAGCGCATAGAAGGCGGGCCGCGGCTCGGCGCTCATCCGCGCCGGCCCCACACGACCACGCCGCCACCGAGACTGAGCCGGCGCGCGCGAACGTCGGTGAGCCCGGCGTCCGACCACAGCTCGAGCTGGCGCTCGAGCGGCAGCCGTGACTCGAGGTCGCGGATGCTCGGGCCGAGGAAGCGTCCCACCTCGTGCCAGCCGGGCGAGAGCAATCGTCCCGCAGAGGGCAGCACGATCCGCACGTAGAGCTCCCAGAGAGCGCGAGCCACACGCGCCGGCGGGACGCCGAAGTCCAGCATCGACATCGTTCCGCCCGGTCGCACGACGCGTGCGAGCTCCCGGATCGTTGCCGCCGGATCGTCGACGTACCGGAGCAGGTACGTGACGGTCAGAGCGTCGAACGAGCCGTCGGGAAACGGCAGCGCCTCGGCTCGTCCCTCGTGCAGCTCGATTCTCGCGCCGAGTCCGAGGGCAGCCACGCGCTCCCGTGCGACGGCGAGCATCTCCGGGCTCCGGTCGATGCCCACGACCGAGCAGCCGTGCTGCCGGACCAGCTCCAGCGCGACCGCGCCCGTTCCGGTGGCCACGTCCAAGACCTGCGCGTTTGGCCCGACGTCGAGCCGCGAGACGAGAAACCGTCGCCAGCGCGGGTCCTGGCCGAGCGACAGCAGACGCGCGTAGCGGTCATAGGTCGGGCCGAGCGGCGCGAACAGCTTGGGCGCAACCGTGCTTCCGGGCTCGGCGGTCACGGGATCGTGAGGACGATCTTCCCGAGCTGCTCTCCGCGTTCCAACCGCTCGTGGGCGGCGCGAGTCTCGGAGAGCGGGAAGGTCGAGTCGACGTGCACGCGGGCGCGGCCGCTGCGCACGAGCTCGTACGCGCCGAGGAAGTCCTCGCGCGTCCCCATCGTCGAGCCGTAGACCGTCAGCTGCTTCCACCAGAAGCGGTGGAGCTGCGCGGGCGGATTCGGGCCGCTCGTGGCGCCGCAGACGGTGACCCTGCCGCCCGCCTTGACCGCGGCGAGCGAGTGCTTCCACGTCGCCTCGCCGACGGTCTCGACGACGACGTCGACGCCGCCGACTTCCTTCGCGGCGGCGGCGACGTCGCCGGTCGCGTGGTTGACGGCGAGGTCGGCGCCCCACTCACGCGCCCGTTCCAGCTTCTCGTCCGAGCCGGAGGTGACGAGGGTCTTCGCCCCGAGTGCGCGAGCGATCTCGAACGAGGCCGTGGCGACGCCGCCGCCGATGCCCCAGATCAGCACCCACTCGTCCGCCTGCAGCTGGGCCTTGGTCACGAGCATCCGGTAGGCCGTCTCGTAGACGAGCGGGAACGCGGCCGCGGTCTCGAAGTCGATCGCGTCGTCGAGCGGGAAGACGTTGCTCTCGGGGATCGCGATCAGCTCGGCGTGCGTTCCGTCGGTGTGCTCGCCGACCACCGTGATCACCGCGCCGTGCTCGAGCCCGGGGTTGATCACCACGCGCTCGCCGGTGTCGACCCGGACGCCCGCGCCGTCTGCGCCGAGGATCCGCGGCTTCGGCACCGAAGGAAGCCCTTTGCGAACCCAGAGGTCGAGATGGTTGAGCGAGGCCGCCCGCAGCGACACGAGCACCTCACCCGGACCGGCGACGGGATCCGGGCACGTCCTCGTACCGAAGCACATCCGGCCCGCCGTCCTCGTGGATTCTGATCGCCTTCACGGGCACAATCCTGTCATGACAGCGGCTGAGCTGACCCTCGCTGGTGCGGAGCTCGGCCTCGACGCAGTCGGCGCCTCTCCGGCCGAGCCCTACGAGGCAACCGAACGGCACATCCGGGACCGGCGCGAGCGCGGCCTTTTCGCGGGCATGGGGTTCACAACGCGCCGGCCCGAGGTCTCCTGCCACCCGGAGACTCTCGTTCCAGGTGCTCGCACCGTGATCTCCGCCGCGCTCTGCTACTACGCGCCCGCCGAGGAGCCCGGGCCGGGGGAGGGCCGGCTCGCTCGCTACACCTGGTCCGACCGCTACGACGAGCTGCGCGGGAAGCTCGACGCGCTCGGCCGCAGGCTCGGCGGCTCCTACCGCGTGCTCGTCGACGAGAACGACCATGTCGACCGCGAGGCAGCCGCCCGCGCGGGCATCGGCTTCTACGGCAAGAACACGCTCCTGATCACCCGACGCCACGGCTCGTGGGTCGTCCTCGGCACCCTCGTCTCGGATCAGGTGGTCGAATCGTCGCCGCCCCTCGACGCAGGCTGCGGCTCGTGCCGGCTCTGCATCGATGCGTGTCCGACCGGAGCACTCGACGACCCGGGCACGCTCGACTCGAACCGCTGCCTCTCCTACTGGACGCAGGCACCGTCGGCGGTTCCCGAGCCGTACCGGGAGCCGCTCGGCTCACTGGTCTACGGCTGCGACATCTGCCAGGAAGCCTGTCCGTGGAACCGCGGGATCGAGAAGCGCAACGCCGACCGCCCGCTCGCAGCCGGAGCCGAGCCTGCGGTGTCGCTCGTGGAGTGGCTGGAGGCCGACGGCGACGAGCTCGTCGAGCGGTACGACCGGCTCTACGTTCCTCGCAACGATCCACGCTGGCTGCGACGGAACGCGCTCATCGCCGCCGGCAACGTCGGCGGCCCGGCCGAGCGCGACGCGGTTGCACGGCACGCGGAGGGCGAGGACGATCTGCTGCGCGAGCACGCCGAGTGGGCGCTCGCGCGCATCGACCGTCGGAGCGTCGCGTGAAGCTGATCCGGATCCTCTCGTACATCCGGCTCGCGCTCGTTCCGCTCGCGGTCGCGAAGGTGACACTCGACCGGGACGACTTCCCCAGCTCGCGCTACGAGCTCGCTGCCTGGCTCGTCGTGGCGGCGCAGGCGCTGATCGCGCTCATCCTGCTGGGGCTCGCGTACCGCTGGCGGGGCCGGCACCGGTACCTCGCCGCGCTGGACGTGATTGCGGATGCCGCGGTCGTCACCGCCCTGATGTTCGTCTTTGCCTGGGAGCCCGGGCAGCCGCTGCGGTCGCTGGCGTATCTCGTCGTGCTCGAAGCTGCGTTGTTCTTCCGCCTGGCCGGTGGATTGCTCGTCGGCCTCCTCACACTTCCCGTCTTCCTCGCGCTCGAGCTCTGGCGGGAAGACGAGTTCGATGTTCCGGTGCGGTATGACGCACTCGCCCTCCGCGTGTTCGTGGCGATCGCGCTCGGCGGGGTCGTCGGCCGGCTGGTGGACATGGAGCGGAGCCAGGCTCGGGCCGCCGACGAGCGCGCCGCCGAGGCCGAGCGTCTGCGCGACGAGCTCGGCCGTCGGATCGACCTGTTGGAGGCGACCGGCCGTGCCGCGCGCGCACTGGGTTCTTCGCTCGACCTCGACGCGGCGTTCGCCGCCTTCGTCCAGGAGCTGCGGGGACTGCTCGCGTTCGACCGCGCCGCGATTCTGCTCGTGGAGCCGACAGGTGCGCGCATCATGGCGACCGCGGGTGTCGGCGCAAGCGATCCCCTGGCACCCGGGAGCTCGATCGGCGTGCCGGAGTCGGTTCTGCAGGAGGTGATCGGCGAGGGGCGCACGATCTACCGCCAGGACATCGCGGAGGATCGGTATCCCGAGGAGTCAGACCTGCGCGCGCTCGGCGTTCGCTCGCGCGTTCTTGCTCCGCTCCAGCTGGGCGCCCGCTCGATCGGCGCTCTCGCGATTTCCCGTACCGAGCCCATGTCGTTCCGAGCCGAGGAGATCGACCTCGTGACGCTCCTCGGCCGGCTCGTCGCGACCGCGGTCCAGAACCTGCGCACGTACGAGGCCGAGCGGGCGAGCGCGGACGAGCTGCGCCGCCTCTCGTCGCTCCGCGCGGACTTCGTGTCGCTCGTCTCGCACGAGCTCCGCAGTCCGATGGCCGCCGTGATCGGCTCGGCGCAAACGCTGCAGCACCGGTGGCGCGAGCTCAAGCCGGAGCAGCGGGACGCATTTCTCGCCGTGATCGGTGACGAGACATCCCGTCTCTCGGATCTTGTCGGTGACGTTCTCGACACCTCCCGGATCGAGGCCGGAACCTTCGGCTACGCGTTCTCGGACGTCGATCTCGCCTCCGTCATCCGCGACTCGGTTGCGACCGCCGAGTTCGGTCAGGACGACGTGCGGCTGGAGATTGCGCTTCCGGCGGCGCTACCCCACGTTCGAGGCGACGCCGAGCGTCTCAGACAGCTCGTCGACAACCTGATCTCGAACGCGATCAAGTACTCCGACGCCGGGGGCGAGGTGATGGTCGAGGCGGAGGCCGAGAACGGTCACGTCACGGTCCGCGTGCGCGACCACGGGCCGGGGATCCTGCCGGAGCATCACGACCACATCTTCGAGAAGTTCGGCCGCGCTGCCGGGAGCGCCAAGCCGGGCACGGGCCTCGGGCTCTTCCTCTCGCGCTCGTTCGCCGAGGCCCACGGCGGCACCCTCGCGGTCGAATCGCGCCCGGGCCAGGGCTCGACGTTCACGCTCACCCTCCCGCTTGCCTGAGCGCCGGGCTACCCCGGCAGCTTGACGCGGCTGAGGCGAAGCTCGCGGAGCAGCTGCGCTGCTCGCTTCGCGATCGCCGGCCGGACGTCGTCGGGCTCCAGCACGACTGCCTCGCCGCGGTCGGCGAGAATCTCGCCGATCAGCCAATCGCTCGTGCCGACGCGGAGGGTCGCGAGCGCCGAGCCGTCCGTGAGCCGGACCGCGCCGCGCTCGATTCGATAGCGGGCGACCGACTTGGCGTAGCGAACCTGGACGGGGTGCGTGACCTCGAGGAAGTGAGGATCGAACCCCTCGCGTGGCTCGAACCGCTCGTCGGTCATCCGCGCCGAGCGCATCCGGTCGAGCCGGAACGAGCGCTCCCCGTTCGAGTGGCGATCCCAGGTGTGGATCAGCCAGTTGGGGAGCACGCGCTCGAACGAGTACGGCTCGACGAGACGCTCCGACGGATTCTCCTCACCCTCCTTCAGGTAGTCGATGGCGACCACCCGGCGTTGCGTGATCGCGTCGGAGAAGGTCGCGACGAGCTCCTCCTCGTGGTTCTCGGAGCGTGAGGCGGGTGTCTGGTGATCCTCGAACTGGCCGAAGGTCTCCTCGAGCTTCTGGCGGACGCGGTCGAGCGGTGTGTGCACCTGCGCCGCGATCGAGGGGCCGACGATGTCCAGCGCGAGATGGATCGCCCGAGCCTCGAGCGGGGTCAGGCGTGGCGCGAGCCTGAAGACATCGCCGTAGAGCTCCTTGTCGACCCGCACCCGTTCGCCGTTCAGCTCGGCATACACCGTGTAGCAGCCGCCGCCGAAGTTGACGAGATTCAGAAGCGAGAGATGCTCCTGCAGCTCATCGCGGGGAATCTGGAAGCGCGCCGCGAGCTCGTTCGCGTCGAGATCTGCAGCCCGTCCGTCACCGCAGGCGGCAAGCAGATACGCGAGGAGCGCCTGGAGGACGGCGAAGCGCTCCGGAGCCACCGGCGGCGCCGGCCGCTCGATCGCATCCGTGACGATCGTCAGCGACTTCGGGCGCGCCGGCTTCGGCGCCTCGGCCTCGTGCGCCTCCCGCACGCGCTTGAGCCCCTCGGCGCATGCGCGCCGAAGGTCCTCGGGCTCGAGCGGAATCGCGCGGCCGTTCTGGCGCAGCACCCAGCCGGCGAGCGGCTCGATCGCTGCATATTCCGTCTCGAAGACCCCGTCGGTCAGCGTCCCGGCCTCGCTCAGCGTTCGATGGACCCACCAGGCGGTGTCCCCGTTCACCTCGATCCGCGCCGTGCCGGCGACCGGGCCATGCTGCCAGTCCTCTCCGACCCGGAAGGCGTCCACGTCGAAGTCGGGAGGCACGCGAAAGTCGCGCTCGCGGCGCGTCGCGAACCTGATGTCGCTGCGGATCCGCGACACGCGGAAGGTGCGCACGTCGTCGTGGTCGAGGTCTTCGCCGACGACGTACCAGGTTCCGCGGTCGCGCCGGAGCGCGTACGGGTTCAGCGAGCGCTCGCGCACCGCGTCGCGCCTCGGCGACCAGTAGCTGAACTTGATCGTGCGCTGCTTCGAGATCGCGGACTCGAGTTTGGAGAGCCGGCCCGCCATCTCCGGCGAGTAGTCGGGATCGCGCACCTGGACGCTCGCAGCCGTCTCGGTGGGGGCGTCGTCGAAGCCGGGTCGCCCCAGCGCCAGGTTCTGGAGTGCGAGCCGGAGCGGCTCGGCGTACGCGAACGTGCCGTCGAGCATGTGGAGAGCCGTCTGGAGCGCCGCAAGCTCGTCGTCGTCGAGCTCGAGCTTGTCGAGGAAGTAGTTCTCGGAGCGGAGCGTGTAGAGCTCCTCGCCGGTGAACTCGTCGCGCTGCGAGTGAAGCGGGACGCCGAGGGCGATCAGCTCGGCGCGGTCGGAGTAGAAGCGGCGCGCGAACGCCTCGTCGGACATCTCGGAGTAGCCCTCGACGTTGCCCTTGACGTCGCGTGCGGTGAGCGGCCGCCGTTCCGCCATCAGGAACGCGACCAGCGAGAGCTGCCGGATCAGCTTGTCGGTGTCGTGCGACATTAGCGCCCGAGCTTACCCGGTCGCTGTCGTGCTGCTAGGCCGCGGCGAGCGAGCGTTCGAGATGCTGGTGCGACGGGCAGTAGTCGCGCTCCGGCAGCGGAGTGCGCTGGCAGGGCTTCCCCTTGCGTGTCGTTGCCCGGCAACGGGCGACACCGCCGTCGAGGGCGCCGGCCTCGAGCTGCTCCTCGATGAAGCCGACAGCTGCGCCGACGCCTTCCTTCACTGCCCAGGCCACCTGGGCCTGCGCGGTGATCGGGAAGAAGCGGCGAATGTCCTGGAACAGGGCACGATCGGGCTTTGCGAAGTAGTGCGGGTCCGCGGCAAGCCGCTCCATCGTCTGCTCGCACTGCTCGAGAACAGCACGACGCGACTCGAGTTGGACGCCAGGCTCTGAATACGGGTCGATCAGATCTTTGATCGAGCGATAGATCGCTCGCGAGTACTGATACATACATGCTTGCAGTTGGATGAGCTGAGCTTCCATCTGGACAGTCATCGCTCCCTGTTCTGCCCCATACACAGGCCGAAAATCAGGTTCCGGCGGGGGTGGTTGAGATCGAGTATACGGACAACCGGTGCTGTTACAAAGTCGTTCACAATTGTTTTCAGCAGCGCCAACCGAGTTGTGCCACCGCCGATCCGCTCCGAACGCCTTTTCCCGGCCCCCGGATTCCTTACACCTCAGGGCCTGCTACGGGATGATCTCGCGCTGGTAGGCCGCCGGGAAAGCGGCCCGGGCCCGTTGGAGCGCGCTCGACGCTTCTGCCTCGGAGTCGAAGACGCCCGTGAAGAGAACGTAGTAGCCGGGATGAAGGCTCGCGTAGCGCCCGGAGTCGAGGACACCGACGCGGCGAAGACCCGCACGGCGCGCCTGGGCGGCCTTCGCGTTCGCCGCCGCGAGCCCGTTCGCCTGGGGGAGCGAGACGAGCACGATCGTCCAGCCGCGCCGGCCGCGGGGCCAGACGATCGCTGCCGGGTTTGCCGGCGGCTTCGGGGTGGTCGTCGGCTTCGGTGCCGTCGTCGGCGGATTCGTCGCCGTCGTCGCCGGCTCGGTTGGCTCGGGCGCGGTCAGCGTGGAGCCGTCGTTCGTCACGGTCAGGCTGCCACCGGTGGCGGTCGAGATGGCGCTCGGCTCCTCGCCGTCGCTGGAGATCGCGATCGCCGCGCCGGCGCCGAGGACGGCGATCACCAGCCCGACGAGCGCGGGGAAGACCCACGGGGCGGGCCAACCGTTCCGCTGTCCGGTCCCGGCCGAAGTGCTCGTGCCGGCGCCCGCGGGCTGCTCGCGGTCGAGGCGGGTGCCGCACTCCAGGCAGTACTCCTGATTGGCGGCCACGGTCGCGTTGCAGCGCGGGCAGTGCGATGGGACGGGGTCGCTCACCTGGCGCCTCCGGCCGCCTCGGCAGCGACCGGTCGCCCGCAGCTCGCACAGAAACGGGATCCCCACAGCAGCGGTGCGCCGCAATCGCAGCGGACGGTGCGAGAGCCTCCCGCGGGTCGGGCCGAGCCGAGCATCGTGTCGAGCTCGTGGATCCGGGCTTCGAGCCCGATCAGCTCGGCACAGCGCTCGAGCAGGAGCGTTTCGCGGAACTGATCGCGCCGGTACATCTCGAGCGAGAGCCCGCCGAGGTCGCGCAGCTTCTGCTCGCGCAGCCGCATCAGTGCGCGGCGCTCGCGGCGAAGGTCGCTCGCAGGCGGCGCGGGACGTCGCCGTCGCGGTGCTGCGGGGGCCGTCGCATCGGGGTCAGCAGCCTGCCGGCGCAGGAGCTTCTGCAAGCGCGGAAAAGGCACGGCGCGAGTCTACTTGCCGCTTCGGAGCGCTTATTCAGGCCGGTGACGCCCGGCTCGGGAAACCCTAGAGGTCGAGCACGACGAGCCGGTCCTCGGTCAGCTCGCGCACGGCGTAGGCCGGTCCCTCGCGGGTGTTACCGGAGTCCTTGACGCCGCCGTAGGGCATCTGGTCGGCCCGGAACGTCGGCGCTTCGTTGATCGTCACGCCCCCGAACTCCAGCCGATGTGCCGCCTCCAACGCTGTCTTGACGTTGCTCGTGAAGATCCCGGCCTGAAGCCCGAAGCGCGTCCCGTTCGCGAGCTCGATCGCCTCGTCGAGTGTGTCGTAGGCGGTGACCGTGCACACCGGCCCGAACACCTCCTCGCAGGCGACCTTCAGGTCCGGCGCCGGATTCCCGATCACGGTCGGCCGCAACAGCTCTCCGTCAAGGTCGCCACCCGTGAGAATCTCGGCCCCGCCTTCGCGGGCCTCCTCGATCCACGCGAGCACGCGATCGCGTGCATCGCGGTCGATCATGGGACCGACATCGGTGCTCTCGTCCGCAGGGTCGCCGACGACCAGCGCTTCCACCTTGGGGAGGAAGCGGCCGAGCAGGTCGTCGTAGCGAGAGCGGTGGACGTAGATCCTCTGCACGGAGATGCAGCTCTGGCCGGCGAACGAGAACGCGTTCGCCGCGAGCTTTGCGGCCGCATCGTCGAGATCGCTGTCCGCCTCGACGATCACGGGCGTCGCGTTCCCGAGCTCGAGCTTGACCCGCTTGCGCGGGGCGCGTTCGGCCAGTTTCCAGCCGACCTCGCTCGAACCGGTGAACGTGATCGCTCGCACGCGCTCGTCCTCGACGAGCACGTCGCCGATCTCGGCGACGCGGGCCGACGAGGACGTTCAGCCAGCCGGGGGAAGGCCGGCTTCCGTCTCGAGCTCCGCGAGCAGAAGCGCGGAGAACGGAGTCTGCGACGCCGGTTTCAGCACGACCGCGCAGCCGGCAGCGAGCGCCGGCGCGATCTTGTGGGCGACGAGATTGAGCGGGAAGTTGAAAGGCGAGATCGCGCCGACCACGCCGATCGGCAGGCGCAGCGTGAACGCGAGCTTCCCCTCGCCGGCCTGGGAGGCATCCATCGGCACCATCTCACCCGCGAGCTTCCGCGCCTCGACGGCGGCCATCGTGAACGTCGACATCGCACGCGCCGCTTCGACCTTCGCCGCCTTGAGCGGCTTGCCGGCCTCGGCGGAGATCGTCCGCGCGACCTCGTCGTTCCGGCGGCCGAGAAAGCCCGCCACGCGGACGAGGATCTCGGCTCGCTTGTGCGCCGGGAGAGGTTCACGCATGGCGGCTTCGGCGGCGTCGACCGCGCGTCTGGCCTCAGCCGCGCCTGCCTTCGCCACTCGCCCGACCAGCTCGCCGGAGTAGGGCGAGCGCACCTCGACCCAGTCGCCCGTCTCGACCCACTCGCCGCCGATCAGCAGCTTCTTCTCGGACGCTGTCACGGCCATCCTCTGAGTCTATGCTCCGTCCATGAGGAGCGAAGCGCTGATCGTCGATGCCGTCCGCAGCCCGATCGGCAGGCGGAACGGGTCGCTAGCGGGCACGCGCGGCGACGAGCTCGCGGCGCAGGTGCTGAACGGCCTCGTGGCCCGCCACGACCTCGACCCGGCCGAGGTCGAGGACGTGCAGATGGGGTGCGTGACGCAGATCGGCGAGCAGGGCTGGAACATCGGACGGATGGCACCGATGGTTGCCGGCTGGCCCGAGACCGTCTGCGGGACCACGGTCGACCGACAGTGCGGCTCGTCGATGCAGACGAACTTCAATGCCGCGGCCGCGGTCTGGGCCGGGCAGCTCGACGTCGTCGTCTCGGCCGGGGTCGAGATGATGTCGCGCGTCCCGATGGGGTCGAACGGCGGCGACCTGTCGGACAAGCTGCACGAGCGCTGGCAGATCGTCCCGCAGGGAATCTCGGCCGAGGCGCTCGCCTCGGAATGGAACCTCTCGCGCGAGGCGCTCGACGCGTTCTCGCTCGAGTCGCACCGGCGGGCGATCGCGGCGAGCGACGACGGCAAGTTCGAGAACGAGATCGTCCCGGTCGAGGTCGGGGCCGCAGGCGCCGCCGTGCTGTTCGCGGTCGACGAGGCGCCGCGCCGCGACACGTCAGCCGAGAAGCTCGCCTCGCTCCAGCCCGCGTTCCTGCCGGACGGGGTCGTCACCGCCGGCAACTCGAGCCAGATCGTCGACGGCGCCGCGGCGGTGCTCGTCACCAGTGAGGCCGCTGCCGGTCGGTTGGGCCTCGAGCCGCGCGCCCGCTTCGTCTCGTTCGGGCTCTCCGGAGTCGACCCGTACCGGATGCTCCACGGCAACCCCGAGGCGTGCCGGAAGGCGCTCGAGAAGGCCGGGCTCGGCTGGGACGACATCTCGGTGATCGAGGTGAACGAGGCGTTCGCCTCGGTCGTGCTCCAGTTCGCGCACGACGCAGGGCTCGAAGACCGCTTCGCCGACATCAACCCGAACGGCGGCGGCATCTCCCTCGGTCATCCGCTCGGCGCGACGGGCGCCCGCGTCACCGCGACGCTCCTGAACGAGCTCGAGCGCCGCGAGTCCCGGTACGGGATCGCGTGCATGTGCATCGGCTTCGGCCAGGCGATCGCCGCGGTCGTCGAGCGCGTGTAGCATCGCGCGCCGTGGCCGAGGTCGGAAAAGTGGGTGTCGTCGGGCTGGGTGCGATGGGCGCCGGGATTGCGCAGCTCTGCGTCGAGGCAGGTGTGGACACCGTCGGCCGCGAGGTCACGCTCGAGCTGGCCGAGAAGGCGCACGGCCGGATCGCGCACTTCCTCACGCGCAAGGTCGAGAAGGGGCAGCTGGAGCAGGGCGCGCGCGACGAGGCAGTCGGGCGGCTCTCGCTGACGACCGAGCTCGACGACTTTGCGGACTGCGACCTCGTGATCGAGGCGATCGTCGAGGAGCTGGAGCCGAAGCGCGAGCTCTTCTCCGAGCTCGACCGGATCTGCCGGTCCGACGCCGTCCTCGCGACGAACACCTCGGCGCTCTCCGTCACCGAGATCGCGGCCGCCACGGCGCGGCCCGAGCGCGTGGTCGGGATGCACTTCTTCAACCCGGCTCCCCTGATGCCGCTCGTCGAGATCGTTCGCGCCGAGCTGACCACCGACGAGCCGTTCGAGACGGCGTTCGCGTTCGGCGAGCACATCGGTAAGACACCGATCCGCTGCTACGACACGCCCGGCTTCGTCGTCAACCGTGTCCTGATCCCGCTCCTGAACGACTGCATCCGCGTCCTCGACGAGGCTCGCGTGACGCCCGAGGATCTCGACCTGGGAATGAAGAACGGGGCCGGCTGGCCCATGGGGCCCTGCACGCTCGTCGACCTCGTCGGCATCGACGTGCACGTGCACGCGTCGGAAGCGCTGTACGAGAAGACGCGCGAGCAGAGAATGGCGCCGCCGCCGCGCCTCGTCGCGATGCGGAACGCGGGCCTCCTCGGACGCAAGTCCGGCCGCGGCTTCTACCGTTACGACGACGTCTGAGATCCGGTCGAACGGGAAGAACAGATGGATCATGCCCTGGCGCCCGCATACACTTTCCTTACATGAAGATCACCCTCGGCACACGCTGCGTGCGGATACTGGGAGCGTGATGCGGAAGACCTTTGTTCTCCTTGCGCTGCTCGCACTCGGGCTCCCGGTTGCCGGTTTCGCCGGCCTGAGCTCCGGCGACGGAACCCTGTCCGTCGAGGATGGGCGCGGCAAGGTCACGATCCAGGCGCGCGGCGCCATCATCGGCCGGCTCGACCGCGGAACCGTCACGGTCTACGACCTCACGCCCGAGGATGCGAACGACCCCTACGTCTTCGGCGCCGACCAGCCGCTGGCTCTCGTCGGCGACGGCATCAAGTACGCGGGCGCCGGCCTGCGCTTCCGGATCATCGGCGGCCGCTACCGCATCGTGATCCAGGGCCGCGGGATCGACCTCTCGGCCGTCGGCAAGGGCTTCGGTTCGATCAAGGGTGACCCCGGCCAGTTCGGCGTCTACTCACTCGACGGCGCCGACTGCAGGAAAGACCGCGCCACGTGCAAGCTTCTGCCCGAAATCGAAAAGCGCTTCCTGCTCGAGGCCGCGCCGGCCGAGCGGCAGGAGAAGAGCCTGGTCCGCCCCGCGGTCGAGGGATGACCGCCGGCGCCCAAACGATCCTGGTCGTCGAGGACGAGGTTTCGATCGCCTCGTTCGTCTCGCTCTACCTCAAGAACGCGGGCTACGACGTGCGCGCCGTCACAACGGGCGCCGCTGCACTGACGCAGGTCGCCTCCGAACAGCCCGCACTGATCATCCTCGACCTGATGCTGCCGGACATCGATGGCATCGAGATCTGCCGCCGCGTGCGCAAGACCTCGGACGTCCCGATCCTGATGCTCACCGCTCGCGACGAGGACGTCGACAAGATCATCGGCCTCGAGGTCGGCGCGGACGACTACCTGACGAAGCCCTTCAACCCTCGGGAGCTCGTCGCGCGGGTGAAGAGCGTCCTCCGCCGGTCGGCGCCCGAGCGCCGTCGCGACGTCGAGGAGGAGCTGCACCACGGAGACCTGTCGATCAACGCCGGCCGGCGTGAGGTCAAGGTCGGCGAGGAGGAGATCCAGCTCGCACCGAAGGAGTTCGACCTCCTCTGGGAGCTGCTCGACCACAAGGGTCTCGTGCTCACACGTGACCAGCTGCTCGAGCGCGTCTGGGGGTACACCTTCGCCGGCGATACGCGCACTGTCGACGTGCACGTGCGGCAGCTCCGCCGCAAGCTCGGCGACGCGTCGCCGATCGTGACCGTGTGGGGCGTCGGCTACAAGGTCGGCCCCGACCGGGCCCCCGCACCCGCGGCCTAAGCGTAGCCGCAGCCGCAATGCTCAACTCTCTGCGCTTTCGCCTGCCGGCGCTCTTCCTGGCGGGGATCGCGCTCGCAGGCCTCGTCACGAGCCTGATCGCTCTACGGCTCTTCCAGGACTTCACACGCACCGAGTCGCTCCAGGAGCTGCGCCAGGAGGCACGAGGGCTCGCCGATCTGTACGCCGAGTGGGCGGTTCGAGCAATCGACGAGGACAAGGCCGCGCCGACGTTCGCCGCTTCCAAGCTGGAGGCCGCAACGGGTGACCGCCTGTTCGAGGTGGTGCTCGTTCGCTCGTTCCTCGACTCGGACTCGGGCCTCACGCGCCTGACGCGGTCCGAGGTCGGTGTCGATCTGAGCACGAACCGGATCGTTTCCTTCGAGTTCCAGCCCCCCGGCGAGGACCGGCCGTACCTCGCGGCGGCCTATCCGATCCGGCTCGGCGGCGACAAGGGCGTGACGTTCTCCTATCTGATCGTGGCCAAGCCGAAGGCGGAGCTGCGCGAGACGTGGATCACCCTGCTCACGCGGCTCGCGATCGCATTCCTCGTCGGGCTCGTCATCGTCGGCGCGCTCGCGCTCTACCTCTCGCGGCGGATCACGAAGCCGGTGCTGGCACTCTCGAAGGCGATGGACCAGGTCGCCGAGGGACGACGCGACGTGGACGTTCCCCCGGTTCGCGGTGGCGGCGAGATCGCCCACCTGACCGAGCGCTTCCGCGAGATGACGACCCGGCTCGCCGAGGCGGAAGAGCTGGAGCGCAACTTCCTGATGTCGGTCTCGCACGAGCTGCGAACGCCGTTGACCGCGATCCGGGGGCACGTCGCTGCGCTGCGCGAGGGTGTCGTCACCGACCCGGAGGCGGCCGAGGAGTCGCTCGAGATCATCGCCGCGGAGGCGGAACGGCTCGGACGTCTCGTCGGCGACGTGCTCGATCTCGCCAAGCTCGACGCGCACCGGTTCACCGTCCTCACCGAGGAGGTCGACATGGGCCGGCTGCTCGAGCGGGCGTACTCGACCTTCAGCGAGGAGGCACGGAGCCGGGGGATCGAGTACACGCAGGAGCTCGACGGAGCCCCGGTGATCGTCTCGGACGGCGACCGGGTGCTGCAGATCATCTCGAACCTCCTCTCGAACGCCTTCCGCTGGACACCGGACGGCGGGCGGATCGACCTCGAGCTGACGAGCGTCAACGGCACCGTGACGGTCGACATCGCCGATACCGGGCCGGGAATCGGAAGTGAGGAGCGGGAGCGGATCTTCCGCCCGTTCTGGTCCCTGGACGGACGCGGGACCGGGCTCGGGCTTCCGATCGCGCGCGAGCTCGCGATGGCGCTCGGCGGACGGATCGAGCTGGAGAGCGAAGTGGGGAAGGGGAGCCGTTTCCGGCTCGTCCTGCCGAAGCGGCGGCGCTAGCCCGCGTCTCGGAGCGCGACGTACGGCGGGTGCTCGGCTGCGGCCTGCTCGTCGATGGCGTGCTCGACACGCTCGAGCCGGTCGCTGACGCCCTTCCAGCCGGACGAGACGAGGTCGACCAGCAAGCCGAGGTCGTCGATGCGCGCGTGCCGCTCGGCGAGGATGTCCCCCTCGAGCCGCTCCAGCCTGCGAATCGCCTGGTTCAGGAGGCCGCGGATCTCGGCGAGATTGCGGGCGACGGGCAGTACCTCGGCGCGCAGGCCGTCGTGAACCGCTGCGCCGATCTTCTCCGGCAGCGTTCCCTCGAGCTGCGCCGTCGCCTCGGCGAGGGCCTCGATCTGTGTCCGCGCGCGCTCCAGAGCCGCCTCGACCTCGGCCGGCGCCGCCCTGCCCGCGGCTGCTGCCGCGATCCGGGCTTTGGCCCGCTCGAGTGCCTGTTCGTCCACGGCCGGGAAGATAGCGTGCTCGACCGGATGGAGGCGTCGGTTCTCGATTACGACCTCCCGCCGGAGCTGATCGCCCAGCAACCGGCGGGACGGCGGGACTCCTCTCGCCTGCTCGTCTACGACCGGGCGAGCGGTGCCGTCCGCCACCGCGTCTTCGCCGAGCTGCCGGACGAGCTCTCCGGCGAGCTCGCGGTCGTGAACGACACGCGCGTCGTGCCGGCTCGGATCCGGCTCGAACGGCCGAAGGGTGAGGTGCTGCTGCTGGAGCACGCTGGGCGGCGGCGAGTGGCTGGCGCTCGCGCGGCCGACCCGCCGCCTGCGTGCGGGCCGCGTCTACGGCCCGGTGGAGCTCCTCGAGCACCTCGGCGAGGGGCGCTGGCGCGTCCGGCTCGAAGGCGACCCGCAGGGCGAGGCGCCGCTGCCGCCGTACATCACCGAGCCGCTCGCCGATCCCTCTCGCTACCAGACGGTCTACGCGGACGAGGCCGGCTCGGCCGCCGCTCCGACTGCAGGGCTCCACTTCACGCCGGAGCTGCTCGGCCGGCTCGACGTCGAGCGGGTCACGCTCCACGTGGGGCTGGACACGTTCCGACCGCTGACCGCTTCGACGCTCGAGGAGCATGAGCTACACGGTGAGCGCTACTCGGTCCGGCCCGAGGCCTGGGAGCGGATCCAGGCTGCCGGACGAGTGCTCGCCGTCGGGACGACGACGGTGCGCGTGCTCGAGACCGTGACGCGGAACGCTCAGTTACACGGCCGAACGACGCTCTTCGTCACGCCGGGCTTCGAGTTCCGTCGCGTCGACGCGCTGCTGACGAACTTCCACCTGCCGCGCTCGACCCTGCTCGCACTCGTGATGGCGTTCGCCGGCATCGAGGAGACGAAGCGGCTCTACCGGCTGGCGATCGAGGAGCGCTATCGCTTCTACTCGTTCGGGGACGCGATGCTCCTGCTCTGAAGCCATTCCGCGAGGGGCCGTCCGCGAGCTCGAGGAATCTCGGCTCGATCACCGCGCCGGCTGCGACGAGCCGCTCCGCGACGCCGACATGGTCACCGTCTGGTCCGTAGTCTCTCGACCCGTGCGCCGCCCAGGCGAGCGGCGTGTCGAAGTGGGCTCGCGCCGTGGGGTCGGCGCCACGCTCGAGCAGCCGCTCCACGTTCGCGACCGAGCCGATCCAGGCGGCGTGGTGGAGCAGCGTCCCGGCCGGTGAGCCGAAGACGACGCCGCTGAACTGCGGCCCGACGAGATCGATTACGAGGTCGAGGTTTCCGCTCTGCGCCGAGAGGACGATCACCTCCTGCGCGTCGGGATCCAGTGTCTCCGGGAGCGGCGTCGTCGGTCGCTCGCCGCGCGCAATCGACGCGACCGCGGCGTCCGCCGGGTCGAGCTCGGTCGAAGCGCCGAGCTGCGCGAGCCGTTGTGCGAGCTCGTCCTTCCCGCGCAGGACGGCGTGCTGGTACGGCGTCCGCAGCGGCACGTCGCCGCGCCAGGTCTCGCCTCCCGGCCGGTCGATATCGGCCCCGTGCGAGACCAGGAGCTCGACCGTCTCCGGCCCTCGACCACGCCGGACGGCGTGCGCGACGCAGAAGCTCTCGTTCGGGTCGGCGCCGTACTCGAGCAGCAGCCGGACGTGCTCCAGGCGCTCGTCGTCGAGGGCGTGCGCGAGTGCGTTCGTGTCTGCCGTCTGCGCACCGTGCTCGAGCAGGATCCGCAAACAGTCCGGGCTCTCCGCCTCGGTCGAGTGATAGACGGACTCGCCGTCGTCCGGGTTCGCACCGGCCTCCAGCAAGGCGCGCGTCAGCTCGGGGTCGTGCCTGATGCCGGCGGCACCGTAGAGCGCGGACATGTTCCCGTACTCGTTCACGAAGTACCCGTTGGGGTCGGCGCCACGAGCGAGCAGTTCGCGGGCGAGATCCGTCGTCGGAAAGCACGAGTGGCACGTATAGACGAGCGGCGCCCAGCCGCGCGGGCCTCCGGGTGCATTCGGGTCACCGTCCCATTCGCGGCCGAGAACGAGCTTCACCCACGGGTCGCTGCTCGAGCTCGGGCCGGGCGGCGAGCATCGCCTCTGCCCGTGCACGGCGGCCGCCGGTCGCGGCTCGAACGAAGGCCTCGACGCTCTGGTTCAGATCCATGTGTCCACCTAACCCTAAGCTGCCCGCGTGTCAGTCTTCGAGGTCACCGCCACCGACGGCGCCGCGCGCGCCGGGATCCTCCGTACCGCCCACGGCGACGTGCGGACACCTGCGTTCATGCCGGTCGGGACGAAGGGAACGGTCAAGAGCCTCGACCCGGACGAGCTGCGCACGGTCGGCTCGCAGATCATCCTCGGCAACACGTACCACCTGCACTTCCGCCCGGGCGACGACGTGATCGCCGAGCTCGGGGGGTTGCACGCGTTCTCGGGCTGGGACGGGCCGATTCTCACCGACTCGGGCGGGTTCCAGGTCTTCTCGCTTCGCGACACGCTGATCGAGGTCGACGACGACGGCGTCACCTTCCGTTCGGTCTACGACGGCTCGCCCGAGCGGTTCTCGCCCGAAGTGGCGGCTCAGATCCAGCGGAAGCTCGGCTCGGACATCGCGATGTGCTTCGACATCTGCCCACCGGCGGGTGTGGCGCAGGCCGAGCTCGGCGAGGCGGTACGGCTGACGACGCTCTGGGCCCAGCGGCAGCGTGAGGCCGAGCGCGCTCCCGGCCAGCTTCTCTTCGGGATCGCGCAGGGTGCCGCCGACGCGGAGCTTCGACGCCGTTCGATCGAGGAGATCTCCGCGCTCGACTTCGACGGCCACGCGCTCGGCGGGCTCGCGGTCGGCGAGAGCCGCGAGGAGATGTTCGAGGCGACCGGCTGGGCGGCGCCGTTGCTGCCCGCCGCGAAGCCGCGTTACTTCATGGGGATCGGCGACGCCGAGGGGATCCTGCGCGTGATCGGCGCCGGGATCGACATGTTCGACTGCGTTCTCCCGACCCGCACCGCACGCACCGGCTCGGCCCTGACCGCGACCGGCCGCCTCAACCTTCGCAACGCCCGGTTCGCACGCGACCCGCGTCCGCTGGAAGAAGGCTGCGGCTGCCCGGCCTGCACACGCTTCTCGCGGGCTTACGTGCGCCACCTCGTCAACCAGGAGGAATTGCTCGGCCTTCGCCTCCTGAGCCTGCATAATCTCCACTTCCTACTCGAACTGACCGCAGGCGCACGGGCAGCCATCGAACGCGGTGAGCTGGCGGGCTACACGGCCACGGCGCTCGCCAGGCTCGCCGGCGGACCACAGGAGGACCCTTGCCACAACTGATTCTCATCGTCGCCATGTTCGCCCTGCTCTGGCTGTTCCTGATCAGGCCGCAGCGCGCTCGCGCGCAGGCGCACCGGGAGCTGGTCACCAAGGTCAGCGTGGGCGACGAGATCCTCACCGTGGGCGGTCTCTACGGAGACGTGATCGAAATCGACGACGACGACTTGCTGCTCGAGATCGCGCCCGGAACGCAGGTGCGGATCGCGCGGCGCGCGGTCGCTGCCGTCGTTCCGCCCGACGCGGAAGACGAAGAGGAGGAAGCGAGGAGGAGGAAGAAAAGACGGCCGCTCTCGAGGAGGGCAAATCTGTGTTACGTGACGAGGAAGTCCGCAGCTAACCTACCCCGCTGCTTCCGTGAACCGAAGACCGCACCTCACCCTCGTCGCACTCATCGCCGCCGGACTCATCGGCGTCGGGCTGCTTGCCATTCCCGGATCTCCGATCGAGCAGTCGCCGACCCTCGGGCTCGATCTCCAGGGCGGCCTCGAGGTGACGTTGAAGGCCGTGCCGCCGCCCAACCGGCCGCTGCAGAAGACCGATCTCGACCGCTCGGTCGAGATCCTGCGCAACCGCGTCGACCGGCTAGGCGTCGCGGAGCCCGAGATCCGCAAGCAGGGCAAAGACCAGATCGTGATCGACTTGCCGGGCCTCAAGAACCAGGAGCAGGTGATCGGGATTCTGGGGAAGACCGCTCAGCTCGAGCTCTTCGACCTCGAGTCCAACCTCGTCCCCCCGTCGGTCAGCGCGCAGGGCTTCCCGATCGCAAAGGACTCGCTGTACTCGCTCCTCGCCGGTCAGCAGGCTCTCGTGGACGAGAACAACAAGACGACGTGGTACCTGTTCGACGACAAGCAGAAGCTGCGCAGCGGCCCCGTCGCCTCCAGGGACAAGCTGCTGCAGAGCAAGGTGGTCGAGGAGGCGGGTGCGAAGGGCACGCTCCCGAAGGGGTGGAAGATCTTCGGGGTGCCGCCGAAGACGGTCGTCCTTTCGTGCGGCGTCGGCGAGGTCGTCTGCCCCGGCGTCGACGCGGTCAACCCGACCAAGAATTCCTTCTATCTGATCCGCTTCGACCCCACGAACGCCGACGCGAACAAGGTGGTGCCCGAGATGAGCGGCGCCGATCTCAAGCTCTCGGGCACGCGCGCGGACTTCGACACGACCACCGGTGAGCCGATCGTGTTGATGCAGTTCACCGACAAGGGTGCGGACAAGTTCGGTGACGATCACGCGCGAGGAAGCCGAGCGGGGTCGGCGGCTCTCGACCTTCAGCGGCGGCCAGAAGATCACGCAGCACTTTGCGATCGTCCTCGACCGCGAGATCAAGTCCTGGCCGTCGATCGACTGGGAGCAGTACCCGAACGGGATCAGCGGCACGAACGGCGCCCAGATCACCGGCATCGGTGACACGGGCGAGGCGAAGGACCTGGCGCTGGTTCTCCAGACCGGCGCCCTGCCGGTGACGTTCACGACGCTCGAGACGACCGCGATCTCGGCGACACTCGGTAAGGACTCGCTGCGTGAGGCATGGAAGGCGGCCATCGTCGGCCTCCTCGCCGTCGCCATCTTCCTGCTCATCTTCTACCGCGTCCTCGGCGTGGTCGCGGTGATCGGCCTCATCATCTACGCGGCCTTCCTCTACGCCGCGATCCTGCTCTTCAACGTGACGCTGACGCTGCCGGGCTTCGCCGGGATCATCCTGACGCTGGGGGTGGCCGCCGACGCGAACATCGTCATCTTCGAACGCGTGAAGGAGGAGTACCGCGCCGGGAAATCGGTGCGCGCCGCGATCGCGGCCGGCTACGGGAAGGGCTTCGCGACGATCATCGACGCCAACGTCGTGACCGCGATCACGGCGATGGTGCTCTTCCTGGTGGCGACGGCGGGAGTCAAGGGCTTCGCGCTGATGCTCCTGATCGGAACGCGTGATGTCGCTGTTGACCGCGGTCGCCGCGACGCGCGCGATCCTCGGGCTGCTGGCCGGGTTCAAGTGGTTCGACAATCCGAAGCTGATGGGGGCCGCAGGGCGAGCCGCCGTCGTGGATCAGACGCGACTTCATCGGTCTCCGGAACCGCTGGTTCGCGATCTCCGGCGTCGTGGTCGTGATCTCGCTCGGCGCGATCGCGATCAACGGCCTCAACCTCGGCATCGACTTCGAGGGCGGCACGAAGGTCACGTTCACGACGCCCCAACCTGTCTCGCTCGAGGACGTGCGTAGCGAGGCCAGGAAGCTCGGCGAGGGCGGAGCGCAGATTCTCGGCCGAGGCGCCGCGGTCGGCGGCGACAGCTACCGCCAGTTCCAGATCCAGACGGAGGCGCTGACGCCGGCCGATCAGACGAAGCTGACGAGGGCGCTCAACCAGGCGTTCGAGGCCGAGTCGAGCGTCCAGACGGTCTCGGCCAGCTTCGGCCGCAAGATCGCCAAGGACGCGATCCTCGCCATCCTCGTCTCGCTGCTCCTCGTCGCGATCTACATCTCGTTCCGGTTCGAGCCGAAGTTCGCGGGCCCGGTGATGGTCGCGCTGATCCACGACGTGGTGATCACGGTCGGCATCTATGCGCTGCTCGGGCGGGAGGTGACGACCGCGACGGTCGCCGCGGTCCTGACCGTGCTCGGGTACTCGATCTACGACACGATCATCATCCTCGACCGCATCCGCGAGAACATCCCGCTGATGAGGCGGGCGTCGTTCCGGACACTCGCGAACGTGTCCCTGTGGGAGACGATTCCGCGGTCTCTCGCCACGACGTTCATCACCCTGCTCCCGATCACGGCGCTCTATTTCTTCGGCGGCGACACGCTGAAGGACTTCGGCTTCGCGCTTCTGGTCGGCATCGGCGCGGGCGCCTACTCCTCGATCTTCATCGCCGCGCCGCTGGTCGCAGTGCTGAAGGAGCGCGAGCCCGAGTACGCCCGGCGCCGCGACGACAGCTCCCTCGGCGACGCGGGGTCGGTTGGCGGACTGCTGAAGGAGGCGGAGGCGCTCGCCGCCGGCCGCCCGACGCCCGACCTGATCCCGGACGTGTTCGAGACCGACCTCGGCATCGCTCCCGAGCCCGATGGCCTGGCGCCTGAAAGCGCAACGCCGGTGCCGGCGGCCACAGGCGACGCTTCGAAGCGCGACCGCCGCCGTCAACGCCGCGGCAGCCGTCCGCATGGCCGAGCCAGATAACAGCACATTCGCGCTGCGGCAGGTGCTCGATGAGCTCGCCGCGCAGCTGCGCAGCGGCGTCGAGCGGCTCGGGGAAGTGCCGCACGAGACCGGCGAGCTGCTCGCCCGCGAGCTCGGGCTCGTGACGCGTGACGAGCTCGACACGCTCCAGCTACGGCTGGCGCAGCTCGAGCATCGGCTCAAGCTGCTCGAAAACGCGTAGCCCCGACATGTCGCCGGCGGGCGTCAGCGGCGCGCCGATCCCTGCGCGCGGCCGTCCCCGTCCCGCTGCCTGCAACGCGCGGCGATAGGCCGTCGCGGCCGTCGGGCCGCTCGTCATCACCTCGCCGGTCGAGCGCATCTCGACGCCCCTGTCGGCAGCGCCCGCGAAGCGCTCCGACGGGAAGATCGCTTCCTTCGCCCACACGCGGTCCGGGACGACCCGCTCCGGCAGCTCGAGCTCGGCGAGCGAGGCGCCGAGGAGCAGACGGCACGCATGATCGACGAGCGGAACTCCGGTCGCCTTCGCAACGAAGGGGATCGTCCGCGAGGCGCGCGGGTTCGCCTCGAGCACGTAGCAGCTCGCCCTCGTGCAGCGCGAGCTGGAGGTTGAGCAGTCCCCGGGCGCCGAGACCGCGCGCGAGTGTCGTCGCCAGCGTCCTGATCTCCGCCTCGAGAGCCGAGCCGACCGATGGAGCCGGCAGCACGCAGGCCGAGTCGCCCGAATGGACGCCGGCCCGCTCGACGTGCTCGATGATCGCCGCGACCCACGCGTCCTCGCCGTCGCAGAGGATGTCGACGTCGAGCTCGAGCGCGCCCTCGAGGAAGCGGTCGACGAGTGCAGGAGCACTGAGCTCGAGCTCTGCGGGTGTCCGTGCGACGCGCATCCCGCGGCCGCCGAGCACGTAGGACGGCCGCACGAGGACGGGATAGCCGAGGAGCTCCGCGAGCTCGCGCGCCTCCTCCGTCGTGTTCGACGTGGCCCCAGGCAGGTGCCCGCAGGCCGAGCTCGGCCAGGAGGGCGCCGAAGCGGCCGCGATCCTCGGCGGTGTCGATGGCGTCGAGAGGATCGCCGAGCAGCGGCACGCCCGCCTCTGCCAGGCCGGCGGCGAGCCCGAGCGGTGTCTGGCCGCCGAGCGAGAGAACGACGCCGAGCGGCCGCTCGAGCTCGACCACGTCGAGGACGTGCTCCAGCGTCACCGGCTCCAGATAGAGCCGGTCGCAGGTGTCGTAGTCGGTCGACACGGTCTCCGGGTTCGAGTTCACGAGCACGACCTCGTGCCCGAGCCGGCGGAAGGCCTGCGCCGCCCGCACGCAGCAGTAGTCGAACTCGATCCCCTGGCCGATCCGGTTCGTGCCCGAGCCGAGCAAGACGATCGCTCCCGTCGCGGTCTCCTCGCCGTCGCCGGTCTCGTGCGAGAGGTAGTAGTACGGCGTCCGCGCCTCGAACTCGCCGGCGCAGGAGTCGACCGCCAGCCGTCCCGGCAGGCCACGGCGACTGCGCACCTCCGACTCCGAGACGCCGAGGATCCGGGCGATTCGCCTATCGGGGAGCCCGAAGCGCTTGGCGGCGCCGACGTCACCGTCGGCTGCGAGATCGTGCTCGGCGGTGCGGATCGACTCGATCTCGGCCGTGAAGTAGGGATGGAGGCCGGGGATCTCCGGCAGCGCGTCGCCCGCCTCGACGCCCTCGAGAGCCTTCAGCAGCGCCTCCGGGAAGGTGCGGCCGAGGCCGAGCGCCTCGCCGACGGCCCGCATCTCGGTTCCGAGCTCGCTCGTGTTGCCGGGAAACTTCTCGAAGTCGAAGCGCGGCGCCTTCACGGCGACGTAGTCGAGGGCCGGCTCGAACGCGGCGCTGGACTCGCCCGTGATGTCGTTCGGCAGCTCGTCGAGGGTGTAGCCGACAGCGAGCAGCGCGGCGAGCTTCGCGATCGGGTAGCCGGTCGCCTTCGAGGCGAGTGCCGAGGAGCGGGACACGCGTGGGTTCATCTCGATCAGGGCGAGCTCGCGCGTGTCCGGCTCGTAGGCGAACTGGACGTTCGCGCCACCGGTCGCGACGCCGACGGCCCGCGCACACGCGAAGGCAGCGTTCCGCAGGCGCTGCAGCTCGCCGTCGGGGAGCGTCTGCTGTGGCGCGACCGTCCACGAGTCGCCGGTGTGGACGCCGACGGGGTCGAGGTTCTCGATCGAGCAGACGACGATGCAGTTGCCCTCGACGTCGACGACGACCTCCAGCTCGAACTCCTGCCAGCCCTCGAGCGACTGCTCGATCAGCACCTGTCCGATCGGGCTCGCCGCCAGCCCGTTCGCCACGCGCTCACGGAGCTCCGCCGGCGTCCGGGCGATGCCGCCGCCGCGTCCTCCGAGCGTGAACGCGGGTCGCACGACGGCCGGAACCGGACATCCCTCGAGCCCCTCGACGGAAGTCGCGACGACGCTCAGCGGCACGGGTAGACCTGCGGATTCCATCGCAGCCCGGAAGAGCGAGCGGTCCTCGGCGGTGCGGATCGCGTCGACGTCGGCTCCGATCAGCTCGACTCCGTGCTCGGCGAGTACGCCGTTCTCGGCGAGCTCGACCGCCAGGTTCAGGGCGGTCTGGCCGCCGAGCGTGGGGAGGAGCGCGTCGGGTGCCTCGCGCGCCACGATCTCAGCGAGCGTGACTGCGTCCAGCGGTTCCAGGTAGGTCGCATCGGCCCACTCGGGGTCGGTCATGATCGTGGCCGGGTTCGAGTTCACGAGCACGACCCGGTAGCCCTCGCCTCGCAGCGCCCGGCACGCCTGAACACCGGCGTAGTCGAACTCGCAGCCCTGTCCGATCCGGATCGGCCCGGAGCCGACGATCAGGACGCTGCGTAGATCCGTGCGCTTCGGCATGCCTCCGCGATCCGGTCGAAGAAGGGAAGCGCGTCGTGTGGGCCCGGCGCCGCCTCGGGATGGAACTGGAGAGTGGCGAAGCCGTCGCCCTGGAAGCCCTCGACGGTGCCGTCGTTCAGCGAGACGTGGCTCACCTCGGCGCCGTCCCCGGGCTCGACGGCAAAGCCGTGGTTCTGGGCCGTGACGAGCACGCGTCGTGAGCCGGTCACACGCACCGGATGGTTCGCGCCACGGTGTCCGAACGGAAGCTTGAACGTCCGCAGGCCGAGCGCGAGCCCGACGAGCTGGTGGCCGAGGCAGATGCCGAAGAGCGGCGTGCGGCCGAGCAGGTCGCGCACGGTCTGCACCGGCCCGTCGAGCTGGGCCGGATCTCCCGGGCCGTTGCCGACCAGCACCGCCGCCGGCTCGAGCTCGAGCACGGCCTCGGCATCCCACGTTCCCGGGACGACCACGACCTGGACGCCCGACTCGACGAGCCTGCGGACGATCGAGTGCTTGGAGCCGAGGTCCAGCAGGACGACTCGCGGGCCGGTGCCGACGGTGTACGGCTCGGCAACGCAGGCCTCGAGGGCGGGTGGCGGCGAGGCGAGCTCGGGCTCCGCGAGCATCCGCGGCCAGTCGATGTGCGGCTGCGCGAGCGCGCGGGCGTGGAGCTCCTCAGGCGCTGCGGTACCAAGTGCGCAGCGCATGGCGCCGTCGTCGCGCAGCCGCCGGACGAGCGATCTCGTGTCGACCTCCTCGAGCGCGACGACCCCCCGTTGCCTGAGCCACGCCGACCACGCCGGCCGGGCGCGGCGCATCACGACGCCCTCGGTCCACACGCGACTCGATTCGAGCAGCCGCTCGTCGACGCCGTAGTTGCCGACGAGGGGAGAGGCGAACGTCAGCACCTGACGTGCATAGCTCGGGTCGGTGACCGCCTGTTCGTAGCCCGCGGCAGCGGTCGTGAAGCACGCCTCGCCCGCCGCCACACCGGCGGCGCCGACCGAGCGGCCGGGGAAGACGGTGCCGTCCTCGAGCACGAGCTGAGCGTCCACAGATCTGCATAGTACGCATAGTTTATGCATAATACGCATCGATGGGTGTGACGACCGCCATTCTCGGCGCCTCCGGCTACTCCGGCCAGGAAACGCTCGACCGCGTGCTCTCGCACCCGGAGCTCGAGCTCGTCGCGCTCGGCTCGGACTCGCTCGCCGGTCAGCCGGCCAGCGCCCTCGATCCGCGCCTGAACGGCGAGGTGCCGTCGTTCGTCTCGAATGTGGACGCGGTCGAGGCCGGCGCGGAGCTCGTCTTCTGGTGTCTCGACCACGAGCGGGCGGCCGCGCTCGAGCCTCCAGCCGACACCGTCGTCGTCGACCTCTCGGGCGCGCACCGGCTGACGGAGCCTGCCCTGTATCCGGCGTGGTACGGCTTCGAGCACCCGCATTCGGCGTCGCTCGGCGACTGGGACTACGCCATCCCGGAGCTCTTCGCGCCGCACGGCTCGCTGATCGCGAACCCCGGTTGCTACGCCACCGCCGTGCTGCTCGCGCTCGTGCCTCTCTCCGCCGCGATCGACCCGGCCGGGGTGATCGTGGACGCGAAGTCGGGCGTCTCCGGCGCCGGGCGGGCGTTGAAGGCCTCGTCGCACGCGACGACCGTGCTGGAGAACGTCTCGCCTTACAAGATCGGCTCGCACCAGCATGCGCCCGAGATCGAGCAGACGCTCGGCTTCCCGGTCTGCTTCGTCCCGCATCTGCTTCCGGTCCGGCGTGGGCTGATCGCAACGTGCTACGTCAAGCCCGCAGACCGCCTGCGGGAGGCACTCGAGGCCGCCTACGCGACGGCTCAGGCGGTCACCGTGCTGCCCGAGGGGATCGCGCCCGAGCTCTCGCGTGTGCAGGGCACGGATGCCGCCGAGATCGGCGTCTTCACCGACCGGGCCACCGGCACCGGGATCGTCGTCTGTGCGCTGGACAACCTCGGCAAGGGTGCTGCCGGTCAGGCGGTGCAGAACGCGAACCTCGCGCTCGGTCTGCCCGAGACGACGGGCCGGCTCTCGGGAGTCCTGGTATGAGCGTCGCTCGCTCGCTCCGTGGGGGACGTCCCACGAGCCCTTCTCGTGTGGGGAACTTCCAAGTTCCCCCACACCCCCTAAAGCTCATCGGCCAAGGATCGGCCGATGAGCGTCACTGCCGCGAAGGGCTTCGCCGCTGCCGGCGTCCGCGCCGGGATCCGCAGAAGCGCGAAGGATCTTGCGGTCGTCCGCTCGACCGTGCCTGCGGTCGGCACCGCGATGTGGACCGTCAACCAGGTGCTCGCCGCCCCGGTCGTCGTCTCGAAGGAGCACCTCGCGGTCGCGGAGCCACAGGCGATCGTCATCAACTCCGGCGTCGCGAACGCGGCGACCGGTGAGCGCGGCGAGCTGGATGCGCTGGCCACCGCCGCCGAGGCCGGGCGGCTGCTCGACCTCTACGCCGAGGAGGTGCTCGTCCTCTCGACCGGGGTGATCGGGACGCTGCTTCCGCTCGAGAAGGTGCTCGGCGGCCTGCGTGACGCGGTGCCCGCACTCTCGGACGAGGGCGGGTTGGACGCCGCCGAGGCGATTCTGACGACCGACACCCGCACCAAGGAGGCCGCCGTCTCCATGGACGGCTTCACCGTGGGCGGGATGGCAAAGGGCTCCGGGATGATCCATCCGCAGCTTGCGACGATGCTCGCCGTCCTCACCACCGACTACCCGCTCGAGCCCGGGGAGGCAATCGACTTCCTCCGCCCGGCCGTTGACCGGAGCTTCAACTCGATCACGGTCGACGGCGAGTGCTCGACCAACGATGCCGTCTGCCTGCTCGCGAACGGCGCCAGCGGGATCGAGCGGACGCCGGCCTCGGACACGGCCTTCGCGCTCGCTCTCGGCCGGGTCTGCGACGAGCTCGCGGAGCAGATCGTCGCCGACGGCGAGGGCGCGACGGTGCTCGCGGAGATCGAGGTCACCGGCGCAGTGGACGGCTCCCAGGCGCGGGCGATCGCAGCCCGCATCGCCACCTCGCCGCTCGTCAAGACCGCCCTCTTCGGGCACGACGCGAACTGGGGCCGTGTCCTGGCTGCGGCCGGGTCGGCGCCCCACAACGGCGGCTTCGCCGCGGTCGACGTCTCCCGCGTGACGCTGTCCTACAACGGGACGATGGTGCTCGAGCAGGGCGCTCCGCTCCTCGTCGAGCCCGACGTCTCGAACGGCACCTGCCGGATCGAGCTCGACCTCGGCCTCGGTGGCGGCACCGCGAGCTACCTCACGAGCGACCTCTCCTACGACTACGTCCGCATCAACGCGGACTACCGCACATGAGCCTCGTCGTCCTGAAGATCGGTGGCGCTGTCGCCGAGGAGTGTGGGACGCTCGTGCTCGGCCTCGCCCAGAGGCACGACGTCTGCGTCGTCCACGGCGCTGGGCCTCAGATCTCGGCCGAGCTCGAGCGGGCGGGCCTCGAGGTCCGCTTCGTCGAGGGACGGCGCGTGACGAGCGTCGAGGCGATCGCCGTCGTGCGGGACTCGCTCGCCACGGTCAACGCCGGGATCTGCGCCGCGATCGGGCCTCGGGCGATGCCACTCTTCGGCGACGAGATCGGCCTCGCCGCCGTGCAGGTGCCCGAGCTCGGACTCGTCGGCTCGCCGCTCCCCTCGAGCCCGCCGGCGGTCCAGGAGGCTCTTGCCGCCGGACTGGTTCCGGTTGTCGCACCGCTCGCCGTCGGCCCGCTGAACGTGAACGCGGACGAGGCGGCCGCGGCGCTCGCCGTCGGCCTCGGCGCCGAGCGGCTCCTCTTCATCACGGACGTTCCCGGCCTGCTCCTCGGCGGTGCCGTTGCAGCCTCGATCCGCGTCGGGGAGGCCGAGCGGCTGCTGGACGCCGGCGCGCTCGTGGGCGGGATCGTCCCGAAGCTGCGCGCGGCCGTCGGCGCCACGCGGCAGGGTGTCGACTCCACGATCGGCGCGACGGCGGTGCTGGCATGAGCTCGACGCTGACCTCACCGGCGCTGCTCCCGACCTACGCGCGCTACGACGTGACGTTCGCTTCCGGCGACGGTGTCTGGCTCACGGACGTGGAGGGGCGCCGCTACCTCGATCTGCTCGGCGGCATCGCCGTCGTCTCGCTCGGGCATTGTCATCCGGCGCCGCTCGCCGCCGCGCAGCGCCAGCTCACGGCGCTCTGGCACACCTCGAACCTCTACTCGACCGAGCCGATGCTGCAGCTGTCCGGCCAGCTTTCCGACCGCTTCGGCGGCGCGCGCGCGTTCTTCTGCAATTCCGGGACGGAGGCGGTCGAGGCGGCGTTGAAGTGGGCGCGGAAAGCGACGGGCAAGCCGGTCGCCGTGGCGCTCGAGAACTCCTTTCACGGCCGCACCCACGGTGCTCTCGCCGTCACCGGTCAGCCGGGCAAGCGTGCGGCGTGGGAGCCGCTCGCGCCCGCAGTGCGCTTCGCGAACCTGAACGACATCGACTCGCTCGCAGCGGCGTCCGGGCCGGACACCTCGGTGATCCTGATCGAGCCGGTTCAGGGCGAGGGCGGGATCCATCCCGCGACCTCGGAGTTCCTCGCAGCGGCGCGGTCGTTGGCCGACGAGCATGGTGCACTGCTCGTCTTCGACGAGGTGCAGTGCGGGGTCGGCCGTACCGGCAGCTTCTTCGCCTGGGAGCAACTCGGCGTCAAGCCGGACGCCGTCGTGCTGGCGAAGGGCCTGGCGAACGGCTTGCCGATCGGAGCGCTCCTCGTCGCCGACGATGCGCCTGCGGGCCTGGAGCCGGGCGATCACGCCAGTACCTTCGGTGGCAACCCGGTCACCTGCGCGGCCGCGTGCGCGGTCGTCGAGACGCTCGACGACGCTCTCCTTGCATCGGTGCGTCTGCAGGGCGAGAAGCTCGCTGCCGGCCTCGCCGCCCTGCCGGGCGTCGTCGAAGTCCGTGGCCGCGGCTTGATGATCGGGGCCGAGCTCGATCGACCCGCCGGCCCGGTCGCCGCGGCGTGTCTCGACGCCGGCTTGCTCGTCGGCACGGCCGGGGACACCGTCCTGCGGCTCACGCCGCCGCTGACCATTTCCGGCGACGAGGTGGACGCCGGCCTGTCTCTTCTCGGGGAGGTGCTCACGTGAACAAGTTCGAACGGCAGGGTGCGATCCTGAGGCTCGTCGGCGAGCGACAGCTTTCGACGCAGAGCGACGTCGTCGAAGCACTCCGCGACGAGGGGCTCGACGCCGTGCAGGCAACGGTCTCGCGCGATATCGCGCAGCTGGGGCTCGTCAAGGTCCGGGGCGAGCAGGGTCGTCTGGTCTATGCCCTTCCGGGCGCTGCCGACCTCGATCGGCTGAGCGAGCTCGCCGCTGCGCTCCGCCGCTGGGTGGTGGGGCTCGAGTCGACCGGGAATCTCGTCGTCGTGCGGACTCCTCCCGGGTGCGCGAACGCCCTCGCCCAGATCGTCGACGAGGTCGCCCTGCCCGAGATCGCAGGCTGCATCGCCGGCGACGACACGATCTTCCTCGCCGCCCGCGAGGGGTACACCGCGCCCGAGCTCGCCGAGCAACTGCGCCATCACCTGGATGGAGACACCTGATGCTTCCCGCTGCCCTCTCCCTCGATCTGAGCGGCCGCTCGCTCACGCGCGTCCGCGACTGGACGGCGGCGGAGCTCGACGCCGTGCTCGACCTCGCCGATGACCTCAAGGCGAAGCAGCAGGAGCGCGAGCCGCACCGGCTGCTCGAAGGCCGCACCGTCGGCCTCCTCTTTCGCAAGCACTCCACGCGGACGCGCGTCTCGCTCGAGGTGGCGTGTGCGCACCTCGGCGCGACCGCGATCTACCTCCCGGGCGACCAGCTGCAGCTCGCCCGCGGCGAGTCCGTTGGCGACACGGCCCGCGTCCTCTCCTGCTACCTCGACGCGCTCGCGATCCGAACCCACGCCCACAGCGAGGTGGACGAGTTCGCCTCGGCCGCCGCGATTCCGGTCGTGAATGCGCTGACCGACGAGGCACACCCGCTCCAGGCGCTCGCGGACCTGCAGACGATCCGGGAGCGGTTCGGCACGCTCGAGGGCGTCCGGGTCGCGTGGGTCGGCGACGGCAACAACGTCTGCCTCTCGCTCGCGGAGGGCTGCTCGCTCCTCGATGCCGAGCTCACCTGCGCCTCGCCGCCGGGGTACGAGCCGCCGGGCATCGATTCGGTCGCCGACCCCCGCGAGGCCGTTCGGGGCGCCCACGTCGTCGTCACCGACGTCTGGACGAGCATGGGCCAGGAGGCCGAGCGCGGCGAGCGGCTGGCGGCGTTCGACGGCTGGACGGTCGACGAGGCGCTGCTCGCCGAGGCCGATCCCGACGCGATCGTCCTCCACTGCCTGCCGGCGCATCCGGGCGAGGAGATCGCCGCCGACGTCCTCTACGGCCGCCGGAGCGCCGTCTGGGACGAGGCGGAGAACCGGCTGCACACCGCCAAGGCGGTGCTGGCGCTGACGCTCGCATAGAGAGGCGCACGGTTTCCGATTTGCAAGCTAGCGTTGATGGCGTGCGCCGCCTTGCAATCCTCACGGCCTTCGTCGCCGGCACCCTTGCTCTGACCGCCTCGCCGGCGACACCGTCCCGGCACGCGGCGGCTGCCGCGAAGCCGATGACGATGCAGCTCGGACGTGGGCTCGGCCCGTACCGGATCGGGATGCGCCGAGCCGTCCACGCGAACCTCGTCCGCACGATCCGGCAGCCCGAGAACGACGGCCCGGGCTGCTCGGGCGGGTTCGCCCAGGACGCGTACGTCGACGTGTACCCAGGGCTCCGGCTGGGCTACGGGCCCGGCCTCGACGGAAAGGGGTACCTCGACACGATCGCGACCACTCGCCGCGGTGACCGAACGTCACTCGGCTACGCGATCGGCGTCGCGACCCTCGCCGACGTTCGCAAGAGGTACCCGAAGGTCAGGCTCTCGAGGCACCCGGGAGGCAGCGAGCTCTCGCTCTACCGCCAGACGGGTGAGGAGTCCGGCGCCAGTCTCGTCTACGGCTTCAACGCCTCGGGGATGCTGGTGCGGCTGCAGACCGGCGTCGGCGGCTGCTAGACGCGCCGCGCGCCAGCGCGAGAAGACGTCCTCGAGATCCGCGCGGAGGTCGCGCGGGACGAGGACGAACAGATGGTCACCCGGCTCCAGCACCGTGCTCCCGCGCGGCGGGATGGTGTCGCTTCCCCTCGTCACGACCGCGATCAGCGCGCTTCTCGGCAGCCCGAGCTCCCGGACGGCCGAGCCGGCGATCGCGTGGTCGCCGGCGACCATGAAGTCCACGAGGTCGAGCTTGCTCTGATCTCCGACTTCGATCGGCGCCTCGTGTGCGATCGGAGCCGGTGAGAGCAGGCCGAGCCGTCCGGCCACCCACTCGAGCGTCGAGCCCTGGACGATCGTCGAGACGACGACGACGAAGAAGACGGCGTTGAAGATCGTGTCCCTGTGGGGCACGTCCGAGGAGAGCACCAGGGTCCCCAGCACGATCGGCACCGCCCCGCGCAGGCCTGCCCAGCCGAGGAGCAGCCGGTCGGACATCGAGTGACCGGTGAAGAGGGTCGACGCCAGAACCGCGACCGGACGGATCACGAGCATCAGGAGGACCGCCAGCGCCAGGCCCGGTAGTGCCACGTCCCGCAGCTCGCTCGGGAAGACGAGCAGGCCGAACACGACGAAGATCGCGACCTGGGCGAGGAAGGCGAGCCCCTCGTGGAAGGCGACGAGCTGCCGCCGGTACCGTGACGGCGTGCTGCCGACTGCCAGGCCGACGAGGTAGACCGCCAGGAAGCCGCTGCCGTGGATCACGTCCGCCGCACCGAAGGAGAGTGCGCCGGCGGCTACCGAGGCGACCGGCGCGAACGCCCCGATCGAGGGTGGGAGCCGCCCGAAGACCCAGATTGCGACGGCGCCGAACGCGACGCCGACGAGGAGTCCGAGCCCGATCTGCTGGACCATGAGCAGCAGGAGGTCATCGATCCCGTAGGAGTTCGGCCGCTCGATCCAGGCGATCAGGCCGAGCGTCAACGCGATCCCCATCGGGTCGTTGCCGCCCGACTCCGCCTCGAGTGTCCGTGCCAGCGTGCGCCGGATGTGCGTCGAGCGGAGCGTCGCGAAGACCGCTGCCGCGTCGGTGGCCGCAACGACGGCGCCGAGGAGGACGGATTCCAGCCAGGAGAGATCGAAGAGGACGTAGGCAGCGAGGCCCGTGAGGAGGGCGCTGACGACGACGCCGACCGTGCTCAGGAGGGCCGCCGGCACCGCGACCTGGCGCAGACGGCGCCACGAGGTCTGGAGCCCGCCCTCGTAGAGGATCAGCGCAAGGCCGACCATTCCCACCCTGCGAGCGAGCTCCGAGTCGTCGAACTCGATTCCGCCGGGCCCTTCCGAGCCGAGCAGCATCCCGAGCGCGAGGAACGCCACGAGGACCGGCAAACCGGTGCGGGCGGCACCAAGAGCGACGACGAGGCTCGCAGCCAGGACGAGACCGACAAGGAGGATGACGAGGCCTTCGTCCACGCTGACATCTTGTCGGGTGGGACTCGCGCCCGTCGCGTGGAACACTTCAGCCATGGTCACGCGCCCACGCACGCGCAAGATCGGCCGTCTCTCGGAGATTGCGCAGGTCGCCGTCCGGCACGGCTTCGGCTATTTCTTCGAGCGGCACAAGCTGACGGACATCCTTCCCTGGACGGCGCGCGTGGAGCCGAGCCCCGATCCCGCTATCGGCTCGGACCGCGGCCGCCATCTCCGAGAGATGCTCGACGAGCTCGGGCCGACCTTCGTCAAGTTCGGCCAGCTGCTCTCCACGCGGCCCGACGTCGTCCCGCCGGACATCGTCGCCGAGCTGCGCGGCCTCCAGGACGATGTGCGCCCATTCCCCTTCGCACAGGTTCGTGTCGTGGTCGAGGAAGAGCTCGGCCTGACGCTCGAGCAGGCGTTCGTCGACTTCGACGAGAAGCCGATCGCGGCCGCCTCGATCGGCCAGGTGCACCGTGCCACGCTCCCGAACGGCGACGAGGTCGTCGTGAAGGTGCAGCGCCCGAATGCGCCTCGCCCAGATCGAGTCCGACCTGGCGCTGCTCTACCAGGCCGCTCGCATGATCAAGGAGCGGGTCCGCGCGCTCGACTTCATCGATGCCCGTGAGCTCGTGGACGAGTTCGCACGCTTCATCCGGCAGGAGCTCGACTACAAGCTCGAGGCGCGTCACGCCGACACGTTCCGGCGCAACTTCGCCGACTCCGATCAGGTCGTCGTGCCGAAGGTCTACTGGGACTACTCGGGCTCGCGGATGCTCACGCTCGAGTTCCTCGACGGCGTCCAGCTCGCCGATCTCGATCGTGAGACGACCTCGCTGGAGGAGCGGCGCGCTCTTGCCTACCGGGTGTCGCAGACCTGGATGGAGATGATCTTCCGGCACGGGTTCTTCCACGGCGATCCGCATCCCGCGAACGTGCTCGTGCTGGAGGGGGAGCGGATCGGCCTCGTCGACTTCGGGCTCGTCGGAAAGCTGTCCTCGGAGGACATGGCCCGGCTGACGCGCCTCTTCATCGACGCCGCGACCGAGAACGTCGACGCGTTGCCGCGCCGGCTCTCGGAGCTCGGCGTTCGCTATCCGAAGGAGCGGGAGGACGAGTTCCGGACCGAGCTGCGCGAGATCTACTACCGCTACTTCGGCGCGAGCCTGGCCGAGATCGACCCGATCCAGATCATCCGCGAGGCGTTCGGGCTGATCTACTCGATGAACCTGCACCTGCCGACGCGGTTCGTGATGCTCGACAAGGCGATCGCCACGCTTGGCGCGGTCGGAGTCGACCTCTACCCCGAGTTCAACGTCTTCGAGGTCGCGCGCCCGTACGCCCGCGAGCTGATGCTGGAGCGATTCTCGCCGGCGCGGCTCGCGACCCAGGCGCAGCGGGAGGGACGGGAGCTGATCGGGATCGCGCGGGACCTCCCCTACCAGATCCACGACGTGCTGCAGGAGATGCGGGACGGCCAGATCGAGGTCGGCTTCGTGCACAAGGGACTCGACGAGTTCATGCACAAGCTCGATGTGGCGATCAACCGCGTCGTCGTCGCACTCGTCGTCGCCGGCGGGCTGCTCGGATCGTCGCTGATCGGCATCCTCGCGAACGACGGCCCTCAGATCGTCGGCATCCACTTCCTCTCGGTGATCGGCTTCGTCGTCTCGGGCGCGCTGGGCGCGTGGCTGCTCGTCGGCGTGCTGCGCTCCGGCCGCCTCTAGGGCTTCAGCGACTCGACCGCGCCGCTGACCGTCAGGCCCGGCTCGGGACCGCCGCCCACCACCCAGATGCGGTCGTTGACCGCGACGACGCCGAGTCCGTGCCGTGGCGTCGGGAGGTCCGGAAGCCGCGACCAGCGCGTGCCTGGCCACGTCGTAGGCGTAGACGCTTCGGATCGTGCCGGCCGGCTCCTCGCCGCCGACCGAGACGATGCGCCCGCCGAGCGCCGCCGCGCCCGTGCCGCCACGCGCTCCCGGCAGCGGTGCGAGCCGGCGCCAGCGCTTGGCGGCGGCGTCGTAGACCTCGAAGTCGGTCTTGTTCGTGTCGATCCCGGCCGCGCGGCCGCCGACGGCGTAGACACGCCCACCCGACGCGGCGGCGGCGAGGTGCTCCCGCGCGCTCGGGCCTGGGATCCTCGTCCAGCTCTGCGAGCCGAGCCTGAGCGCGAAGGCCACGCGCGCGAGCGACCGGCGCCCGTCGATGCCGCCGACGACGTAGAGCCTGCCACCGGCGATCGCCGCCGCCGCCGCGGCGCGCGCGTCCGGGAGCCGTGCGAGTGCGCGCCAGGCGCCGCGTTCGAGCACGAACACCGTCCGCAACGGCAGCCGGTCGCCGCCGTAGCCGCCGACGACGTAGATACGTCCGTTGGCGGAGGCGGCTGCCGCATGATCGACGGAGACGGGCAGGTCGGGCAGCCGCCGCCAGCGGTCGTCCTTCACCGAATAGGCATCCACCCGCGCCGAATTGCCCCCTGCGGCGACGAAGCCACCGGCGACGACGATCTCTCCTCCGGCGGTCGCCGCGGACACTTCGGTGCGCGGCTCGGGCAGCGGTGTGTGCCGCTCCCAGGCGGTCGCACGCCCGCCGGCGGCGAGTCCGAGCAGGGCCGTCGCAAGCAGCGCCGGCCCGAAGAGACGACTGGGGAACGATCGTCGCAAAGTCGTTCGAAAAGACATCTTTCGACTCCGAAATCCCGTTGCTAGTTTCAAAGCATGACAGCCGCGCTGCTGCTCGCCGAGCCGGAGCCCGCCACGAGGGGATACCTCGAGCGTCAACTGGCGAGTGACGGCTTCCATGTGCTCCAGGCCGCGTTCGGCGGCGAGGCGCTCGCGCTCGCCGAGCGGACACGTCCCGACCTCGTCGTCTGCTCCGAGCTCGACCTCTGCGCGCGTCTCCGCGAGGGCGAGCCGGGCCGGACCTGGAACCGCGATGTCCCGGTGATCGTGCTCGGCCCGGAGGAGGCGGACGCCGTCGACCGGGTGCGCGCGTTCCAGCGCGGCGCGGACGACTACCTGCCGCGCCCCGTCGTCTACGACGAGCTGCTGGCCCGCATCCGAGCGGTGCTGCGACGGACGTCCCCACCGTGCCCGGACCTGATCGAGGTCGGCGACCTTGCGATCGATCGGCCGGCGCGTGTCGTCACCGTGCGCGGCGAGCCCGTCCATCTCGCGGGGAAGGAGTTCGAGCTGCTCGTCGCGCTCGCGGCCGAGCCAAGCCGCGTGTTCACGAAGGACGAGCTGCTGCGAGACGTCTGGGGATACCGCTCGTTCACCCGGACCCGCACGCTCGACTCGCACGTCTCACGATTGCGGCAGAAGCTCGAGCGGGCGCCGGGCGACGACTTCGTCATCAACGTCTGGGGCGTGGGCTACAAGCTCATCGCTTGACGGTCGTGCGGGAGGTGGGTGAGTGGGCACGCCCAGCGGCTGTCTCGTACCGGCTGCCCATGCCCTTGGGCTTCTCGGTTCCGACGGTCGTGTTCGGGCAAACCCGCCTCCCTAGGGCGCGCCCACCTGGTAGATGCGAAGAGCAACTGGTTCTTGCGTTTTCGAGCGGTTAGAGGAGAGCGCCTTCCAGCCGGAGCAGGTGCTCCTTCACGTCGAGGCCGCCGCCGTATCCGGTCAGGCTGCCGTTCGAGCCGATGACCCGATGGCACGGGAGCACGATCGGAATCGGGTTCCGGTTCATCACCGTCCCCACTGCGCGCGCGGCGCGGGGCGCACCGACCTTCGCGGCGAGCGTGCCGTAGGTCGTCGTGTGCCCGTACGGAACGCGGGCGAGCTCGTCCAGCACCTGCTGTGCGAACGGAGCCGCGCCGCGCAGGTCGACCTCGAGGGCGAATGCGCTGCGGGTTCCCTCGAAGTACTCGTCGAGCTGACGGTGGGCGGCGTCCACGGTGGGAGCGGAGCGGAGCACGCGCGGCCCGAACGTCTTGGCGAGCCGCTCGAGGTGATGCTCGGGCTCGGGGTCGAAGAAGATGCGGGCGAGCCCCCGGTCGGTCGCTGCCACGAGCAGCGGCCCGATCGGCGAATCGATCACGTCGAAGCCGACGTCGAGCAGGTGCTCGGCGGCCGCGGCCTCGCGGAAGCGGCGATCGAGATCAGGCGAAACGGTCATGAAGCCTCCTGGAACGTAGTCGGCGGACTCCAGCCGAGGCCGCCTGCCTGGCTGCCTCGGGCGTGGAGCCGAGCGCGTCTGCGATGTCGTCGTAGGGAAGGTCGTAGGCGTAGCGGAGCACGACAGCCGCGCGTTCGGTCGGCGGCAGGCCGTCGGCGAGATGCTCGATCTGAGCGTAGGCAGGGCGGCCGTCCTCTACCGGCACTTCGGGCAATTCGTGGCTGATCGGCTTGGCGCGACGCGCCGAGTCGATGCAGAGCCGGGCGGCGATCGTCAGCACCCAGGCGCGCAGGTGCTCGCCGTGCTCGAGCCGGTCGTACGCGCGCAGGGCGCGCAGGAACGTCTCCTGAAATGCATCTTCGGCAGCTTGGGCCCCGAGCCGCCTGCGCAGGAAGCCGAGCACTACGTCGCGGTGCTCGACGTAGAAGAACTCGAACGGAGGGACTGCTGCCACTGTTTCCATCATCTCGTTTAAACGCAGCGCCGGCCGCATCTGTGAGAGTGCACTTGTGAAAGTTGCGGTCGTCGGACATGTCGAGTGGATCGAGTTCCTGCGCGTGGAGGCGGTCCCTTTGCCGGGGGAGATCGTCGGCGCTCAGGAAGCCTGGGAGGAGCCTGCCGGTGGAGGCGGCGTCGCCGCTGTCGAGCTCGCGAGACTCGCCGGCGCGTCGTCGCTCTATTGCCTCCTCGGCGGCGACGATCTCGGAAAACAGGCCAAGAAGGAGCTCGAGGCAGCGTCGGTGCGCGTTCTCACGGCGAAGAGCGACGAGGCACAGCGCCGCGGCTTCGTCTACATCGACGACGTCGGCGAGCGGACGATCACGATCATCGGCGACAAGCCGCGTCCCAAGGGCGGCGAGGGCACGCTTGCCCTGGGAGGAGCTCGACGACGTCGACGGCGTCTACTTCACGGCAGGCGACGCCGAGGCCGTCCGGCAGGCCCGGCGTGCGCGCGTCCTCGTCGCGACCGCCCGAGAGCTGCCGACGCTCCATGCCGCGGGCGTCGAGTTGGACGCGCTCGTCGCGAGCGGGGAGGACGACGCCGAGCGCTACCAGACCGGCGATCTCGATCCGCCGCCGAAGCTGGTCGTGTCGACGGCAGGGTCGCTCGGCGGCTGGGCGCAGCCGGGCGGCCCGTACAAGGCCGCCGTCGCGCCCGGCCCCTACGAGGACGCCTACGGCGCCGGGGACTGCTTCGCCGCGGCTTTGACGTTCGCGCTCGCCAAGGGGATGGAGATACCAGACGCGCTCACGTTCGCGTCGGAGCGCGGCGCGCTCGCGCTCACGCGCCGCGGCGCCGGTCTCAAGGGCTGAGCGGCGTCAGCCGCACGTCAGGTGCTTCGGCCTCGAGGAAGCGCGCGAGCCGCCGGCCCTCCGCCGCGATTGCAGCGAGTGCGCTCTTCGGCAGCCGATCGACGTGGGCAACGACCAGACCGGCCGGTTCCAGTCGCCACCGGCCGCTGACGACTCCGTCGTGCAGCAGGGAACCCCAGCCGGTGTTCCAGCCGGGCCCGAGCGCCGCACGATCGGGATCACTGATGAAGCGGCTGCGGTCGTCGTACGAGAGCAGGACGTTGTCGTACTCGGGCAGGAAGCGCACCGGCGCAGGCGTCTCTTCCGAGGGTCGCGGGGCGCGAGGCAGGTCGAAGAGCTCACGGCCGCGGTCGTCCCTGAAGGTGACGAGCTGAGGCCGTAGCCGCTCGACGACCGCGCGCATTCCGGTCAGACGGCACCACGTCGTCATGTCGGCGACCGAGGCCGGGCCGAAGGCCGCGAGGTATCGCAGCACGACCGAATCGATCGACGGATCGCGCACGAACGGCCGGCCGAGCCACGACTCCGCCGTGGTCGACCTCACCTGTGCGCTCCGTCCCCAGAGGCCGCGCGGAGGGACCTGCACGAAGGCGAGCTCCATCTGGCAGGCGTGCGCGAGAGCGGCCGGGTCGAGGTCCGGAAACCGCTCCGCGAAGATCGCGCGCAGCTCGGTCCCGCTGCGCGGCTTCTCCGCGAGGAGTGCCCGCGCGAACTCGACCACCGGCTTCAGGTCGACATCCCGAAGCGCCGGTCCGTGTTCCGGGTGGTGGCGCAGCTGAGCCTCGAAGACGGGCTGCACCAGCGGCCGCAGCAACAGACAGTCGTCGCCGGTGACGAGGTGGATCGTCCCGCGCATGACGCCGACCCGCACGACCTCTCGGCGCTCCAGCAGCGCGGACAGCGACTCCGGCTGAAAGCCGGCGAGTCGAGACCAGAGACCGGTGTAGGGGTTGTGCGGCACCTGCGCCTGCATGCCGACGAGGTGCTCTACCGCTGCCAACGGCGTCAGCGCCGCGCGCTCGAGCAGGTGTTGTCGCGCGAGCGTGGCCCGGTTCAGCGCTCGTCTACTCAGCACCTCGTCCAATCGGTGATCGCTACGAGCGAGCCGGAGCTGCCTGCTCGGGGATCTCGGTGACGAGCTCGCGTGCGAACCGGTCGAGCATCGCCAGCACGTCGTCATGCTCCTCCGGCGCCCAGCCTTCCAGGAGCTCGACGAGGCCTTCCCGACGCGCCTCGACGACGTGCGCATAGACGAGCTCGCCCTCATGGCGAAGATGCCCATTCTCGACGAGGCCGCGGTCCCGGAGCGAGGCGTGTGCCGCCGCGAGCCGCGCGCCGCTCAGGTCGACGTCCGCCCCCTCGCCGAGGCGTGAGAGGAGCCAGAGCTCGGCCGCATCGAGATCGACGTTCGCTCGGGCGGCGAGCTGGTCGTAGACGCGCCAGCGGTTCTCGCGGCGCGCGAGCGTCGTCACGATCCGCTCCAGCTCGGGCAGCGATTCGGCCTCACGCGGCATCGCGAAGCTCTCGGCGACGCCTTCGGCCTCGACGCTCTTGCGCAGCGGCACCTCGCGCAGCAGCCAGCTCAGCAGGAACGCGAAGAGCGAGACTCCCGCTGCCGCGGCGAACACCGGCTGCAACGACTCGACGAAGGCGCCGACGTAGGCCGCGTGCACCTCGGGCGGCAGCTGCTCGACGAGGCTCGGACTGGCGGCTCGCGGCGGCTGGACGCCGGGCGGCAGCGCGTTTGCGACGTTCGTGGCCAGCTGGTTGGCAAAGATCGCCCCGAAGATCGAGACGCCCACCGAGCCGCCCACCTGGCGGAAGAGGGTCGAGCCCGAGGTCGCGACACCGAGCTGCTCGTAGGGGACGGAGTTCTGCGCGGCGAGGACGAGGACCTGCATCGTCATTCCGAGCCCGAACCCGAGCACGAGCATGTAGATCGCCGTCTGCCAGACGGGCATCGTCACGCTGATCCCCGAGAGCAGGAACATCGCCACCGTCATCAGCGCGGTCCCCGCGATCGGGAACGGCCGATAGCGGCCGAGGCGGCTGATCAGCTGCCCGCTTCCGATCGAGGTCACCAGCACGCCGGCCATCATCGGCGTGAGCAGGAGACCTGACGACGTCGGGCTGTGGCCTTTGACGATCTGCAGGAACAGCGGGAGATAGGTGACCGCACCGAAGAGCGCGAAGCCGACGATGAACCCGACTCCGCTCGTGACGCTGAACGTTCGGTTCTTGAAAAGCGTGAGCGGCAGGATCGGCTCGGCCGCCCTCCGTTCGACGAATGCGAACGCGACGAGCAGCACGACGCCGAGCACCCCCAGCACGATCATCTGGATGGAATCCCACGCCCACGTGGTGCCGCCGAGACTCGTGAACAACACGATCGAGGAGAGGCCGCTCGCGAGCAGCGCTGCGCCGAGAAAGTCGATGCGGTGGCGCACGTGCCTGGGTCGGGCATGGAACGCGGCTGCGATCACCGCGAGCGAAACGCCGCCGATCGGGAGGTTGATGAAGAAGATCCAGTGCCACGAGAGATGGTCGACGAAGAAGCCGCCGAGCAGCGGGCCGATCACGGTCGAGACGCCGAAGACGGCGCCGAAGAAGCCCTGGTACTTCCCCCGTTCACGTGGAGGGACGACGTCGCCGATCACGGCCATCGTGGTCACGATCAAGCCGCCGCCGCCGATCCCCTGGAGCGCCCGGAAGGCGATCAGCTGCGCCATCGTCTGCGCCAGCCCGCAGAGCACGGAGCCGACGAGGAAGATCACGATCGCCGTCTGGAGCACGATCTTCCGCCCGTAGAGATCGCCGAGCTTGCCGTACAGCGGTCCCACGACCGTCGACGCGAGCAGATACGCCGTGACGACCCACGAGAGATGCTCGATCCCACCGAGGTCGCCCACGATCGTCGGCAGCGCGGTCGCGACGATCGTCTGGTCGAGCGACGCCAGCAGCAGCACCAGCATCAGCGCGCCGAAGATCAGCCCGACGTTCTGTGCGGGCTCCTCAACCGGCGGTGCAGGCGATTGCACCCCGGCACCCTACCGTCCGACAAACCACCCTTCTGGGGTAGACAAGTGGGGGGTGGTGGTTTAGAGTGGGGTGAAGTGGGTAACCAGGAGCGAGTGCGCACATGTTCTTCGGCGAATACGAACACACCATCGACGACAAGAACCGGCTCACGCTTCCGGCCCGCTTCCGCGATGCGCTGGCCGACGGGGTCGTGCTCACCCGCGGTCTCGACGACTGCCTCGATGTGTTCGCGCGCGCCGATTGGGATGCGCTGGTCGAGGCCCGGCTCGCGCCGCTGGACCCCTTTTCCAAGGAGGCGAGAGAGTTGAAGCGGTTCTTCTTCTCCGCCGCCTCCGATGCCGAGCTCGACAAGCAGGGGCGGGTGCTCGTGCCGCCTGCGCTGCACCGGCACGCGCGACTCGGGCGTGAGGTCGTCGTGGCGGGTGTCAACGACCGGCTCGAGATCTGGGATCGCGCCGCCTGGGCAGAACACGTCACCAAGGTCGAAGGGAGCGCAGACGATGTTGCCGAACGCCTTGCAGAGAAGCGCTGATCACGTTCCCGTCCTCGCGGAGGAGGTGCGCGAGCTCCTCGACGTGAGCACAGGCGAGACCGTCATCGACGGCACGTTCGGCGCCGGTGGCCACTCGAGCCTGCTCGTCGCCGACCTCGGCGGCGAGGGCAAGCTGATCGCGATCGACCGCGACCCGGACGCCCGCATCTATTTCGACCGCTTCAAGGCGACCGCCGGCGGAGTTCAGGCCCGGTTCCTCCGCGGCGAGTTCTCCCTCGTTCTGCACCAGCTCGCAGCCAACGACGTCCAGGCCGACGCGATCCTGCTCGACCTCGGCGTCTCCTCGATGCAGCTCGACCGCCCGGAACGCGGCTTCTCGTACGCCGCCGACGCGCCGCTCGACATGCGGATGGACAGCGCCGCCGAGCTCTCCGCCCGCGAGCTCGTGAACGAGGCCGACGAGGGAGAGCTCGGTCTGATCTTCAAGCGCTACGGCGAGGAGCGCTACGCACGCCAGATCGCCCGCGCCATCGTGCGGCGGCGTGTCGACCGGCCGTTCGAGCGCACGATCGACCTCGCCGACACGATCAAGCAGGCGATTCCGACGCCTGCGCGGTTCGGCGACGGCCATCCCGCCAAGCGTGTCTTCCAGTCGCTGCGGATCGCCGTCAACGACGAGCTCGGCGCGCTCGAAGCCGCTCTTCCGGCGGCGGTGCGAATGCTTCGGCCCGGCGGTCGCATCGCCGTCATCAGCTTCCACTCGCTCGAGGACCGGATCGTCAAGCGCTACTTCCGCGAGCTGGCCCGAGGCTGCACGTGCCCGCCGGAGTTCCCGATCTGCGTCTGCGGCAACGAGCCGATTCTGCGCGACCTGACTCGCAAGCCGCTCCGACCCGCTCAGCGCGAGCTCGAGGCCAACCCGCGTGCCGCGTCCGCGAAGCTCCGTGCCGCGGTGAAGGTGGGGACGGACTGATGGCGAGCTGGGCAGGTACCGCACACGCCGAGACCCCGCAGGTTGCGCGCCCGCGCAAGCGGCCGGCCACTCGCGCGGCCGTTCGCGCGAGGGTGCGTCCGTTCGGCGGCGTCGTGTGGATCGTGGTGCTCGCCGTCCTGCTGGCCGGCATCGTCGCGGTGAACGTGGCCGTGCTCCAGCTGAACGTCCGGCTGGACGAGCTCGGCCGCGAGCGCGTCCAGCTGCGCGCCGACACGAACCGGCTCAGCTCTCAGCTCTCGAGCGCCTCGGCGAACGCCCGCATCGAGTCAGAAGCGCGCGCAAAGCTCGGGCTCGTGCGCGCCGACCCGGAGCTGACCTTCCACGTGCAACTGGCGCCGCCGCAGCGATGAACGAGCGGCGCTCCAATCGCCGCATCCGCCTTCTCCTTGGCGTCTTCGCGCTCGTCTTCGCCGGCACGCTCGCCCGCGCGGTCTGGCTCCAGGGCGTTCAGGCCTCGACGCTCGAGCAGATGGCGATGCGCCAGCATCAGGCGACGACGGCGATCCCGGCCGGCCGCGGGACGATCTTCGACCGGACCGGCGAGCCGCTCGCGATCGGGGAGCAGGCGACCACGATCTACGCCGATCCCCGCAGCGTGAAGCAACCGCGGCAGGTCGCGCTGGCCGCCTCGAAGGCGCTCGGACTGAACGCGGAGAAGCTCTACCCGCTCCTGGCAGACCGCTCGCGCCACTTCGTCTACGTGAAGCGGAAGGCCGACCCGGCCAAGGCGGCGGAGCTCGAGAAGCTGAAGCTGCCCGGTCTCGGCTTCTACGCCGAGGAGCTGCGCTACTACCCGCAGCGGAGTGTCGCCGCGCACGTGCTGGGTTACGCGGGGATCGACAACAAGGGTCTCGAAGGGCTCGAGCGCTCGCTGGACGGATCGCTGATCGGCAAGCCCGGCACCCAGACGACGGTGACCGATCCCGGCGGCCGCGTGATCGACGTGATCTCGACCAAGCCGGAACGCGCAGGCGACGACGTCTTCCTGACGATCGACCACCGCATCCAGGCGAACGCCGAGCAGGTCCTGCGCGACACGGTCAAGAAGTGGGGTGCGAAGGGGGGCACTGCGATCGTGCTCGACCCGCGCAACGGCGCCGTCCTGGCGATGGCCGTCGCGCCCGGCTTCGATGCGAACAAGTTCGGCTCCGCCTCCGCCGACCGCCGCCGCAACCGTGCCGTCACGGACGTCTACGAGCCTGGATCGACGTTCAAGGTCGTCACGGTCGCCGCCTCGCTCTCGGAGAAGCTCGTCACGCCGTCGACGGCGTTCACGCTGGCGTCGTCGATCCGCGTCGCCGACCGGATCATCCACGAGCACGAGCCGCGACCGACACAGCGGATGACGGTCGCTCAGATCGTCTCGCAGTCCTCGAACATCGGCACGATCACACTGGCGCAGATGCTCGGCCAGTCGCGCCTCCAGAACTGGATCAACCGCTTCGGATTCGGCGAGTCGACCGGAGTCGACGCGCCGGGTGAGTCGCGCGGGCTGCTGCCCAGCTACTGGTCCGGATCGACGATCGGAAACGTCCCGATCGGACAGGGCATCGGCGTCACGCCCATCCAGATGGCGACCGCGTACGCGGCGATCGCGAACGGCGGCGTGATGCGCACGCCGCACCTCGTGGAGCGCATCGGCGACAAGCGGGTGAGTGCCCACAAGGGTCACCGCGTCATCTCCAAGACGGTGTCCGCGCAGATGATGGCAATGCTCCGCGACGTCGTCTCCGCCGAGGGCGGTACCGGCGCGGCGGCGAAGGTGCCCGGCTACACGGTCGCCGGCAAGACCGGCACCGCGGCGAAGCCGGTCCCCGGGGGCTACTCGACCTCGCGCTACGTGGCCTCGTTCGTCGGCGTCGTGCCTGCGAAGAGCCCGCGCCTCGTCGTCCTCGTCCAGGTCGACGAGCCGCGAGGCGCGATCTGGGGCGGCGTCGTCGCGGCGCCCGCATTCGCCGAGATCGCTCGTTCCAGCCTCGTCGAGCTCGAGATCGCTCCGGATGCAACGCCGACTCGCTAGCGCGAGCTGGTCAGGGAGCGAAGCGACCCTTCAGGGGTTTTGGCGCGATCGGGATCCGCTCTGCGGATTCCGATCCTGCGCGGCTCGGTAGCGTTCCGCCGGATATGGAGCTCGAGCGCCTCGTCGCTGCTCTCGCACCGGAGGCGGTACTCGGCAGCCCCGACCCCGTTGAGGTGCGGGACCTCGCCTACGACGCGCGCGCCGTCACTCCCGGCGCGGCGTTCTTCGCCGTCCCGGGCGAGCACGCCGACGGTCACGACTTCGCCGCACAGGCGGTCGAGAACGGTGCTGTCGCGCTGGTCGTCGAGCGTGCGGTCGAGCCGGAGGTTCCGCAACTCGTCGTGCCCTCGACCCGGGCTGCGATGGCGACCGCCGCAGATGCGTTCTTCGGGGAGCCGACGCGCGAGCTCGAGGTTGCGGGCGTCACGGGAACGAGCGGCAAGACGACGACCGCGTACCTCCTGTACTCCGTGCTGGAGGCGGCCGGCCGGCGGCCCGGCCTTCTCGGCACCGTCGAGAGCCGCGTCGGTGGCGAGGTGCGCCCAGTCGTCCGCACGACGCCGGAGGCGATCGATCTCCAGCGCACGTTCCGCGAGATGCTCGACGCCGGCAACCGCAGCGTCGCCCTCGAGGCGTCGTCCCACGCGTCGGTGCTCCATCGGCTCGACCGCGTTCGCTTCGACGCGCTCGTGTTCACGAACCTCAGCCAGGACCACCTCGACTTCCACGAGTCGATGGAGGACTACTTCGCCGCGAAGCGCAAGCTCTTCACCGGCGCGGCGCCGACTCCCGCCGCCGTCAACGTCGGCGACGAGTGGGGGCGGCGGCTGGCCGAGGAGCTCGCGTTCATGAACCGCGCCCCGCTCATCACCTTCGGCCTGGCCGACGACGCCGAGATCCGGCCCCGACCAGCTCGAGCTCGGCGCGACGGGCGCGAGATTCACGGCCGGCGGGATCGAGATCGAGTCGAAACTCCGTGGCCGCTTCAACGTCGAGAACGTCCTCGGCGTGATCGCGGCCGCAATCCTGCTCGACGTCCCGGAGGACGAGATCGCCGCCGGAATCGCCGCGCTCGAGGGCGTGCCGGGTCGATTCGAAGCGGTCGACGAAGGGCAGCCCTTCTCCGTCGTGGTCGACTACTCCCATAAGCCGGACGCTCTCGACAACGTGCTCCGGACGGCACGTGAGCTCGCCGAGGGGCGCGTGATCGTGGTCTTCGGGGCCGGAGGCGACCGCGACCGTCAGAAGCGCCCGCTGATGGGCAAGGTCGCCCGCGACCTCGCCGACGTGGTCATCGTCACCTCCGACAACCCGCGCAGCGAGGATCCGCTGGCGATCATCCAGGACGTGCTCCAGGGCACCGGCACCGACGTCGAGATCGATCCGGACCGTCGCTCGGCGATCGAGCGCGCGATCGGCCTCGCCGAGGAAGGCGATGTCGTCGTGATCGCCGGCAAGGGGCACGAGCAGGGCCAGGAGATCGCGGGCGAGAAGCTCGCGTTCGACGATCGCGTCGTGGCCCGCGAGGCCCTGCGCGCATGATCCCGATCTCCGTCGCGGCTCTCGAGACGCTCGGCCTGGGTGAGCTCGTGCCGGGCGCCGTTCCCGATCGGATCACCGGCTTCCACATCGACTCGCGCCTCGTCCGGCCCGGCGATCTCTTCGTCGCCATTCGCGGTGGGCTCGCGTTCGTCGACGACGCGCGCGACCGAGGCGCGACGACCCTCGTTCCCACTGACGAGTTCGCGGCGATGGCCGTTGTCGGCGAGATCCTTCGCGCCGCCAGCGGCGCTCGATTCGTCGGCATCACCGGCTCCACCGGCAAGACGTCGACGAAGGACATCCTCGCGGCGCTCTGTGCGCCGGTTGCGCGCACCGTCGCCACCCAGGGCAGCTACAACGCCGAGCTCGGCGTTCCGCTCACCCTCGGGAGGCTCGAGCCGGACACCGAGATCTGCATCGTGGAGATGGGCATGCGCGGTTTCGGCCAGATCAACGAGCTCTGCAAGATCGCGCGCCCGGACATCGGCGTGATCACCGCGGTCGGGCCCGTGCACCTCGAGCTCGTCGGGTCGGTCGACGGCGTTGCGCGTTCGAAAGCGGAGCTCGTGGCGGCTCTTCCCGCGAATGGGATCGCGATCGTGCCGACGTCGGCCGACCTCGAGCCGCACCTCCGCAACGACATCGACGTTCGACGCGTCGGGCCGGTCGACGTCGAGCTGCGCGACGACGGCGCACACGTCGCGTTCGGCGGCGTGCGCGTCCGGTTCCCGCTCACCTCGCGCCACCAGGCGCAGAATGCCCTCACTGCGATGACGGCGTACGAGGCCCTGGGACTGCCGCTGGAGCGACTGCCCGAAAGTGCCGCGGCAGTGCTGCTGTCGCCGTGGCGTGGGGAGGAGCTGCCGCTGCCCGGTGGTGGCTTCGTCGTCAACGACGCCTACAACGCCAATCCGACCTCGATGGAGGCGGCGCTCCGACACCTGGCAGAGCGCGGCGCCGGCCGCCGCCGCGTCGCGATACTGGGCGGAATGGCGGAGCTCGGCGAGCACACCGACCGGCACCACCGGGAGATCGCGGAGCTGGCGGCCGAGCTCGAGATCGAGGTGATCGCGGTGGGCGAGGTCGCCCGCGGCTACGGTTTCGAGGCGTGGGCGCGCGACGCCGACGAAGCGCTCGAAGCGGCGCGGAAGCTGGTCGAGCCCGGTGACGCCGTTCTCGTCAAGGCATCCCGCTCCGTTGCCCTCGAAGGCATCGCCCCGGCCCTGGCGAACCCGACTCACTAATGGTCCGAGTCTTCATCGCGGGCTTCATCGCCATGGTCGTCTCCGTTGTGATCGGACCGAAGTTCATCGAGTTCCTGCGCCGCAACGAGCTCGGCCAGCCGATCCGCGAGGACGGCCCTGCCGGTCACGTCGTCAAGCAGGGGACACCGGTGATGGGGGGCCTGCTGATCCTGCTCTGCGCGCTGTTGCCCTTCCTGGCGCTGTCGAAGTTCACGCTGCCTGCACTGACCGTGCTCTTCACGACGGTTGCCTGCGCCGCGATCGGCTTTCTCGACGATTTCATCAAGCTCCGCCACCGCCGCTCGCTCGGGCTCCAGGGTCGCTGGAAGCTCCTCCTGCTCGCGGCGATCACGGTCGTCGTGGGGGTCGCCGTCCACTCGCAGTCGCAGCTCGACACTTCGATCTACATCCCTGTCGTGAATGTCGACATCCCGCTCTCGTACGCCTACTACCCGTTCCTGTTCCTCGTCATCGCCGGCGCGGCGAACGGCGCGAACCTGGCGGATGGCATCGACGGCCTCGCGGCGGGGACGGGAATCATCTCCCTCCTGACGTTCCTGGCGATCACGGTGATCGCCTACATCCGCTCGGGCGCCCCCGGCCAGCGCGACGACATCCAGCTCGACCTCGCGATTCTCGCGGCTGCCCTGATCGGGGCTGCGATCGGGTTCCTCTGGTACAACGCTCACCCGGCCGAGCTCTTCATGGGCGACACGGGCTCGATGGCGTTCGGCGGCGCGCTCGCCGGCTTTGCGATCGTCACCGGCACCGAAGCGCTGCTCTTGCTGATCGCCGGGATCTATGTCGTCGAAGCCCTCTCGGTGATCATCCAGACGATCAGCTTCAAGTACTGGGGCCGCCGGGTCTTCCTGATCGCGCCGATCCACCACCACTTCGAGATGAAGGCCTGGTCGGAGACGAAGATCATGGTGCGCTTCTGGATCATCGCCGCCATCCTCGCCACCGCCGGCTTCGTCCTCTACTACCGCTACTACCTCCAGTTTCGGCTGTGAAGCACGCCCTCGTGCTCGGTCTTGCGCGCTCGGGGCGGGCGGCGAAGGCACTCCTCGAGGCGAACGGCGTCGAGGTGATCGCGGCCGACCGCACGCTAGGGAACGACACCGACCTCGGTCTGCTCGACGGGGTCGACGTGCTCGTCAAGAGCCCAGGCGTGCCGGGAGAGGCTCCGCTCGTGGTCGAGGCGCGCGAGCGCGGCATCCCGGTCTGGAGCGAGATCGAGCTCGCCTCGCGCTACCTGCCGAACCCGATCGTCGGCATCACCGGCACGAACGGGAAGACGACGACGACGGAGCTGCTCGGAGCGATCCTCGGCGCGCCGACGGCCGGAAACGTCGGGAGAGCGCTGAGCGAGCTGGAGGGCGAGGTGGGGGAGGCCGAGTGCATCGTCTGCGAGCTCTCGAGCTTCCAGCTCGAGGATGTCGAGAGCTTCCAGCCTCGGATCGCCGTGCTCCTGAACCTCGAGCCCGATCACCTCGACCGGCACGGCAGCTTCGAGCGCTACCGCGACGCGAAGCTTCGGATCTTCGAGAACCAGACCCCGGACGACGTCGCCGTCGTGCCGCGCGGCTTCGGCCCCGTGCCCGGCGCCGGTCGCCGCATCGAGTTCGGCGCCGACGACGACCTGCCGGCCGAGCCGCTGATCCCGGGTGCGCACAACCGCGAGAACGCGGCTGCGGCCACTGCGGCGGCCCGCGCTCTCGGCGTGGCCGAGGAGACGATCGCAGCAGCGCTGCTCACGTTCCCCGGTGTGCCGCACCGGCTCGAGCTCGTGGCCGAGATCAACGGCGTCCGCTGGGTCAACGACTCCAAGGCCACGAACACCGCCGCCGCGCGCCGCGCTCTGACTGCGTTCTCCTCGCCGCTGCAGCTGATCCTCGGCGGCTCGCTCAAGGGCGAGCGCTTCGACGAGTTCGCGCAGGACGTCGCGCGGGCGAACGTCACGATTGCGTACCTGATCGGCGAGGCGGCCGAGCCCCTGTCCGTGGACCTTGCCTATGCGGCGGTGCCATTTCTGCTCTCGGTGACACTCGACCGGGCCGTCGCGGAGGCAGCGAGCGCGGCGCAACCGGGCGACGTGGTGCTGCTCTCGCCGGCGTGCGCGAGCTACGACCAGTTCCGGGACTTCGAGCACCGCGGAGAGGAATTCAGGAGGCTCGTAGAGAACCTCAAAGGATGAATCGAGGTCAGCTCGAGCAGCGTCTGCTCGTCCTCATCACGCTCGGGCTCGTGGCCTTCGGACTCGTCATGGTCTACAGCGCGACCTCGGCGTCCGCAGCGCTCGGAAACGGCGATCCGATCACGTTCCTCAAGCGCCAGGGGATCTACGCTCTCGCCGGCGTCGCCCTGATGCTCTTCTTCTCCCGCTTCGACCACCGGCGGCTGCGCCTCCTCGCGGCGCCGCTCGTGCTCGCAGCGCTCGGGCTCTGCACCGCAGTGCTGGTGATCGCGCCCGAGATCAACGGTGCAAAGCGCTGGCTCACCGCCGGGCCGTTGACCTTCCAGCCGTCGGAGCTGGCGAAGGTCGCGTTGCTGATCTGGGCGGCCGCGTACCTCGCCGGGAACGGGGCACCGCGGACGCTCGCTGAGCTCTGGAAGCCGATCGGGATGCTGACCTGTCTCTTCGCCGCCCTGATCGTCGTCGAGCCCGACCTCGGGACGACGATCGCCCTGATGCTGATGATGCTCGGAATCCTGGTTGTCGCAGGCGTTCCGGGACGTGTGCTGGCAGGCGCAACCACCCTCGCGCTCACGGCCGGCCTGGCCGCGATCTGGATCGAGCCGTACCGACGGGCACGCGTCTTCAGCTTCCTCGATCCGTGGTCCGACCCCCAGAACGCCGGCTTCCAGACCGTGCAGGCGATGATCGGGCTCGGCTCGGGCGGGCTCACCGGCAAGGGCCTCGGCGAAGGCGTCCAGAAGATCAACTACCTGCCCGAGCAGCAGACGGACATGATCCTCGCGGTCATCGGCGAGGAGCTCGGATTGATCGGGACCACGGCGGTGATCGCGGCTTTCGGGGCGTTCGCGTTCGCCGGCTTCTCCGTCGCGCTCCGGTGCCGCGACCCCTTCGGGAAGCTCCTCGCGGCCGGGATCACGTCGCTCGTGTGCGGCCAGGCTGCCGTCAACCTCGCAGCCGTGCTCGGCGTCGCGCCGCTGACCGGAATCCCGCTGCCGTTCGTCTCCTACGGAGGCTCGAGCCTCCTGGTCCTGCTCGCCTCCGTCGGGATCGTCCTTAACATCGCGGTCGATGAGCGCGCACCCCAACGCCGAGCTGCGGTGTCTGATCGCCGCCGGCGGGACAGCCGGTCACGTCCTGCCGTCGCTGGCGGTGGCGGAGGCGCTCCGCGCACGCGGCGTCCACGTGACGTTCGCCGGGTCGCCGGATCGCGTCGAGGCTAGGCTCGTCCCCGAAGCGGGGTACGAGCTCGACACGTTCGAGATCGCCGGCTTCCCGCGCCGCCCGTCGCTCCAGCTTCTGCGCTCGCTGGTCACGGCGGGCCGCGCTCCCCGTGCCTGTGCCGCGATCCTCAAGCGCCGGCAACCACACGTCGTACTCGGCGGCGGCGGTTACGTCGCCGGACCGATGGTCTACGCCGCGTGGCGGCGGAAGCTCCCGGCCGCGCTGACGGAGGCGGACGCCCACCTCGGCCTCGCCAACCGGCTTGCGGCACCGTTCGCGAAGCGGGTCTTTCTCGCGTACGGCATCCAGGGCCGCGACGGCTCGAAGTACCGGGTCACCGGCCGGCCGGTGCCCAGCGCTCACCTCGGCGTCTCGCAGGTGGAGGGCCGGCGCCGATTCGGGATCTCCGCCGACGCGGCCGTGCTGGCCTTCTTCGGGGCGCTCGCCGGAGCCCGGAGTCTGAATGAGTTCGCGGTCGAGACGTACGGCGACTCAGGCCCGACGGTGCTGCACGTCTCGGGCGAGCGCGACTACGAAAGCCTGCGAGGGCGGGTGCACAGGGACGACTACGTGCTCCTCGCGTCGACGAGCGAGTTCGGCGCCGCCCTCGCTGCTCCCGACATCGCGATCTCGCGCGCCGGTGGGACGGTCTGGGAGCTCGCTGCGGCGGGCACTCCCGCGATCCTCGTGCCCTATCCCCACGCGACCGCCGATCACCAGACGCAGAACGCCCGCCACTTCGAGCGCGGCGGCGGCGCCGTCGTCGTTCCGGAGACCGAGCTCCACCGCGTGCCGGCCGTGGTCGACGAGCTGCTTGCCGACCGGCCGCGGCTCGAGTCGATGCGCGCGGCGATGCTGTCGATGGCGCGGCCGCACGCCGCAGAGGAGATCGCGGAGGAGCTGATCGCGTTTGGCGCCGCTCAGCGGTAGACGTCTCTGGTTCGTCGGGATCGGTGGTGCGGGCCTCTCCTCCTACGCCTTCCTCTCGCGTGCCTGGGGCGCCGAGGTGGGGGGCTGGGACCGTGTCGCGACGCCGTACCTCAGCGGGCTCGAGGATGTCGAGCTCGTCGCTGGCGCCCGAGCCGGTTGTGCCGGACGGCTGGGAGGCGATCGTGTCCAGCGCGTACTCCGTCGGTAGCCGGCACGCGGCGGGCGGACTTCCTCGCCGAGCTCGTCTCGCTCAGACGCTCGATCGTGGTCGCCGGCGCGCACGGGAAGACGACGACCACCGGGATGATCGCGTTCGTCCTCGCCGAGCTCGGGCTCGATCCGGCGTGGCTCGTGGGCGGGGAGATCGCCCAGCTCGGTGGCAACGCCGGCGCGGGGGAGGGCTGGCTGGTCGCCGAGGGAGACGAGTCCGACAGGACGGTCGAGCGGCTGCGGCCGCAGATCGCAGTCGTGACGAACGTGGAGCTCGACCACCATTCGACATTCGCTTCGGCGGCCGAGGTCGAGGAGCTGTTCGACCGTTGGCTTGCGGAGGTCCCGCACGTCGTGCGCGGCTGGGAGCTCGAGCCGGTGTCGTTCGAGCTCCTCGTCGCGGGCGAGCACAACCGCAGGAACGCTGCAGCCGCGCTGGCGGCGCTCGAGCTCGCCGGAGTCGCTCGCTCCGACGCCGAGCCCGTGCTGGCGCGGTTCCGCGGTGCGACCCGGCGATTCGAGCTCGTCGGCGAGCGCGCCGGCGTCACCGTCGTCGACGACTACGCTCATCATCCGTCGGAGATCGCAGCGACCGTCGCGGCGGCGCGGGAGCGAACGGACGGCCGCGTGCTCGTTCTCTTCCAGCCACATCTTTACTCGCGGACGCGTCACCTGGCACACGAACTCGGTGCAGCGCTCTCGACCGCCGACGCCGTCTGCGTCACGGAGATCTACCGCGCGAGGGAGGAGCCGATCGACGGGGTCGGCGGGAAGCTCGTCGTCGACGCGCTGCGGCCGGGCCTACGCGCCGGCTGGGCCCCGAGTGTCGAGGACGGCGTCCGGATCCTGGCCTCGTGGGCGCGTGCCGGCGATCTCGTTCTGACCGTCGGAGCAGGCGATGTGGACCGCGCCGGTCCGCTCGTGCTCGAGGCTCTGGCATGAAGATCGCAGAGAACACGACGCTGGCGCGGCTGACGACGATCGGCACGGGAGGCCCGGCGCGCGCGTTTGCGAAGCCGACGACGCTCGCCGAGCTCGAGCAGGCGCTCACGTGGGCGGAGAAACGCCACCTTCAGGTCGCGACCGTCGGACTCGGCTCGAACCTTCTCGCCGCCGACCAGGGTGTCGAGGCGCTCGTCCTTCGTCTTGCCGGCGACCTGGCGGCGGTCCGCGTCGACGGCCAGCTGCTCATCGCCGGCGGTGGGGCGACGAACGCCGTCTCCCTACACCAGGCGCGAACCGCCGGTCTCGGCGGCTTCGAGTTCGCGTGCGCAATCCCGGGAACCGCCGGCGGTGGTGTCTGGATGAACGCCGGTGCGTACGGCAGCGACTGGTCGCAGATCCTCGTCCGGGCGCACGTCGTCACCGCGGCCGGAGCGGGCTGGCTGACGCCGGCCGAGCTCGGGCTCTCGTATCGCCACTCGGATCTCCGGCACGGACAGGTCGTCGCCGAAGTCGAATACCGCCTCGCGCCTCGTCCGCCGGAGGAGATCAAGGAGACGGTCGGCGAACTGATCGCGCAGCGCAAGGCGACGCAGCCGACGAACAAGCGCACCTTCGGCAGCGTCTTCAAGAATCCGGCGCACGAGCTCGGAGCCGGGCGCATGCTCGAGGAATGCGGGCTCAAGGGCCATGCGATCGGGGGCGCCGTGATCTCGCCGAAGCACGCGAACTTCATCGAGAACGCCGGCGGTGCCACGACGGCGGACGCTCTGGCGTTGATGGGGGAGGCCCGGCGGCGCGCACACGAACGGTTCGGGGTCGAGCTCGAGCACGAGGTCGAGCTGCTCGGCGAGATCGCGCTCCCGCCCCTCTGAGACCGCAGGAAGCGCCGCTGCCACGGCGAAAGCCGCGAGCGTGGCCGGAGGCAAAGGATCACGGAATCGCCCACGCCCGCGAGTGCGCGCCTCGACCGCGCTCTCCTTTCCACGCGCCCGGCCGGGCAGCGGTCTCGAGCTCGCCAAGATTGCACCGTCCGGCCGCTCCCTTCTGATCGGACTGCTGATCCTCCTGACCGCGCTCGGTCTCTACGCAGCGGCGCGTGGAACGTCGGCGTTCGCGGTGCAAAGCGTGGCCGTCGAGGGCGCTTCGCCCCCGGTCGCGGCCGAGGTGCGAAAACAGCTGTCGCCGGCGCTCGGCGAAAGCCTGCTCGGCCTCGACCTCGCCGAGCTCGAGCATCGGACCGAGGGCGTGCCGATGGTGGCCTCCGCCTCGTTCGACCGAGCGTTCCCGCACACCCTGCGAGTCGCGATCGTCCCGGAGATCCCGGTGGCGGTGCTGCGACAGGGATCCTCGTCTTGGCTCGTCGCCGACGGTGGGCGGGTCGTCGCCGAGCTCGCCCGTGGCGCGCACCCCGGGCTTCCGCGAATCTGGCTCAAGCGCGACGTCGAGGTCGAGCTCGGTGAGGCCGTGAGGGGAATGCAGCTCCGCGCGATCGATGCGGTCGCGCCGCTCCTCTCGAAGCCGCTCCCACTCGCTGTTGCGTCCGTCGTCGCGAAGCGCGGTGAGCTGACGCTCGTCCTCCGCAACGGGCTCGAGCTGCGGCTCGGCGACAGCGGCGACCTGCCGGTGAAGCTCGAGGTCGCGCGGCGCGTGATTCCCCAGCTCGCCGGCGCCGGAGGCTACCTGGACGTCAGCGTGCCCGACCGCCCGGTCGCAGGCGAGAGTCTCAACTCTCAGGTTGAGGTAGAGACTTCCACCTCGACGCTACCATGAGGTTCGCATTGACAAGACGAACAAGGAAACGTACCCTCAACGCGGAAAGGAACGTCGTCACCCCGATGCTCTACTCGAGCTTCAGGTCGAGAGACGTCGAGACATTCAGCCCATGAGAGATTCCTCAGGCAACTACCTCGCGGTCATCAAAGTCGTCGGCGTCGGCGGCGGGGGCACGAACGCCGTCAACCGGATGGTCGACGCGGGCCTCGGCGGGGTGGAGTTCATCGCCGTCAACACCGACGCCCAGGCGCTGCTGATGGCAGACGCCGACGTGAAGATTCACATCGGCTCGGCCGCAACGCGCGGCCTCGGCGCGGGCGCGGATCCGGCAGTCGGCCTCGCCGCTGCGCAGGAGAGCCGCGACGAGCTGAAGGAGGCGCTGAAGGGCGCCGACATGATCTTCGTCACGGCGGGCGAGGGCGGCGGCACCGGGACCGGCGGCGCACCGATCATCGCCGAGCTGGGTCGCGAGCTCGAGGCGCTGACGGTCGGAGTCGTCACGAAGCCGTTCGGCTTCGAGGGTCGCCGCCGGGCCGAGCAGGCAGAGGTCGGGATCCAGAACCTGCGCGACCGGGTCGACACGCTCATCGTGATCGAGAACGACCGGCTGCTGCAGGTCGTGGAGAAGAAGACGCCCGTCACCGAGGCCTTCCGCATCGCGGACGACATCCTTCGCCAGGGCGTCCAGGGGATCACCGATCTGATCACCGTGCCCGGCATCGTCAACCTCGACTTCGCCGACGTGCGCACGATCATGCGCGACGCCGGCTCGGCGCTCATGGGCATCGGCATCGCCTCGGGAGAGAACCGGGCAGCCGAGGCGGCCCGCACCGCTGTCTCGTCGCCGCTCCTCGAGCAGTCGGTCGACGGGGCGACGGGCATTCTCCTGAACGTCACCGGCGGCAGCGAGCTCGGGCTCTTCGAGGTGAACGAGGCTGCCGAGGTGGTCACAGGCGCCGCCGACCAGAATGCGAACGTGATCTTCGGCGCCGTGATCGACGACTCGCTCGGCGACGAGGTCCGCGTGACCGTGATCGCCACGGGCTTCGGCCATCGCCAGAAGCGCCGCCGGCTCGAGGCCCCGGTCGCCCAGGCCGTGCCCAACGGTGTTCCGGAGCGTCCGCGCGAAGAGCCGTCCGACGCCGAGCTCGAGATTCCGTCCTTCCTGCGCGAGGATTGATCGAGCAAGAGGTTTGAGTTTCGCGAAGGTGCGGAATTGTGCGCTCATGCCCTCTTGGCCGACTGCCCGGTCGGCTTAGGAGACCCGGTCCGACGCCCCGGCTTGCCGGGGCGTCGTGCTTTCTGCAGCCGTTAGAGTCAGTCGCGTGCAGACCCTCGTGCAGACGCCGCTCCACGGCCGCCACGTTGCAGCCGGAGCGCGCATGGTGCCGTTCGCCGGCTGGGAGATGCCCGTCCAGTACGAGGGCGTCATCCCCGAGCACCGTGCGGTGCGCAGCGACTGCGGCGTCTTCGACGTCTCGCACATGGGCCAGTTCCACGTCGAAGGGCCGAACTGCCCACGAGCTGCTGCAGTCACTGCTCTCGAACGACCTCGACAAGCTCGGCGAGGGGGACGCGCAGTACACGCTGCTGACGAACGACCAGGGCGGCATCGTCGACGACCTGATCGCCTACCGGATCGACCCGCATCACTACCTCCTCGTCGTCAACGCGGGCAACCACGACACCGCGTATGCGTGGCTCAAGGAGCGCGAGATCCGCGGCTCCGAGGTGCGCGACGCGTCGGACGAGTACGCGCTGCTGGCCGTGCAGGGGCCGAGGTCGATCGAACGGCTCGGGCTGCCGGAGGCGAAGCCGTTCACCCACGCGATGGGCGAGATCGACGGCGTCGAGGTGATGGTGAACCGGACCGGCTACACCGGCGAGCTCGGCGTCGAGCTGATGTGCCCCGCGGAGGACGCCGTCGAGCTGTGGGATGCAGTCGTCGCCCGCGGCGCTGTCCCGTGCGGGCTCGGCGCGCGTGACACGCTCCGGCTCGAGGTCTGCTACCCGCTGCACGGCAACGACATCTCCCAGGAGACGGACGCGATCTCCGCCGGGCTTGGCTGGACGTGCGCGCTCGGGAAGGAGTTCAGCGGCGTCACCGAGCTGCGCGCGATCAAGGAGGCAGGTCCGGCGCGGAAGCTCGTCGCCTTCGTGATGGAGGAGAAGGCGATCCCGCGGCAGGGCATGCCAATCGCCGGCGGTGGCGAGGTCACCTCCGGCACGCACTCGCCGATGCTCGACAAGGGCATCGGCCTGGGGTACGTCCCCGCCGCGTCCTCTGCAGCCGGCACCGCTCTTCAGATCGACGTCCGTGGCAAGGAGCGCCGCGCGATCGTCGTCCCGAAACCGATCTACAAGCGAGAGGAGTAGCAGCTTGGCTGCCGGCGAGGACTACCCCGAGGGGTTGAAGTACCACCGCGAGCACGACTGGGCGCGGATCGAAGGTGACGAGGCGACGTGCGGAGTCACCTGGTTCGCGCAGGATGCGCTCGGTGAGCTCGTCCACTTCGAGGCGCCGAGCGAAGGAAGCTCGGTGGCGAAGGACTCCACGTACGGCGAGGTCGAGTCCGTCAAGGCCGTCTCCGATGTGATCGCGCCGCTCTCGGGAGAGATCCTCGAGGTGAACGAGAAGGTCGTCGAGGCGCCCGAGACGGTGAACGAGGATCCGTACGGTGAGGGGTGGCTGATCCGGATCCGGATCGGCGACGCGTCCGAGGTCGACTCGCTGCTCGACGCGGATGCGTACAAGCAGTTCCTCGCCGAGCAGTAACGAGCAGGACGCAGTGGGCAACCAGCTCTCTCTGACCGACACCGACCGCGAGGAGATGCTCGCGGCGATCGGGGTCTCGTCGATCGACGAGCTCTTCAAGGACATCCCGGCCGGCGTGCGCTTCAAGGGCGCGCTCGACCTCGAGCCGGCCCTGTCGGAGCCGGACCTCGTGCGTCACTTGGAGGAGCTGGCTGCCAAGAACGTCGACACGACGAAGGAGCTCTCGTTCCTCGGCGCGGGCATCTACGACCACTACGTACCGGCGGTGGTCGATGCAGTGCTTCAGCGCGGCGAGCTCCTCACCGCGTACACGCCGTACCAGCCGGAGATGAGCCAGGGCATCCTCCAGGCGATCTTCGAGTACCAGACGGCGATCTGCGAGCTGACGGGCATGGACGTCTCGAACGCGTCCGGCTACGACGGCACGACGGTTGCCGCCGACGCCTGCTACGTCGCCAAGCATGCGACCGGGCGGACGAAAGTCGTGCTCGCCGAGACGCTGAATCCGCAGGTGCGCCAGGTCGTCAAGACCTACGCGCCCGGCTTCGGGCTCGAGGTCGTCGAGGTCCCGCACGCCGGCGGCACGATCGACCCGGCCGCTCTCCGGGCCGCGGCGGAGGACGCCGCCTGCGTGATCTTCCAGCAGCCGAACGTGTTCGGGATCCTCGAGCCCGCGCCCGACCTCGCCGCTGCCGCGAACGACGCGGGCGCGATGGCGATCGCGCATGTCGATCCGGTCTCGCTCGGCGTGCTCGAGGCGCCGGGCAACTACGGCTGCGCGATGGCGATCGGCGAGGGCCAGAGCGCGGGCAACTACCAGTCCTACGCCGGCCCTCACTACGGCTTCCTGGCGTCGAAGGCCGAGTACACGCGCCGGCTACCGGGCCGGATCATCGGCGAGACGACGGATCTGAACGGGGAACGGGGCTACGTGTTGACGCTCCAGACCCGCGAGCAGCACATCCGCCGGGAGAAGGCGACCTCGAACATCACGACGAACCAGACGCTGCTCGCGCTCGCCGGCCTCGTGCACCTCTCGTGGCTGGGCCCGCAGGGGCTCATGGAAGTCGGGGAGACGTGCATGGGGCTCGCCGCCTACGCCAAGGAGCGCCTCGGGCTCCGGCTCGCGTTTCCTGAGAAGGCAACATTCAAGGAGTTCGCGGTCCGGCTTGCACGCCCCGCCCGTGACGTGATCGCAGACGCACGCGAGCTCGGCGTCCACCCGGGGTACGCGATCGGCCGCGACTACGCCGGCATGGACGACGTCCTGCTGATCGCGGTCACGGAGAAGCGCAGCCCGGCTGATATCGACCGCCTCGCGCAGGTACTCGCTGAGGTCCGCGCATGAGGTTGATCTACGAGAAGTCGAAGCCCGGCCGACGCGCCTCGACCCTTCCGAGCTACGACCTGCCGCCTGCCGACGTGCCCGAGGAGCTGCGCCGAGCTGCGCCGCCCCGTCTGCCCGAGCTGGCCGAGCCGGAGGTGATGCGCCACTTCACCGCGCTCTCGACCCGCAACTTCGGCATCGACACCGGCTTCTATCCGCTCGGGAGCTGCACGATGAAGCACAACCCGCGCGTGAACGAGCGTGTCGTGATGTTGCCCGGCTTCAAGGATCTCCACCCGTACCAGGAGGAGAGCGGCGCACAGGGAGCGCTCGAGCTGATGTGGCGGCTGCAGGAGATCCTGCAGGAGGTCGCCGGCCTCGACGCCTGCTCGCTGCAGCCCGCGGCGGGATCGCAGGGCGAGCTGACGGGCCTGATGCTGATGCGCGCGTACTTCGAGGATCGTGGCGAGGGCGAGCAGCGCGACACGATCATCACCGCGGACACGGCGCACGGGACGAACCCGGCGAGCGTGACGATGGCCGGCTACAAGCTCGAGAAGGTCGGCACGGATGCCCGCGGGAACCTCGACCTGGACGATCTGCGCTCGAAGGTGAACGAGCGAACGGCGGGGCTGATGCTGACGAACCCCTCGACGCTGGGGCTCTTCGACGAGCACATCGAGGAGGTCGCGAAGATCTTCCACGACGCCGGCTCGCTCCTCTACTACGACGGCGCCAACCTGAACGCCGTCTGCGGGATCTCGAGGCCCGGCGACATGGGCTTCGACATCGTCCACATCAACCTGCACAAGACGTTCTCGCAGCCGCACGGGGGCGGCGGTCCGGGCGGCGGTCCGATCGTCGTGCGCAGCAAGCTCGAGCCGTTCCTGCCCGTGCCGGCGATCGTCAAGGACGGTGACGCGTTCCGCCTCGACCACGACCGCCCGAAGTCGATCGGCAAGGTGCGCGGCTTCACCGGGCCGTTCGGGGTATTCGTGCGCTCGTACGCGTACATCCGCTCGTACGGGCCGGCGCTTCGCGAGATGTCCGAGGTCGCCGTGCTGAACGCGAACTACCTGCTCGCGCAGGCTCCGCGACGCGTACGACCTGCCGTACGACCGCCTCTGCATGCACGAGTTCGTGCTCAGCGCCCGCAGCCTGAAGCGAGAGCACGGGATCACGGCGCTCGACGTCGCGAAGCGGCTGATGGACTACGACTTCCATCCGCCGACGATCTACTTCCCGCTCGTCGTCCCCGAGGCGCTGATGATCGAGCCGACCGAAACCGAGCCCAAGGAGCGACTCGACGCCTTCGTCGACGCGATGCTGGCGATCGCGCGGGAGGCGGCCGACGATCCCGAGCTGCTGCGGGAGGCGCCGCAGTCCCGCCCGGTGCGCCGGCTCGACGAGGTGAAAGCCGCGAAGCGCGCGATCGTCAAGTACGGCTTCGACGAGCATCCGGATCTCGCCGGCGAGCCCGGCGAGGCCCGCCAGCTCGAAGCGCAGAAGGGAGCGTAGTGTCGCGCGAGGAGATCGCGCACCGCGTCGACGAGCTCGCCCGCGAGTACTCCGGGCCGGCCTTCGTCGACGCGATCAGCGCCTACTCGGCGACCCTCGACGAGGCGTCGCAGGAGGAGCTGAAGGAGATCGTGCTCGACCGCGCCGCCAACTTCGACCAGGCCGTGATGGAGCGAGTCGACGCCGGCGGCTGGTTTCGCCGCCAGTGGGACAAGGCCTTGGGCGGAGGAGTGAGCGCGGGCTACGAGGCCCGTGACTTCGAGCGGGCGGTCGCGCTCGTCAGCGAGCGCCCCATCCCGGAGCCGGCGAAGCTGACGGCGGCGGTCGACCTCGTGCAGGAGCGCGGCCGCCACGCCGTGATCGCCGACCATTGCGATCTGGCGAGCGTCGAGAATCGAGGACGTCTACTCGGACGGCGACCAGTTGCGATCGCCCCTCACCCGAATCTTCGAAGCGGGGCTGGCGGTCGGCCTGGAGCTGGGCTCAGGCGGCGACGGCGACGCTGGTCGGAGTAGACCGAGCGAGTCGAACACGCGCTCGATCTCCATGGCTACCGGCGCGAAGTCCGGGGCCGGCCAGACGAAGATGTCGTCCGCCGCGATCAGTTCGTCGACCTGGTGCCGGAGCGACGGATCGTTCGAGCGCATCAGCGTCGCCTGCGCATAGCTCCGGGCCCACACCTCCTTCACCGAGTTGAAGTAGCGCCGCCGTCCGCGGCTGGACTCGGCCGGCGCGCGCGAGGGGAGGCTCGCCGCGGCCGTGCGCCAGTCGGCGAATGCTTCGTGCCGTCCTGAAGCCCACGCAGTGCCGAACTGACGGCCGAGCTGGTGATCGACGAGGTGGCCGAGCTCGTGCAGGAAGCTGAGCGGGATCCGGCCGTGACGCCGCGAGACCCGCACATCGACGGGATCCTCTTTTCGCAGCCGGTAACAGCCGCTCTGGCTCGTCGTCGACGTCGGCCGCACGGGTACCGGGTCGAGGTCGGAGACGAGGAGATGGAACGCGTCCGCCGCGGCAAGCGCCCGCGCCAGCTCGGGATAGAGCGGGCTTCGCCGGGGTAGCCCGACGACGTCCGTCAGACGGCGAAGGCGGGGCTCTCCGCTGCGGGTCACAGCGAGTGGGTACCTGCGCCGGCGCACGAGCTCACGCTACGGCGCAACCCGGACGCCGCCGATAACCGAAGGATGCGCGTCCTCCTGATCCTCTTGGTTCCCGTGATGCTGTTCTCGGCGTGGCAGTACACCCGCCGTGAGGAGAACGAGAACCGTCTCGCCCTGGTCGCGAGTGCGGTGGCGTCGCGCAACGTCGAGGTCAGCTGCCCCGGCTTCGTCGCGCGGCTCGTGGAGATCACGCCGAACGCGGGTTGGGTCGACTTCGACCAGCACGGGAGGCCGGGAGACAAGACGAGCCTCTCCGCCTCGACCTGCCGTGGCCTGGAGCGGGTCTGGCGGGGAGACCAGAAGTCGTTCGGCTGTCTCATCAACGGCAGCTGCAACGACGACACGCTGCGCGCGGTATGGGGCATCGTCACGCTGGCGCACGAGTCGTGGCACCTGCGCGGCGTCACCGGCGAGGCGGAGACACAGTGCTACGCGATCCAGACGGTCGAGCAGGTTGCGCTTCGGCTGGGAGTGAGCCGGCAGAACGCCCACGTGATCGCGGTCTGGGTTGCGCTGGACGATGCGGCCTCACCCGTCGGCGACTACCACTCGCCGGAATGCCATCCCGGTGGCAGGTACGACCGCCACCCCGAGACGCCCGACTGGCCGAGCGCCTAGTCCGTCCGCGGTGGGTAGATTTGCGTGGCTGGTACACACGAGCCAAGCGTGAGTTAGGGGGAGACGATGACCACACTCGAGAACAGGCCGAAGACCGCACTTCTCGTGATCGACGTGCAGAACGGCGTCGTCGAGGGGAATCACGAGCGCGATGCGGTCGTCGCGAACGTCGGCAGCCTCGTCGAGAGGGCGCGGCAGGAAGAGATCCCCGTCGTCTGGGTTCAGCACTCCAGCGAGGAGCTTCAGCCGGAGAGCGACGTGTGGCGGATCGTGCCCGAGCTGACGCCGGACGAAGCTGAGCCGCTCGTCGCGAAGAAGTACGGCGACTCCTTCGAGGACACCAACCTCGAGACCGTGCTGTCGGAGCTCGGGGTCGGGCGGCTCGTCGTCGTCGGCGCCCAGACCGATGCGTGCATCCGCTCGACGCTCCACGGCGCCTTCGCCAGGGGGTACGACGCGACGCTGGTCAGCGACGCCCACACGACGGAGGATCAGACGGCATGGGGTGCGCCGCCGCCGGACCAGGTGATCGCGCACACCAACCTGTACTGGACCGACCAGACGGCGCCGGGGAGGACAGCCGGGACGGTCGAGACCAAGGACGTCGACTTCGGCAGCACGTCCGCGGCCTGACGGTCGAGGACGGCTAAACGCGCTGGACGAAGATGCAGGAGCGCTCGTCGGCCGGTAGAGGCGAGTGCCCGAGCCGGGTGACGACGAACTCGGTCTCGGAGAACTCCGGGAGCTCGAGCATGCTGTGCAGCGGCGGCGGCGGACCGTCGCTCTCGACGAGCTCGTAACCGCCCCCGAGCTGGACGAAGACGAGGTGGCTCGACGCCTCGGGCGCCGACGTCTCCGTCCGACCCGCCGGCCCCGGCTCGCGGCGGAGCCGCGTCGCGAATCGCCCCGCCTGCGCGCGGAGATGTTCGTTCTCGTGCCTCAGGCGTTCGATCTCCGCATCGCAGCCGGCGACGTCGCCCTTGAGCCGTTCGATCTCGGCGGCGCTGGCCGGTTGCCTCGTCGGCGATTCGGTCGACCCCGCGTCGCGGTCCTGGGCGTCGCGCGCGAGCCGTTCGATTTCGGTGTTGCGATCCTTGGCGACGCGCGTGAGCCGCTCGATCTCGACGTCGCGGTTCCTCGACCTCGTGCGTGAGCCGCTCGATCTCCTCGCGCTGCTCCTCGGTCACCCGGCCCAGCTGGGCGAGCTCCTGCTGTGGCTGTGCGAGCTGCGCCTCGCGCTTGCGTCCTCGTTGGACGAGGCGGACTGCCTGCTCTCGCCGTCGGTCTCGCTGGCGGGTGAGCGCGCCGATCTCGCGCTCGCGCTCGGCGAGTGCGTCCTCCGCCGCCGCGAGCCTTGCCCACTGCTCCTCCAGCTGCGTGAGGAGCAGCGCCTCGGCTGCCTTGTCGGGCTCGGCCGGGCCGCCCTCGACAGCACGCGAATAGTCTTCGGGCTCCAGCTGCGGCGTCTCCACGATGCTGAGCGCCGGCGGGCCGGGCATTCCACGGTCGTTCTCGTGGCGCCGTTGGATCTGCGCACGCAGGCCTGTACCGAATCCGGTCTCCACGGTGAGCTCGATCCCGTACTGCGTTGCGAGCGCGCTCGCAAGATCGGGGCCGGACACGAAGCCGAGCGCGACGATCGTCTCACCGAGCCTCTTCCCCGACACCTGCTGCTGAACGAGCGCGCGTTCGAGCTCGTCGTCGGTCAGTAGACCTTGTTCGACGAGCAGGCGTCCAAGGGGACGCCACGCAATGCGGGCCGCTTCCACATCCTCGATATCGGCGCGGTTGCCCTCAAAGACAAGAGGTTTCGTCGAGATGCCTCTTTCGGGTGAGGTCCTGCGGCTAGGTCTACCGGGCCGACCCGTATCCTCGCCAGCGTGACGCAGACCGACATCCTCGGCGTCGACAGATGCCTAGTGCTGTAACGGGTAGTCAAGCGGCGGTTCTCGTCCTCGCGCTGGGCGGTGGCGCCCTCCTGGCTGCCGCGGTCATCGCGGCGCTCTTCACGCGAAGCCGGTCGTGGCTTCTGTTTCAGGCGTTGGTCGGCGTCGCCGTTGCCATTGTCGCTTGGAGGGTTGCGGGCGCGGCTGGCGCCTGGGCGGACGAGAACCCGGAGGGCTGCAGCGACTGCGGTGAAGGCGAATTGGTCGGTCTCATCCTGCTGGTCGGCAACGTCGTCGGCTGGCTGATCGGCACAGGTCTGGGTGCGCCCATCGGCATGCGGAGATCCAGGCGACGGACGCTGTCGCACAGCCACGATTAGTTGCGGGGGCTTGCGGCGAGCTGTCCGCACGCCGCGGCAATGTCACGGCCTCGCGTCAGCCGCACCGTGGACGGCACGCGCGCGCGGTCGAGCACGGACTTGAACGAGGCGATCGCCGCGCGGGACGCGCCGTCGTACATCCCGGTCGGGTTGTACGGGATCAGGTTCACCTTGAAGACCTTCGGGTCGAGAAGTTCGGCGAGCTCTTTCGCCCGCGCGGGCGAGTCGTTCACGCCGGCGAGCATCACGTACTCGACGAAGACCTTGCGGCGGCGCAGTGCGAAGTAGCGGTAACACTCTGCGAGCACGTCCTGCAAGGGGTAACGATCGTTCACCGGCATCAGCTCGGAGCGCAGCCGTGGATCGGCCGCGTGGATGGAGAGCGCGAGCCGGATCGGCACGTCGACCTCGTCGATGAACCGCGTGAGGCCCGGCAGCCAGCCCACGGTCGAGATCGTCGTCCGCCGGTGCGTGATCCCGATCTGCGGCAGGCGCCGGGCCGCCGCGAGCACCTCGTCGACGTTGAGGAACGGCTCTCCCATCCCCATGAACACGAGATGGTTCACGGGCTCGATCCGGCGGAAGTGCAGCACCTGGTCGAGGATCTCCGACGAGCGCAGGTTGCGGCCGAAGCGCATCGCCCCCGTGGCGCAGAACGTGCACGTGAGCGGGCAGCCCGACTGCGAGGAGACGCAGATCGAGCGGCGGCCGTCGCGGTAGCGCATCAGCACCGCCTCGACCGGATGGCCGTCGGACGTTCGGAAGAGCGCCTTGACGGTGCCGTCCGCGGAGTGGGCCTCGTCCTCGAGCGAGAGCGTGGAGAACGGGACCGTCTCCGTCGAGCTCCTCGCGGAGGGCGCGCGGGAGGTTCGTCATCTCGGCGTAGCCGGCGACCCCGCGCGCAGCCCATTCCCACACCTGGCCGGCGCGGAAGGCGGGCTCGCCTCGGTCGGCAAGCGTCTGTTCGAGCAGCATCAGATCCACGCGTTCAAGGTAGCTTCTTGCCTGTGATCGACCTTCGCTCCGACACCGCGACGCAGCCGACAGAGGGGATGCGCGCAGCGATCGCCGCCGCCGTCGTCGGCGACGAGCAGAAGCGCGAGGATCCGACCGTCAACGAGCTGGAGGCTCGTGCAGCTGCGCTGCTCGGCCAGGACGAGGCCATCTTCGTCCCGACCGCGACGATGGCGAACCAGATCGCGCTGCGCCTGCACACCGAGCTCGGCGACGAGCTCGTCGGTGAGGAGAACTCGCACGTGTTCATCTCGGAGCTCGGCGGTCCCGCCGTCCACTCGGGCGTCATCACGCGAGGGCTTCCCGGTGCTGCCGGGCGGTTCAGCGTCGAGCAGGTGCGCGCCGCGTACCGCGTCCCGTACATCCATTCGCCGCGCACCCGCGTTGTCTGGGTGGAGAACACGCACAACGCGAGCGGCGGGCGGATCTGGCCGCTCGAGGAGATCGACGAGCTCCGCAGCCTCTGCGACGAGCTCGGCCTCCGCTTCCATCTCGACGGCGCCCGGCTGCTGAACGCAGCGATCGGCAGCGGGGAGGACGCCGCGACGATCGGCAGGCGCTTCGACACCGTCACGCTCTGTCTCTCCAAGGGTCTCGGCTGCCCGCTCGGCGCGCTCCTTGCCGGCTCCGCCGAGGTGATGACGAACGCGCGCCGCATGAAGCACCTCTTCGGCGGTGCCATGCGCCAGGCGGGGATCGTCGCCGCGGCCGGTGTCTACGCCCTCGACCACCACGTCGACCGGCTCGCCGACGACCATGCGCGCGCCAAGCAGCTCGCTCTCGGGCTCGCCGAGGCGGGACTCGCGGTCGATCCCGACCGGGTCGAGACGAACTTCGTCCAGCTCGATGTCGCGCCGCTCTCGAAGGAGGAGGCGATTCGGCTGCTGGCCGAGCACGGCGTCGCTCTGTCCGCGACCATCCACCCGTCGGTGCTGCGCGCCGTCACGCACCTCGACGTCGGCGACGCGGACATCGAGGGCGCGCTCGAGGCGATTCCGCGCGCATTGGGAGCGCGTGTCCGCGCCTGAGCCGCTCCGGCAGCCTGGTCGTCAGCGCCGCGAGCCCTCGACGTTCTGAGCCCTCCTAGAAGCGCTCGCCCGCCTGGTAGAAGACGAAGGCCACGCCGACGTAGGCGGCGACGAGGATCCCGCCGCGCAGGCGGCTCGTGCGGCCGTCGAAGAGCACCGCGACCGTGATCAGGAGCGCGGCGGCGAGCATGGCGATCTCGACCTGCCGGAACGAGAGCGCGAGCGGCTCGATCAGCCACGAGAGAAGAGCGACGGCCGGGATCAGGAAGACCGCCACCTGGGCCGCCGACGAGAGTGCAATCTCGGCCGCCAGCTGGATCTTCCCCCGGTAGGCGACGATCACTGCTCCGCCGTGCTCGGCCGCGTTGCCGACGATCGCGACGATCACCGCGGCGACGAAGAAGTCGGAGAGGCCCGCCTTCTCGGCGAAGACCTCCAACGAGCCGACGAGCACCTCGGCGACGAGCGCTGTGGCGACCGTCGCGACGCCGAGGACGACGAGCGCGAAACGGAACGACCAGCCGCCGCTTTCGGCCTCGTCGCCGGTCGCGACGTGCTGTTGCCGGTGCCGTCGCAGCGAGTACCACGTGGCTATGACGTAGAGCACGAGCAGGGCGATCGAGACCGGGACCGTCAGGTGTGCGAGCGAGTCGCGGTCAGGATCGCCGTCCCAGCCCGGGACCGCGACGATCATGAAGAGAAGCGTGGCGATGCCGATCAGCCCGAACGAGACGAAACTCGACGCGCGGTCGGTGCGGCCGACTCCGCCGGCGATCAGCGAGAAGCCGAGTACGAGCAGCAGGTTGCCGATCACCGAGCCGGTGAGCGAGCCGCGCACGACCTCGGTCAAGCCCTCGTGGACGGCGATGAGCGCGATGATCAGCTCCGGCGCGTTCCCGAAGGTCGCGTTCAGGAAGCCGCCGATGCCCGGCCCCGTGTGCTCGGCTGCGTGCTCGGTCGCCTCTCCGATCAGCCACGCGAGCGGAATCAACGCCAGCGCGGAGAGCACGAATTCGAGGGTCGGATCGAGGTCCGCGACGTAGTGCAGCAGGACGACGAGCGGGGCGAGCGCAAGCAATCCGTAGAGGATGCGACGGACCATGGCCGCGTACCCTATCCGCGCGGACTGCCTGAAGATCGGCCGTTTGTCAAGTCTTGCGCAGTGCCGCGGGACCGCACACAATCCAGGCGTGGAACAGTCCGTGCAGGCACCGAGCGAGCTGCCTCTCCGACCTCAGGACGAGGTGGAGTGCCGCCGGTGCGAGGTGCACTGCGACAAGGTCGTCTACCCCGGGGCATGCATCGAGCGCTCGTGCCCGTTCGTCTACGCCTACGAGGCGTGGGGGCACACGTACGTCGGCTGCATGCAGCGTGTCTACGGGGTCGAGATCGATCTCGACCTGCTGCGCGCGGCTGAGGCGCGGCAGGAGGGATTCGGCGGGATCCGCGCGACCGGGCGCGCCGCTGCCGATGTGCAAGGTCGAGGTCGCGGCCTGCTACGAGTCGCGCACGGACGAGATCGGCTGCCGGAATCCGGAGTTCCACGAGGTTCCGCGCGCGCGGCCGAGCTTCCGCGTGATCGCGCAGATCACGCCGAGGTAGAAGCGCCCTCCACGTAGGCGCGGTACTGCTGGTGTGTCCGCACGCCGTGGTCGAGCACCGCGGTGTAGATCCCGTAGCTGCTGTACCACGGCCGCTCGAGACAGCATTCCTTGATCGAGAGGATGGCCTCACGCGCCTCGGGTGTCAGCTTCGGCGGCAACGACTCCAGGTGCTCGAGGTCGAACTGGCGGCTGTCCTCGTGGATGAACCAGACGTCGAGGTTCCAGTCTGTTCCCGCCTCACTCCGGTAGCGCGGGCCCCAGTAGACGCCGTCGGGATAGTTCGGGTCGACATTCCAGTCGCCGGTGTCGTCACGGAAGCGCAGCTCACGGATCCGCGGGTGCCCGGCGAGCGGGGCGAGGGCCGTGAAGATCGCCGCAGTTTCGAGCACGGGGCAGAGCACCGTCACGTCGATGTCTCGCGCGACCATCAGGCCGAGCGCGACGCTCCCGACCTGCACCGGCCGCCCGACTTCCTGGAGCAGCTGCAGCAGGTCGAGGTCCGCGAGCACCGCGGCGGCCTCGTCCTGCAGTGCCTGCTGCTGGTCGAGCAGGCCGCTCACCGGCGCTTCTTCTTCGTCCAGCGCTTGTGGAGGTCGCGCAGCTTCTGCACCTCCGGCGCGTCAGGTCCGTGGCCGTCCGGTCCCGGCGTCTCCATCACAGCGGGTAGGGCCTGGACGGCAGGGTGGGCGAGGAAGGCGCCGAGCCGCTCGCCCAGCTCGCCTTCGAGCACATTCGCGTGCCGGTCGCGATTCGACCCCAGCGGCGCCTCAGCGTCATTGACATGCAGCGCTCGCAGCCGGTCGAGGCCGATGCGGGCGTCGAGGTCGGCGAGCACCTCGGTGACCGTATCCGGATCGCCGACGTCGACGCCGGAGACGTAGAGATGGCACGAATCGAGGCAGATGCCGAGCCGCGGATGGCCGCCGAGCGCGTCGACGAGCGCTGCCAGCTCGTCGAGCGAGCGGCCCATCGTGTTGCCTGTTCCGGCGGAGTTCTCGAGCAGGAGCCAGGTCGCGCCGGAGCAGCGGTCGAGAACCTGCTCGAGCGCGGGGACGCAGCGAGCGAGCCCAGCCTCGAAGCCGGTTCCGAGATGCGAGCCGACGTGGAAGACCACACCGTCGGCCTCGATTGCGCAGGCGGCGTCCATGGTGGCGCGCATCGTCTCGATGCTCTTGCCGTACATCGTCTCGTCGGGCGTGGCGAGGTTGCAGAGATAGAGGGCATGGACGAGTACGTTCTGAATCCCCGTCTCCGCCCGCCGCTCGCGGAAGCGAGCGAGATCCTCCTCGGCGTGGACGGGGAAGTGCCACGTTCGCGGGCTCTGGGCGAACAGCTGCACCGCGTCCGCACCGATCTCGGCCGCCCGGTCGACTGCCCCCTTGATGCCGCCATTGCAGTGGGCTCCGAACAGCACGCCGATAACCTAGCCAGCGCGAATGTCCGTACGAGTCCGAATGGCCCCGAGCCCGACCGGTTTTCTCCACATCGGCGGCGTCCGCACGTTCCTCTTCAACTGGCTCTTCGCTCGCGGCCACGGCGGCGAGTGCCTGCTCCGGATCGAGAACACGGACACGAACCGTGAGGTCGCCGAGTCGGTCGAGCAGATCGAGCGCTCGCTCACGTGGCTCGGGATCGACTGGAACGGTGAGGTGACCTTCCAGCTCGACCGGCTCGAGCGCTGCCAGCAGGAGGCGCGGCGCCTCGTCGAGGAGGGGAAGGCGTACGAGGACGACGGGGCGATCCGGTTCCGGATGCCCAACGAGGGGACGACCGCCTGGGACGATGCGGTGAAGGGCCGCATCGAGTTTCCGAACGAGCAGCTCGAGGATCTCGTGCTCGTTCGCTCCGATGGCCGTCCGACCTACAACTTCGCGTCCCCGGTGGAGGACTGGCTCGACGGGATCACGCATGTCATCCGCGGCGACGACCACGTTTCGAACACGCCGAAGCAGATCCTCATCCTGCAGGCGCTCGGATCGGAGATCCCGACCTACGCTCACGTCCCGAGCGTCTTCGGCGAGGACGGGAAGAAGCTCTCGAAGCGGCACGGCGCCGTCTCGGTGGACGAGTTCCGAGCGGCGGGGTACATCGCGCCGGCCCTGATGAACTTCCTCGCCCTGCTCGGCTGGGCGCCCGACGGCGAGACGACGATCATGTCGAACGAGGAGCTGATCGAGCGCTTCTCGCTCGAGCGGGTCGGCGAAAGCCCCGCGACATTCGACTACGCGAAGCTCGACTGGATGAACGGCGTGTACCTACGCGCGCTGTCTCCCGAGGAGTACGCCGAGACGCTGCTGCAGTACCTGCGAGAGCAGGGCAACGACTGGGACGAGCAGCGGGTACACGCCGCCGTGCCGCTCGTGCAGGAGAAGATCGCTCAGCTCGGCGAGTTCCCGGAGTTCGCGGGCTTCCTCTTCCACGACGTCGAGCCCGACCCGGCCCTGCTCGATCCGGGCGTCCTCGCAGCCGCAGCCGAGGCGCTCGAGGGCGTCGAGCCGTTCACGGCCGAGCGAATCGAAGCCGCATTGAAGGAGCTGTGCGAGCGGCTCGGCCTGAAGCCGCGGCAGGCGTTCCAGCCGATCCGCGTTGCCGTGACCGGCTCGAAGGTGTCGCCTGGTCTGTACGAGAGCCTGGAGCTCCTCGGCCGCGAGGAGTCGCTCGTTCGAATCAGCCGGGCGGCCTCGGTGGCGGCTTGAGCGGCGCCAGTGGATCGAGTGCGTGCTGGAACGCGGCCCAGGCCCGTCTGCGGTAGCTCGCGCTCGGCACCGGGATTTCGATCCCCAGTTCGCTCATCTTCGTCTCCCCGATCTTCGTCTCCGCCGGTGTAGCGGAGTGCTCGGTGCTCTTTCCCGAATTTGTCATTTTCAATAGGTAAACGAAGATTGCGTCCGATCCGGTACGGCGCGAGGCCGGAACCAGGTTAGGATTCGCCTTGATATGGGCGGCGAAGGGGGGCGCACGCACTTGAAGACCGTGCTCGTCGTTGACGACGAGCGCTCGCTGCGCCTGCTCTGCCGGGTCAATCTCGAGCTCGAGGGTCACCGCGTGCTCGAGGCTGCCACGCTCGCCGAGGCCCGGGCGCTGGTCGAGCGGGAATCGCCGGACGTCGTCCTCCTGGACGTCCACCTCGGCAACGAGGACGGGCTGGAGCTGCTCGACGAGCTCGAGGCACTCGACACACCGTCGCGTGTCGTTCTTCTCTCCGGCACGAGCGAGATCGGGCCCGAGCTGCGCGCCCGTGTCGACGGCGTGATCGGGAAGCCGTTCGACCTCAAGCGGCTCACGGCAGCCGTTTCAGGCGCCACCCTCAGGTAGTGTCGGCGCCGTGAGCGTCGCCTCCGTCAGAACCCCTGCCGACTATGAAGAGCGCCTTGCGCGCTACCTCTTCGAGCGCTCCGAAGAGGGACGCGCCGTGCGGGTCGGCGAGAAGGAAGTCTCCGAGCAGGCCGCGATCGTCGAGCGCTTCCGCGACCTCTTCTCGACCGCGCAGGTCGACGTGCTCCGAGCCGCGGAGGAGTCTGCGAGCGGCGACGAGCGCGAGCTGCTCTACCGGCTGCGAAAGACCTGCGAGTCGGGGATCATCGCCGCCGAGCTCGCGGCACGGGAGGACGAGCTCGAAAACCGGATCCTGGCCGCGCGGGTCGTCTGGCGCGGCGAGGAGCTGCCGCTGAGGAATGCGCAGGCGAAGCTCGCCGTGCTGACCGGTTACGGCGACCGCGACGAGCTCGGCTCGCTCGCGAACGCCGTCAGTGCGGGGTTCAACGACGACAGGCGTGAGCTCCTGGCGGCCGGCGAGGCACTCGAGGCCGAGCTCTCGGGCGAGCCCGACCCCGTCGCGCGGAACGGTGAAGAGAAGGGAATCTCACTGGAGGAGCTCGAGCGCGTGCTCGACGCGGCCAGCCGCGCCTCGGCCGCCGCATACGACGGCCTGCGCGACCGTTGGTTCGAGAAGCTGCTCGGCCCCGAGCGCGAGGAGTTTCCGACCTCGAACCACACGAGCTATCTGCGCCGGCTCTCTCCGTTCGACCAGACGTACACGAAGGAGCAAGCCGTGCCGGTGTGCGTCGCGTCTCTCGCAGCACTCGGCCTGGACATGGCCGCGATGCCCGGGATCAGGCTCGACCTGGACGACCGGCCGCAGAAGTCACCGCGGGCTTGCGTGATCGCCTCGGACCCACCGAACGTCGTCCACCTGATCACACGCGCTCAGGGCGGCCTCCACGACTACCAGGCGTTCCTGCACGAGGCCGGGCACGCACTCCACTACGCGGGCGTCGATCCCGAGCTCCCGTACACCTTCCGCAAGCTGTCGCGCGACCACGCGCTGACCGAGATCTACAGCTACATCGTCGAAGCGATCTCGAGAGAGCCGGGCTGGCACGCCGAGCACTTCGGGCTCTCGGACGAGCAGGCTCAGGAGAATGCCGAGGCGACGGTCTTCCTCGAGGCGCTGCTCTTCCGCCGCTACACGGCGAAGCTCCAGTTCGAGCTCGAGTTCTGGGGCCGTTTCAGCGAGGACGGAGGCACTGCGGGCGGCTACTCCGAGCGGCTCACGGGTGCCACCGGCATCCGCTATCCGGCAGAGAACTACCTGTCCGACATGGACTCCGGCTTCTACTCGGCCGACTACCTTCGTGCCTGGATCCGCTCGGCGCAGCTGCGGCAGCATCTCGTCCGCGAGGTGGGGGAGGACTGGTGGCGCAGCCCGGAGACCGGCGATCGCCTGCGCGAGCTCTTCCGCGAGGGCACGCGTCCGACGAGCGAGGAGATCGCAGCGCGAATCGGCTACGAGGCGCTCGACACTGCGCCTCTCTTGCACGAGCTCGGCGCCTAGTCCGTGTGTGTCAATCCGCCTTGACGCCGTCCGTCCGTCGTCGTACCGTACACCTGAATCGGGTCTCAGGTTTGGGCCTGGTCATGCTTTTCTTCTCACGGAGGTCAGGGAGATGCACGTAAGGCGTTGGAAGAGCGTCGCAACGTTCGCGGCGGCGACGACGGTCCTCGCGGTCTTCGCGAGCGGGGCGCAGGCACGGCCCGAAGCGGGCACGGGCACGTCCGCCGAAGCCGCCTACAAGGTTGGGATCGTCTACTCGCGCACGGGCCTGCTCGCTGCCTACGGCGCCGAGTACATCCAGGGCCTGCGCTACGGGCTTGCGTATGCCACGAAGGGAACGATGAAGGTCAACGGCCGCTCGATCGAGCTGACGGTCGTCGACGACGGCACCGATCCGACGAAGGCCGTCGCAGCGGGCAAGGATCTGATCGGCAAGGGCTACAAGATCCTCGCCGGCAGCGTCTCGTCCGGCGTCGCGCTCCAGATGGCGCCGCTTGCCGAGCAGAACAAGGTGCTCTTCATCTCCGGCCCGGCGGCGACGGACGCCGTCACCGGCATCAACAAGTACACGTTCCGCTCAGGACGCCAGACCTACCAGGACGTGAAGACCGCCGCGACGTTCCTCAAGGGCGTCGGCAAGAAGGTCACCGTCTTCGCGCAGGACTCGGCCTTCGGCGTCGGCAACTACGCGGCCGTCAACTCGATCGTCGGCTCGCAGGGGCACACTGTCGGCCGCATGCTGGTGCCGCTCTCGGCGCAGGACTTCACGCCGTTCGCGCAGCAGGTGAAGCAGGCGAATCCTGACCTGCTCTTCGTCGCCTGGGCCGGCACGACGGCCCCCGCGATGTGGCGCGCGCTCGAGCAGCAGGGTGCCTTCGGCGTCTCGAACAAGATCACGACCGGCCTCGCAGAGCGTGCGACATGGTCGACGTTCGGTGACGTGGCAGCGAAGATCGACTTCCTCTCGCACTACGTCTACACGGCGCCGAAGAACAGGGTGAACGACTTCCTCGTCAACTCGATGCGGAAGCGCAGCCAGGTGCCCGATCTCTTCACTCCGGACGGCTTCGTGGCCGGCCAGATGATCGTCCAGGCGCTCACGGGCGCCAAGGGCGACGACGTCGACAAGATGATCACTGCACTCGAGGGCTGGAACTTCGTCGGCCCGAAGGGGCAGCAGTCGATCCGCGCGTCCGACCACGCCATGATCCAGCCGATGTTCCAGGTCAAGCTGGTCAAGGCTGCCAACGGCAAGTGGCAGCCGAAGGTGATCGCGCGAATCAGGGGCCAGTTCGTCGCCCCGCCGGAGAAGCGCTAGCGACACCCTGACCTCGGGGATCGTGGGTACCTCCACACCGATCCTCGCCACGCGGAGCCTCGGGCTTGACATCGGCGGCGCACGAATCGTCGCCGATGTCTCGCTCGATGTCTTCGCGGGCGAGTTCGTCGGGATCATCGGGCCGAACGGCGCCGGCAAGACCACGCTCTTCAACCTGCTCTCGGGGCTCCTACGCCCGACTGCGGGGAGTGTCGAGCTGCACGGCCGTGACGTCACGGGCACGCCGCCGTATCGGCGCACCCGGGCCGGTCTGGGTCGCACCTTCCAGGTGTCGAGCGTCTTCCCACTCCTCTCGGTGCGGGAGAACGCGCGTCTCGCCGCGGAGGCCGAGCTCGGTGGCTCGCTTCGGATCTGGCGGCGGGCCGCATCGGTCCGCGAGGCGCTCGAGCGGGCCGAGCGTGCATTGGAGCGCGTCGGCTTGCACGCGCGGATGCTCTGGCCGGCCGGTCTGCTCTCCCACGGCGACAAGCGGAAGCTCGAGCTCGCGATGCTCCTCGCCGGCAAGCCGGATGTGATCTTGCTCGACGAGCCGATGGCAGGCGTCTCCGCCGAGGACGTCGACGAGCTCGTCGAGCTGATCCGGGCCGTGCACCTCGAGGAAGGCAAGACCGTGCTGATGGTCGAGCACCGCATGGAGGTGGTGATCGGGCTTGCCCAGAAGATCGCCGTCATGCACCATGGCGCGCTGCTCGCCTTCGACGAGCCCGACGCGGTGATGGCGAACGAGACGGTGCAGACCGCGTACCTGGGGGAGGCTCTGTGAACGTTTCGCAGCCGCTGATCCGGGTCGACGACCTGCACGTCCACCTCGGCGAGTCGCACGTCCTCCAGGGTGTCTCATTCGACGTTCCCGAGGGTGGCGTGACCGCCCTGCTCGGCCGGAACGGCGTCGGCAAGACGACGACGCTGCGGGCGATGATGGGGCTCGTGCCGCGCCGCGGCACCGTCACGCTCTCGGGCGAGGAGCTGACCCGCCTGCCGACGTACCAGGTCGTGCGGCGCGGGATCGGCTACGTGCCCGAGGACCGCGACGTGTTCGCCGGCCTGACGGTGGACGAGAACCTGCGCCTTGCCGAGCGGAACGGAAATCCGCGCTACGAGCTCGTCTACGAGCTCTTCCCGGAGCTCGAGACGCGGGGCGGGCAGAAGGCCGGCACGCTCTCGGGCGGCCAGCAGCAAATGGTCGCCATCGCGCGGGCGCTCTTGAACGAGAACCAGGTGCTACTGGTCGACGAGCCGACGAAAGGGCTCGCGCCCCTGCTCGTGACCGAGGTGGCGGCGGCGATCGAGCGTGTGGCCGAGCTCGCGACGGTGCTGCTCGTCGAGCAGAACCTGGCCGTCGTCGCACGAGTCGCACGGCAGGTGGTGGTGCTCGACGTCGGACGTGTCGTCCACAGCGGCCCAGCCGCCGAGCTCCTCGGCGATCCGGAGCGCATCCGCGCGCTCCTCGGCGTGCACGGAGGCGGGCATTGAGCACGTTCGTGTTGCTGACGATCACGGGGCTGGGGCTAGGCGCCATGTACTTCCTGATCGCCTCCGGCCTCTCGCTGATCTACGGCCTCATGGGCGTGCTCAACTTCGCGCACGGCGCTCTCCTCACCGTCGGCGCTTACGCGACCTGGTGGATGTCGACCCAGGTCGGGGGCGGTTCCGGCACGAAGCTGATCGTGGCCGCGATCTTCGGCATCGCCGTTGGAGCCGTGCTCGCAGCCTTGGTCGAGCTCGTCTTGATCCGGCCGCTCTACCTGCGACCGATCGAGCAGGTGCTCGTCACGGTCGGTCTCGCGCTCGCCCTCAACGCCCTGGTCGAGGCGATCTGGGGCTTCGACGCGCGGCCGTTCCCGGTTCCCGCCTGGATGATCGACACGACGTCGATCCTCGGCGCGTCGATCCCGAACGACCGGTTCGTCGAGATCGCCGCTGCGGGGCTCGTACTCATCGGCCTGACCGCGTTCCTCCGGTACACGCGTTACGGGCTGATCATCCGCGCTGGCGTCGAGGACCGCGCGATGGTCACAGCGCTCGGAATCGACGTTCGCAAGGCGTTCACTCTCGTGTTCGCGCTCGGCGGCGCGGCGGCTGCGCTCGCAGGCGTGCTCTCCGGGGTCTACTTCGGTGTCGTCGACCCGGCCCGGGGCACGTCGCTCCTGATCTTCGCCTTCATCGTCGTCGTGATCGGCGGCTTCGGTTCGATCGGCGGTACGGCTGTTGCCGCCGTGGCTGTCGGCCTCCTCCAGCAGTACGCGAATTACTACGCCTCGAGCGGGCTCGGCGATCTCGCTGTCGTTCTCCTACTCGCGATCGTGCTCCTGATCAAGCCCGAAGGGCTCTCTCCCAAGGTGGCGCATTGACCCGCCTGCGCCCGTTCCTGGTACCGGCGCTGCTTCTCGTGGGGTTCGCGCTCGTGCCGAAGCTCTCGCTCGATCTTCCGATCCTGTTCGGAGGGCCGCTGGACAGCCCGGGCACGCTCGGGCTGCTCGCGCTCTGCCTCGTCTTCGCAGGCGTCGCGCTCACGTACGACCTCCTCTTCGGCTTCACCGGCCTCCTCTCGTTCGGTCACGCCCTGTACTTCGCGATCGGCGCGTACCTGACCACGATCGCGCTGACGAAGTGGGAGTGGGGGCTGGCGCCGACGCTGCTCGTGGTCGTGGGCGTCGGGATTCTCGTGCCACTCCTCCTCGGCGCGATCAGTCTCCGCGTCAGCGGCATCGCGTTCGCGATGGTGACGCTCGCATTCGCGCAGGCCGGGACCGTGCTCGTGCAGAAGAATCCGAACGGGCTGACCGGCGGGGAGGAAGGGCTCGGCCTCAACTTCGAGGCGATCCCGGATGTGTTCGTGGGAGTCGTGAATACACAGAACCTCTACTGGCTGGCTCTCGGCTACACCGCGGTCGTGTTCCTGATCGCTCGCTGGGCGATCAACAGCTCGCCGGGGCACGTCTGGCAGGCGATCCGGGAGAACGAGCGCCGGGTCGAGGTGATCGGCCTGCAGCCCCTCTGGTTCAAGCTGCTCGTCTTCGTGCTCGCCTCGTTCCTCGCGACCGTCGGCGGCGTGATCTGGCTGATCGTTCTCGGCACGGGCGCGTCGCCGCAGATCACGACTGCGACCTTCACTCTCACGTTCCTCGTGATGGTCGTGATCGGTGGGGCGGGAACGCGCTACGGCGCGCTGCTCGGCGGCTTTCTCTACACACTCGCCGACCAGCGGCTGGGAGCGCTCGCGGGCTCCTCGACCATCGATGATCTACCGTCCGTGCTGTCGACCCCGCTCTCCGAGCCCCTCTTCATTCTCGGGACGCTCTTCATCCTGCTGGTCTTCTTCGTGCCGGGTGGGCTGGCGAGCCTCGGACATCGGCGCAGGCGGGTGCGAGCGTGAAGATCGCCTGGGAGCGCCACGGGGCTGGGCCACCCGTGCTGCTGATCCACGGCCTCGGCTATGCGCGCTGGGGCTGGGAGCCCGTGGTCGAGCCGCTCGCCCGCACCTTCGAGACGATCCTGTTCGACAACCGCGGCGTCGGCGAGAGTGACGCGCCCCCCGGCCCGTACACCGCCGCCGAGATGGCCGCCGACGCCGTGCAGGTCCTCGACGAGGCGGGAGTGGAGCGCGCGCACGTGGTCGGCACAAGCCTTGGCGGGATGATCGCGCAGGAGCTCGCACTCGCCTATCCAGAGCGGGTCGACAGGCTCGTGCTCGCCTGCACGACTCCGGGAGGACCGCAGGCGTTCCCGATGCCGCAGAGAACGGTCGAGTTGATGCAGGCGCGCGCCACTCTCCGCGAGTTCACCGAGAACGCGCTCGAGCCGGACCCGCGCCTCGAGCTCGTCGACCGCATCCTCGTGCACCGCGAGCGCACCGCGCAGGGATTCGAAGCCTGGTCGGCGCAGGCGGCCGCAGGGGCGACCTTCGACACCCACGACCGGCTCGCGCTCGCTCGCCGCACCGACGCTCGTGCAGCACGGTGACGGAGACCTTGTCGTCGATCCCCGCAACGCAGACCTGCTCGCCGAGGCGATTCCCGATGCTCGCGTCTCCATCTACTCCGGCTGCGGCCATCTGTTCATGTGGCAGGAGCCCGAAAGGTTCGTCCGCGAGCTGGAGGAGTTCCTGTGCTGACGCTCGGCCGCTGGATCAGCGACCGCGCACGGGCGACGCCCGGTCGCGTGGCGATCGATTTCCGCAACGAGAAGACGACCTACGGGGAGCTCGACGAGCGCTCCGACCGGCTCGCGGCAGGCTTCCTGGCGGCCGGTCTCGTCCCCGGCGACCGCGTCGCGACGCTGACCGGAACGAGCCCCGAGCACGTCGTCGTCTTCTTCGCCTGTGCGAAGGCCGGACTGATCCTGATGCCGCTGAACACGCGCCTGGCCGGGCCGGAGCTCAGCTACCAGCTCGCCGACGCCGAGCCTGCCGTCCTCCTCTGCTCCGACGAGCACGCCGAGACCGCCGCCGCGCTCCACCCGCGGACTGCCGGGCTGGAGGAGCTTGTGTTTCAGAAACACAAGCCAGTTCCCCCGCCGGCCGATGACGATGGGCTCTTGCTCGTCTACACCTCGGGCACGACCGGTAAGCCGAAAGGCGCGCTCCTCACACACGCGAACTGCTTCTGGACGAATCTGTCCTTCGACCGGGTGGCCGGTGTGTCCGGCGAGGACACCGTGCTGCAGGTGCTGCCGCAGTTCCACGTCGGCGGCTGGAACGTGCAGCCGCTGCTCGCCTGGTGGAAAGGCGCAACCGTCGTGCTGGAGCCGGCCTTCGATCCCGCGCGCGCGCTCGAGCTGATTGCCGAGAAGCACGTGACCTCGATGATGGGCGTTCCCGCGACATACCTCTTCATGGCGCAGGATCCCGGGTTCGCGACGGCCGACCTCTGGTCGCTGCGCCGCGCCGTCGTGGGCGGCGCGCCGATGCCCGAGGCGCTGCTCGAAGCCTGGCACGAGCGCGGCGTCGAGATCGTTCAGGGCTATGGGCTGACCGAGGCGGCGCCCAACGTCCTCTGCCTGCCGCCCGAGGACGCGGCGCGCAAGCGCGGCTTCGCCGGCAAGCCGTACCCGCATGTCGACGTCGCCCTGCGCGATCCGGAGACCGGTCGCCACCTCGACGGCGTGGCCGAGGGAGAGCTCGTCGTCCAGGGACCGAACGTCTTCGCCGGCTACTGGCGTAACCCGGAGGCGACGAAGGCCGCCTTCGCCGACGGCTGGCTGCTGACCGGAGACGTCGCGGCTCGCGACGGGGAGGGCTACTACCGAATCGTTGGGCGGACGAAGGACATGGTCATCTCGGGCGGCGAGAACGTCTATCCAGCCGAGATCGAGAACGTCCTGCACGAGCACCCAGCGGTCGCCGAGGCTGCGGTCGTCGGCGTGCCCGACGAGCGCTGGGGCGAGGCATGTCTTGCGTTCGTCGTGCCGGACGGGGACGCGACCGAGGAGGCACTCCTCGAGCACTGTCGCTCGCGCCTCGCCCGCTACAAGGTCCCTCGGGGCATCCGCTTCGTCGAGTCGCTGCCGCGCAACGCGCTCGACAAGGTCGTCAAGTCAGAGCTGCTGGAGCGTGTCCGGTGAAGGCGTTGACCGCCCGCGGCGCGCGCACTCGCCAGAAGCTGCTCGAGTCCGCGGAGCAGATCTTCGCCGAGCTCGGCTACCACGACGCCTCGATCGTGAAGATCACGGAGGCGGCGGGGGTCGGCCAGGGCACCTTCTACCTCTACTTCTCGGGCAAGAAGGAGGTCTTCGAAGAGGTGGTGCTCGACCTCAACTCGCGCGTCCGCCACGCGATGACCGAGGCCGCCGAGCAGGGCACGACCCGTGCCGAGCGCGAGCTGCTCGGCTTCGGCGCGTTCTTCCGCTTCACGGCGGATCATCCCGCGCTGTACCGGATCATCCGGCAGGCCGAGTTCGTCTCCCCGGAGACGCTCGTCGTGCACTACGAGCGGCTGATGCGCCCGTACGCAGTGGGGCTGGAACAGGCCATGGACGCGGGCGAGATCGCGGCAGGCGATCCCGAGGTGCTTGCGTGGAGCCTGATGGGGATCGGCGAGCTCGTCGGTATGCGCTGGATCCTCTGGAACGGCGACAACGGGATGCCGGAGGCGGTCTTCGACGAGCTGGCGCGGATCATCGTCCGGACGCTCGGGGCCAGGGACATCGACCCGTGAGCATCGGGATCGCGGCAACCGCGACCTACCTGCCTGAGAACTGGATGAGCGCGGCCGAGGTCTCGGAGGCGAGCTCGATCCCCGAGCAGGTGATCCTCGAGAAGTTCGGGTTGCGCGGGAAGCACATCGCTGCTCCGGACGAGCATGTCAGCGACATGTCCGTCGAGGCGGCTTCTCGTCTGCTCGGCCAGCACGACCTCGATCCGGCCGAGATCGACGTCGTTCTCTACTACGGGTCGCTCTGGAAGGACTATCCGGTCTGGCAGGCGGCGCCGTGGATCGCACACCGGCTCGGCTGCGTGAACGCCTACGCGCTCGAGTATGCGAACGTCTCCTGCGGCACGCCGGTCGCGCTGCGGCTGGCTCGTAACTTCCTGCTCGCCGAGCCGGAACTCCGGAACGTGCTGATCGTGGCTGCCTGCCGCGAGTCGTACCTCCTGGACTACACGAACGAGCGCTCGCGCTTCATGTTCAACTTCGGCGACGGCGCGGTCGCCGGGCTGCTCACGCGCGACGCCCCGCACGAGCTGCTCGGCTGCCATGCGCTCACGGACGGCTCGTTCTCCCTGCAGGTGAAAGTCCCGGCCGGAGGCTCGGTCGAGCCCGCGTCTGCGGAGAGCGTCGCCGGCCGGCGGCACTTCCTCGACGTTGCGGATCCCGCGCAGATGAAGGGTGGGCTCGACGAGGTCAGCCTGTCGAACTTCGTCAGCGCTGCCCGCGGCGCAGTCGAGCGCTCGGGTGCGACACTTGCGGACGTCTCCTACCTCTGTGGGATCCATATGAAGCGCTCGATGCACGAAGCGATCGTCGAAGGACTCGGTGGGCCGCGCGCCGCCTATCTCGACGACACCGGTCACATGAGTGGGGTCGACTCGCTGCTTGCGCTCGACCGCGCGGCGCGGGCCGGCGAGCTCCACGACGGCGATCTCGTCCTGCTGCTCGCAGCGGGTACGGGCTACACCTGGGCGGCGGCGGTGGTCAGGTGGTAGTCGAGGATCTGATCGGGCAGGAGCTCGTGTCGCCGTGGCGCGAGATCGAGCAGTCGCGGATCGACGAGTTCGCGCACGCGACCGACGACGCACAGTGGATCCACACCGACCCCGAGCAGGCCGCGGCAGGCCCGTTCGGGACGACGATCGCGCACGGCTTCCTGACGCTCTCGCTGATCGTGCCGATGTTCGCGGAGGCGCTGCCCCCGCTCGAGGGCTACGGGATGTCGCTGAACTACGGGCTCAACCGGGTCCGCTTCACATCCCCGGTGCCGTCGGGCTCGCGCATCCGCGGCCGTTTCCGGGTCGAGGACGTAGAGGATGTCGCCGGCGGCAAGCAGGGTCGCATCGCGGCGACGATCGAGCTCGAAGGCCAGGAGAAGCCGGCGTGCGTCGCCGAGGTGCTCTTCCGCTGGCTCAATCCAGGCTGAGGCGCTCGCCGTTCTGCAGCACGCGGTAGGGCTGCCCCAGCCGCTTGCATTCCGCAACGAACTCGTCCGGCGTCGTCGTGTTGAACTCGAACATGTCGAAATGGCAGGGGACGGCGAGCTTCGCGCCGACCTCGTGTGCGAGCCGGGCAGCCTCCACGGCGTCGACGTTGCCCAGCTTGCCGTTGATCGGGACGATCGCCAGATCGACGCCGCTCACGCCCGGCTCGACCCACTGCGTGTCGCCTGAGTGGTAGACATGCCGGTCGCCGGCAGAGATCACGTAGCCGACGCAGTGCTCGCCGTGGTGCACCGCTGGAACTGCTTCGATCCGGAAGCCCGCGATCCCGATCGCCTCGTCTTCGTCGATGCCGATCGGCTCGATCCGGCTCCGCTCGTTCGCGAGCTCGACGATCCCAGAGGGGCAGACGACCTGAGCGCCGATCGCTCTCAGCGTCTCCGCGTCGAGGTGGTCTCCGTGCCCGTGCGTGGCGAGGACGGCGTCCACGAACGACAGCCGCTCGGGATCGATCACGCGTCGCGTCATCCGGACGTGCGGCGTGTCCGTCTCCTCGTACTTGCGAGTGAGTGAGTCGGAGAGGTACGGGTCGACGAGCAGGTGGTGGCCCTCGAACTGCACGAGGAAGCAGCTCTGCCCGAGCCACCAGAGGCGCAGCCCAGGCTCGACGCGCGCTGACTGGACGTCTGCGAGGAAGGCGTCGTCGGCGAGGAGAGGCTCTTTCATAGCCCGAGCTCCCCTCTGACGATCCGGACGCCTTCGACGAGGTTCGTCAGCTTGGCTTTCGCCGCCCAGCGAGCCGTCTGGCTCAGTCCGCAATCGGTCGAGAACGCGAGCCGCTCGGGCGGCGCGAGGCGGAGGAAGTGCCGTACCCGGTCGGCGACGTCCTCGGGAGTCTCGACGTAGTAGCTCTTGACGTCGATCACGCCGACGGCGACGTCCTTCTGCTCCGCGATCGTGCCGACGATCTCCGCCTCGGCCAGCTCGCGGCTCGCCATCTCGAGATGGATCTCGTCGACTGCGACGCCGAGGAACGCCGGGAAAAGCGGTGCGTAGCGCCGCGGCGCGACCGCGCGGCCCTTGTAGTTGCCGAAGCAGAGGTGCGTCGAGAGCCGCGCCCGGCCCACGACCGGGGTCACCGTGCGGTTGAAGAGCTCGACGAGCCGTTCCGGATCCTCGCGGTGGGCGTAGCAGCTCATCGACGGCTCGTCGATCGCGATCTCCTCGCAGCCGGCTTCGGCGAGCGCGACGAGCTCCTTCTGGACGATCGGCACGAGTGCTTCGGCCGTCTCCCAGCGGTCGCCCTCGAGCCGGCCCGCGAGCGTGTAAGGCCCCGGCACAGCGACCTTCAGCGTCGGGCCGGGAGGCGCGACCCGGCGCAGGCGCTCGTATTCGGCGACCGTGCCGAGGCCGTTCGGTGCCGAGAGCTCCCCGACGACGCGGTGACGCGGGCGCTGGTCGTGCGCGGGCGGGCCGAGCAGCCGCGGCGGCGACCCCTGCTCGATCCCATCGATGAAGCCGTAGAAGCCGAGGTTGAAGTCGAGCCTCGTCTGCTCCCCGTCCGAGACAGCGTCCAGCCCGGCGGCGACCTGGTCGTGCACGGCGGCGATCACGGCGTCCTCCTGGAGCTCGGACAGGTCGTCGGCGGCGAAATCGTCGAGGTGGTCGGCGGCATATTCCAGCCAGCCCGGGAACGGGTAGCTCCCGATCACCGTCGTTCGCAGCGCCGTCATTGACGTATCCTCGCAGCATGTTCGAGATCGAGACGCTCGATTACTCCGACGTCGCCAAGACGATCGATCACTCGCTGCTGCGCCCGGAGCTCGACACCGAGACCGTGCTCGAGGGTATCCGGCTCGCGCTGCGGTACGACGTGGCCTCCGCGACCGTGCGTCCGGCAGACGTGGGGATGGCCGCTCGGCTCGTCGAGGGGTCGGACGTGATGATTTCGACCGTGGTCGGCTTTCCGCACGGCAGTCACACGACGGTGACGAAAGAGTTCGAGACGGAGGAGCTGATCCGGGCCGGCGCGCATGAGATCGACATGGTGCTGAACATCGGCCGGCTGATCTCCGGCGACAACGCGTACGTCGAGCGCGACATCCGGGCCGTCGTCGAAGCCGCGCAGGGCCGAACGGTGAAGGTGATCTTCGAGAACGCGTACCTGAACGACGAGCAGAAGATCCGGGCCTGTGAGCTGAGCGCAGCCGCCGGTGCAGGCTTCGTCAAGACCTCGACCGGCTTCGCGTCCTCGGGAGCAACGATCGAGGATCTGACGCTGATGCGCGAGCACAGCCCGCCCGGCGTCCAGGTGAAGGCGGCAGGAGGCGTTCGCACGCTCGATGCGCTGCTCGACGTGATGCGAGTCGGTGTGACGCGCGTCGGCGCGACGGCGACCGAGACGATCCTCGAGGACTTCAAGGCGCGGAAGGCGGGAGCCGCTGCCGCCGATCGATACGCCGGCTCCGTCCAGCGCGTACTAGACGATCCCGCGGGCGGCCCAGGCGTAGCTCACGAGCTCGAACGGCGCCGCCGGCAGGAGCTCCCGGCAGCGCGCGCGAACCCGTTCTGTCTGCTCCGGGTCGAGCGCCGCCACGAACGCGCCGGCCGGCCCGATCCCGAACGTGATAGGGCTCCCACCACTCGTCGAAGCTCGAATACTCGACGCGCGAGACCACCACGGAGTCCTCGACCCGACGGAGACCGGCAGCCACGAAGAGCTCCACGAGATGCCCCTCGCGCACGCCGGACATGGCGGACTCGTCCTGAAGACCGAGCTCGAGCTCGTTCGCGGCGCGCCAGAAGATGGCAAGCGGCGACCGCTCGCCCGCGTGGTCCCAGACGCAGGCCGCGACGACGCCGTCGGGCCGCGTCACCCGTGCCATCTCCCGCAGGCCCAGGACCGGGTCGGTCATGAAGTGCACGACGAGCTGCGCCAGCGCTGCGTCGAAGACGGCGTCCGGATACGGCAATGCTTCCGCCGGAGCCTGCTGGACATCGACTCCGGGGTGACGTGTGCGTACGGCGGCGACGAAGGACTCGGACGGATCGACGGCCGCCACGGACTCGGCCCCGAGGCGCTCGACCAGCTCCGTCGTCAGTGAGCCCGGACCGCAGCCGACATCCAGCACGCGGGCGTCCGACGTGAGCCCGGCGAGGTCGGCCAACTGAGGGGCGAGCAGCCGGGAGTGCACGCCCATGAAGCGGTCATACGCATCGGCTGGAACATCGAAGCTCATGTCGACAACTCTAGACCGGCTCCGCTCCGCGCAGTGCCGCTCCGATCGCTCCGGCGAGCACGCCGAGCTCGCCCGCGACGACGTCCACCGGCACGGAGACCTTCACGCGGCGCGCGATCTCCTTCCGCACCGGCCGGAGAAGCTTCTCGCCCGTCTCGGCGACTCCGCCGCCGATCACGATCCGGTCGGGAGCCAGGAGGACGATCGCGTTGCCGAGACCGATCCCGAGCAGCTTCCCGGCCAGCCTGACGTCCTTGGCATCCAAAGCGCTGCGGACGAACGCCTCGACGCAGCCGCGATTGCCGCAGTTGCAGAGCGGCCCGTCGGGATCGATCGTCTGGTGGCCGAGCTCGCCCGCACGCCCCTCCCGGCCCTCGTGCGGCGCCCCGCCGACGACGATCCCGCCGCCGACGCCGGTCCCCACGACTGCGAAGACGGCGGTGTCGCAGCCACGGGCCGCGCCGAGCGTCCATTCGGCGAGCGCGAAGGCGCGGGCGTCGTTGATCAGCCTGGCCGGTGCGCCGAGCGCCTCGCCGACGAGACGGGCGAGCGGACGCCCCTTCCAGTCGCCGGGAACGTTGGTCAAGAACGTGATCGCACCAGTGGCGCCGTCGAAGAGACCGGGCACGCCGACCCCGACCGAGTCGACCGGGCCGGCCTCTTGCCCCGCCGCGATCAGCCGCTCGATCACGGCCTCCGGGCCGTCTTCCGCGCGGGTCTTCTTCTGACCGCGCGCTGCAACCGCACCGTCCTCCAGGACGACCCACTTGACGTACGTCCCTCCGAGGTCGAGCCCGAGGTGGCGGCTCACTTGGCGGTCCAGCCCCCGTCGACCACGAGGACCGTGCCCGTGACGAACGGCGCGGTCGCGAGGTAGAGAGCAGCGCCGGCGACGTCCTCCGGGCCGGCCGAAGTCGCCCGTGAGCGGCTGCAGCTCGGGCAGGCGCGCCAGGATGCCCGGGTCGCTCTGCGCGCGCTGGCTCATCGGTGTCCTGATCAGGCCCGGTGCGATTGCGTTGCAGCGGATCTCTTCCCGCGCGTAGTGCACGGCCATTGCGCGGGTGAGGCCGACGATCCCCGCCTTGCTCGCCGCGTAGGCATGGGTCGCGAAGTCGGCGTCGCCGCCGACGAGACCGTGGATCGACGTGAGGTTGACGATCGCGCCGCCGCCGGCCGCGCGTAGCAGGGGGACGGCGTGCTTCGAGCAGAGGAAGACGCTCTTGAGGTTGGTTGCGAGGACGGTGTCCCAGGCGACCTCGGTGCATTCGTCGACCGGCCCGTCGCCGAACCGCCGTCCGCTGATGCCCGACCCGTTGAAGAGGATGTCGACGCGCTCGAGGCCGGCGAAGAACGACTCGACCTCGTCCGCGACCGAGAGGTCTGCCTGCTCGCGGTCGAGCCCGACGACGTCGGCGCCGGCGTCGGCGAAGGCCGTCGCGACCGCGCCTCCGATCCCGCCGGCGGCCCCGGTGACGACGGCCACCTTTCCTGTCAGGCCCCCTTCCAGCACGCACCGATCCTCTCACGACCGTTAGATTCGCCGAGGGATGACCGGGATCGGGGCAGCCGTCGTCGGCACGGGGTTCATCGGCGTCGTCCACGTCGAGGCCCTGCGCAGGAACGGGGTCGACGTCGACTGGCGTCGTCGGCTCCTCGCCCGAGCGTGCGCGCGACAAGCCCGGGCTGCCCGAGCCGTACGAGAGCTTCGAGGCGATGCTGGCCGACGAGCGCGTCCAGGTCGTCCACCTGACGACTCCCAACCACCTCCACTATCCGCAGGTGAAGGCGGTCCTCGCCGCCGGCAAGCACGTGGTCTGCGAGAAGCCGCTGGCGCTCACCTCGGAGGAGTCCGGTGAGCTGCTGCGCCTCGCCGAGGACAGCGGGCTCGTGCACTGCACGAACTACAACGTCCGCTTCTATCCGATCCTGCACGAGGCGCGTGAGCGTGTCCGTCGCGGTGACATCGGGCGCGTCTGGAATGCCCACGGCACCTACATCCAGGACTGGCTACACCAGCCGACCGACTGGAACTGGCGTCTCGATCCGGAGCTGGGCGGCTCGCTGCGGGCGGTCGCCGACATCGGCACGCACTGGATGGATCTGACGGGCTGGATCACGGGCCGCCGTGTCGCCGCCGTCTTCGCCGACCTCTACACCGTCCATCCGGTCCGCCACGTCCCGACCGGGCCGGTCGAGACCTACGCGGATGCGGGAGCGATCGAGCGCGTCGACCGGGAGATGGCGACCGAGGACATCGCCCACGTCCTCCTCCGCTACGAGGACGGCTCCCGCGGCCAGGTCACGATCTCGCAGGTCAGCGCGGGCCGGAAGAACTACGCCACGTTCGAGGTGGACGGCTCGGACGGCGCGCTCGCGTGGAACTCGGAGCGGCACGAAGAGCTCTGGCTCGGCCATCGCGACCGGCCGAACGAGCAGCTCTTTCGCGATCCGTCGCTGATGAGCGCCCCGGTCCGCGGCGACTATCCGGCCGGTCACGCGGAGGGTTTCACCGACACGTTCAAGTACCTCTACCGCGCGGTCTACCGGGCCGTAGAGAATGGCGCCATGCCGGCCGAGCCCGATTTCCCGACCTTCGAGGACGGGCACGAGGAGATCCTGCTCTGCGATGCGATCGCGGAGTCCGCCGAGAAAGGCGCCTGGATCGAGGTGCCGCGCTGAAGCTCGGGTTCCTCACCGCGGCGTTTCCGGACCTGACGCTCGAGCAGGTCGCCGCCTGGGCGGCGAACGAGGGCTTCGAGTCGCTCGAGATCGCGTGCTGGCCGGCGGGTGGGGGAGAGAGGCGGCGCTACGCGGGCGTCACGCACATCGACGTCGACTCGTTCGACCCGGCAGCGGTCCGCGACGTGCTCGACCGGCACGGCCTCGAGATCTCGTCGCTGGCGTACTACCCGAACAACCTCCATCCGGACGACGAGCACCGCAAGGAGGTGAACGGCCATCTCCTGAAGGTGGTCGACGCGGCGGAGAAGCTCGGAGTCGAGGTCGTCGGCACGTTCGTCGGCAACGACAAGGACCGGCCGCTGACGGAGAACCTCGAGCGGTTCGGCCGCATCTGGCCCGATCTCGTCCGTCATGCCGGCGAGCGCGGCGTCAAGATCGCGATCGAGAACTGCCCGATGATCTTCAGCGAGGACGAGTGGCCGGGCGGGAACAACCTCGCCTGGTCGCCGGCGATCTGGGAGCAGATGTTCACGACGATCCCGGACGAGAACTTCGGGCTGAACCTCGACCCCTCGCACCTCGTCTGGCTGATGATCGATCGCGAGCGGGCCGTCTACGACTTCGCCGACCGGATCTTCCACGTGCATGCGAAGGACCTGGAGGTCCGGCGCGAAGGGCTCTACCGCCACGGAACGCTCTCCAGCGGCATGGGCTGGCAGGTTCCTCGCCTACCCGGGCTCGGTGAAGTGGACTGGCCGAGGTTCGTGGCGGCGCTGTACGCCGTCGGCTACGACCGCTGGATCTCGATCGAGCACGAGGACCGGCGCTTCGAGGGCGAGGAGGAGCTCGTCAAGCGCGGCTTCCTGCTCGCGCGGAACACGCTCCGGCCCTTGATCGTCTAGCTGACGACGTCCACGAACTCGCCGGTCGCCTCGTCCTTGAGGATCAGCTTCGAGCGGCCGTCCGGCATCTTCTCCTCCTTGATCACCGTCTTGCCGTCGTGCTCGCGGCGAGAGCGCTCGATGCGCGGAACCCCCGTACCGCGCCAGTCGTCGAGCTGCACCGCCTCCCACTGCCTGGTCTCGGCCGAGCGGTAGCAGGCGTCGATGATCGCGTTCACGACGTAGCCGTCGTAGAAGGTCTCCCGCGGCGCACGGCCCTCGTCGATGGCGTCGAACATGTCCGTGAACATGTCGGTGTAGCCGAGCTCGGAGACCTCGTCGCCGACGGGGAAGAGCCAGCCGCTCGCGCTCTCGGACTTCTCGGCCACGTACGCCTCGCCGGCGCCGGAGGTGAAGATCTCGAAGCCGGTGCGGAGAAAGTGGTTCGCCCAGATCGTGCCCTCGGTGCCGGCGACCTCGTCGCGCAGGTCCATACCGCCGCGGAACGTCCAGCTGACCTCGAACTGGCCCATCGCTCCGCTCTCGAACCGGATCAGCGCGATCGCGTTGTCCTCGGCCTCGATCGGATGGACGAGCGTGTCGGTCCAGCACATCACCTCCACGGGCCGGTTCTCCTTGCCCATGTAGGAGCGGATGATCTCGATGCAGTGGCAGCCGAGATCGACGATCGGCCCACCGCCGGCCTGCGCCGCGTCCCAGAACCAGGCGCTGTGCGGACCGGGGTGCGTCTCGCGCGAGCGCGCCCAGAGCACGTCCCCGATCTGGCCCGCCTGAACAGCGGCCACCGCTTTCAGCGTCTTCGGCGTGTAGACGAGATCCTCGAGATAGCCGCCGAAGACGCCGGCGCGCTCGACCGTGTCGAGCATCCGCTTCGCCTCCTCGGCCGTCCGCGCAAGCGGCTTCGTGCAGAGCACCGCTTTCCCGTGCTTCGCGCACAGCTCGACCGCCTCCTCGTGCAGCTGGTTCGGGAGCCCGATCACGACGGTGTCCGTCTCCGGGTGGGCGATCGCCTCTTCGAGGTCCGTCGTCCACGCCGGGACGTCGTTGTCCGCGCAGAACGACTTCGCCCGCTCCTCCGAGCGCGAGTAGACGACGTGCACGCGGTCACGATTGCGCTGTCCGTGCAGCGTTCTCGTGTAGAAGAGGCCGATGAGACCCGTGCCCAGCATGCTCACCTTGTGGCCGACCACCGTTCAGCGACCTCCTCGCTCGACGACGACGTGAGCACGGAGCCTACGCGGTACCTCGCGGCCGCCAAAGACCTGCTCGACCGGCTGCGAGAGCCAGAGCGAGCCGGTCGGCCGGGCCGCCACGCTCTGTGCCGATGCGATCGCCGGGGACGGGCTCGTCCACCTCTTCGGTACCGGGCACTCCCGCATCCCCGTCGAGGAGATGTTCCCGCGCTACGGCTCCTACCCGGGCTTCCACCCGATCGTGGAGCTCTCGATGACCTTCCACACCCAGGTCGTGGGGGCGAACGGGCAGCGCCAGGCGATGTTCATCGAGCGGGTCGAGGGGCTCGCCGAGACGATCCTCGCCAACTTCGAGCTCGGGCCGCCGGACGTGATGATCGTCTTCAGTGCTGGTGGCCTGACCGCGGTGCCGATCGAGATGGCGATGGGTGCGAAGGCGCGTGGCCTACCGGTCGTCGCAGTGACGTCGGTGTCCCAGTCGCTCGCCGCCGAGCCGACGCACTCGACCGGAACCCGGCTACTCGACCACGCCGACGTCGTCCTCGACCTCTGCACGCCGCCGGGCGACGCGATGGTCGTGCTCGAGGGGGCCGCGACGCCCGTCGGGCCCGGCTCCACGATCGCAGCGGTCGCGCTCGTGAACGAGATCAAAGTCCAGACCGCGGCGCTGCTGCTGGAGCGGGATGCGCTGCCGCCGGTATTGACGAGCGCCGCGCTCGTCGGCCCGGAGGAGTCGCGGCGCCTGTTCGACGCGGCGTACGACGAGCACGCGCGGCGGGCGAGCCGCGCGTTACGGGGTGCCGACGGGAGTCCGGGCGCCGAGCCACCGCGCTAGGTACTCCCGCGCGAAGAGCTCGTTGGCGACCATCGTCGCGGCGCCGATCACACCGGCGCGGCCGTCGAGCTCCGACCGCCGGACGATCAGGTCGCGCGTCGCGAGCGGGAGCGAGCGGCGAGTAGATCGTCTGACGGATCGTCGCGAGCAGCAGATCGCCGGCGCCCGCCACGCCGCCGCCGATCACGAGCAGAGACGGGTTGAAGAAGTTGACGATGCCCGTGAGCATCTGCCCCACCAGGCGTCCCGCCTCCGTGATCAGCTCGACGCTGACGGGGTCGCCGTGCTTCGAGGCGAGTGCCACGTCGGCAGCGTCGAGGTAGCCCTTGTCCGCGAGCAGCCCGCGCAGGATCTCGCTCCGGCCGGCCCGCGCAGCGTCCTCGGCGTCACGCGCAAGGGCGGCACCGCCGGCCAAGGCTTCGAGGCAGCCGCTCATGCCGCAGCGGCACGTCACCTCGCGCGCGCCTGCCTGGACGTAGATGTGACCGACGTCTCCCGCCGACCCCTGCGCGCCGCGATGGATCCGGCCGTCGACGACGATGCCTGCACCGATTCCGGTGCCGATCTTGACGAAGACGAAGTCCTCGACGCCGCGTCCGCAGCCGCCCGTGAGCTCGCCGAGTGCCATCAGGTTCACGTCGTTGTCGACCCAGACGGGAACGTTGCGCGAGGCGAAGCGCTCGCGCACGCGGTAGCCGTCCCAGCCGGGCATGATCGGCGGCGAGATCGGACGTCCGGACTCGAACTCGACCGGGCCGGGGACGCCGATCCCGATCCCCCAGAGGCTTCCGGGCAGGGCGCCGGCCTCCGCCAGGCACTCCTCGAAGAGCCGTTCGACGCGCGCCAGGACGACATCGGGTCCGGCGGCGATGTCGGACGGCTCGGCGCGGTGGACGAGGATCTCGCCCGAGAGGTCGGCCAGGGCGACGTCCGCACTGGTCGCGCCGAGGTCGGCGACGAGCAGGTAGCCGGCGTCGGCGCGGAAGCGGAGGAGCCGGGGAGCGCGGCCACCGGTCGAGACGCCGACGCGATCCTCGGCGAGCAGACCGTAGTCGACCAACGCCTCGACCCGCTGCGCCAGAACCGAGCGGCCGAGGCCGGTCGCCTCCGCGAGCTCGGCTCGTGACGACTCGCCGTGCGCGCGCAGGTGGTCGAGCACGGCGACGAGCCCGTCGGGGGTTGAAGCCCCGTTGGGGGTCGATGGCTTGATACGCGTGCGCGTTGCCACTTCCGCTCCGAGTGTAAGGACATCTGCATGAACCGACAAGACTTCTCTTGAATTCCGGCAAAAGAGCTAGTAGGCTCGCCGCAAGCGGCACGGGCGTCTTTGTGTTCGAGGCGTCTCGATGGTCGTACACTCGGTTCGGAGTCTCCAGGAGAGGGAGGAATCGCATGACGTTTCACAGGATTCGCGGTCGCTTCGGCGCGCCGTTTGTAGCACTCGTGGCCGTGGGGGCGATCGCGGTCATGGGGATCGTCAGCACGGCCAGTGCGAAGCCGACGGCGGAGAAGTACGTCCTCGGCGTCAGCAACACGCTCGTCGGCAACGGCTGGCGCGAGGAGATGATCTGCGCGGTCAAGGCGCAGGCGCTCTCGAGTGGCAAGGTCTCGAAGGTCATCGTCGCCAACCGCAACGGCGGCCCGGCGGAGCAGATCGCCGACATCCGCAACCTGATCTCTGCGGGCGCGAACGCGATCATCATCAACCCGTCGAGCGCGAGCGCGCTCAACTCGGTCGTCGCGCAGGCGGCGGCACGCGGGGTGAAGATCGTCTCGGTCGACCAGCGGATCACCGCGCCACAGGCCTACAACGTGACGAACGACCAGGTCGCGTACGGCCGGCTCGGAGCGGCATGGCTGTTCAAGCAGCTCGGTGGGAAGGGCAACGTGGTCGAGATGCGCGGCATCGCCGGCGTCCCGGCCGACACCGACCGCCACAAGGGCTTCCAGCAGGCGCTGAAGCAATACCCGGGGATCAAGGTCGTCAAGCAGACGTTCACCGGCTGGTCGTTCGCGCCGGGCGGCAAGCAGATGCTCGACATCCTCAACTCGGGTGTGCAGGTCGACGGCGTCTGGACGTCCGGGATCGACTACACGATCGTGAACGCGTTCAAGACGGCCGGTAAGCCGTACGTTCCCGTCGTGGGCGCCGACAACAACGAGTTCCTCAAGCAGCTGCTCAACCTGAACCCGAAGTTCAAGGGGTCGGCTGTGACGAACCCGGCCACGATCGGCGGCGTCGGGGCCGCGGTCGCGATCAAGGTCCTCGGCGGCGGCACCGTCAAGAAGTGGACGAAGCTGACGCCCGACGTCTGGGACATGGCGAACGACTCGAAGACGATCAAGTCGTACTACTCGCCGAAGCGGCCGCCGACGTACAGCTCGCAGCTGTTCATCAAGCCGTGGACGACGTACACGGCCGCGCAGCTCACCGGCTGCAAGGGCCCGTAAGGACGAACGACGGAGGGAGGAGGGGCGCCGTCCGGCGTCCCTCCTCCCAACGCGCCGATGAGCCTCCTGGCCGCACGCGACGTCTCGAAGCGCTACGGCCCCGTCGTCGCGCTCCGATCTGTGACGCTCGTCGTGGAGCCGGGGGAGGTTCATGCGCTCCTCGGCGCAAACGGTGCCGGCAAGAGCACGCTCGTGAAGGTGCTGACGGGCGTGATCCGGTCGGATTCGGGCACGATCCTCGTGAACGGCGCCGAGACCCGCGTCTCCTCGCCCGCCCAGGCGGTGCACTTCGGTCTCGCTCCCGTCTTCCAGGATCCGGCGCTCGTGCCGGACTTGACCGTCGAGCAGAACTTCCGGCTCACCGGCACGCCGGTCGACGCGGTCCGGCGTCACCTGCACGACCTCGATCTCGACGTCGACTTCTCCGAGCAGGTGCTCGACCTGCCGCTGCCCATGCTCCGGATGCTCGACCTCGCGCGGGCGCTGGCGCGCGACCCGCAGCTGCTGATCCTGGACGAGATCACGGCCGCGCTGCCGTCCGATCTCGCGGAGCGCGTCTTCACGGTGATGCAGGCTCAGAAGGAGCGAGGCAGGTCGTCTCTCTTCATCACCCACCGCCTGCGGGAGGTGATCGCGCACTGCGACCGGGCGACCGTGCTCCGCGACGGCGCCGACGTCGGCACGCTCGTGCCGACGGAGGGCGGCGAGGAGAAGATCGTCGAGTTCATGCTCGGGGCGGAGGTCGCCAAGGCGGCCGAGAGTGCCGAGGCGACGCCGCAGCGCGAGCGCATCGAGATCGCAGCCGATGTCCCGAGGGCACTCGAGGTTCGCGGCGTGCGCGTCGGCGAGACGCTCACGGACGTCTCCTTCTCGCTGCACCCGGGTGAGATCCTCGGGATCGCGGCGCTCGAGGGCCAGGGGCAGGACGAGCTCTTCTCGGTGCTCTCGGGACAGCAGCGCCCGACTGCCGGCGACGTGCTCGTGAGCGGCAACCCCTTGCGGGCGAGGCATCCGTACGACGCAATCCGAGCAGGCGTCGTGCTCGTGCCGGCCGATCGCCTCCAGGCCCTGCTGCCACAGCGATCGGTCGCGGAGAACATCGCCGTGCCCCGCTTCAACAGCCCGCGACGTTGGGGCCCCGTCGACGTGCGGGCGGAGCGCCGCCGCGTGGGCTCGGCGATCGACACCCTCTCGATCGATACACGGGCGCAACGACAGGTCAACCGGCTCTCGGGCGGCAACCAGCAGAAGGTCACGATCGCCCGCTGGCTCGCAAACGGGTTCCAGACGCTTCTCTGTTTCGACCCGACGCGCGGGATCGACGTCGGCACGAAGCGCCAGATCTATGCGCTCCTCCGGGGCCTTGCCGGCGACGGCGCTGCCATTCTCCTGTTCACGAGCGAGCTGGCCGAGATTCCACTCGTCTGCGACCGGGTCGTCTGCCTCTACGGCGGGCGTGTGACCGCCGAGCTCGACGCCGCCGGGGCCGACGAGGCGACGCTGCTGAGGGCGATGCACGGGCTCGAGGCCGCGTGAGCGCAACCGTCGCAACCCCGCACCGGTCGCGCATCCACTGGGGCCGTCTTGCGCGCCGGCACGCGTGGACGGTCGGCGTCTATGTGCTCCTCTTCTGCCTGATCCTCTACTGGCGCACCATTCCCGCCGAGTGGGGCACGTTCGACGTCCAGTCGCTCGCGATCGATGCGCTGCCCTTCGCCTTCGTGGCGATGGCGCAGGCGGTCGTGATCATCTCGGGCGGGATCGACCTGTCGGTCGGCTCGATGATGAGCCTGATCAACGTCCTGTCGGCGAAGTACATGTTCGACGCCACCTCGGGCCAGGCGGTCTCGTTCAGGGAGTCGATCCTGATCGCGGTGCTGCTCGTGGTCGCAGCCGGCCTGGGCGGAGCGCTGACCGGCCTGATCATCACGGTCACCCGAGTGGCGGACATCATCGTCACGCTCGCGATGCTCTTCGTCTGGGGCGGCGCGGCGCTCGCCGTGATGCAGATTCCGGGTGGCGGCGCTCCGCTCGAGTTCACCAAGCTGGCGGTCGGCTACACGTTCACGCCGTGGCTCCCGACCGGTCTCGTGCTGGTCGGCGCCGTCGTGGTCCTCGCCTGGGTGCCCATTCGCCGGCACAAGCCCGGGCTCTCCCTCTACGCCATCGGCTCGAGCCGCAACGCATCGTTCCTCTCCGGGGTCTCCGTCGCGCGAACGCGAATCGGCGCCTATGCGCTCGGGGGTGCCCTTGCCGGGTTGGGCGGCCTCGCCCTGACGGCGACCTCCGGGATCGGCGACGCGCTCTCCGGCCAGTACTACACGCTGAACAGCGTCGCCGCGGTCGTGCTCGGCGGCGTCGCGCTCGTCGGCGGCGTCGGCGGCCTGATCGGGCCGATCGCCGCCGCGTTCGTGCTCACCCTGGTCAAGTCGATCATGATCCTGAAGGGCGTCGACCAGAACTGGGCGCAGGTGATCCAGGGCACGCTGATCGTCCTCGTGGTGATGATCGGCGGCCTCGTCCTGCGGCAGCGCGGGAAGCACCCATGAGCGAGACGGTCGACACGACGACGCGGGGTCGCGACCTGCGCCGGCTCTTCGCCGACAACCCGGTCGTCGTCCTCACGCTGGTGTTCGTCGGTCTCTTCGTCGCCACGGACATCGTCAACCGCGTGCAGTCGAGCGAGGCATTCCTGACGCCGAAGCAGGTCTCGACGACCTTCCTCTACGCGGCGATCCTCGGGCTGATGGCGGCCGGGCAGACGCTCGTGATGCTGACCGGCGGTGTCGATCTTTCGGTCGCGACGACGGCGACGACTGGGGCGTTCATGATTTCGAGCTTCGCGACGGACGGAGCCGCGAAGGCCATTGCGGTCGCTCTTGTCACCGGCCTCGCAATCGGGATCGTGAACGGGATCGGAGTCGCGATCTTCCGCGTCAACCCGCTGATCATGACGCTGGGGGTGAGCACGGTGACGCTCGGGGCGCTGACGATCTACGCCCAGACGCGTTTTCTCGCGGCCGCACCTGACCTCGTGAAGAAGCTCGGCTCGGAACGCTTCCTCACCTACGTGCCGTACGGCCTCCTCGTCTGGGTACCGATCTCGGCGCTGATCATTCTCGGCCTTCGCTACAGCGGCTTCGGCAGGCTGATCTACGCCGTCGGCGACAACGTCATGGCCTGCCGGCTGGCCGGCGTGCGCACGTGGCAGGTCCTGCTCGCGGTGTATGCCCTCTGCGGCGCGCTGAGCGCTGCGGCAGGGATCCTTCTGGTCGGGTTCAACGACGCGGCCGACCTGGGGATCGCGACACCCTTCCTGCTTCCGTCGGTCGCGGCGGTGGTGATCGGGGGAACCTCGATCTTCGGAGGCGTCGGCGGGTACGCCGGCACGATCCTCGGCGCGCTGATCCTGACGGTGCTCGACTCGCTGCTGACGATCCTGAACGCCTCACAGGCTGTCCGACAGATCCTCTACGGCCTGATCATCCTCGCGCTCGCCGCGATCTACGCCCGGGCAGCCGCGGCCGACTGACAGCTGACAGCAGGACTCGGCGCGCCGTTGTCGCATTCCGCCGGGCGGCGGTAGGATCCGCGCGCCCAGGAGGAACGAAGTGCGACAAGCGGTCGAGCTCGTCGGGATCCTCAACCTCGTGCTGTTCGCGGCGATCGCAGTCGTCTGCGTTCGGCAGTGGAGTACGGAACGAGCGCCGACAGCGCTCTGGGCTGCGCTTGCGTTCGTGACGCTCGCGGCGGTGATCGTCGTCGGCAAGTTGCTGCCCGACGAGCCGCAGGACTTCGCCGAGAAGGCGCTCCAGCGCGTGGACATCGCGTTCCTGGTGCTCTTCCCGTATCTCCTCTATCGCTTCGCGGTGGCGTTCGAGGCAGCGAAGCGTCCGCTCGCCCGGTACGTCGATTCGCTCACCACCGGGCTCGTAGCCGCGACCTTTGCTCTGCCACACATACCCGCCTCGGGCGATTCATGGCCGTGGTGGTTCGCAGCCTACGTCGTCGCCTTCATCATCCACTGGTCGGTGTTGCTGCTGATCGTGGCCGTGCGCCTGTGGCGCGCCGGACGGACGGAGGCAACCGTCGCGCGCCGTCGGATGGAGATGCTCGCTGTCGCGTCCGCCGCCCTCACTGCCGCGCTCGTGGTCGCCGCGGCGGGCGGCGACGACGACTCGGTACTCGCCCTCGTGACGGGGCTCCTCGCCACGTTGAGCGCGGTCGCGTTCATGCTCGGGTTCGCGCCGCCGAACGGCCTCCGGCTCCTCTGGCGGCGGCCGGAGCAGCGTCGGATGCAGCTCGCCATCGGCGAGCTGATGTCCGCAACGAGCGAGCACGACGTCGCTGAACGAGTGCTGCCCGCGATGGCACGGATGGTCGGAGCGCGCGGCATCGCGGTCGAACGGGCCGACGGGACGCGAATCGCCGAGCACGGATCGGTGGACGAGACATCGAGCGGCGACGTGAGGCGGCTCGAGTTCCCGTTCGGGACGCTGGTGATCAGAACGAGCACGTTCGCGCCGTTCTTCGGTGCGGAGGAGCGGAAGCTGCTCACCGCGCTCGGGTCGCTGATGAGCGTCGCGCTCGATCGCGCGCGGCTGTTCACGCAGGAGCGTACGGCGCGTGAGTCGCTCGAGCGCGTCGATGAGCTGAAGAGCCAGTTCGTGAGTCTCGCGGCCCACGAGCTCCGCTCACCGGTCGGCGCGATCTACGGTCTTTCCGAGACGCTCGCCGAGCGGAAGCATCAGCTCTCCCCGGAGCGGGTCGTGGAGCTCGAGACCTCGCTCACGCAGCAGATCCGCCGTCTGCGGACGCTCGTGGAGCAGCTGCTCGACCTCTCGCGTCTCGACGCGGAGGCCGTGGTGATCAAGCCGCAGCGCGTTCGGGTCCGTGAGCGGCTCGAAGAGATCGTCAGCGCGGCCTCGCCGATCGAGTCCGTCGCGATCGGAATCGACGCCGATCCGGAGCTCGAGGTCGAAGTCGACGGGCACGCGCTCGACCGGATCGTGACGAACCTGCTCGCGAACGCGTGCCGGTACGGCGCGCCGCCCGTGATGGTCAGTGCCGAGCAGGTGGGGGAGTCCCTGCGAGTGACGGTCCAGGACCACGGCCCGGGCGTGCCGCCCGAGTTCGTGCCGCTGCTCTTCGACCGGTTCGCACGCAGCGCCGCCAGCGCGTCAAGCGTGCCGGGCACCGGTCTGGGGCTTGCAATCGCGCGCTCGTATGCGCGTGCCCACAGCGGTGAGGTCAGCTACCGCCCGGCAGCTTCGAGCGGCTCGGTCTTCGAGCTGACGCTGCCGACGGCCGCTGGCTGGTAGTCGAGAACGACCGGCGCCGTGCTGGTCAGCCCGGCAGGCCCGGGCCGAGGCGTTCGCAGGAGGCGGCGTGCGTAGAGCCGCTCGTCGGCCGCCCGGTAGAGGGAAAGGGCATTCCGGCCTTCCGTGGGGCTTCCGGCCCACCCGACCGTGACGGGGTGCGGGGCGTTTGCGACGGCCTGCTCGAGCCGGTTGGCGTAGCGAGAGGCGTCGAGCACCGAATCGGCGGTGCAGAGGATCGCGAACTCGGCGCCGCCGATGCGGGCGATGTCGTCCTCCGGGAGCAGGGCGGTCCCGAGCGCGTCCGCCACGTTCCGAAGCGCGTCGTCGGCCGCGGTACCGCTGCGGCCGGTCATCTGCTCGAAGCCGTCGACGCTCGCCAGCACGAGCCCGAACGGCTTTCCCGTTGCGAGCCGGCCGTCGATCGCCTTCTCGAAGCCGCGCATGCTCGGCAGGCCGGTGAGCCAGTCGCGCTCGGCCAGTACCTGCAGCTCCGCGAGAGCCGTCTTGTAGTGCATGGCGAACCAGCCGAGGAGCGCGCCGATCGAAACGTAGGTGACGAGACGGATCGGCGTCGAGATGGTGTAGAGCTCGTAGGTCGGCACGTCGTGATTGACGGTGATCGCAAGCGAGAACAGGCCGGTCGCGAGAACGCCGCCGGCGGCTCCGTACCACGGCCCGATCGAGAGCGCGAGCAAGGCGATCGCGACGTAGAAGAAGTGGCCGATCCCCAGGCCCGGGCGCTCGAAGACCACGAGCGCGACGAACACGCCCACGAAGACGAGGGCCGAGAGGAGAACCAAGAGTCGGTTGGGGAGCGCCGCAGGGCTCACTCTCGGAGTATCAGCGGCGTCCGGTGCGCATTCGTCCCCCGTTCGAGGGTCACATCGTGGTACTCGAAAGGGGGACTCGGCCTCGCGGAACGGGCGTACTGTGAGTGTGGGCGCGCCCTGCGACCGTGCCGCCCGAGCTGCCCTGCGAAACGCTCGGCACTCGAGGTCTCGATCGCATTGTGGGAGTGCCGCAGCTCCTGCTGGGCGCGCCCGCTCAGCCTCCGAAGACCAGCCAGGCGACGAAGACCGCCGCTCCCCAGAGCCAAACGGCCAGCGTGCCGATGATCGCAACACGGCTCGGACTGGCGGCTTTCGCGATCCGTGCGCCCGCATACAGTGCGATCGGTACGCCGAGCGGGAACGCGACGAGCGCCCAGCCTTCGTCCCAGCCGGGCCAGTCGCCGCCAGAGGTGGCGTCCAGCAGCCCGAGTGACGCCGCGCCCACCAGGAAGAGGACGAGCCCCAGCACCACAGCCCTCGGACGACCCACGGGCGCAACGTATCCGACGCCTGGCTGCTGATCGAGCCGCAAGGCAGCGCCGAGTCGGAGAATCAGCCTGACGCCCAGCGGCCTAGGCGTGTGCCCTTGGGAAAGGGGGCTTGTCCGAACGCGACCGCCTTGCGGCTCGTGTCACCTATTCCGCACACGCCCGCAAGCAAACGTCGATCACGAGTGTCGCGTCGGACATACCCGTCGCCCCGGCGCGCCTACCGCGCTAGAGCTTCTTGCGCCAGAAGACACCCTTCAACCCGAGGGAGAGCGAACGTCGGCCGCTCGGGCTCGCGCTGACGCGGGCGCCGCGCCGACCGCCGCTGACGCCGACACCACGCTTGCCGACGTTCAGGTTGATCCCGGGGAGCAGCTTGACTCGCTTGCGGTATCCCCAGCCCATCGCGTCGCATCGTACGTGCCGTGGACGCGCCGGCGGGCGTCGCCGCTCCGAGATTCACCCCTTCGGGTGACACCATCGGAAGGAACGAGGAGTACGTTGACGTCCCGGATGTCAGCCGCCTACTTCTCGCGACGCACTCTCGTCTGCATGCTCGTCGTCGGCGCGCTGGCTCTGCTCGCCGCCGGCCACGCGAGCGCCGGCTACGGGGTTGGGCCCAACGGACAGTCCTTCACGGTGACCGCGGACTCCGCCGGCTACGTGCAGGCACCCGCTTCGCTCGATCTCGTCGTCTACCTGGACGCCGAGGACATCTCGTCCGCCGTGTGGGTCTCGGACAGCCCGGCGATCAGCGCCTCGGGAACGCCGGTTGGACGGACACTCGGCTTGTGCTCCAGCGGCTCGCTGCTTCCCTTCGGCGAGACGAACAAGTGGGTGTGCCGCGTCTCCACATCCCTGCTGCAGCCCGGCCATACCTACTACTGGTGGCTGGACTTCGACCGGCAGGATCCGGGTACACCGGCCCCGACGAGTCGCGTTTCCGGCCCGTTCAGTTTCTCGCTCGCGCAGCAGGCTCACGCCTCCGCCGCCGGTTCCTGCACCGCCGCCGGTCGTGAAGGACCCGCACGCGCCGGTCTCGACGAAGACGATCAAGGCTGCAGAGACCCTGCCGAGCTCAACGGTCTTCAACGGCAGCCGCTCGGTCAAGCACACGACGCTCACCCGGCTCGTCTACCGCACGATGAAGAAGCTCGGCTCTGCCGCGCCAGCTCGCATTTGCCTGCTGGAACCGCACCGACTGGGTCTCCGTTCTCGCGGCGGAGGGGACAGAGCCCACGGGGGGCGGCTCGGAGCTCCTGGGATTCTGGCTTGGCAGGCAACCTCGCTGGCTGCACCTGGCGCCCGGGATCTGCACGGACTTGCAGGGTCTCCTCTCGACCAAGCAGCCGAATGCCCGGCGGGCGGGGGCTCTCAGCACGGTGATCCACGAGACGTTGCACGCCTACGGCGTCGTCAACGAAGCGCAGACGAATTGCATGGCCGTGCAGCTGGTGCCCACGTTCGGCTCGAATCTCGGGCTGGACGCGAAGCGAGCGGACTATCTCGGGACGCTGGCGCGCAACTACGTGCACAAGTACGCGCCCGCGGGCTACTGGAACGCTGACCGCTGCCGCGACGGCGGTCCGTGGGACCTCTTTCCGAGCACTCGCAACCTCGGCTGAGCGATCTCTGCTGAAGGGGGTGGGCGGCGGCCGTGACTTCCGGCCGCCTCCGACCCGTGAGACGGCTCGACGTGGAACGCTGCGGCACGGTCCACGGAACTCGTTCTGGCTCTCCTTATCGACCGGTAGGACCGACCGCTTGAGCGGATAGGACCCGTCGTATCCCTCGATCGAGTGACTGGGGCCTGAGGTTCGTATCCTGGGGCCATGATTCGATTCGCGGTCGCGGCCGCCTTGACCGCGGTGGTCGTAGCGTTCGTAGCCACGATCGACCACCGTCACAAACGGCACGTCGAGTTTGCCGAGCAGGAGTCAGCCTGGTTCTGTGCGCACGGGCGACCGTCGTCGTGCACCGACTTCGACGAAGCCGCGTACGAAGAGCGGTGGGAGAATCGCGAGCTCGGCTACCGAATCTCGTTTCTCACACTGGGCGCACTCGCGCTGGGTTCCTTCGTGATGGTGGTGGCGAAGCGCTCCTCACGGCCCGAAACCTAAAGAGCGGCTGGCGGCAGGTGTAGGGTCTCGGCTCAGGCGAGGGAGTCGTTCCCACTCGGAGCGCTCGGAAGAGAGGCGAATCGTGCGAATCATGGTCATCGCTGTGCCGGTCGCAGCGCTACTGCTCGTGGCAGCAGGATGTGGGGGCGGCTCCGCGAGCGAAGCCGGCGACACGACGGCGACGATCGAGAGCACGGACACGACCGCCGCTGACACGACGGGTGGCACCGATACGAGCGGCACGGACACGAGCTCGAGCACCGACACCACCAGCGATGGAGACGTGTCGCTCGAGGGTTGCACGAAGCTGAGCGAGCTGTCCGTCAAGTTCTCCGAGGCCATGGCAGCGGCCTCGGGCGGCAGCGGTGCTCCCGACCTCCAGGCGACCGCGAAGGCCTACGAGGAGTTCGCCGACGAGGTGCCGGAGGAGATCCGTGGTGCCTTCAAGACCGTCGCGGCCGCGTTCGGAATCTACGCCGACGCGCTCGGCGGTATCGACATGTCACCAGGTGCGACACCCGATCCGGACACGCTGGCGAAAGTGGCCGCGGCAGCGAAGTCGCTCGACAACGCGAAGCTCACCGCGGCGACCGCGGAGATCGAGGCCTGGGCGAAGAACAACTGCACGGGGCGGTAAGCCGCACGCGCGCAGGCTGCCGTCTAAGTCTCAAGACTTGCAGCTCCTCGGGAGCGGGAACGTCTCCTGGGTCTTGTACACCCGCTGGATGGCGGCGGACGCGCGTGCGCCGGCGGCTCGCCTCTCAGCGGTGTTCGAGGCATCGACGTAGGCAATCGCGGTTGTTCGGATGTCCTCCAGGCTGGCGATCCAGGCTTTGAACTCGGGCTCGATGGCCGAGGGCGGGCTGATGTCGCGAAGGTTGCGGAGCATTTGCTCAGCGAGGTTTTCAAGGTCGAACGGGTCGGTTGTGGCGCGCTTCGCCTCTGCCCCCTTACAGATCACGTCTGCCCGTTGGCTGAACTCTGCCGCCGACAGACGGTTGTCCGAGCCGGCGCCGCAGCCGCTGGCGGCAAGAGCGGCCAAAGCAACGATTCCGGCAATCCGCGTCAAGCTCTAACTGTCGAGCTCGGACCTGAGCGCCGCCAGCACTGATGCGATGCCGTCCAGCCAGGCCGGGTCGGTCGAGTCGAATGCGTGGACGAAGACATTGGCTGCTCCGCGATCGAAGATGCCGCGGCTGGAGACGGAGCCGTGCAGCAACACGAGCGTTGGAAGGTCCAGCATGAGCGACATGGTCGCCTCGATCTGGTTCCACTCCGTCGGGAGCGCGACCTCGCGTGCGAGCGCGACGTCCTTGATCGAACCGGCCTGGATGAAGACCTGCGGAAGGCCGAGCACGATGGTGCACCGACACCGCTTGATCAATCGATGCACGTCCTCGAATGGCGTCCGGATAGCCAACTGGCTCGTTCCGATCGTGTTCGCCTTGAACCCCTTCTCCTCCAGCAATTGGTAGAAGCCCGCAAGCTCCGACTCGATGGCCGGGGGCGCCCATGTCGGCCGCGACACGAACGTCTCGATCACAGGGCTGTCTGACATGTGACTCCAACAATAAGCTGCCGAAGATCCAACTGACAGCGGGCGTCCCCAAGGCACGTACGGCATGACTGACCCGGACCGCCTACCGTGCAACCAAGCTCTAAGGAAGGCCCGCGTCACACTTCGTAGATGCGGGGGTCAACTCGGCGCTGACCAACTCGGAGACGCGAGACGGCGGTCCAGACGTCGGTCGCGGCCCCGGGACCGTCTCTCCGAGCGCGGACATTGGAGCACGGTCGTACCACCTCGGGGCAACGGCGGCGACGTCGGTCGGCGACCGCGGAAGCGTTCTAGCCGCGCCGAGCGATGGTGCCCGGCCACTGAGGCTGACGTCAAGGGCCGCTGGGGATCGGGCGCGCGCTACCGACGCTGCGAGACGCGACAACGGTGACCGTCGCGTGCGACTCTGCGCGTACGAGATGGTAACGTGCGTACCGGTGGCAGCCGCCGACGGGCATGAACGTCAGATCCGTCTGCACTGACCCGACCGCACGAGCGTCGCCGCGAGACTACGACTGGTCACCACGTCGAGTCGACCTGCGTGCGAGCTCAGGTCTCGCGGCTGGCGCACCATCGGCCATACCGCTCGTCAGGCCAGCGGCGGGCGTAACGCGTGAGATGAGCCGGTAGGCGGCGTCGTGAGCACATATCATAGCGGCTGCTGTGAGCCCGTCGCCCGTGTGAACGGCGACCTACGGCGGCCTGCAGATCGGGCCCGTCTCGTGACGCCGCGCATCAACGTGACGCCGACACTGAGATGTACGGAGACACTCCGACGCCGGATGGCTAGCGTCCGACGGGCAGTGATTCTGACGAGAGCCGTCGATGGCTGCATCAGCGGTGTGGCCGCCGCGCACACCAGGCCTGATTGCGCGCAAGCTGCAGAAGCACGCCCACGGGCCGGTCGACGCGCAGGCTCTGACCGATGGCTGGTCAGGCGCCAGGACCGAAGCGACCGGATGCCGGTGAGTACCGTAGCGGCGAAGCATCAGCACTGAAGGCCGCGACGGCCATGGTGCCGGCACAGGGACGCGCCGACACGGCGAGTCCGCAGCGTCTTCGCGGCGATCGCAGTTCCCGTCACGCCCGGGGTCGAGTGCGAGCCCACCGTTTGATGGCGACCCCGCCCAGCGTCGACAGACTAGGTAGCACCGGCGACGACGTTCTGACGTAGTCATCCACGGCCGGACGAACAGCGCTGCCGGAGCGAGTCGGTGCGCAACCGCGCCGGCCGCGCTCGACACGATCCGTGGCGAGCCACCGACACCACGCTGCGAGGATCACGAATGCGGGCGCAGGCGCTCAGCGCTAGCGACTCGCGCCTCGGACCTCGAGCACGACGACAGGGCTACGATCCTGCCTCTCCTGTCGCTGCGCGGCAGTCGCGCGTGGTACAGACTGCAGGAGCTCGCGACGGGCGCGTGGGCGGCCACGGCCGAGCGCGGCCAGCTCCGGCCCGGAGCGGGATGACGCCGCTCGAGGCCGATGACCGGCGGGATGACGACGGGATCCCTCCGTCGTCGCCACATGCCGCGGGCGAGCGCGCTCGCGGACTGACGCGGCGCTCTGCACCGAGCGCGGCGAGGCTCAGGTGATATGCGACGCCGCCGGTGGCAATGATCTCGGCGCTCGAGCGGCACTCGGTGGACGAGCTGGACACGGAAGCATCCGGTCGAACACCGAGACCCGGGAAAGCCCACGCACGGCATGCCGCGTCGAAGCCCGAAAGGAAGGCCCATACGGGATTCGAACCCGTGCCGCCGCCGTGAGAGGGCGGTGTCCTAGGCCACTAGACGAATGGGCCGTGGCGCCGCGCCAGTCTAGCTGACGAGTCCGAAGCGAAGGTTTACCAAGGCTTTGCCTTGCCGTGCCCTGCTGCTGGGGAGGCCGCGGGCATCCTCGTCTCATGAACTTCGACGAGAGGAGAGCACCAATGAAGATCGTGATTGGCCTACTGGCCGCGGCGATTCTCGGCACAGGCGGATTCGCCTTCGCCGCCGGAGTCGACGACACCCAGCCGGCTCGCACCGTGTCGCTTCCCGGCACGACGACGGCCGCCACCACCGCCGCGACGACGACCGACGACATCGTGGTCGGGAACGCGCCGGCAGCCACGACGACGGCGAACGGCGAGGACATCTCCGGCCCGTGTGACGAGGCCGAGCATGCCAACGATCCGCGCTGCACCGGCACCGCCGCCGACGACGGCAACGACGACGGCAACTCCGGCCCCGGCTCCGGCGACGACGACCGGGACGACAACTCGGGCCACGGCTCGGGTCACGGCAACGACGACAGCTCGGGCCACGGCTCGGGTCATGACAACGACGACGACTGAGGAGACGAACGATGATTCGCATCAAGCTCGGACTGCTGACCCTGCTCGCATTGGTCGCAAGCTCCGTCACGCTCGCCGCGGTGGCGCAAAGTGCCTCCACCGTGCAGACGGTGCGCGTGAGCGAGGTGAGCTACGGGATCCGCTTCTCGGCGAAGCCGAAGGCGGGAACGGTCAAGTTCCAGGTCCGCAACGCATCGGGCGACGCCCACGACTTCTGGCTGAAGGGCGGCGGCAAGACCTGGAAGACCCGTGTCCTCGGCGGCAGCCAGGTCGCGAGCCTCACCGCGAAGCTCAAGAAGGGCGCTCGCTACTCGTTCTGGTGCTCGATCAGCGACCACCGTCAGGAAGGGATGTCGGGGAGCTTCGTCGCCCGTTAGCACCACCCAAGCGCGCGGCGGCGCCCCGACCCCGGGGCGCTTTCGCGCGTCCGAAGCCGCTGTGGAGGGCACTATCAGTGACATGAGCCACCAGAAGAGGACGATCCTGATCGTCGAGGACGAGGAGTCGATCACGACTCCGCTCGCCGAGGCGCTCGAGCGGGACGGCTTCAAGGCCGAGATCGCGCACACCGTCGCGGATGCGCTCGGCCGCGGTCGCACGCTCCGCCCCGACCTCGTGCTGCTCGACATCGGCCTCCCGGACGGCTCGGGCCTCGACGTCTGTCGCGAGCTGCGGAGCTCGTCGAACGTCCCGATCATCATCCTCTCGGCCCGCGGGGAAGAGGCGGACCGGGTCGTCGGGCTCGAGCTCGGTGCGGACGACTACGTCGTCAAGCCATTCAGTGCGCGCGAGGTGATCGCGCGGATTCGCGCCGTGCTCCGCCGCGCGAGCGCTCCGACTGGAGCGACCGAAGGCCCGGTCGAGGTCGGTGGAGTCCGTCTCGATCCGTCCCGGCGCACCGCGACTCTCGACGGCGAGCCGCTCGAGCTCGCGCGCAAGGAGTTCGACCTGCTCGCCCTCCTGATGCAGGAGGCGGGAACCGTCGTCTCCCGCGAGCGGCTGATCGACGAGGTCTGGGACGTGAACTGGTTCGGTTCCACCAAGACGCTCGACGTGCACGTGAGCGCACTCCGCAAGAAGCTCGCCGACGACGCCGCCGACTCGCGCTACATCCACACCGTGCGCGGCGTCGGTTTCCGCTTCGCCTCGCCCGAGGAGCTCCGTTGAGTCTGCGGCTGAGACTGCTTGCGGCGTTCGCCTACGTGCTGGTGATCGTGCTGATCGTGCTCGAGATCCCGCTCGTGCTGAGCCTCTCCAGCCGCGTCAACGCCGAGGTGAAGTCACAGGCCGCGGCGCAGGCCCAGGTGGTCGCCACCGCCGCGGCCGCGCAGGGCGGAGATGCGGCGCGGCTCCGCCGGCTGGTCAGGCAGGCCGGTCGAGACCTCGGCGCCCGGGTGATCGTCGTCGACGCACGCGGGCGGTTGGTTGCCGACTCCGCCGGTACCGGGCTCAGCCTGACGTCATATCGCAACCGCCCCGAGATCGCCGCAGCGCTCGCAGGCCGCTCCGAACAGGGAACGCGGCACAGCGACACGCTCGGCAGCGACCTCCTGTACACCGCCGTCCCGGTCCTCGGCGGAGGAGCCGTCCGCGTCACCCAGAGCGTCGATGCGGTCGGCGCACGGGTGCGCCGGAACGTGCTCGTCGTGATCGGCGTCGGCCTCGTCGCACTCGCGCTCGGTCTCGCGATCGCCTGGGTGGTCGCCGGCTCGCTCGCCCGGCCGCTGCGCGCGCTCGCCCGCACGGCGCGGCGCGTCGAGGACGGCGAGCTCGACGCGCGGGCCGACATCACCGGCGCCAGCGAGCAGCGTGAGGTCGCGATCGCCTTCAACGACATGACCGAGCGGCTCGAGGAGTCGCTCCAGGCACAGCGCGAGTTCGTCGGCAACGCCTCGCACCAGCTCCGAACCCCTCTGACCGGACTGCGTCTGCGACTCGAGGCTGCCGGGATCAAGGCTGACGATCCGGCCGTGGAGCACGAGCTCCGGCTTGCGGAGGCCGAGGTCGAGCGTCTGACGAATCTCCTCAACTCGCTCCTCACGCTCGCGCGCGGGGGCGACCGGCCGGTCGTCCGCAGCCCCGTCTCGCTGCGGGCCGTGTCGGAGGCGGCTCACGAGCGCTGGCTGCCGCGCGCCGAGGCGACCGGGCATCTGCTCGCGCTCGACGGCGAAGGCGACGCGCCGGTGCGGGCCGGGGAGGAGGATGTGGCGATCGCGCTCGACAACCTGATCGAGAACGCCCTCGTCTACGCGCCGCCCGGAACGACGGTGACGATCTCGTGGAGCCCGGACGGACGCCTCGCCGTCCTCGACGAGGGTCCGGGCATCCCGCCGGGCGAAGAGAAGCAGGTCTTCGAGCGCTTCCGCCGGGGGCGGAGCGACCGGCCCGGCACGGGCCTGGGGCTCGCGATCGTCGAGACGCTCGCGCGGCGCTGGGGCGGCACTGCGTCGATTCGCAACCGCGAGACCGGCGGCGCCCACGCAGAGGTGCGGCTGCCCGTCGACCGCACGGCCCGCGACCTGGAGCAGGTCCGGTGATGCGGACGGCAGCTCTCGGACTGCTCGGCCTCGTACTCGCCGTCGTCGTCGGCTACGGCGTCCACCTGATCACGCGGGAGACGATCTCGCTCCCGGTCGTCCAGCTCGAGCAGCCGGCGCTGCTCGCCCCGCCCGCAGCGACGAGCACGGCCCGCACGACGACGGCCAGGACAGAGACCGAGACGGAAACGACCGGTACGACGACCGAGGACCGCGGCACGACCACCGATGACAACAGCGGCTCCGGCTCGTCGGGCAAGGGGCGAGGTCGCGGCCGCTCCGGTGGTGACGACGACTAAGGCCTTGGACTGCTAGGAAACCGCCAAGCGGCGGCGGGTAGGGTCTCCTCGTGGGGCCCTACCCGCCGCTTCGCCTCTATCGGATCCCGTTTTCGACGAACGTCGAGCGTGTCGCACTCGCGCTTGCGTACAAGGGAGCCGACGTGGAGTGGGTCGACATCGATCCGAACGATCGCAGCGAGGTCGTCCGCGTCAGCGGCCAGGAGCTCGTGCCCGTGCTCGTCGAGGGCGACCGCGTCCTCACCGACTCGCCGGTGATCCTCGAGTACCTCGAGGAGCGCTTTCCGGAGCCGCCGCTCTACCCGGCCGAGCCGGCGCGCCGGGCCGAGCTGCGGACGTTCGTCGACTGGTTCAACCGCGTCTGGAAACGGCCGCCGAACCTGATCGTTGACGAGGAGGCGAAACCGGAGCCGGACCGCGACCGGATCGCCGAGCTCGAGCAGGAGATCGCCGGGGCGCTGCCGCTCTTCGAGGATCTGCTCGCCGGACGCGAGTACCTGTTCGGTGACGAGCTCTCCGCCGCAGACGTCGTCGCGTTCCCGTTCCTGAAGTACGCGATCCTCTGGGAAGACGGTGACGAGGAGCGCTTCCACGAGGTGCTGCGAGACACGCAGCGCCTCGACGGCCGCTATCCCCGTCTCGAAGCCTGGATCCACCGGGTCGACGCGTTCCCGCGGGCGTAGTCGAGGGAGGGAAGAAACCGGGCTGCTTCTCCGTCAGGTGGGTGACGACGGAAAGGAGCCCTTCGATGCACCCGACCCTGATGCACGAGATCGCGCGGTATGAGCAGGTGGACAGGCTTCGCGAGGCGAAGCACGCACGCCTTGCGCACGAGGTCAGAACGGCCTCAGACACGCCGCAGCGTCGGTTCCGGCTGAATGGCCGGCATCGGGTCGCAGTGCTCGGAAGGCCCGTCTTCAGCCGCTAATCGGGGGACTAGCGGCTTGCCGAGGCTGCGACGGCGCGCTTGGCGGCGACCGTCGCAGCTTCGGCCAAACGTTGCGCGTGGGCGACGCGTTCGTCGCCCGGCATCGAGACGAGGTTGGCAGCGACCAGGCCGGCGGCGGCACGCGCCGCGGCTTCGGCGAGCAGGGAGGCAGCACAGGCGTCCTCGGCGCCTCCCGGAGCCGCATGTTGTGCGGCCTCGCATCCGAGCAGAGCCACGTCGTATGCGCACTCCGCGATCGAGAGCGGGAGCTCAGCCGCGGTGTCGAGCGCCTTGCCGATCGCGGCATCGCGGGTGCCTTCCTCTTCTGCACCTTCGATCAGCGCAAGCGCTTCGAGGTATGCCTCCTCGTTCGCCTCGGCGAGCTTCTCGACGCGCGACCGGAGAGCCTGCGCCTGTGCGGAGACCCCACGCCCCTCTTCCCAGGTCGGCGAGCGTCTGGCCGCCGACGCGATCAGGCCCGCGGCCATCGCGGTCACGATGCCCGAGACGGCACCCGCCCCGGGAGCCGCTGTAGGCCCGGCGATCTCGCCGAGCACGGCGTGCAAGTCGCGGTCGTACAGACCCATCGAGGGGAAGCCTACGCCGAATCGAGCTCGGCGAGGCGGGCACGCAGCGCTTCGGAGAGCGCAGGGCGTGGCTCATAGCCGGCCGAGGTGAGCGCAGCCTCGAGGTCCGCGAGGAGACGAACGCGGAACGCGGCGTCCTCGCGAGCCCGCTCGACGATCTCATCGAGCTGGCGACGTGCCTCGGGAAGCTCCTGCGCGGCCTGCACCCATCCGGTCGGTGCCGGCGGCAGCATGCCGAGCAGTTCGCCCAGGCGTTCCTCGTCGTGTGGGGCAGCGCTCATGAACCTCCAGACGGGTCCGGGACAGGTTTTCTTCCCTCGAGTTTCTCGCGCAGTTTGCCGAGACACCGCGAGATCCGGCTCGCGATCGTGCCGGCGGGCAGGTCGAGAGCTTCGCCGATGACCCGGTAGCTCTCGTCGCGCGCGAAGAAGCGGTCGAGCACCTCGCGGCAGTTCGGCGAGAGCGCCTGCAGCCCTTCGTGCACGTCCAGTGCCTCGTCGAGGCCCTCGAGCTCCGCGTCGACCTCGTCGGCGAGCGGCTCCTCGGTCGGCTGCTCGCGCGTGCCCGCACGGAGCCGGTCGACGCATGCGTTTCGTGTCAGCTGGGCGAGCCAGGGTCTGATCGCGGTGTCGTCCCGCAGCGAGTCGAGCCGTTCGAATGTGCGGGCGAAGACATCCTGAAAGACATCCTCGGCGTCGTTCTCCGGCAGCCGGAATCCGCGTACGGCGATCGCGTACACATAGCGCGAGAAGCGTTCGACGAGCTCGTTCCACGCCTCCTGCTCTCCCGCCCTGCAGCGCTCGACGAGTTGAGCGTCGGTGAGTTCGGTGGTCATCGCGGCACCGCCATTCAAGCGGATTGTCGGCCATCGGGAAGAAACCGGCGCCTTCGTCCGTCCCGTGGTCGAGGCAAGGGGGTTCACGGCAATGGGGAGGAGCACCATGACGAATCGGAGAAAGCGGTGGCTTCGCCGCCTCGCGATCGGAGTTTCACTCGCTGCATTCGCCGCGCCGGCTGCGGCCAAGCCCACACCTGCCGGTGGCGGCGGTGGCGTCGCTCTGCAGCAGTCGGCAATTCAAAGGCCCGACGACAGGTCGGCTCGGTTCACAGTCGGGCAGCAGGTCGTGCTCGCGAGCGCCCTCGCCAGCACCTCAGTGCGGCCGGACGACCGCGCAGACCGGTTCGCGATCTCGGACGGAGCCTCGTCGGCGACGTCGTCGAACTCCGGCGTCTCCTGGGACGGGGCAGTGACGCTCGGACTCGGGACGCTCGTGCTCGTCCTGGCACTCGGAATCGGGATCACCTACATTCGCCGGCCGAGAATCGCCGGACTCTAGGTTCGCGGGGGCAGCGAAGCGGGGGCGGGCTCTTCGGGGCCCGCTTTCGTGTGGTCCCTAAGCGCTTTCGGGCTCGCGCGCGTCGAGCCGTTCCTCGAAGAGGACGCGCAGCTCCTCGCCGGTCGTCAGCACGTCCTTGTAGCGCGGCCGGCGTGGAGGCAGCTTCACGATCCGAACGTCGTTGTCCCGGTTGCCGTGACAGCGAGCGTAGGCAGCTGCTTCATCGAGCGGCGGTAGCGCGGAGCGACGGCCCAAGAGGCGCACGACTGGGGCATATCATGCAAGACCGGCCGCCGATAGGTCGCGGGCCGCAGTTTGCGCCGAAAAAGACGAGGCGGCCCACGGCGGGAACAGCTACACATTCGTGGCTGGTCAGCGCGCGCTCAAGGCAGGATGCAGGACGGGGCGCCCCTCCTCCGCGAGGATTGGAGACGACGACTTGAACCCCCAGATCAGCGGGTAGAAGCACAGCGAGAGCTCCCAAATGATCTCGGGGAGCGCCGCAATGCTCTTCACCGGCGCGCCCGCGTCGTAGACGTCGAAGAGCACGCCGATCGCAGAAAGCGTGAGGAGCGGACCGCCGATCATTCCCAGCAGGGCCAGGCGCTGGGGCATCAGGCCGGACTTGTACATCAGGTATCCCAGGATCAGCCCGTTCCCGATGCCAACGACGAAGCTGGGTCCGAGCAGGAACGTCCAGTCCTTGATCGCGGCGAGTGATTCGGCCAGACCGCCGAGTGCGGCGGCGTCCGCGCCCGCGTCATGCCGCAAAGTCACGATTGCCAGGACGGCGATGATGCCGACGAGAATGAAGACGCACTCCATGATGCGAGCCGTGACGTAGCCGAGCGAGAGGATCTCGTGCTGCCGCTTGAGGAGCGGGAACACGACAACCGCGGTGGCGATGTTCGCGACGATGAGGATCAGCTCCAGGAGGGCACCGAAGTAGATGCGGTTGTCGGCACCTGCGCCGGCGATATAGCCCTGGGGATCATCGAGAACCGGCTGGAACAGACCAAGCGCCGGGATCGAAGTGATGAAGGTGATGAGGAACAGCGCGCCAAAGGCGAACGAAATCCTTCGCTGTGCGCTCATGTCGGCCCCTTTCGTCGCGGTGGACGGCGCGTGATCCTGCGCCGCGGCTGAATGATTCCAAAGCCGGGCCGGTACGTCCTCGGGGCGCGTAGACCCACAGTGTTGGGTGGATTCGGAGCGGACTCGTTCAAGATCGGCGTCGTCCGGGAGCTTGCGGAGACGATCGAGGATCACGGCTGCCTCGTCGGGCGACGACAGAGCAACTCGAGGCCGGCGAGAGGACACTCGCCAGGCGCGTACTCAGGCTCCGTCGCGAGGCCGAAAGCCGGAACAAAGCAGATGCGCGCGTTCAATGACGCCGCCGGCAAGCACGCAGAAGAGGTGCTGCTCGACGACGTAGGGCTCGTCATCTTCGACGCCTTCGAACCTGTACGCGACGTGGAGCCGGTCGCTGACTTCCTCCGCCCTGGACTCGACGAGGCGAAGCTCCGTCGAGTCGGCGAACCAGCCGGCGACCAGCGCCGCCGCCTCTTCGGCTCCCGTGCGCTCGCGTAGGCCGGGCGGGATGAGCGCCCGAAACGCGACACCGGGGGTGAAGCAAGCCGCGATCGCCGACGCATCCTGTGCGGCAACCGCCTCCACGAACCGCGTCCCGATCGAGTGCGTCACGCTGCGAGTCTAGGACGTAACCCGCAGCGCAGAGCGGCCGCTCACGGGTATTCCAGAACACTCGCCTCAAGACCGGAAGGCGTGTCATTCTCGGACGCGGCCATCCCGCGTCGCCAACCGAGAAAACGAAAACCCCGCGAGAGCAGGGTTTTCGTGAGGCGCTGCCGCGCTGCGCGAGTGTGCGGGCATGTCCCTTGAGCTCCGAGCGCCGAACCAGGGGGCGCGAGCGCCGTGCTATGGCCGCCGGATCGACGAGTGTCCCGGCGGGTTTGCGCGAGGAGGGCTCTCTAGCCGGGGACATTCGGAGCGATCTGCCACCGCCCGAGCACGGGCCACCTGTAAGACTTGCCGGTCCTTGGGAAGCCTTCGACTAGAAGGAGGGACGAGGTGAAACGAGCAGCAGTCGCGCTCGCAGCGGCGAGCGCGTTGGTCATGGCCGGCGCGGCGTCCGCCGTGTCATGGCAGACACCCGTCGCGACGAACGTCGTCGCAGACGGCGTCATCACCGGCGGCGGCTATCCGGTCCCGCCGGGCGCGACCCGGCCCGATCCCGGAACCTGCCGGAGCGGGCTCTACAACGCAAACCGCTCCGAGTCCTGGATCGCGGTCAAGCCCGGCACCGAGACGCTGATCGGCAACTCGAAGATCTTCTTCGAGAAGTACAGCACCTTCTACGATTTCCATCTCGGCACGGTCACCTTCCAGAACGGGGCGGTGACGGGATCGAACCAGGTCCAGGGGTACGACTGCGTCTCGACCGGCACGCAGGACATGCCGCCCAGTTGGACGAACAACACCGACCCGAACGTCGACTTCGACACCCGGGGCCGGGCGTACCAGGTGACGCTCCCGTTCAACGCGTTCTGGGAGGGTGGCCTGCACCCGAACGGCGCGGTCGACGTCTCGTACAGCGACGACCTCGGCGCACATTGGATCAAGGGCAACGGGGGCGAAGACCTGGAGCCGAACAACAATCAGACGAGCCTTGCCTCCGGCCATGTCGAGGACAAGCAGTGGGTGGCCGTCAATCACTTCGTCGGCACTCGGTTCCAGGATCACGTGTACGCGGCCTGGACGACGTTCAACGGCGCGGCCGGGAACGGGAAGATCCGACTGGCCGTCTCCGCCGACCGCGGGCTCACGTTCCGCAAGGCGATCACGATCACGGCTCCGGGCGTGACGACCCCGGCGACGACGTACGTCTACCCGTCCGTCGGAGCCGATGGGACCCTCTACGTGGCGTTCGTCGGCGGCTTCGACACGACCAACAAGAACCGCGTCGGGCACGTGTATGTGACGCGCTCGCTCGATGACGGCGTCACGTTCGGCCCGTTCGTGGAGGCGGCGACGCCGGGTGAGAACCCGAACGGCTTCCTCCCGAACACGAACTTCCGCGACGGGATCATCGAGAGCTTCACCGCCAGTCAGACCTATCCGGGCCACGTCTACCTGACCTACGAGGACTGGGACGCTGCGTCCGGCCAGTTCGACGTCAAGTTCAGGCAGTCCACCGACGGGGGCCTGACGTGGTCGCCCGTGCAGACGGTGAACGATGCGCCGAACTCGGCCACGACCGATCAGTTCCAGCCCTCCGTCGCGGCGGGTCCCGGCGGCGCGGTCGCGGTCGCCTTCTACGACCGCCAGCTAACGTGCCCGAACGACCCGTCGATCCTGCCGCAGCACGTGGGCGACGCAAACACCTGCATCGACGTCTCGCTCCAGGCGTACAAGGACGCCGGAACGGCGGCCGGTGCCGTGCCGGTCGGCGGCAACGTGCGGGTCTCGCAGTTCACCTGGGATCCCGACCAGTCGCAGCAGAAGGTCGACGGGATCACCCAGTACGCGTGCGCCGGACACAGCGATCCGTGCCCGACGGGCCGCGGCTTCATCGGCGACTACTTCGGGCTCGCGATCTCGAACGGCAACGTCTACACGTACGCGGTCTCGACGCACTACCCCTCGCCAACGGTGACCGCCGACGGCGGCGGGCCCGTCTACTACCAGCAGCAGGTGCTCGGAATCGTGCCCCGATCGACCTTCGGGGCGGGCTACTAGACGCTCGACCTTGTGGGCGGCGAGCGTGCTCGCCGCCCACACATCCATCGAGTCGCCGGACATCGTGAGCTCTGCGACGAGCTCGACTCCACGCTCGCTGGGTTGTCAGATGGCCCGAGGAGTTTCCCCAGGGTCGGCCTCAGCCTCCCGAGCTGATCACGACACCGCCCGAGGCTCGCGAGTGACGACCCGAGCAGGCGTTGTCGAGTTGTGGGACCTTTCCGACGGCGGTTGACGGTGCTACGCAGGAACCGGTGGGCTGCCGGCTAGTACGGCTGGGAGTCCGTCGCGGGAGTCGAGCGTCAGTTTGCGGAAGACGCTCGTCAGATGCCCCTCGACCGTGCGTGTCGTGATGAACAGCGTCTGGGCGATCTCGCGGTTCGTGAGGCCCTCGCCGGCGAGCTCCGCGACGCGCCGTTCGCTGGCGGTGAGGGCGTCGAGCCCGGTGAGGACGACGCGGCGCGGGCGTGCACCGGTGGCGCGGAGCTCGATCTCCGCCTGCTGCGCGAGCGGCTTCGCGCCCGCCTGGTGGGCGACGTCGAGTGCCTCGCGGAGGAGGTCGCGTGCCTCGGTACGCCGGTTGCGACGCCGCAGCAGGGCGCCGAGGTCGGCGAGCGCTCGTGCTCGCTCCACGCGTGAGTCGGCCAGCTCGAACTCGTCGACGGACTCGCGCAGCAGCGACTCGCCGCGATCGCCACGGACGACGACGCCGGCGACGCGCTTGGCCGCGGCGAGCGCGCGCGGCGTTCCGAATGCGCGGGCGAGCTCCACCTCCTCGTTCGCCAGGCGAAGAGCCTCGTCGTCCTGGCCGAGTGCGAGGTGGGCAAGGGCGGCCTGCGAGCGCCAGGGGAGGTAGCTCGGGCAGGTGATCTGCGCTCGTGTCAGCACCTCACCGACCGCGAGGAAGTCTTCGAGCCCCTCCGCGACCCGTCCCTGTGCGACCCGCAGTCGACCGCGGGCGACGCGGAGCACGGCGGCGGTGATCGAGCCGCTCTCAGCTTCGGCCTGGAGGGGCGCGAGCTCTTGCTCCGCGGCGTCGAGGGCGCCCTGGTCGGTGAGCGCGACGACGAGGACGGCGCAGTTCAAGACGCGGTAGAGAGTCGGCGCGGGCAGCTCGGCCGCTGCGAGCGCACTCCGGCTGTCGGCCTCGGCGGCGGCCAGATCGCCGCGGCGAAGCGCCAGCCAGCCTCGGTGGGCCAGGCCGGCGGCGAGCCGGCCGCCGTCCCCACGCGCGCGTGCGTTCGCGATCGAGACGTCGAGTAAAGGCTGCAGCTGAGCGTACCGCTCGGTCCAGAGCAGAGACAAGGTGGCCTGGGAGAACCAGGTTGCGAACGCGAACCACGGCGGAATCCCGGAGCGAGGCGGTTCGGTCCCGCCGGCGCGGAGTGCTCGGGCGGCGAGGTCGGCTCCGATCTCCGCGGGCTGGTTCGCGAGGACCGAGATCATCGCGGCCGCCGCCAGCAGCTCGGGTGGAGCCGTCTGATCAGCAGCTCGCGCGAGCAGAGCCTTGCGGCGCGACGCGACCGAGGCTGCGGCGGAGGGATCGTTCAGCGCGGCGACGACCGCGGCGGCCTCGAGCGCGAGCGAGAGGTCTGACCCGGCGTCGCCGACGGCCGCTCGGGCGCGATCGAGCACGACCACCGCCTCTTCGAATCGCTGTGCGCGGCTGAGCGCCAACCCGAGCACGAGAGCGTCCAGGCCGGCCGCCTCGGCGGTGGGTGCGGCGTCGACGGCCTGTTGCAGGTGCTCCGGCCACTCGGGGAGACCGGCGCTCGCCTCGGCCATGCCGAGATCGAGCAGCAGGACGGGACGCACACTTGCCTCCGGTGGCTCGGCGAGAGCGCGGCGCAGCAAGACCGCCTCGGCCTCCGGAGCACCCTGCTTGCCGGCGGCGCAGGCGGCCGCGACCAGTCGCTCGACCACCCAGTGATCGGCCGCGGGTTCGCTCAGGAGCAGGTGCTGGGCGACGCGCTCGCGCGCGCCCGGCTCCTCGGCGAGCAGTCGCGCCGCGCCGCTGTGACCTCGTGCGCGCTCGATGCCGGAGAGGTCTGAGTAGATCCCGCTGCGGACGATCGGGTGGATGAACGCCAACGGCCGGCCCGACTCGATGATCCCAGCCGAGGCCAGCAGCTCGGCTGCCTCGGCCGCGTCAGGCTCGTCCAGATCGGCCAGCCACGCAGTTTGGAGAAGCTCGCTTTCCTCGAGGATCGCCAGCGCCCGCGCGAGCCGTCCCGCCTGCTCGGGCAACCGGCGGAGCTTGAGACGAACGGAGCGGCCGACCGGTCGCGCTCCGATGCGCTCGACATAGCGAGCGGCGTCCGCCGTCGGGGCGATTCCTCCCTCTCGTAGCGCGTCCACGAGAACCCGCAGCAGGAACGGGCTGCCGCCCGTCTCGCGGAGACAGGTGTCGATGAAAAGCGGATCCGGGACGCCGACCAGCGTCGCCTCGACCAGCTCCGCGACCGCGACTCTGCTCAGAGGGGAGAGCCGGATCAGATCGGCGCCCGAATCACCCGCCAGCGCCGCGAGCAGCTCGGTGTCGGTACGGGCCTCCTGCGGCCGGGTCGCGAGCACGAGCGCAACGTCCAGCTCCTCCAGGCGCGTGAGCAGGAAGGCCAGATAGCGAAGCGATGGGCCGTCGGCCCAGTGGGCGTCGTCAATGACCAGGCAGACAGGACCAGCCGCCGCGAGATTGGCGCACAGCCAGTAGAGGCCATGGAGGACTGCAAACGAGACGTCCGGGCGGAGCGATGCAGGGTCGTCGGGAGCCGGGGCGGCGCCCGGCAGTTCGAGAATGGCCGCCGCCGTGCCAGCGGTCGCGTGCAGCAGCTCGCCCCGCTCGAGCTCGGATGCGTGCGCCAACGGCGGCTCGAAGAGCTGGCGGACGACGCCGAACGCGAACTCGCGCTCGAGCTCGGTGCCCCGGGCGCGCAGCACCCGCATGCCGCGCGCGGCCGCCGACTCCCGCACCGCGGCGAGCACCGCCGTCTTCCCGATCCCGGCCGGCCCTTCCAGTACGACGAACCTGCCACGCCCGGCGCAGGCCTCGTCCAGGGCGCCGTCGAGGTGCGCGAGCTCGTCGATCCGTTCGAGGAGCCCCGTGTTGAGCGGCTGGCCCGCCAAATGCCTTCAGCCTAGTCCGCGCTCGTGCCGAACGGAACTCCGTTCTCGGGGTCGGCCCGAAAAGACAGGGGGGTCGCCACGGTGCGAGTGCGTGTCCCCCGTCGCCACGATCGCCTGACCAACCACCTCTCGGAGGAGCGACAGATGAGTACCGCTGTGGACGCAACACTAGTGGCAGAGCTGACCGACCAGGTCGCGGGCTCCGTGCTCGGGCCGAACGATCCCGGGTACGAGGAGGCCCGCACGGTGCACAACGGCCTCGTCGACCGGCGGCCGGCTCTGATCGTCCGTTGCCGCGGCACGAACGATGTCATCGCGGCGCTCGCGCTCGCGCGCCGGGCGAATCTCGAGGTCTCGATCCGCGGTGGCGGACACAACGTCGCGGGCCGTGCCGTCACCGACGGCGGGCTGATGATCGACCTATCGGAGATGAAGCGGATCGCGGTCGACCCTGCTGGTGCGACCGCCGTCGCCGAAGGCGGCGTCACCTGGGGCGAGCTGAACGAGGCAGCCGCAGCGCATGGCCTCGCGGTCACCGGCGGAGCGGTCTCGGGGACGGGTATCGCCGGGTACACCCTCGGCGGCGGACTCGGCTGGCTGATGGCCAAGTTCGGGCTGGCCTCGGACAACCTACTAGCCGTCGAGCTGGTCACCGCCGAAGGCGACGTCCTCCGCGCCGACGCAGGTTCGCACCCCGACCTGTTCTGGGCACTTCGCGGCGGGGGCGGCAACTTCGGCGTCGCGACGACGTTCACCTACCGGCTGCACCCGGTGGAGACGGTCGTCGGCGGCCTGATCGCCCACCCGATCGCCGCCGCTCCAGACCTGCTCCGCTTCTACCGAAACGCCGTCGCAGACGCCTCCGACGACCTGACCGTGTTCGCCGGGCTTGTCCACGCACCGGACGGCTCGGGCGTGAAGCTTGGCGCCCTTGTCGTCTTCCACACCGGTTCGCCGGAGGAGGCGGAACGAGAGCTCGAGCCCTTCAAGGCCTGGGGCTCTCCTCTGGCGGTCGACGTCGGCCCGATGCCGTACCCGGTCATGAACACGATCCTCGACGCGGGCTACCCGTCCGGATCGCTCAACTACTGGCTCTCGAGCTTCACCCGCGGCCTGCCCGACGAACTGATCGAGCTCGCGGTCGAGCGGTTCGCGGCCGTCCCCTCGACGATGACGGCGGTCCTGCTCGAGCACTTCCACGGCGCCGTCACACGGGTCGGCGTCACCGAGACCGCCGTGCCGCACCGCGAGCGCGGCTGGAACCTCCTCATCCCGGCGGTGTGGACCGACGCCGCCGACACGGAGGCCAACATCGCCTGGACCCGCGAGACGTTCGCGGCGCTGCGGCCGCATCTGGGCAGCGGACGCTGGCTGAACTACCTCGGCGACGACCAGGCGGACGACGCGATCCGCGCGGCCTACGGCCCCAACTACGACCGCCTCGTCGAGGTCAAGCGTCGCTACGACCCCGAGAACGTCTTCCACCTCAACCACAACATCGCGCCCTAGGGCCTCGCCAGGGCGAGAAAGGAACCCCATGAAGAACAACATCCGACGCACCCGTCCGCGCACACTCCGCGCCGCGCAGCTCGCCGCACTGGCCGGAGCGGCGGCGATCGCCGCCGCACCCGGCACCGCTGCCCCAGCACCGAAGACCGTCGTCGGCTCGGTCGGGCCTGGCTTCACGATCGACCTGACGCTCGGCGGCAAGAAGGTCACGCAGCTAAAGGCGGGTGTCCCCTACCGCTTCCTCGTGCACGACCGCGCCGCGATCCACGACTTCCACCTCAGCGGCCCGGGAGTGAACAAGGTCATCACCGGCGTCGGCTTCACGGGCACGAAGTCGCTCGTCCTCAAGCTCAGGAAGGGCAGCTACCGCTTCCTGTGCGACCCGCACGCCGGGGAGATGCACGGCTCGTTCCGCGTCGGCTGACGACGGCTCGAGATACCGCAACCCGATCCACCACCGACACAAAGGAGCAGATCAGCATGACCCGCAATCTGAAAGCAACTGTGCTCTCCGTCGCAGCGACGGCCGCTCTGGCAGGCGCGATCGTCGCCGGCAGCGCATCCTCCGCGTCCGCGGCGAAGCCCACGAAGGCGCCCGTGAAGGTGAGCGTCCTCTCACCCCGGGCAGGCGACGTCGCCGGCAAGGAGAGTAAGGGCTTCTTCGTCGACCTGGCTCTCCGCTACCCGAGCCTCGCCGCCAGCGGAGCCGGATTCCAGCTGACGGGACCGACAGCCCATCTGAACCAGGCCCCGTTCCCCGGAGCGTTCGGGCCTGGCGTCGACGAGAAGGTCCCCGGCCTGATCGTGCTGTTGTCCACGGCCACGATCGGCGCCAGGAGCGGACAGAACCTGGCGAACCTCTTCAACCTCACCGGGTTCACGAACCAGAGGACGAACGAGATCTGGGACACCTGGATCGTCGGGGCCGCAAGCTTCGGCCGCAACGTCAAGACCGTCCTCCGCGTCGCCGTCGCCGCCGACAAGAACAAGGACGGCGTCTACAACGACGCGCCGGCAGCCGTGCCGGACGCAAACCGCGACGGCCGCATCAACGGCTTGGACCTGACCGCCTACGGGGTCGCGTCGAACATCGTCGCCGTTCCGTTCGAGATCCGCGATTGACGAGCATCCTCTGGGAGAGGGCGCCTCACGGCCCCTCTCCCAACCCGCTGGCTCCCTCCTTCCACTGGGACGTGCTGACGAGGCGCTCCGACACGAGCATCCCGTCCCGCGGGTCAGTCCATGTCAGCAACCGCCGCGGCCGACCAGTCGACTCGTACCGCTGAAAGAGTGACTTCGGGGGCACCCGCCGCGTCGAGACGCCAGCTTGCGAGTCGGCAGCGTTCGCGTCAGTCGCTGAATTCGGCAGAGGGCGTGTTGAGCGGAAGCAGCGCAGCGAACGCTTGACCGAACGCGAGCGAACGTCGGGCGTTGCCATTCTTGCCACGCGCCGCGTCGGCTTCCTGCTGGACGACCGCCTTGCCTACCACCTCTGCGCCCCGCCGGATACATCCCGGCGGGGCGCAGCGAACGCGCCTGGAGTCGGCGTCGCTAACCGGCTGGGCGGATGATGCCGAGGAGGCCGTGCGTTTCTTCATCGGGACCGGCGCTGAACCAGACCGCGTCGGTCCCTCCGCTCGCGGCAGTTCCGGGCAAGAGCGCCCAGAGGCCGTCGATGGAGAGAACGTCGTTGTTGCGGTCGCGCAGGAAGCCGAGGAAGTCCCCACTGTCGGCGTACGCTCCGATCTTCCCGTCGCCGAAGTTGCCGACCAAGAGCGCGCCGGCGTACTTGCCGAAGCTGCCCGGCGCGATGGCAAGGCCCCACGGCGCGTTGAGGTTGCCACGACTGGCGATCCGCTGCACGGTCTGGCCGAAGTCGGTGTACTTGTCCACGAACCCGCGGTTGTGGCCGGCGACTTCCTCCTCGCCGTCCTCGTCCTGCAGGGCGTAGGCAACGTAGACCGCGCCGTCCAGGACCTGCACGTTGAACGGGGCGTAGCCGGCCGGCAAGTCCTGGTCGGTGAACGCCGAACCGACGTTGACACGGTTCCAGTTACCGTCGAAGACGTCAATCCGCGCGTGCCGGAAGTCCGCCGCGAGCAGGAACGGGCCGCTGGGCGTCTGCAGCAGCGCAAGCCCCGTGTAGATCGCGTCGTCGGAGTGCGCGGCCACCACCGCGGTCGCCCCGTTGGCCGGGTTCCACCCGGTGATGTCACCGGTCTGGCTGTCGAAGATGAACACTGCGGGGCGGGGGCCTAGCGGCGTGGGCACCTGGAAGCTGGTCGTGCCGTTGAACACCTGACCGGTCGGGGCGCCGTTGGTCACGGCGACCTCCAGGGCCACCTTGACGAACGGGGTTCCGCCACCGCCGCCCCGGTAGAGGGTCGCGGTTCCGGTGCCGTTGTTGGCAACCCAGAGCGGGCTGGTGGGTGACAGCGCCAGTCCCCACGGGTTGACCAGCAGCGGGTCGAGGATCGGTGCAACGCCGGGCAGGTCTGACACGACATTGATCTGGTCGAACCGATTAGCCGTCGGCGCCGCCGCAGCCGGCCCGACGGAGCCCGCGGCAAGAGCTGCGACTAAGCCAACGACGACGGCGACGGCACGCAGTTGTCTGCTGAGGGCGAATACGGATGGACCAAGCATTGGTCTGCTCCCCTTTCGCGAAGTAGGTCCTTCGCAAGACAACTACGAAGGCCAGTCCTTCGCGGTTCATGAGCGATGCCAGCAGCCAACGGTCAGAGTCTGCGGTTGCGGGGCCTCGGACACGGAGGGGCATGCGCGGCGAGTGCGCTCACGGTCTCCACCGCCCGGGCGTTCCTTGACCGCTGGCTTGCGCGATGATCTGGCCTGGATAACGAGAACCCGCGACCGCCGGCGTGACAGGCCCGGTCGGGGTCCGACGCCCGCAAGGCCGCATGAATACAGCGATTCTGCGTCCAGTCGGTAGAAGCAGGGCCGAACGGGCTCGGCAAGCGTCCCTAGGAACACGAAAGCCCCGCAAACGCGGGGCTTTTCTTCGAGCTGCGGGACTAGGACTCGAACCTAGACTACCGGATTCAGAGTCCGGCGTCCTACCATTAGACGATCCCGCATCGGCTCTTCGAGCGCCAGTTTAGCCAACTACGTTTCGAGGCGGTAGATCGGAACGAGCCGCTTTTCGGCCTCCGTGTCGATGTGGGCAATCACCTCGACGTAGGGCTCGAGCCCGGACCCGATCAGCTTCGCCTTCAGCAGGCCGTCGACCTGGAAGAGGCCGGACGAGTTGTTCATCACGATCTCGATCATCACGGGATGCGACTCGCCGTCCTTGATCGAGACATCGTCGATCGCGGCCGCCGACAGCGAGTGCATCGAGACGCGGCCTTTCTCGAACGGGATCCGCGAGCGTCCTTCGGCCATGTCGAGCGCGTCGGCGACACGCAGGATGCCGGCCTCGAGTGCCAGCGGCTGGCCGTCGGCGCGGTGGCTCGTGATCGCCTGCAGCACCTCGGAGATGATGACGGTGAGCTCCGGCTCCTCATAGATCCCGCGCAGGAGCTCGCGCATCTTGGGCTCTGAGAGGAAGAGCGAGAAGTCCTCGTGCCCGTGCCGATGGACGGACATCCCGACGCAATGGAGGAGCGAGGAGAGGGCGACGATCACCTCGGCATCGTCCTGCTCGAGCCCGAAGTCGCGGACCGCGGAAGGCTCGATCCCGTGCTTCGTCAGTTGCCGGAGAAGCTTGAGCGCGATGTTCGCGACGATCTGGATGTGCACCCAGGAGTGATCGTTGATCTCCATCCGGACGACCGCATTCACGTTCGCGACGTGCCACCAGCCCTTCAGCTGCTTGTCCTCGTTCACGCGCTCGAGCAACTTCCGCAGCTTGCGGTTGCCCCGCACCGGCAGGTTGATGTGCATCTTCTCGACCGCCTGCGCAGGCGTCAGCCTCGTCTCGCGGACCGCCTCCTCCGAGATGGGCGCATCGATGCGCTCTTCGGTCGTCTTGTCGAGCTCGGTCATGTGCGCACCACCAGGCTGCGCGCGAACTTGTCGTGGAAGCTCTGGTTCCGGTCGTCGCGGAGCGGCCACAGATGATCGAGGATGCCGGGGATCCAGAACAGCGCCCAGAGGAACGCGGTCGAAAGCCAGCGGGTGAACGCCCGCCTGTAGCCGATGGATGAGTGGTTGTCTACGTCGACCACCTTGATCCCGACAGCCATCTTCCCGAACGTCTGGTTGCGCGAACCAATCAGCGCCGTCGTGTAGATCGCCTCCGGTACGACCACGAGGAGCAGGATCAGGAGCGACTCTCCGTTGCGGATCCGGTCGTTCATCTCGTCGAGCGGCACCCCCGCCGCGAGGACGGTGACGGTGACGATCGTCGCGAGGACGAGGCTGTCGATCATCAGCGCCGCGAGGCGGCGGCCCCAGCTGGCGAGCTCGCCGGCCGCGACGACCTCCACGTCGGTCAGATTCACGCTCACAATCTAATCTAGGCCACCTCGTCGGCCCAGTCGCCGTAGAGGCTCGTGTAGAGCCCGCGTCGCGCCATCAGCTCCTCGTGTGTGCCCTGCTCGACGACCCGGCCGTGCTCGAGCACGACGATCAGGTCGGCGTCGCGGATGGTCGAGAGGCGGTGCGCGATCACGAATGCGGTGCGGCCGGTGAGCAGGCGACGGAGGGCTCGTTCGATCTGGCGCTCGGTACCGATGTCGACCGACGACGTCGCCTCGTCGAGGATCAGGATGCGCGGGTCGGCAAGGAGCGCGCGGGCGAAGGCGACGAGCTGGCGCTGGCCGAGCGAGAGACGCGTGCCGCGCTCGCCGAGCTGCGTCTCGTAGCCGTCCTCGAGCTCGAGGATGAATCGCTGCGCGCCGACGGCTTCGGCGGCGGCCGCGATCTCCTCGGGTCGCGCGTCGGGACGGCCGAACGCGATGTTCTCGGCGACCGTGCCGCCGAAGAGGAACCCCTCCTGCGGGACGATTCCGAGCTGACGCCTCAGCGAGCGCTGTGTGACGTTGCGCAGGTCGTGGCCGTCGATCGAGAGCGTGCCGTCGGTCGGGTCGTAGAAGCGCGCGATCAGCTTCGCGATCGTCGACTTGCCCGCGCCGGTGTGGCCGACGAGGGCAACCGTCGTGCCGGCGGCGACGTCGAGATCGAGCCCGTGCAGCACCTCGGGGAACTCCGGCCCGTAGCCGAAGCGGACGTCGTCGAAGCGGACGTGCCCTTCGATCCGAGGCAGGTCGGTCGCGTCGGCTGTGTCGACGACCTGCGGCTCCTCGTCCAGCACGCCGAGGATCTTGTCCAGCGCCGCGATCGCCGCGAGGAACGTGTTGTAGAGCTGCGAGAGCTGCTGGATCGGGTCGAAGAAGTTCGAGAGGTAGAGCGCGAAGGCGAACAGGGTTCCGGCACTCATCTCGCCGTGATAGACGAGCCAGCCCCCGTAGCCGAAGACGATGGCAGTGGCGACCGACGCCAGCAGGTCGACGATCGGGAAGTAGATCCCGTTCAGGATCACGGTCTCGTAGTTGGCGCCGCGGTAGCGGTCGTTGACACCGTGGAATGCCTTCTGCTGCACGGGCTCCCGCGTGAAGGACTGCACGACTCGCATCCCGGCGATGTCCTCGGCGAGCGTGGCGGTCACGAGGCCGAGCCGCTCGCGGACATTGCGATAGGCGCGGTTGGAGCGGCTGCGGAACCAGGCGGTCGCGACGGCCATCAGCGGCAGGACGGTCAGCGTCGCGAGCGCGAGCTTGACGTCCAGGAGGAAGAGAACGACCGCCGTGCCGAGGAGCAGGAGCGTGTTCTGGATCAGGCTCGTGACGCCGTCGGTGACGAGCTGGTCGAGCGCCTCGACGTCGTTCGTGATCCGGCTGATGATCACGCCGGCCCGGTTGCGCTCGTAGTAGCCGAGCGAGAGCCGTGCGAGATGGGCGAAGAGCTTGTTTCGCAGGTCGGCGAGGACGCGCTCGCCCGTCCAGCCGGTGAAGTACGTGTTCGCGGCCGAGAGTACGAGGGCGAGGAGCGCGAAGCCGATGAAGAGGCCGACGATCCACGTGAGCCGCTCGAGGTCGTGTGCCTTGATGCCCTGGTCGATCGCGAGCTTCGCCAGGTATGGGGGCGCGAGCGCGACCAGCGTGTACGCGAGGAGCGTCACGAGCGCGAGGGTCGTCCGGCCCTTGTACGGCAGCGTCAGCCGGGCGAGGACGCCGATGCGCCGCCGTGTGCGGCGCCACGACCAGTCGCGCACCTCGCCGCCCCGCTCCTCGGACAGGTGGCTGCCGGCCTGCCAGACCTTCACGCGCTCTCCTTCAGGAGGCCCTGGAGCAGCCCGTGCTCGTGGATCTCCTGGTACAGCGCGTTCGTTGCGAGCAGCTCGGCCTGAGTCCCGTGGGCGACGATGCGACCGTGGTCGAGGACGACGACCTCGTCGGCGAGGGCGATCGTCGAAAGCCGGTGCGCGATGATGATCGTCGTCCGGTCGCGCATCGCCTCGGCGAGGCCGGCCCGGATCTTGGCCTCGGTCGTCGCGTCGACCGAGGCGGTTGCGTCATCGAGGATCAGGATGCGAGGGTCGATGACGAGCGCCCGGGCGATCGCGAGTCGCTGTCGCTGCCCGCCCGAGAGCGTGATCCCGCGCTCGCCGATCACCGTGTCGTAGCCCAGCGGCAGCTCCTCGACGAACTCGTGCGCCTGCGCAGCCGCCGCCGCCTGGACGATCTGCTCGTCGGTGGCGTCGCGGACGCCGAACGCGATGTTCTCGCGGACGGTCGCCGAGAAGAGGAAGGGATCCTGCGAGATGACGCCGATCTCACGCCGGAGCGAGCGGCGCGTCACGTCCCGGATGTCGATGCCGTCGACGAGCACGCGGCCCTCCGTCGCGTCGTAGAAACGCGGCACGAGCGCGGCGAGCGTTGTCTTGCCCGACCCGGTGTGACCGATCAGCGCGACCGTCCGTCCCGCGCCGATCTCGAGCTCGATCTCGTGCAGAACCGGCCTTCCCTCGGCGTAGCCGAAGCCGACCCGCTCGAAGCGGATCGCGCCTGCGCCAACGGCGAGCTCGACCGCGCCGGGGCGGTCGTCGACGCCCTCGGGCTCGTCCATCACCTCGAAGATCCGCTCGCCCGACGCCGTCGCGCGCTGCGCTTGCCCGACCCACATTCCAAGGCTCCTGAGGGGCACGATCAGCATCGCGAGCAGCAGGTTGAAGATGAAGAATCCGCTCAGCGAGAGCGAGCCGCTGACGACCATGCGGCCGGCGGCGAGCAGGACGGCGCCCTGCGCGAGCAGCGGCAGGAAGGAGAGCAGGGGCACGTAGATCGCTCGTTGCCGGAAGGCGCGGACGGTTGCGTCGAAGACAGCACCGGAGGCGCTCTCGAACTGTGATTGACGCCGGTCTTCCTGGGCGAACGACTTCACCACGTGGACGCCGACGATCGACTCCTCGGTCGCCGTCGCGACGTCGCCCAGCTTCTGCTGCACGTCGCGGAGCACCGGATGCGAGACGTGGCTGTAGCGGTACGCGACGGCGACGATCACCGGCGTGATCGCGAGCGCAATCAGCGCGAGCTGCCAGTCGACGAAGAACAGCACGGCCATCACGGAGACGATCGTGAGCACGTGCTGGAAGAAGAAGATGAGGCCGAAGCCGAGGAAGAAGCGCACCGACTGGAGGTCGACTGTGGCGCGCGACATCAGCTGCCCGGTCTGGTGTCTGTCGTAGAACCCGAACGAGAGCCGGAGCAGGTGGGCGTAGAGGCTCTCGCGCATGTCCTTTTCGATCCCGAGGGCCTGCTTGCCGGAGATCAGGCGGCGGCCGGCCATGAGCGCCGCTTTCAGGACGCCGACGACGAAAATCGCGACGACGATCCACGCGAGTGTCGCCGTTCCGCGCTGCTCCTCAATGCTGTCGATCGCCTCGCCGACGAGCAACACGATTGCGATTGCCGCCGCCTGTGAGAGGACGGCGAGGATCGTCGACACGACCAGGGAACCCTTGTACGGCCGCAGGAAACCGAGCAGGCGGATGAACGTGCGGCGATATGGGACTGCGCTCACGTCATCGAATGTAGCCGTCGGAGCTCCCGTTTTACGTGCGTCAGCGCTTTCCCGAGCCGGGCGCGGTTGGCCGGGTCGTTGAGCCAGCCACTCGCGCCGGACGGGTGCGGCAGCGGGATCACGATCGCGTCGCCGCGCGTGTAGCTCTTTCCGATTGCGTCCGTCAGCGTCGGGACTCCGAGCAGCCGCCGAAGCGCGAGCCCGCCGACGGTGACGATCAGCTCCGGCCGCAATAACGCGAGCTCCCGTTCGCGCCAGAACTCGCACAGCTCCTGCTCGCGTGGGGTCGGTGTCCGGTCGCCGCGGCCCGAAGGGGCGCGCCCGGGGTAGCAACGGGTGACGGAGGCGCAGTAGAAGGTCTCGTACAGCTCGTCGCCCTCGAGCCCGAGCCAGCCGCGGAGCTTCTGGCCGGCGCGGCCGCGCCACGGCAGCCGCTCATCGCCTTCGACGATCCCCGGCGCCTGGCCGAAGAGATACGCGCGCTGGCCGGAGTACGGGGCTCGGACCGGCCACGACTCGAGCGGGTAGCCCGCCTCCACGCACGCCCGGCAGCGCGCGTTGTCACGCTGGAGCGATTGCAGCGAGCGGTACGAGCCTTTCCGGGCGCTCACGCCTGAACGGCGACGAACCAGCGGCCCGCGAACAGGATCTCGCCGTTACCAAGCTCGGCGGCCAGTTCCTCCGGCTCGAAGAAACGCTTGTACACCTGCCAGCGTGAGCCGTCGTTCAAGACTCGCTCCTGCCACTCGACCGGCTCGACCTCATCGCGGAGCGCGGAGTCGACGACGACGAGCTCGGGAGCGACCCGGCCGGCCTCGGCGAGAAAGGCGATCCGGTCGTCCTCCTCGAGGTGCCCGTAGAAGTGGCTCGTGAAGACGCGTCCGAACGACCGGTCGGCGAAGGGGAGCGGAAGCGCGTCGCTCTGGACGAATCGGGCAGCCGGAATCCGGGTCGCGGCGACCTCCAGCATCGCGGGGCTCTGGTCGAGGGCAGTGATCCGGCCGGGGAGGTAACGCGTCAGGTAGCCGGTGCCACAGGCGACGTCGAGCGTCGGCACCGGTCGAAGCCCGGCGAGCGCCAGGAACAGCGACTCCCGCTCGCTCTCCCAACCCGGCCTGTCGCGCTGCTCGAAGAGGCCGGCTCCGACCCACCAGTCGTCGTACTCCTCCGCCCGCGCCTCGTAGTACGCCTTCACGCTCCTAGAGTACGAATGTGCTCGAATCCGTGCCGAACTTCTCGGAAGGCCGCGACGAGGCCGTGATCGGCGCGCTCCGCGAGTCGCTCTCCGCGCCTGCACGGCTGCTCGACGTGCACACCGATCCCGATCACCATCGCTCCGTCTTCACGCTCGTCGGAGAGCCGGATGAGCTCGTGGAGACGCTGCTGGCGGGAGTCGCCTGTGCACGCGAGCGGATCGACCTACGCCGGCACGACGGCGCGCATCCACGCATCGGCGCCGCGGACGTCGTTCCGATCGTCCCGATCCGCAGCGACGACCTCGAGCACGCCCGCGAGACCGCGCTCACGCTCGCGCGGCGGATCGGGACGGAGCTCGGCCTGCCGGTCTTCCTCTACGGCGAGCTGGCACCGGGCCGCGGGCCTGCGTTCTTTCGGCGCGGTGGGCCTGCAGAGCTCCAGCAGCGGATCGACGCCGGCGAGCTCTCACCCGACTTCGGGCCGGCACGGCTCGACGAGCGGGCGGGCGGTGTGATCGTCGGGGCGCGCCGGCCGCTGATCGCGTTCAACGTCAACCTGCGCGGCTCGCTCGAAGCTGCCCGAGCGGTTGCGTCCGTTGTGCGGGAGACCGGAGGCGGGTTTCCAGGGGTGCGCGCACTTGGGCTCGAGCTGCCGCGCGCGGGCGTCGTCCAGGTGTCGATGAACGTGGAGGACTGGGAGGCAGCGGCGCTCCACGAGATCGTCGGGCGGATCGAATCGGAGGCTGCTCGTCATGGCGCAGCGGTCGTCGGCTCGGAGCTCGTCGGCCTGATGCCGGCGGGCGCCGCGGCCGCCGCAGCAGGCGCGATGCTCCGGATCGACGGCTTCGACGAGTCGCACGTGCTCGAGCTCCGCCTGCTCCCCGAGTTTGAACCTCCGGCTCGCTCGGTAGGGGAAGAGAGTCAACGACAAGGGGGCTGAAGATGAAGAAGCTTGGATTGGTGGCACTGCTCGCGGCAATTGGTGCGTGGTTCGTGGCGGGTGATCGGCGCCAGAAGGTGGTCGGGAAGTTCACGAGCATCGCCACGCGGACGCTGCAGCCGAAGGACTACGACGACGCGACCCTGAAGGACAAGGTCGAGTCGGAGCTCTTCCGCGACGAGCACGAGGTCAAGGGCTCGATCAACATCAACGCGCAGCAGGGCGTCGTCCAGCTACGGGGCGAGGTGCCGTCGCAGGACCTGATCGACGCACTCGTCGACAGGACGGAGAAGATCCACGGCGTGCGCGAGGTCGAGAGCCTGCTCCACACCCCGGGCACTGAGGCCCCCATGCACCACTAGCTTCGCGTGCGAGCGCCCTTGGGGCCGCGAAGCGGCCCCCTTTAGGGATTTTTCGCGCGATGAGCATCCGCTCCCGCGGATGCTCATCTTGCGCCAGACTGGTGGCGTGATTGCGAGCCCTGCCCTGACGGGGAACGACCTGCGGATCGAGGACGTCTGGGAGGTCGCCGTTCACCGCGTGCCCGTGGCGCTCGCGGACGAGGCGCGGGCGGGGATGGAGGCGGCGCGGGCGCTCGTGGAGCGGGTGGGGGAGCACACCTACGGCGTCAACACGGGCTTCGGCCGCTTCGTCTCGGAGTCGATCCCGGACGACCAGGTCGAGGAACTGCAGCTCCGCCTGCTCCGCAGCCATGCGTGCGGAGTGGGCGAGCCGTACCCGGACGAGGTCATCCGCGCCGCGATGCTCCTCCGCGCGAATGCGCTCGCCAAGGGCTACTCGGGTGCGCGAATCGAGACGGTCGAGCTTCTGATCGAGTGCCTCAACCGCGGCGTCTTACCGCGGGTGCCGGCGCGCGGCTCGGTCGGCGCGAGCGGGGATCTCGCACCGCTCGCGCATCTGGCGCTCCCCCTCGTCGGCGAAGGACAGGCGTGGTTCGACGGAACGCTCCTCTCTGGTGAGGAGGCGCTCGCCGCCGCCGGGCTCGAGCCGATCCGGCTTGCGGCGAAGGAGGGGCTCTCGCTGATCAACGGGACGCAGTTCATGGCGGCGATGGCGGCGCTCGCGCTCGTCCGCGCGAGCCGGCTGGCCCGGACCGCGGATCTCGCATGCGCGCTCTCGCTCGAGGCGCTGCAGGGGTCGCAGACGAGCTTCCACCCGGCGATCCACGAGGCACGACCGCTGCGCGGCCAGCTGGACTCCGCCGCGAACGTGCATCGCTTGCTCGAAGGCTCGTCGATCATCGAGTCGCACCGCTGGTGCGACAAGGTGCAGGACGCGTACTCGCTGCGGTGCGCGCCCCAGGTGCACGGGGCAAGCCGGGATCTGCTCGCCGGCGTCGAGACGACCGTTGCGATCGAGCTCAACGCCGCGACCGACAACCCGCTCGTCCTCGTCGACGAGGGGATGGTCGTCTCGAACGGCAACTTCCACGGACAGCCGCTCGCCTTCGGGCTCGACACGCTGGCAATGGCCGTCGCCGAGCTGGCGAACATCTCCGAGCGGCGAGTCGAACGGCTGGTCAATCCGTCGCTGTCGGAGGGGCTACCGCCTTTCCTCACCCGCGAGGGCGGGCTCAATTCGGGTTTCATGATCCCCCAGTACGTGGCCGCGTCGCTCGTCTCCGAGAACAAGTCGCTCTGCCACCCGGCGAGCGTCGACTCGATCCCCACGAGCGCGGGGCAGGAGGATCACGTGTCGATGGGGAACGCCGCAGGGCTCAAAGCGATGCGGGTGCTGGCGAATGCCGAGCTGGCACTGGCGATCGAGTTGCTCGCAGGTGCGCAGGCGATCGAGTTCCTGGCGCCGCTGGAGCCTGCGCCGGGGGTGCGCGCGACGCACGATGCCGTGCGCGAGCACTCCGAGCGTGTGCGTGAGGACCGGTCGCTTTCGGATGACATCGAGCGCGTTGCCGCTGCAATCCGCGATGGATCCATACTGGCGGCTGCCGAAGCCGAGATCGGCGCCCCTGCAATGAGCGTCTCGACGCTCGATGCCGCGGTCGAGGCGCTCGTCGGGGATCTCTCCCGCATTCGCGCTCCTCGCGGCACGCAGCTGAACGCCCGCTCGTGGCAGACCGAAGCGCCGTTGCGGATGCTGCTGAACAACCTCGACGCCGAGGTCGCTGAGCGACCGGAGGATCTCGTCGTCTACGGCGGCTCGGGGCGGGCCGCGCGGTCGCATGACGCGCTCAGGGCGATCGTGCGAACGCTTCTCCGACTCGGCGACGACGAGACGCTGCTCGTCCAGAGCGGTAAGCCGGTGGGCGTCTTCCGGACGCACGAGGGCGCGCCGCGCGTCCTGATCGCCAACTCGCTCCTCGTCCCGCGCTGGGCGACATGGGACGAGTTCCGGCGGCTCGAGGCCGAGGGACTGACGATGTTCGGGCAGATGACCGCGGGAAGCTGGATCTACATCGGCACCCAGGGGATCCTGCAGGGCACCTACCAGACGTTCGCCGCCGCGGGCGAGGTGCATTTCGGCTCGGCCGACCTGAGCGGCCGGACGATCCTCACCGCCGGACTGGGAGGGATGGGTGGCGCGCAGCCGCTGGCGGCGACGATGGCCGGCGCCGCGATTCTCTGCATCGAAGTCGACCCTTCGCGGATCGCCCGCAGGCTCGAGACGCGGTATCTCGACGAGGTCGCCGACTCGCTCGAAGACGGTGTTGCGCGCGTTCGCGCCGCGGCATCGGAGGGACGCCCGCTCTCGGTCGCCGTCGAGGGGAACGCCGCCGAGATCGTGCCGGAACTGGCACAAAAGCGTGAATCTTTTGACCTCGTCACCGACCAGACTGCAGCTCACGATCCGTTGACCGGCTACGTCCCGGTCGGGCTTTCCGTCGCGGAAGCCGCTTCGCTACGCGGTTCCGACCCTGATGAGTACCTCCGGCGGGCGCGGGCCTCGATCGTGAAGCACGTCGAAGGCCTGCTCGAGTACGTCCGCGCGGGCAGCTACGTCTTCGACTATGGCAACAACCTGCGGGGGGAGGCCCATGAGGCGGGAGTAGAGGAGGCCTTCTCATACCCGGGCTTCGTCCCGGCCTATATCCGGCCGCTCTTCTGTCGCGGCATCGGCCCCTTCCGGTGGGCCGCCCTCTCGGGTGACCCGGCCGACATCGTGGTGATCGACGACGAGCTGCGGCGCCTGTTCCCCGACGATGCGCTGCTCCTGCGCTGGCTGGAGCTTGCTCCCGAGCGCGTCGCCTTCCAGGGGTTGCCGGCGAGGATCTGCTGGCTCGGCTACGGCGACCGCGCCAAGGCAGGCCTCGCGATCAACGAGCTCGTTCGCTCGGGCGCCGTCTCGGCACCGGTCGTGATCGGACGCGACCACCTCGACTCCGGTTCGGTCGCCTCGCCCTACCGCGAGACCGAGGCCATGCGCGACGGCTCCGATGCGATCGCCGACTGGCCGATCCTGAACGCGCTCCTGAACACGGCGGCGGGCGCGACGTGGGTCAGCGTCCACCACGGCGGCGGCGTCGGGATCGGGAACTCGATCCACGCTGGGATGGTCGTGCTCGCCGACGGCAGCGCCGATGCAGCGGAGCGACTCGAGCGCGTGCTCACCACCGATCCGGGCACAGGCGTCATGCGACATGCAGATGCCGGTTACGACGAGGCGCTCGACGCCGCACGGGAGCACGGCCTCGACTTGCCGAGCGTCTAGGTCATGTCGCTGCTGCTGATCCGCGACCTGCTGCAGGTCGTCTCACCCGCGGGGCGCGACGCACCGCTGCGTGGAGCCCGACTGCGCGAGCGAGAGCTCATCGAGGGCGCGTACGTGCTCTGCGACGGCACGACGATCGCAGCGGTGGGCTCGATGGCGGAGCTGCCGGCCCTCGACGGCGAGATCGAGGAGCTCGACGGCCGCGGTCTGTGCGCCATTCCGGGCCTCGTCGACTGCCACACGCACCCGGCCTTCGGCGGCGACCGCGTCGAGGAGTTCTCGCGCCGCGCGGCCGGCGCCAGCTACGAGGACCTGCACGCGGCAGGCTTCGGCATCCTCTCGACCGTCGGAGCGACCCGGGCAGCCGGAGAAGCCGGGATCGCCGAGGCAGTGCAGCGTCACCGCGACTGGATGCTCCGCGCCGGCACGACGACCTTCGAGGGAAAGTCGGGCTACGGCCTCGATCGCGAGACCGAGCTGGCGTCGTTGCGCGCAATCGCCGCGGCGGGCGGGATTCCGACCTGGCTCGGAGCGCATGCGACTCCGCCCGGGTACGCGAACGCGGACGCCTATCTCGACTTCATTCTGGCCGACGTGCTCCCGGATGCGGCGCAGCTCGCCGAGGCCGCAGACGTCTTCCTCGAGCGAGGCGCCTTCGACGCGACACAGGCGCGCCGCTATCTCGAGGCGTGCCGCACGCACGGCCTGGAGTTGCGGCTGCACGGCGACCAGTTCACGGAGGCGGGCGCGATCCCGCTCGCGATCGAGCTCGGCGCGCGTTCGGTCGACCACCTCGAGGCGACCGGCCCGGAGGGCATCGCCGCGCTGGCCGCGAGCGACGTGACAGGCGTCCTGTTGCCCGCGAGCGCCCTCTTCCTCGCGCGACCGATGCCACCCGCTCGCGCGCTCGTCGACGCGGGCGCCGCCATCGCCCTGGCGACCGACTTCAACCCCGGGAGCGCGTTCTGCGAAAGCCTCCCGCTCGTATGCTCGCTCGCCGCGACCCAGCTCAAGCTCAGTCCCGCAGAAGCGCTCGCCGCCTGCACGGTGAACGCGGCTCACGTGCTCGGGCGCGCCGACACGCTCGGCCGCATCGCACCCGGCTACACCGCCGACCTGACGCTTCTCGATGCTCCCGACTGGCGCTACCTCGCCTATCACCTGGGTGGCGACATCGTGGCCGCGGTGATCAAGGACGGCGCCGTCGCCTTCAGCCGCTCGGCATACTGAGCCGATGCCTTCGAAGAAGCAGCAGCGCCGCCGGCAGAAGCTGAAGCGGCACGAGTACGAAGAGGTCTACGTCGACGAGGAGGGGAACGAGCTCGCCCCCGATGTGGCGGAGGAGCTCGTCGCCGCGAGTCCGTCCAAGAACGGGAAGCCGGCGAGGTCTCAGCCGACCCGGCGCGGCGGCCGCACGATCGAGCCGCCGTCGTGGAGCCGCACCGGCAAGCGCGGGCTTCTCTTCTTCCCGCTGATGCTCATCACCGTCTTCCTGATCGCGGGTGATCAGGTGACGACGCTCGGGAAGATCGTCCAGACGATCGCGCTGATGGCGTTCTTCCTGCCGTTCAGCTACTTCATGGACACGATGGTCTGGCGTGCGGCCCAGCGCCGGCTCGACCGCACCGACGAGACGAAGAAGCGCTAGGCCGCGCTGCCGCGGTAGTGGCCCTCGCCCGGCCACGGCGCGAGCAGGAGCAGGATCCGCGCTCCCTCGTCGCTGGCGAGCGAGTGCCGCTCGTCGGGATCGAAGCGGAAGAGCATGCCCGGCGCGGCGTCGAACGACTCACCGCCCGCTGAGATCCGCACGGTGCCCTCGAGGACGGTCACCCAGGCGTTCTCCTTCACCTGGTGGTCGCCCATCACCTGGCCGGCGTTGAGTGCAATCAGGACCGCGCGCGCCTCGTTGCCCGAGTGGACGACAACCGGGTCTCGAGTGCCCGCAGGAGCGTCGATCTCCATCAGGTTCCAGCTCTGCACGGAAGCCAAGGATAAACTCATCCGCCTTGGCGCTTGCGGTTGACCAGCTCTCACTCGGGCAGATCGGGACGAACTGCTACCTCGTCCGCCCCGACCGGGGCGCGACCGAGGCCGTCGTGATCGATCCGGGGGCAGACGCCGCCGAGATCCGGCTCGCGCTTGCCGGTTCGGGCGCGACGTGCGCCGCGATCCTGCTCACACACAGCCACTTCGACCACTTCGGCGCGCTCGCCGACCTTGCCGAGGGAACGGACGCACCGGTCTGGCTGCCCGAGGGCGAGCTCGACGTCTTCCGCCGGCCGAACGACTTCTTCCCGGGTTACCCGACGCGCGCCTTCACCGGCGACGCCACGCTTCTGTCCGGCGGCGAGACGATCGACGCTGCCGGCATCTCCTTCCAGGTCCGTCACGTTCCCGGCCACTCGCCCGGCCATGTCTCCTACTACGCGGACGAGGCGCTGTTCTCCGGCGACGTGCTCTTCTCCGGCTCGGTCGGCCGCACGGATCTGCCCTTCGGCGACTGGGACACGCTGCTCGAGTCGATCCGCACCCTGGCCGAGGCGTACCCGCCCGAGACGGTCGTCTACTCGGGTCACGGCCCGCCGACGACGCTCGGAGACGAGCTCGCGCGCAATCCGTTCCTGGCAGAGCTCCGCGCGTGACGAAGAAGATCGAGCGCCCGCGCGGGACTCACGACATCCTTCCGTCCGAGCAGCCCCTCTGGCGGCGGGCGACGGACGAGATGGAGCGCCTCTGCGCGCTCTACGGCTATCGCCGGATCCAGACACCGGTCTTCGAGGACACGGAGCTCTTCGCGCGCACGTCCGGTGCGGGCTCCGACGTCGTTCAGAAGGAGATGTACACGTTCAGCGACCGTTCGGACCGGTCGCTGACGCTGCGGCCGGAGGGGACGGCACCGATCTGTCGCGCCTACATCGAGCACGGCCTCCATCGCGAGCCGCAGCCGCAGAAGCTCTACACGATCGGCTCGATGTACCGCTACGGCGCGCCGGGGCGCGGCCGCTACCGCGAGCACTGGCAGCTCTCGGTCGAGGCGCTCGGCTCGGACGATCCGGCGGTCGACGCCGAGATCATCCAGCTCTACGACACGCTTCTGCACCGACTCGGCGTGAGGACGTACCGGCTCGAGCTGAACTCGATCGGCTGCCGTGAATGCCGGCCCGCGTACCTGGAGAAGCTGCGTGCCTGGCTCGCCGAGCACGAGGACGAGCTGGACGCGGACGCCCGGGAGAAGGCCGCGACGAGCCCGCTCCGTGTCTTCGACGTGAAGAGCCCGCAGACGAGAAAGCTGCTCGAGGCAGGCGCCGAAGATCGGAGAGTCGCTCTGCGAGGCGTGCGTCGAGCACTTCGCCGCGGTGCGAGCCGATCTCGACGCGACGGGCGTCCAGTACGAGCTCGTGCCGACGCTCGTGCGCGGCCTCGACTACTACTCGCGCACGACCTGGGAGTTCGTCGGGCCGATGGACAACGAGAACTCGACCATCTCGGGCGGCGGCCGGTACGACTATCTGGTCGAGGAGATCGGCGGCCCGCCGACGCCGGGAGTGGGCTTCGGAGCGGGGATCGAGCGGCTGCTGATCGCGATGGAGGACGAGGGCGTCGCCGACGCCGAGGCGCCCGCCGTCGACGTGTTCCTCGCCGTCGAGCCGGACGCGCCGCGCCACCTCGTGCCGCCGCTGCTGAAACAGCTTCGCGAGAGCGGGATCGCCGCCGACACCGACTACGCCGGCCGCTCGCTCAAGGGTCAGCTGACACAGGCGGGCCGGTCCGGTGCCGCCACGACGGTGATCATCCGGGCCGAGGACGCGCTGATCCGACAGGCCGGGCGCGCAGGACGAACCTGTCGCCCACGCGGATCTTCCCGGCAGACTGTCCCGGAGGTGATGAATACAGTGACGTGGCGTACCCACATGTGCGGCGAGCCCAGCAAGGAGCTCGTCGGCCAGGCGCTCACCCTGTCCGGCTGGGCGGCGCGCCGTCGCGACCACGGCGGCCTGATCTTCGTCGACCTCCGTGACCGCACCGGGATCACGCAGCTCGTGATCAACCCCGAGCTGGCGCCCGAGGCGGCCGAGCTCGCGCACCAGATCCGGAACGAGTTCGTGCTCCGCGCCGAGGGGACGCTCGTCGCGCGCAGCCCCGAGACCGTCAACCCGAACATGCCGACCGGCGAGGTCGAGCTCCAGGTCGACAAGCTCGAGATCGTCAGCCGCTCGACGCCGCTGCCGTTCCAGCTCGACGAGGAGAACGTGGACGAGACGCTGCGCCTGCGCTACCGCTGGCTCGACCTGCGCCGCGAGAAGCTCCAGCGGAACATCACGCTGCGCGCCCAGATGGTCGGGATCATCCGGCGCGAGATGGAGGCGGCGGGCTTTCTCGACATCCAGACGCCGATCCTCTTCAAGCCGACGCCCGAGGGCGCGCGCGACTTCGTCGTCCCGAGCCGGCTCCAGAAGGGCCGCTTCTACGCGCTGCCGCAGAGCCCGCAGATCCTGAAGCAGCTGACGATGGTCGCGGGCTTCGACCGCTACTACCAGATCGCGATCTGCTTCCGGGACGAGGATCTCCGCGCCGACCGCGTCCAGGAGATCACGCAGCTGGACGTCGAGATGAGCTTCCCGGACCAGGAGTTCCTCTACGACGTGATGGAGCGGATGTACGCCCGCATCTGGCGCGAGTGCCTCGGAATCGAGATCGCGACGCCGTTCCCGCGCATGTCGTTCGCGGAGGCCGATCGCCGTTTCGGCTCCGACAAGCCGGACACTCGCTTCGGGCTCGAGCTCGAGGATGCGACCGAGATCACGCGCAGCTCCGAGTTCGGCGTCTTCAAGGGCGCCGAGGCCGTGCGGTTCCTGCGCGTGCCGCAGGAGCTCAGCCGCGGCGACCTGGCGAAGCTCGAGGAGCTCGCCAAGGAGTGGGGCGCGAAGGGGCTCGCCTACCTCGTGTTCGACGAGGAGGGCGAGGTGCGCTCTCCGATCGCGAAGTTTCTCTCCGAGGAAGAGCTGGCCGTCTTCCGCGGCGAGCCGGCCTCGACGGTGCTCTTCGCGGCCGACACGTGGGCCACGACCTCACGCGTGCTCGGTGCGCTGCGGCTCCATCTCGGCCGGGAGCTCGGCCTGATCGACGACGACGTCTTCACCTTCCTCTGGATCTACGACTTCCCGATGTTCGAGCGTGACGAGGAGAACGGGCGCTGGACGGCGGTGCACCACCCGTTCACGCGGCCGACGAAGGAGTGGGAGGGACGTTTCTCCGAGGACCCCGAGCACGCGCTCGCGCACGCGTACGACCTGATCGTCAACGGCAACGAGCTCGGCGGCGGCAGCTTCAGGATCCACGAGCCCGAGATCCAGGGACAGGTTTTCGAGCTGCTCGGCATGTCCGAGGAGGAGCAGCGGTCGAAGTTCGGCTTCCTGCTCGACGCGCTCGCGATGGGTGCGCCGCCGATGGGAGGCATCGCGCTCGGGATCGACCGGATGACGATGGTCCTCGCCGGCGAGCCCAACTTGCGCGACGTGATCGCCTTCCCCAAGAACCAGGCTGGAGTCGATCCGATGAGCGGCGCACCGTCCGAAGTGACGGAGGAGCAGCTGCTCGAACTTGGAATAAGGCTGATAGAGCCTCAAACCTAAGATTTTCTCGCTGGACAGCCGATGAACCGGGCATACTTCCGGGCAGCCGCGGCAGCGGCCTGTCTACCGACCCTGAGAAAGCCGAGCAGAAAGCGTGAGCCGCAATGTCGTCAAGTGAGTCAGATCGTTCCGCAGCGGGACTGACCGCGCTTCCGACCGTCGAACAGCTTCGGCGCGCCGGCGACGGCTACGACGAGCAGGGCGTCCGCGAGGCATTCGACGCGTTTCGCCGCCACACCGCCCAGCTGCAGGCCCAGCTCCGGGTGCTCCAGGCTGCGCGCACGAGCTCGAACGTCTCGCCGACGGGCCATGCGGTTCGCATGGACGCACTCCACCTGATTCGCGCCGCCGCCGAATTCGCCGACACGCTCGAGCGCGACGCGCAGACCGCTTCCGCGACGCAGGTCCAGCGCACCGAGGAGGAAGTGAGCGCGAAGCAGAAGGTCCTGCAGGAGCGCGAGGCCGAGATCGAGCGGTACCGCACCGAGTCGGAGCGCCAGCGGTCGGAGATCCTGAACGCTGCGAAGGCCGAAGCACGAGACCTCCTCGCCAAGTCGAACGCCGACGCCACGCGCGAGTTGCGCGAAGCCGAGACCCGCGGCACCCGGCTGCTCGAGCAGTCGCGCCATCAGGCGACCGAGCTCACGAACTCCGCCCGCGCCGAGGTCGAGCAGACGCTGGAGTGGGCGCGCGCGCAGGCGACCGCCGTCATGGCTCGTGCCCAGAAGGGCGCCGAGCAGTTGCTCGCGGCTGCCGGGTCTCGGCGAGCCGGCGATCAGCCAGGTCGTGCAGTCGATCGTCGAGGCGAACGACAACGAGATCGCACGCTCCGGCGGAACGCCGCCTTCGCGCCCCGCTGACGCGTTTGTCGCATCGGCCGAGGCGCCGCCGCTCTCAGCGCCACCCGTCTCGGAGCCCGTCTCTGAACCTCCGGTTGACGACACCTTCGATCGGTCCGAGCCCGAGCCTTCCCCGGCGGAGGACGAGGCTCACGACGTGGATGCCTCCGAGGCCGCGGCGGAAGCCGAGGCTACTCCGCCCGCTCCCCCCGTCACGCCGTCCGATGCCGCCGACACTGGGCAGGCCGAGCCGGCCGATGACGGGGAGCCCGAGCCCGAGCGGTAGCCACGCGCATGCTCGGTCGACTCTGGCCGCGACTCGCGCTCGAAGCGTGCTTCCTGATCGTCGTCGCCATCGTCGCCGGCCTGCTCGATCTGTCGGTCGTGGCGATCTTCGCCGTCATGGCGGTGGCGTACGCGGCCACGGTCCTGCTCGAATGGACTACCTTCCGAGTTCGTTCCGCTCCGAAGCCGGCCGCTGAACCGGCGGCTCCGGCGCCCGCGCTCGAGGCGCCCGGCGTCGTCGCCGTGACGGTGCATCCGTCCGAGTCGGCATGGGAGCGGGAAGAGGACGAGGTCGAGCGAAGCGGAGCCGGAACCGGAACCGGAACTGGAAGCCGAGCCGGAGCCGGAGCCCGAACTCGAACCAGAGCCCGAGCCGGAGCCGGAACCCGAACCGGAGCCGGAACCAGAGCCGCGAGCCGGAGCCCGAAGTCCTGCCGACCGCGGAACCGCAGCCGGCGGAGCCGCAGCCCGTCGCGCAGGAGCCGGAACCAGAACCGGCGAGCCAGAGCCGAGCCGAGCCGGAACCAGAGCCAGAACCGGAGCCGAGCCGGAGCCGGAACCGGAGCCAGAGCCGGAGCCCGACCGAACCCGAACCGGTCGTCCTCGTGGCCGCGGCGACGTCCCGATGCCCGAGCCCGATCCGGTTGTGGAGGAGCCCGAGCCGGTCCAGGCTGCCGTCTCAACGCTGCCGTTGCCGGTCGAGCCGCAGGAGTGGAACCTGTGGGAGCTCGAGCGGCTCGTGCGCGACGCCGCAAGCCCGGACGTGGCCCGAAACGAGGAGCTCAGCTACCTGCTCCACTACCTGCGGGAATTCGCATCGTCCGACGGCGTCCTACCGGTCGATTTCGACAGTCTCGTGCGTGAGTCGTTCGGCGAGATCGTCGCCCCCCGCAGCCGGTGAGCCTCAGCGTCCTGCAGCGCACGATCGCCCTTGCCGCGGTCGCGCTCGTCGCGGTGGTGGCCGCACTCGCACTGGCGCGGGCGGGTAACGAGGACGACACGCTTCCCGGCGACGCACAGCAGGTCACGGTCGCCGATACCGGCTGGTACACCGCGCTCGCCGGCTCGCGCGGCGCTGCCCGCGACGCCGAGCAGACGACCTGCAGGCGCATCCTCACCGGCCGCTCGCTCGGGGTCAGCCACCCGGTGCTCCCCTGCGGAGCGAAGATCTTCATCTCGTACGGAGGCACGGAGGTGCTGACGGAGGTGATCGACTCGCGTATGAAGCGACCCGGCCGCCAGTTCGAGCTCACCGAGGCGCTGGCGCAGCGGCTGGGAATCGAGGGGACGCAGCAGATTCGCTGGCGCTTCGCGCAGCGCCGTTAGCGATACACTGCGCGTGCTCGACCCTGTACGTGGCCTTCCGCGTAAACGTGAACCAATAGTCACGTCAAGGGAGCCTGGGTCCGGAATAGGCCTCACCCGCTGACGTCCGGCACGGCACCCACCTGGTATCACCAGGTTCGCATCCGCGGAGGGAAACATCGGCAGGGTGGAGCAGTATTTCGGTCGCGCAGACCCCTGAAGGGGCCGCTTCGCGGCCCCGACCAGCGCAATGTTCAGCGGCTAGGCTGGCCGTATGCTCGAAGTCGTCGGCGATTCTGCGCGTGGGGAAGAGCTCGCCTTTGTGCGCCTCACCATCGACGGCGACCGGATCGTGGACGCCGACGCGCCGGGCCTCGCCCGCCCGCTTGCCGGTCTCACCCTGCTCGAGGCCGCAGCCGTGCCGGGGGAGACGCTCGCGGCGGACGCGCTCGCAAACGCGCTCGCGCAGGTCTTCAGGGCGGAGCCGGATCCGGACCGAATCGCGGTCGCCATGAGCGGCGGCGTCGACAGCGCCGTAGCGCTCCTTCGCGCCGGCCCGAAGGCGATCGGAGTCACACTTCGGCTCTGGCTCGACCCGGCAGGACCGGACTCCGAGCGGGCCTGCTGCTCGCCGGAGGCGGTGATCGCAGCCCGGGAGACGTGTCATGGGCTCGGCCTGCCTCACGTGACGCTCGATCTCCGTGAAGAGTTCCGGCACGCCGTCGTCGAGCCGTTCGTCCAGGGATATGCCCGCGGCGAGACTCCGAACCCGTGCGGGCGCTGCAACGGCAGCTTCCGGTTCGACGAGCTGCTCGCGTTCTCGGCCAGGGCCGGAGCCCGGAAGCTCTGGACGGGTCATTACGCACGAATCGTCGAGCGTGACGGCCGGCGGCTGCTGGCGCGCGCAGCCGATCCGGACAAGGACCAGTCGTACATGCTGGCGCAGCTCGACCCCGAGAAGCTCGAGCAGATCGAGTTCCCGCTGGGCGAGCTGACCAAGGCCGAGACGCGCGCGGAAGCAGCCGCCGCAGGGCTCGACGTCGCGGAGCGGCGCGAGAGCCAGGAGGCGTGCTTCCTTGCCGGCGACGACTATCGCTCGTTCCTCGAGCGGCGTGGCCTCGACCGCGCGGAGGGCGCGATCGTCGACGAAGAGGGCAAGGAGCTCGGCCGGCACGACGGCGTCTGGCGCTTCACGCCCGGCCAGCGGCGCGGGATCGGGGTTGCCGCGGCTGAGCCTCTGTACGCGCTGCGCACCAATGCGGAGTCCAACACGCTCGTCGTCGGGCCACGCGGCTCACTCGCTCGCACGGATGTCGACGTGACCGGCGTCCTGCATGCTCCGGTCGACCGCGCCGACGCGAAGCTCCGGTACCGCTCGGCAGCGATCCCCGCTCGTGTCCTGCCGCGGCCCGATGGCTTCGCGCTCGAGCTCGACCAACCGTCCTACGGCGTCGCACCAGGCCAACTCGCCGTTCTCTACGACGAAGCCGGCGCGGTCGTCGGCTGCGGCGTGGTGTCGGCCGCGCCGCATCACTAGGATCACGTCGTGCAACTCCTTGCCGCCAGCGCCGGCGATATCGCGAGCTATGCCCTAGCGGCCTTCCTCGTGGCGGTCGGCGCGGCTCTTGCGTACATGTTCGTGCGCCTGGGCGGAACCTTCGCGCGCCTTTCCTCGTTCATCAAAGGAACGGAAACGGAATTGCTGCCCGTCATCCACAAGGTCGGCGAGAGCGTCGACAAGGTGAACGGGCAGCTGGACAAGGTGGACCAGGTGACCGACAGCGCAGTAGACATCGCCGATAGCGCCGACACAGCGGTTCGCGCCGTGAGCATGGCGATCACGCGGCCCGTGCAGAAGATCTCCGGCCTCGCGGCGGGGATCGCGCATGGCGCTGCGACGCTCAAGGTGCGCCGTGACCCGCGCGAGGCGGTCCGGGTCGGCAAGGAGGCTGCAGCCAGGCGCGAACGCGATCTCGAGGAAGAGCTTCGCGCGGCTGGCAGCGGCACGCCGTAGATGGACGAGTTCACGATCTCCATTCCGCGCGAGCGCCCGTTCGCAACAGTTGTCGGCCTGGTCGTCGGCGGGATCGCGGCACGGCACGAGGTCACGCTCGATGTCCTCGACGACCTCCAGCTCGCGCTCGACGGGGTGCTGGAGCGAACCGACGACGATCACGAGGGCCAGCTCACGATCGAGTTGCGCATCGAGGGCGGCACGATTGCAGCGTCCATCGGCCCCGTCACCGCCTCGACTGCGGCCGAGCTCGAGGAGGACGCGGGCGAGTCACTCGGCCTGCGCCGCCTGCTCGAAACGGTCGTCGACAGCGTCGCGCTCACCGAACGGGACGGCGGCCAATGGGTCGAGTTGCACAAGGGCTACGAGCTCGCGGGGAGCGAGTCGACGTGACGCGCGCCTCCGACAAGGCGCTGCTTCGGCGCTACCACGAGGAGGGCGATCTCGCCGCCCGGGAGCAGCTGATCGAGCAGTACCTCTCCCTCGTCCGCTCGCTCGCCCGCCGCTACGCCTACCGCGGCGAGCAGCTCGACGATCTCGTCCAGATCGGCTGCATCGGTCTGATCAAGGCGATCGACCGCTTCGACATCGACCGCGGGGTCGAGCTGACCACGTACGCGACGCCGAACATCATCGGCGAGATCAAGCGCCACTTCCGTGACAAGGGCTGGGCCGTGCGCGTCCCGCGCGGCCTCCAGGAGCTCAACGTCCAGCTGTCGAAGATCGTGGAGGACCAGACGGTCCAGCTCGGCCGGTCGCCGACGATCCCGGAGCTCGCGAAGGCGGCGGGCGTCGAGGAGGAGCTGGTGCTCGAGGCGCTCGAATCGGGGCGCGCGTACACCTCGCTCTCACTGTCCGTCGGCGGATCCGACGAGGACGGCGAGCTCGACCCGCTCGAGTCGCTCGGGACCGAAGAGCACCAGTACTCCGTCTCGGAGGACCGGGCGGTGCTAGCACCGGGCTTCCGCGCACTCGACGAGCGCGAGCGGCGCATCCTCCATCTCCGCTTCTTCGACGGCCTGACGCAGAGCCAGATCGCTCAGCAGGTCGGCATCTCCCAGATGCACGTCTCCCGCCTGATTCGCCGGGCGCTCGAGAAGATCCGCAACGAGATCGCGACCGACGAGCAGCTCGAAGCGCACGGCGCGAAGCGCGCAGCAAGCTAGCGCGGCTGCTCTCGCCGACCGAGGCGTCCCTACAATCCTGGGGTGCGTACGACGGCCGAGCTGCGCGAGGGCTTCCTCTCCTTCTTCGAGGAGAAGGGCCACCAGCGGCTGCCGTCATGGCCGCTGATCCCGCGAGCGGACGATCATTCGACGCTGCTGACGAGCGCCGGCATGCAGCCTCAGATGCCGTTCTTCCTCGGCCTCGAGCCGCCGCCGGCGCCGCTCACGACCACCTCGCAGAAGTGCTTCCGGACGCAGGACATCGACGAGGTCGGCCTCGACGGGCACCACCTGACGTTCTTCGAGATGCTCGGCAACTTCTCGTTCGGCCAGTACTTCAAGAAAGGCGCGATCGAGCTCGCGACCGAGTTCATCCAGGAGCGGCTGCAGCTCGACTGGGATCGCGTCTGGGTGACCGTTCACGCGGGCGACCCGGTCTTCAAGCTCGGCCCGGACGAGGTCGCGATCAAGGAGTGGGAGGCAATCGGAATGCCGCCCGAGCGCATCGTCGCACTCCCGAGCGTCGAGAACTTCTGGTCTGTCGGTGGCCCCGGCCCCTGCGGCCCCGACTCCGAGATCTACTGGGATTGGGGAGCCGAGCACGGCTGCGGCGACCCGACGTGCGCCCCCGCATGCCCACGCTGCGATCGCTTCCTCGAGTTCTGGAACCTCGTCTTCATGCAGTTCGAGCAGCACCCGGACGGGACGTTGACACCGCTCCCGAAGGAGAACATCGACACGGGCCTGGGTCTCGAACGGCTCGCAGCGATGATGCAGAACGTCCGCTCCGTCTACGAGACGGACGGCTATCAGGCGATCATGAACTGGGTCGCGCACGAAAGCGGCGTCGCCTTCGGCGACTCCGAGGCCGCCACGAAGGCGCACCGGATCCTCGCCGATCACGGCCGCGGGATGACCTTCCTCGTCGCCGACGGCGTCACGCCGTCGAACGAGGGTCGTGGCTACGTGCTGCGACGGATCATCCGTCGCGCCGTGCACCAGGCGCGAACGATCGGGCTCGACGATCTCTGGCGCATCAGCGACACGGTGGTCGAGCAGATGGGCGACTGGTTCCCGGAGCTGCCGGAGAATCGCGAGCGGATCCGTGAGGTGCTTCGGGCCGAGGAAGAGCGCTTCACCGAGACGCTGGCGCGTGGGATGAAGCTCTTCGAGGACGTCGCCGCGGGCGGCGCTATCTCCGGCAAGGAGGCGTTCGACCTGACCGCGACCTACGGCTTCCCGTTCGAGCTGACCCGCGAGCTGGCGCTCGAGCGCGGGATCCCCGTGGACGAGGACGACTTCCAGCAGCGGATGGCAGGGCACCGAGAGGTCTCGCGTGGCAGCGGCTCTCGGGTCGTGACAGCTCTCCCGGGTGCCTCGTCGGAGTTCGTCGGCTACGAGCAGACCGAGGTGCTCACGGCGATCATCGCTCTCAACGACCTCGGTGACGGCCGCTTCGAGGCGAAGCTCGAACGCTCCCCGTTCTATCCGGCCGGCGGCGGCCAGGTCAGCGACACAGGCTGGATCGAGCACGACGAGACCGGCGCCAGGGCGGAGCTGCGCGACGCGACGCGGGTCGGCGACGACCAGGTGCTCGTCTTCGAGGGCGCCGGCTTCAGCGTGGGCGACCGAGTGAAGGCCGTCGTCCCGTGGCCGGTGCGCTTCCCGACGATGGCGAACCACACTGCGACTCATCTCCTGCACGAGGCACTCCGGCGGGTGCTCGGCGAGCACGTCGCACAGGCCGGCTCGGCCGTCCGGCCGGACAAGCTCCGCTTCGACTTCACGCACGAGAAGGCGCTGTCACCGGAGGAGCGCGCGCAGGTCGAGGAACTCGTGAACGAGCAGATCTTCGTGAACCGGCCGGTGCGGACGTTCGAGACTCCGATCGACGAGGCCCGCAAGCTCGGCGCGCAGATGCTCTTCGGCGAGAAGTACGGGGACATCGTGCGGGTGGTCGAGATCAACGGTTTCTCACGCGAGCTGTGCGGGGGCACGCACGTCCGGTCGACCGCCGAGGTCGGGCCGTTCGTGATCCTCTCCGAGGCCTCTGTCGGGTCGGGCGCGCGCCGGATCGAGGCGGTCACGTCCGGCGAGGCGTTCGCGCTCCTGCACGAGCGTGCGCGAGAGGGCGACGAGCTCCGCGCCGAGCTCGCCGCTGCTCGCAAGGAGACGAAGACGAAGGCTGCGAAGAAGGACGAGGCCGACTTCACGGTGACGCGGGAGACGACCGCAGGCGACGTCACGGTGCTCGTCGTCGACCTCGCGTCGGGCGACGCGCTCGACGTCTCCGACCGGCTCAAGCAGCAGCACGCGCCCGCCGCGGTGATCGTCGGCGGGCGGAACGACGGCACGGCGCAGCTCCTGATCAACCTCGACAAGTCGCTCGAGGGCCGCGGCGTCAACGCGGGCGACGTGATTCGCGAGGCGGCGGTGCTGATCGGAGGGAAGGGCGGTGGTCGGCCGACCATGGCACGTGCCGGCGGCAAGCAGCCCGAGCGCCTGGAGGACGCAGTCGCCCTGGCCGAGAAGACGATCATCGAGGCGCTCCGCTAGATGAAGGTCATCGCCCTCGACTACGGCGCCGCGCGAACCGGCGTCGCGATCTCCGACGCAACCGGAACGCTGGCGCGGCCGCTCACGGTCGTCGAGCGCGCCGCGAGCGAGGCGGGGTTGCGGGAGCTGGTGGCCCTCGTGGCCGCCGAGGGCGCCGAGCGCATCGTCGTCGGGCTCCCCCTGACCCTTCGCGGTGAGGAGGGGCTGCAGGCGAACGAGACCGCCCTCTTCGTCGACGCTCTCCGGGCCGCCGTCGACGTTCCCGTCGAGTCGTTCGACGAGCGGTTCACGACGACGCTCGCCGCCGCCGGCCCGTCTTCGCGGGCACCGGAGGACGCCCGCGCCGCCGCACACCTGCTCGAGAGCTACCTGACGTGGACGAGCAGGGCATAACGCCGGTGATGCCGCCCCGTCCGGGGCGGCCCGAGCGGAAGCCGCCGCGTGGCCAGCTAGCGCGCCGGCGTGCGGCTGCGGCAGTGCTCCTGGTGGGATTCCTGGCCGTCGCGCTCTACTTCGCACTCGGTCTGCGTGCCGACGACGCCGAGGTCGAAGCGACCACGCCGACGATCACGACCGCACCGAAGCCCGTCATCCTCAAGATCCTCTTTCCCGAGGGCTTCACGCGCAAGGAGATGGTGCAGCGCGTCGCCGACGTCCGGCAGATCGCAAAGACCAAGCGCAAGGTGACGCCGAAGCTCTCCGGCAACGCGTACGCGGTCGCGTCGAAGGCCGCGAAGGTGCCGGCGCCCTTCCGGAAGCACGCCCGGGGAATCGAGGGCTTTCTCTTCCCGGCGACCTACGAGTTCACGCCGAAGACGACGTCGAAGCAGCTCGTCGACGACCAGATCGAGCACTTCAACGACAACTGGGCGAAGGTCGACCAGCGGTACGCGAAAACGAAGCAGCTGACGCCCTACGACGTCCTGATCATCGCCTCGATGGTGGAGAAGGAGACGATCGCGCCCGACGAGCGCCCGAAGGTCGCGGCCGTGATCTACAACCGGCTGAAGGCGCGGATGCCGTTGGGGATCGACGCGACGATTCGCTACGGGCTGGACATTCCCGGCACCGAGTCGCTACGGGTCTCGCAGCTCGAGAGCGACAACCCGTACAACACCCGGAACCGCACCGGCCTGCCGCCGACCCCGATCGCGAATCCGGGGCTCGCGTCGATGCAGGCGGCTGCTCATCCGGCGAAGGTCAAGTACCTCTACTTCGTGCGGAAGCCCGACCGGGTGCATCACTTCTTCACGGCCAGCGAGTCCGAGTTCTTCGCCAAGGCCTGCGAGTACGGCTACGGCTGCGGCTGAGCGGTGATCTCCGGCACGACAGGCCTTGTGGGGCTCCTGCGTGATCCCAAGGTGGGCTCGCTCTCGCCGCCGATGCAGAACGCCGCATTCGCGGCGCGCGGGCTCGACGTGGCGTACGTCCCGCTCGGCGTCCCGCCCGAGCGGCTCGAAGGACGCGGTGCGAGGGCTCGTCGCCCTCGGCTTTCTCGGCGCCAACGTGACGACACCGCACAAGCGGGCGGTCGCACTGCTCTGCGACGAGGTCGAAGGTGGCGTCGAGTCGGTCAACACGCTCGTGATCCGCGACGGTCGCGTACTCGGCTCCAGCACGGACACCGAGGCGCTCGGGGATCGACGGCCCGGCAAGGCGGCTGTCGTCGGAGCGGGTGGCGCTGCAGCTGCGTGGATCGCCGAGCTCGAGGCGCGCGGTGCCGAGGTGCGTGTGTTCGCCCGGAAGGGCGAGTGGCCGCCGAACGTCGAGGATGCCGAGCTCGTCGTCCAGGCGACGCCGGTCAAGGACGAGCTCCTCTTCGAGCCGAGGGCGGGCCAGATCGTGATCGATCTTGCGTACCGCGCGGAGGGTGGCGAGACCGAGCACACGGCTGCCGCCCGTGCCGCCGGCTGCGAGGTCGTCGACGGGCTCGAGGTCCTCGTCTTGCAGGGTGCGGCGTCGTTCGAACGCTGGACCGGGCTCCCCGCACCCGTTGAGATCATGCGCGCCGCAATCCGCTCGTAGCCGGAGAGGGCCTACTCGAAAGCAGGCCCCCTCCGAGCTGTTCAGCTGTGAATCTGGACGTGGACTCCTCGCTAACGTCTGGGAATGCGCTCCCGTCCGCAACGTCATGACCATTGTCGAAGGGTCGAGAAGGAGACGCATGCCGCTTTCGGGTGGTGCGGCGGTAGCCGTTTCGGCGCGACGCATACGCTTTGGCGGTGATCCTCGGTCTCTCCACCGCCGGCGAGTCGCACGGCCCGGCTCTCGTCGCGATCCTGACCGGGCTCCCGGCGGGCCTCGAGCTCGACCGGGCTGCGATCGACGCCGACCTCCATCGGCGCCAGCAAGGCTACGGGCGGAGCCCGCGACAGAAGCTCGAGCAGGACGAGGTCGAGGTCCTCGCAGGCCTCCGGCACGGGCGTACGCTCGGCACACCGCTCGCGCTCGTCGTCCGCAACCGCGACCACAAGAACTGGGAGTGGGGGATGAACCCCTGGCCACCGGAGGGCGAGCCGTCCGGCAAGGGAACGAAGCCGGTGACGCTGCCGCGGCCGGGGCACGCCGACCTGGCGGGGGTGCTCAAGTACGGCCACGAGGACGTCCGGAACGCGCTGGAGCGGGCGAGCGCGCGCCACACTGCCGTCTTCGTCGCCGCCGGCGCCGTGGCCAAGGCGCTGCTGGGCGAGCTCGGGATCACGGTCGAAGGCTCGGTGCTCGAGATCGGCGGCGCAGCGCGAGGGCTGGGAGGAGGCGATCGACGCCGCCCGCGCCGACCGCGACACGCTTGGCGGGATCGTCGAAGTGCGTGCCACCGGCGTCTTCCCCGGACTCGGCTCCTACGCGACCCGCGAGGATCGGCTCGACGGGCGGTTTGCAGCCGCGCTGATGAGCATCCAGGCCGTGAAGGGGGTCGAGATCGGCGACGGCTTCGAGCTCGCGCGCGTTCGCGGCACGTCCGCGCACGACGAGATCGAGCCCGGGCTCGTACGCCGCTCGAATCGCGCCGGCGGGCTGGAGGCCGGCGTCTCGAACGGCGAGGAGATCGTCGTCCGGGCGGCGATGAAGCCGCTGCCCACACTGATGCGCCCGCTCGATTCCGTCGATCTCGCGACCGGAGAGGCGGCGCAGGCGCTCGTCGAGCGGAGTGACGTCGCTGCGGTCGAGGCGCTGGCGGTCGTGGCTGAGGCCGCGGTCGCGTGGGAGCTCGCCCGCGCCGTCCGGGAGAAGCTCGGCGGCGACGCGCTCGTCGACGTGCTCGCAGCGCACCGCGCCTATCTCGACCGCATCCAGTGGCCACGCACGCCCTAGACCGTCACGTCGCCCTGATCGGCTTCATGGGCGCCGGCAAGTCGACGCTCGGCGCGACGCTCGCCGAGAGGCTCGGTCGGCCGTTCGTCGACGTCGACGGCGAGATCGAGCAGGTAGAGCCGATCGCGCGGATCTTCGAGACCGGCGGTGAAGCCGCCTTCCGGCTCCGCGAGTCGAAGCAGGCGGTCGACGCTCTGCGCTCGTCGACGCCGGCCGTGGTCGCGTTGGGCGGCGGCGCCGTCGGAACCGACCAGATCCGTTCAGCGCTGAGAGATCGTGCCGTGACCATCCTCGTCGAGATCGACGCCGAGGAGGCGTGGCGCCGCGTCGGCGGCAGCGACCGCCCGCTGGCGCAGGACGAGGCTGCCTTCCGGACGCTGTACGAGGAGCGTCAGCCGCTCTACGACGACGCCGCAGATGCACGTGCCCGCGATGTCGAGGGCGCTGTGCTCGCAGCAGGCGGGATCCACGTCGAGCTCGGCGCGCTCGAGCGGCTCGGCGAGCTCGTTCCCGGCGAGGGGCCAGTCGAGATCGTCAGCGACGCGCGCGTCGCCGGGATCTACGGCATGGACGTTCAGCTCGCCCTCGGAGCCCGCGCACGGGCGAGCCACGAGCTGGCGCCGGGAGAGCAGGCCAAGAACGTCGAGTCGCTCGAGGCTCTGTGGCACGCGCTCCGGTTGGAGCGCGGCGGCACGCTCGTCGCACTCGGCGGCGGCTGCACGACCGACGTCGCCGGCTTCGCGGCTGCGACGTACCTGCGCGGGATCGACTGGGTCGCCGTGCCGACGACCCTCGTCGGCCAGGTGGACGCGGCGATCGGCGGCAAGACCGCGATCGATCTGCCGGACGCCAAGAACCTCGTCGGCTCCTTTCACTGGCCGGTGCAGACGGTGATCGATCCCGCGACGCTCGAGACGCTTCCGGAGGCCGAGCTCGCGAATGGACGAGCGGAGGTCGTCAAGACGGGCCTGCTGGCAGGTGAGCCGTTCTGGGAGCTGCCTCTCGCCGAACAGGTGCGACGCACAGCTGCGTTCAAGACGGCTCTCTGCCTGCGCGATCCGTACGACCGCGGCGACCGTGCGCAGCTCAATCTCGGCCACACGTTCGCGCACGCGCTCGAAGCCGCGGCGGCGTTCGAGCTGCCGCACGGCCAGGCCGTCGCTCTGGGGCTGCTCGCCGCATTGCGGCTCTCGGGCCTCGACACCGAAGCCGTCGAGCGGGAGCTCCGGCCCGAGCCGGTGCGGGTGAACCGCGACGAGGCGTGGGCTGCCCTCTCGCGCGACAAGAAGGTGGTCGACGGCGTGCCGCGGCTCGTGCTGCTGGAGGCGCCGGGCCGTCCGAGGCTCGGCGTCGAGCTGCCCGCGGCCGAGGTCCGAGCGGCGCTCGACTCGCTGATCGCCGGATAGAGTCCGCGCCGGTGCGCATCGCCGTCCTCAACGGAGTCAACCTCGACGTGCTCGACCGGCGCGACGCCGTCCACTACGGCGGTCTCACGCTGGCCGACCTCGAGAGCCGCATCTACGCGTGGTCGAAGGAGTTCACGTGCACGACCAGGTGCCGCCAGACGAACCACGAGGGTCAGTTCGTCGACTGGTGCCACGACGCGCTCGACTGGGCCGACGGCGTGATCCTCAACCCGGGCGCGTGGTCGCACTACAGCTACGCGATCCGCGACGCGGTCGAGCTCTTCAAGGTCCCGGTCGTCGAGGTGCATCTCTCCAAGATCGAGGCCCGCGAGGAGTGGAGGCGTACGTCGGTGATCGGCGACCTGGCAACCAAGCGCGTCTCCGGCGAAGGCCCTGAGGGCTACCGGACGGCGATCGCGTTCCTGGCGGGTGCGAGTTGAGCCGGATCGAACGCCTCGCCGCGCTTCTCGACGAGCCGCTGCTCGTGACGAGCGGGGTCAACGTCCGCTATCTCACCGGCCTCTCGAGCTCGAACGCCGCGCTGCTCGTCGCCTCCGACGGCGACGCGACGCTCTTCACGGACTTCCGCTACGCCCAGAAGGCGAAGGACATCGAAGGCGTTCGCTTCGAGCAGACGGCGCGGGCCGTGATCGCCGATCTCGCGACGCGGCTCGCCGGCCGCACGATCGGGATCGAGGCGCACGTCCTCACCGTCGTGAGCCACGAGACCCTGAAGGAGGGTGGCGTCGAGACCGTGCAGGTGCAGGGTCTCGTCGAGCGCCTGCGTGCGGTGAAGGAGCCGGCCGAGATCGAGACGATTCGCGAGGCCGCAGCGATCTCCGACCTGATGTTCGCCGCGCTCGCGGAGGAGCGCTTCACCGGCCGGACGGAACGCGAGGTGGCGTGGCGAGTGCGCGAGCTCTTCCACGAGCACGGCTCGTCGGAGCTGGCGTTCGACACGATCGTCGCGGCGGCCGAGAACGGGGCAAGCCCCCACGCAGATGTGCGAGACGTCGAGATTCCCGCCAACACGCTGGTCACCATCGACGCCGGTTGTCGCGTGGACGGCTATGCCTCGGACTGCACGCGCACCTTCGCGACGGGCGATCTCCCCGACGAGCTCGCGCGCGCCTACGAGGTGTGTCTCGAAGCGCAGCTGGCCGGACTCGATGCGTTCGCGCCGGGAGCCAGCGGTCGTGACGTGGACGCAGCCGCGCGCGATGTGATCGCCGCTGCCGGGTGGGGCGAGCAGTTCGGGCACGGGCTCGGCCATGGAATCGGGCTCGAGGTGCACGAGGCTCCGACGGTACGGGCGGAGTCGACCGACACGCTCGAGGCCGGCAACGTCGTCAGCTGCGAGCCGGGCATCTACCTTCCCGGCGTAGGCGGCGTGCGGATCGAGGACATGGTGCTGGTGACCGATGACGGCCGCGAACGCCTGACCGAAGCCTCGAAGGAGCTGAGAACGGTCAGGTAACCTGCCCCGCCTGTGGCAGACGTCATTTCCACGAACGAGTTCAAGACGGGGATGCACATCGAGCTCGAGGGCTCGGTGTGGCGGATCGTCGATTTCCAGCACGTCAAGCCCGGCAAGGGCGGCGCCTTCGTCCGCACGAAGGTGAAGAGCATCAACTCTGGCTCGGTCGTCGACAAGACCTTCCGGGCCGGGGAGAAGTTCCCGCGCGTCTACACCGAGGTCAAGAACATGCAGTACCTGTACGACTCGGGCGACGAGGTCGTGTTCATGGACGAGCAGACGTACGAGCAGATGTCGCTGCCGCACGCCTCGCTGGAGACCGAGCTCCCGTACATGCAGCCCTCGACGCCGGTGCAGCTCCTCTTCGTCGGCGGGCAGCCCAGCGGCGTGCAGCTCCCATCGTCGATCGAGCTCTCCGTCACCGACACCGAGCCCGGCGTCAAGGGCGACACGGTCTCGAACGTGACGAAGCCGGCGACGCTCGAGACAGGCGCGGTCGTCCAGGTGCCGCTCTTCGTCAACGTGGGCGACCGGATCAAGGTCGATCCCCGCGAAGGCCGCTACATCTCCGCGCCTGAGATGGTCGCGCACTCCGACCGAGCAGCGACCTTGTGCTCAAGTCGGCACACTCTCTGTGACACACAAGCGGCGATGCCGAGCACATGTGCGGCAACACGTGGCCTCGACGTGTCGCCATGCTCGGTGGGCGAGACTGAGCTTGTGGTTATCTGAAACACAAGGTCTCCAGGTCGCGCGGCACTCGGTAGGCTGCCGCTCGTGCCGCGCCTCATCGACACCACTATCCGCCTGCTCTCGCAGGAGCCGCTGGCGGGCAAGGTCCCGACCGGAGAGCTGCTCGGGATCGCCGAGGTGCTGGACAAGGCGGGCTTCGCCTGCCTCGAGATCTCGGGCGGCGGCGTCTTCGACACCGCGGTGAGGCGGGGCGTCGAGAGCCCGTGGGAGCGCATCCGGGCTCTGAAGGCCCGGACGACCACGCCGCTCGGACTGGCGCTGCGCGGGCGCTTCCTCGTCGGCTCGCGCCCGGTGGGATCGGACTTCGTGCGCCGGTTCGTCTCCTCCGCCGCCGAGAACGGCGTCGACATCTTTCGCCTGCACGACCCGCTCAACGACGTCTCGAACCTGCGCGATCCCGGTGAGGCGATCGTCGACGCGGGCAAGGAGTTCCACGCCGGCCTCGTGTACAGCCCCGGTGACCCGGGCGCGATGGACCAGCTCGTCGAACAGGCGAAGGAGCTGCCCGACATCAAGGCAACACGTGCCCTCGTGCACGATCCGAGCGGCGGTCTCGAGCCGCACCAGGCCGCCGAGCTCGTCGGACGGGTCAAGGAGGCGTCGGGCCTGCCCGTCGGCTTCTACTGCCAGGGAGCGGGCGGTAGCGGCCTCGCCGACTCGCTCGAGGCGGCGCGCGCCGGCGCCGATCTGATCGCCTGCGCGATCTATCCGCTCGCGCTCTCCCTCCATCGTGTCGCCGGCGAGTCGCTCGCGTCCGCGCTGGCCGGGATGGGACTCGACACGGGCGTCGACGTCGCCCGTCTGTGGGAGGCATCGGACCTCGTCGACGAGCACATCGGCGACGAGATCGTGACGCCGCACGCGCCGCGGCTGGCGGTGCGGGCAGCGGAGTACGACCTGCCGACCGGGCTCGTCGCGGCGCTCGACACCCACCTGCGCGCCAACGCCTCCGGCGACCGGCTGCTCGAGACGCTCGAGGAGCTCCAGGCGATCCGCCGCGAGACCGGCTGGCCTCCGCTCGCGGCCCCGATCGGGCAGATCCTCGCCTCGCAGGCCCTGATCCACGTTCTCTCTGCTCGCCGCTACGGCACGGTCGTCGACGAGTTTCGGGCACTCGTCCAGGGCGGCTTCGGCCGGCCGCCCGGCTCGATCGACCCGACCGTCGAGAGGGCCGTCGCGCTCCTCTCCGACGGCATGCCGCTGGAAGACGATCCGCCCACGGCGGAGGACGTGCGCCAGGAGGCCGAGGGGCTTGCGGCGAGCGAGGAGGAGCTCGTCCTGATTGCGCTCTTCGGCGACGACGCCGAGACGCTGCTGCGCACGATCCGCGCGCGCCACACACGAGACGACCGCGGCGAGACCACGCTCGAGGAGACGCGCGAGCAGCGGATTCGCGAGCTCGTCCGGATCGTGCAGGACAGCGGCGTCGCCGAGGTGGAGATCGAGGACGAGGGGATGCGCGTGTCCGTGCGCAGGGCCGACGAGCGCCAGGCGCAGCAGCCTGCCCCGCTGGCCGAGGACGACGAGTCCGAGCTGCCGGTGGTGCCGGCTGCGGCGGCCGGGTTGATCCGGGTCGAGTCCCCGATGGTCGGTGTCTTCTACCGCTCCCCGGAGCCGGGCACACCGTCCTTCGTCGAGATCGGGGACGTCGTCGCACCCGGGCAGACGCTCTGTCTGCTGGAGGCGATGAAGCTCTTCAACGAGCTGAAGTCCGAGGCGGCGGGCCGCGTTGTCACGGTGCATGCCGAGAACGGCAAGCCCGTCGAGTTCGGACAGCTCCTGTTCGAGCTCGAGCCGATCGTCGCGCCGCCGGTCCTCTGATGTTCTCGCGTGTCCTGGTCGCAAATCGCGGTGAGATCGCAGTCCGCGTGATCCGCGCGATCCACGAGCTCGGGGCAGAGGCGGTCGCCGTCTACTCCACCGCCGACCATGACGCGCTGCACGTCCGGCTCGCGGACCGGGCCGTCTGCATCGGCCCGCCTTCGGCGTCCGAGAGCTACCTCCGGATCTCGAACGTGATCGCCGCCGCCGAGACGACCGGCTGCGAGGCGATTCACCCCGGCTACGGCTTCCTGTCCGAGAATCCGGCCTTCGTGCGCGCGTGCGAGGAGAACGATCTCGTCTTCGTCGGGCCGGACGCGGACGTGATGGAGCGGATGGGCGACAAGGCGCGCGCCAAGGCCGAGATGAAGGCGGCCGGCGTGCCGCTCGTGCCGGGAACCGAGGGTAAGGCGACGCTGGACGAGGTGCGGGCAGCCGCGGCCGAGCTCGGCTTCCCCGTCCTGTTGAAGGCGGTCTCCGGCGGCGGCGGCAAGGGCATGCGGCTGGTGCACGAGCCCGAGGAGCTCGAGGCCGCCTACTCGACGGCGAGCGTCGAGGCCGACGCGGCGTTCTCGGACGGGTCGCTCTACGTCGAGAAAGCGCTCGTCCCCGCGCGCCACGTCGAGATCCAGGTGCTCTGCGACAAGGACGGCGGCGTGCTGACGCTCGGCGAGCGCGAGTGCTCGATCCAGCGGCGGCACCAGAAGCTCGTCGAGGAGTCTCCTTCGCCGGCTCTCGATCCCGACACCCGCGAGGAGATGGAAGCGGCGGCCGAGCGCGCGTGCCGCACGATCGGCTACGAGAACGCGGGCACGTTCGAGTTCCTGCTCGGCGCGGACGGCACCTTCCACTTCATCGAGCTGAACGCACGCCTTCAGGTCGAGCACCCGGTCAGCGAGATCGTGACCGGGATCGACATCGTGCGCCAGCAGCTCCGCATCGCCGCCGGGGAGCCACTGCCGGTCACGGGCCGGGCGCCGCGGCGCGGCCACGCGATCGAGATCCGCCTCAATGCGGAGGATCCGGCCAACGGCTTCGCGCCCGCTCCGGGCACGATCAAGCGCTTCCGGCCGCCGCTCGGGCCGGGTGTCAGGATCGACACGCATCTCGAGGAGGGGTCGACGGTCTCGCCCTACTACGACTCGCTGATCGCGAAGCTCGTCGTGTGGGCCGAGGACCGGCCGGCGGCGATCGCTCGCGGCCTGCGGGCGCTCGGCGAGATCGAGCTCGGCGGCATCCCGACGACACGTGAGCTCGCGCTCGACATCCTGCGCTCGGACGAGTTCGTCAGCGGCGAGTACTCGACGAGCTTCCTGGAGGAAATGGGGAGCCGCCTGCCCGCACTGGCGGGCGTGGACGCATCGTGAGCCGCGACGGGCACACCATTCACGGGCCGGTCGGCACGATCCGGATCGACAGCGGCGCGCTCGCCGCACTTGTGATCGCCGCCGCGGAGCTCGTCGAGGGTGCCCGCGTCGCGCGTCCGAGGCGCGGGCTCGACATCGTCGTCACAGACGGCAAGGCGCGCGTTGAGCTGGAGCTCGCCGCGACCTACGGGACGGTGTTGCCCGGCCTCGGACGCGAGGTACAGGCGAATGTGGCGGGCGTCTTGCGCGACTCGGCCGGGCTCAGCGTGGACGCCGTCGACGTCTCGATCGAGGAGCTCGACGGATGACCACCGGCCGCAGGCAGGCGAGGCGCACGGCGCTCTTTCTGCTGTACCAGTGGGACCTCACCGGGCAGCCGCTGACGGCGCTCTACGAGGGCGAGCCGGACGCGTTCGCACTCGATCTCGCCGAGGCCGTCTCGGCGCACGCCGAGGAGCTCGACCGCCGCATCACCGAGAGCGCGGAAGGCTGGACCGCCGACCGTCTGGGTACGCTCGAGCGGAACATTCTGCGGATCGGGATCCACGAGCTCGAGGAGGAAAGCGTGCCGCCGGAAGTGGCGATGAACGAGGCCGTTGTGCTGGCGAAGCGGTACGCGTCCGAGGACGCGGGACGGCTCGTGAACGGGATCCTGGCGCGCGTGGCCAGAGAGAAGGGACACAGCGAGGAGGTTGCATGAGCGGGACGGCCGACGAAGCGCTGGCGCGCGCCGAGGAGCTCCTCGAGCGCCTGAAGGCGACGCGTGACGAGCTGGAGAAGCTCGCTGCGGCTGAGGATGCCGAGTCGGCAGTCGAGGTGCTGACGGAGCTCGCCGACCTGGCGAAGGAAGTCGAGGCAGAGCTCGCCAAGGCGCGGGCCCGAGCAGATGCCCCGCAGCCCTGAGGAGCTGCGCGGGCTGGTCGAGGGCTACCTCGCCGAGCTCGCGTTCACCCCGGAGCTCGGCGGTCTCGAGGAGGCGCTCCGGTATCCGCTCGAATCGGGCGGCAAGCGCGTCCGGCCGGTCATCGCCCTTGCGGTGAGCGAGGCTGCGGGAGGAGTCGCCGAACATTCCCTCCCGGCGGCCGCCGCGGTGGAGCTCGTGCACACGTTCTCGCTCGTGCACGACGACCTTCCCTCGATGGACGACGACGACGAGCGCCGGGGCCGGCCCTCTGCGCACATCGCCTTCGACGAGGCGACGGCGCTCCTGGCGGGCGACGCGCTGCTCGCCGAGGCGTTCCGGCTCGCGCTGTCCTACCCGACCCCGATGGTCGGGCGTGAGCTCGCGCAGGCGACGCTCGGGATGATCGGCGGGCAGTACCGCGATGTCACGGGCGACACCGCAGATCTGGCGGCGCTGCACCGGCTGAAGACAGGAGCGCTGTTTGCGGCCTCGGTCGGTGTCGCTCTCTGGGTCGCCGAGGTGCCGGAGGGAGAGCAGCCGGCGTGGCGTGCGTTCGGCGACGAGCTCGGCCTCCTCTTTCAGATCGTGGACGACCTGCTCGACGGCGACGGCTATGCGGCGACACACGGCGTCGAGGAAGCGCGGCGGCTCGCCGACGAGGCCGCGGAGCGCGCGGTGCAGCGGTTGCAGGCGATCCCGGCCGACACGTCGGTTCTCGCCGACATCGTGGCCGGACTCGCCGCCCGAACGGCGTAGTCTTTCCGGGCATGGAGCAGCGGCTGAGCCTCGTCACGCTGGGCGTGCGCGACCTCGCGAGAGCGAAGCGTTTCTACGAAGCGCTCGGGCTGGACGAGCGGTGCTGCGCCGGCCGACGACGTCGTCTTCTTCCAGGCGGGCGGCATGATCGTCGCCCTCTGGGGGCGCGAGCAATTGGAGGAGGACAGCGGCGTCGAGGATACGGGCGGCTGGGGCGGGATCACGCTTGCCTACAACGCCCGCTCACCGGCCGAGGTCGACGCGGTGATCGCCGAGGCGGAAGCAGCGGGCGCAACGATTCCACGGCACGGCGCCGAGACGTTCTGGGGCGGCTACTCGGGCGTCTTCGTCGACCCCGACGGCCACCCGTGGGAGGTCGCCCACAACCCGCACTGGACGATCGCCGACGACGGCTCCGTCACCCTGGCCAAGTAACAGACTGTTACTTGGCGGCGTGGAGGACGCGGAGGGCGTTCAGCGTCACCATCTCGTTCTGGCCGGAGCGGCCCCAGTCGACCACTTCGACGTTGCCGCCCTTCGCGCCCGGCGGCTTCCACCAGCGGCCGCCGGCGCGCCAGCGGCCGTCGGAAAGGCGGCGTTCCTCGACGAGCTCGATGGCGTCCTGAGCGCGCGGGTCGCGTGCCAGGCCCATGCGGGAGAGCACGAGTAGCGCCTGAAGGATGTCGTAGTGCCAGTACGGCGGATAGTGAAGGGCGACGAACGAGGGACGGATCGGCTCCCCCTTGCCACCCACCCGAAAGAGCCGATGCTCGAGGAAGAGCTCCGCCGTCCGGGTTGCCGCCTCTTTCGCAGCGTCGTCTCCGGTCGCGGTCCAGTACTCGTGCAACCCCCACATCGGCGCGAGCGACTCGTTGAACGACGAGCGGCGGCCCGTCGCGTTCTTGTCGCAGTTCCAGCCGCCGTCAGGCCATTGCCACTCCACGAGCGACTCGGCGAGCAACTGGACACGCGGATCGTCGGCCAAGCCGAGCCGGCAGCAGACGGCGAGGGCGTTTCCCTCCTGCGAGCCGCAGCGCCGCACCAGCCCATTGATCGTCTTGACCCGGGATCGGTGCGACGCGCCGGTCAGCCAGGCGAGCACCGTCTCCGCGGCGGCGACGCAGCGCTTCTCGCGCGCAGGAACACCGAGCTCGACGAGGGAGACGAGGCGCCAGTGTGCGCCACCCCACTTGCCGTAGACGTTGACGCCGAAGCCGCCGTCTGGCTGTTGCCCGGCGAGGAGGGCACGCACCCTCTGCCCGTCCAGCACCCGAGCCGCCTCCGGCGGGTCCTGTTCGCCGAGAAGGTCGCGTTTTACCTGGAGGACGATCCCAGGCTCATCCGACTCGAGCAGCCAGTCGATCGCGCTCATGTCGACGTGAGCTCGGTCGCGAGCATGTCGAGCAGCAGTCCGTCCTGCCAGACGCCGTCCGCGTCGAGCCAGTATTCGCGCATGACGCCGACGCGCTTGAACCCGGCCTTCTCGTAGCAGCGGATGGCGCGCTCGTTGTGTGCCGCCGGGTCGATGGTCAGGCGGTGGTGGCCGAGGCCCTCGATCAGGTACCGGGCCATCGTGCGCACCGCATCGGTGCCCAATCCGCGGTCGTGGTACGGGGCGCCGAGAAAGAGGTCGATGCCCGCGTGCCGGTAGTCGGGTTCCGTCTCCTCCCAGTGCTGAATCAGACCTGCCACTTCGCCCTCGACGACGATCGCGAAGCTTGCGACGTCCTTCTCCTCGCCGCGCGCCTTCTCGCCGACGTCCTTCACGGTCAGCCCCGGCCACCAGCGTGCGACCTCGGGATCGGCGCCCAGCTCGACGATCCGGTCGACGTCCTCCTCAGCGAGGGGCCGCAGGACGACGCGATCTCCACGCAACTCCATGACGGTCCTGTAACACATCCGGCAACTACCCTTCGACCGTGAAGAAGCGCCTCGACGTCCTGCTCGTCGAACGTGGGCTGGCGGAGAGCCGGGCGCAGGCTCAGGCGCTCGTGCTCGCGGGACTCGTGCCGGGCTTCGACAAGCCGGGCCACCAGGTGCCCGAGGACGCCGAGCTGGCGGTCGACCGGCCGCCGCGCTTCGTCTCGCGTGGCGGCGAGAAGCTCGCCAACGCGCTCGAGCAGCTCGAGGTCGCGCTCGACGGCCGCGACGCGATCGACGTCGGCGCGTCCACCGGCGGGTTCACCGACTGCCTGCTCCAGAACGGCGTGGCCCGCGTGATCGCCGTCGACGTCGGCTACGGCCAGTTGCACCCGAAGCTCCGGAACGACCCGCGCGTGACGGTGCTCGAGCGCACGAACGCGCGGACTCTCGCCGAGCTGCCGTTCCGTCCCGACCTGCTCGTCTGCGACGTCTCGTTCATCAGCGTCCGGATCGTGCTCCCGCCGGTGCTGGCCCTGATGGAGCCCGGCTGGGACGCCCTCGTGATGGTGAAGCCGCAGTTCGAGGCTGGCAAGGGGGAAGTGGGGAAGGGAGGTGTCGTCCGCGACGCCGAGATCCAGCGTCGTGTTCTGCGCGAGGTGGTCGAAGCGGGTCTGGGCTGGGGTGCGACGGCAGTCGGCGTCGTAGACTCCGGACTGCCCGGCCCGAAGGGCAACCGCGAGTTCTTCCTCCACCTGATCAACCGCGACGACCCCGTACTCCTGGATGACATCGACGACCGGATCCGTGATGCCGTCGGCTAAGGCCGTGAAGCGGGCCGCCGTCGTCACGCACGGCAAGCCCCAGACGATCGGCCCCGCGCTCGCCCGGCTCACCACCGTGGCACGCGAGGCCGGTGTCGAGCTGCGCATGGGAGAGCAGGAGGCCGAGAAGCACGGCCTCGACCCCGAGAACGGGAACGGGACCGACGTCGACATCGCAGTCGTGCTCGGCGGCGACGGCACGATGCTGCGAGCGCTGAACCGCTTCCTCGGTACAGGCGTGCCCGTGATCGGCGTCAACTTCGGCCGCGTGGGCTTTCTCTCCTCGATCGCCCGCGACGATCTGGAAACCGGACTGGTTCGCGTCTTCGCCGGCGAGTACCACGTCGAGGAGCTTCCGACCCTCGAGGTCGAAGTCGGGGACGAGCGGCGGGTCGCGGTCAACGACCTCGTCGTCGCGAGTGCCGTCGTCGGCCGGATGATTCAGCTCGAATGGGCAGTCGGCGGCGAAGCACTCGGCCGGCTCGGCTGCGACGGCGTCGTCTGCGCGACCCCGCCTGGCTCGACCGGCTACAACTTCTCGAACGGGGGGCCCGTGCTCGTCTGGGGTCTCGACGCGATGGCCGTCACCTTCGTCGCGCCGCATTCCCTCAACGCGCGCCCCCTCGTGGTGCCGAACGGGGCGGAGCTGATCGTGTGGAACCGAACGCCTGACGTCTCTGCGACCGCGCTCGTCGACGGGCACCTCGTCGCCGACCTGGCTCCCGGCGGTCGCGCGGTGGCGCGTGTCGGCGCGCAGCGCTCACTCCTCGCAACACTCCCAGAAGTGACGTTCTTCAGCCGCTACCGCCGGGCCTTTGCTTCGTAGCCTCAGGATCGAGAACCTCGTCCTCGTGCAGGAGGGAGAGCTTGCGCCGGCCGAGGGACTGACGGCGATCACCGGCGAGACCGGAGCGGGGAAGACGATCCTGGCGCAGGCGATCGGCTTGCTGCTCGGCGCGAAGGGCGACGCGGGGACGATCGGCGCCGCCGGCGGCGAGGCCTACGTGGAAGCTGAGCTCGACCTGCCCGAGGGCTTCCTCGAAGACGAGGAACTGGCCACGCTCGCAGAGCTGGCGCCTGAGGACGAGCCCGGCCTCGTGCTTGCGCGCCGGGTGTTCGCCGACGGGCGCACGCGCGCCTACGCGTGGGGGCGCGCGGTCGCGCGCGAGGACCTCGCAGCCGCCGCCGAGCGGTTGATCGCGATGTCCGGCCAGTTCGAGCAGCGGCGACTCGCCCGGGCCTCGTACCAGCTCGACGTGCTCGACTCGTACTGCGGCGACGAGCAGCTTCGCCGCCGCCGTGAGGCGCGGCTGGCGTGGCGCGCGCTCGGACTCGCGCGAAAGCGGCACGACGAGCTGACACGAGGCGCTGCGGCGGAAGAAGAGCGTCTGCGCGAGCTGACTGCGCTCGTCGAGGCAACGGAGGGTTTCGAGCCCGGCTGGGAGGACGCACTGCGGACGGAGCGAGAGCGGCTTCGCCACGTGACCGAGCTCGCCGACGGAGCACAGCGGGCGGCTGAGGCGCTTGCGCCTGAGGACGGCGAGGGCGCCGCCGCACTCACGGCGACCGCCGAGCGCTCGCTCGCACCGCTCGAACGGCTCGCACCGGAACTGGCCCGAGCTGGCGAGGAGCTTCGCGACATCGAGCTGCGGCTCCGGGAGCTCGGCTCCGACCTGCGCGGGTTCCTCGCCTCGCTCGAAGCCGAGCCGGACCGAGTGGAGCAGGTCGAGAGCGAGCTCGAGCGGATCTCCGATACGCGCCGCCGGTTCGGCGCGGCCGACTACGACGACCTGCTCGGACGCGCCGCCGCAGCCCGCCAGGAGCTCGAGGCGCTCGCGGGCGGACTCGACCCTGCCGCAGCCGCTGCGGAAGCTCTCGCGTTGGCCGAGGCGGCGTCGGAGCAGCTCGCAGCAACGCTCCGTGCGACACGCGAGGCCGCAACGGAGCCGTTCGCCGCCGCAGTCGCCGAGGAGCTGCGCGGCGTCGGCATGGGTGACGGCGAGTTTCGCGTCGAGCTGCGCGAGCGTGAGCCCGGCCCGTCGGGTGCAGACGAGTCGATCTTTCTCGTCCGGCCGAACGCGGGCCTTCCGTTCGGCCCCGTCGCGGAAACCGCCTCCGGTGGTGAGCTCTCGCGCATTGCGCTCGCGATCGCGGCGGTCGGCGGCGGGGAAACCCTCGTCTTCGACGAGATCGACGCGGGGATCGGCGGCGAAACCGCCCACGCGGTGGCTGCCACCCTCAAGCGGCTGGCGGAACGAGCGCAGGTGATCACGATCACCCACCTGCCCCAGATCGCCAGCGTCGCCGACACGCACTACCGGGTCGAGAAGATCTCCGGCGACCCGACCCACACCCGCATCGAGAGACTCGACGACGCGCAGCGCCGCGACGAGCTCGAGCGGATGCTCGGCGGCAAGGAGTTCATCTCCACGCTGAGGTGATGAAATCGGATGAGCTCTCTCGTCGAACACACCGGCACGGCCCGATTGGGTAAGCGGACGAAGGAGCTCGTCCGCCGGCTGAACTCCGACGACATCGCGATCATCGACCACACCGATCTCGACCGCGTCTCGGCCGAAGAACTGGTCGAGTCCGGCGTCCGTGTCGTCGTCAACGTGGCGCCGTCTCACTCCGGCCGCTATCCGAACCCAGGCCCGCTCCTCCTTGTCCGCGGGGGCGTCCGCCTGATCGACGTCACGGGCGGCGAGCTCTTCGAAGAGATCTCGGACGGTGAACGGCTCACCGTTCGCGGCGGGAGCCTCTTCCGGAACGGAACGTGTGTGGCGACCGGGCGGACGCTCGAGGAGCGCGAGCTCGTCGGTGCGCTGGCAGCACAGGAGAGCCGCGTGACCGAGGCGCTGCAGGAGTTCGCGGACAACACGATGCGCTACCTGCGGGAGGAGGGTCGGTTGCTCGCGGAGGGGATCGACTTTCCCCCACTGAAGACCGGCTTCCGCGACCGGCACGCACTCGTGGTGGCCCGCGGGCCCGGCCACAAGCGCGATCTTCGGATCGTCCGCTCGTACGTGCGGGACTTCAAGCCCGTGCTGGTGGCCGTCGACGGCGGTGCCGAGGCGCTGCGGGAGGAGGGCTGGAAGCCCGACGTGATCGTCGGCGACATGGACTCGGTCACCGATGACACGCTTCGGTGCGGCGCCGAGATCCTCGTCCACGCCTACCGTGAAGGTCACGCGCCCGGCGAGGAGCGGCTGCGCCGCCTCGGCGTGCCCTTCCAGACGGTTGCGGCACCCGGGATCTCCGAGGACATCGCTCTTCTGCTCGCGCACGGGAAGGGCGCCGAGCTGATCGTCGCGGTCGGCACGCACTTCAACCTGGTCGAGTTCCTCGAGCGCAGCCGCTCCGGCATGTCGTCGACATTCGTGACCCGGCTCAAAGTGGGGGAGATCCTCGTCGACGCGAAAGGCGTCTCGCAGCTCGTCAGCCGAAGGATCGGCGTCTGGCCGCTCGTCCTCTTCGGCCTCGCCGCGCTCGCCGCTCTGGCCGTCGCGGTGCTCGCGTCGCCGGCCTTGCGGAATCTTCTCGGACTAGGCTGACGGCGTGTTCGACCTCCGCTATCACGTCGCATCGCTCGCGGCGGTGTTCCTGATGCTCGTGGTCGGGATCCTGATCGGGGTCGGGATCTCGGGCCGCGGCTTCGTCGACGACGCAGAGCGCGACCGGCTCAACGGCAGGATCTCCGATCTCCAGGAGCAGGTCGACGCCGCGACCGCAAACTCCGAGGACCTCCGGCGCCGGCAGAACGCCGCGGCGGAGTTCGTCGCGGGGGCGTACCCGGTCCTGGCCAAGAGCCGGCTCGAGGGCAAGCGGATCGCCGTCCTCGTGCTGGGAGCGGTGAAGCAGGAGTCGCTGCCGTTCGTGGAGCGCGCGATCGAGGAGGACTCGGGCGGCCAGGTCGCGCGGATGCGGGCGGTGATGCTTCCGCTCCGGCTCGAGTCGGTCGAGGCGGCGCTGAAAGCGCGGCCGGAGCTCGCCGGTTACGTCGGCGACGAGCAACTCGCCAACCTCGGTCGCGATCTCGGCCGAGAGTTCGCGGCCGGCCGCAAGACGCCGCTGTGGGAGGCGCTCGTCGGCGAGATGGTCGAGGAGCGGTCGGGTGCCCTCGCCGACCCGGTGGACGGCGTGGTCGTGATCCGTTCCGCCGAGCCTCAGGCGGGTAGCACCTCGCGTTTCCTCGCGGGTGTCTACCAGGGCCTGAACAGCACGGGCGTCCCGGTCGTCGGGGTCGAGCCGACCCGTGTGGAGCAGAGCGCGATTCCGGTCTTCCAGCACTACGGCCTCTCGACCGTGGACGGAATCGACGACGAGCTCGGACAGCTCGCGCTCGTGCTCCTGCTCGCCGGCGCCGACCCGGGCGACTACGGCGTACGCGACACCGCGAAGAAGGGGATTCTGCCGCCGATCGAGCCGCTGCCAGCGCCAACCGGTGGGTGAACACCTGACGATCCTCGTCGCAGCACGCGACGAGGAGGCGCGGATCGGGACGACCGTCGCCGAGCTGAGACGGCAGTTCCCGAATGCGGAGGTGATCGTGGCCGACGACGGCTCCCGAGACGGGACTGCCGAGCTTGCGTCCGCAGCGGGTGCCTGGGTGCTCCGGCTGCCGCACCGTGGGAAGGGACAGGCGCTGACGCTGGCCGAGCGGGCTGCGCCTCCCGGCACGATTCTGCTGTGCGACGCCGACCTGCGCGGCGACCTGACGCCGCTTCTCGGTGGGGACGCCGACCTGACCGTCGCGGCCTTCGCGCGCCGGCAGGGCGGCGGCTTCGGGATCGCGAAAGAAGCCGCACGGCGGCTGATCGAGCTCGCGTCCGGCTTCAGGGCGCGGGAGCCGCTTTCCGGCCAGCGACGCCTGACGCAGAAGGCGCGCGACGCCGTCTTCCCGCTCGCCGCGGGGTTCGGGTGTGAGTCCGCCATGACCGCAGACGCCGCGAAGTCGAGTCTCGCGATCGGAGAGGCCGAGCTCGAGCTCGAGCACCGGGCCACCGGGCGCGATCTTGCGGGCTTCGTGCACCGCGGCCGCCAGCTCCGGGACATCGCCCTCGCCTTCGGCCCACAGGGCCGGAACCATCGCGGCCTGCGGCTCCCGCTCGTCGGCTGGGTCGTGGCGATCGCACAGCCGGCCGTCCTGCCCGTCGCCGCTCTCGGCGTCGCCGACGACCTGTGGAGCGGGGAAGAGCGCGGCTTCAGCAAGCACCTTCGCTCGGGGTCGACGACGGGCGTCCTCAAGCTGGTCGGGATTCCCGTCTACGCCCTCCTGCGCACCCGCTCGGTCTCCGGCGCGGTCCTCGTCGGGCTCGCGGCGAACATGCTGAACCAGCTCGACACGAAGCCCGGGCGCGCGTTGAAGGCCTACCTCGCGGCGTCGATTCCGCTCGGCGCGCCGAAAGGGATCGCCGTCCTGCTGCTTCCCTACGATCTTCGCGAGATGGCGATGCTCGGCGACTCCGGTTCGAACGCGCTCGGCGCCGTGCTAGGTTTACGGTCCGTGAGCAAGTTCACGGAGAGGCAGCGCTGGAGCGCGATTGCGGCGCTCGCGGGTCTCACCCTCCTCGGAGAGCGTCGCTCGCTCGGTGCGTTGATCGAGAGGACGCCGGTGTTTCGAACGCTCGATGCGTGGGGGAGGCAAGGAGCATGAGCACGACCGGGGAGCACGACACCAAGTACATCTTCGTCACCGGCGGCGTCGTCTCCGCGCTCGGGAAGGGGATCGTCGCGGCGTCGCTCGGGCGGTTGCTGAAGGAGCGCGGCCTCCGCGTCCAGGCCCAGAAGTTCGATCCGTACCTGAACGTCGACCCGGGCACGATGAGCCCCTTCCAGCACGGCGAGGTGTTCGTCACCGAGGACGGCGCCGAGACCGATCTCGACATCGGCCACTACGAGCGGTTCATCGACGAGAACCTCTCCCGGAACGCCAGCCACAGCGCCGGCGCGATCTGGGATGCCGTGCTGCGCAAGGAGCGGAAGGGCGAGTTCCTCGGCGCCACGGTCCAGGTGATCCCGCACATCACGAACGAGATCAAGCTGCGGATCAAGCGCGCGGCCAAGGCGGCGCCCGCCGACGTCGTCATCTCGGAGATCGGCGGCACCGTCGGCGACATCGAGTCGCTCCCGTTTCTCGAGGCGATCCGCCAGTTCCGGCGCGAGGTCGGGCCGGAGAACGTGATGTATCTCCACTGCACGCTCGTCCCGTTCATCGAGGCGGCCGGCGAGTTGAAGACGAAGCCCACGCAGCACTCGGTGAACGAGCTGCGCCGCATCGGTATCCATCCGGACGTGATCGTCTGCCGCTCGCACGAGGAGCTGTCGCAGGACATCAAGGACAAGATCGCGCTCTTCGCCGACGTCGACATTCGCTCGGTCATTGCGGCGCCCGATGTCTCCGACGTCTATCTCGTTCCTGCCGTGCTCCGGGACGAGGGTCTCGACGACCTCGTGTGCGCACAGCTCGGGATCGAGGCACCCCGGTCCGGTCTCGGCGAGTGGCAGGAGGTGATCGACCGCATCGGCGAGCCGCGGGAACCGGTGACGATCGCGCTCGTCGGCAAGTACGTGAAGCTCCATGACGCCTACCTCTCGGTGCACGAGGCGCTCAAGCACGCGGGCGTCCACCAGGGCGCGGCGGTTCGCGTGCAGTGGGTCGACGCCGAGAACATGTCGTACGAGGAGACGGCCGAGCTCCTGGAGCAGGTCGACGGCGTCCTCGTCCCCGGCGGCTTCGGCTCACGCGGGTGGGAAGGCAAGATTCTCGCCTGCCAGGTCGCGCGCGAGCGCGGCATTCCGTACCTCGGCATCTGCCTCGGCATGCACGTTGCCGTGTCGGAATACGCGCGCAACGTGGCCGGCTTCGATGGAGCCAACTCGACGGAGATGGACCCCGAGACGCCGTACCCGGTGATCGACCTGCTCCCCGAGCAGAAGGAGATCGAGGATCTCGGCGGCACGATGCGCCTCGGCGCGCAGGCGGTCGAGCTGGCCGACGGGACGCGGACGCGCGAGGTCTACGGCGATGTCGTCATCCACGAGCGCCACCGTCACCGCTACGAGGTCAACAATCAGTACCGCCAGCAGCTGATCGACGCCGGCCTGGTCGTCTCGGGCACCTTTCAGGAGGGGCGCCTGGTCGAGATCGTCGAGCTGCCGGATCACCCGTGGTTCGTGGCCAGCCAGTTCCACCCCGAGTTCAAGTCGCGGCCGACCCGGCCGGCACCGCTCTTCCGTGAGTTCGTCGGCGCCGCGATGGAGCGGGCTCGCTCGCGCTCCGGTCTAGCTCACTCCGCCGGCCAGCAGATCCCGATGTAGACCCGCATCCCGCCGACCGTCGACTGGGAGGCGCGGAAGCACATCTCGACCTCGGTTCCGTCGCTTCGCCGCAGCACTGTCGTGCCCGTTCGCGACCCGGTGCGCCGCATCTCCAAGTAGTTGAGCTGCGCGTCCGGATCGACGGCCACGTCGGGCACACGCAGGTCGAGGAGCTCGGATCTCGTGTACCCCAGCAGCTCGCATGCGTAGGCGTTCGTTGCGAGGTAACGGCCGTCGTCGCCGGCGACGAAGACTGCCACCGGACCGTGTTCGAGCGCCTCTCCGACAAGGCTCTTCTGGACGAGCTCATGGGTGACGGCACTGGCCACGGCAATCACATAGTAGAAGAAAGACATAGGTTGCCGAAGGTTTTCCAGTACTTCGGCTAGGTCTAGGATCGAGAGCCACGTGTCTGCCACCGTCGATCTCTTCACGGAGCTCTGCGCGATCCCCAGTCCACCGGGAAATGAGCGCGCGGTCACCGATCGCGTCGCCGCCGAGCTGCGCTCTCTGGGCCTCGAGGTCGAGGAGGACGACGCCGGCTCCCGGATCGACTCCAACGCGGGGAATCTTCTGTGCCGGCTGCCGGGACGGATCGAAGGCGGGACGCCGATCTTTTTCTGTGCGCACCTCGACACCGTGCCGCCGCAGGGCGCGCTCGAGCCGGTCGTCGCGGACGGAGTCGTCAGAAACGCCGCGGGAACCATCCTCGGTGCGGACAACAAGTCGGCCGTCGTCGCGATGGTCGAGGCGGCGCGGCGAATCGTCTCGGAACGCAGGCCACATGCCGGCGTGGAGCTGCTGCTCACTCAGAAGGAGGAGGTCGGCCTGCTCGGCGCGGGCGCCTTCGACCACACGAAGCTCGAGGCCGAGCTCGGCTTCGTCTACGACCAGGCGGCGCCGATCGGCGAGGTGATCATCGGTGCGCCCTACGGGCGCGCACTGTCGGTGCGCTTCCACGGCCGGCCCGCGCACTCCGGGATGGTCCCGGAGGAGGGGCGCTCTGCAATCGCCGCCGCGGCGCGCGCCATCGCCGACCTGAGGCTCGGACGGCTCGACGACGAGACGACAGCGAACGTCGGCACGATCACCGGCGGCAGTGCCCGCAACATCATCCCGGAGTGGTGCGAGCTCGAAGTCGAGGCTCGCTCGCACGACGCACGGAAGCTCGCCGACCTCGTCCAGGAGATGCTCGACACGTTCGCGTTTGCCGCGAGCGTCGCCGAGTGCATGGTCGAGACCGAGGTCAGCGAGACGTACCAGGGCTACCGCTTCAAGGAGAGCGACCCGATCGTCCTCCTCGCCGCCACCGCACTCGAGGCGTGCGGCTACGCGCTCGTGCCGACGCTCACCGGCGGCGGCGCGGACGCGAACGTCTTCAACACGAAGGGTCTGCCCTGCCTCAACCTCGCGAACGGGATGGCGGAGATCCACACCGCCGAGGAGCACATCGCCGTCGACGATCTGGACGCGATGGTCGACGTCACGCTGGCTCTGGTCGACGCGGCCCGAGATGCCACTCAGCCTTAGACGTGGAACCGTCACGGCGGTGCGCGAGCGGGCCGGACGGCTCGTCCGGCTCGAAGTCGACGGGATCGCCTGCGTCGCCTACCCCGGATTGACGGGTGAGGTGGAGGAGGGCGACGACGTGGTCGTCAACGAGCAGGCACGCTTGCTCGAGCTCGGCTCCGGCGGATTCGACGTCCTCTACGCGAACCTGACGCGCGGCCTCGGTCTTGCGCCGGAGGACGGCACGCACGTGATGTCGCTGCCGTACACGCCCGGCCAGATCACGGCGCGCTACGTCGAAGAGTCGGCCAGCCTCGCTGACTCGCTGGAGGGGCTGCCGGTCGTTCTGTGCACCGTGCACAGCCAGGTGGCACCCGTCTGCGCGGCTCTCCGGGGGGTGCGCGTCGCGTACGTGCAGATGGGAGGCGGAGCGCTTCCCGTGTCGCTGTCGGACACCGTGCGCGCTCTGCAGGATGGCGGCCTGCTCGAGGTCGCGTGTGCCGTCGCACCGTGCGTGGACGGTGATGTCCAGTTCGTGACCGTCGCCGCCGCGCTTGCCTGGACGCGGGCAGAAGAGCTCGATGTCGCCGTCTGCTCGGTCGGCCCGGGAATCGTCGGCACGGGATCGAGACTCGGGCACGGCGCCCTCGCGCTCGCAGACGCGGCGAATGCAGCGCTTGCACTCGGTGGCCGGCCGGTGCTCGCCGTGCGCACGTCCGAGGCCGATCCCCGCGACCGGCACCAGCGGCGTCTCGCATCACGCCCGGGCGGTCCTCGACTTGTGCCTCGGCGATCGTCGTGGTTCCCGACGAGTTGGCCGGCGTGGGCTGGGAGCAAGCCTGCGCCGGACTACCGCTCTCGCACATGAGCCGCGGGCCGGAGGAGGATCCGGCATTCTTCCGCGCCGCGTTTGCAGCCGGCGTCGCTCGCACGTGAGGCATGCTCGCCTGATGGAGGAACGGCGCCTCGGACCGGTCGTCGGGCTCGGCACGTGGAACACGTTCGACGGCGACGAGCAGCTGGCGCGCAAGGTCGTCGATGCCGCGCTCGCGGCAGGCACTCGCTGCTTCGACTCCTCGCCGATGTATGGCGGTGCGGAACGTGCACTCGGCGCCGCGCTCGCCGGACGGCGCGACGAGGCGACGGTGCTGACCAAGATCTGGGCGCCGTCTCCCGAGGAAGCGCGCCGCCAGCTGGCCGATCAGCTCGAGTGGTTCGGTCGCATCGAGGTCGAGCAGATCCACAACCTCGTCGCGTGGGAGCGGCATCTCCCGTGGCTCGAGGCCGAGTGTGGCGGCGGGCTGATCGGGAAGCTCGGCGTCACCCACTACTCGCCGGCGGCGTTCGACGAGCTCGAGCGCGCCCTGCGGACGCGACGGCTCGACACCGTCCAGGTGCCGTTGAACCCACGCGAGCGGACGTGCGAGCAGACGCTTCTCCCACTCGCAGCCGAGCTCGGCGTCGCCGTGATCGTGATGCGCCCGTTCGGCGAAGGCGCCCTGCTCGCCCATGAGCCCGCGCCCGAGGAGCTGAGCCCGCTGGCCGAGTTCGGCGTCAGAACGTGGCCGCAAGCGCTGCTGAAATGGGTGCTGTCCGACGAGCGTGTCGATCTGGTGATCCCGGCGACGCGGCGCCCTGAGCGCGCGACCGAGAACGCGGCGGCCGGTGAGCCGCCCTGGTTCGGGCGTGAGGAGCGTGCATACGTGGAAAGCCTTGTCCGATGAGGGTCTGGGAAGGAAGGCGCTTCGCCGTCGTCGTCGAGGACGGCTACGAGATCGCGGACACGCCCGACGCAGTCGCGATCGTGGCCCTGGACGCCGAGGAGCGCGTGGTGTTCGTCCGTCAGCGCCGCGTGGCGACGGGCGGCGAGCTGCTCGAGCTTCCGGCCGGGCTCATCGACGAGGGGGAGGAGCCTCTGGCGTCGGCGCAACGCGAGCTCCGGGAAGAGACGGGGCTGCACGGCGGGAGCTGGCGCGAGCTCGCCTGGTTCTGGACGTCACCCGGCTTCGTCAACGAGCGCGTGTGGGTGTTCGTGGCCGAAGGTCTCGAGGAAGGCGAGCCCGAGCCGGACGAGGGGGAGGAGCTGGAGGTCGTCCGCTGGACCCGGTCCGAGGTCGAGGCGCGCGTGCACGAGCTGGAAGACGCGACGACGCTCATCGGCCTGCTGCTCTACCTGCGGGAGCGGTCCTAGTATCGTTTCGCCGCTCATGCGCATCGGCGTCGCCAAGGAGATCAAGCCCCAGGAGTACCGCGTCGCACTGACGCCGGCGGGCGCGCGCGAGCTCGTGCGGCTCGGCCACGAGGTCGTGGTCGAGACGAACGCCGGCCTGGGCAGCCAGTTCGAGGACGCCGCCTACGAGTCCAACGGCGCCCGGGTTGCCTCGGTCGACGAGGTGTGGGAGAGCGCGGAGCTCTTGCTGAAGGTGAAGGAACCGATCGCGTCCGAGTATCCCCGGCTCCGGTCCGGGCTCGTCCTCTTCACGTACCTGCACATCGCCGCCGACGAAGCGCTCACGCGAGCCCTCGTCGAGAGCGGCGTCACGGCGATTGCGTACGAGACCGTCGAGACCGACGATCGCCGGCTGCCGCTTCTGGCGCCGATGAGCGAGGTCGCGGGCCGGCTCGCCGCGCAGGCCGGCGCGCACTATCTCGAACGCCCGAAGGGCGGTCGCGGACTCCTGCTCGGCGGCGTCGCCGGCGTTGCGCCGGGCAAGGTCGTCGTGATCGGCGGCGGGATCGTCGGCTACAACGCCGCGGTGATCGCGCTCGGCCTCGGCGCTCAGGTCACGATCCTCGACCGGTCGGTCGACCGGCTGCGCCATCTCGAGGAGACGCTCCACGGTCGCGTCAGCCTCGTCATGTCCTCGACGCTGCAGATCGAGGAATCGGTGAGCGACGCCGACGTCGTCATCGGCGCGGTTCTGATCCCGGGCGCGCTGGCGCCCAAGCTTCTGACGAGGGAGATGATCGCCGGGATGAAGACGGGCTGCGTCTTCTGCGACGTCGCGATCGACCAGGGCGGCTGCGCGGAGACGTCACGTCCGACGACGCACGACGATCCCGTCTACGAGGTCGACGGTGTCGTCCACTACTGCGTCGCCAACATGCCCGGAGCAGTGCCGATCACGTCGACCAAGGCGCTCACGAACGTGACGCTGCCCTACGTCGAGGAGATCGCGGAATACGGGCTGGCGCTGGCTGTCGCACGCGACAAGCCGCTCGCACGCGGCGTCAACGTGATCGACGGCCGGATCACCTATGAGGCCGTCGCCGAGGCGCACGGGCTGGAGTACATGCCTCTCGAAGACGTGCTCGGCGCCTCCGCGGTCTAGCTCGCGGCGTTTTCCGCGGCTTTCTTCCGGGCTTCCAGCTGCTTCTGGCTCTTGGACGGGCTGAGCTTGACGACGAGCCACGTAACGGCGGCCGCGAGCCCGACGATGAAGACGATGTAGAAGGTGAGGCCGATCAACCCGAGGACCGTGTTCATGCGCCGTAGAATAGCGGCGTGCCGCGGGCGTGCGTAATCGTGCTCGATGCCGTCGGCGCGGGAGAGTTGCCCGACGCGGCCTCGTACGGCGATGAGGGGTCGAACACGCTCGGCAACGTGGCCCGCGCCGTCGGTGGTCTCGACCTGCCCTCGTTGGAGGCGCTCGGCCTCGGAAACGTCATGCCGCTCGAGGGCTGCCCGCCGCAGCCGGGGGCTCCCGCGGTCGCCGGTCGGCTGCTCGAGCGATCCAAGGGGAAGGACACGACGACCGGCCACTGGGAGTTGGTGGGCGTCGTCACACCGACCGCGATGCCCACGTATCCGCATGGCTTCCCGCATGACGTGATCGACCCGTTCATGCACAAGACCGGTCGCGGCGTCCTCGGCAACAGGCCGGCCTCGGGGACCGAGATCATCCAGGAGCTCGGCGAGGAGCACCAGCGGACGGGCAAGTGGATCGTCTACACGTCGGCCGACTCCGTCTTCCAGATCGCCGCGCACGAGGAGACGATCCCGCTGGAGGAGCTCTACGGGGCGTGTAGGGCAGCGCGCGAGATCCTGACCGGCAAGCACGCCGTCGGCCGCGTGATCGCACGGCCGTTCGCCGGCGAGCCGGGTAGCTACGAGCGAACACCGAACCGGCACGACTTCTCGCTCGAGCCACGCCGCCCGAACTATCTGTCGCTCGTCCGCGACACGGGGCAGAAAGTGCACGCGGTGGGCAAGATCAGCGACATCTTCGCCGGGTGCGACATCGACGAGTCTTTCCCGACCAAGTCCAACGTGGACGGGATCAACAAGACGGTGGAGCTGCTGCAGCAACTCGACGACGGGTTCGTCTTCGTGAACCTCGTCGAGACCGACCAGCTCTGGGGCCACCGGAACGACCCGGTCAACTTCCATCGCTGCCTGCAGGACTTCGACCGCCGGCTCGAGGAGATACTCGAGGCGCTCCGGCCCGGAGACCTGCTCGTCATCACCTCCGACCATGGCTGCGACCCGACGACGCCGTCGACCGACCACTCGCGCGAGCATGCCCTCCTGCTGGCCTATGCCGCCGGCCGCAACGCGCAGGGCGCCGTGCACGAGGGGGAGTTCGCCGACGTCGGGGCGACCGTCAACGCATGGCTCGGCGGCAAGCCGCCCGGACGAGGCATCCCGGGCCGTCCGATCATCGACCCGTGAAGCTCGACAACCCGCTTGTCGTCCAGTGGGAGTACGCGAGCGAAGAGCGCCTGGCGAAGCGCAATCAGACCTACCGGGACCTGACGGAGGGCGTCAACCCCGACGACGCCGTCTTCGAGGCGGTGCGTGAAGCCGCGCCCGAGCGGTTCCTCGACGTGGGTTGCGGGATGGGGGAGCTCGCGGAGCGTGTTCAGAAGGAGCTCGGCGCACAGGTGGTGGCCGTCGACATCTCGCCCCGGATGGTCGAGCTGACCAGAGCCCGCGGGATCGACGTGCACCTGGCCGACGTCCAGAGCCTTCCGTTCGCCGACGGGGTCTTCGACTGCGTCGCTGCGAACTGGGTGCTCTACCACGTGCCCGATCTCGATCGCGGGGTGAGCGAGCTGGAACGCGTCATCCGTCGCGGCGGCCGCCTGGTGGCAGCCACACTCGGTGACGCCAACATGCGGGAGCTCTGGGACCTCCTCGGCGGGGATGTGACCGCGGGGTTGTCGTTCGGATACGAGAACGGCGAGCGAGCACTCGCTCCGTACTTCACGGAGATCGAGCGGCGCGAGGCGAACGGCACCGTCGTCTTCCCCGATCGGACCTCGATGGTCGACTTCGTCGCTGCGACGACGACCCGCTCGCATCTCGCAGACCTCGTCCCCGAGCTGACCGAGCCGTTCCACACGCGCTCGACCCACTGCGTCTTCGTGGCCGGCAAGTCGTGATCCGCCCGGCCGAGCTGATCGAACAGAAGCGGAACGGGGAGGAGCTCTCCGCGGAAGCCATCTCCGAGCTGATCCTCGGCTACGCACGCGGGGAGATCCCCGACTACCAGCTGGCCGCGTTTTGCATGGCCGTCTTCTTCCGGGGCATGACGGCCGCCGAGACGTATGCGCTCACCGACGCGATGATCCGCAGCGGCCACACGCTCGACCTCGGCACAGCACTCGGACGCAAGGTCGTCGACAAGCACTCGACCGGAGGCGTCGGCGACAAGACCACGATCGCCGTCGGCCCGATCGTCGCCGCCTGCGGCGTACCCGTCGGAAAGATGAGCGGCCGCGGGCTCGGCCACACCGGCGGCACGCTCGACAAGCTCGAGTCGATCCCCGGCTTCGACGTCGAGCTGTCCGTCGACCAGTTCGTCACCCAGGTGAAGACGGTCGGCCTCGCGATCGTCGGCCAGACCGATGACCTCGTGCCGGCGGACAAGCAGCTCTACGCGCTCCGCGACGTGACCGCGACCGTGGACATCCTGCCGCTGATCGCGTCCTCGATCATGTCGAAGAAGATTGCAGGCGGCGCCGACGCGATCGTGCTCGACGTCAAGGTCGGTGACGGGGCGTTCATGAAGACACTGGACGATGCCCGCGCTCTGGCCGAGACGATGCTGGAGCTCGGCCGGCACGCGAAGCGCGAGGTCGTCTGCTTGCTCACCGACATGGATCAACCGCTCGGGGCAGCGGTCGGCAACTCGTTGGAGATCGTCGAGGCGCGCGACACGGTGCGCGGCGAAGGGCCACCGGATTTCACGGAGCTCGTCCTGGATGCGTGCGCCCGTCTGCTGTCGCTCTCCGACCTCGGCGTCAACGTCGAGGAAGGGCGGCGGGCTGCCGAGGCCGTGGTCGCGGACGGCTCGGCGCTGGACGTCTACGAGCGGTGGATCCGCGCGCAGGGCGGCGACCCCGACCCGGCCGCGCTGCCGCAGGCGCCGTTCGTCCTGCCGGTGAACGCTCCCCGCGCGGGCTCGGTGACGAGGCTGGGTGCGATCGGCGTAGGGATGGCCGCGCTCCATCTCGGCGCGGGACGGCGGGACAAGCAGGACGAGATCGACCACGCTGTCGGCGTCGTCTGCCACGTCAAGCGCGGTGCCCGCGTCGAGCAGGGTGCCCTCCTGGCCGACGTCCACGCCCGCGACGAGGCGAGCGGGGCGGAGGCGGTCGAGGCAGTCCTCGCGGCCTACGAGCTCGGCGACGACCCGCCCCAGGAGCACCCGATCCTGCTCGACGTCATTGCCTGAGCTCCCCGAGGTCGAGACGGTTCGGCTCGCGATCGCGCCCGCGCTCGAGGGCCGGCGGCTCGAGCACGTCGAGATCAGCGACCTCAGGCTGACCCGGCCCGAGGACCCGCTCCTCGTCGCGTCGGAGCTGATCGGGGAGCGCGTGGAGCACGTCGATCGCCGCGGGAAGTACCTGATCATCCGTTTCACGTCCGGCCGCGCGCTACTGATCCACCTCCGCATGACCGGCTCGCTGCGGGCAGAGGCGCTCGTGGGCGACCCGCACCGGCGCGCGCTGCTGACGCTCGACGACGGCAGCCGAGGTCGCCTACCGCGATGTCCGGCGCTTCGGCACGTGGCTGCTGCTCGAGCCGGGAGAGCTCGAGCCGTATCTCGGAGCGCGACTGGGCGAGGAGCCGCTCGTGGCCGCCTTCACGGCGAAGGGCCTGGGCGAGCGGCTGGAGGGTCGCCGCGCCGCTCTGAAGGCCGCGCTGCTCGACCAGCGGACGCTGGCCGGGCTCGGGAACATCTACGTCGACGAGGCGCTCTGGTATTCCAGGCTGCATCCGCAGCGCCCCGCCGGCTCCCTCGATCGAGACGAGCTACGGCGGCTGCACCGGGCGATCCGGAAGGCGCTCGAGCTCGGTATCGCCCGCCAGGGCTCGACGCTCACCGACTACCGGCTCCCGGACGGGAGCTCGGGCTCGATGCAGAAGGAGTTCAAGGCCTACGGGCGAGACGACGAGCCGTGCGACCGCTGTGGCACGCCGCTCGCGAAGACCCGGGTCGCAGGCCGCGGCACGTGGTTCTGCCCGAACTGTCAGACGCTCCCGTAGAGATGCAACGAGGGGCCCGGCCGCCGGCGGACCCCTCGAAGATCGAGCGGGCGAGGGTTACTTGCCCCGGCCCTTACCGTTCCCGGGCTTCTGACTCTCTTGAGCCTGGGACTTCTCAGCCTTGGCCTTCGCGGCGGCTTCGCGGCCTTCGCGGCCTTCTTGGCGGCGACGCTGGCGCACGTACCGGTCGCGTCACCGTGGCGGAGGTGCGCAGGCACAGCGGCCTTGCCGACCGTGATCGTGTTCTTGCCCTTGTGGCAGATCGTCACCTTCGCGCCGTACTGGTACTGGCCGGCGCTACCTCCGTTCTGCGCAAAGCCGACTCCCCCGAGTGCGCTCAACGCAACCACTGTGCAGACGGCGAGCGCGACGGCGGCGGCGATGCGCGGGAACTTCCTTGGATTGTTCAACTGGGCTCCCTTCCACTCTGTGCGGGCATTCGTAGTCCCTCTGCCCGGTTGATGCGAAAAGACCCCGAGACAGGCGCTGAAGGTTGTTAAGGTTCTGTTTGGAACTCGGCTTGAAGCTCGGCGACCTCCGGGCTCAAGGGGTTGAGCCGTTTCGCCTCCATGAGCGCGCGTGCCCGCTCGGCCCCGCGGCTCGCAACGGCGAGATCGAGCCAGGTACTCCAATTCTCAGGATTGAGCCGAAGCGCATGTGCCAGGCTCTTGCGCGCCGCAACATCATCCTGGACGAAGAGCTCGGCCTCGCCGCGAAGCTGCCAGGGCTCGTGCGACCACGGCGCCCAGTCGATCGCCCGCTGCGCGTGGGCGAGCGCAGGATCGGGCTCGCCACGCTCGATCGCGGCGCTGCTGGCCGCTGTGGCTCGGTTGCCGACGTGCCCGACGAGGGCGACCCCGAGCACCGGCACTGCGAGCGAGAGCGCCACAACGCGTCGGCTGCCCGTCAGCCGATCCGAGTCCGCCGGGCGTTGCGAGGCGAGCAGAACGGCAGCGCAGAAGAGCGCGGAGAGCGTCACGACGGGCATCTCCCAGTCCCAGTCGACACGCCGCGTGGAGGAGGTAGGCGACGAATGCCCCGGCGGCCGCCGGGCCGAGTGTGAGACCGCGCGCCTCCGAAAGCGCCGTGAGCGGGAGCGCGAGCGTGGCGAGGAGTAGCGCCAACCCGATCGGACCGAGCTCGGCAAGGGTCTCGAGGTAGAGGTTGTGCGCATCGCGGGCGGGGACGAGAAGTAGGCGGGGCGCTCCTGCAGCCAGTGCGCCTCGAAGCTGCCGGCGCCCGTGCCGAGCAGCGGTTCGTCGCGAGCCATCTTCCAGGCGACGTGCCAGTAGTCGCCTCGTCCGCTCCCCGAGAGCAGAGCAGGCGGCTGGAGGTCGCCAACCTCCCCGGCCGGGGGCGGCTCGGTGAAGGCATCAACAGCCTCGTTCGACCACGGTGACCGGCCCTCCGGCTGCGATGAGCGCACCTGCCGCGACGATCACCAGCGGCTGCGACGACAGCGGATACCAGGATGGGGCCCGACCGCTGGGGGAGCCGCAGCCGCGGCTGGACGAGTCGCAGGACGACCGGTGCCGCGGCCGCTGCGAGCGCAAGGACGACCAGAACACGCGTGAGGTGAGCGCCCTCGGCCTGTGCGGTCTGCAGCGTCGCGCCGTCCGCCGTGAGCGCATGCGACCGCGAAGCCTCGAGCACCCCGAGCGCGGCGGGCACGCTGACCACGAGCCCCCAGACGAGTAGACGGACTCGGGCCGGGTCGAGCACTGCCTGCGCGACGGCACCTCCGGCCAGCGCTACGAGCGCGCCGCGGCTGGATGAGAAGTAGAGCGTCGGCAGGAGGACGACGAGCGCCACCCCCGCAAGCGCGCGCGTCGCGAGATGGGCGCCGTGGGCGGCGAAACCGAGGGCCAGCAGGATCGCGAGCGCCGTCAGCAGCCCGAGGGCGTTCGTGTAGCCGATCGGCTCGGCCAGCTGATTGCCGCGCAAGGGATCGTAAGGCCCGCCGACGTGACCGGGGAAGAGCTTGGTACCGAGCGCGTAGACCGACATCAGCACGGCTCCCGCAACGACACCGCCCACGAGCGCGCTCGAGGCCTCGCGGGACGACAGGAGCAGGAGCGTGGCTGCCGCCGCCGCGACGTAGAGGATTCCACGCTCCGCCTCGAGCACCGGAGGGCGGCGCCGGGAGACCAGAGGACGAGAGCGCGGCCCACACCGCGAGCGCGGTCAGGCCGCCGAGGAACGCGAGCTCGAGCCTGCTCGGACAGGCTGCGTCCGTGACGAGGACGAGCGGTGACGGCGATGAGCGTGAAGCCGAGGGTCGCGAGCCCCCAGTCGCTCGGGAAGTACCCGCCGTCGGCCGCCCCGAGTCCGGCCACCGCGACGAGGGCGACCAGGAACGGCGCCGCCATGCGTGCCGACCGAGACAAGAGCGCGGCGTCCGTGCCGGAAGTCTAGGCGGCGAGCTGCTCGTCGAGCGCGCCGGACTTCTCCAGCCGCCACAGCTCGGTGTAGCCGCCGATCGGCGCGCCGTCGATCAGGATCTGCGGCACGGTCCAGCCGCCGGTCAGGTCGAAGAGGTTCCGGCGGAAGCCTGGATCGTCGTCGAGGGACACCTCGTCGTAGGCGATGCCCTTCTGGTCGAGAAGCGCCTTGGCGCGGACGCAGTAGCCGCACCAGCGCGTCGTATAGATCTGAATTCTGGTCACTATCGTTTACAACGTAGGCAAGCCGCGATTCGTTCCCATCTGCCGCCGTCTCTAGACTCGCTGCATGGCCCGGACGTACAGAACAGAGGCGGTCGTGCTTCGCTCGTTCCGGCTCGGCGAGGCCGATCGGGTCCTCCACGTCTACACGGCCGACCGGGGTCGCGTCGGTGCGGTCGCCAAAGGGGTGCGCCGGACGAAATCGCGCTTCGGCGCGCGCCTGGAGCCGCTCTCGCACGTCGAGTTGATGCTGCACCAGGGCTCCGGCGAGCTGCAGACGGTCACGGGCGCCGACCTGCGCGCGTCCCACCACGAGACGAGAGAGAACCCGTACCGGCTCGCCGTCGGCCTGATCGGGGCGGAGGCGATGCTGCGGCTCTTTCCCGAGCAGGAGGCGAACGAGCGCGCCTTCACGGCGCTCACACGCTTCCTCGACCGGCTCGACGAGATCGAGACGCGGGCTCCCGCTCCGCCCGCGCTCGACCCGCTCGGCCTGTCGTTCCAGCTGAAGCTCCTGTGGGTGTCCGGCTACAGGCCTCACCTCGAGAGCTGTGTCGAGTGCGGCTCGGTCGAAGGGCTCGTCGGCTATCTGCCGGCGGCAGGGGGCGCCGTGTGCCGCGACTGTGGACCAGGGTCGATTGCGCTGACGTCGGCGGGCGTGCGGGCGATCCAGACACTCGTCGCCACCCCGCTGGCAGAGGCGAGCGAGGCTGGGCTGACGGCGAGTGGCGCCCGCGAGGCGCTCGCGATCGTGCGGGCGTCGTACGAGCACCAGGGCGGCTTCCGGCTGCGGACGCTCTCCGCGTGAAGAAGCAGCTCGGACAGGGCTACGAGCTCGACGACGACACCGGACGCATCGACCGGGACGCCGTCCACCGGTTCATCTCCGAGGAGTCGTACTGGGCCTTCCGTCGCCCCAGGGACGTGATGGACGGACTGATCGACCGGGCCGCGCGCAACGTCGGCCTCTACGCGCCGGACGGGGCGCTGGCCGGCTATTCGCGCACCGTGGACGCTCCCGACGCGTTCCTCGTCTACCTCGCTGACGTCTTCGTGCTGCCCGAGCATCGCGGGCACGGCCGGGGCGTCGAGCTCGTGCGGTTCACCGTCGACGAAGGCCCGTACGCAGCACGCCGCTGGATCCTGCACACCGCGGATGCGCACGGGCTGTACGAGAAGCTGGGCTTCGCGCCGGGCGAGCGTCTGCTCGAGCGGGCGGCGCGCTAGACGGTCTTCGGGGAGCGCCAGTCGGCCGCGAGCAGCTCGGCGACTTTCTGCCGCGCGCCGCCGATCGGAATCCGCTCCTGCGCCAGCGAGTCGCGGTCGCGGACCGTGACCGTGTCGTCCGCGAGCGTCTGCTCGTCGATCGTCAGCCCGTACGGTGTCCCGATCTCGTCCTGGCGCCGGTAGCGGCGGCCGATCGCGCCGTTGTCGTCGTACTCGACACTGAAGTGCCGGCGCAGCTCCTCGTGCAGGGCGCGCGCCTTCTCGACCATCGCGGTGTCCTTCCCGACGAGGGGCAGGACCGCTGCCTTCACCGGCGCGAGCTGCGGATGCAGGCGCAGCACCGTCCGCTCTCGCTCGCCGACGACCTCCTCGTCGTACGCGTCGATCAGGAACGTGAGCATCGAGCGGTTGACGCCCGAGCGCCGGCTCGATCACGTGCGGGACATAGCGCTCGCCCGTGCTCTCCTCGAACCACTCGAGCTTCGTCCCCGACGCCTCGGTGTGCTGCGTCAGGTCGAAGTCGCCGCGATTCGCGATCCCCTCGAGCTCCGACCACCCGATCGGGAAGAGGTACTCGATGTCGCTCGTCTCGCTCGAGTAGTGCGAGAGCTCGTCCGCCTCGTGCGGCCGCACGCGCAGGTGGCTCTCGCGGACGCCGTAGCGCACGTGCCACGCGAGCCGCTCGTCGACCCAGTAGCGGTACCACTCCGCCGCCTCGTTCGGCGGCACGAAGAACTCCATCTCCATCTGCTCGAACTCGAGCGTGCGGAAGATGAAGTTCCCGGGCGTGATCTCGTTCCGGAACGACTTGCCGATCTGCGCGATCCCGAACGGCGGCTTGCGCCGTGCGAGCTGGGCGACGTTCTTGAAGTTGATGAAGATCCCCTGCGCCGTCTCGGGCCGGAGGTAGACGTCGACGCCCGACTCCTCCATCGCGCCGACGCGCGTCTGGAACATGAGGTTGAACTGCCGCGGCTCGGTCAGGTCGCAGTCCGGCGTCTCGCCCGGCTTCTTGCTCGGCCGCTTTCCGCACTGCTCCTGGTCGAGATGGTCGGCGCGGAAGCGCTTCTTGCAGAACCTGCAGTCGATGAGCGGATCGCTGAAGCCGCCGACGTGGCCGGAAACCTCCCAGACCTTCGGGTGGAGGATGATCGAGGAGTCGAGCGCGACGATGTCGTCCCGCTCGCGCACCATCGCCTCGAGCCAGCGGGCCTTGACGTTGTCCTTCAGGAGAACGCCGTAGTGCCCGTAGTCGTACGAGGAGCCGAGGCCGCCGTAGATCTCCGAGGACGGAAAGACGAAGCCGCGCCGCTTCGACAGCGAAACTATTTTGTCCATCGTGACGGCGTCCTGGCTCATCGGTGCGAAGAGGCTACCCGGATGACGCCGGCGGTCGTCGCAGCGCAGCGGGCGGGCATTCCCTTCACGCTGCACGAATACGAGCACGATCCGGCGGCGTCCTCGTACGGGTTGGAGGCTGCCGAGAAGACGGGCGTCGATCCGGGGCGGGTCTTCAAGACGCTCGTCGTCACGCAGGACGGGAAGCTCTCCGTCGCGATCGTCCCCGTGGCGACACAACTCGACCTGCGCGCGCTCGGCAAGCGGGCCGCTCTGGCCGACCGCGCCGCCGCAGAACGCGCGACCGGCTACGTGCTCGGCGGGATCAGTCCGCTCGGGCAGCGGAAGCGGCTGCCGACGGTCGTCGACGAGTCGGCGCTCGGCCACGAGACGATCTTCGTCAGCGCCGGCCGCCGCGGCCTCGAGCTCGAGCTGGCGCCCAGCGACCTCGTCACGCTCACCGATGCCCGCGTGGCGGCTGTAGCCTCCGGCGGGTGACGCCCGCCCGCGAGATCGTCGAGCTGCACATCGTCTCGGACTCCACGGGCGAGACGGCCGCGCGCCTCGTGGCGGCGCTCGAGGCCCAGTTCCCGGAGCAGCCGTTCGAGGAGGTGCGGCACCCGCAGATCCAGACGATCGACGACCTCCAGCTCGCGGTCAGCAGGGCGCGAGGCCGGCCGGCCGTGATGGTCTACACCCTCGTCGACCGGGAGTTGCGCGAGAGCATGCGCACGCTCTGCCGCAGCGCCCGGCTCCACTACTGCGACCTGCTCGGCCATCCGATCGAGTCGATCGCGAAGGTCTCGGGGATGGCCGCCAAGATGAAGCCGGGGGCGCGGCCGCCGCTGAACTCCGCGTACTTCAAGCGGATGGAGGCGATCGAGTTCGCGGTCAAGTACGACGACGGCGTCGGCAGCGGGCTGACGGAGGCCGACGTCGTGCTCGTCGGCGTCTCGCGCACCTCGAAGACGCCGCTCTCGATCTACCTCGGCTATCTCGGCCAGAAGGTCGCGAACGTCCCGATCGTGAAGGGGATCAAGCCGCCGCCCGAGCTGTTCGAGATCGACGCGCTGAAGATCGTCGGCCTCACGATCGACGCGGAGCGCCTGGCCGAGATCCGGTCGACACGCGTCCGCGGGATGGGCGGGAAGAACCGCCAGTACGCCGAGATGGTCGAGATCTACGACGAGCTCGAGGAGGCCGCGGCGCTGCACCGCCGGCTCGGCTGCCCCGTGATCGACGTCACCGGTCTCTCGATCGAGGAGACGGCGCACCGGGTCGTGCGCCTCGTCGACCGGCGTCGCCACGAGGCGCATGCCACCTAAGCCGCCCGTCCCGAAGTGGCGGTGGGCGCTCTGGTGGACGATCCTCGGCGCAGCGGTCTTCGTCTTCTACGTGCTGCTGACGCCGATCTGGCTCGGCCTGCGCGCGTTGGCCTGGGCGGCGGAGTGGCGCTCGCGCCGATCGAAGGCCAAGTAACAGTCTGTTACTTGGCTGCGCTCTCGAGCCACCGCTGCACCTCGCTCGGTGAGCGGAGCCGCACGACGTTGTACGGCGCCAGCTCGAGCGGATAGCGGCGCCTGCGCCCGAAGTGCATCCGGAAGGCCCAGGCGAACAGCGATTCGCGTCCCCAGAACGCGCCGCGCAGCGACTCGGTGTTGTCGTTCCAGAGCGTCTCGCGCCCACGCACCCGCCGCAGGGTGCGACGCAGGAGCCGCGGGAACCAGACGCGGATGGGCAAGTCGAGCCAGACCACCGTGTCCGCGTTCTCGAGAACGAGATCGCCGAGCTTGCGCCGGTAGGTGCCGTCGATCACCCAGCCGTCGGAGTCGATGACGGGTTGCAGCCGTGCGCGCAGCTCCTCGTCGGGCGTCTCGGCCCAGTTTGGCCCGTGCACCCACGCGTCGACCTCGACGAACGGCACGTCCAGCCGCCGCGCAAGCTCCCGGCCGAGCGTCGTCTTGCCGTTCCCACTTGCGCTCGCGAGGATCGCGACCTTCTTCACAGCAGCCGCGGCTCGATCGGCTCCTCGCCCTCGGCTGTGACGCGGTAGCCGCGCGCACCGTCTCGCTGGCTGACGACCTCACGCAGCTCCCGTCCCTGGAAGTGGAACGCCGCATCGTCGTCGGCCGCGTATCCCGGCGGGAGGATGCCCTCGCCGACGAGCCGCGTATAGGTCGGCCGCCGCTCCGGCTCGCCGTCGTAGTGCGGGCAGAAGCTCCCCGCGAGGATCCCGAGGCCGTCGCGGAGCTCGCGCAGCTCGGGGCCGAACGAGTCGGTGACGCAGCCTTCGAACCAGCAGTTGGCGCCCGCGCTCATGCCGCCGAGGACCGCGCCGCGACTCCAGGCCTCGCGCAGCGCGCGGTCGATCCCGTGCACGCGCCAGATCGCGAGCATGTTGGCCGTGTTGCCGCCGCCGACGTAGATCACGTCCTGACGAGCCAGGTGCGCGGCCGGATTCTCGGGCATCCCGAACAGCGTCAGGTGGCTCGGCTCGCACTCGCGGGCGGAGAACTCCTCGTAGAAGCGGACGATCCGTTCCGGGTTCTCTCCGCCTGCTGTCGGCAGAAAGCACACGCGCGGACGGCTCGACCCGGCGAGCCCGAGCATGAAGTCCTCGAGCCGGGAGTTCCGGTCGAGCAGGACGCCTCCGCCCATGGCGAGGATGTGGCCGCTCACGCGGACGAGTGTAGATTCCCGGCCGATGCGCTACGTCTACGACTTCGAAGAGGACTCCGGCGGTGGGCGCGAGCTCCTCGGTGGCAAGGGGATCGGTCTGGCCGAGATGACGGCGCTCGGCGTCCCGGTGCCGGCGGGGTTCACGATCACGACCGACGCCTGCCGCGCCTACATGGCCTCGGGCGGCGAGCTGCCCGAGGGTCTCGAGGCGGAGATCGCGAAGCACATCGCCTCGCTCGAGTCGAAGGCCGGAAAGCAATTCGGCGACCCGGACGATCCGCTGCTCGTCTCCGTCCGCTCCGGCGCAGCGGTCTCGATGCCCGGGATGATGGACACGATCCTCAACCTCGGGCTCAACGACGACGCGGTCGCCGGGCTCGCGAAGACGACCGGCAACGAGCGCTTCGCGTACGACTCGTACCGCCGCTTGATCCAGATGTACGGCGAGGTGGTCGACGGCGTCGAGGGGCACCGCTTCGAGCAGTCGCTGACGAGCATGAAGGCGGCGCGCGGCGTGAAGCAGGATGTCGAGCTCACGGCGCCGGATCTGGCCGAGCTGATCGAGACGTTCAAGGCGACCTACGCCGACGAGACCGGGAGTCCGTTCCCGCAGGACGCACGCGCCCAGCTCGAGAAGGCGGTGCGCGCCGTCTTCGACTCCTGGGACTCGCCCCGCGCCCAGGTCTACCGGCGCACGTACGAGATCCCGGACGACCTCGGCACCGCCGTCAACGTCGTCCAGATGGTCTTCGGCAACAAGGGCGACGGCTCCGGGACGGGCGTCTGCTTCACGCGTGACCCGTCGACCGGCGAGAGCAGGCTCTACGGCGAGTTCCTCCAGAACGCGCAGGGCGAGGACGTCGTCGCGGGCATCCGCACCCCCGAGCCGATCGAGCGCATGAACGAGCTGCTGCCGGAGGCGTACGCGCAGCTGCTGGCGACGATCGCGCCGGCTCGAGGAGCACTACCGCGACATGCAGGACATCGAGTTCACGGTCGAGGAGGGAACGCTCTTCCTCCTGCAGACGCGGACCGCGAAGCGAACCGCGGCGGCGGCGCTCCGGGCGGCGGTGGAGATGGTCGAGGAGGGGCTGATCTCGAAGGAGGAAGCGGTCGCCCGCATCGATCCGGCGCAGCTCGACCAGCTGCTGCACCCGATGATCGACCCTGCGGCCGAGGTGCAGGTCGTCGCCAAGGGTCTGAACGCCTCGCCGGGCGCCGCGTCGGGCGCGATCGTCTTCGACGCCGACACCGCCGAGGCACGCGGGAAGGCGGGCGAGAGCGTCATCCTCGTCCGCTGGGAGACGACTCCCGACGACTTCCACGGGATGGTGCAGGCCGCAGGGCATCCTCACCGCCCACGGCGGCCTCACGTCACACGCCGCCGTCGTGGCACGGGGGATGGGGACGCCCTGCGTGACCGGCTGCGAGGCGCTGCACGTCGACGAGCGCGCGAAGGTTGCGCGGCTGCCGGGCCACGAGCTGAAGGAAGGCGACACGATCACGATCGACGGCGGCACCGGCGAGGTGATCGTCGGCGCGGTGCCGCTCGTGCCGCCGCAGATCAACGACGACTTCTCGGCGGTGCTCGAGTGGGCGGACGGGATCCGGCGGCTGAAGGTGCGGACGAACGCCGACAACCCGCCGGATGCGGCCAAGGCCCGCGAGTTCGGCGCCGAGGGAATCGGTCTCTGCCGGACCGAGCACATGTTCGCGGACGCCGACCGGCTCGGCCTGATGCGGGAGATGATCCTGGCGGCCGACGAGGACGGGCGGCGTGCTGCGCTCGACCGCCTGCTGCCGATCCAGCAGGCCGACTTCGAGGGGATCTTCGAGGTGATGGCCGGCCTGCCGGTGACGATCCGCCTGCTCGACTGGCCGCTGCACGAGTTCCTGCCGGCAGCTCGACGAGGAGCAGGACGAGCGGATGCGCGAGCGGATCCGGTCGCTGCAGGAGTCGAACCCGATGCTCGGCTGGCGCGCGTGCCGGCTCGGGCTCTTCTACCCGGAGATCTACGAGATGCAGGTGCGCGCGATCGTCCGCGCCGCGATCGCCGTGCGCGAGCGCTCGAGCGCGCCGCTCGTCGAGATCATGCACCCGCTCGTCGGCTTCGGCGAGGAGCTGAAGCGGCTGCGCGAGCTGACCGTCCGCGTCGCAGCCGAGGAGGGGGAGCTCGAGTATCTCGTCGGGACGATGATCGAGCTCCCGCGCGCCTGCGTCCGCGCCGACGAGATCGCCGAGCACGCCGATTTCTTCTCCTTCGGGACGAACGACCTGACGCAGACGGCACTCGGCCTCTCGCGCGACGACGCCGGCCGGTTCCTCTCGCACTACCTCGAGACGGGCGTGCTCGAGCGCGATCCGTTCGAGACGATCGACCAGGACGGCGTCGGCGACCTGATGGAGATCGCCGTCGAGCGCGGCCGCGGCGCCCGCTCGGATCTCAAGCTCGGGATCTGCGGCGAGCACGGGGGAGAGGCGAAGTCGGTCGCGTTCTGCCACCGGCTCGGGCTCGACTACGTCAGCTGCTCCCCGTATCGCGTTCCGCTCGCCCGTCTCGCCGCCGCGCAGGCTGCTCTGACCGAGCAGGGCATCGGCGCAGTCGCGATCGGCGGCTAGCGCGCGCTAGGCGTAGCCGCGCACCTTCCAGTACGCGATCGCGACGCTGATGGCGCCGATCGCCAGGAGGCTGACGACTGACAGCAGGTCGATGCGCCTGTACGCAGCGCTTCCCTTGCCGAAGCTGCGAGAGCGCGAGGATGCAGAGGGCACCGGCGGCCGCGCCACCGAGATGGCCCCCGATCGAGATGCCCGGCACGGCAAAGCTGAACGCGAGGTTCACGATCAGCAGGGGCAGCGCGGCGCCGCCGAGCACGTAGGTTCCCTGGCGCTCGAGCACGATCGCGGCGCCGAGGATTCCGTAAGATCGCACCGGACGCGCCGACGGTGACGCCGGTCGGGGTCACGAGCAGGGCGCCTGCCGAGCCGGCGAGTCCGGAGACCAGGTAGAGCAGGAGGAATCGGACCGACCCGAGATAGCTCTCGAGCGGCCGGCCGATCCACCAGAGCGCCAGCATGTTGAGACCGAGGTGGAAGGGGCCGTAGTGGAGGAAGGCGGCGCTCAACAGCCGGTACCAGTCGCCCTGTGCGACCAGTGGGCCGTAGAGCGCGCCGTGCTCGAAGATCCAGCCCGAGTTGGCGTTGACGGAGGCGCCGCCCGCGAGCTGGAGCAGATAGATGCCGACGTTGATGCCGATCAGCGTCATCGTCACGATGCTCGGGTTGCGGCTCGTGGTCCGCTGCACGTTCTGAACGACCCGCGCTGCACCCTTCGGTTGACCCGAGTGATCGGGGCAGCGGATACCGACGGGGGCGAAGACCATGCAGTCGGGGCAGATCCCGCGCCCGCATTCGGAGCAGGAGACGCCCGTCTCGCGGTCTGGGTGCCGGTAGCACCTGAGGAGCTCGGCCATCCTGTCTAGCCTAGCCACCATGAGGGTTCACGTTGCGTTCACACCGGCCGATACGGCAGGCGCCCCGACCGGGATCGTGATCGACGTCCTGCGCGCCACCTCCACGATCGCGCAGGCGCTCGCCGCCGGCTACGAGCGCGTCCTCTGCGTGGCGGAGATCGAGCAGGCACAGGCGCTGCGCGCGGAGCTCCCGGAGAGCATCGTCGGCGGCGAGCGGGACGCGATCAAGATCGAAGGCTTCGACGTCGGCGCCTCGCCGCGCGAGTTCCTCGAGCCGCAGGCCAGGACGCTGATCCTCTCGACCACGAACGGCACGCGGACGATCGTCACGGCCGCCGAGCGCTGCGACGAGGTGCTGCTCGGCAGCCTGCTGAACCTCGAGGCGGTCGTAGCGGCCGCCCGCGAGCGGGGCGAGGACGTGGCGATCCTCTGTGCCGGCTACAAGGGCGCGTTCGCGCTGGACGATGCCTACTGCGCCGGCCGGATCGTGCAGCTGCTCGACGGCGAGCGGACGGACGCCGCAGTCGCGGCAGAGGTGATCGCCGCTGGCTATCCAACCGCGCTCGACGGTCTCAACGCCCGCACCTATGGACCGCCGGGGCTCGAGGAGGACATCGCGTTCTGCGCACGCGAGAGCGTGCTCGCAGCCGTGCCCCGGTTCGCCGGCATGCAGGGAGCCGCGGCCGAGATCGTCCTCTGACGCGTCAGCGATTCGCGTCGTTGTCGAGCCACGCACCCGACACGAGCGACCAGAACTCCGGTTGCGGCCGGAAGCCGAGCGACTCATAGAGTGCTTGAGCGTCGTCGGTCTGCAGCCCGACATGCTCGCCCGGGACCGCAGCGATCAGCAGTCGCATCATCCGCGAGGCAATTCTCTGCCTCCGGTGGGACAACGCTGTCCAGACATCGACGACGTAGGCGTTGCAGACGCCGTCGGAGAGCAGGCGCGCGGTCCCGACGACACGGTCGCCGTCACGGGCAATCGCGACGTGTTGCGACTGCTCGAAGGAACGTCGGAGCGCCTCGGGCGACCGTCCGTTGTCGAAGTCGTCCGCGATCAGGTCGGCTTTCACCTTGGTCCAGTCGATGCCGTCGAGCGAGCTGTCGATCCGAACCGCCACGGCCTGAGCATCGCATGTGAGGCGACAGGTCGTATCCCGGTGACCCGGGTCACGGAGAGAGCATCCGGTCGGCAATCGGCATTTCAGGGCGCGAAGTTTGAGAAACGTTTGACAGGAACACCTGTTCGGGTGTAGAACATACGTTCCCATGATCGCCTGTCTCCTGATTCCCGGTTTCGAGCTCCGCGCCGCGTTGCGAGACAAGCCGAGGCTGGCGCTCGCGCCGGCTGCGCTCGCACCTGTGCCGGGAACGGAGCCGCTCGTGGGGCCGGTCACCGCCGCCGCCGAGCTCGCGGGGGTGCAGCCGGGCATGCGGCTGGGCGAAGCGCTTGCGATGTGCCCGCAGCTCGTCCTCGTCGAGCAGGACCCCGCCTCGGTCGAGCGCGACTGGGAGGGAGCACTGAGGCGGCTCGAGGATTCCGGCTTCGCGGTCGAGCCCGAGGAGCCTGGCCGCGTCTACTTCGAGACGAAGGGCGTCGAGCGGTTGTACGGAGGTCTGGAGGCGGCGCTCGAGCGCGCGCTCGCCTCTGTCGGAACTGCCTGGGACCCACGCGCGGGCGCTGCGCAGCGCCGGTTTGCCGCCCTTGCGGCGGCGAGCGTCGCGCGTCCCGGGCAGGCACTCGTCGTCTCGGCCGGGAAGGAGGAGGGGTTCCTGGCGCCGCTGCCGATGTCGCTCCTGCCGCTCCCGGCCGACCGTTACGCAGAGCTCGAAGGACTCGGTGTGCGCAGCTTGGGGGAGCTCGCGGCACTACCGGGGGGAGCGGTCGCGGAGCGGCTCGGCCGGGAGGGACGGCAGGCGTGGGCGCTCGCACGCGGCGGGGCAAGCGCTCGTGTGCGCGGCAGGCGGCCGCCGGCCGAGCTCGTGGAGGCGCTGGAGTTCCCGGAGGCGATTGGAAACGAGCTGACGCTCCGGCGTGCGTTCGGCTCGCTGCTCGACCGGCTACTCGCACGGCCGGAGCGTGCGGGACGGCCCTTCCGCAAGGTCGCTCTCTCCGCCCGTCTCGTCGGCGGCGGCTCGTGGCGCCGCACGGTGACTCTGCGCGACCCAACTGCAGACCGGCCGCGCCTGCGCTCTGCCCTCGGCCCGAAGCTGCTCGAGATCCCGGCTCCCGTCCTCGAGCTCCGTCTCGAAGCGGTCGAGCTCTCGGAGTCAGTGGGCCGGCAGCTCGAGCTCGTGAAGCCCGTTGGCGACGAGGTGAATGCACGCCTGAGCGACGGTTTGCGCCAGGTGCGCGCCAGCACCGGCTCCGGTTCAGTCGTCGCCGTCGTGGAGGTGGCGCCGTGGTCGCGGATTCCCGAAGCACGAGCGCTGTTCGTTCCGCGGGACGAATAAATGCGCCGCGGCCGGCGCTCGTCGAGGCGAGCCCGGTCGGCGTGCCGGTGCGGGTGAACCGCGAAGGAGTCGCACTCGTCCGGGAGGAGTGGCGTGTCGTCGACCGCTGGTGGACTGAGGACCCGCTCGACCGTCGCTACTTCGACGTCGTGCTCGAGTCGGGCCAGAACGCGTGCGTCTTCCGCGACGAGGAAGCCGGCTGTTGGTTCAGCCAGCGGGCTTGATCGCCTCGTGCGAGAGGGCTTCCCACTCGCTCAGCGTGCGCTACCGGCACGACCACCCATTGCTTGAACGGCCGGCCGTTGCCGCCAGGATCGAAGAGGTGCGCTCCCTCGAGGGCGAGCGCCCGCGCATGCGTGTCGGGATCGGGCAGCTTGAACACCATCGAGCCGCGCGTGAAGCCGGCGACCATCTTCCCGTTCCGCTTCACACAGGGCATGCCCATCATCTGCGAAGGCGTGACGTTGTCATGCTGAGCGCAGAGGTCGTCGACGAGCTCGTCGTAGCGCTCCCTCGCGTCCACGCGTCGAGTTTACGCCCGGATTTCCAGGAGCCGTCCGTCCTCGAGCGCATAGAGGCACGTGAGCCGATCCGAGGCCGGCCCCGGTGCGTCCCGCACTTCGATCTGGATCTCTTCCCTGTCGATGAGGAGCGGGCCTGCTTCGGCCGTCACGATCAGGGCTTCCTCGACCGGTCGGCCACCGTCCGCAGGGGGATCCTCGGAGTCGAAGCCGGGCGTGACGCCGCGAAGGTAGTCGGCGAAGCCGCCGCCGGGAGCGTGGAAGTTGAGATAACGCAGCTCCTCCGTCGGGCTCGCGTTCCGGAATGCGTGGACGACGAACGCCGGCGCAACCACAAGCGATCCCGCCGGGACGGCAGTCTCCTGCCGGTCGGCGCCGAGGCCGACCGTCAGCTCGCCGGCGAGGACGTAGAAGAGGTCGGTGTGGTGCCTGTGGATGTGGGGATTTGCGCCGTCCTTTCCAGGCCCGAACCGCGTCCACGTCGCGCAGAGCACATCGCGGTCGCAGAGGATCTCGACCCGCCGGTCCTCGGAGTCGCCGACGACCTCGCCTTCGCCGGGGACTAGGAGAATCGGGTGGCCTACGTCGAGCTCCATTGCCATTCAGCCTATTCATTTCTGGACGGCGCGTCGCACCCTGAGGAGCTTGCGTTGCGCGCGGCGGAGCTCGGCTACGAGGCGCTCGCGCTCACCGACCACGAAGGCGTCTACGGCTCGCTCGAGCTCGCTCACGCGGCCAAGCTCGTCGGCGTCCGGCCGATCACGGGCGCCGAGGTGACACTGCACGGCGGGTCGCACGTGACCCTGCTCGTCGAGTCCTCCCAGGGGTACGCGAACCTCTGCCGGCTGCTGACCGCGGCACACGCGCACACGCGGCCGAAGGAGGGGATCCTGCTGCCGCCCGCGCTCGACCCTGCTCTCCTGGCCGAGCTGAACGAGGGGCTCGTCTGCCTCTCCGGCTGCGCGCGACAAGGCCTCGGTGTACGTGACCCGAACGCCGCCGCCGCCCTTGCCCGCGCCTTCGGGCCGGAGCGCTTCTACGTCGAGCTGCAGCGCCCGTTCGAGCGCGGCGACGCCCGCCGGAACGCGCTTCTCCGTGACCTCGCAGCTCATGCGGGGGTGAAGACCGTGGTTACCGGCAACGTCCATTCGCACTCTCTGCGCCGCACCGGCGCTCCAGGACGTGCTGGTCGCGATCCGCCACAACACCTCGCTCGAGTCGTGCGAGGTCGAGCGGCGCGGCAACCGCGAGAGCATCCTGCGAGCGCCCGCGGAGATGCTCGAGCTCTTTCCCGGACGACCGCGATGCCGTCCTGCGCACGGCCGAGGTGGCGGAGCGGCTCGAGTTCGACCTGACGCAGGAGCTCGGCTACAGCTACCCCGACTTCTCCGACGGAGCCGAGCCTGCGATCCGGCAGCTCGCCCAGGTCTGCGAGGACGCCTTCGCGGAGCGCTACCCGCCTAGTAACAGACTGTTACTAGGTCAGGCTCGGGCGACGGCTCGAGCGAGAGCTCAGATTGATCGACGAGCTCGGCCTCGCCGGCTTCTTCCTCCTCCACTGGGAGGTGCTGGAGCTCGCACGGGAGATCGCCTGTGGGATCCGCGGGCCCGGGTCGCCGCGCCGCTTCCTGCCGCCGGGAAGGGGGAGGGGCTCGTCGGTGGGCTCGATCGTCTGCTACCTGACCGGGCTCTCGCACGTCGATCCGGTCGCGCAGAATCTCTCGCTCGGGCGCTTCCTCAACCGCGAGCTGATGTCGGTGCCGGACATCGACCTCGACTTCCCGCGCGACATCCGCGAGCAGCTGATCATCGGCGTCACCGAGCGCTACGGGCGCGAGCACGCTTCGCTCGTCGCGAGCTTCTCCACCTACCGCGCCCGCGGCGCGATTCGAGATGTCGGCAAGGCGCTCGGCCTCCCGTTCGCCGAGCTGGAGCGGATCGCGCGGGTCTCCGACGGCTGGAACGCGAAGAAGGTCGCCGAGGAGCTCGCGCTCCTGCCGGAAGCCGACCGGCGTCTGCTCTCTCCGCGCTGGCGCGCTTTCGCCGAGCTCACGCACGAGATCGCAGGGCTTCCACGCCACATCTCGCAACACCCGGGCGGGATGGTGATCTCCTCGAGACCGCTGATCGAGCTCGTCCCCGTGCAGCCGGCGGCGATGGCCGGCCGCCAGCTCTGCCAGTGGGACAAGGACTCGTGCGCCGATGCGGGTTTCCTCAAGATCGACCTGCTCGGCCTGGGGATGCTCTCAGCGGTCGAGGATTGCGTCGAGCAGATCGCGGAGAGCTATGGCGAGCCGATCGACCTCTCGCGGATTCCGCTCGACGATGTCGATGTCTTCGCGGAGATCCAGCGCGCCGACACGATCGGCGACTTCCAGATCGAGAGCCGCGCGCAGATGCAGAGCCTGCTGCGGACGAAGCCGGCGAACCTCGACGACTTGACGGTGCAGGTGGCGCTCGTGCGGCCCGGGCCGATCCAGGGCAAGGCGGTGCACCCGTACATCGACGCCCGCGAGCGGCTTCGCGTCGATCCGACCTACGTTCCGCCCGTCGACCACGAGCTCCTGCGCGAGCCGCTCCGCGACACGCACGGCGTCGTCGTCTTCCAGGACCAGGTGCTCGAGGTGGCGATGGCGCTCGCCGGCTTCACGATCGGGGAGGCCGAAGGGTTGCGGCGGGCGATGAGCCGGAAGCGGAGCGAGGAGGCGATCGAGGCCTTCCGCCAGCGCTTCATCGAAGGCGCCGCTCGGAACGGCGTCGATGCGGAAGCCGCCGACGTCGTCTACGACAAGCTGGCGGCGTTCTCCGGCTTCGGCTTCCCGAAGTCGCATGCGGCCGCGTTCGGCCTGCTCGGCTACCAGTCCGCATGGCTCCGTCATCACTATCCGGCCGAGTTCCTCTGCTCGCTCCTGAACGCCCAGCCGATGGGCTTCTACCCACCGTCGAGTCTGGTGCGGGATGCCCAGAGGAGGGGTGTGGAGGTGCGGCCACCGGACGTGAACCTGAGCGGTGTCGGGTGCACCCTCGACGAGGGCGCGGTTCGGCTGGGGCTCTCCTACGTGAAGTCGGTGGGAACCGACGATGCAGAGGCGCTCGTCGCAGAGCGCGACGCGAACGGCCTGTATGCCGGCGTCGCGGATCTCTCCCGCCGCGTGCCACTCGATGCACGCGAGCTCGAAGCGCTCCTCCGCAGCGGTGCCTGCGACTGCTGGGGGAAGCGGCGCGACCTGCTCTGGGAGCTCGGGCTCGTGATCCGTCCGAAGACCGTTCAGCGGGAGAACAAGCAGCTGACCCTCGAGCTCGACCCGACCACGGCCACTCCCGGCCTGCGCGATCTGAACGCGTGGGAGCGGATGCTCGCCGACTACTCGATGACGAGTGTCTCGATCGACGTGCACCCGCTGACACTGCTGCGCCCGCACCTGCCGCACGGCGTGCTCCCGAGCAACGAGCTGAACGAGGCACCGCACCGAAGCCGGGTCGCATTCGCCGGGATGGCGGTGGCGCGGCAGCGCCCCGCGACCGCGAGCGGGATCGTCTTCATGCTGCTCGAGGACGAGCTCGGCCAGGTGAACCTGATCGTCTCACCGGAGATCTACGAGCGGAACCGCGCGATCGTCCGGGGGGAGCCACTGCTGCTCGTCCGCGGCCGCTTCGAGCGGATCAAGGAAAACCGGAACATCATCGTCGACACGCTCGAGAGCCTCGGCCCGCTCGCCCGTCGCCTTGCGAGCAGCGACGTCGGCGCCGCGCTCCCGGCGGCGCACCACTTCGGACATCGCTGAGAGTGCTTCAGCGGCCGTTCTCGACCAGCGCCTGGTCGAGTCGGAGTGCGGTGTTCACAAGCCCGATGTGCGAGAACGCCTGCGGGAAGTTGCCGACGAGCCGCTCGAGCTTCGGGTCGTACTCCTCCGACAGCAGGCCGAGGTCGTTGCGAAGGGCCAGCAGGCGTTCGAACATCTCGCAGGCCTCTTCGAGCTCCCCGAGCAGGACGAGGTTGTCGATGAACCAGAACGTGCAGAGGAAGAAGGCGCCTTCGCCGGGCGGGAGGCCGTCCACACTCGTCGTCTCCTCGTCGTGCCGGTACCTGAGGACGAAGCCGTCCTGCATCAGCTCGCGGCGCACCGCTTCGAGCGTGCCGCGCACCCGCGGGTCGTCGGCCGGCAGGAACCCGAAGAGCGGGATCGTCAGCAGGCTCGCGTCGACTCGCTTCCCGTCGTAGTACCCGACGAACGAGCCGAGCTCCTCGTCGTAGCCGCGCTCGAGCACCTCCGCATGGATCTCGTCGCGAACGCGTCGCCAGCGGTCGACGGCTCCCACGCGGCCGAACTCCTCGACGGCCTTGACGCCCCGGTCGAATGCGACCCACGCCATCACCTTCGAGTGGGTGAAGTGGCGGCGTGGCCCGCGCACCTCCCAGATTCCCTCGTCGGGCTCGTGCCAGCGCCGCTCGAGGTTCGCGAGCATGACTCTCTGGATCGACCACGACTGGTCATCCGGCGCGATCTCGCGCCGGCGCGCCTGGTGGAGCACGTCGAGGACCTCGCCGTAGACGTCGAGCTGGAACTGCGTGCTGGCGCTGTTCCCGACGCGGACGGGGCCTGAGTTCTCGTAGCCGCTGAGCCAGGGGATCTCGTACTCGGTCAGGCGCCGTTCGCCGGCGGTCCCGTACATGATCTGGAGGTCGTCCGGGTCGCCGGCCACCGCCCGCAAGAGCCAAGCTCGCCACGCCTCTGCCTCGTCGCGGAACCCGCATTCGAGCAGCGCGTCGAGCGCGAACGTCGCGTCCCGCAGCCAGCAGTAGCGGTAGTCCCAGTTCCGCGTGCCGCCCATCTGCTCAGGGAGGGAGGTCGTGGGGGCCGCGACGATGCCGCCCGTCGGCTGGTAGGTCAGCGCCTTCAGGGTCATCAGCGAGCGCCTCACGGGTTCCTGCCACCGCCCCTCGTAGGTGCAGCTCTCGAGCCACTCGCGCCAGAAGGAACACGTCTCCTCGAGCGCCTGTTCGGGGTCGACCGGCTCCGGGAGGTGGTTGTGGACGTGATGTGACGGGAACCACGTGAGCACGAACGAGGCTCGCTCGCCTGCCTCGATCGTGAACTCCGACACCGAGCGAAGGTTCTCGCCGCGCACAGGCGTCATCGTCCGCAGCGCGAGTGCATCCGGCCCCGCGATCGCGACCCGCAGGTCCTCGTCGAGCCGGCGCACCCACGGAACGATCGCGCCGTAGCCGAACCTGATGACAAGCTCCATCCTGATCGGCACCGAGCCCTCGATGCCCTCCACGATCCGCACGACATCCGGGTCCTCACCACGAGGCGGCATGAAGTCGATCACCCGGACGATGCCCGACTCGCAGTGGAACTCGAGCTCGTGGACGAGAGTGCCCTCGCGGTAGCACCGCTCGGCATGGATCACGTCGCAGTCCGGAGCGAGCAGCCAGCGGCCGTCCCATTCGTCGCCGAGGAGTGACGCGAAGCAGGAGTCGGAGTCGAAGCGGGGCAGGCAGAGCCAGTCGATCGACCCGTCGCGGCCGACGAGCGCAGCCGTCTGTAGATCGCTGATCAGGCCGTAGTCCTCGAGCTTCATCGAGCCACTCCTAGAGAGCCGCCGTCAGGGTCGGAAAGCGCTTTCGCGCGGCGCGGCCGAACGCCTGCTCGTAGGCCTCTCGTGAGTCGTCGTCGAGCGTCGCCCCGTACGTGTCGCGCAGCTCTTCCAGCCTCTCGACGATCGACTCGAGCACGAGCTGATAGTCGCTATATGCCTCTTCGGCCTCCTCGCGCTCGGCCTCGTCGTAGGCACGGAGGGCCGTCTCCGCTTCCTGAAGGAGGTCGGCATCGTCTTCGACGAACAGGTCGAGCTGGCGGCGAATCAGATCGCCGAAGCGGTTGCGGCGGAAGATCACGCGAGCTCGCCGTAGAGCTCGAGGTGTGCCCGCGCGGAAGCGTCCCAGGAGAGCTCCTCGCGAGCGCGAAGCGCTCCGGCGCGGGCGTCGGCGAGCGCCGACTCGTCGTCGAGCAGCTCTCGGACGGCGTCGCCCAGTGCAGCGACGTCATCAGCCGGGACAACGCGCCCGGCACCGTAGTTCGCGACAGCCTCGCCGAGACCGCCGACGTCGTAGACGACCGCAGGCACCCCGGCGCCGAGCGCCTGCAGGAGCGCCCCGCTCTGGTCGAGCTCCGCGCGGTAGGGGAAGACTGCGACGGTCGAGTCACCGAGAGCACGTTCGAGCTCCTCAACCGAGAGATAGCCGAGCCGTAGCTCCGCGCCGTCGAGAGCGGGCAGCGGCCCGACCGATTCGCCGGCGACGAGCAGTCGTGCTCCTGCTGCTCGGGCGGCCTCGGCCGAGTGCTCGATCTGCTTGTAGGGACGCACCATCCCCAGCGCGAGCACGGTCCGCCCGTCGTCGCGCCGCTCGGGGTCGCTCGGAAAGACCGGGTGGGGGATGACGCGAAGCTTCCCGGCCGGAACGCCGAACTCGGCGAGCGTCTGGCGCCCCCGCTCGGAGTGGACAACGATGCGCTCGAAGCGTCCGAACATGCGCCGCCACAGCTCGGCCTTGTGGGCCGTCCGGCGCGGCAGCAGGTCGTGTGCCGTCAAGACGAGCGGCGAACGGTGGCGGAGCAGCCAGGCTTCGAGCTCCGGCGCGGCGAGCCACTGCAGGTGGACGACGTCGGCACGGAGCGCTGCCAGCCGGGCGAGGCCGAACGGGTGCTCGAGCGCTTTCACAGGCAGCCGCAGGCGTGAGCGCTGGAAGAGGCGAGACGACAGCGGGTAGAAGATCTCGCGCCGCCGGTAGCCCGCCGGATCGGCGACAGCGCCGAAGCGAAAACGTGAGGTGACCAGGTCGACGTCTGCTCCCGCGCGGGCGAGCGCCGCCGCGAGCTCGTGGTCGTACGCCGGCGTGAACGCAGGTGGGTCGGCGATGACGACGCGCATCGCTCGTAGGGTATTCAGGGATGCTCGTCCGAAGCTGGAACGTCTTTCACGGAAACACCCTCCCGCCGGGGCGGCGCAGCCACCTGGAGGAGATGATCCGGCTCGCCACGGCCGACCGGCCGGACGTCCTGTGCCTGCAGGAGGTGCCTCTCTGGTCGCTCTCGCAGCTGCCGCACTGGAGCGGGATGACCGAGCGCCACGTCGTCACCCGCAAGGGGCCGCTCGGCGCCTGGCTCGGCGGCGTGATCACGCGTCTCAACAACGGCTTCTTCCGCTCCAGACTTGCCGGCCAGGCGAACGCGATCCTGCTTGCGCCCGGTCTGGAGCCCACCGAGCACCACTCACTCAGAATCGACGAGCGCCTCCCCGAGCCGCGCTACTGCCACGCCGTCAAGCTCGACAGGCTCGTGGTCGGAAACCTCCACGCCACGAGCGACATCCGCCGGCCGGAGGTCCCGGCCAGCGAGATCGTGCGCGCAGAGGCGTTCGTGACCGCGATCGCGGACGGCCTTCCGTGCGTGCTCGCAGGCGACTTCAACCTTCGTGCGCAGCACCTGCGCGAGCTCCACGGCTGGTCGGCACTCGGGCCGGGTATCGACCATGTGCTCGTGCGAGGGCTGGCGGCCTCGCCGCTCGACAGCTGGCCGCCCGAGCGTCGCCGCCAGAATGGCGTCGTGCTCTCCGATCACGCTCCCGTCGAGGTCACGGTCGGATGACGCCGGCCGAGGCACGCGCACTCTTCCCGGTCCTCGAGCACGTCGCGTATCTCAACGCCGGCACCTTCGGGCCGCTCGCCCGACCGACGATCGATGCGGTGCAGCAGCTGCTGCAGACAGACCTGGAGCGCGGCCGAGTCGGCAAGCCGTACTTCGATCGGCTCCTGCAGCTGCGGGCGGACGTGCGCGCAGCGCTCGCCGCGCTGGTCGGCGTCGAGCCGGAGCACGTCTCGCTGACGGGCTCGACGACGGACGGCTGCAACATCGTTCTGGCCGGCCTTGGCCTCGGGCCGGACGACGAGATCGTCATCACCCGCGAGGAGCATTTCGGACTGACAGGGCCGGTGCACGTGAGCGGCGCCCGCGTCGTGGTGGTCGATGCCGATCCGGACGCAATCCTTGCCGCGGTCACACCGCGCACCCGCCTGCTCGCCGTCTCGCACGTCCTCTGGACGAGCGGTCGTCTGCTCCCGGTGCACGAGCTGCGCGAGCGCTCGGGCGTTCCGATTCTCGTCGACGGCGCCCAGTCGGTGGGAGCGATTCCGGTCGACGCGAACGGCCTCGACTTCCTGACGATCTCCGGCCAGAAATGGCTGTGCGGGCCGGATGCCACCGGCGCGCTCGTCGTCTCCGACCCGGAGCGGCTGCGCGTCGCCCGGCCGAGCTACTTCTCGCAGTCCGCCTACGAACCGTCCGGGAGCTTCGAGCCCGCAGTCGGCGCCGCCCGCTTCGATCCCGGTTGGATTCCGACCGCCAGCCTCGTGGGCTTCCTGACCGCGCTCGAGCTGCCACCCGACTGGCGTTTCGAACGGGCCAGGGAGCAGGCCCGCCGCTGCCGGGACCTGCTGGAGACCCTCGTCGAGGTCGTACCAGGTGACGCAACGCTCGTCGCCTTCCGGGCCGAGGATCCGCCGGCGCTGGTCGCCCGCCTCGCGGAGGCGGACATCGCGGTGCGCGAGATACCGGGGAGCGGCCTCGTGCGCGTGTCGTGCGGCTGGTGGACGAACGAGGACGACCTCGCGCGTCTGACCGCCGCCTTGTAACAGGCTGTTACTCGATCGGAGGGCCGTCCGCGGCGGTGCGCAGGCCGAGCTCCTTCGAGATCGGCTGCAGCGCGGCGACGACGTTCGCGATGTGCTCGTCCAGCTCGACACCGATCAGCTCGGCACCCGCGTAGACCTCGTCGCGGTGCACGCCGGCGGCGAAGGACGGTTGCTTCAGCTTCTTCTTCACCGACTTGGGCTCGAGCCCGTCGAGGCCGGTCGGACGCACGAGGCCGCACGCGTGCACGAAGCCGGAGAGCTCGTCACACGCGAAGAGCGTCCTCTTCAGGGGTGTGTCCCGCACCGGGTCCAGGTGCTCGGCGTGGGAGAGGATCGCGTCGATCACATCCTCGGGATAGCCCTCCTCACGCAGGATCGGCGCGCCGTCCTGCGGATGCTTGTCGAGGGTGGGGTGCATCTCGTAGTCGAAGTCGTGGAGGAGCGCGACGATGGCCCAGAGCTCCTCGTCCCCGTCGAACCGGCGCGCGTACGAGCGCGTGGAGGCCTCGACGGCGAGCGCGTGCCGAAGCAGCGACTCGCTCTTCGTGTACTTCGTCAGCGTCTCCCACGCCCTGTCGCGCGTCAGCTCCATCGGACGTCTACGATACCCCGCCTCGTGAGCACGACTACGCTAGCCACCGGAATGCAGTCCTTCGTGATCGAGGGCGGGCGGCCCCTCGGCGGGACGATCCGCGCCGCCGGGAACAAGAACGGCGCCCTCCCGATTCTGGCTGCCTGCGCGCTCGCAACCGAGCCCGTGCAGCTGACGAACGTCCCGAGGATCCGTGACGTCCAGACGATGGTCGAGCTGCTCGTGGACATCGGCGCCGATGTCGAGTTGAGCGCCGAGAACGACATCCGAGTCGATCCGACGGGCATCAACAAGACGGAGCTCGACGAGGAGCTCTGCCGCCGCATCCGCGCCTCGTTCCTGCTCGCCGGCCCGCTGCTTGCCCGCTTCGGCCGGGTGACCGTCCCGCCGCCCGGCGGCGACGTGATCGGGCGCAGGCGCCTCGATCCGCACATTCACGGGCTCGCGGAGCTCGGCGCAGAGATCTCGATCGACGGGCGCTACGAGATGAGCACTCCCGGCCTTCGCGGCAAGTCCGTCTTCCTCGACGAGGCGAGCGTGATGGCGACCGAGAACGTCGTCATGGCGGCCGTGCTCGCCGAGGGCGAGACGGTGATCGGGAACGCGGCCTGCGAGCCGCACGTCCAGGATCTCTGCCGCTTCCTCGTCTCGCTCGGCGCGCAGATCGAGGGAATCGAGTCGAACGTCCTCCGCATCCAGGGTGTCTCGCAGCTCGGCGGCGGCTCGTGGCGCGTCGCGCCGGAGCACATCGAGGTCGGAAGCTTCATCGGCCTCGCAGCGGCGACGGGCGGCGATCTCACGATCGAGGACGTCGAGCCGCGCGATCTGGTGTCGATCCTGCCGGCGTTCGAGCGCCTCGGCGTTCGGGTCGAGGCGGGGGAGACGACGATCCGGGTACCGCCCGGGCAGGACCTCGTGATCCAGGACGATCTCGGCGGGCAGATTCCGAAGATCGAGGACGGTCCGTGGCCCGCGTTCCCGGCCGACCTGACGTCGATCGCAGTCGTCACCGCGACGCAGGCGCACGGGACGGTGCTCGTCTTCGAGAAGATGTTCGAGAGCCGGCTCTTCTTCGTGGACAAGCTCGTCGCGATGGGAGCGCGGATCATCCTGTGCGACCCTCACCGCGCGGTGGTCACCGGTCCCGCGCGTCTGTACGGGGAGCGCCTGACGAGCCCGGACATCCGCGCCGGCATGGCGATGCTGATCGCCGCGCTCTGCGCCGAGGGTACGTCGACGATCGGGAACGTCGGCGAGATCGACCGAGGCTACGAGCGCATCGACGAACGCCTGCGGAACCTCGGCGCTCAGATCGAGCGCGTCGAGGCCTGAGCGCGCTCTAGCTGCGCGGGTATTCCTGCGCCTGCGCCACGGCTGCAGCGACGTCGAGGACGCCGTAGCCGAGCTGTGGGCTCCACTTTCCTCCGCCGGAGGCCGTGCGCTTGAGAATCGCTGCGACCTCCTTGGCGCGAAGCCGTGGGTTTGCCGCCCAGACGAGCGCCGCGGCACCGGCCACCTGCGGAGTGGCGAACGACGTGCCGCTGGCGTAGCCGTAGAGCCCAGCGGCCGAGCCCGGAAGGCTGACGCGCGGATAGCGCGACTCGGAGGAGGAGGCGGAGACGGCGCCGAAGACGGCGTCGCCGGGCGCTGCGAGGGAGATGTGCGTGCCCGTGTTGGAGAACGACGCGCGTGCACCGGACTTCGTCGACGCACCGACCGAGAGACCGCGTCCGCCGACGCCACGCGAGCCGACGGGCTGCAGGAGCGCGGCCGGATACTCGACCGGGTTCCCGCCTCGGTGGCTGTTGCCGATCGCCGCGACCAGCAGGGCGCCCTTGGAGACGGCGTAGTCGACCGCTCGACGTTCCGTCGAGGAGGTTGTCGGACCGCCCAGGCTGAGGTTGATGATCCGTGCGCCGTGATCGACGGCGTAGACGATCGCGGCGGCCTCGTCGACGTCCGTGAACGAACCGTGCCGGTCTGCCGCCTCGATCACCATCAGGCGGGCGTCGCCGGAGCTGCCGACGATGCCGTCACCGTTGGAGCTCGAGCCCGCGGCGAGTGAGGCGACGAACGTGCCGTGGCCGTTCGGGTCCGAAACGGCGGCACCCTGGGCGCGCACGTTGTAGCTCAGCGGCGCCTTGGCGGCGAGATCCGGTGCGGCCAGGTCGGCGCCGGTGTCGATCACGGCGATCGTGATCCCGGCAGTTGCGTGCGTCACTGCTTCCGGAACGAGGTCGGAATGAGTTGCGGCGTACTGCCACTGGAGGACGGGCTGCGGGGAGGCAGCGAGACTCGGCTCGGCCCTCGAACGACGCGTGGCGGTTCGCTCGACCCGTGTGATCCCCGGCTCGCGGGCGATCTCGAGCGCGAACGTCGCCGCGTCACCGGCCGGTCGAAGCTCGGCGACACCCAACGCGGGGATTCTCCGCACGACCCGGGCCGGATGGCGTTGCAGGGCCTGCCGGAAGGCTGCCTCGCTCGTGTAGGAGACGACGGTGCTGCCGGTCGGCCTCGCCACGGAGGCGCTGCGGTTGGATCCGGGCATGGCTGCGCCCGTGATCACAAAAGTCGCCAAAATGGCGATCCCGCACAGGTTGACAAGCCGCATCCAGCTCTCCCTCAACTGGAGGATTCAGACGAATCCACTCTGATGATCGGCGCTTGTCCGAGAAAATGAAACCCCCCGATTCGCTAGGCTCGCGATCCGATGAGTGCCCGCGTTTCCTCAGGAAATGGAACGACGAATGTCGCCACGGGCATTCCAGTCCTCGATCATCTGCTCACGCTGCTCGCGCGGAGCGGACGCTTCGAGCTCGCGCTCGAACTGGCGCCGGGCGACGCGGAGGCCGAGGTTGCGGAAGCCGGCCGCGCCCTCGGCGAGGCATTCGCGGGCCTGCTTCGCGCCGACGGCGCCCCCGGACACGGCTCGGCGTTCCTGCCGGCCGACGAGGCTCTCGCCCAGGTGGCGCTCGAGGTCTCGGAGCGGCCGCTGGTCGCCAGCAACGTCGATCTGACCGAAGCGCGGGCGGGAGGACTCGGCAGCGATCTCGCCGCACGCTTCCTCGACGCGTTTGCGGAGGCGGCGGGGTTGACCCTGCACGTCCGGCTGATCGACGGCGAGGACTCGCGTCATGTCCTCGAGGCAATTTTCAAGGCGCTCGGCGCCGCTCTGGCGGAAGCGTCCAACCGAGCCTGAACCGAGAAGGAGAACCCGTGGCAGAGAAGGAGATCGTCCGCACCGAGCGTGCGCCCGCTCCGTTCGAGGGTGCGCCGTACAACCAGGCTGTCAAGGTCGGCGGCCTCGTCTTCGTCGCCGGCCAGCTCGGCCTGGCCCCGGACGGCACCGGAATGGTGGGTGGTGGCGTCGCCGAGCAGACGGAACAGGCGATGCAGAATCTGAGCGCGATCCTGGCGGAAGCGGGGAGCAGTCTGGAGCAACTCGCCAAGACGACCGTCTTCCTGCAGAACCTCGACGACTTCGCGGCCATGAACGAGGTGTACGCCACGCACGTCGGCGAACGCCCGCCGGCCAGGTCGACCGTCGAGGTGGCGAAGCTCCCGTCCGGCGCTCTCGTCGAGATCGAGGCGATCGCCCACGTCTGACCAGAATGTCCCCGTGCGGGACTCGGTCGCCGATTACGTGCACTCTCTCGGCCTCGACGCCTACGTCGTCGGCGGTGCGGTGCGCGACGAGCTGCTCGGGATCCCGGTGAAGGATCTCGACTTCGTCGTCCCGGGCGTGGGCCACGCCGAGCTGCGGGCCGCACTCGAGCCGCACGGCAAGGTGGAAGACCTCATCGTCGGGGACCAGCGCGTCGGCGTCCGCCTGCTGCCGCGCGACAAGGCCGCTCGCGCCCTTCAGCCGGGGGGCATCGAGTTCGCGCCCCCGCGGGTCGAGCGCTCCACCGGCCCAGGCCGCCACGACTTCGAGATCGTCGCGGACGCGGGCATCTCGCTCGAGCAGGACATGGAGCGGCGCGACTTCACGATCAATGCGATCGCGCGACGGCTCGAGACCGGCGAGGTGCTCGATCCACTCGGCGGCCGGGCCGATCTCGAACGCAGGGTTCTCCGTACGACCAGCCCGACGAGCTTCCGCGACGACCCACTGCGGATCGTGCGCGGGCTTCGCTTCGTCTCTCAGCTCGATGTCGATCCCGACGAGGACACGCTGCGCCAGATGCGCGAGTGGGCACCGCAGATCGAGCATGTCTCCGGCGAGCGGATCGGCGGCGGGCTGGCCGCGGACGGGATGGGCGAGCTCTCGAAGCTCCTGCTGGGCGCGAAGCCGGCGAAGGCGCTGCGGCTCGCCCGCGACGCCGGCGTGCTCGTGCATCTGCTGCCGGAGCTGGAGCCCGCGATCGGGTTCGACCAGGAGAGCCGCTATCACGACCTGCCGCTCGACGAGCACACCTTCGAGGTCGTTCAGGCGGCGGCCGACGCCGGCGCGCCGCTGCGGGTGCGGCTCGCGGCCCTTCTGCACGATCTCGGCAAGCCGGAGTCGGCCTGGCGTGGATCCGACGGCCGCCTGCACTTCTACGCGAAGCCGAAGCTGGGCAAGCGCGGCCACGAGGAGATCGGGGCCGAGATCGCCTCGCGCCTGCTGAACCGCCTGCGCTATCCGGCCAAGCTGCGGCAGCGGGTCCGCGCGATCGTGCTCGAGCACATGTTCGGAGTGACGGCGCCCGAGGACACCGTCAAGGCGCGAAAGTTCCTGCACCGCCACGGCGACGAGCTTGCATTCGATCTCGTGGCGCACAAGCGGGCCGATCTCCAGGGCAAGCGGGAGAATCCCAACGACACGACCCGCGAGGAGCTCGAACGTCTCGACCGCTTCAACGAGACCCTCGTCCGCGAGCTCGACAGCCCGCACAGGCTCGACCAGCTCGTCGTCGACGGCAACGACCTGATCGAGCTGGGCTGGGAGCCCGGACCGGCGCTCGGTGCGGGGCTCGGGCACCTGCTGGCCTGCGTGATCGGCGATCCGAGCCTGAACGAGCGCGAGTGGCTGCTCGCCGAGGCCGAGAGGCAGCGCGACATGATCCGCTGGCGGCCGCCGGGACCGTACGAGGTCGCCTTCTCGACCCGCGAGGGCGGTGTCAGCGAGGGGCCGTACGCCTCGCTCAACCTCGGCCGCATGAGCGGCGACGACGTCGACCGCGTCGACGAGAACCGGCGGCGGCTGTGCGCCGAGATCGGCGGCGATCCACTCCGGCTCGCCCTCAACCGCCAGGTTCACTCGACCGTCGTGCACCGGGCCGAGCCGGGAGCGCGCGGCAAGCCGGGTGACGGCCTCTGGACCGAGGAGCCCGACGTGCCGGTCCTCGCGCTCACCGCCGACTGCGTCCCGATCGCGCTCGCGCGCGTCGGCGGCGACCGTCCTGGCGTCGCCGTGCTGCACGTCGGCTGGCGAGGACTGCTCGCTGGGATCGTTGCCCAGGGAGCCGAGGCGCTCGGAGGCCGGCTGCACGCGGCGGTCGGTCCCGCGATCGGGCCGTGCTGCTACGAGGTGGGGGCCGACGTCTCCGAGCCCTTCGCGGCTGCCTACGGGCCGGATGTGCTGCGCGGCAGGAACCTCGATCTGTGGAGCGCCGCGGATCGCGCGCTCCGCGAAGCGGGCGTCGAAGAAGTGGAGCGAGTCGACCTCTGCACGCATTGCAATCCCGAGCTCTTCTTCTCGCATCGGCGCACCGGGCTGCCACGGGGCGGCCAGGGAGTGATCGCGCGTGTCGCCTGAGCACGTGCGGGCCGCCTACGAGCGCATTCAGGCCGAGGTCGGCCCGAACGTGACGGTCGTCGCGGCGACCAAATACGTCTCGCTCGAGGAGATGGCCGTTCTCGTCGAGGCGGGCGTCGAGGTCGTCGGGGAGAACCGCGCGCAGGATCTCGAACGCAAGCACGCCGTCTACGGCGACGCCTTTCGGTGGCACTTCATCGGGCACCTGCAGTCCAACAAGGCAAAGGTCGTGAACGGCATCTGCGAGCTCGTCCACTCGCTCGGGTCGGAGTCCGCAGCGGCGCGCCTGACGGTCCCTGCACTCGTCGAGGTGAACCTCTCCGGCGAGGACTCGAAGTCGGGCGTGCCACCCGAGCGGCTTCCCGATCTGCTGGGCTCCTACGGTGCCGTGCGCGGGCTGATGACCATGCCTCCGCCCGCGGCGGATCCCGAGGCGTCGCGCCCCTTCTTCCGCCGCCTGCGGGAGCTCGCAGCCCAGTACGACCTCCCCGAGCTCTCGATGGGCACCTCGCAGGACTACCGCGTTGCGGCGGAGGAAGGAGCCACGCTCGTACGTGTCGGCTCCGTCCTCTATGAGCAATAATCTCCTGCACACATGGGATTTGCTGATGTCTGGAGCCGCACGCTCGTCTACTTCGGGATCGCCGAGGAGGACGACTGGGACGAGGATGGCTACGCCACGAACGAGGACCTCGAACGGAGCTACGGGGCCCGTGAGCGAGCAAACGTCCGCCGTCTGCAGCCGCGTCGCGGCCGCGACTTCGACGACTGGACCGACTCGGAGCCGGAGGTGGATCCCGCGGTAGCCCGGCCCGCCAGACGCCTCCGTGGCGTCGAGGCCGTGCCGAATCCGGCCGCGGTGAAGGTCCATCTGATCCTGCCGCGCAGCTTCAACGACGCGCAGCAGATCGCCGATCGCTTCAAGGACGGCGTCCCGGTGATCCTCAACCTCCAGAGCGCCGACCAGGACCTCTCCAAGCGCCTGATCGACTTCGCCAGCGGCCTCACGTATGCGCTCGACGGCGGCATGCAACGGGTCGCGGACAAGGTCTTTCTCCTGACTCCGCGCAACGTCGAAGTTTCAGCCGAGGAGCGAGCACGGATGCTCGAACGCGGCGGCTTCTTCAACCAGGCCTAGCGGCGCCCGGCCGCCAGGAACCGTGTAGGAAAGCCAACGAGGAAGGAGAACGAAGCAGCATGGGCGACCATCTCGCTTGGTTCGGCTTGCTCGCCGACGTGGGCTCCTCGCTCGCGAGCTTCGTCGAGGTGTTCATCGTCGTCTACATCCTGCTGCTCTTCGCGTACATCCTCACGTCCTGGATCCGGCTTCCGTACAACCCGTGGCTGAACCGCGTCCAGCGGTTTCTGTACGACGTCTGTGACCCGTACCTGCGGATCTTCCGGCGCTTCCTGCCGCCGCTCGGGCCACTTGACCTGTCGCCGATGGTCGGCGTCATCACCCTCTTGATCATCCAGAGAATCCTCGTCTCGCTCCTCCAGCGTCTGTAGAAACGGAGAACGCCGAATGGCCCTGACACCCGTCGAGATCCGCCACCTGAAGCCCGCCCGAGCCTTCCTCGGCTACAAGCGCGCTGTGGTCGACCGCCTGCTCGTCGAGATCGCCGAGAGCTACGGGGACGTCTGGCGCGACCGCGCGGACCTCACCGACAAGGTCGAGCAGCTCGAGGTCGACCTCGTCCGCCACAAGGAGCTCGAGGGATTGCTCCGCACGACGCTCGTCTCCGCGGAGGGCGCCGCCCAGCAGCTGCGTGAGCAGGCGCGGAAGGAGGCCGAGGGCGTGGTCGCCGAGGCGCATGCCGAAGCGCGTGCGATCTCACGCCGCGCAAGCGCCGAAAAGGAGCGCCTCGAGACCGAGCTCCGGCGCATCAGGTCCTTGCTGCACTCGGCACTCGACAGCCTCGACGAGGCGGACCTCGATGCGCGCGAGCCTGTGGGCGAGTCCACAGGCGAGATCCGGCGTCTGATTTCGTAGAACGTCAGCTCGTCCCGTAGGGCCACTATCCTTAGGTCGTGTGACCCCGACGACGAGACTGCGGCTGAGAGTCGCCCCCGGCGCGTCCCGTGCACCCGGGATCGTCGGCAGGCACGGCGAGGCGTGGAAGGTGCGCGTCGGCGCGCCACCCGAGCGTGGCAAGGCGAACGACGCGGTGCTCGCCCTGCTCGCGGAGGTGCTGGACATTCCTCGCTCGAGCGTCGCGCTCGTGTCGGGCGGCGGCTCGCGAGACAAGATCGTCGAGCTGGCCGGCATCCGCCCGGACGAGATCGACCGACGGCTCGCGCTTGCGGGCGGACAGGAGACGGAGTGAGCATCGACACCGAGCATTTCCGGGCGGTGCTCCTCGAGCACCGCGAGCGCCTGCTCGACACGATCAAGCACCACGACATCGGCAACTCGTCCCTGACCGAGGAGACGGGCGAGCTGATGTCGTCGAGCGCCGACAACCATCTGGCGGACACCGCCAGCGAGACGTACGAGCGCGAGCTCGACGAGGGGCTCGAGGAGGACGCGCGCGAGCAGCTCCGCCAGGTCGACGAGGCGCTCGCTCGGATCGAGGCCGGCACGTACGGCACCTGCTCGACGTGTGGCAAGGAGATCCCGGTCGAGCGGCTCGAAGCGGTGCCGTGGACGACGCTCTGCATCGAAGACGCACGAAGGTTCCAGAGTTGACCGAGCCCGCCAGACGGGAGCAGACGCCGCCGCTCGAGCTCCGGGTCGGTTCCTCGACCAACGCGGTGCGGCCGATCCTCGTCGGTGAGCGTCACCTCGGCGCGGGCCTGCAGCAGTGGGCGGGGCTCGCCGCGATCGCGGTCGCCGCGATCATCGCCGACCAGGTGACCAAACAGGTCGTCGCGCGCACCCTCGCGCTGGGCGAGGAAGTGCAGATCGCCGGTCCGTTCTCGATCCATCACGTGCACAACTCGGGAATCGCCTTCGGGCTCTTTTCGAACGCGACGTCTGTCGTGGTCGCCCTGACCGCGCTCGCCGTGCTCTGGATGCTGGTCTTCTTCGCCCGCTCCGGTGCGCGGCACCCGGTGCTTCCGGTGGCGCTCGGCCTGGTGCTGGGAGGCAGCCTCGCGAACCTGCTCGACCGCGTCCGGCTCGGCCACGTCACCGACTTCCTCGACTTCCGGTTCTGGCCGGCGTTCAACCTCGCCGACCTCTTCATCGTCGTGGGGGTGGCGAGCCTCTTCGGGGCGCTGGCCGGCGCCGACCACCGCTCGAAGCGCCGCCCGGGCCCACTTGGCAACTCTCCGCTTTCGCGCCCCTGAGGCCGAGCGCCTCGATCGTGCGCTCGCGGGACGCCCGGAAGTCGGCTCTCGAGGCCTTGCCGAACGGCTGATCGCCGACGGGGCCGTCCTCGTCGACGGCGAACCTCGCACCAAGAGCCATCGGCTGACGGGCGGAGAGGATGTCCTCGTCGAGCTACCCGCGGACGCTGCGCCGCTCGTCCCCGAGGAGATGGATCTCCGCGTTGCCTGGGAGGACGAGCATCTCCTCGTCGTCGACAAGCCCGCCGGGGTGGTCGTGCATCCCGGTGCGGGCCACGACACGGGCACGCTCGTCCACGGGTTGCTCGCGCTCGACGCTGCCGGCGGTGACGAGGACCGGCCGGGAATCGTCCACCGCCTCGACCGCGACACCTCCGGCCTGCTCGTGGTCGCGCGCTCCGACACGGCCCACGAGCGACTCCAGGAGTCGATTCGCCGGCGTGAGGTGGAGCGGCGCTACGTCGCGCTCGTGAAGGGGTCGCCCAGATCGCGCTCGGGCCGCATCGAGGCTCCGATCGGCCGTGATCGGATCGACCGAACGCGTCACTCGCTCGACACGCCGACGCCGCGGGCTGCCGTGACCCTGTTCGAGGTCGTGGAGCTGCTCGGCCCGCGTGCGTTGCTGGAAGTGACGCTCGAGACCGGGCGCACGCACCAGATCCGCGTGCACCTGGAGGCGATCGAGCTCCCGATCTCCGGCGACCCGGTCTACGGCGTGTCGGGGGACCTGGAGCTCGAGCGCCAGTTCCTCCACGCAGGAAGGCTCGCGTTCGACCACCCGATCACCTCCGAGCGAGTCGACGTCGAGTCGCCGCTGCCCGAGGATCTCGCCGCCGCGCTCGAGCGCGCCCGCGCGCTGGCCTGATCGCTCTGGTCTGAGCGTCGCTACACTTCCCGAGTCGTTTTTCCCTTCGTCCCGGCGATCAGGACGGGTGGGGGTGCTGGGTGATAAGCCCAGTTCCATCCGCGCCCCGCCGGCTGTAGCGCAATCAACCAGGAAAGGGGCCAATCCCTTGGCAGTTGTATCCATGCGTGACCTCTTGGAAGCCGGAGTCCACTTCGGCCACCAGACCCGTCGCTGGAACCCGAAGATGAAGCGCTTCATCTTCACCGAGCGCGGCGGCATCTACATCATCGATCTGACCCAGACCTCCGAGCTGCTCGAGGAGGCCTACGACTTCGTGCGCAACCTTGCGGAGCGCGGCGGCACGATCCTCTTCGTCGGCACGAAGAAGCAGGCGCAGGACTCCGTCGCGCAGGAGGCAGCGCGCGTCGGCATGCCGTACGTCGCGAACCGCTGGCTCGGCGGCCTGCTGACGAACTGGCGGACGATCACCGACCGGATCGCGCACCTGCACGAGCTGCGCCGGCTCAAGAACGAGGGTCAGCTCGAGCTGCTCCCTGCGAAGGAGCGGATCACGCTGCTCGCCGAGCTCGAGAAGCTCGAATCGAATCTCGGAGGCGTCGCCGACCTCCGCCGGCAGCCGGACGCAGTCTTCATCGTCGATCTCCGGAAGGAACAGCTCGCGGTACGCGAGGCCCGCCGCCTCGGCGTCCCGATCATCGCGCTCGTCGACACGAACTGCGATCCGGACGAGGCCGACTTCATCATTCCGGGCAACGACGACGCGATCCGCTCGTGCAGCCTGATCGTGAGAGCGATCGCCGACGGCATCGCCGCAGGCAAGGGCAAGGTGACCGAGAAAGAGCTCGCCGCGGCGAGCACGAACGGCAACGGTGGTCCCGCCGAGGAGCCGGCCGAGGGCGAGGGCGAGGGCGAGACCGGGACGCCGCCAGCCGAGTCCGCGGCTGCTGAGCCCGCCGCCGAGGCTGTCGTCGAGGAGCCGGCTGCGGAAGCGGCTCCGCCCGCTGAACCAGAGCCGACGGTTCCGGACACGGTCGACGTCCCGGCCGCCGAGAACGAGGAGGAGACCGCGTGAGCACCACGATCAGCGCATCGCTCGTCAAGGAGCTCCGCGACGCCACCGGCGCGGGGATGATGGACTGCAAGCGCGCGCTCGAAGAGACGGGCGGCGACCTCGAGGCGGCTCGGACGCTCCTGCGCGAGCGCGGCATGGCGCAGGCGGCCAAGCGCGCCGGCCGTGCGACGACCGAAGGCATCGTCGGCTACCGGATCGAGGGCAACCTCGGCACGATGGTCGCGGTCGGCTGCGAGACGGAGCCCGTCTCCAAGAACGACGAGTTCGCCGGCTGGGCGAAGAGCGTCCTCGAGGCCGTCCACGCGAGCGGGCCAGAGGCTGCCGAGTCGCTCGAGGAGGAGCGTGTCGCCCTGTCCGCCAAGCTCGGCGAGAACATCGTCGTCGTCGGGGCGGAGCGCTACGAGGCGGGGGACGGCGAGGTCCTCAACGCCTACACCCACCCGCCGGCGAACAAGATCGGCGTGCTCGTGAAGCTCGAAGGAGGCAACGAGGAGCTCGCCCGCCAGGTGGCGATGCACGTCTCGTTCGCTGCGCCTGAGTGGACGACCCGCGAGGAGGTCCCGGCGGAGGTGGTCGAGGCGGAGAAGCAGGTCTACCTCAACTCCGACGAGCTGGAGGGCAAGCCGGAGCAGGCGAAGGAGAAGATCGTCGAGGGCATGCTCGCGAAGCGCTTTTACGCCGCGCAGCCGGGCGGCGCACTCACCGAGCAGCCGTGGATCCACGACTCGTCGAAGACCGTGGGCCAGGCTCTCTCCGAGGCCGGCGCGCGGGTGGTGGCTTTCCGGCGCCTGTCTGTCGCAGAATAGGGCCGTGACCACGCAAGCAGAGACGGAGCGGGAGCTCCCGGGCACCGCTCCAGCGTTCCGGCGCGTCGTGCTGAAGCTCTCGGGCGAGGCGCTGATGGGAGAGCACGAGTACGGCATCGATCCGGCGACCGTCGATCTGCTCGCGCGCGAGATCGTGTCGGTGCAGACCGAAGGTCTCGAGCTCGCGATCGTCGTCGGCGGCGGCAACATCTACCGTGGCATGGCCGCGGCGGCCGACGGGATGGATCGCGCCACCGCGGACTACGCAGGCATGCTCGCCACGGTCTTGAACGCCCTCGCGCTCCAGGACGCGCTCGAGCGCGCTCGGCGCCGACACGCGCGTTCTCTCCGCGCTCGAGGTCTCGGAGGTCGCGGAGCCCTACATTCGGCGTCGCGCGATGCGCCACCTCGAGAAGGGGCGGATCGTGATCTTCGCGGCCGGCACGGGCAACCCGTTCTTCACGACGGACACCGCAGCCGCCCTGCGGGCGCTCGAGATCGGCGCCGAGGCGATCCTGATGGGCAAGAACGGTACGAAGGGTGTCTACGACGGCGACCCGCGCACGGACCCCGACGCGACGTTCCTGCCCACCCTGACCCACCTCGAGGCGATCGAGCGCGGGCTCAGGGTGATGGACACGACCGCGCTCTCGCTCTGCATGGAGAACGGGCTGCCGATCCACGTCTTCGAGCTGGCCGAGGGGAACATCCTCCGAGTCGCACGAGGCCAGCGCGTGGGCACGATCATCTCCGAACTACACGCCATGCCTGACAACAAGGAGAGCTGATGCCGAGCATCGAGGAGTTCCTGGAGGACGCGAAGCGGCGGATGGACAAGTCGATCGAGATGACGCGCACCGAGTTCAACAGCGTCCGTACCGGCCGCGCCTCCGCAGCGCTTCTCGATCGGATCTCGATCGACTACTACGGGACTCCGACTCCGCTCAAGAACATGGCCACGATCGGTGCGCCCGAACCGCGCATGCTCACCGTGCAGCCGTTCGACCCGACGCAGATCAAGGCGATCGAGAAGGCGGTCATGGAGTCCGATCTCGGCCTCACGCCCTCGAACGACGGGAAGATCGTCCGTCTCCCGATTCCCCAGTTGACCGAGGAGCGCCGCAAGGAGCTCGTCAAGCTGGTCAGGCGCTACGGCGAGGACGGGAAGGTCGCGATCCGAAACGTCCGCCGCGACGTCCTGAAGCACCTCGAGGAGCTGGTCAAGAACGGCGAGGTCGGCGACGACGAGGAGCGGCGCGGGGAGGCCCAGGTGCAGAAGCTCACCGACGAGCACGTGGGCTCGATCGACGAGCTGATTCGTCACAAAGAGTCCGAGATCATGGAGGTATAGAGGTCGCCACCGACCTCAAACCGACCGACCTCGCCCGCAGCGTCGCGATCATCATGGATGGCAACGGCCGCTGGGCCGAGCGTCGCGGCCTGCCGGTCGCGGACGGGCATCGTGAGGGCACGCGCGCGCTCCGGCGCACCGTGGAGGCGGCGATCGACCTCGGCGTCGTGTCACTGGCGGTGTACGCCTTCTCGACCGAGAACTGGACGCGGCCGAACGATGAGGTCGAGGCGCTGATGGAGATCTTCGGCGAGACGATCGAGCGCGAGCTTCCCGATCTCGCGAAGCAGGGAGTGCGCACGCGCTTCATCGGCCGCCGAGACCGCGCACCCGACTGGCTCCAGGCGATGATGGCGGGGCTGGAGGCCGAGACGGCCACGAACGACCGACTGTCGCTGTGGATTGCCTTCGACTACGGCGGCCGGGCCGAGCTGGTCGAGGCCACCCGCAGCCTGATCGAGTCCGGCGTCGCGCCGGCGGACGTCGACGAGGACGCGCTCGCAGCGCACCTCTACGCGCCGGAGCTACCCGATCCAGACCTGCTGATCCGCACCTCGGGCGAGCTGCGGCTCTCGAACTTCCTCCTCTGGCAGCTCGCCTACGCGGAGCTCGTGTTCGTCGAGACGCTCTGGCCGGACTTCGGCGAGGCCGACCTCCGAAGCGCTCTGACGGACTACGCGAGCCGTCGCCGCCGATTCGGCGGCCGATGAACCAGTTCCTCTCACGCGTGCTGGTGACCGTCGTCGGCCTCCCGGTGGTGCTCGGGATCATCTATCTCGGCGGCTGGTGGCTGTTCGCGCTCGCGCTGTTCGCGGCGCTGGTCGCACTGCACGAGTTCTACGTGATGGCGCGCGCCCTGCGGCCGCTCGTCCTGGCCGGCTACGCGGGAGCGATCGCGACCCTGCTCGGAGCGCAGCTCGGCGGGCCGGAGTGGATGGTCGGTGGCTTCATGCTCACACTCGTACTCTCGTTCCTGCTGTACGGGATCGCGGAGACGCGCCAGACCGCCACTGTGACGATGAGCACGACGATCATGGGCACGGCGTGGATCGCACTCGGCCTCGGGCATCTGGTGCTCCTACGCGACTTTCCCGAGTACGGCCGGATCGCCGTCTTCGCGGTTCTGATCGCCGTTTTCGCGGACGACACCGCGGCGTACCTGGTCGGCCGCCTCATCGGGCGGCACAAGCTCGCGCCGTCGCTCTCGCCGGGAAAGACCTGGGAGGGGTTCGTCGCCGGCACGATCGCGGCCGTGGCGGCGTCGTTCTTCACGCTCTACGACGACCGTGACGAGTTCCTGTCGATCTGGCAGGCGGTGGCTCTCGGCCTTGCGATCGCGCTCGCGGGCGCCGCGGGAGATCTCTTCGAGTCGGCGCTCAAACGCGATCTCCAGGTGAAGGACTCAGGGCGGCTGTTGGGCGGTCATGGCGGCATGCTCGACCGGATCGACGCGCTGCTCTTCGCCTCGGTGGCCGCCTTCTACGTGGTCATCGCGCTGGCGTAGGGCACACTGTGCGCGTGAAGCGAGTCGCGCTGCTCGGCGCCACCGGCTCGATTGGCCGGCAGGCGATCGAGGTCGTGGAACGGAACCCGGAGCTTGAGTTGTGCGCTCTTGCGTCCGGCTCATCCGACCTCACTCGACTCGCTGCCGAGCACGACGTCGAGCAGATCCAGGTCGGAGGCGATCTCACGGAGCTCCTCGACGCGTGCGAACCGGACGTCGTGCTGAACGCGGTCGTCGGCTTCGCCGGCGTCGGCGCAACGCTGTGGGCGCTCGAGCGCGGGGTCACACTCGCGCTCGCGAACAAGGAGAGCCTCGTCGCCGCCGGCGAGCTCGCGCTGGCCGCAAAGGAGCGGGGCGGAGGTCTGCTGCTGCCGGTCGACTCGGAGCACTCGGCCGTCTTTCAGTGCCTCGAGGGGCGAGCAGCGGACTCGGTCGATTCGCTGGTCCTGACCGCCTCGGGCGGTCCGTTCCGCGGCCGCACGCGCACCGATCTGACAACGGTCGGCGTCGAGGACGCGCTCGCGCACCCGACCTGGAGCATGGGCCCGAAGATCACCGTCGACTCGGCCACGCTGGCCAACAAGGGCCTCGAGCTGATCGAAGCGCACTTCCTCTTCGGCGTTCCCTACGACCGGATCGAAGTCGTCGTGCACCCGAGCTCGATCGTCCACTCGCTGGTTCGGTTTCGTGACGGCGCGGCCTTGGCGCACCTCGGGTACCCGGACATGACCGTTCCGATCTCGTACGCGCTGACCTATCCGGAGCGCGCGGCGACCGAGGTTCCACAGCTCGACCTCGCGAGCGGGCTGACGCTCGAGTTCTCCGCGCCCGATCTCGCGACATTCCCGCTGCTGGCTCTCGCCCGCCGCGCGGGTGAGCTCGGCGGCACGTACCCGTGCGCATTCAACGCCGCAAACGAGGTCGCCGTCGCCGCGTTCCTCGACGGGAAGCTGCCCTTCCTCGGTATCGCCGAAGTCGTGGAGGACGCGCTGGCCGCGGCAGACGGAGGCGCGGCGCAGGACCTGGCCGAGCTCGTCGAGGCCGATGCCGAGGCGCGCAGGCTCGCCGGGAGCGGGGTGCCCGTCGCATGAGCATTTTCATCTCGATCCTCGGACTTGGCTTTCTGATCCTGATCCACGAGGCCGGCCACTTCTTCGTCGCCCGCGGGGTGGGGATGAATCCGCGCAAGTTCTATCTGGGCTTCCCGCCGGCGATCGTGAAGACGAACCGCAACGGAATCGAGTACGGCGTCGGCGCGGTCCCGCTCGGCGGCTACGTCAAGATCCCCGGCATGCATCGCCCCGCGGCGGGCGATCTGGACCTCCACTTCGGCCGTGCGGTCGAGGAACAGCCGTCACTCCGCCGTCCGGTGGAGCTGCTGCGCGAGCGCCTCGAGGAGAGCGACTACACGGGTGCGCGAGACGCCGTCACCAACCTTGCCGAGGCGATGCAAGGGGCCCAGCTGTCCGCTGCGGCCGCCAAGGCAGCCGAGCGCGGGCTCACCGACGTCGACGATGCTCTCGCGCCGGACGCCTACTGGCGCGCGAAGACCTGGAAGCGTGTCGCGGTGATCTTCGCCGGGCCGGGCGCGAATCTCCTCCTGGCCGTCGTCCTCTTCGCGGTGCTGTTCATGGCCGGTGGCGGCCAGGCCACCCGCACGGTCGACGAGGTCGTCGTCAAGACGCCCGCGGCCGCGATGGGCCTGCAGAGCGGGGACAAGATCCTCGCGATCAACGGGAAGCCGGTTGCTCCCGACGAGATCGCTCGCGTCATCTCCACCTCCAACGGCCGCCCCCTCGTGGTCACGGTGGAACGCGACGGCGGCACGGTCCGGCTCGGGCCGACCAGGCCGGAGAAGACCGACGGCAGCTACCGCCTCGGCTTTGTGCTCGCCGGTGAAGGACTGGGGCCGGTCGACTCGACCTGGCAGGCGATCCGAGTGACCGGGATCATCACCAAGGAGATCGGGGCGTCGTTGAGCCGGATCGTCACGGGTGACGGGCGCAAGGAGATCTCGAGCCCGGTTGGGATCGTGCAGGGCTCCTCGCAGGCGGTCGACCAGGGCTACGACACGTATCTGTGGGTGCTCGGGCTGATCAGCCTCTCACTGGCCCTCCTGAACCTCCTGCCGCTGCTGCCGCTCGACGGCGGCCACATCGCGTTCTCGATCGTGGAGGGGATTCGCGGCAAGGCGGTGACGCGGGAGGTCTACGAGCGCGTCTCGGCGATCGGGATCGCAGTCGTCCTGCTTCTCTTCTTCATCGGCCTCTCGAACGACATCGGCCGCTTGGGCAACTAGCCCGGGGTACCCTTCGGGCATGGCCTCGGACGTCCAGATCAAGGTTGGGAACGTCCCGATCGGCGGCGGTGCGCCGGTCGTCGTCCAGTCGATGACGCTGACTACGACGCACGACGTCGAGGCGACCACCGCACAGATCGCCGCACTCGTCTCGGCCGGCTGCGAGATCGTCCGCTGCGCCGTTCCGAAGAACGAGGACGCCGATGCCCTCGCGCGGATCGTTCGCTTCAGCCCGATCCCCGTCATCGCCGACATCCACTTCAACGCCAGCCTCGCGCTGAAGGCGATCGACGCCGGTGTCGCCGCCGTGCGCATCAACCCGGGCAACATCGGTGGGCCGGACAAGGTCGAGCTCGTGGTCAACGCCGCGAAGAAGGCCGGGATCCCGATGCGGATCGGCGCGAACTCCGGCTCGCTGCCGAAGCATCTTCAGGATCTGGCGCAGGTCGACCAGGCCGAGGCGCTCGTGGCGGCGGCGATCGAAGAGGTCGAGTTGCTGGAGAAGCTCGACTACCGCGACTTCAAGATCTCGGTCAAGTCGACGCACGTGCCCGACGATGATCCGGGCCTACCGGATGCTCGCCGGCAAAGGTCCCCTATCCGCTCCACCTCGGCGTCACCGAGGCTGGGACGCCGTTCTCGGGCTCGATCAAGAGCGCGGTCGGCATGGGAGCCCTCCTGGCAGACGGCATCGGCGACACGATCCGCGTCTCCCTCACGGCCGACCCGGTCAAGGAGGTCGAGACGTGCTGGGAGATCCTGAAGGCGCTCGGACTCCGCGAGCGCGGCCCGGTGATGATCTCGTGCCCCTCGTGCGGCCGCGACAACGTCGGCGTCGAGAAGCTCGCGGTGGTCGTCGAGGACCGGCTGAAGGCCTACCCGCAGGCATTCGAGGTCGCCGTCATGGGCTGCGCCGTGAACGGACCGGGGGAGGCCGGGGACGCCGACTTCGGGATTGCGGGAGGCCGCGACGTCGGCTTCATCTACTCCCACGGCCGCGTGCTCAAGAAGGTGAGCTCCGACATCCTGATCGACGAGCTCTTCTTCGAGATCGACCGCTGGATCGAGGCCGGCATGCAGCGCCCGAAGCGCCTGAAGATGGCAAAGCCCGCCGCGCTGGCGATGGCCGAAGCCTCGCTCATTCCCCTCGACTGATCTATTGCAGCGGCGCCGATCCTTCGGATCGGCTGCGGGCATCCGCGGGAGCGGATGCCCGCCCGCGCGAAGACCCCTGAAGGGCCGCCTCCGGCGGCCGCCGTTTCACTAACCTCTCGCGATGATCTCTCGCGCCTCGAAGCTCCACCTCCCGACCCTGCGCGACGCGCCGGCCGACGCCGAGGCGCTCTCGCACAAGCTGCTCGTGCGCGGAGGCTTCATCCGCCAGCTGAGCGCGGGCCTGTGGACGTTCCTGCCGCTCGGCTGGCGCGTCCACCGGAAAGTCGAGCAGGTGATCCGCGAGGAGCTGGCCGCAATCGGTGCGCAGGAGATGTTCGCGCCGGTGCTGACACCGGCCGAGCTGTGGATCAAGTCCGGCCGCTACGGGATCCCGGAGCTCTTCAAGCTCCAGGACCGCAACGGTCGTGACTACGTCCTTCCGCTCACGCACGAGGAGACGTTCGCCTTCCACGCGGTGGAGCTCCAGAGCTACCGGCAGCTGCCGCAGTCCTGGTACCACTTCCAGACGAAGGACCGCGACGAGCCGCGTCCCAGAGGCGGCCTGCTCCGCGTCCGCGAGTTCGTGATGAAGGACTCGTACTCGTTCGACCGGGACGAGGCCGGCCTCGACGTCAGCTTCCAGGCGCACAAGGGTGCGTACGAGCGGATCTTCGAGCGCTGCGGTCTCGAGACGCGTGGCGTCCCGGCGGAGAGCGGGATGATGGGTGGCAAGGAGTCGCTGGACTACCTCGCGCCCTCCGGATCGGGCGAGAACACGCTCGTGACGTGCGAGAACGGTGACTATGCGGCCGATCTCGAGATCGCGTTGGCCGTTCCGCGCCCGCCCGAGTTCCCCGAGCGGCTCGACGCTCCGACAGAGGTCGAGACGCCGGACACCCGCACCTGCGAGGCGCTCGCGGAGCTCCTCTCGATCGATCTCGCAGCGACGACGAAGGCGATGCCGGTCGTCAAGGACGACGGCACGCTCGTGCTCGCGCTCCTCCGCGGTGACGACCGCCTCGAGGAGGCCAAGCTTCAGGCGGTGCTCGGCTCAGACTTTCGCCCGGCGACCGACGACGAGATCGTGGCGGGCTTCGGCGCGGAGGGCGGCTCGCTCGGGCCGGTCGGCTTCAAGGGGCCGATCGTCGCCGACGAGACGCTCCGCGAGGGCCAGTTCGTCGCCGGCGCGAACCGGACCGGGTGGCACCTGCGCGGCGTGGAGGCGGGGCGGGACTATCAGCCGGAGTTCGCGGACATCCGGCAGCCGAAGGAGGGCGACGCGTGCCCCGAGTGCGGCGGCCGGCTCGGCTTCCAGATCGCGATCGAGGTCGGCCACATCTTCAAGCTCGGCAGCCGCTACTCGGAGGCGTTCGGCGCCAGGTACCTGGACGAGGACGGGGTCGAGAAGCCGATCGTGATGGGCTCGTACGGGATCGGGCCCGGCCGGGTGCTCGCGGCTGCGGTCGAGCAGCACGGGGACGAGGACGACGGGATGCTCTGGCCGAAGGAGATCGCGCCGTACGACGTCCACATCGTCGTGCTGGGGTGGGACAACCCCGAGCTCGTCGCTGTCGGCGAGCAGGTCGCCGAGAGCCTTTCGGCCGAGGGGTTGGACGTTCTGCTCGACGACCGCGAGCTGCGCCCGGGCGAGAAGTTCGCCGACGCCGACCTGATCGGGTGCCCCCTCCGCGTCACCGTCGGCAAGAAGACCCTCGAGGACGGAGCCGTCGACCTCAGGGACCGGACAACCGGCGACGAATCCCGGGTCGCGGGTTTGGAGATCGCAAAACGGGTACTCGGGAAGTGATGCCGCGAAAGCGTAAATACAGCGACGAGGAGTTCGGCGCGACGATCGAGCGCCTGATGGCCGACACCGGACTCACCTACAGAGGGCTCGCCGCCAAGACCGGTCTGTCGGCCGGATACCTCAACCACCTCGTGCACGGCAACCGGCCTGTGCCCTCGAAGGACGTCGTCGTCCGGCTCGCGGATGCGCTCGGCGTGGAGCCGGAGCACTTTCGCGAGTATCGCCTGCGAGTCATCGCCGACCGGCTCGAAGAGATGCCCGAGCTCGTCGACCGGCTCTACCGCAGGCTCGCGAGCTAGCCCGGTGGCCGCCGGTCGAGCCGCGCCGGCTCGGTCCGACGCGGGTCTGCTCGCCTTCGCCGGAACGGGTGGAGTCGCTGGCCGGAGGCGGTGCGCCGGTCGAACGGATGCGCGCGACCTTGCTCAACAGGTCAAACCAGAACGGAGCACCAAGCATCACAGCGCCGATCGTCAGCGCGAGTCCGATGATCTTTGCGAGCAACGCCAGCGAGTCGTTCGGGATCTGGGTCGACCCGTCACCGAATCGAGAGCTTCCAGCCGAGAGGAACGTCGAGATCCTTGACCGCATGCGTCGACTTCGATGTCGGCGGCTGGTCGCCGTGCGCCGCGGCCTCGGCCCTCTGACCACGATCGCCGCACGCGTGGCGTCGTCTCGCCAGAGCACGCGTCCGGTCGTCAGCGTGTCCGCGTTCAGGAGAACAGATCAACGATGGTCGCGATCACGAAGAGGATCAACTGGACCTTGCGCTTGTACCAGCCGGAGACGCGCTCCATCGAGTCGTCGAACCAGCTGTTCGGCTGCATGCTGGAATTGCTGCAGCGTCGCTCGCTGGTCGAGCGGTAGAGAGCCAGCATTGCTTCCGACAGCTGCTCGTTCGGAAGGGCGGCAAGAGTGCGTCTCGAGGCCCATCGGTGGCTGCCTTCGACCCGAGCGCGGGCAGCCTGGCCTCCTCTTCCGAATCGTCTTTCGAATCGGCATCTTTGAGCTTGGTTTCGGCGTCTCGAGCGAGGTCGGTGAGTGCGGCGACGAACGTCCTTGAAGGCAGGTACGAGGGGTATGGAGGCTTCCGCCACCAGGCTTGGCCTTCTTCCGTCGGGTCGATCAGGGTCGGGCTTGCGTCCCGGCCGGATCAAGCCTTGCACGAGCGGATGGCCGTAGAAGCGCTTCTTGGCGATCTCGACCCCGGCATCGGTCGTCGCCGGGACGGCGCTCAACAAGTTGAGGATGCCCGTGTGGAGCAGACGCGCACGCAGACCAACGGTCGGTCGAGATGCTCTCGTTGATCGTCGAGCAGACGAACGAGAGCAGCACATAGATAAAGACCAACCCGATCGCCACGTCGAGTGCCGGCATGTCAGGCATGCGGCAGACGCTACAAGCGATCGCGGATCGACCGTCAGAGCTGGGACGATCACTCGTCGTCGTCCTCGCGCCGCTGCCGCTCGCGCTCTCGCTCCAGGGCCGCGACCGTCTCCTCCCTGACGCCCTTGTACTTCCAGACGTAGCGCCAGTACACGACCGTGGCGGCCGCGAACCCGACGACTCGCACCCACAGCGCGGTCGGGGCGAGCAGCACCGCCATGCCGGCGAGCGAAAAGACGAGGATCGCCTCTTTCAGCCGCCACAAGTCGCTCGAGCACGAGTGGACCTTAGCGCCGTTGACACGCATCGATATCCGTCGATATATTGATATTCGTCGATATGTTCCACGCGAGGAGAGTCCCGATGAGCACCACGCTCGAGCCCGCTGTCTGCTGCGCTCCGCTTGCAGCTTCCACGCTCACGGACGACGGAGGCCACTGCGACCGCCGGAGGTGTTCAAGGCGCTCGGGGATCCGGCGCGCGTGCGGCTCGTGAACCTGATCGCCACGAACGGCGGGGCGGTCTGCCAGTGCGATCTGATCGAGCCCCTCGGCCTGTCGCAGCCTACGGTCTCCCATCACATGAAGAAGCTGGTGGACGCCGGGCTCGTCGAGCGCGAGCAGCGCGGCAAGTGGGCGTATTTCTCGTTGAAGCGCGATGCCGTCGAGAAGCTCGCGGTCGTCGCAGATCTGAAAGGGGTGTGTTGCTGATGACCACGACGAGCGCCGATGAGCTGCGCGAGGAGGTGCGCCGACGGTACGCGGAGTCGGCACGTGCGGTGAGCGAAGGATCGAGCTCCGGCTGCGGCAGCGGCTCGTGTTGCGGAGACGAGACCGAGGCAGCGAGCTTCGGCGAGGCGCTCTACGACGCCGAGCAGCGCGGTGAGCTGCCGGACGGCGGCGGCACGTGCATCGCTCGGTTGCGGCAATCCGGTCCTCGTTGCCGACCTGAAAGAGGGCGAGACGGTGCTCGACCTCGGCTCCGGCGGCGGCATCGACGTGATCCTCTCCGCCAGGCGCGTCGGCGACACCGGGCTCGCATACGGGCTGGACATGACCGACGAGATGCTCGCGCTCGCCCGCAGGAACGCCCAGGAGGCGGGAGTTCGGAACGCGATCTTTCTCAAGGGCGTGATCGAGGAGATCCCGCTCCCGGCCGACTCGATCGACGCCGTGATCTCGAACTGCGTGGTCAATCTCTCGATCGAGAAGGCTGCCGTGCTGACGGAGATCGCACGCGTGCTCCGGCCGGGCGGCCGGATCGGGATCAGCGACATCGTCGCCGAGGACCGGCTCTCCCCGGACGAGCGCGCCGAACGCGGCAGCTACGTCGGCTGCATCGCCGGCGCCCTGTCGAAAGGCGAGTTCGAGGCAGGCCTCGAGGCGGCGGGGTTCGAGCAGATCTCCGTCGAGTTCACACACGAGGTCGCGGACGGGATGCACGGCGCGATCGTCAAGGCCGTGAAGACCCGCACGGCCCGAGGGAAAGGACCTGCCGGTGATCCAGCCGGCCGCGAGCGCCGGCTGCTGCTAGGCGGACAGCCGCGCTCGGGCGGCCACTGAATCCGGCTGCTGGTACCGTGCGTGCGGTCGCGGGGCGTGGCGCAGCCTGGTTAGCGCGCTAGTCTGGGGGACTAGAGGTCCCGAGTTCGAATCTCGGCGCCCCGACTGAGAAAGCCCCGGGAAACGGGTCTTTCTTGTGCAAGTCGTGCGCCCAGCTACACGGGTCACTGATGACCTGTACGGAGTGCAGGAGCTCCGGGGCGACCCAACCTGTACTCAGCTTCGTTCTGCTCCCCCAGGAATAGACCCAGTCGTGTCCTAGTGGGCGAGGTGAGTTACGTCGATGCTTCCAGCGATGCTTCGTTTCAAGCTCATGTCCCGCCTCGGTCTAGCAGAGCCCCTCATTCGGCTCGCCCGCTCGGTCGAGCGCTCAAATCGCCGCGCCGCGAGCAAGCAGGTCGTGAGCAACAGCGATCTCGTCGCGCGACCTTCCGGCGACGTAATCGCCCTCCCGGACTAGCGGTCTCGAGGTCATCCTCGAGGTCGACGAGCCCCCTTCTGGAATCACTCCTAGCGCCTGGGGGCATCACTGCCACTGGTCGCCCTGAGGTATCCCTTGTCACGTCGTGGTGAGACGATCGTGCGAACCGTTGCAAGCCGACCCGGAGGAGCGTACGCTCCCGACGAGCTCAGACGTGGCGTGACCGACGATGGCGTTGGTGAGGGCCGACGGCACCGGTACGTCCCTGCGGCTCAGGGTGTCGGCCGGCGGCCAGACCGGCACCCTGCCGAAAATCTCCCAAGTGAGCTAGGGTGGCGTCACTGGCCCTGCGGCCAGAACCCCGGCCGAAAGCCCGCAATCTCCCGACGCGCTGTGGCGCACGAGACGCAGGAGCCTAGGCGAACAGGATTCGACTTGCAGGGCCAGCTTTCGCTGTGCCGAGCGGTCAGAGTTGTTCGGAGACGGCACCAGGAACTGCCCACCGGCGTTGTAGTCGAGCGGGACGCGCCCCGAGGAGTACGGCCCTCCTCGAACACGATCGTCGACCACCGAGTGCCCACGGGCGTGGGCGCCTCGGGGCGGCAGGTCGCTGGGCGCGCCCGCACACTCAGGGTACTACCGTGCGCCGTCCGGCCTGCCGTCGCGTTCCGCGGTCGCCGTTGAGGCGGTTGCGAGTTCGGGGGAAGAAATAGGCGAGCCCCATCGTCGTGAAGTCAGCAGACGAAGGGGACACGTTGGAGAGCACTACGGCACTAGGCACAGTTCGTGACATGCGGTCCTTTCACTAGATGGAGGAGTCGCTTCCAGCCGCTGCCGTGCCTGATGAGAACGCCGCGCACGAAGAGACTGCCCTGGGAGAGGACCAGCTAGCGCGCGAGCACAAGCGCTCTCGTGTGCCGAGCTCGGTGCTCCTCACACTGCTCGTGGCTCTGCTGTCGGTGTGGGTGGCTCCAGCGTTCGCCAGACAGTGGGATGAGCGTCAGAAGGCCCGCGAACTACAGGCTGCCCTCGCTCAGGACGTCGCTGTATCGACTACCGCCGCGATCGGCGACGGATTGGCTGCGCTCACCGGGGCGGCGTCGCTCGACCCGACGGCGGCAGCGAAGGAGTGGGATACGGCGCGGGCACGGCTTGAAGCAGAGCTTCGCGTGTACTACCCGGAGGACGCCGTAATTCAGGACTGGTATCTGGCGTCGATGGACATCGCGGATCTCCAGCGCATGGCTCCTGAAGTTCGCGGGGTCTTCGAGGCGGCGTACGGTCAGCCGCGGGACATTTCGCAGGACATTTACCAAGGTGCGCTCGCGCGCCAATATCTGATCGACCTCTTTTACGAGAAGCCGGCCTCGCGTAGCGACACGTTGCCGCCCGGAACGCGGGAGCGCGCCAAGAAGCGTGGCGACGACTATGCGAGGTGGGTGTTCGATGCTCGTGAGAGCCAGGATCCCGTGCGTTTCCTCGCGAAGTTGCTGCGCAGGATGTTTGCGCAGAGAGTTGACACGACCCTGGCCCACATCCTGAAGACAACGCCGGAGGGCTTCAGCACCACTCGCCGCGACCTGCTTCGCGACCTGCTCCCATAGGACGACGTTCCAGGCGAGTTGTAGAGAGTTAGGTGGGGCGCGCCCAGCGACCCCTTGTGTCCCGAGCAGAACAGACCCCCTGACTGCTCGTGGACGACGATCGTTTTTCGAGGATCGGTCGCCCTTCCGTCCTCGGGGCGCGCCCACGCCAAGAGAACGGGCGAGCAGGCTCCTGAGGTACGCGGTTCGCGGCGCAACAGCATCCGGCGTCTTCGAGGACGCGCCGTCTGCCCGGCACGACATTCAACTGGACAGCTCGCCGCGCACCGTAGGTAACCGACCGCGCGCTGCGATTGGCATTTGGGAAAATGGGTAACTTCCGCGATGTCGCGCGTCGAAGCCGTCGGCGCAGCGTGAGTCGACCGCCCTCAGCAAACAGGTCGGGCTGCATGGCCGGTAGAGACCATCTGCCGAGCGGATGTGCCCTCGCTGGGGATGAAAGGTCGACATTGAAGCCGGACGTGATCGAGCGAAACGCAGTGACACAGAACCGCTACCGCGAGATAAACGAGCACCTGGCGCACCTGTACAAGCAGTTTCTAGACACCGCTGAGGGAGACAAGACCATTGAGCTGTTCGATCTCTTCTGCGAGTGCGGACAGCAGCCTTTCTGCGGCGAACGCGTCAAGGTCAGTCCGGTGACGTACGAGCGCGTCCGAGCCGAGTCGACGACGTTCATCCTCTCGCCCGGACACGGCATCGCCGCCGTCGAGGAGATGATCGAGCGGGGCGAAGGCTTCCTGATCGCACGCAACCTGGGCCGAGCGGCCGCGATCGCACGCGCGGCCGATCCCCGGAGGCTAAGCGGAAGGCGGAACCGACTGGTGTTCTAGAGGCTGCTTCACCGGCCTCGCAGCACGACAACCTGTCGCTCGTGCGCGTCGGCGCTGCCGGCGACCAGGACGGGCTGCGCTGGGGGCCGTTCGTCCGTGGCCACGAGCGCGTGCGTGAAGAGCGCTGTCGTCAGCACCAGCATCGAGACCATCAGCGCCGCAAGCGTCTGCATCCCACAGTGCAACGCAGGTTGACGCCACGGCGGTGCGGGTCAGCCGAACTCCTCGATCGACGCTACTTCCGCGGATCGACTGCCTGACGGGCGGTACGGTCTCGGCATGACTCCGGCTTGCGATCGCCGGCGTGGCCGTGCTCGGCGTCCTGGCCGAAGCCGGATCCGGCCCGCGCCGAGCCCGTCGCCGTTCTCGTCGTCCCGGCGCAGGAGGTGTGGGCGCAGGCAGACCGCGGTGCCGTCGGGCTCTTCGTGCCCGGAGCGGGGGCGACCGTGACCCATGAGCAGGCGCTGAAGTCGCTCGTCACCGGCCGGAGTGTCTCCGGCCTCGCCGGCAGAGCAGGACCGCGAACCGCTGATCGAGATTGCGACCCGGCCCGCCCCGCTCACGATCTACGTCGCGCTGCCGCCGGCAGGCCCTCACCACAACGTCACCCGGTATCCGGTCGCAATCGTGGGAGGGGGCTTCCACGGGATCCTGGACTCGCCCTCGACCCGGCTGCCGGGACTCGTCTCGATCGCCGATGTGGCGCCGACCGCGGTCGACCTCGAGCGCGGCACGAAGCCGGTGCTCGGCTTCCGAGCGGGAACCGCGGCCTCGCTGCGCGAGCTCGATCAGCGACTGACCCGAGCACACGACTCCCGCGCGGCCGCAACGGCCGGCCTCGCCGTGCTGCTGGCCTGCCTCACAGCCGCCGCGTTGGCGACGCGCTCTCGCCGGATCGCCCGCACCGCGCTGCTCGCCGCCCCAGGGGCGATCTCGATCGCGCTCCTACTCTCCGCTGCCGCCATCCGATCGCCGTTCGCAGTCGGTCTCGTCGTCGCGGCGGGAGGCGGCTGCCTTGGCCTTCGTGGCCGGCCGGCGGGAAGGCGCTCTTCGCCCCTGCGGTCGCGCTCTTCCTCGCGGGCTTCCTGGTCGTGCTCGCGGTGTTCCCGGAGACGAACGCGCTCAGCGCGATCGGACCACACCCCGACGGAGGTGTTCGCTTCTTCGGCGTCACCAACCAGGTGGAGACGCTCCTCCTCGCGCCGGTGCTGGCTGCGGCTGCGACCTCGCGGCGCTGGCTCGTGGCCATCGGGCTACTCGCGCTCGTCGCGCTCGGCTGGAGCCGTGCCGGTGCCGACGGGGGTGGCGTCCTCGTGCTGCTCGCCGGGCTGGGTGCGCTCGTCGTGCAAGACGGGCTCCGACGCATCTCCGTCGTCCGCGTCGCCCTCGTGGGAGCCGCGGTACTCGGGCTCGCGCTTCTCCTGGTCGCGCTCGACGCCGGCCTCGGCGGCTCGAGTCACGTGACGACCGCAGTCGGCGACGGGCCTGCCAGCCTTGCGGATGACCTGGGACGGCGACTCGATGTGACGTGGGCGGGAGCCACCGCGTCGTGGCACTCGGCTCTCCTCTGCGCGCTCGGGCTCGCCGCGCTCGTCGCGATCGCGGTGCGCCGGCCCCGGCACCGCGTGACGACTGCGTTCCTCGTTGCCCTCGCGGTGTCGCTCGTCGTCAACGACTCGCCCGTGGACGAGCTCGCGTGGGGCTCGCTCGGAGCGGCGGCGCTGCTCGCCTGGGAGAGCGCGGCTAGTGCGCGCAGGTCGTGGTCGACCGTCCCGCAAGCGTCGCCAGCGCCCTCCCGGCTTTCAGCGTGAAGCGCATCGTCACGGTGCCTGGCCCGGGCGCGTCCAGCACCGTCATCCCGGCCTCGTCGCGTTCGAGGCAGCCCCGGGACACCTTCCAGTAGGGCGACCAGCTCGTTGCGATCCGGTAGCGGCCCGCTGCGGACACGGTGAACGTCAGGCGAGAGTGGTCGAACGTGAGGACGTCGGTGTCGCCCGGGCCGGTGACGAGCTTCCGTGGCGACGGGCACGGCGTAGACCGTCGTGTGAGCCGACCGGAAGACCTGCCTGAGCCCGGTGCGCCCACTTCGCAGCAACGCGGCCTCAGCCGCCGAGCTGTAGTCGAGGGGTGCGTCCGGAAGAACGACATAGCGAACGGCCATCTGACGCAGCCAGCGAGTCCACACGCGTGCGCCCAGCTCGTCGTCGTTGTAGAGAACCTCGTTGCGAGGGAAGTCCTCCTGCCGGAACCAGCCGCGGGTGATCGGGATTCCGGCGGCCGGTAGGTACGCCGCGGCCCAGTGCCCCGTCGTGTCCACCGCCTCGACCCGGTACGACGGGTCGAGGTGCTCGTCGAGGAAGCCGATCGCGGGCGCCCAGTAGGCCTCCTGCGACGGCCGGATCGGACAGGCCCTTCGCGTAGCTCGCCGCGAGCGGGGAGACGTTCCACGAGAGCGCCAGCAGGAAGGCGACCGTGGCGAGCGGGAGCGGCCGCCACCGCCGCAGCGAGAGCGTCAGGATCGCGAGTGGGACGGCGGCGAAACGAAGTCGCGCGACGTTCTCGCCGAGACTGGACGGGATCAGGAACGCGGTCACGCAGACCGGGAGATAGAGGACGTACAGCCACCGCAGCACCCGCGCTTCCTGCACCCGCCACGTGAAGATGATGCCGAGGACGCAGAACACGCACACCGCGGCCAGCTCCTCGATCGAGAAGGGGAAGCGGCCGCCGGTCGGGAAGACCCGCCAGAGGACGACCCAGACCGTCGCGAGCGCTGCCACGGTGACTACGGGGAGGGTGAGATCGACTCGGGCCGGGAGGCGCGCGAGACCGATCGCTGCCAGCAGCAGCACGAGCAGCGCGAACGCAAGTGGGCTGGCCGCGAAGCAGAGGACGGTCAGCACGGCGAAGCGGAGGCGGGCGCGAGACTGGAGCGCCCACAGGGCCAGCAGCGCAAAGGTTGCGCCGAGCGCGAACGGATACGCGCCGGAGAGAACGACGCCCGCCCAGACGATGGCAAACGACCGGCTCGACCAGCGGGCGGCCGGACCCCATTCGCGCGCCGCGATCACCGTGAAGGCGAGCGCAGCGGTGGCGATGCTGAGCACCGCCAGCAACTGGATACCCAGGAGCGATGCGGCCGGGTAGTACAGGAGGCTGTACGTGACGAAGCTGTAGCGGCCCTCGTACCAGAAGTTGTTCCAGAGCTGAAAGCCGTGGTCGCGGAAGAGCCCGCTCTGGTAGACGTGCGCAGCCAGGTCGCTTCCGGGCGGGCCGAAGACAACGAGCATCGACGCCACGACTGCGGCGAGCCCGAAGGCGAGAAGCGCCTCCGCCGCGAGCGGCGTGAGAACTCTTCGGGGCGGCGGTTCCACGGGCCCTATCTTCACATGCGCGGCCCGTCCTGCACGCCAGGGGCTTTCCAATTGTCGCTCGAGCGGTCTAGGGTGATCCCAGTGCGAGCTCTCGGCCTTCTCCTCTGTGCCGTCTGCCTCGCCTGCGCAAGCACCGCCAATGCGGACGCCGGTCTCGATCGGCTCAAAGTCCCCGGCGAGCTTCGCGTCGTCAGCTACTACCCCGCCGATGCCGGCTGGACTCGCATGTGGGAGCCATGGCGTCCGGAGCGGATCAGCGCCGATCTCCAGCGCCTGCGAGGGCTGAACGCGAATGCCGTCCGCGTCGTCCTGCCCGCAAACTTCATCGGCTACCCGGTACCCGAAGAGCGGTATCAGGAGCGCCTGCGCGAGTTCGTCGACATTGCGGCGCGCAACGGGCTCCGCGTCCAGCTGACGCTCTTCGACTGGTGGGGCTCCTACCGCGACATCGAGGGCTCGAAACAATGGGCCCGCGCCATGCTCGAGCCGTACGTCGGCGACCCACGGATCGCGTTCGTCGAGCTTCGGAACGAGATCGACACGACCGACCCGGACGCGCTCGCGTGGACTCGTGTGCTGGTTCCCTGGCTGCGCGACCTGCTCCGGAAACAGACGCCCGTGACCGTGTCGGTCGGCGGGATGAGGCCCGTACGCGACCTGCGGGCTCTGGTTGCTGCGCTGCCGGCGCGAGCGCGGCCCGACTTCTTCGATGCGCACACGTTCACCGGCGGCGGCGAGCTGGCGGAACAGGTCTTCTCGCGGCTCCGCGATGTCGCTGCGCCGACACCGCTGTGGATCGGGGAGCTCGGCTACCCGACGTCGACGGCTCACAGCGGCTACGCGGGTGTCCCGCTGACGGCTTCGGGCCAGGAAGCCGCGCAGGCGCACTACTTCAAGCTCTGCTTCAGAGCGCTCGCGCGGCTCGGGCTGCCCGCGCCGGGGATCTGGGTCCTCGACGACTTCGCGCCCGACGCCATTCCGCAATCGGACCTGTCCGGCCGGGCGGAGGAGTACCGCTTCGGACTCTTCCGCGAGGATGGCTCCGCGAAGCCCGCGGCCGCCGTGGTGCGCCGGCTGTTTGCGGGAACGGTCGAGACGGGATTCAACGGAGGCTTCGAAGCCGCTGCGGCTGCGGAGGACGGGACCTCGGTGCCCACGATCTGGGGCTCGACGGGCGAGCTCCGGCTCGTTCGCGACACGACGCTGGCGCGATCAGGCACCGCGTCCGCCCGGATCGTCGGCCGCTCCGGAGGGAGTGGGACATTCCTCGTCACTCCGGTCACAGCTCCGGTGGAGAGTGGGCGCGCGGAGCTGTCGGCGTGGGTTCGCGGCAACGGAGCGGCGCTTCGCGTGGCGATCGTCTGGTTCGACGTTCAGGGAACGCCGGGTCGGGCAGAGGTGGACGTCGGTGCGGGTAGGGCCTCGCTGGCGCAGAGCCGCGGTCGTCGCCAAGCCGCCGAAGGGAGCCGCATTCGCCCGGATCGTCCTTGGCGCACACGCACTGAAAGGCTCCGTCTGGGTCGACGACGTCTCGTTCGGCTGGCGCTAGCGCGCGACGACGTCGGCGCTGCAGCTGGAGACGAGCGCGTCGAAGACATCGCCCGGCGCGACGCCCCGCAGCGAGTGATGCGTCAGGTCGACTTCGATGTCGGGCCACGACTCGAGCCCCAGCGAGCGACCGCCTTCGTCGGCCCCGAAGCAGAGCAGCCGCTCGGTCGAGAAGACGCCGCGGTTGCCGGTCTGGCGCCGCGCGATGCCTTCCACCTCGCGCAGCTCTTCGAGCGGGTCGATGCGAACGTTCGAGTCGGAGCCGATGCACAACGGAATCCTCCGATGCTCGATCCGCGCCGCCGGGAGGAAGCCGTCCGCGAGGTCGGCCTCGGTCGTCGGGCAGGCGCAGACCGTCGTGCCGCTCTGCGCCAGCAGATCGAGCTCGGCACCGTCGGCATGCGTCGCGTGCACGACGGTGACGTTCGGCCCGAGGCAGCCGGTGCGCTCCAGGAGCTCGATCGGCCTGCAGCCGTGCTCGGCGAGGCACTCCTCGATCTCCCGCGGCTGCTCGTCGGCATGGATGTGCAACGGAAGCCGTTCGGCCTCCGCGTAGCGTCCGAGCTCCTCGAGCCACTCGCGCGGGCAGGCGCGCACGGAGTGGGGGGCAAGGCCGACGCGGATGCCGTCGGCACGCAGCGACTCCAGCTGGCGCAGATACTCGGCCGGTGACTCCTGGCGCATGCGCGGCAGTCCGCCGCGGGCATACGCGACGAGCAGGAGGACGATCTCGAGACCTGCTTCGCCGGCAGCCTCCACCGCCGCGCGTGCCTCGTCGAGACCGAGGTAGTGGAACTCGCCGACGGCCGTGTATCCGGCCAAACGCATCTCCCGGTAGGTCTCGGTGTAGAGCGTCCGGACACTGGCCGGCGTCTGCCGCTCGGCCTCCGCCAGCATCAGCTCACGCCAGGCCCAGAAGTCGCCGCCGGCGGCGCGACCACGCAGCGCGCGCTGGAACGTGTGGCTGTGAGCGTTGACGAATCCGGGCAGCGTGACGGTCTCGGCCACGCGGCAACACTATCCTTGTCGGTGAATGGCCTCCCGCGCCGTCCCCGCACCGCTCGCGCTCCTGCCGAACGCGCTGACGATACTGCGGCTCGCCCTGATTCCGATCTTCATCGTCGTCTACGTCAGCGCGGACGACGGCTCGAGCTGGGCCGCCGGCTGGATCTTCCTCGTCGCGGGCGTGACCGACCAGGTCGACGGCTTTCTCGCGCGCCGCTGGCACGTCGAGTCGCAGTTCGGGAAGCTCGCGGATCCGCTCGCCGACCGGCTGATGATCGACTCCGCGGCGATCCTGCTCTCGCTCGAGGGCAAGCTGCCCTGGGCGGGGACGGTGATCATCCTCCTCCGGGACGCGCTCCTCGTCGGCGGCTACCGGTTGCTCATGCCACGCGGCTACGAGCTCAACGTCACGATGCTCGGCAAGGTGGCGACCTGGCTGCTCTACCTGTCGGTGGGGATCCTGCTCGTCGTCGGTCAGTCGACCGAGTGGCCGCTCTGGCTCTTCTGGTTCGCGCTGGCGCTCGCGCTCGCAGCCGCCGCGCAGTACGTGATCAAGGCCAGGCGCGAGGTGGCGGGATGAAGGCCGTCGTGATGGCGGGTGGGGAGGGGACGCGCCTGCGGCCGCTCACCTCGAACCAGCCGAAGCCGATGGTGCCGATCGTCGGCAAGCCGTGCATCGAGCACATCCTCGAGCTGCTGCGTGGGCACGGCTTCGACGAGGTCGTGATCACCCTGGCGTTCATGCCGCAGTCGATCCGCAGCTACTTCGGCGACGGCGACTCCCTGAACGTGAACATCGAGTACTCGGTGGAGGAACTGCCGCTCGGTACGGCCGGCTCTGTCCGCCTCGCAAGCAGCCTGCTCGACGAGACCTTCCTCGTCATCTCCGGCGACGCGCTCTGCGACGTCGATCTGGGCGCGCTCGTCGACCGGCACAAGGAGACCGGCGCCGCGGTCACGATCGGGCTCAAGTCGGTCGACAATCCGCTCGAGTTCGGGATCGTCGTCACGGACGAGGACGGCAAGGTCGAGCGCTTCCTCGAGAAGCCCTCGTGGGGGCAGGTCTTCTCGGACACGATCAACACCGGCATCTACGTGCTCGAGCCGGAGGTGCTGAAGCACGTGCCGCTCGACGGGCCGTACGACTTCTCGACGGAGCTCTTCCCGCTCCTGCTCGAGATGGGCCGGCCGATCTACGGGCACGTGATGGAGGGCTACTGGCAGGACATCGGCAACCTCGACCAGTACCGGCAGGCGAACTTCGACGCGCTCGACGAGAAGGTGCGGCTGAACGTCGAGGGAGTGCAGCTCCGCGGCAACGTCTGGATCGGAGAGGGCACCGACATCCACGACGTCGAGGAGATCGACGGGCCGGCGTTCATCGGCAACCACTGCCGGATCGCCCGGGACGCGTCGATCGGCCCCTACACCGTCCTCTCGAACGGCGTCACGCTTCGCGAGCGTGCCCGCACGGTCCGCTCGGTCATCGATGCGTCGACCCACGTCGGCCGGAGCGCTCTGATCGAGGGCGCGATCGTCGGCCGCTCGTGCGACATCCGCGACCACGTCCGCATCCAGGAAGGCGCTGCGATCGGCGACGAGGTCACGATCGGCTCCGAGTCGAGCATCATGCCGCACGTTCGGATCTACCCCTACAAGGAGGTCGAGAGCGGCTCGCAGCTCTACGAGAACCTGATCTGGGAGACGCGGGCGTCGTCGCGGCTCTTCGGCAAGGACGGAGTGACCGGCCTCGTCAACGTCGACCTCACGCCCGAGACCGCAGCGCGCCTCGCGACGGCGCTCGGGACGGCCCTGAAACGCGGGGCACGCGTTGTCGCCAGCCGCGACTCGGCCCCGGGCTGCCGCATGATCAAGCGGGCGATGATCTCCGGCCTGAACGCCGCAGGGATCGACGTCGCCGACCTGCGCGTGTCGCCGCCGGGCGTCAGCCGGCACGTTCTCAAGACCCAGGGCTTTGCCGCGGCCGTCCACGTCGGCTCCAGCCACCTCGACCCCGAGGCGGTCTTCATCCGCATCTACGAGCCGGGCGGGATCCTGCTCACCCCGGGCCTGCAGAAGGAGATCGAGAAGAACTTCACGCGCCAGGAGCTGCGACGCGTTGCGGCCGGCGGCGTCGGCTCGGTTTCGTACCCGGCCCGTGTGCGGGAGAGCTACGCGCAGGATCTGCTCGAGTCGCTCGACGCTGCCTCGGTCCGCGAGCGCCGGTTCCGAATCGTCGTCGACTACGGCTACTCGGCGTCCTCGTTCGTGCTGCCGCTCGTCGTCGGCCCGCTCGGCGTCGAGGCGATCTCGGCGCACGGGTTCTTCGCCGACGAGCTCGCCGACCGCGAGACGCTGGCGCAGGCGATCGGGCACACGAAGCGGCTCGTCACCGCGATCGGGGCGGATCTCGGCGCCGTCTTCGACCAGTCCGGCGAGCGCCTCTACCTCGTCGACGACCAGGGCCACGAGGTTCCGGTCGACCAGACGCTGCTGCTGTACGTGCGGCTGCTCGCGGAGAGCGGGAGAAAGGGCAAGGCGGCGTTCCCGATCACGGTGACGAGCAAGGTCGACGAGCTCGCCGGCGACGCGCTCGAGATCATCCGGACGCCGAATTCGCTCAGCGAGCTGACGAGCGCGGCAGCCGGCGACGGGGTCGTCTTCGCGGGAGCGGTCGGCGGCGGCTACGTCTTCCCGGAGTTCCTGCCCGCCTACGACGCCGTCGCGAGCCTGGCGAAGCTGCTCGAGCTGCTCGCGCCGATCCAGAGGCCCCTGTCCGAGCTCGTGGGAGAGCTGCCCGCCCCGACGCTGATCCACCGTCGGCTCGCCTGTCCGTGGTCGAAGAAGGGCCTCGTGATGCGCGTGCTGAACGAAAAGCTGGCCGGACGCGATGTCGACCTCACCGACGGAATCAAGCTCATCGACGACCGCGGCTGGTCGCAGGTGCTTCCGGATCCCGACGAGCCGCTGGTGCATCTGTACGCCGAAGGCGAGACGCTCGAGGTCTCGGAGGACCTCGAGCGCGAGGTGCGCGAGCTCGTCGAGGAGATCATGCAGGGAGACTCTGCTGCATCGCGAACCTCGGTAGAAGCCTCAAGCTGAGGTTGACCCCTCGGCGTGCGTGCTGCTTTACTGACTGACGAACTCCACCGAAAGGCGCTGTGCACATGGAAGGCTCGACGGAACCGCTGCCCGACCTCGGCACCCTGTCGGACGACGACCTCAAGGCCCTGATCGACAAGCTGACGCAGGAGGAGAACGACGTCTCCTTCCGCCGCCGGCTGCTTCAGGGCCGAATCGACATCCTGCGGGCCGAGCGGACCGCGCGGCTGAAGGGGAAGGGTGTCACCGACGTCGACGTCGAGAAGCTGACCGACATCCTCTCGTCGCGCAGCGCGCCCTCCTCCGAAGAGGGCGTGTGAGCCACGTTTATTGCCCCGAGTGTGGGTTCCAGAATCCGGAGTCCTCAAATTTCTGCTCCCGCTGTGGCGCCATGCTCAACAAGAGCGAGCCGGGCGAGCAGACGATGACCTACACACCGGAGGAGGACGCCGACGATCCGGGCACCGGCCTGCAGGAGCTTCGCGGCAAGGGACCGGCGCTCGTCGTTCGCTCCGGTGGCGGCCGGGCGGGGGAGAGCTTCTTCCCGTCGAGCGAGCGGACGCTGATCGGCCGCTCGCCCGAGTGCGATGTCTTCCTCGACGACGTCACCGTGTCGCGCCGCCACGCCGAGCTGGTGCGCGACGGCGAGACGTTCACGATCACCGACCTCGGCAGCCTCAACGGCACGTTCGTGAACCGCAAGCGGATCGAGTCGGCCGAGCTGGACGACGACGACGAGCTGCAGATCGGCAAGTACCGCCTGACCTTCCTGAGACGATGAGCACGACAACCGCCACCGAGCGTCGCCCCGAGCAGCGCCTGCACACGATCGGCGCGGTCTGCGCGCGGCTGCAGCCCGAGTTCCCGGACATCTCGATCTCGAAGATCCGGTACCTCGAGGATCAGGGACTGCTGACGCCCAAGCGCACGCGTGGCGGCTACCGGCTCTTCAGCGAGGAGGACGTCGAGCGCCTGGAGACGATTCTCCGGCTGCAGCGCGACGAGTTCCTGCCGCTGCGGGTGATCAGACAGGAGCTCGCGTCCGGCGGCGGGGGAGCCGAGCGCAAGCGCCGCCGGCCGACCGGCCTGGGGGAGCAGGAAGGCGGAGCTCGACCTCGCCGAGCTCTGTCACCGTGCCGGCATCGATGCGACCCTCGCGCGCGCGCTCGAGGAATACGGACTGCTCTCGCCGCGGGTCGAGGGCGGCGAGCACTTCTACCGCGAGGGCGACGCCGAGATCGCCGCGGCCTGCGGCCGGCTCGCGCAGTACGGGATCGACGCCCGGCACCTGCGGACGTTCCGGAACTCGGCGGGGCGCGAGGCCGGCCTGCTCGAGCAGCTCGTCGCACCCGCGCTCCGTTCGCGCAACCCCGAGCGCCGGAAGACCGGCCTCGACGACCTCCAGTCGCTCGCAGAGACGTCGCAGGAGCTCTCGCGGCTCCTCTTCTGGCGCGAGCTGCGACTCCTCGCGGAGCGCTAGAGTCCGGCGGTGACTTCGGGGCGACATTGGACTTGCGCGATCGCGTTCGCGACGTGCCGGACTTCCCCAAGCCCGGGATCGTCTTCAAGGACCTGATGCCGCTCGTCGCCGACGCGACCTACTTCCGCGAGACGATCGACCGGCTGGAGCAGCTCGCACGGCCGCTCGAGCCGGACATCATCCTCGGCGCGGAGGCCCGCGGCTTCATCTTCGGCGGCGCGCTCGCCGACCGGCTCCGGCTGCGGCTTCGTGCCCGCCCGCAAGCCCGGAAAGCTGCCGTGGGAGACCGTGGAGGCGACGTACGAGCTCGAGTACGGCACGGACAGCCTCCAGGTGCACGCCGACGCGCTCGGGAAGGGCTCGCGCGTGATCGTGCACGACGACGTGCTGGCCACCGGCGGCACGGCGAAGGCGAAGACCGAGCTGGTCGAGCAGCTCGGCGGGGAGGTCGTCGGCGTGCTCTTCGTGGTCGAGCTCACGTTCCTGAACGGGCGGGACAAGCTCGAGGGCTACGACGTCCAGTCGTTGATCCAGTACTAAAAAGGGTGTCTCCGGGGTCGTCCGGCCGGTCGATGAGCATGTGGACGATGTACGACGCGCTCACAGCCCGGTACACCTTCGCCTGTCCACGTCGAGAGCAGGCCCACGTGGCCCTCTCGTCCTTCCGGCTGCTCGAACGGCTGCCCGGCGCCGCGCACCCCGCCGTCTACTGCGTCCGCTTCGATTGCGGCTGCGGCGACGAGCATCAGGGCCTGGTTGCCCACGACGATCTCGACTGGGCGCCGCTGGGAGGCCACGCAGGCCAGTTCGTCGATCTCATGACGTCTCGCACTCGCGACGCCGCCGACGAGCTCCTGGAGTCCGCAGCGACGCACCTGAGGGCGGGGGAGTGGCCGTGGAGCTTCTATTGCTACCCGGAGGGCCGATCGCGGCCGGTCTTCCCGTCGTCCTTCGTCGCGGTCGCGCCCGGCGATCGCTGGCTCGGGCTGGCAGTCCGCTGCCCGGCCTGCGACGCGCTGTCGGTCAACCTCGTCTCACACGCGCACGTCGACCTCCCGTTCACGAACGACGAGCGGGTCGGAGTCGTCGATCATGTGTTCGCCGCCGATGCGCTCCAGTCGCTCGAGGAGTTCCACGCGGAGCTCCATTCCTCCCGTTTCGACGAGCGCCGCCTGCACCTGAATTAGCCCCTGTTCCGTTTCCGTTGCACGGGGAAAGAACTCCCGGCAGACAACAGTGAAACGGAGGCAGTGATGATCGGAGTGACACGTGGGATCTCGACGCTCGCCGGAGCGGCTGTCGCAGGCGTCCTGCTGTGGTTCGCCACGCAGATCGGCACCCAGACGTCGTCGGAGTACTGGGCGACGTACGGCCTGATCGCTGCGGCCGGCCTGACGATGGCGCTCTCGCAGATTCTGGGCGGCTGGACGAAGTGGGGGTGGCCGCGCTTCTCGCTCGGCGTCTTCGTGATCGGCTTCCTGCCGGTCCTCGTGGCGGGCGGCTGGGTGCTGCTCGCCCGGCAGCCGGCGGACTGGATGAACACCTCCAACTGGTCGCGCGACCTCGGGATCTTCGGCGCCGTCGCCGACCTCGGCAACGTCCTGCCGGCGATCGCCTTCGGGATCGGGCTCGTCTTCGGGCTCTCGTTCGACACCGCCGGCCCGAAGCGCGAGGTCGTCGTCGACGAGCAGGTGCGCGAGACGCCGGTCCCGGTCACCGAGACGCGCGAGACGCCCGCTGCAGACGAGCCGCTGACCGCCGATCGAGGGCCGTACGCCGACCCGCCGACCGTCCCCGTCGGCCGTTGCGCGCACAGACGACGATCGCGAGGAAACCGTGACCACCACAGGAGACCGCCGCACGGAGACCTGATCAAGGGATCTTGCGCGGCGACGAGCCAGGTCGATAAGGGTCGGAGATGGACGCCGCCGCCGTCACCAATCCAAAGCCCGCTGCCTCAGAGCTCCTGCTCGAGCACTGCCACGCACTCGACATGCGACGTCCGCAGCCGCCCGACGGCGGCGGACCGCCTCGAGGCGCTGGTCGGCAAGGACCTCGCCGGCCGGCTCGTCGCGCGCGCTCTCCGCCGTCGCGCTAGTCGCCGCGAACGCGCACGAAGAGGAAGATCGCGCCGGCCGAGACGAGCGAGAGGATGAACGCGGTCGCGCTCGAGACGCCGACCGCCAGCATCCCGACCCAGAGCAGCAGGAAGAAGAAGAGGGCCCAGACGAACGCCTGAACGCCCTGGTCGATGCTCGGCATGCGCAAATGCATGACGCCGCGATCCTATTGAAAGACGATCGCTGAGCGAGCCCCGAACCCGACCCACGCAGCTTCAGGGATCTTGGCGCGAAAGGGATCTGCTCCCGCAGATCCCTTTTCAAGATTGCGCCCAAAAAATTCAGAGAGCCGGTGGCGCTTTCGTCCACCGAACCCGCTGACTTTCCGCTTTCGCGTACGGCCCTCGAGCTCGGTCTTCGACCTAATCGCGCTCCGTGCTCTCTGCATGGAGGAACCTAACGAGGCCGTCCGATGCAGGCAAGGGCGCGGCGAGGATCTTTTCTGCAAATTGCGAGAACTTCTCGTTGCGGTCGTCCGAGGCTCGCGGCCGTCCGTAGGATGCGGCCGTGAGCCGCGCGACTCTCTGGACCACCGCGGGCGTCTGTCTGCTCCGTCGCGGTCGTGCTGACGCTCTTCGGAGTGGGGGATCAGGCCGGGGCTCTCCCGAACTGGCAGGCGCTCGTGCTCGGGCTCGTCCAGGGCGCGACGGAGCTGCTGCCGGTCTCCTCGTCGGGCCACCTGATCCTCGTGCCGTGGCTCGGCGACTGGCAGTACCTGAAGGAGCATGACGCGTTCAACCAGACGTTCGACGTGGCGCTGCACCTGGGCACGCTCGTCGCGGTCGTCGGCTACTTCTGGCGCGACATCGTGGTGCTGGTCGCCGCGTGGTTCCGGACGCTGCGCACGCGCCGGATCGCGACCGGGGAGGAGCGGATCGCCTGGTTCGTCTTCGTGGCGACGATCCCGGCCGCCGCGATCGGCTCGCTCGGCGAGGACGCGATCGCGTCGAACCTGGGCGAGCCGTGGCAGATCGCGATCGCGCTGGCCGTCGGCGCGCTCGTCCTCTGGTACGCCGACCGGCAGCCGGAGAGCCGGTCGATGGACGATCTCGGCCTGAAGGCGGCGGTGGGGATGGGATTCGCGCAGAGCCTGGCGCTGATGCCCGGCGTCTCGCGCTCCGGGATCACGATCTCCGCCGGGCGGCTGCTCCAGCTCGACCGCGACTCGGCCGCGCGCTTCTCGTTCCTGCTGCTCGTACCGACCGTGCTCGGCGCCGTTCTGCTGAAGGGCGTGAAGGACGTCCTGCTCGGCGACCTGCCGGCGGGCTGGACGGGCCCGTTCGTCGTCGGCACGCTCGCCGCGGCCGGAAGCGGCCTGATCGTCATCTCTGCGCTCCTCGGCTACGTGCGCCGCCACGACTACTCGATCTTCGTCTGGTACCGGCTGATCGTCGCCGCGATCGTCGTGCTGCTGATCGTGACGGGCGCCCGCTCAGCCGGCTTCTGAGGCGGGGAGAGGGCCGAACAGCCGAATCTGAGCCAACTTGACATAACGCTGATTCTCGTGCATTGAAGCAACGGCGTCGAACCGCACGTGCGTGGGCATACTTAGACGCTCATGGCCGCCGATGTCGACCGCTCGCTCGAGAAGATCAGCGCCGAGACATCGGTGTCCCGGCTGCTGAACGTGACGTGCTCGGAGATCGCCGCGTTGCTCGACGCCTCACGCTGCTCTGTGTCGCGGATCATCGGCGACCTGCTCGTCGAGCTGAGCGACTTCCACCGTTCGGGCGATCCGCCGACTCTGGAGCTCTTCCTCGTCTCCGATTACCCGCTCACGCAGGAGGTGATCGACAGCGGCGAGCCTCGCGTCGTGCTCCGCAACGACCCGTCGGCCGATCCCGCGGAGGCAGCGCTGCTGGAGCGGCTCGGCCTGGACTCGCTGCTGATGCTGCCGCTCCGCTCGCGCGGCCAGAATTGGGGGCTCGTCGAGATCTACGCCGACGATCGCAGCTTCGAGCCGACCGAGATCGAGCTCGCGATCACGACCGTCGACAGGGTCGGCGAGCTGCTCGCAGCGCTCGAGAGCGGCGCTGCGCGCGCCTAATCGCCGCAGCCGGGACTGGACATGCGGGTTTGGGAGCGAGAAGCTCCCGGGTAGAAGCTGACTTCGTCCTTCATGACGACCGTCGACATCGAACATCTGCTCCTGAACGACGAGCTCCAGCAGCTGCTGGAGGCCGCCGAGCAGGCCGGGTCGCTGAAAGCCACGCGAGCTCGCCGACCTCGTCGAGACGCTCGAGCTCGACGCGCTCGAGCAGGACGCGCTCTACCGCGAGCTCGACCGCCGCGGGATCGAGGTGCTCGAGGAGCTGCCGCCCGAGGAGCCGGCGCCGGCGCCCGCTCCGGTCGCGCTGCCGCAGGAGACGACCACCGACGCGCTGCAGCTCTTCCTGCGCGAGGCCGGCCGGCACCAGCTGCTGACCGCGCCGCAGGAGGTCGAGCTCGCGAAGAAGATCGAGCGCGGCGACATGCTGGCGAAGCAGCACATGATCCAGTCGAACCTCCGGCTCGTCGTCTCGATCGCCAAGAACTACCGCAACCAGGGGCTGCCGTTCCTCGACCTGATCCAGGAGGGCACGCTCGGCCTGATCCGCGCCGTCGAGAAGTTCGACTGGCGCCGCGGCTTCAAGTTCTCGACCTACGCCACCTGGTGGATCCGGCAGGCCGTCGCGCGTGCGCTCGCCGACAAGGCCCGCACGATCCGCATGCCCGTCCACATCGTCGAGCGGCTGCAGAAGATGAACCGCGCCGAACGGACGCTCTGGACGCAGCTCGGCCGCGAGCCGACGCTCGAGGAGATCGCCGAGGAGGCCTCGCTCCCGCTCCAGCAGGCGCTGGAGGTCCGCGCCGCGGCGCGCGCGTCGACGAGCCTCGACCAGCCGGTCGGCGAAGCCGAGGACGCCGTGTTCGGCGACTTCGTCGCCGGCGACGGCCCGCTGCCCGAGGAGCAGGTCGAGCTCTCGCTCCGCAGCCAGGCGCTGATGGAGGCGCTCCGAGCGCTCACCGACCGCGAGCGGCAGGTCGTCGTGCTGCGCTACGGGCTCACCGACGCCGAGCCGAAGACGCTCGAGGAGATCGGCCGGCGGCTCGGGCTCACGCGCGAGCGCGTGCGTCAGATCGAGCTCGACTCGCTGAAGCGTCTCGCCTCGCTCCGCGAGATGGAGTCGTCGGCGCGCTCTAGCAGCTGCGAGCTAGCTGCGGAGGTAGAACTCGAGCCCCGGTGCGACCATGCGCAGCTCGCGCAGGGCGCGTGACTCGAGCTGGCGGACGCGCTCGCGGGTGATGCCGAGGCCGACTCCGACCTCTTCCAGCGTCTGCGGGACCGCACCGTCCAGGCCGAAGCGCTGGGCGAGGACGTGGCGCATGCGCGGATTCAGGCGGTCGAGCGCCTCGGAGAGCTCGGTCGCGCGGAGCCGGTCGGACGTCTCGGCGTCGGGCCCGGCGGTCTTCGTGTCCTCGACCATGTCGCCGTAGAGGCTCTCGCCGTCGCCGACGGGCGTCTCGAGGCTGACCGGGTCCTGGACGAGCTCGAGCAGCTCCTGGACGCGCTCGGGCGTGAAGCCGGCCTCGATCGCGATCTCGGTCTCGTTCGGGTCGCGGTTCAGCTTCTGGGCGAGGATGCGGCGGCTGCGTGTGACGCGGCGCACCTGCTCGGCGACGTGCACGGGCAGACGGATCGTCCGGCCCTGCTCGGCGAGCGCGCGCGTGACCGACTGGCGGATCCACCAGGTCGCGTAGGTCGAGAGCTTGAAGCCCATCTTGTAGTCGAACTTCTCGACGGCGCGGATCAGGCCGAGGTTCCCCTCCTGGATCAGGTCGAGGAGCGGCACGCCCGCCTTCGTGTAGTTGCGCGTGATCGACATCACGAGCCGGAGATTGCACTCGATCAGCCGTCGCTTGGCGGCCTCGTCGCCCTCGTCCTTGCGCCGGGCGAGCTCGCGCTCCTCGGCGGGCGTCAGCAGGCGGCCGTCGCCGATCTGGCGCACGTAGAGCTTGAGCGGGATCCTGCGTCGCCTCGGCGACTGCAACGGGGGCGTCCTCGGCGTCGTCGGCGTCCTCGGCCTCGACCTCCTCGGCGTCCTCCTCCCCATCCTTGGGCTCGTCGAGCGCAGGCAGGAGCTCGAGATGCGGCTCAGGTGCTGTCTCGAAGACCGGCTCGGCGGGGTTCGGCTCCATCCGCACCGATATCGGCGTCGCGGCCTCGCAGCTTGAGGACTCCGTCTCGAACCGTCGAAGACGGCCCTAACTTCCTCCCAATACCTGCCGTCTACGCTACTCAAGTGGGTAGCCACTCCAGCCGATGACGGAAGTAGAATTTAGTAGTTATGTGTGGAATCGCCGGATACAGCCTCAGCCCTGAATCGAGCGTCAAGCGGACGCTCGCTGCACAGGCGCTCCTGGCCGGGATCGCAGAGCGCGGCGCCGATGCGGTCGGGTACGCCCATCGCGGCCCCAGCGCCGCGGTGACGGTGCACAAGCGCCGCTCGGGCGCCAGCGAGCTGCTCGGCGAGCTGCACGTTCCCGCGTCGTCGACGCAGGTGCTCGTGCACGTCCGGGACTACACGAAGGGCCATCCCACGATCGAGGCGAACAATCACCCGATCCGGCACGGCTCGGTCGTCGGGATCCACAACGGGATCATCGTCAACGACGAGGAGATCTTCGCGCACTACGGCTTCGAGCGCGCCCATCCGGACATGACCGTCGACTCGGAGGCGATCTTCGCGCTCGCCGAGCACGCCGAGGGCAGCCCGGAGGCGCTCGAGGAGCTGCACGGCGCGATGGCGACCGCCTGGCTCGACGAGCGGAACGCCTCCACCCTCTTCATCGCCCGCGCCGCCGGCCGGCCGCTCTGGATCGGCACCGCCGGCAAGGAGCTCTTCTTCGCCTCCACCCGCGCCGCACTCGACCTGGTCGAGCAGACCATCCGGCTGAGCCTGCGCAAGCGTGAGCTCGACGAGGGGACGCTGCTCCGGATCGAGGACGGGCGCATCGCCGGGCACGACCGCTTCCAGGCCGACCGCTCGTACGTCGAGGAGACGATCCTCCCCTCGGTCCGCGCTCCGCACGAGGGCGCCTCGTGCCTCAAGCGCCTCGCCGCGATCGCCCTCGCGACCGGCTAGCGCGCTCTAGCCGAGCGTGCCGTCGGGCGCGACCTCCGCGCCTTCGTCCCGCAGCCGCTCGCGGACGAGGTACTGGAACGCCGCCCAGGCGGGCTGGACGTCGATCATCCGGTAGACCTGCCACTCGGTCAGGAGCGACGGATCGGCACGGCGAGCAGCCGGCCCAGTCGGCCATCTTCGGCAGGCGGCCGAGCGTCCGCGACAGCTCGGCGCCCTGCACGACCGCGCGCTCCAGCCGCTCCTCCCCGATCGGGACGTCGAACCCCGCCTCGCGCAGCGCCTGCGCAAGCGAGCCGAACGTGTGCCAGAGCAGCGACTTCGAGGGCATGGCGCCCTTGCGGGCGTCGATGTCGCGGGCGGTCGGTGTGCGCCCGAGCTCCTCGCCGAGCGCGCGCAGGCGGCCCAGCAGCTCCTCCCTCGTCGCGAAGCGGCGCGGGACGAGCCCGGCCTGCCGCTTGGCGGCATTCCAGCTGCCGAAGTGCTCGATCACCGTCTGCGGATGCACGGTCGTCAGCGTGTCCGCAGCGAACTCCCGCATCGTCGGTGAACGTCCAAGCCGTTCGGCGCTCGCCGTCAGCTGTCCGAGGATCTCCTCGTCCGTGTAGCGCTTGCGAATGCCGGCCTGGAACGCGGCAAGAGCTTCCGGATCGATGCCTGCCACCGCAGGGTGGCGGCGCGACCGTCCCATGCAAACAGTCTAGAGCATTTTCTCTGAGTTGCAAGAACGCTAGAACGGACGTGCCCTGCCTGGGCAGGCCCCGCACGTCCGCACCTGGGAAGCCTAGGAGACCGCGACCAGCCTGGGACGCTGCGAAGGCTCGATCGAGAGCGCGTCGAGCGGCAGGATCCGCTCCAGCGCCGCGACGCAGCGCGGGCAGAACTGCGAGGTCGCCGCCCGGCGAAGCTCGGTGAGCGCCTCGTCGAGCGGACGCGCCGCCCGGTAGATGCGGGTCGTCAGCATCGAGTCGAGCGCGTCGGCGACGTGGATGATCCGCGCGCCGAGCGGGATCTCCTCGCCCTTCAGACGGTCGGGATAGCCGGTGCCGTCGAAGCGCTCGTGGTGGTGGCGGATCGCCGGAACGGCGTCGCCGAGGAAGCCGAGCCTGTCGATGATGCGGGCGCCCTCGTCGGCGTGGCGCTGCATCAGCGCCCACTCCTCCTCCGTCAGGCTCGCCGGCTTCAACAGGATCGAGTCCGGGATCGCCAGCTTGCCGATGTCGTGGAAGAGAGCTGCGTGGCCCAGCAGGTCGAGCTCCACGTGCGAGAGCCCGAGCTCGCGACCGATCGCGAGCGCCAGCTGCTGCACACGGCGCGAATGACCGGCCGTGTAGGCGTCCCGCGCATCCACGGTCGCGGAGAGGCTCTCCATCGCCGCGGTCGAGCGCTCCTTCAGGAGGCGGTTCGCCTGCTCGAGCGACACGTTCTGCGTATGGATCGTCTCGGCGGCCTGGCGCAGCTTCTGGGCGCTGCGACGCGTGTGCGAGAGGTACGCCTCCTGCGTCTTGCGCATCAGCAGGAGCGGCACGGCGAACACGGCGAGCGCGTAGAGGCCGGCGGCGTCGTAGCCGATCGCGATCACCGCCGCCGATGAAGCCGTAGACCAGGTAGTGCGGCGCGAGCCAGAGAAAGCGCTCGTGCCAGACACGCCAGACCTTCTCGCGTCCTTCGAGGGAGAGTGCGACCGACAGCAGGCCGGTGTTGACCGCGAAGTACGCCGCGCCGGCGGCGAGACCCGCCGCGACGGTCACGAGCTCGGCGAAGCCGCCGTCGAAGCCGACCGTGAAGACGGATGCCGCCACGAGCGAGGAGAGCGTCAGCGTGCCGACGTTGAAGAGCACCTTGTGGATCGGACCGCGATCCGCGCTCCACTGGACGGCACAGATCGCGACTGCGACGGCGAGTGCGCTCCGCGGGCCGAAGAGCGCCGCGCCTGCAAGCGCACCGACGGCGCTGACGGAGATCGAGCCGTCGTCGAGCTCGAGCGCGAGCGCCTCCCCGACGCCGACGAGCGCGATCACGGCGAGCAGGCCGATGATGTCGGTCGAGGTGCCCGAAGAGGATGCCCAGGACACCTGCCGCGACGCCCGTGATCGTCACGAGGCCGACCAGCAGCCCCAGACGGGTCGAAAGCTGGAGGAAGCGCGGTCCGCTCGTGGTGTGCGCGGTGTGGCGGCGCTCCAGCTCGGGCATCGCTTCCGGGATACGCGCCAGTGGCTCGTGGTGGTCGCCTTCCTCCGGGACCGACACCAGCGGAATGCTGCGGTCGGCGGGCATCAGAAGAGGCTCGGAGCTTGCGCTCAGGACGCGGTTGCGGCCCTGGAGCTTGGCGCGGTAGACAGCGAGATCCGCCTGGTGGATGAGCGCGTTCGGATCCTGCGCGTCCTTCGGGTAGCCGGCGACGCCGATCGAGACGGTGGCGCGGATCGGCTCGCTCGAGGTCTCGACGTCGAACAATCGCTCGGCGATCGCGCGGCGGATCCGCTCCGCGATCTCGAGCGCCTGCTCGGGCGGCGTCTCCGGGAGCAGAATCGAGAACTCCTCACCGCCGAACCGTGCCGGCACGTCGTAGTGGCGCAGCTCGGCTCGGAAGACCTCCGCGATGCCCTTCAGCACCGCATCTCCCGCCAGGTGGCCGTAGGTGTTGTTGATCTCGCGCAGCAGGTCGAGGTCGGCCATGATCAGCGACAGCGGCCGCTCGAAGCGCTGCGCGCGACCGAGCTCCTCCGTCAACGCTGACGCGAAGTAGCGCGCGTTGAAGAGGCCGGTCTTGGGGTCGACGCGAGCCTCGGCCTGGAGCTGCGGCACCGAGAGCGCCCGGTGAATCAGGAGCAGCGGGGCGATCGCGAAGGGGACGAGCCACGGGTTCGCCGTCCAGAACGCGGCGAGCACGACTCCGAGTGCGGCGAAGACGAACTCCGTCGACAGCGTCTGGTACGAGAAGATCAAGCGCATCGGGTGCCCGTTGACGAAGCGGATCATCGGAGCGAGCAGCGCCGAGTTGAGCGCGACGAGCACGATCGAGGCCGCCGTGCCGGCGAGCGCAAAGCGCAGCGTCGTCGCTCAGGCTCTCCGAGCCGAGAATCAGGTGTGCACTCCCCCACGCCGCCATGGTCGCGATCGTGTACACGCAGAGGTTCGTCGACTGCACGTACCACTTCCCCCGGCTGCGCAGCCACTCCGGCACGTGCTGGATCAGCGGGATGAGCGCGACCAGCCCCGGCGGCAGGAGCAGGACTGCGGCGATCAGGAAGACACCGGTCGTGTGGTACGACTTGTTACCCGGCGTGCGCACGACGAAGAACTGCGCGAACGCCACGCTGGTGGCAAGGATCGCGAACTCGAGCCAGCTGCCCGTGTGCCGGTCGAGCTGGCTCAGGAACGGTGCCGTCACCGCAATCGCGCCGGCCGCAACGACGAGGAAGTAAAGGAGGGCCTTGGGCGGGAGCTTGCTGCGCGCCTCGATCGGCGCGCCACCGCGGGTGATCGCGTCTTCGAGAGGGATTGCGTTCATGATGCCGCTCCGCACGTGCTCTTCATGCCGCTGGTCTCCTTCGATGCCGCAAAATCGAAGCCTTGACGGGCCGTCTCGAAAGGTATTCCCCCTCTCGCGGACGGGCATCCCCCTGTCGGGGTACCCCCATTCGAGTTCCCCCGAATGGGTGACACGGTGAAAGTGACGAGGGGCCGGCCGATACGGCCGGCCCCTCGTCGAGGTGTTACGGCAGAGTGAGGTCCGGATCCGCCGCCGCCGCGAGCTCCTGCTCGGGCGTCAAGGGGACACCGGAACCGTCCGGAGTACCCGTGTCGAGACCGGCGTCCTCCCAGGAGACATCGCTCCAGGACACGTCCGTCCAGGACACGTCCGTCCAGGACACGTCGCTCCAGGAGACCGCGTCCCAGGAGACGTCGCTCCAGGAGACGTCCGTCCACGAAACAGCGTCCCACGAGACGTCACTCCAGGACACGTCCGTCCAGGAGACTGCGTTGAACACCTTGCCGCCGGTCAGCGGATCCGTCGACAGGAACCTGTTCAGTCCCGCGTTCGGATTGGACGTCCAGTTGGTGTTGTACACCGACCGGACGGCGTTGACCTGGCCGACGCCGCACGAGTTGGCCTCCGCGAGCGGCACTGCACGTGCACGCCGCATCAAGCCACCCTTGACCTGGTCCGGCGTCAGACCGGGGTTCCGGGCGAGCATCTGAGCCACGACACCCGAGATCACCGGCGCCGAGAACGACGTCCCGGAGAGCTCGATGTAGCCGGGGCTCTTGATCTTGGTCGGCTTCTCCGCCGCGAGGGTCGAGGTCATCGGAGTCGGGCCGACCATCATGCGCCCGGGTGCGCAGATTTCGGGCTTCATGAACCCGTCCTGCGTCCGGCCGTATGCCGACCACGGAGCACGATCGTCGTCGTACGTCCTGATGGTGCTGCCGATGTCGACCGCCCCGACCGTGATCACGAACGGGTTGTTGCCGGGAGCGTAGAGCACACCGCTCGGGGCCCCGTCCTTGCCGTAGTTGCCCGCCGCCGCGACGACGACCACGCCGTCATGCCACAGCTTCGAGGCCGCCTTGTTCAGCGGATCGTCGTAGAAGTGGGCCTTGCCGCCGCCGTGCATCGAGTAGTTCACGACACCGATCTTGTACTTCACGTGGTTCCGGTAGATCCACTCGCTCGCCGCGATCACGTCACTCGTCCGGCCAGAGCCGGAGTCGTCCATGACGTCGAGCGAGATGAGCGGAGCGTTCGGTGCCGCGCCGGCGACGTTACTCGCCGAGCCGGCCGCGATACCGGCAACGAAGGTCCCGTGACCGCGACCGTCGCGGTAGCCGTTCGGCTTGCCCGAGCCGACGAAGTTCAGCTGCGGGATGTAGCGACCCGCAAAGTCGGGCAGGGTCGTATCGATCCCCGAGTCGACGATCGCAATCGTCGGCAGGGTGCCCACCGGGTTCCGCCAGAGCTGGGCCACTCCGGACTCGTACGCCCAGAGCTGCTTGGTCGTCGGGGCCACGAAGCTGGTTGAGACCGTCGGAAGCGCCGGCTGGAGATCCTGCTGCTGCACCTCGACGTCCTCGGTGATGATCAGGCCGCCGATGCGAGCAAGCCGCTCGAGCCGCCGACCGGAGATCTCCAGCGAGACGCCGTTGATGAAGTCGAACCGGGCGTCGAGCTCGCCGCGAGCCGTCTTCCGGAGCGCCTTCGCCTCTTCACGTCGCGCATGCCAACGGTCACGCTCGGCCGAAGCCCGTGCGCGATCCGCCGTCGTCTTGAACTTCGAGTACGCCTTCTTGGCCGACTCCTCGTTGTCCTGGGCCAGCTTCTCGTCAATCTGAAGCTGCTGGTCGTCGGCCTTCTCCGCGTTGTCGAACGCAGACTCCGCCGCCTTGGCGCTCGTCGCGCTTTGGACGATGACACGGAACCTCTCGTTCGGATTCGCCTGTGCCCGCTCGAGCAGGCCTGGCTCCACGACGGTCGCTGTGACCGCGGGTGCAGGCTGAGGAGCAGAGCTTTTCGCCGATGCGGCTCCCGCTGCCAATGACAGCACGAGAACGCCGACGAGCGTGGCGATGCCGCCCCGACCACCCTTGCCCCAGAGGGCATTCGATCGGAACTCGCCGCCGCGGTTGCCAGATCCCCAAAGGGCGCTCTGACGAACGTCACCGCAATTGCCGCCTGTTTTTCTTGCCATCTTTCTCCTTGTCCGCGCTTGGCGCGGGCCGCATGAACCTGGACAGTCAGGCCGTGGAACGCCGCAGATCGGGCCTACTGCTAACCGGCATGACCGTATGCGTGTTTGAGGTGACGCTTCCTCACCCTTTCGGGGTAGGCCGGACGAAGTTCACTCGTTCGAGGGACGAGCCGGTACTCTCGCCCGCGGATGAGTGCCCGTCTCGCAGTCGAATCCCTCGCCGCCCGCGCGGCCGGGAAGCTCTCGCGCCTCGCAGGCACGGGCGGCGGTACGACGCTGCCGGGCAAGCTGCTCTGGAAGCTCGATCCGAGCGCAATCGACGCGCTCGCAGCCCGGTTGCCGGGCGGCGCTGCAGTCGTCTCCGCCACCAACGGCAAGACGACGACCACCGCCATGGCCGCCGAGATCCTCGAGCCGAAGCACCGTCTCGCCTGGAACCGCTCGGGAGCGAACCTCGCCTCCGGAGTCGCGTCGACGCTTCTGACACAGCGCGATGCCGAGCTGGGGCTCCTCGAGGTGGACGAGGGTGCGCTCCCCGAGATCGCGCGCCGCTTACGACCCCGCGCCGTGCTGCTCGGCAATCTCTTCCGAGATCAGCTCGACCGCTACGGCGAGCTGGAGCACATCGCCGCCAACTGGCGGTCGGCGACCGCGGCCTTGCCGGAGGAAACGGTGCTCGTCGTCAACGGGGACGATCCGCAGGTCGGCGACCTCGGGCGCGACCGCACCAGCACGATCGCCTTTGGGATCGACGATCCCGCACACGCCCGGCCGACGCTGCAACACGCGGCCGACTCGCGCTACTGCGTCCGGTGCGGCCGGCCGTACGAGTTCGCCGCCGCGTACGTCGGCCACCTTGGCGACTACCACTGCGCTGCCTGTGGCCACGCCCGGCCCTCTCTCCAGGTGCGGGCGCGCGCGATCGAGCTCGACGGGCTCGAGGGCGTCTCCTTCGAGCTCGAGACACCGGCAGGGTCGACCCGGGTCCGGCTGCCGCTCCCTGGCCTCTACAACGTCTACAACGCGCTCGGGGCAGCTGCACTGGCCCAGGCCCTCGGTGCGCCCCTCGACGAGATCCGGGCGGGGCTCGAACGGTTCGGCGCCGCATTCGGCCGCTTCGAACGCATCGCGGCCGGTGACAGGACGATCCTCGTGCTGCTGATCAAGAACCCCGCCGGGGCGAACGAGGTCGTCCACACGCTGGAGCAAGGTGGCGCCCCGTCGCTGCTCTTCGTCGCACTCAACGACGCGATCGCCGACGGAAAGGACGTCTCCTGGATCTGGGACGTCGACTTCGAGCCGCTTCTCGCGAGCGTCGAGCACCTGATCGCGTCAGGAGACCGCGCGGCCGAGCTCGGCGTGCGTTGTGTCTACGGCGGTCTGGACGAGACGGCCCTCGAGGTCGAGCCGGATCTCGCGCGCGCGCTCGATCGCGGGCTGGCGCTGACACCACCCGGCGGGGAGCTCGTCGTGCTCCCGACGTACACGGCCATGCTCGCGCTCCAGCGGATCCTGACGGAGCGCGGTCATGCGAAGCCGTACTGGGAGCGCTCGTGAAGATCCGCATCGGGCATCTGTATCCCGACTACCTCAACATCTACGCCGACCGCGGCAATATCGCGGTCTTCGCGCGACGGGCGGCACTCCGCGGCCACGAGCTCGAGGTGGCGTCGATCTCCATCGGCGACGAGATCCGCACCGGCGAGCACGACCTGCTCTACGTCGGCGGCGGCCAGGACCGCGAGCAGGCGTTGGTCGCCCCGGATCTCGTCGGAAAGGGTCCCGCAATCGAGGAGGCCGTCGACGCGGGCGCAGCACTGCTCGCCGTCTGCGGCGGCTACCAGCTCCTCGGGCGCGGCTATCTCGACCAGCAAGGCGAGTCGCTCCCCGGTGTGGGCCTCTTCCCCCACGACACGGTTGCGGGCGAGCGGCGGATGATCGGCGACGTCCTGCTCGAATGCGAGCTCGTGCCCGGGGAGCGCCGGACCGTCGCGGGTTTTGAGAACCACGCGGGCCGAACTCGGCTCGATCCGGGTGCAGAGCCGCTCGGCCGCGTCATCGCCGGGTTCGGAAACGACGGTGAGTCCGGGTATGAAGGCGTCCGGGTCGGGCGCGCGATCGGCACCTATCTCCACGGTCCGCTTCTCCCCCGCAATCCCTGGCTGGCTGACTGGCTGCTGTCCCAGGCCCTGGGGCACGCGACGAGTGGAGAGCCGCCGGAGCTGGAGCCGCTGCCCGACCGGCTCGAGGCAAGCGCGCACGCCGTTTCGGCGGAGCGGGCGCGGCGTCGCGGCGGGCGGTTCTAGACGGTGATCCAGACGGTCGCCGGCTTGTCGCTCGGGCGACCGAGCGGGTCGGTCGACCAGAGTGCGTAGCAATGGCGGCCGGGCTGTGTCGGCCGATCGGCAATCGTCATCTGCTCGCCGACGCGGACGCTCCAGGCGTAGCGCTTCGCGCCGGTGAACGCCGTCGGGCAGGCGTTCCGCGCGCTCGCGATCGCCCAACCGCCCTGAGAGCCCGCCAGAGCCGCGAGGAAGAGGGGCACGACCGGTAGGGCGGGACGGCCGAACCGCAGCCCGACGCTCCCGTCGTTTCGGCGTTCGGCCGAGAGGCTCAGCGGCGCGCGGATCGGCGTGTACGCGGAACAGGAGCCGCGACTCGTGGTGCTCGTGCGCCCTCCGTAGAGCTTGACGACGCCGTTGATGTCGTCCGGCTCGAGCAGGCCGCAGCGCCACGTCCAGACGGCCTCCTGGCGGCAGTGCTGCGCACCACGCCAGGTGCCGATCCCGTTCATCAAGGCGCAGCCGCGCTCCTCGTGCCCGAGACCGAGGACATGACCGAGTTCGTGGGCGACGGCGTGGACGCTCGAATAGCTGTTGCAGATGCCGGAGCTCTCGTCGATCCGGGGCAGCCACATCGTCGCGTTCGCGCCGTACCCGACGGTCGCCTCAGCGTGGTCGACACAGCGATTGTGGGTGTAGTGCCTGATCACGAGCTGAGCCGACGCAAGCGGGCTCTGGACGAAACGGATGCCGGCGCCGCTGTGATTCCAGACGTAGACGGCGCGGGCCACCGGCCAGGCCTGATCGGGCGCCGCGTTGTAATAGCGAATCGTGCCGCCCGGCCACGGCTTCCCCTGGATCACATAGGCCTGCGACGCGGGAGCCGCAACGCACGCGAGCAGCGTCGCAGCAGCCGCAACGATCAGCCGGAGGGAGCCCACCTCTCTTCTATCGGTTCCCGCTGGAGGTTCTTGAACTCGTTCAGGATGGCTGCCGCGGATCGCTCGACGTCCTCCGCCGTCGTCCGGAAGCTCGAAACCGAGATCCGCATCGCGGCGCGGCCCTGCCAGTCGGTCCCGCCGAGCCAGCAGGTGCCGTCGGCCTGGACACGGCGGACCACCTCTCGGGTCGCCTCGTCGTCGTCGTGGAAGCGCACGAGCACCTGGTTGAGGACGACGTCGTTCAGGATCTCGACGCCGTCCTCCGCGCCGAGGACGGATGCGAAGGTGCGCGCATGGTCGCAACAGCGGTCGACCAGCTCCACGACGCCGCTCCGGCCAAGGGCGCGCAACGCCGCCCAGACCGCGAATCCGCGTGCGCGGCGGGACGACTCCGGCACCCAGTCGGACGGGCTCCGTCCGTCGGCGCGCTGGAGATAGCTCGCCGCCACCGCCATCGCGTCCCCGTGGGCTTCCGGATGCCGGCAGAAGACGACGCCGCAGTCGTAGGGCACGTTCAGCCACTTGTGCGCGTCGGTCGCCCAGGAGTCCGCGCGTTCGATCCCTTCGACCTGGTGCTCGAAGCGAGGGCTGGCGGCAGCCCACAGGCCGAACGCGCCGTCGACGTGCAGCCAGGCTCCGGCGGCTTCGCACGCCTCGGCGATCGCCGTGAACGGATCCGATGCCCCGGTGTTGACGTTGCCTGCCTGAGCGCAAACGATCGCCGGCCCGGCGGAGCCCCGGAGAGCCTCGTGGAGCGCGTCTGCCGTTCATCCGGCCCTGGTCGTCGACGGCAACGAGCTCGACCGACGCCGTCCCGAGTCCGAGCAGCCGCAGCGAGCGGTCGAGCGTGACGTGTCGCTCGCCCCCGACGAGGATGCGGATCCGCGGCGCTCCATTCAGGCCGTCGCGCGCGACGTTCCAGCCGGCCTGCGCGAGGACGTGCTGGCGCGCGGCGGCGAGCGCCGTCGTGTTCGCTCCCTGCGCGCCCGTGACGAACCCGCTCGACACGCCGGCCGGCAGCCCCAGAAGCTCTGCAAGCCAGGTGGCGGCGACATCCTCGGCGGCAGCCGCAGCCGGCGACGTGATCACGGAGAAGCCGTTCTGATCCCAGACGCTCGTCAGCCAGTCTGCCGCGACGGAGGCCGGCAGCGCGCTGCCGATCACGAAGCCGAAATACCGTCCTGTCTGCGTGCCGACGACGCCGGGCTCGGCGCCGGCGATCAGCTCCGCGAGGACCTGCGCGTCCTCGATTCCCTCCTCCGGCAGGGGACCTCCGAGCCTCTCCACGAGGTCCTCGACCGAGACGCTCGCGCGCACCGGGCGTTCGTCGAGCGAGTCCAGAAACTGCGCCGCGTAGTCGGCCGTCAGGTCGAGCAGACTCTTCACGGGGTCCACAAGGCTCCAAGGTACACAGCTGGGTCGCCGGGCTGCCGGCGCTGGAGGAAGCGCTGGATCGGCGGGTGCAGCACGATCCCGTCGAGCTCGTCGAAGGTGAAGAGACGGTGGCCGCGAACCGCCTCGTCGGTCGACGCGACCGCTTCCAACGACCCCTTCACCTCGCCCGCGAAGATGATGTGGACGACGTGCTTCGTCGTCAATGCGAGACCGGGCGCAATCGAGTCGACGATTGCAATCGGGCCCTCGAGCGGCGGCGCCACGATTCCCACCTCCTCTGCGATCTCGCGCTCGAGCGCGTCCATCAACGTCTCGCCCGAGTGGACACCGCCGCCCGGGAGCAGCCAGACGTCGCGACCTCGTTTGTCGTGACGGCAGAGCAGGATGCCGTCCCCCCACCGTAGGAGCGCCGAGACGCGGATCCTCGGCTCCGCCCCGATCATCCCGAGGAGCCCAACCCGGCAGCACCCCGTTCGCTGATCGAGAGCTCATCCAGCTCGACCAACCGCACGCCTGCCGCCTCGACGAGAACGAGTTGCGCGATGCGCATTCCGGGCTCCACGACGAATGGCTCGCGCTTGTCGGTGTTGAGCATGATCACCTTCACCTCGCCGCGATACCCGGCGTCGATCAACCCGGGTGAGTTGACGACTGTGATTCCGTGCTTGGCGGCGAGGCCGGAGCGCGGCAGCACGAGGCCCGCCCACCCCTCGGGGACCGCAACCGCGAGACCTGTGCCGACGATGCCTCGCTCCCCTGGAGCGAGCTCGACCCGCTCGCAGGCGGCGAGGTCGAGTCCCGCATCGCCCTCGTAGGCCTGCGAGGGAAGGATGGCGTCGTCGCGCAGCCGCGCGACCGGAAGATCGATCACCCTCGTTCCGCCGCGGAGCCTTCGTGCGCCGAGCCTTCGTGTGCGTCCGCGACGAGAAAGCGAGCGAAACGCCGCACCTCGCGCTGCGGCAGGCGGGCGCGGATCAGCACTCCGTGCTCCAGATCCTGGCGCTCGTGGATCGGCGCGCCGAGCGCGTAGAGCTCGGCGAGCTTCCCGCCATCCTCGTACGGCAGCAAGAGCCGAACGTCCTCGTACCGGTCGGCGAATCGGTCGGCGATCCTTCCCCGGAGCTCGTCGAGGCCCTCGCCGGTTACCGCCGAGATCTGCACCGCGCCGGGAAAGCCGTTCGCCAGCCGCTTGCGGCCCAGCGGATCGACGCGGTCGATCTTGTTCAGCACGAGCTCGAGCGGCACCTCGTCCGCTCCGATCTCGTGCAGGACGGTGTCCACCGAGTCGATCATCTCCTCCAGCCGGTCGTCCGTCTCCGACGCATCGACGACGTGCAGGACGAGATCCGAGACGAGAGTCTCCTCCAGCGTCGAGGCGAAGCCCTCGACGAGCTGGGTCGGCAGGCGGCGGATGAAACCGACAGTGTCCGTGACGAGATACCGCTTGCCGTCGTGCTCGAAGGCGCGCGTCGTCGGATCCAGCGTCTCGAACAGGCGGTTCTCGACGCTCACCTCGGAGCCCGTGAGAGCGTTCAGAAGCGTCGACTTGCCGACGTTCGTGTACCCCGCGAGCGCGACGCTGGGTGTGCCGCTCTGCGCACGCTCCTTCCGGCGCACCTTTCGCTGCTTGCCGAGGTCGCGCAGGCGGCGGCGCAGGAGCGAGATCTTGCGGCGGGCGATTCGCCGGTCGGTCTCGAGCTGGGACTCACCAGGCCCTCGCGTGCCGACTCCCGCGCCGAGCGCACCCGAACCGCCACCGAGGCGCTCGAGGTGCTGCCACATGCCGCGCATGCGCGGCAGGTTGTACTCGAGCTGGGCGAGCTCGACCTGAAGCTTTCCCTCTGCACTCGTGGCGTGCTGGGCGAAGATGTCGAGGATCAGCTGCGTTCGATCGACGACGCGCGCCGTCAGGGCGTTCTCGAGCGCGCGCTGCTGCGACGGCTCGAGCTCGCCGTCGACGAGCAGGACCTCCGCCTTCGCGTCGCCATACGCCTGCTTCAGCTCTTCGAGCTTGCCCTTCCCCACGTACGTTCGCGCGTCCGGGCTCGAACGCTGCTGGACGAGCTCGCCGATCGGCTCCACACCCGCCGTGCGTGCGAGCTCGCGCAGCTCGCCGAGCTCCTCCTCGGCGTCGGCGGACTTCGGGAGGACGGCCAGCACGAGTCCCCGTTCGGGCTCCACGCTTGAACTGTTCGGTTGCTGGCGCGTCGTCACCGTGGGGATTGTGCCACGCTTGTCGCCGATGTCCGCCCTCGCCGACCGGCTCGCGGCCCGCACGCTCGAGCTCGTGAACATCCCATCCGAAAGCCGCAACGAGGCGGAGATCGCGGCGCACGTCCGTTCGCTCGTCCCGCCGTCCTTCGAGCTCGAGTACGAAGGCGACGATGCCTTCGTCTGGGCGCGGCCGCGGAGCGCGGAACGCCCGCTCATCGTGCTCGCCGGCCACTACGACACGGTGCCCGCTCAGGAGAACATCCCGGGCCGGATCGAGAACGGCACGGTCGTCGGGCTCGGAGCGAGCGACATGAAGGGCGGCCTGGCGGTGATGCTCGAGCTCGCCCAGGCGCTCGAGCGCGACGGGATCGAGCCGGCGGTCGACGTCGCCCTCCTCGCATTCGGCAAGGAGGAGCTGCCGGCGGAGTTCAGCCCGCTGCCCGACCTCTTCGATCGCTCCCGGCTCGTGCACGAGGCCGAGCTGGCAATTCTGCTCGAGCCGACCGACAACACGATCCAGGCCGGCTGCCTGGGCAATCTGAACGCGCGGATCACTTTTCACGGCGTCAGCGGGCACTCGGCCAGGCCCTGGACGGCCGAGAATGCCATCGACAAGGCACTCGACGGCCTTCGCGCCTACGCGCAGATCGAGCCGCGGCCGGTCGAGATCGGCGGTCTGACCTTCACGGAGGTCGCAAGCATCACCCAGATCGAAGGTGGGATCGCGAGCAACGTCATCCCCGACCGCGTCGAGGCGAACGTCAACTTCCGCTACGCCCCGGACCGCTCCCCCTCGAGCGCGGACGCGTATCTCCGCAGCCTGCTCCCCGAGGGGGCCACCTATGAGCACGCGGGCGACTCTCCCCCGGCCCGGGTCGTGACCGATTCGCCGCTCGTGCACCGCCTGCGCGCGTCGGGCGACCTGGCGCTCGAGCCGAAGCAGGCCTGGACGAACGTCGCCGACTTCACCTCGCGGGGGATCGACGCGGTCAACTTCGGACCCGGCGCGACTCGCTACGCGCACCGGCGCGACGAGCAGGTCGAGATCGCCGCGCTCGAGCGGGCATTCGAGTCGCTCTGGTCCTTCGTCACGGGTACCGTCTGACCATGCCCGTCTCCCCCATTCTCGAGCGGCAGACCACATACCCGTTCGTGCGTCTGAACGAGGCTGCCCGGCGGATTGAGGAGCGCGGGATCGAGGTGATCGACTTCGGCATGGGCGACCCGCAGGAGCCGACCGACCCCCTGATTCGCGAGGCGCTCGTGGCCGGTCTGCGCGAGCGGATGGGCTACCCGGCGGCGGTCGGGCTGCCGGAGCTGCGCGAGGCGATTGCCGCCTGGGCCGGTCGGCGCTTCGGCGTCGAGCTCGACCCGGACACGGAGGTGATCCCGACCCTCGGCAGCAAGGAGGCGATCTTCAGCTTCGCGCTCGCCGTCGTCGATGCGGCAGGGACGCGCGACACGGTTGCGTACACCGACCCGGGGTACCCGGTCTACGAGCGCGGTGCTCTCTTCGCCCATGCTCGGCCGCTGGCGCTTCCGCTGCACGAGAAGAACGGCTTTCTGCCAGACCTGGACGCGATCGACGACGAGACGTGGGCTCGAATTGCGGTCTTCTGGGTCAACTACCCCAACAACCCGACCTGCGCGACGGCGCCGCTCTCCTTCTACGAGGAGCTCGCCGGCCTCGCGCGGGAGCACGGATTCGTGCTCGCCTCCGACGAGGCCTACACGGAGCTCTGGTTCGGCGAGCCGCCTGCCTCGGCCCTTCAGGTCGAGGATCTGACAAACGTCGTGGTCTTCAACACGCTTTCCAAGCGGAGCTCGATGACGGGCTACCGCAGCGGCTTCGCAGCGGGCGACGCGGAGCTGATCGGCGCGCTGAAGGCGTTCAGGCCGACTGTCGGCACGGCGCCGCAGGAGTTCGTTCAGCGCGCATCCGTTGTCGCGTGGGGCAACGAGGAGCACGTCGAGCAGACACGCGAGCGGTACGGCCGCAAGCGAGCGCTCCTGCTCGACCTCTTCGCGCGGAAGGGGATCCGCGTCGCGGGGAGCGAAGCGACGATGTATCTCTGGCTGGCGGTTCCCGTGGGCGAGACCTCGGAGGTGTTCGCCGAGCGTCTGCTCGAGCATGGCATCCTCGTCGCACCCGGCTCGTATCTGGGCGCCGCCGGTGAGGGCTACTTCCGCGTCGCGCTCGTGCCGTCGGAGGCCGAGTGCGGACGAGCCGTCGCGATCCTCGAAGAGGTGCTGTGAACCCCTCGCTCGCCGAGGAGATCGTCGCGGCGCTCGACAGCGGCGAGCGTCGCGTGGCGAGCAAGGTCGGCGACGACTGGGTTGTCGACCTGGAGGCGAAGGAGGCGATCCTCGAGTACTTCCGGCTGCGCAAGGTCGAGCCGATGACCGTCGGGCCGTTTTCCTACCAGGACAAGATCCCGCTGAAGCAGCATGCGCCCGGCGTCCGGATCGTCCCGCCGGGAGTCGCACGCTACGGCTCCTTCCTCTCGGAGGGCGTGGTGCTGATGCCCGGTTACGTGAACATCGGCGCCTGGGTCGGCCCCCGCACGATGGTCGATACGTGGGCGACGGTGGGCTCGTGCGCCCAGATCGGCGCGGACGTGCACCTCGCGGGCGGCGTCGGCATCGGTGGCGTGCTCGAGCCGCCGAACGCGACGCCGGTGATCGTCGAGGACGGCGCGTTCGTCGGCTCGCGCTGCATCGTGACCGAGGGCGTGCGCATCGGCGCCGGGGCGATCCTCGCCGCGAACGTCTCATTGACCGCGAGCGTGCCGATCATCGACGTCACGGGCTCGGAACCGGTCGAGCACCGCGGCGCCGTCCCGCCACGGGCAGTCGTCGTTCCGGGCACGCGACCGAAGGAGTTCCCGGCCGGCACGTACCAGATCGACTGCGCGCTGATCATCGGCTGGCGCCAGGAGTCGCACGACGAGCGCCTCAGCCTGAACGAGACCCTGCGGGAGTTCGAGCTCGCCGTCTAAAGGTGCACGTCGCCGTCGCAGATCTCCTCTGCGGGGCCGACGAGCGTGATTCGGTTCTGGTCGTCCAGCTCGACGCGCAACTCCCCACCGGGCATGCGGACCGTCACCGGGCTCTCGACCCAGCCGTTCGTGACCGCGGCAGCCGCGGCCGCGACGGCACTCGATCCCGACGCGCTCGTCTCCCCGGCTCCGCGCTCCCACACGAGCACCGTCAGCTCGTTGCCCCCGTCGACGCCGACGAGCTGGACATTCGTCCGGTCGGGGAAGCGCTCGTGCACCTCGAGCTGCGGGCCGAGCCGAAGGAGCTCCTCACGCACCGGGGTGCCGCGCACGACTGCGTGCGGGTTGCCGACGGACACCGCCGTCAGCTCGACCCGCTCGCCGTCGAGCTCGACGGTTTCGATCTCCCCCACTTCCACGTCGCCGACGCCCATCGCGATCGTGCCGTCCTCGCGAATGGCCGCCGGATACGACCGCCCGGACGCCGCGATCGTCACCTGAGCCGCGCCGGCGCGCCGACCGAGCCAGGCGGCGGCGATGCGGCTGCCGTTGCCTGAGAACTCGGCCACGGAACCGTCGGGGTTCCAGATCACGATCTCGGCGTGTGCGTTCTCCACGGCCACGACTTCGAGGACGCCGTCCGAGCCGATCCCGTAGCGAACGTCGCACAGCCGGCGGGCGGTCTCGGAGTCGAGCGGCTGACCGGATTCCCTCCGCTCGACGAGCAGGTAGCTGTTACCGAGCGCGTGCCATTTCGAGAATCGCATCCGCCACCTCTCCCACCGGCCGGTCGGCGTCGATCATGACGATGCCGGGGATGCGGCGCATCCACTTCCGCTGGTAGGCCGCGAAGCGCAGCGTTCCTCGTTCGAGCTCGCCGATCAGCCTCGGGCCGGGGCAGCGTGCGCACGGCATCGAGGCCGAGCACCTGGGGAACGACGTCGCCCGCTGCACGCACCTCCTCCTCGACACCCTGCTCGAACATCGCTGCCGTGCGCGTGCGGATCCGTGCCGCCAGCGTCTCAGGAGGGACGTCTAGGCCCGCGACAAGGGTCGGCAGGCGCAGCTCGGCGCTCCAGAGGCGCGGTCGCTCCGGCACGAGCGTTCCGCCGGCCTGCCAGAGCTCCAGGGCCCGCACGACGCGCTTGCGGTCGTTCGGGTGCACCTGAGCGGCGGCACGGGGATCGCGGGCCTGCAGCAGCCCGTGAGCGGTGTGCGCGCCGCGCCGGTCGTAGAGCCGCTCCCAGCGCGCTCGCGCGTCCGCAGGCACGTCCGGCGGCAGGCGCACATCGGTCAGTGCCGCCTGGAACCACAGACCGGAGCCACCGACGACGACAGCGGTTCGACCCCCAGCGACGATCTCGTCGATTGCGTCGTGTGCCAGCGCCTGGAACTCGCCGACGGTGCCCTGGCGGTCGAGCGGCCAGATCCCGACCAGCCGCGCGCCTGCGTCCTGGTTCGTGAGGATCGGAAGGCCGCGATAGACCTGCATCGAGTCCGCAGAGACGAGCTCGGCGGGGATCCGCTCGGCAATCGCCTCGGCAACGGCAGACTTGCCCGACGCGGTCGGGCCGAAGATCGCGAGGACGTCAGGGAACGGGGACTGTCTTCCAGCCGTGCTCGACATCGTCCGGGCTGCTGCCCTCGTGGTCTGCCGTGACGGGCACGTTCTCCTCGGGGTGGGCGTCACGGTGCTCACGGAACCAGGCGACGGCGCGGGCGATTCCCTCGTCGAGCGGCACCTGCGGGTCGTAGCCGAGCAGCTCGCGCGCCTTGCTCAGATCGGCGACGTAGTGCGTCACCTCACCGAGCAGCGACGGCGCGATCGTCATGTCCGGCTCGACGCCGAGCTCCGCGGCGATCCGCTCCGCAACGTGGACGAGTGTGTTGCCCTGGCCGTACGCCAGGTTGACGGTCTGGTTCACGACCCGGCCCTCGGCGAGCGCCTCGATCCCGCGCACGATCCCGTCGACGCAGTCGTCGACGTAGGTGAAGTCGAGCGTCTTCTCGCGGCCGCCGTAGACCGTGATCGGCTCCCCGCGCAGCATCGAGTGGATGAAGAGCGGCATGACGCGCACCATGCGCTGCAGGTCGTTGTCGTAGCGCCCGTAGACGTTCGAGAAGCGGAAGACGAGATAGGGCAACCCGTAGCAGCGGGCGTAGGAGTAGATGAAAGCCTCGCCGGCGATCTTCGAGGCCGAGTACGTGCTCTCCGTGTAGGCGAAGTCGGCGATCGACTCGCCGTATTCCTCGAAGCGGTGGACGTCGCCGTAGACCTCGCGACTGGACGAGAAGACGATCGGGATGCGCTGCTGGCGGGCGTACTCGAGCACGTTGAACGTCATCACGGCGTTCTCGAGCGCGCGGTGGGGCTGCCGGACGAGCTGGTGCACCTTCGCGTGCGCGGCCAGATGCACGACGATGTCGGCCTCCGGGTACTCGACTCCGTTGATTCCACCCGGGAACGATGCGTAGTGACCCGAGAGATCCTGGAGCAGGTAGCGGAAGTCGTCGGTCCACGTGTTCTGGCGCTTGTCGACGCCGAAGACCTCATGGCCTTCCTGCTTCAGTCGATGCGCGAGGTTCGTGCCGATCTGTCCCGACGACCCGGTGAGCAGAACCTTCATGCCGCGACCGCCGTGCGCTGCGCGCCCCGGAGCGTGGTCGAGGTCGCGCCGCCGATCAGCACGTCGACGAGCTCACCGGGAACCGCGTCGCCGGTGAAGTTGACCATCGTGTTGCCGCGCGTGCGTCCGCGCAGCAGCGTCGCATCGGTTCGGCTCCAGCCCTCCACGAGCACCTCGACGGTCGTGCCCACGCGCTCGGCATTTCGCTCGGACGCGATCCGCTGCACGACCTCGACCAGCCGTTCGAGCCGTTCGTGCTTGACCGCGTCCGGCACCTGGTCCGGCAGCGCCGCCGCCTCGGTCCCCTGCCGCGGGGAGTAGATGAACGTGAAGGCGCTGTCGTACCGAACTGCCTCCACAACCTCCAGGGTCTCCCTGAAGTCGTCCTCCGTCTCGCCGGGGAAGCCGACGATGACATCGGTTCCAAGCACGAGACCGGGAATGGCGGCACGCAGCTTGGCGACGAGCTTCAGGTAGCGCTCGCGGTCGTAGGTGCGACGCATGGCCTTCAAGATCCGGCTCGAGCCGGACTGCAGCGGCAGATGAACGTGCTCGCAGACGGCGTCACACTCGACGATCGCCGCGATGACGGGGTCGCGGAAATCCTTCGGGTGCGGACTCGTGAAGCGGATCCTGTCGATCCCGTCGACCGCGTCGCACGCGCGCAGGAGCTCGCCGAACTCGGTCTCGAGCTCTGGCCGGAGGTCGCGGCCCCAGGAGTTGACGTTCTGTCCGAGCAGCGTCACTTCCCTCACCCCGTCGGCCGCGAGGCGGGTGACCTCGGCGACGATCTCGCCCGGGCGCCGGCTCTGCTCCCTGCCGCGAACGGCCGGGACGATGCAGTACGCGCACTTCGAGTTGCAGCCCATCGAGACCTGCACCCAGGCACTGAAGGCGCGCTCGCGGTGCAGCGGCAGGTCGCCGGCGAAATGCTCGTGAGATCCGAATCGCCCGCGCGGAGCTTCGCCCCCGGCCCCGAGCCACTCCGCGAGGTGCGGGATCGAGCCGGGGCCGAACGCGACGTCGACCTGCGGGTAGAGCTCGAAGATCCGTTCGCGCTGCGCCTCGGCGTAGCAGCCGCCGACGGCGACGACGAGCTCCGGGTTCTCGCGCTTCCGCGCTCCCGCGTCGCCGAGGTAGGCCGCGAGCTTGGTGTCGGGCTTCTCGCGGATCGTGCAGGTGTTGAAGACGAGGACGTCGGCGTCCGCCTGCGATGGCGCCTCGCCGAGCCCGAGCGATTCGAGCATGCCCTTGATCCGCTCGGAGTCGTGAGCGTTCATCTGGCAGCCGAAGGTCGTGACGTGGTACCTGCGCACGCCACTAGCGTAACGGCGATCACCGTGTCCCCATACGGCTAAGCTCGCTCGGTGCGTGCCGCATTGACGCGAGCAAGAGGCGTGATGGAGGTCGTCGACGTGCCCGAGCCGGACGCGGCCGGACAGGACGAGCTGATCGTCCGGCCCGAGACGGTCGGCCTCTGCGGTTCCGACTTCCACTACTTCCACGGCGACATCGGGCTGACGGACGACCCGGACGAGTTGTACCCGCGCATCCAGGGACACGAGTTCTCGGCGATCGTCGCGGACGTTGGGCCCGGCTGCCCTCCCAGCTTCGCGACCGGGCAGCGCGTTGCCATCTGGCCGCTCTCGGCGTGCGGGCACTGCCGCTGCTGCCGCATCGGCCGCGAGAACGCATGCGAGAACATCAGCCTGATCGGAATCCACGTCGACGGGGCGTTGCAGGAGCTCCTCCGCGTGCCGGCCCACCAGGCGTTCCCCGTTGCGCTGGACGACGCACGCCTGGCAGCGTTCGTCGAGCCGATGTCGATCGCAGTCCGTACGGTCGTACGCGGGCGTGTCGAGGCCGACGAGCATGTCCTCGTTCTCGGCGCAGGCCCCATCGGCCACGCCGTCGCAATCGCAGCGCTCGACCGGGGCGCGAAGGTGCTGCTTGTCGACCGGGTCGCCGAACGGCTCGAACGCGGCAGGTCCGGTGCCGATCTCGCGGTCTTCGGAGAGGGAGACGACCTCATGGCGCGCGCTCGAGACTGGACGGGCGGAGAGCTGCCCGAGGTCGTGGTCGAGGCAACGGGGGCGAAGGAGCCGATGCGCCTGGCGCTCGACCTGGTCGCGGCGGCGGGGCGCGTCGTCGTCGTCGGGCTCTCGGGCCATGAGGTGCCTCTACGGGTCGGCGCCCTCCCGTTTCGCGAGCTGGACGTACTCGGCGTCAGCTGCTGCCAGGGTCACGAATTTGCCGCTGCGGCGGAGCTGGTCGTGCGGTACCGCGACGCGGTCGCGCCGCTCCTCACACACGAGTTCCCGCTCGAAGAAGCACCGCAGGCGATTGCCTTTGCGATCGAGCATCCCACCGAGGTGATGAAGGCCGTCGTCCATCTTTCGTGAGCGCTTCTTCCGCGTCTGGTCGCTTCACTTGAATTCTTCGATCGTCTCGCCGAGCAGGCGGTTGAACGTGTCGGGATCCTCCAGCATCAGGAAGTGACCGACTCCCGGCATGAGCACAGTTTCGACGCCGTGACGCCGGAGCGCGTCGATGTCGGTGGGCCGGTAGTCGGGGTTGATGGCGACGACCGGCGCCTGTAGTTGGGGCAGAGCAGCAAGGATCGCCTCATCGTTCGTGACCGAGTGCTCCATCATCTCGACGGCGACCTCGGGAGGTGCAGCCGACATGTCGGCGACGACATGCTCCACCAGCCGGGGATCGGAACCGGGCACGAACATCGGGCGCACGAAGGCTTCGACCGCCGTCCTGAACTCTTGGCGGAACGGCCGGACGAATTCCTCTGTCTCCTCGGGCGAGTCGACACCGCCGAGAGTGCGGTACGTGTCGACCCAGACGAGCCCCGCGACGCGCTCGGGCAGCGCAAGCGCTACCTCGACGATCACGTCGCCTCCCATCGAGTGGCCGATCAGCACGACCTCGCGCAGTGCCAGCTTCTCGATCACGGCCACGACATCGCCGCCGAAGGCGGGCATCGTCCACTCCCGGCGTCCGCCACCCGACTCCCCATGTCCCGCAAGGTCGACCGCTACGACCACGTGGGTCGCGGCGAAGTGGTCGATCTGCGGGCTCCAGTAGCTTCGATCGCACGACCAGCCGTGGACGAACACCAACGCCGGCGTGCCCTCACCCTCGACCTCGAAATGCACGGGAACGCCATCCGCGGACTGAGCGATGTCCTTCATCGCGCTGCTACTTGGCGACCTCGACTGCCCGGCTCTCGCGAATCACGATCACCTTCACCTGGCCCGGGTACTCCAGCTGGTCCTCGATCTCGCGGGCGATCTCGTGCGAGAGAAGGACGGCGGCATCGTCGTCGACCTCGGTCGGCTCGACCATCACCCGGATCTCACGGCCGGCCTGGAGGGCGTAGGCCTTCGCCACGCCGGGCTTCGCCGTCGCGATGTCTTCGAGTGCGCCGAGGCGCTTGATGTAGTGCTCGAGGCTCTCGCCGCGCGCCCCGGGACGTGACGCGGAGATCGCGTCTGCCGCGATCAGGAGTACGGCCTCGACGGTTTGCGGCTGCACCTCGTAGTGGTGTGCCTCGATCGCATGGACGACGCCCTGGCTCTCGCCGTAGCGCTTCGCGAGCTGCGCCGAAATGATCGCGTGCGAGCCCTCGACCTCGTGGGTCATCGCCTTCCCGATGTCATGCAGGAGCGCCGCGCGCTTCGCTGTCTTCACGCTCGCGCCGAGCTCACTCGCCATGATCCCCGCCAGGTGCACGACTTCGAGCGTGTGCTTGAGAACGTGCTGCCCGTAGCTCGTCCGGTACCGCAGCTTGCCGATCACCTTCACGAGCTCCTCGTGGAACTCGCCGCAGCGGGCCTCGAAGACCGCCTGCTCCCCCGCCTGGCGCACGTGATCCTCGAGCTCGGCCTTCGAGAGGTAGTACATCTCCTCGATCCGCGCCGGGTGGATGCGCCCGTCCTCGATCAGCTTCTCGAGCGTCGTCCGGGCCACCTCACGCCGGAGCCCGTCGAAGGAGGACAGGACCACGGCCTGCGGCGTGTCGTCGATGATGAAGTCGACGCCGGTCAGGTGCTCCAGCGCGCGGATGTTGCGGCCCTCTCGTCCGATGATCCGGCCCTTCATGTCGTCTGACGGCAACTCGACGACGGTGACGGTCGTCTCTGCCGTATGGCTGGCAGCGACTCGCTGGAGCGCGTCGGCGATCAAGGCCCGCGCACGTCGCCTCGACTCCGTTCGCGCCTCCTCCTCCTGCTGACGGACGCTGCGAGCGAGCTCGTGCCGGATCAGGTCCTCGGACCGCTCGAGCAGGTGGTGCTTCGCCTCGGCGACGGTCAGCCCGGCGATCTTCTCGAGCTGCGCGAGCGCCTCGTCCTTCGCCGCCTTCAGCTCCTCCTGGAGCTGCTTGACGTGCGTCTCCCGGTCCGCAAGCCCCTGGTCGCGACGCTCGACCTCCGTCGATCTGCGCGCGAGCTCGTGCTCGGCGGCAGCGACCAACTCCTCGGCGCGCCCGGCCTCGGCACGCCGCTCCCGCACTTCGTTCTCGACCTCGCCCCGAAGCCTGACGGCCTCCTCGCGCGCCTCGATCTGCGCCTCCCGGCGGATGGTCTCGGCCTCGCGCTCGGCGACGTGCACGCGCGAGCCGCTTCGGAGCATCAGGAGCGCCGCAGCAACGCCGGCACCGAGAGCAAGTCCGATGAGCGCCGCAAGCGTCGTGAGCATGGCGTCCTGCCTCCAGGGGGAGAAGGTCGGTTGACCGAGGCGGCTTCGCCTCGGTGCTCACATCCGGCGCTCGGCCTGCGCGGCCGTGCTCCGGTCTAGGCGCGTCAAATCAGGCTGAAGCCGGCGGTTCCTCCTCGTCGCCGGGTGGATGTGTGGTCGGAATGGGCTGAGTCAAGGTTTCAGTAATTTCGGAAAAGCACGCGCTTGCAGGTAAAAACGTCGAATGGAAGCAGTTCCAATCCTACCGCTTCTCAGTCTCCCTGCGCAACGACCGCCTCGAGCGCGTCCTCGCCGAACCCTTTTCCGGCGAGGTAGCGCGCGGTCTTCACCCCCGGCCCTCTCTGCTCGGCGATCCGCGCGGCTCGCTCGCGCTCCGGCTCGATCCCGGCGAGCACCGCTTCGACGATCTCTGCCGCCACGCCACGATGCTCGAGGTCGTGCCGGATCAGCGCATCGCCCGACCCGCGTTCGACGAGCCGCTCCGCCCTGCTGCGCGCGAAGCGCTCGTCGTCCACGTACCCGATCCGCTCGAGCGTCTCGAGCGCCTGCTCCCGCTCGGCCTCGCCGACGCCGCGCTGCTCGAGACGCGCGTCGAGCTCCGCGGTCGTGCGGTCGCGGAACCGCAGCGCCCGCAGTGCGGTCTCCACGGCGTCCGGGCCGTCCGGGCGGTCAGTCATCGGTGTCTACTCCGGTCTAGGCCGCGGAGGCGGCTTTCTCTACTTCCTCCACCTGCTCGGGATCCTCGAGCTCATCGACGATGGGTGTCACCTGCTCGGCGCCGGCGACGCTCGGCAGCAGTCGCGCCGAGACGGCCTGCTCCGGGCCCGCTTGGGCCTGGATGGCCGCAAGGATCTGCTGCACGAGGTCCGGATGCTCGCGCAGGAACGCCGCCGCATTCTGGCGGCCCTGTCCGAGCCGTTCGTCGCCGTAGCTGAAGTACGAGCCCGACTTCTGCACGATCTTCCGCTCGATCCCGACGTCGAGGACGGTGCTCTCCCAGGAGATGCCCGTGCCGTAGATGATGTCGAACTCGGCCTGCTTGAACGGCGGCGCGACCTTGTTCTTGACCACCTTCACCCGGACGCGGTTGCCGTAGGCCTCCGCTCCGTCCTTGAGGGTCTCGATCCGGCGGATGTCGAGCCGCACGGAGGCGTAGAACTTGAGCGCGCGCCCGCCCGGCGTGGTCTCGGGACTCCCGAACATGACGCCGATCTTCTCCCGCAGCTGGTTCGTGAAGAGACAGATCGTGTCGGTGCGGTTGAGCGTGCCGGCGAGCTTCCGCAGCGCCTGGCTCATCAGCCGGGCCTGGAGGCCCATGTGGCTGTCGCCCATCTCACCCTCGATCTCCGCCTTCGGCGTCAGGGCGGCGACCGAGTCGACCGCGACGACGTCGAGCGCACCGGAGCGCACGAGCAGCTCGGTGATCTCGAGCGCCTGCTCGCCCGTGTCCGGCTGGGAGACCAGCAGGTCGTCGACGTTGACCCCGATCTTGCGCGCGTACTGCGGGTCCATCGAATGCTCCGCGTCGATGAACGCGCAGATGCCACCGCGGCGCTGTGCCTCGGCGATCACGTGGTAGACGAGCGTCGTCTTGCCCGAGCTCTCCGGGCCGTAGAGCTCGATCACGCGCCCGCGCGGCAGGCCGCCGATGCCCAGGGCGACGTCGAGCGAGAGCGAACCGGTCGAGATTGCTCCGATCTGCACCTGAGCCTGGTCGCTCATCTTCATGACCGAGCCTTTACCGAACGCCCGCTCGATCTGCCCGAGGGCGACGTCGAGAGCTTCCTCGCGATTCATCTACTCAACCTCCTAGCCGAAACGATTCGAGCACCTCATACCGAGCCCCGGACGGGTGCAGACGTGAAAGAAAAGCAGCAGCATCGGACGACATCCAGCCGAGTGTGGGCGGCTCCGGGTGCAACCGCGGCCGTTCGCGGAAGCGGAGGACGGTGACGTGCGGCAGCCACGGACGCGCGTCGGGCCGGTAGACCCCGAGCGCGGCCAGCTCCGCCTGCACGCGCCCGGCCAGCTCCGCCCCGCTCCCGCCTGCCTCGTCGAGTGTGAGCATCCCGACGGAGCGCGTCTCCCGGTAGCCGGTGACCTCGAAACGAGGCGGTGTGGTGTCGCGTGCGGCCGCGGCGAGCACCTCGAGAACGCCGGGGAGCTCGGCTGCGGGCCGCGAGCCGAGGAACGCGAGCGTGACATGGAGGTTGCCGGGAGGCACGACGCGGCCGACCAGCTCGCGGCGCTGCCAGTCCGCGATCGAGGAGACGACGTCGTCGGGGAGCCGTAGGGCGAGGAAGAGGCGAAGCCGGTCATCCCCGTCCACGCTACCCGCCGAGCTCACACGGAATCGTCACCGTTCTGTTCCAACATTCGCCGCACGAGATGCAGGGCGGCGACGACCGAGCGACGCCTGATCGAGTCGCGGTCGCCCGGGAAGCTGAAGGACGAGCCATGTCCGCCCTTCGGGGTCTCCGCGTGGTAGTAGACGAGCCCCACGGGCTTCTCCTCGGTGCCTCCGCCAGGGCCGGCGACGCCTGTGACGGAGATCGCAACGTCGGCGCCGAGGCGCTCGCGGGCGCCGCGCGCCATGGCCTCCGCGACCTCCGCCGAGACGGCGCCGTGCTCTTCGAGCACCTCGGCCGGGACGCCGAGCTCGCCGATCTTCACCTCGTTCCCGTACGAGACGATGCCGCCCAGGACCACCTCGGACGAGCCGGGGATCGCGGTCAGGGCCGCAGCGATCAGGCCGCCGGTGCAGGACTCCGCAGTGGCGAGCTTCCAGCCGCGTTCGCGGCAGCGGTCGAGCACGATCTCCTCGACGGTGCGGCCGTCGGTCGAGTAGAGGAACCTGCCGAGTCGCTCTTCGAGCCCGGACTGGAGCTCGAGCATCCGGCCCTCCTCGCTCGGATCCGCCACGAGGTCGACGTGGATCTCGAAGCTGCGGGCGCAGATCGTGACCTCGAGCCCCTCTCCATCGCCGCCCGCCTCCTGGAAGGCCTGGGCGACCTGCGACTCGCCGGGCCCGAAGAATCTCAGGGTCCGCCGGAGCGGCGGCTTGCCCCGGTCGAGCACCCGCCGGACCCCCTCGGTCTCGAGCGCGCGCGGCCAGAGCCGCTGCAGCTCCGGCGGCGGCCCGGGAAGCACGATCACCGGCGTCCCGTCCGCCTCGACCACGAGACCTGGCGCCGTTCCTGCCAGCCCGAGCACGTCCGCGCCCTCCGGGATTGTCGCCTGCTTGGTCACACCCTGCGCGAAGTCCGCGTACGGCCGCTTCATGCGTTCTGCGGCCATGCGCGAGACACCCTCGATCTGCGCCTCGAGCTCCTCGTCCGTCCGAAGCGGCCGGCCCGCCACCCTGGCGACGACCTCCACCGTGCGATCGTCATGCGTCGGCCCGAGGCCGCCCGAGCACGCCACGAGCTCGGCGGAGGCGACGGCGTCGCGTACGGCAGCCTCGAGCTCGGCAGGATCGTCGCCGACGATCTGGATCCGCGCAGGCTCGACCCCCAGGGCGAGGAGCGAGCGAGCGAGGAACGGCCCGTTGAGATCGGTCCGCTCGCCGCGCACGAGCTCACTGCCCGTGACGACGATCACGGCCCGGGGGCGCGCTCGCCCCGGGCTCAATTCGCGTCGGCGGCGAAGATCTTCTTCGCAGTCACGAAGACGCCCTGCGCCTTGACCGCAGGGGCGAGCTTCACGCGATTGCCGTTCAGCTTGACCAGGACGTTCCGCGGCGTCTCGAGCTGCAGCCAGAGCACCTTGCCGTCGAAGCGCTGGCGCTGCCCTTTCTCGAGCGTGCCCTGATAGAGAACGTTCCCGAGCGCGCTCTTGGCGCGCACCATCATGTACGAGTCACCGCGCGTCGCGCGCAGCTCGAGCCTGGCCGACCCGGACACCTGCTGCACCTTCGCCGCCTTCGGCGTCGTGTTCAAGCCGTGGATGTCCTCGTTCGGCGCGTTGCCGAACCGCCAGGCGGCGATCACGAGGGCAGCGAGAAGCCCGATCGCGATCAGCCCCAGCAGGACGAAGCTCGACTCCCGCCGGTCTGCCCGTCTGGCGCGAGCGGCGGGCACCCGTCGAGGCGAGCGTACGGGGCCGTCCTCCTCGCCCACGACGAAGCGGGAGTTGTACTCGTCGACGTAGAGCTGTCCGTCGAGCCCCAGGTACTCCGCGTAGGAGCGGAGAAAGCCCTTGATGTAGGTGTGCGAGGGCAGCAGCTCGAAGCGCTCGTCCTCGAGGGCTCGGAGGTACTTGCCGCGGATCTTGGTGCCGTGCTCTGCGTCCGTGAACTCGATGTGGCGGCGGAGACGAGCCTCCCGGAGGCTGTTGCCGATCTCGAACATTCGCCGCATGGTAGCGGCCGTGTCCGCCAGCGCCTAGTCAGCGACGAACGAGAGCACGGCGTAGACCGCGACCGAGCCGGCCGCGGTCAGCGCAAGCACGAATCCGAGCAGGCCGAGGAACCTGCCGACCCGTGCCGTTCGACTCCCTCGTGGGTGGCCGAGCGTCGGCGCAAGACGCGAACGGGCCCGGCGGGCGAGCGCCCAGGCGAGCAGGCCGAGGGCCGCCGCCAGCGGGATCGCTGCCGCGGCGTGCATGAGCTCGTATTTCTCCGACCGGCCCGTCGCCAAGATGGCGACGGGGAGCACGGCGACCGAGAGCAGGCCGACGAAGACGGACAGGCGCGCGCTACCGGGGCGCGGCGGTCCGCCGTTACTGCTTTTTGTAGGGACGGCCAACAGCTGCCGGCGGGATCGAGCGGCCGATGACTCCGGCGACCGCGATCAGGGTGAGCACATACGGGAGAGCCTGGAAGAGAACGGCGGCCGAATCCGAGTAGGCGGGCAGCCGCTGGGCGAGGGCGCTCGAGAAGCCGAAGAGAAGGCAGGCCGCCGCCGCTCCCCACGGCCGCCAGTTGCCGAAGATGACCGCGGCCAGCGCGATGTACCCCTTTCCCGCTGTCATGTTCTGGTTGAACGAGTTCACGAACCCGATCGAGAGATAGGCGCCCCCGAGCGCCGCGAGGATGCCCGAGAGGATCACCGACGCATAGCGAATCTTGTACACGGAGATGCCGACCGTGTCGGCGGCGCGTGGATGCTCGCCGACGGCGCGGATCCGCAGCCCGATCGGTGTCTTGAACATCACGACCCAGGTGAGGAGGACGGTCAGCGCTGCGAGCCAGATCATCAGGTTCAGCTGGCCGAGCACAGGCCCGATGAAGTACCAGTCCGACAGGAAGTTGAGGTGGACGTCCGGAATCTCGGAGATGTCCGGCGGCGTTCCCTCGCCGCCGTAGATGTCGATGAAGAGATAGCCGGTGATTCCGAGAGCGAGGAAGTTGATCGCAAACCCGCCCACGATCTGATCCGCGCGCAGGTGGATCGCAAAGAACGCGTGGACGAGCGCGAATGCTCCCCCGGCCAGAGCCGCGCACAGGAGCCCGAGCGCCCACGAGTTCAGCTTGTCGGCGCCGAGGATGCCGAAGAAGGCACCCGAGAGCATCATCCCCTCGAGGGCGATGTTCACGACGCCGCTCCGCTCCGAGAAGAGGCCACCCATCGCGGCGAACGCGAGCGGGGTCGCGTACCGGAGCATGGCGGCCGTCAGCGCCGACCAGACGACCACCTGGTCGAGGTGGCCGACGCTCGACCTCGTCGCGAGGTAGCCGAGCGCGATCCCGAGGACGCCGATCACCACCGCCCCCCAGCCGAGCCGCCGCACGCCGCGGCTGAGGGCGCCGATCCCGAGTGCGATCGCGACCACTCCGATCACGACCGGAACGACCGGGTTGCGGATCGAGAGCGGCGGCAGCGCGATCCAGAAGGCGACGATGCCGACGAGGATCCCGATCCAGGCGACAGCGCGACCGCCGCGCGGCAGCCGTTCGCGCAAACGTTCGATCATTCGGTCGCCGCCACGACTCTCCGCCGCCGCCGCTTACGCAGACCGAACACCGAGAGGATCAGCACGTCGGCGCCGACGAACAGCACGACGAGGCCCTGGATCAGGAGGGTCAGGTTCGACGCGAGGTCGGGACGGAAGATCTCGGGATCGAGATTGCGTGTCGACGTACCGGTGATGAGCCCCGCGAACAAGAGCGCAGAGAGCGCGACGCCGACTGCCGTGTTTCGCCCCAGGAGGGCGACCGCGATTCCGGTGAACCCTATCGTCGTGAGGAGCACGTCGTTCGTGTTGATTCGGTACTGCCAGCCGACGATGTCGATCGCTCCGGCGAGCCCGGCGAACGTCCCGGAGATGGCCATCGCCAGGAAGTAGTTGCGCGCGACCGAGATGCCGCCGTAGCGTGCCGCCTCGGGGTTGTAGCCGACTGCGCGCACCTCGTAGCCGAGCGTGGTGCGGTTGAGCACGATCCAGTACACGACGAGGGCGGAGATCGCGAGGAAGAAGCCGACATGGAGCCCCTGCAGGAGCGGATCGCCCCAGAAGACCTTCAGCTTCGACTCGTCGAGCACGTCGTTCGACACGGGCACGAACTCCTGCGTGTCGTTCTGCAGCGGGCCACCCAACCCGAACAGGAAGACGCCGACCCAGATCGCGATCCAGTTGAGCATGATCGTCGTGATCACCTCGTGGGCGCCGACGAGTGCCTTGAGCAACCCGGCAATTCCGGCCCAGGCGGCACCTGCGAGCGCACCGGCGACGATTGCGAAGACGACGTGCAGGAAGGAGGGCAGCTGGGGCAGCGACGACCCGATCCAGACGGCGATGATTGCCCCGACGAGATACTGGCCCTGCCCGCCGATGTTGAACATCCCGCAGCGGAACGCGAAGGCGACGGCGAGCCCGGTGAACACGAGCGGCACCCAGATGATCAGCGTCTGCTGCAGGTTGACCGCCGCAAGGGACTCGAAGTCGTTCACGTTCCACGGGAACCAGATGTGGGCGTCGGTGAACGGAATTCGAAGCTCGTACGACCCGACCTGGAAGAACCAGTTGAAGCCCGCGCCTTCGAAGATCGCCTTGTACGTGTTGAGGGGGTTCTTCCCGGTCGTGGCCAGGACGACGAGGCCACCGATCAGAAAGGCGAGGACCAGGGTCAGCAGCGGTACGGCGATCCCGCCGGCCTTGTGCGCGAGCGCAAGCCGGGTGGCGAAGCTCGGCGGGGGATCGCTCCCGGCGGGCGGGCTCTCGACGTTCCCGCCGCCCTCCGCCGGCGTCGAGTCGCTCACGCCGCCTTCCTGCCCGCGCCGGTCATCGCGATACCGAGCTCGTCCTCGGTGACGCCCGGAGCGAACTCGCCCACGATCTCGCCCTCGTAGAGCACGAGGATCCGGTCGGAGAGCGAGAGGATCTCCTCCAGCTCCAGTGAGACGAGCAGCACTGCGCGGCCCTCGTCCCGCTCCTCGACGAGACGGCGGTGGACGAACTCGATCGCCCCGACGTCGAGACCTCGCGTCGGCTGGGCCGCGATCAGCACCTTGGGGTTGCGATCGATCTCGCGCGCGAGCACGACCTTCTGCTGATTACCCCCCGAGAGGCCACCGGCGAGCGTCTGCGGGCCACCGCCGCGAACGTCGAACTCCTTTAGCAGGCCCCGAGCCTTCTCCGCCAGACGCTTCGGGAACAGCCAGCCGAAGCGTGAGGCGGGCGGATGGTCGTAGTCGTGGAGGGCGATGTTCTCCGCGAGCGAGAAGTCGAGGACGAGCCCGCGCCGCTGCCGGTCCTCGGGGATGTGGCCGAGACCGGCATCGAGGCAGTCGCGGCAGCCCTCGTCGGTGACGTCCTCGGTCCCGATCAGGACCCGCCCCGACTTCACCTTGCGCAGGCCGGCGATCGCGTCGATCAGCTCGGTCTGGCCGTTCCCGTCGACGCCGGCGAGGCCGACGATCTCGCCGCCGCGGACCTCGAACGACACGTTCCGGACCTTCTCGAACGCACGGTCGTCGTCGACCGTCAGCCCTTCGATTCTGAGCAGCGGCTCCGTCGGCTCGCCGGGGCGTTTGTCAACCCGCAGCAGCACCTCGCGGCCGACCATCAGGCGCGCCAGACTCTCCTCGGTCGCTCCTGCCGCCGGCAGCGTCTCGATCTTCTTGCCGCGGCGCAGCACCGTGATCCGGTCGGCGATCTCGGTCACCTCGTTCAGCTTGTGGCTGATGAAGATGATCGACTTGCCCTGCTCGGTCAGGCTGCGCACGATCGCGAAGAGCTCCTGTGCCTCCTGCGGGGTCAGCACCGCCGTCGGCTCGTCGAGCACGAGGATGTCCGCGCCACGGTAGAGCGCCTTCAGGATCTCCACCCGCTGTTGCTGGCCCACGGTGATGTCCCGGACCATCGCGCGGGGGTCGACGGCGAGCCCGAAGCGGGTCGAGATGTCCTGCACGCGCTTCTCGGCCGCGGTGTAATCGAGGAGGACGCCGTTGTGCACCGGCTCGGTCGCCAGCACGATGTTCTCGGCGACCGTCATCACCGGGATCAGCATGAAGTGCTGGTGCACCATGCCGACCCCGCCCTCGATCGCAGCCCGCGGCGACCCTAGCTCGGCGTGCTTGCCGTTGATCAGGATCTCGCCCTCGTCCGGCCGGTAGAGGCCGTAGAGGACGTTCATCAGGGTCGACTTCCCCGCCCCGTTCTCGCCCAGCAGCGCGTGCACCTCGCCCTTGCGCAGGTCGAAGTCGACGTTGTCGTTCGCGACGATGCCCGGGAACCGCTTGGTGATGCCGCGAAGTTCAAGAACGGGCCGCTCGTCCGCCATCGCGCGATCCTAACCTCATGGCGCAGGTAGGGGGATCCGCAGGAGCCCGCGCTGGGCTAGCCGACGGTTTCCGGGATGTTCTTGATCTGGCCCGAGGCGATCTGATCCTGCACGCGGTTGACCTGCGCAACGACGTCGGCCGGCACGTCGCTGGCGATCTTGCCGAGCCCGACCCCGCCCGAGGCGACGTCGAAGATGGTGTTCGTCCCGCCCGAGAACGACCCGTCCTGCGCGGCCTGCACCGTCTGAAAGACCGCGACGTCGACCTTCTTCAGGGCGCTCGTGAGGATGTGGGGGCCGAGGTACGACTGGTCGGCGTCGACACCGATGCCGCGAACGTTCTTCTCCTTGGCCGCGGAGAGCGCACCGAGACCACACTGGCCGGCGACCTGGAAGATCACATGCGCCCCACGGGCGATCTGGTCGAGCGCGAGCTCCTTGCACTTCGCCTGGTCGACGAAGTCCTGCGAGTAGGCGTTCAGCGTCGTGATCCCCGGGACGGCCTTCCTGGCGCCGGCCCGGTAGCCCGCGATGTACCGGTCGACCGGCGGGATCTTCTGTCCGCCGACCGATCCGATCACCTGCTGCGAGCCGCCCTCCTGCTTGGTCACGAGCCCGGCGAGGTACCCGACGAGGTAGCCCGCCTCCTGCTCCTTGAAGAGCAGGCCGCGGACGTTCTTGGGCTTCGACTTCATCGCCGTCTGGTCGAAGTCGATGATCGCGAAGTTCGTCTCCGGGAACTGCTTCGCGACGGTGTCCAGCGCATCCGCCATCAGGAAGCCGACGGCGATCACGAGGTCGTACTTCGCCTTTGCCAGACTGCTGAGGTTGGGGACGTAGTCGGCGTTGGTGCGCGAGACGACGACGCGTCCCTGCACCCCGAGCTCGCTTTCCGCCTGCTGGAGCCCATTGTTTGCGAGGAAGTTGAACGAGCGGTCGTCCAGACCCCCGATGTCGGTGACGAGCCCGACCTTGATCGCCGGCCCTTTCGAGGTGGTGTCCGCCGTCGTGCCGGCGGCCTCGGTCGCCGTTGTGCCGGTCGTCGCGGCGTTGTCGTCGCTGCCACACCCGGCGACGGCGACCAGCAGCACGAGGGAGAGGACGGACAGCCGCTTCACAAACGTAGTCATACCGGAAGGGGCGGGACCGAAACCCCGCCCCTTCCGGTGAACGCAGAGTCCTAGCCCGAGGCGGGCGGGGACTGCTGGGTGACCTTGATCTTGCCGGTGGCGATCTGCAGCCTGACGCCGGCGAGGGCCTTCCGCCACGACGCCTGTGTCCGCGTGGAGATCCTGCCGTAGCCGACGCCGTTGTTCTTCACGGTGAAGACGGCGTTGAAGTTCGTCTTGAACTTCGCGCGCGTGGCCTTGGCGTCCTCGATCGTCTTGAACACGGCCACGTCGACCTTCTTCGTGGCGCTCGTCAGGACGTGGTTGCCGAGGTAGCCCTGGTCGGCATCGACGCCGATGCCGAAGACGCCCTTCTCCTTGGCGGCGCTGAGGACGCCGAGGCCGCACTGACCGGCGACCTGGAAGACGACCGACGCGCCGTTCGCGATGTGGTTGAGCGCCGCTTCCTTGCACTTCGCCTGATCGACGAAGTCCTGGGAGTAGCTGTGCTCGACCTTCACGGCCGGGTAGGCCGCCTTGGCGCCCTGGTAGTAGCCGCCGATGAACCGGTCGACCGGCGGGATCTTCAGACCGCCGACCGCCGCGATCACACCCGCGCTATTCGGGGTGTTCTTCGCCACGAGCCCGGCGAGATACCCAACCAGGTAGCCGGCTTCCTGCTCCTTGAAGAGCAGGCCCCGGATGTTCGTCGGCCTGGGAGCCTTTGCGAAGTCCTTCGCGGCACCCGAGTTGTCGATGATCGCGAACTTCGTCTTCGGGAAGCGGCTCGCCACAGCTTGTGTGGCGTCGCCCATCAGGAAGCCGACCGAGATGACGAGGTTGTAGCCACCACGAGCCGCAGCCGTGAGGTTCGGAACGTAGTCGGCGTTCGACTTCGAGATGAACACCCGACCCTGGATCTTCAGCTGCGTCTTCGCCTGGGCGAGACCCTTGTTCGCCAGGAAGTTGAACGAGCGATCGTCGAGACCGCCGATGTCCGTCACGAGCGCAACTCTGTACGGCGCAGGCGCCGCCTTGACATCCGTCTTCGCAGAACCCGTGCCGGCGCCGAGCGCCAGCGTCAGGACCGCGATAAGTGCCGCCGCGACGAGCGGCATAAACGTACGTACTTTCACATGCCCTCCTTAGAAGTCACATCCACCGCCAAGCTTGGACGCTTGATTAGACCCTAAGTTGGGCGAAAAGGGAAGTCTTTACGAACTTTACGAACTGCTAATGACGAACCGCTCGAGCTCGGCTTCGTCCACGAGCACCCGCCGCGGCTTCGACCCCTCGTAGCCGGAGATGATTCCGCGCCGCTCGAGCATGTCGATCAGCCGGCCCGCCCGGGTGTAGCCCACCCGCAGGCGGCGTTGCAGCAGGGACACGGACGCCGTCTGAGTCTGGACGACGATCTCGATCGCCTTCTCGAGCAGCTGATCCTCGTCCGGGTCGAACTCGCCGTCGTGGTCGCCGTCATCCTCGAGTGCGCCCTCCGGCAGCTCCAGCAGCGTCTCGTCCAGCTCCTGGTCGCGCTGGTGGCGGCACTGCTCGACGACGAGGTTCACCTCGTCCTCGGACACGTAGGCGCCCTGAACGCGCTGGAGACGCGAGGTTCCGAGCGGCTTGAAGAGCATGTCGCCCTGGCCGAGCAGGCTCTCGGCGCCGGCGGTATCGAGGATCACGCGCGAGTCCGTCTGGCTGGAGACGGCAAACGCGATCCGGCTCGGCACGTTCGCCTTGATCATCCCCGTGATCACGTCGACCGAGGGCCGCTGGGTGGCGAGCACGAGGTGGATACCGACGGCGCGCGACTTCTGCGCGAGGCGGATGACAGCGTCCTCGACCGCCTGCGGGCTGATCATCATCAGGTCGGCGAGCTCGTCGATCACGACCAGCAGATAGGGCAGCGTCTCCTCGCCGCGGGCGCGGAAGGCGCGGTTGGCCTCGGGGAGGTTGCGGGCGCGCACGATCGAGAGGCGCTCGTACCGGCGCTCCATCTCGGCGACGACGTTGGTGAGGACGGCACTCGCCTCCTTCGGGCTGGAGACGACCGGCGTCAGCAGGTGCGGGATCGACTCGTAGTAGTTGAGCTCGATCCGCTTCGGGTCGATCAGGATCATCCGCACTTCGTCAGGCGTCGAGCGGAGGAGCACCGACGTCAGGATCGTGTTGATGCAGCCGGACTTACCGGAGCCCGTGGTGCCCGCGATCAGGATGTGCGGCATCCGCGCCAGGTCGGCCCAGACCGCGTTGCCGGAGATGTCCTTGCCGAGCCAGACGGCGAGTGGGCTCGCGGTCGAGGGCAGATCGTCGTAGATGTCGCCGAGCGTGACGATCTTCGGGCTCAGGTTCGGAACCTCGACGCCCACGGCCTGCTTGCCGGGAATCGGCGCCAGAATCCGGATCTCGGTCGTCGCGAGCGCGTAGGAGAGATCGTCCTTCAGCGCAGCGACCTTCGACACCTTGGTGCCGGGAGCGAGCTGGAGCTCGTACCGCGTCACCCGCGGCCCGGCGATCTGGCCGACGATCGTCGCCTCGACCCCGAAGTGCGCGAGAGCCTGGACGAGGGTGTCCGCGGTGCGCTGGTCGGCGCCGCTGACGCCCTTGGCGACGGCAGGCGACGTCCTCAGGACGGCGCGATCGGGAAGCACGTACGCCCCCTCCGGGCGCGGCGCGTCGAAGAGCACCGTCTGCTCGTCGGTCTCTCCTTCCGGGTCGAGCAGAAGCGGTGACGGCTCGGACAATCCTTCGGAGATGACGTCCGGATAGTCGTGCACGACGTCGATCGGTGGCTCGTGCGCAGGCGCGAGAAGACGATGGTGCTCCTCGTCTGCGACCTCCAGACGGTCCGGGCGCTCGAGCGAGCGGCGAGCCGCGCCGTGCGCAAGACGCATTGCGTGACCGGACCGGCGCAGGAGCGCGCCGTACGAGGCGCCCGAGAGCAGGAGACCGCCCGCGAGAAGCGCGGTGAGGCCGACGAGCAGAGCACCGGTGCTGCCGAGGAGCGTCTCGATCCAGCCTCCGAGCAGGTTGCCGACGAAGCCGCCGTGGCTGGAGCCGAGTGTCGTCATCAGCCCCAGGAACGCAACTGCGAGCCCGACGCGGAACGGCGTGAAGCTGACGAGCGCGCTGCGGAAGAGCATCAGCCCACCCACGGCGATGAGCGCCGCCGGGGCCGCGTACGCGGCGCTGCCCAGGAAGTCGCGGAGCCCCTGCTCGACCTTCTCGCCGACGATCCCGCCCGCGAAGCCCAGATAGAGCACCGAAGCGAGGAAAAGACCCAGCGAGGCGAGCCCGAGCCCGATCAGCTCAGGGTGCTGGTGCGGCGCTCGGGCGCGCGACTTCCGCTTCCGCTTCTTGACGCGCGAGGGCGTACGCGGCCGGAGAGGCCGCTTCTTCTTGCGAGCAGGCATGCGGAGCCGTTCGACACGCGGGAGTCGACCCCTGCCGGGCGGCATGCCCTACCGACCGAAGACACTCCAGAGGAGAAGCGCCACGCCACCCACCGCGATCACGATTCCCGCCGGCACGCCGTTCAGCGCCGCGACGAGACCGAGCGCGAGTGCGGCGGCGCCGAGCGAGGCAACAGCGAGCCGGCCGAGCCCGGGCGGCATCAGCCGAGCGTTGCGATGCGCGCGAGCAGGAGATCGAAGAACGCATCCGCGTCGACCTCCAGTCCGACCTGCGCATTCGGCTCGCGGTCGGTGCGGTGCCAGCGGTCGACGACCGTCCTGCCGCGGCAGAGGTCTGATTCCGTCTCGACCTCGACGTTCAAGTGCTCGGTGGTCATCAGGTCCGGGCGTAGGACGTGTGCCATCGCGACCGCGTCGTGAATCGGAGCGCCGTCCCAGCCGTAGGTCCGGGCGTGGTACTGCTTGAAGAACTCGACGAGCTCGGCGACGAACGTGCCGACGCGGCCGGACCGCCTGAACCGCTCCGCCCACGCAGGCGTCAGAAGCGCGCCGTGCGTGACGTCGAGCCCGACCATCGTCACGTCGATGCCCGAGTGGAAGACCTGCTGCGCGGCCTCGGGATCCACCCAGATGTTGAACTCCGCCGCCGGGGTCATGTTGCCCTCCGCGATAGCACCGCCCATCAGCACGATCCGAGCCGGCCGTATGCCCCGGTCGAGCGCGAGCGCGACGTTCGTCAACGGCCCCACCGGCACGAGCACGGTCTCCGCGGTGACGTGCTCAACGAGGAAATCGACAGCGTGCTGGGCGATGGGCTCCGAGGCGCGCGGCGGCAGCTCCGGACCGTCGAGCCCGCTCTCCCCGTGGACGTGCGCGGCGACGTGGGGCTCGCGCTCGAGCGGACGGTCGGCCCCCATCGCGACGGGGACGTCCTCCCTGCCCACGAGCGCGAGGATGCGGAGCGCGTTGTCCGTCGTCTTGTCGATCGTCTGATTCCCGTGCACGGTCGTGACGCCCAGAAGGTCGATCTCAGGGCTCGCGAGCGCGAGCAGGAGCGCGATCGCATCGTCGTGGCCGGGATCGCAATCGATGATGACTGGAGTCACGGTGTCAGTATCTCGTCAATCTCGGCCGCGGTCGGAAGCGACGGTTGCGCGCCGAAGCGAGAGGCGGCCAACGCCCCCGCCGCGCACGACCGGCGCAGAGCTTCCTCCTGGTCGCGGCCCTCGAGGAGCGAGACGAGCAGGCAGGCCGTGAAGGCGTCGCCGGCCGCTGTGCCGTCGACGGCCTCGACGCGGGGAGGCTCCGCCCGCGCGATCTCCTCGCCCTCCTGGAGCAGCACCGCGCCCTCGGCTCCGAGGGTCAGTGCGACCAGGCCGTCGCGGCGCTTGAGGACCTCGAGCTCGTAGCGGTTGACGACGGTCAGGTCGGCATCGACGTCGATCGGTCGCGCCGGCGCGGCGTTCAGGCAGAAGAGCCCCGACGCCTGCTCCCAGGCCGCGATCACCGCTGCGTCCGGGAGCTCGAGCTGGGTCAGGACCGCGTCGGCCGCGCCGACCTCGAAGCTGCGTACCTCCGCGTTTGCGCCCGGGGCGACCGCGATCTGGTTCTCGCCCTCGGCGTCGACGAGGATCACCGCGACTCCCGTCGGTGCGCCGACCCGGATCGCGTCGACGGTCAACCGCTCCTCCTGCGGCAGCGCCTCGGCCGCGAAGACGTCGTCACCGACCGAGCAGACGAGCGTCACGTCCGCTCCGAGCCGGGCGCACGCGACGGCCTGGTTCGCGCCCTTGCCGCCCGGAACGCGCGCGAAGACCGCGTCCGTGACCGTCTCCCCCGGCCGCGGCAGCCGCTCCACCTGAGCAACGAGGTCGAGGTTGACCGACCCGACGACGGTGATGCTAGGCGGCAAGGGCCCGCAGGTCGTCCACGGTCGAGCCGAGCAGTGTGTCGCGGAGGTCGAAGAGGCCGGCCCAGAGCGAGGACGCGTCCGGCGGGGCATCGAGCCTCGCCGCGTCGGAGAGACCCTGGAGAGCGCGGACGAGCACTGCCAGCTCGAGATAGGCGGCGGCGACGCGGATCGGGCTGGCATGCACCCCGGCGCGAGCGAGCACGGCCTTCCACTCGACGAGCTCGCCGGCGCCCGGACCCGTGTACCAGGAACGGCCCTCCGCCTGATCGGCCTCGAGCTCGAGGAGATAGCGGCTGAGCGGGACGTCGAGCCCCGCGAGCGCAGTCTCGACGCGGTCGGCGGCATGCCGGAGCGCGGCTTCTCGTCCGCCTGCGGTCGGCGGCTGCGCGTCCCCCCTCCCCCAGCGCTCGAGCAGGCGGCAGAACGCCAGCGCGGCGGCCTCGCACGCGCGCAGCTGGCCGATCAGGCGCCGTGCCGTCAGCTCACTCGCCGCGTGCCCGACGAGGAACGTCGGGCCAGTCGCGTCATCAAACTTCGATCACCACGGGAAGAATCATCGGCCGGCGGCGCGTTCTGTCGTAGATCAATTGTCCGACCGCATCGTGCAGGTGCTCCTGCAGCAGCTTGATCTCGGTGATGTCGTCGGCCGCCAGGTCCTGGAGCACGCGAGCGGCTTCGTCCCGGAGCTCGTCGATCAGGTCTTCGGAGTCGCCGAAGCCGCGCGCGATCAGCTCGGGCGGCGCGGTCGTGCCGCCGTTCGAGCTCGCCAGCGTGGTGACGATGATCAGCACGCCGTCCTCGGAGAGGCGGCGGCGATCGCGCAGGGCGACGTCGCGGACGTCTCCGACGCCGAGCCCGTCCACGAACGTGACGCCGGCCTCGATCCGGTCGACGATGCGCGGCGTCTTCCCGGGCTCGAGCTCGACGACCGAGCCGTTCTCGGCGATGATGATCGCGTCCGCCGGCACGCCGGACTCGAGCGAGAGCTGGCCGTGCGCCGCGAGCATCCGGTACTCGCCGTGCACCGGCATCACCGCGCGCGGGCGCAGCAGCGAGAGCATCGTCCGCATCTCCTCCGAGCAGGCGTGACCGGAGACGTGCACCGGCGCGATCTCCTGGTGCAGGACCTCGGCACCCGCCTTCGCGAGCCGGTTGATCGAGTCGTGCACGCGCAACTCGTTGCCCGGTACCGGCTTGGCGGAGAGGATCACGGTGTCGCCGCGCTCGATCGAGACGGACGGATGGTCGTTGTAGGCGATGCGCGTGAGTGCGGACATCGGCTCGCCCTGGCTGCCCGTGCAGAGGATCATCACCTGGCCCGGCGGCAGCTCCATCGCCTCCTGCGGCTTGATCAGAATGTGCTCCGGCACGTCGAGGTAGCCGAGCTGCCGGGCGATGTTGAGGTTCTTGCGCATCGAGCGGCCGACGATCGCCACCTTGCGACCGACCTGAATGGCGACGTCGATCGCCTGCTGCATCCGGTGGACGTTCGACGCGAAGGAGACGACCAGGATCCGGCCCTTGCGCAGCGGGATCAGCGTGCGGAAGGCTTCGCCGACGAGCCGTTCCGAGCCGGTCATCCCCGGCCGCTCGGCGTTCGTCGAGTCGCCGAGCATCAGGTCGACGCCCAGGTTCCCGAGCTCCGCCAGACGGCCGACGTCGGTCTTGAGGCCGTCGACGGGCGTGTGGTCGAGCTTCCAGTCACCGGTGTGGACGACCCGGCCGGCGGCCGTCTCGAGGACGACCGCGACGCAGTCCGGGATCGAGTGCGCCACACGGACGAAGTCCAGGGTGAACGAGCCGACCCGGATCTGCTTCCCGGTCTCGGCCTCCTCCAGCTGGGTCGAGGCGGTCAGGCCGTGCTCGTCGAGCTTCGACTTGATCAGGCCGAGCGTCAGCTTGGTCGCGATCACCTTGTCGCAGTCCACTTCACGGAGCAGGTACGGCAGCCCACCGACGTGGTCCTCGTGCCCGTGCGTCAGGACGACCGCGTTCACGCGGCGGTCGCGCAGGTAGCCGATGTCCGGCAGGACGAGGTCGACGCCGAGGTGCTCGTCCCGTGGGAACGCGAGGCCCGCGTCGACGATCACGATCTCGTCCCCGTGCTCGTAGACGGTCATGTTCTTGCCGACCTCGCCGAGGCCGCCCAGTGGGATGATCCGCAGGCTCACGCGCGGAGTGTACGCACGGCCTATGCGACGGCGGGCTGAAGCAGGCCGAGCCGTGAGAGGCAGTCACGAACGCGGTCGCGCTCGTCGTGGGTGGCCTCGACGAGCGGCAGCCGATGGCCGCCGACCTCGTGCCCGAGCAGATTCAGAGCCGCCTTGATCGCGATCGGGTTGCCGACGACGCGCAAAAGCTCGATCGAGGGGGCCAGCTCCCGGTTGAGCTCCCTGGCCGCCTCGTGCTCGCCGGCCTTCCACAGCCGGACCAGCTCCTTCACCTGCGGCCCGACAACGTGCGTGTGCACGCAGATGCCGCCGACACCGCCGAGCTCGAGGAACGGCAGGATCAGATCGTCGTCGCCGGCGTACAGGTCGAGGCCCGTCTCCACGATGTGCTTCGCCTCGGCGAGATCGTCGTAGGCCTGCTTGACCGCGCGAACATTCTCGATCTCTGCGAGCCGCGAGATCGTCTCGGGCTCGATGTTGATCACGACCCGGCTCGGGATGTTGTAGACGACGACCGGCCTGTCGGTCGCGGCCGCCACCGCCTCGAAGTGCGCCACGATCCCGCGCTGCGGCGGCTTCGAGTAGTACGGCGTCACGACCAGGAAGGCGTCGACGCCGAGCTCGTGCGCCTGCTCGGTCAGGTGGATCGAGTGGCGGGTGTCGTAGGTGCCGGTGCCGGCGACCACGGTCGCCTGGTCGCCCACTTCCTCGAGTGCTGCGGCGTAGAGCGCAAGCCGCTCCTCGTCTGAGAGCACGGGCCCCTCGCCGGTGGTGCCGGTGACGACGAGGCCGTCGGAGCCGTTCTCGACGAGGTGGCGCGCGAGTGCGCGGAAGCTGTCGAGGTCGACCGAGCCGTCCCTCTTGAACGGCGTCACGATCGCGGTCAGAACGTCGCCGAGCACGTGTGAATCCTACCTTCGCGCAGCGCTTGCGAACACCTCGCGGAGAGCGGCGCGGAGGAAGACGAACCTGATCGTCTCGAAGTCGTCCTCGAACGGGCTGAGCGCTTCGATCGCCACCGGCGCCGCGAGCTCAGGCGGATACCCGTAGATCCCGCACGAGATCGCGGGGAACGCGACGGTCCGCGCGCCCAGGTCGCGCGCGACTTCGAGCGACCGCCGGTGCGCAGACGCGAGCAGCTCGGCCTCGCCCGCTTCTCCGCCCCGCCAGACCGGGCCGACCGCATGGATCACCCAGCGAGCAGGCAGCCGCCCCGCGGTCGTCGCCTTCGCATCGCCCGTGTCGCAGCCGCCCAGGAGGCGACACTCGGCGAGGATCTCCGGGCCGCCGGCGCGATGGATCGCTCCGTCGACACCGCCTCCGCCGAGCAGAGACGTGTTCGCTGCGTTCACGATCGCGTCGACCGGCTGCTCGGTCAGGTCTCCGACGACGAACTCGATCATCGGTTCGATCTTGACAAAAGTGCCTCGGCGGAACAGAGTCACGCGGCGCGGCCCACGCGCACGACTCGGGCGGAGTCGCCGGCGACCACTGCGGCGGTCACAGGCGACGGTCGAGACGGAGGCTGGGCCGCGCTTCAGAGAAGCTCGTCGAGGCCGACCGTCAGGGTCGGCGGCAACGCGCGCAGCTTCTCCAGCGCGAGCAGAACGCCCGGCACGAACGCCTCGCGGGAGGTCGTGTCGTGGCGGATCGTGAGCGTCTGCCCACGTCCGCCGAAGATCACTTCCTGGTGCGCGACGAGCCCCGGCAGGCGGACCGAATGGATCGGCGTCTCACCCGGCAACCGCTCGGCGGTCGCCTTGGCCGTGCCCGAGGGGGCATCCCGCTTCGTCTCGTGGTGCAGCTCGATGATCTCCGCATGCGGCATGACCTTCCCGGCCTCCTCGGCGAAGCGCATCATCAGCACCGCTCCGAGCGCGAAGTTCGGTGCGTAGAAGACGGGCACGCCGTGCTCCGCTGCAAGCGCCGCCACCCGTTCCAGGTCGAAGCCTGACGTCCCGACGACGACCGGCACGCCGGCAGCGAGGCAGGCGCGCACGTTCTCCTCCACCGCATCGGGGCGGGTGAAGTCGACCGCGGCGTCGGCGCCTTCGCTCGAGTCGACCAGCTCGTGACCCGCCTCCTCGAGCGCCGGCCCGAGAACGGAGCCGACCTTGCCGTTCCGGCCCAGCAAGAGAACTTTCATGCGGCCTTGCGCCCGACGAGAGCCGGGTTGACGCGCTGCACCGCCGCCTTGAATCGAGCCTCGCTCGGGCCGATCCCGGCGGCCGAGAGCCGGTCGAGCCGGAGCAGGTCGCCGGCGATCTCGGCGACCTCGTCGCCGGTCACTCCCTCGACGCGGTCGACGAGCTCCTCGAGCGAGAGGAGCTCGGACCCGTGATCAGCGACTTCCCGAGCCGGCTCATCCGGTTCGAGGTCGATTCCATCGAGAGCAGCATCCGCCCCTTCAGGTTCTCCTTCGCCCGCTCGAGCTCACCGTCTCTGACGTTCCCCTCGGAGACGTCCGTGAGCTCGCGGGCAACGATCTCCATGCACTCCACGAGGTTCTCCTCACGCGTACCGACGTAGAGGCCGATCTGGCCGGCGTCGGAGTACTGGGAGGCGAAGCTGTAGACCGAGTACGCCATCCCGCGCTTCTCTCTGATCTCCTGGAAGAGTCGCGAGGAGGCCGAGCCGCCGAGGATCGAGTCGAGTAGCGACGCGGCGAACCGGCGCTCGTCGAGGCGCGAGATCCCGGGCGCGCCGAGGCAGACGTGGTACTGCTCGGTCGACTTGCGCTGAAAGCGATACCCCGGCGCCGGAACACGGGCGAACGGCTTGCGCGGGCGGCGCGGCGGGGCTTGAGTCTTCGGAATCCTGGCCGCGAGCAGCTCCAGCACCCGGTCGTGCTCCACGTTGCCGGCGGCCGCGACGACGATGTTGTCGTGGGCATAGACACCCCGGTGGTAGGTGGCGAGAGCCTTGCGGGAGACCGACGAGATCACCGAGGCGCGCCCGATCACGGGCCGACCGAGTGGATGGCCGCCGAAGACCGCCTCCGCGACGACGTCGTGCACGAGGTCCTGCGGGTTGTCGTCGACCATCGCGATCTCTTCGAGCACGACCTCTCGCTCGGCGTCGACCTCGGCGAACACGGGGTCGTAGACCATCCCGACGATCACGTCGAGCGCGGGCTCGAGCCGGTCGTCCGGGACGCGGGCGTAGACGAGCGTCGTCTCGCGCGAGGTGGCCGCGTTCAGCTCGCCGCCGAGCCCGTCGAAGATCTCCGCGATCTCCTGCGCGGTGTGCGTGCCCGTGCCCTTGAAGAGCAGGTGCTCGATGAAATGAGAGACGCCGGCGCGCGATTCGGTCTCGTCGCGCGAGCCCGTCCCGATCCAGAAGCCGAGCGACACGGAGCGAACACTCGGGACGTGCTCCGAGATGACGTGCTCCCCGGTCGGGAGCGAGGAGAGG